>NZ_VLKH01000004.1 GCF_007830175.1 Sedimentibacter saalensis | reverse complement strand
GAGCAGTACAAGGTAGAAATTCCTGCAGACTGCAAAAATGTTGAAATACTTGACATTACAAAAATAATTCAGCAAAGAATGAATATAGAAGATGCAAAAGTATTGGTATCAGGCGGCAGAGGAATGCACGGTCCTGAAAACTATCCAATGCTTGAAGAACTGGCTGGACTTCTTGGAGGAACAATTTCAGCATCAAGAGCAGCAGTTGATGCAGGATGGGTTCCAAAAGACAGACAGGTAGGACAGACAGGAAAGACAGTAAGACCAAATCTGTACATTGCATGCGGTATTTCCGGGGCAATACAGCACTTGGCCGGAATGGAAGAATCTGATTACATCATAGCAATCAACAAGGATGCATCAGCTCCTATATTTGATGTGGCTGATGTTGGAATAGTGGGAGACATTTTCAAAATAGTTCCTCTTCTTATTGAACAATTGAAACAGGCAGCTGGCAAAGAAGATAAATAAGCAATAAAAAGGTGAATGGCAATGTCATTCACCTTTTGTTTCATTATTTAATTAAATAAAATTATAGCACTTGGGTTATAAATTATTTTTAAAACTCATTTCTTTTGAAAATTATAATTAAGAATAATTGTAATATTAATGATGACCGGTTGTATAATTAAACAACTGGTCTTTCTTTTTGTTAACACAAGTGATGCTCATATCATAAAAATGGAATGGTTGTAGACATAGAATTTATTCCATAATAATCGGGCGGACATAAAGCATCATTTTAGCAAAATCTTTTATAAGATAGCTTTCATAAATATAAATTGACATGAGTAAAGTTTATAATATAATTAAATTACTCAATAAAACTGCAGAAAGTATGTGAAAATAATAAAAGGAGTGAGAACATGAAATCACAAATTAAACACATTACTGCTGTTATTGTTTTAATTTCAATGTTCATGAATGTTGTAGCACCTTTTCAGGCTTCTGGTGAGATTGATTCCGTCCAATTTGACGGAACCCAAAGTGCTTGGGCGGAACCGGAGATAAAAGAGGCTTACGGGCTATCTCTCACATATTCAAATGTGATGAGCAGTTTTAACAAAAATATTACTCGTGAAGAATTCTGTACCTTAGTTATAAAGCTTTATGAAAAGCTTACAGGTGTAGTGCCGGTTGCAGCAGATAATATTTTCAAGGACACGGACAATAAGGAAATATTAAAGGCTTACAAGCTGGGAATTGTCAAGGGAACAGCTGCAGATATGTTTTCTCCGTCTGCATACATCACAAGGCAGGAAATCTGCGTCATGATATACAGGTCACTTACTGTGAGTGTACTTAATCTTGACAAGGATACAAGTGGAAATTTTCCGTTCAAGGATGCATCGAAAATAGCAACCTGGGCAAGTGATGCAATGAAATTTGCATACAAAAATGAAATAATGAAGGGTGTATCATCTGATACCATAGATCCTCTGTCAAACACAACAAGAGAGCAGGCCATAGTTCTTCTGCTGCGTACATATAAAAAATACAGCACTGCAGCAGCCTCACAGGAAGCAGGAAAAAAAGGAACTGTGACAGTTGTAGAAGGACCGGCACCTATAAAGGATTTTCAGAAAAAGTATGAGTTCACAATGGTTTCAAACAACGTCTTCTTCCCGAAGTTCGATGAGAGAACAGAACTTTTTGTTTCAACTCAATCAGGAAAACCAAGCAAGCTGCCTGTGTTTTCATCAGATCGAAAGGCCATAAAGTATTCTGAGATATATGCAGCATTGTCAAATCCAGTAATTGTTCCCAATATACCTCAAATGCCTGAAATACCTGATTTAAATACGCCGGTTATAAATCCGCCTAAAATTGAACTCCCGGATCTTCCGGTAATCTATTACCAGCCTCCAATAAAAGAGCGGGCTAAAGGGCCTGTTTATACCAAGTCAGACTTCGGAGCCTTCGTAGACAAGAATGGAGATAATGTGCGCTGGTTTTCTTTCAAGCTTAATAATGCGCCAGGAGCTGCAAAGGTCGTATGGCAGGTTTCAGCAGTTCAGTTTTCAGGATATAAAAGCGATTTTAAAACACAGCCGGGAATTGTAATGACAGGTGAAGCTGCAGTCAGTTCAAAAGAATTTTCAGTAGATTTTGCAAAAGTTTATCTTGAATCATTAAAGCTTGTTAGAAACCCAATTCCTCAGACACAGAAAACATTCTATGTGAGGGCAGTTGCAGTTGATACATCAGGCAATCCAATTGGAGATCCAGGCAAAGGAATTGCAGTGCTGTTCGGCGAAAAAGTTATTTCTAAAATTCAGAATACGCAGTCTGCATTTGAACTGTGGACACCGAAATCATGTCTTGGAAGCAGCCAGGCTGAAACTGTAGATGAACCGGTTCACGACCCTTGGTCAAACGGCAATAACGTAAGCGTTGACCCGACTTCAACAACAACCAGACTTTTCCAATTGAACAATTTGGATGAAGATGCATCAAGAGTAATAGTGCAGGTATATGACGAAGATTTTGATGATGAACAAACTTATGTTGATAAGAACAATCTGGTTTATGAAAAGGAATACAAGAAAACTGAACTCTACAGCGGAAATTATACTCCGTCAGTATTGGTGCCATTTAAGGAGTTCGGGAAAGATCCCGCACAGATGGCTGCTGAACAGTACATAGAATACAATGTAAGGATAGTAGCAATAGCTGACGATGAACAGCCCGGCAGGGAAAAGACAATATACTCTGATATTGTTAAGGTTCAGTATGGGTTTGGAAAACCGGTTACAATAATTGCTCCTCCTGTTCCTCCTTCCAAGTACGACAAGACTGTTGTAATCGATTATTCCATTCCAAGCGTAAGGATTACAGGATACAAGTCAATCGACTGGGCAGACCCGGAATACCTTTCACATTATTATGTTTTCAGGGAACCAGAACCACATGAGATATTCAACAAATGGAAGTATGGCGGAGAGACACTGTCACCCAATATCAAAGCGTTGATGTATCCAAACGGCAGCTATCCTGAATATGAAGCTGCAATCCACAGAGTTATACCTGAAGGCAGAAATGTATACATACCTAAGCCTCAGGAAAAAGATAAGCCGTGGTATGAAGAACTTTATGACGGTGTTGTAGGTTTCTTTGTTGATTTGGTTTCTACGTTGGCAAAGATTTATGCTGATATTCAGCAAAAATATGAATCCATAAAGAAAAAACTAATTGAAACAGTTGTAAGTGTATTTCCAATTAAGGCATTCAGGGAATACCTGGCGGTGGCTTTGGAAGGTCTGATTAATTACGGGCTCATGTCAGTAGGAATACCTCCAACATTGCCTAACTTTGAAAAGCTTGCTGAAGACAACATAGCATACCTTACACAGGTTGCACTGACAGAAGCAGGAATTCCGCCAAATGAAATAACAGACGAAATCACAAAAAAAACAGCTTCAGGCATTGTGGACGAATTTAAGAATGCAAACAACAAAAAAGATGAGAACCCTGTGAATGCTCCATTTTTGAAATTAAATCCTGATTACTTGTATAATCCTGCCTATGTGGAAATTGAAGTGAGAAATGATACAGATTATCCTTCTGTCCCGGGAACACTGGATTTAAACGTGCAGTTCAGGCTTGACAGAAATGGAATATATGCAACATCATATGACCCAACAGGACTTTTCCTCACAAACGACACTAACAAGTACAATTATGATCCTAATTTAGGTACTATAACATCAACAGAATACAGGAACCATTTTATTTATGGACTTAACGGTTACACGGTTGATTACCTGACCGGAGGAATTATTGATGGAGTAGCAATCTATGAAGTTTTCATGCCGGTTGTTGATTTGAAAATTCCTGTTGTGCAGCCCCACAGTTCCATAAATCTCAAGGTTTACGTAGAACCCGGAGGTTTTGCTCTCACAAGCAGATATCCTGAAGCAGAATCGCCGAGGTATGAGGATTTTTACAACATGTACAAAAATAACGGCGGCGGTGAATACACCTGGTTCCAGATCGAAACAGATTATCCTTCCGGAGCAGGATATCTAAGGAGCCAGGCACAAAAAGAAGGAAGACTCATATTCCTTGATCCTAAGACTGATTACGTATACCATTATGAGGATTCATTCAACGGATACGGAAGACTCATGAAAATGCCTGTAAACAAAGACTGGTAAAAAAATTGGTGAACAGTAACCCTGTTCACCAATTTTATATCATTATTCTTTTTCTTACTTATTTAGTTGAGCCCATGCCTGAAGTTCCGCTCATTTGTCTCTGAGCCATCTCAACCAGTCTCTTAGTCATGTATCCGCCTACATAACCATTCTGTCTAGCAGTAAGGTTACCTTTGTCTACCTGTTCATAGTTAGTTAATCCCAATTCATTAGCTATTTCAGCCTTCATTTGGTTTAATGCTTGTTTTGCTTCTGGAACAACTATATTGTTGCTTCCGCTGTTGTTGTTTGATGCCATAATTTTGTTTCTCCTTTCATGAATGATGTAGTGTTATTATTGTCAGTTGTGTTTAATTTAATCATGTAAGATATTGTTAAGTTGGTAAATTATACTTCCCGGGCCCTATCAACCTGAGTACATTTATGTTTTATGTATTGCAGGTCAATTTTAATTTACAAGATTAAATTTGTTCTGAAAATCAATTTGAAGATTGACTTTCTAAACATATTATTGACACGAGATTTAATATAATACATGGCAAATTAATGAACAAAAGGTCGACTATTGGAAACTATTAAACTTGCATTTTATATTATTTCAAAAAAATCATGTACTATTTATTAGTTTTGTGATAAAATAAAAAAGATAAAGTAACTAATTTTTTTTATTTTCATAAATTAATAATAAATTTAGTAGAAAGGAGAATAAAGGGAAGTTAAACTTTGATTATTGTATTATAGCGCCAGAACTTTTAAAGTTGACGAGGACAGAGTTATCGAATATTCGGCGGATGCTCTGCGGTGTGGTTACATCGAAATGGTTTCAGCAAATATGACGGGTGACTGTCAAAACAAAATGAAATCAATAACTTTCACATCTTAATGAAATAATATCAATCTGGTTTACAATCCCACAATTAATTTATTGAAGTAAAACAAAAAAATCATAATATAATTAATATTGTGATGATGGTAATTTTATCATTTGACTTTTTTGACATGTTCAAAAGTCATATAAAAGCTTGGAAAATTTCTATTTCAAGCCTGGTTTTTAATTTAAAAAAAGAATGGAGAATTGATATGTGCGGAATAGTAGGTTATATCGGATATGAAGATGTGAAGGAAATAATATTAGGCGGACTGGAAAAATTGGAATACAGGGGTTATGACTCAGCAGGTATTGCAATTGCTCATGACAGCAACGTCTATATATGCAAAGAAAAAGGCAGAATAGCAAAATTAAGAGAATGCCTGGACAACAAGGTTACAGGAATGCTTGGAATCGGGCACACAAGATGGGCGACACACGGTGTGCCAAACCAGATAAATTCACACCCTCACCAGAGCAGTTCAAAACGCTTTACGCTGGTACACAATGGAATAATTGAAAATGAAGTTGAATTGAGACAAAAATATTTAAAAGACACTAAATTTACAAGCGACACAGACACAGAGGTGATTGTGCAGCTTATTGAAAAGTTCGTCAATGACGGAGAATCAGTTGAACTGGCCATAAGACATACAATGAGTGAACTTAAAGGTTCATATGCCCTTGCAATACTTGACGGTGATGACATGAACACATTGTATGCAGCAAAGAACAAAACTCCTTTATTGGCAGGAAAAGGCGAAGGATTTAACATGCTGGGCAGCGATGCCATGGCAATGATAAATCATACTAACTTGTTCTATGAAATTGAAGACAAGGAATTTCTGAAAATTACAAAAGATTCAATAGAAATATACACAATTTACGGCAACAAAATCACAAGAGAGCCATACAAGGCAGACATAGATGCTTCAGACACAGAAAAGGGAACATACCCTCATTACATGATGAAAGAAATTGAAGAACAGCCTTTTGTGATCAGAAAAATAATGTCAGAGTATTCCGATGAAAATGGAAACATGAAAATACAGCCTGAAATACTTGAAGATATAAGAAACTGCGACAAACTTTATATAATAGCATGCGGAACAAGCTACCATGCAGGACTTATTGGAAAGCAGTTCTTTGAAAAAATTGCAGGCAAACCAACTGAAGTTGTAATAGCAAGCGAGTTTATTTACAATATGCCTTTATTAACTGAAAAACCGCTTTTCATGTTCATTTCACAAAGCGGTGAAACAGCAGACTGCAGGGCTGTATTGGTCAAGGTAAAACAAATGGGCTACAAAACACTTACTCTTACAAACGTAAAAGGATCAACATTGTCAAGAGAATCAGACAACACGCTTCTCTTGTACGCAGGACCGGAAATAGCAGTTGCTTCAACAAAGGCATATACAGCACAAATTGCTGTTCTTGCAATACTTGCTGCAGTAGTTGACAACAAAATTGACATCAATATATTCAAGGAACTTGGAAAAATTGCATATTCCATGGAAACACTGTGCGATGACAAGGACAATTACAAATTATTGGCTGAAAAATATCTTAAAGACAGCAGAAACTGTTTTTATATAGGAAGAAGCATGGATTACTTCGTATGTCTGGAAGCTTCATTGAAACTCAAGGAAATTTCCTACATTCAGACAGAGGGATTTGCAGCAGGAGAATTAAAGCACGGAACCATAGCTCTCATTGAGCACAACACTCCTGTAGTGGCAGTTATTACACAGGAGAACATCAACCTTAACACAAGAAGCAACATAAAGGAAGTTAAGGCCAGAGGAGCAGCAACACTTGTAATATCAATGAGAAAATTGAGTCAGGAAACAGACGAAATAGTAATCGATGACGTAAATGAACTGCTTTCGCCCCTGGCAACAATCATTCCGGCACAATATCTTGCATACTATGCGGCACTCCTTCGTGGCTGTGATATAGATAAGCCAAGAAACCTGGCAAAATCAGTTACTGTAGAATAAATACATGAGCTTCGCTGAATAAATTATTAATAATTTCACAAGAAATCACTTAGAGTATTAAAGATGTGCTCTAAGTGATTTTTTAATTATTATTATTTAGTCAGGCTATTATAATAACCCCTGTTTACCACTTTTATGAACTGCATTTTTAGCACTTTGCAATTCATTAATTCCTACAGATGTAGAACTATTTAAGCTAAGAACAGAATTGGTCATTCCTAGGCTTGCTGATTCTGAAATATTTGAAGTTAATTCAGCACCTAAAATCTTAGTTTTGCTTCCTGCAGAGTTCATGTTTTGTTTAGCATTTTGAATTTCTGACTGATCTATTGAATTTGAATTTTTGATGTTAGGAATATTTTCACTAATATTTACCATTTTTGCTCCTTTTATTCGTAAGTTTTATATGTTATTTACATAAAATAGTTTCTGCAAAAAAAATATGATTATTAGCAGTATATTTTAGCGAAACAATTTATTCTAACCAATTGTACAATAAAAACTTTTTCTTTTCATATTTTACATGAAGGCATTTATATTGCTGACTTTATAATATTTTTTTGAATAATTAAAGGCAAAAAATAAGATAATAAGAAAGTCAATGTAATTTTTCCAGGTATAAATCAACCCTTGTACATAACAATATTACTGTGTTCATCATCCATGAAAACTTCCGCATAGGGATGATTGCTTATCAAAAATTATAAACGAAATAATACACGATAATTAAATTGGAGGCCATAATGAAAGAAGAAATTATTTCACAGCAGCAGCTTATCTTCATTGGTACTGCTGTAGTTATGGGCAGTTTAGCAAGAATATTAACCATAATACAGGATTATAGGCAATACCCGAGTTATCCGAATGGTTATTTGTTAAATTTAGTTTCAGGCATAGTTGCAGCTGGTTTAGGGGCTGTTGTCGTTCCTGCTTTTATAACTAAGAATTATTCAGCTATTACTTTTTTAACATTGGGGATACAGCATTTTAGGGACATTAGAAAATTGGAAAAGGAAAGTTTAAAAGATGTTGATACTACTGAATATGCTAAAAGAGGTAATGCTTACATTGATGGTATTTCAAAAACATATGAAGCAAGAAATTATTTTGCTCTATTAGTATCTTTAACCACTGGAATAACCATGCATGCCGTTAACAGTCCAATAATTTGGGTAAATATTATAGTTGGTGTAATAGCCGGTACAATAACATTTTTAATTTTAAGAAGATTTTCAAAAGGACATAATGTCGGAGATCTTGCAGAAGTTAAAATAGGCAAAATTGAAGTTAGAAATTCTGAATTATATGTAGATAATATATTTGTTACAAATTTATTAGGAACTGATAATTCAAGAAAATTAGTTCAATCAGAAGGTATTGGTGCTGTAATAATTCCCAAAAAAGAGCACTTCCGCATCACTCTAGATAATTATGGTCAAAGACAGGCAATTCTTTTTGAAGTTTGCAGAAGGCTTGGTGTTAAAAGATATAACTTCATCAGGAAACAATTTAGTACAGGTAAAATTGCTTTAGCAATAGTTCCAATAATAAGAGATGAAGGAGCCTTTGTTGATACAATAAAACAAACACCAATTTTAGAAAATGTTAAAAAGAATCCTGAACTAATGAAAAGTCCGCTTGAAGATAAATAATTAAAAGCTTAAGGAGAAATTGTCATGTCAAAAGAAAAAGCAGAAATAATTGCATACATTACTTTAAATAAAGAAAGAGTTCATGGAGGCAATCCATTAACACTAATAGCAAATGACGTTGATGAACAAAAAATATTGTGCAGGGATATCGCAAAAGCCATGAAAGCCAATGTTTCACAACTAAATTGCGGTGATTATATCTTAATAAAATAGGAGGATGTGAATTGACGGTTTTAGGCAATAGCATTATAAAAAAAGAAGCATGGGATAAAGTAACAGGTGCAGCAAAATATAATGCAGATGAAATTGTGAAAAATATTTTTCATGCAAAGATGTTATGCAGCACATATGCCCATGCTAAAATTAAATCCATTAATGTTTCCGAAGCATTAAAAGAACCTGGAGTTAAATCTGTTTTAACAGGATATGATTGTGAAATTTTATTTGGAGAACTAATTGATGACATGCCTCCCATTGCAAAGGAAAAAGTCAGATACTACGGAGAGACGGTTGCTTTAGTAGTTGCTGACTGCGAGCAAACTGCAATGCGAGCAGTAAACTTAATAAAAGTAGAATACGAACCACTTACTGTTATAAATACTGTTTCTGAAGCAATAAAAGAAAATGCTGCATTGATTCACGAGAATTTAGCTGATTATAAATTTGAATCTAAATATATATATCCGCAAAAAAATACTAATATTTCTCACATAGTAAAAGTAAGAAAAGGTGATATGAATAAGGGCTGGCAGGAGAGCAACATCATTGTGGAAGGAAGCTTTACTGAGCCGCAGGCAGACCATGCTGCCTTGGAAACAAGAAATGCAATGGCTGAAATTTTAACGGATGGAACAGTTCTAATAGACACTTCAACACAAACCCCTTTTACAGTAAAACAATATATCAGCAAATATTTCAAATTGGAAGAAGGCAAAGTTATTGTGAATACACCCCTTGTAGGAGGTGCTTTTGGCGGTAAAGCAAATGTTCAATTAGAAATATTGGCATATCTTGCTTCAAAATCTGTTGATGGAAGACCGGTAAAAATTTCAAACAGCCGTGAAGAGGATATTTCCACTTCACCATGTAAAATGGGTGCTGAAGTAAAAATTAAACTTGGAGCTGACAACATTGGAAAAATAAAGGCAGCGGAAATGACTTATTTAGTTGATAGTGGAGCTTATTCCAACATATCTCCACGTTTAGCAAAAGCAATTGCAGTGGATTGCTCAGGACCATACAGTATAGAAAATTTGTCATGTGATGCAATGAGCATTTATACAAATCATACATATTCCACATCATTTAGAGGATTTAGTCATGCGAGCCACGCTTTTTGTTTAGAAAGAATGTTGGATAAATTAGCATTGAAATTAAATATGGACCCTATCCAATTAAGAGTTATCAATGCAATAACTGTAGGCTCAACTTCGCCAACACAGGTGAAAATCACCAAAAGCAATACGGGCGATCTTGTTTTATGTTTAGAGAAACTTAAACAGATCATGAACTGGCAGGAAGGAAATAAAATTGAACTAGACAATGGAAAAGTCAGAACTAAAGGCATCAGTTGTTTTTGGAAAACATCTGTTTCACCTACTGATGCATCCTCAGGTGTTTTGTTAACTTTTAATTCTGACGGAAGCATAAATGTAAACTGCGGAGTTGTTGAAATAGGTCCTGGTTCAAAAACAACACTGGCTCAAATTCTTGCGGAAAAAATGAAAATGCCTGTAAGCAAAATCAATGTAATTATGAATGTAAACACACAAACAAGCCCTACACATTGGAAGACTGTTGCGAGCATGAGCACTTATATGGCTGGAAGTGCAGTGTTAAGAGCTGCAGAGGACTTAATCATGCAATTAAAAAAAGCTGCTGCTGTTGCTCTCAAATGTTCTCCGGAAGATTTAGATGTTGGCAACATGCGGGTATTTTTAAACGAAGATCCAACAACATACATGTCTTTTAAGGATTTAGTTTATGGATTCCAATATGACAATGGAAATACTGTGGGCGGTCATATTTTTGGAAGAGGCAGTTTTGTTATGAGCAGACTTACACATCTCGACCCTGCCACTGGAACAGGTAAAGCAGGTCCGACCTGGACACTGGGAGCTCAAGGGGTTGAAATTGAATTTGATAAAACCGATTATACGTATAGATTTGTTAAAGCTGCAACTGTAATTGATGTAGGAAAACTCTTAAATCCAAAATCGGCAATGGGTCTCTTAATGGGCGGCATGAGCATGGGGCTCGGCATAGGAAGCAGAGAAGAATTTTTATATGATGAAAATGCCATCATGCAAACTACAAGCTTTAGAACATATAAGATGATGAGATACGGAGAAAATCCCGAATATGTTGTTGATTTCATAGAAACACCTGATTTGTCAGCACCTTATGGTGCAAGGGGAATAGCAGAACACGGCATCATAGGAATTCCCAGTGCACTTGGCAATGCCATATCCTTGGCAGCCGATATAGATGTTGATAAACTTCCAATAACACCGGAATATATTTGGAAGAAAAAAACAGGAGGTAAAAATGATACCTACTAAATTTGAATATTATAAGGTTGACACATTAGAAGAAGCCTTCCAAACATTTAATGAACTAAGTTTACAGGGCAAGAATCCCATGTATTACAGCGGTGGAACTGAAATTATAACAATGGCAAGAGCAAATAATATTCATATGAGTGCTGTCATTGATATTAAAGGAATTCCTGAATGTTGTACTATGGAAATGAAGGACAATAAATTAAACATCGGCAGTGCAGTAACACTTAGCCAGATATCCGAATCAAAAATGTTTCCTCTCCTTGACAAAACTGCAGCACGAATAGCCGATCACACAGTTCAGTGCAAATTAACCATAGGAGGCAATTTGTGCGGAACAATAATATACAAAGAAACATCGCTTCCCCTGATGCTTTGCGACAGCATCGTTGTAATTTTCGGTAAAAATGGCAGGCGAGAAGTTCAATTTAATCAAATATTTGATAAAAAACTGAATCTATTACCCGGGGAAATATTAGTCAATCTAATAATAGATGAAAGATATTTTTCACTGCCATATGTTCACGTTAAAAAAACTAAAAGCGATAAAATTGCTTATCCGCTTATGACAGTGGCAGCACTAAAAAAGGATAATAAAATCAGAATCGCATTCAGCGGATTATATTCATATCCATTCAGAAATAAAGAAATAGAAAATTATATTAACGATGAGGGAATAAATCATAAAAATATAATAGGCCAAATTATTGAGCAAGTATCATCTTCAATATTATATGACGCTGAAGGATCATCAGAATATAGAAAATTTGTGCTCAAAAATACCCTTGAAAATACTTTTAAAATGTTAAACGAGGTGTAATATGTTTAAAATATTAGACACAAGCATCATAGAACTTGATGTGAACGATGAAAAAAGAAAAGTCGCAGTGAATCCTTCTGATACATTGCTTTATACTCTTCGAAATGAATTAAATCTTACAGGTGCGAAGCCTGGCTGTGAGAATGGAGATTGTGGAGCATGCACTGTTATTGTTGATGGATGGCCTATAAAGTCCTGTTTGACTTTGACTGTTGAAATGATCGGACATAAAATAACAACAATTGAAGGTCTTAAAAATGCACCTATTCAAAAAGCATTTGTAGAAAAATGGGGATTTCAATGTGGATTTTGTACATCAGGATTTTTAATGGTGTGTCATTCTTTAGCTACACAGCATTTGGATGCAGATGAATATATAACAGAACAGTGGCTCCAATCTAATTTATGCAGGTGCACAAGCTACCAGGAAATAAAGGAAGCCATAAACTCAATTTTAACAGGAAAAATTAAAAACATATAGAAAAACTCCTGAAAAAATCAGAAGTTTTTTTCTATGTTTACTAAACCATGGAATGAATATTTGCCATTTTCCTGCATTCTTCAGCACACATACGACAAATGTCTGCACATTTTTTACAATGATCATCTTTAAACATTGCACATTCTTCAGCACATTTATCACATATTTTAGCACAAATCTGGCAATGTTCACTTGAAAAATGTCCATTCATTGACATAGTAGCCACTGACATTTGACACATCATAGCACACTCTACCAACATACTGACGCAGTTTTTCCTCGCATTTAAGTCGGGTTCATTTAAACAAGCATTAAAACATTCATAACAAGCCTGAGAACATTTAGCACAAGCATCAATGCAAGATTGCATTTTATCAGTTTTGTTTGTAACAATACCCATATATTTTCTCCTTTAGTTATATTGTTTACCTTTATATTTTTAATAATATTTTCAAAAATATACTTTGAATAATTCATTTTTAACTACTAGATAAAATTGACTTGTAATGCATGTTATAATTTTTAAAATATGTAGAATAATTAAGGTATATTCTTGTACAAAATTTCAGATTAATTTAATATTAGGAGATGATTAAATGAATAATTTAAATTGGATTTGGCAGACGATCATTATATTTTATGGAGGCAGATTAATTTTAAGGATAGGAGGAAGAAAATCCATATCTCAGATGACAATTACTCAGGTAGTTGTGATGGTAGGAATTGGTTCATTATTGATTCAGCCCGTGGCTGGAAAAGATATATTACGTACCTTAGCTGTTGGATTAATAATAACAGTACTGATGGTAATAACTGAATACTTAGAGATGAAGTTTGACCTTTTAGAAACCATATCTACTGGTAAGGCAAAAATTGTTATTGAAGATGGTAAATTAAATACAAAAAACTTAAGAAATCTTAGAATGTCAGTTGATAGACTTGAAACACGATTAAGACAATCCGGAATATCATCTATTGAAGATGTAAAATATGCCACAATCGAAGTTAGCGGCCAATTAGGGTATGAACTAAATGAAAATAAAAAACCAATAACTAAAGAAGATTTCAATTTATTAATAAACGAAATATTACAGCTAAAGAAGTTAATAGGAATGAATACAAATATACAATTAAATGAAAATCAAGGAAATAATATTTTTAATGAAATAAAAACAAAAAAATTTGAAGGAAAAAATGAGCCCTAAAAATTAAACAATAATATTAGTAGATTCAAATTTCAGGTTCAGTTTCATTTATTACAAATAAACAAAACTGAACCCGTGGTATTACGAAACAAGTTGGTTATTATTTATTTTTGCTTGATTTTGCTGAATGTACCTGTATTTGAATGAAACCGTTAGAATCCATTGAACGAATCTCAATAATTGTGCCGGTATTTGGATGAATTACACTTCCTTGTGGATTGGTTTCATCATAGTGCAGTATACTATCATCAAATACATTTACTGCCGGTAGACTTTTAACAGGTGATAATATACTATTTAAATGCAAATCCGGAATTCCGTCTGTTGCAGTTGTAGTGAATGTGGAGTCATATGTCTGGATGCGGTTACGCCAAATTTTACCATCAACACGTTTCAGCGCCTGGTAATGAGCATCAATTGGCAGAACTAAACCATGTCCTGGGTGATCAGCTGTAGCATTATCGCTTTGAGAAGTATCCCAATAATTTATGAGTAAACCATCTTGATAAGCAAAATGTTCAGCCCAGTTTGCCAGAAGTTTATTATCTAAAAAACCAAAGTTGTATGGACCTACTTTAAGCGTGGAGTCATAACCTTTGTAAGTACGGTATTCAGCTATATAATAATTGCTGAAAAGTCCGGATTCTGTTCCGGTAGTCACTTTAAAACCATCAAATTTCCAGCCTTCATCAGTTTCAGTTTCAGCACCATCTATTGGAAAGCCTTTGATACTGATGTCGTCTACCATGAAGCCTACTCCGCCAGAAGCTCCATCAGTCCAGTAGCGGAAACCAAGAGTTATCGGTCCTTCATAAGCTGAAATATCAGCAGTTAATTCAACCCATTTATTCGAAGTGCCTGTGATGCCATTACCATAGTTTTGGCCATTTGGGTCATCATCAGTTGAAAGATTTGTCTCTATATTTGTCCAAGTTGCACCACCATCTGTAGAGACTACAAGATAAGCATAGTCCCAATCTTCTTCTATGTCGTAGTTCACCATTGCAGATATGGCTGTACCGGAAGTGACGTCAATTTGCTTAGTCATAAAGTTATCCAGGTCATCACCAGATCCACTGTAGTAGAAATTTGAGCCAGCATATGGTTCACTGATAACAGTGGTCACAGACTTCTCCGGCAAAACCACGAACAAAGCCTGTGGTTGCTTTGTATTGAATTCCATTGGGCCTAATTTGAATGACATTGGTTTTTTACTTGCTTTAGTTACTTCATAATTTAACCATCCAAACTGCAACTTTTCCCAGGCTCCCATGTGGCTTGGCTTAGAACCGATATCCTTTGTTCCATCGCTCATCCATGAGCCTGAAGACATAAGAGTCCAGAAACCTGTACCATTCTCACCACCTGAAGTGTCATAAAGATCAGGCAAACCCAGGTCATGGCCATATTCGTGTGTAAAAACTCCAACTCCTCCATTTTCAGGTTGAATTGTATATTTACCAACCCAGTAATCACTATCGCCAATCTGGATGCCGCCTAACATATTGAAAGAAGGTCCTTCTTTACCAATCAGATTACTGTAAGCATACCAGCTGTGGCTCCATATAGCATCATCACCTAAAGTTCCGCCGCCGGCTTCTTCACCTTCGCCTGCATGCACTGACTGGAATGTATCAATATAACCATCAGGTTCGTCAAAATCTCCGTCGCCATCGTAATCGTAACGGTCTCTTACATCATACTGTTTTAGGTACTCATTTATCTTGTCAGGAGACATGCCTGCGTCAAGCTGTTCTTGATACCAGCCATTTACTGTATCTTCCAGGAAAAGCCATACATTTGAGTCAGGATTGTCATCGTAATATGCAGCATTATTTGGTACCTTAATCCAATCTGTAACATCACCATAGACTGCGTAACGATTAGAAGATTGTTCAATGTAATAGTTTCGCATGGAGTTTGCACCGGGTTCTTCGCTGAAAAGCAAATCATAAAAATAATCCCTGCTGAAATCAGGTTCCCAGATTGTTGTATTATCTACTTTACGATCAGGTTCTGTTATATTGTTGTGCGGAAAATCTGCAAATTCGCCTAAGACTGTCCATATTGCTCCTTCACCTTCTCTTTCCAGCTCAACATACTGGCCTTTGGCAACTTCATGAGTTTTACCTAATGCTTTACCATTAAGTTTTGCTTTCACTGCTTTCTCTCTTAAATCAAGTTGTTTGGTTGTTAATGGGTCTGGAAGATTGTCCTTTTTTTGAACAAATTTCTTCCCGTTATTGATGTTTCCATCAGCTGCAGATACTGCATATGTAGTAGTTGCCATGCTTCCAATAATCATGGATGCAATTGTCAGTAGACATACTATTTTATACTTCATTATATCCTCCTATTTTTCCAAATGTATTTTTTAAAAAGAGATTATTTAATGTTTATTTACTATGCACCCCCTTCACATAACAAAATAAATGGTCCTCATGTCACTTGTAAAATAATTTACTGACATTAAGGCAACTGCAATAAAACAAATAGTTTTGTTTTTACCTCCTTCTTGAAATTTTTATAATACAAAACCAACATAATTGATTTCATACCCGGATTAATTTAATTAATATGAATAGAAGTATCAGAAAAATATGAATTATTATTTACAATTTCATAGAATATACAAAATTTGGATTTGAGGAAAAACTATATTATGTACTGCTCAACATTTGTTCATATATTTATTTTAAACTACAATTTAAGCATTAAATGTCGAATACATTTGCAGCATAAAAATATTTATTAAAATAATATGGATTTACCTGTGCAACATTTAATTGTGCAGAAAATATTTTTCAAATGGAATAAAATGTATTATTAATTTTGTAAATAATTTAATGCTTTTGCCGATATATGCTGTACACACAAAAAAAGCAGCTCAGAGAGAAAGGTAAAAACATGAAATTTATTAAAAACAAAATTGTCAAAGATGAAATTAGCTTCAAAAAAATCAAGAAAGCAAGAACTATTAGAGGAAAACTTGTAACAGCAATATTTATAGCATGCTTAGTGCTATTATCCATAAGTGGTGTTGTAATTTCATCTAGTGTAAGATCAGAATATGAAACGACAAAGCAGGAATTGTTGCTAGAAAAAGCTATGAGGGTAAGTGGAGAAGCAAATGAATTTTTTGAACGCTATACAGTTTTAGCAGAAATGGTATCAAATAACACAACGGTTCAAAATTATTTAATCAGCACTCAAAATGGAACAAGTGTAACAACAAATAAAGATTTTGCCAATGTAATAGCAATATTGAAAGATGCTCAAAAGGGATATGATGGAGTTGTAAGCTCTGTTTATGTAGCCGAAGAAAGTCCATCAAGTTATGTAACATCATCAAAGACTGTTGTTAAAGAAGATGTTGATTTAACACAAAAAGCATATTATAGGACGCTTCAGGATGGATTAAAGCATGTGTCAGAAATATATAAGGATTCTAACACTGGCTCCATGGCGGTTACATTATCAGTTCCTGTAAATGTAAATGGACAGGTGATTGGAGAAGTATGTGTTGATATATTAATTGATAAACTTGAACAAATTACAGGTGACAATAAATTTGGCGAAAGCGGATATTTTACACTTTTAACAGGTGACAATAATATAGCTTATAGCAAAGATGCTGATAAGTTACTGAAGAATGTTACAGAAGTTGGGTTTGATGAGAAATTAGTATCTGCTATCAGAGAAAGCAATACTGAATTAATTGAGTATGAAGAAAATGGAGAAAAGCATGTTGGCAGCCTGGATGTTATAGGAGATACTGGATGGAAGCTGGTATCATCTATGAGTGAAAAAGAATTTTCACGGGCTACTGAAGATTTATCAAATAAAGTTATTTTTATCTTTTTAATTGTTGGAATATTATTACTTACTTTAATATTTATATTGATAACAAAAATGACAAAACCAATAGTGCAGATACAAAGGGTAACTGACAAGCTGGCTAATGGCGACCTTGATGTTGAAATAAATGTATCTTCAAATGATGAGGTAGGTAAATTAGCAGAATCAATAAGCAGCTTAACAGACAGGTTAAAGAAATACATTGACTATATAGATGAAAGTTCAGAAGTATTGAATCAATTTGCAAATGGAGATATACGTTGGAACTTAAAATATGAATATACCGGAGAATTTGAAAAACTTAAAAATGCATTGATTAATGTCAGTGAAATGCAGAAACAAGTAATTGGAGAAATAAAAGAATCATCAGAAGCTATTAACAGCGGAGCAGAACAAATAGCAAGCGGAGCATCAGCAACTTCACAAGGAGCCACAGAACAAGCAAGCTCAATAGAAGAATTATCAGCCTCAATAATTGTGCTTGCTGATGGAGTTAAAAATACAGCAGATGAAGCTAAAGATGCTGGGAACAAATCACTAGAAGCTTCTGAAAAAGTTGAAAACGGGAATGCTAAAATGCAGGAGCTGTTAATAGCTATCAATGAAATAAGCAAGACATCAGGGCAAATAGGAAAAATAATCAAGGTAATAGATGATATTGCTTTCCAGACTAATATTTTAGCATTAAATGCAGCAGTGGAAGCCGCACGTGCAGGTGCTGCAGGAAAGGGATTTGCAGTAGTAGCTGATGAAGTAAGAAACTTAGCAGGAAAGTCAGCAGAAGCTGCAAAGGAAACTACAGATTTAATAGAAAATTCACTTTCGGCTATTAGCAATGGAACAACATTAGCTAAAGAAACAGGGAAATATTTAGAAGAAGTGGTAGTTGCAACTGAAGAAGCAAGCAGGTTGATAGGAAACATAGTTGATATGGCCAATGATGGAGCGGTAGCTATAGAACAAATAAAAATTGGCGTTGAACAGGTATCATCTGTGGTCCAAGAAAATGCCGCTTCAGCTGAGGAGTCAGCAGCAAATAGTGTAGAACTGGCATCACAGGTAGAAAGATTAAATGAATTGATTAAAAAGTTTATATTAAGTTAAGTAAAAAATATTATAAAGAACATGACAATTGAAGTCATGTTTTTTTATAATATTTTTTATTTTTCTCTAGACAAAACAATTAATGTAATGTTACAATAATTGTAACGATGTTTCGGAGGTGTTATCATGGTAAATGATAAAATAGTAATTGCATCAGATGAGGATCTTAAAGTTGTAATGTCACCAATCAGGCAAAAAATAATGAAATTTATGCGTGTCGAAGGAAGACCTGTAACATCAAAATATATTGCAGATAATTTAAACATAACGCCTTCATCTGCTCGTCATCATATAAAGCTATTAGAGCAATTAGGGATTATAGAAACTGACCATTGTGAAGTTATAAATGGTATAACAGCAAAGTACTTAACAATAACTGACAAAACAATCAGCCTGGGGCAGAGTATTAATGATGAACTATCAGAAGAACGTGATATTTTAGCAAGAAATATGATTTATGAAACATACAACGGTTTTCAAGATTTAATAAAATATAAAAGAGCACTTCTAACAGATGAATTTAACAAGGGAAATAAATTGGCTGATATTTTATCAGGGGTTGTTCACTTGACTGAAAAAGAAGCAAATGAATTGTATGACATGGTAAATAATTTTATTAACAGTCATTCTAAATCAACTGAAGCTTCTCACCCATTTGAATATGCTTTAATAGCATACAGGGCAGATTTAATAGAAAATCAGGTGAAGGAGTAAAAAATGAGGGTGAAATTATATTCCTTAATAGTATTCCTAAGATCATTATCAACGGGTCTTCTCGTACCTGTTTTAAGCCTGTTGTTAATTGATAAAGGTGCTTCTTTAAGCAACATATCTATAATCATGGGAATATATTCGTTAACTGTAGTAGTACTTGAACTGCCCACAGGAATATTAGCCGATGTAATAGGCAGGAAAAAAATATTTTGTCTGTCTTTGATTGTTGCACTTTTTGGATATTCAGTTATTCTTATTGGCCAAGGTATGATTTTTTTGTGTATTGGTATAATATTTTATGGAACCAGCAGAGCTCTTTCTTCCGGTTCATTTGATGCTTTGTTTATAGATTCTTATATTGAAACATTTGGGAAGGATAAGTTACATAAAATTACCGTTCGCCTGTCTGTATTAGATTCACTGGGTTTATCTTTAGGGGCATTGACGGGAGGAGTATTACCTAAGTTCTCGCAAAGCTTAATTGTAGATATTGGAACTTTTGATTTAAACTTGGTTGCAGAAATATTATTAATTATTATAGTGCTGTTATTATCTGTTGTTTTTATTTCTGAAAATTCTAAATCTGATATAAAAAAGAATATATCATTAAAAAATCATATTAAAGACAGTTCATTGATAGTAATAAAAAACAGAACTATAAAGTGTATTTTTATTTCTGCATTTGCAACAGGATTTTTCTTATTAACCATAGAAACATATTGGCAGCCACATTTTACTTCGCTTTTGCCTGATAACAGCATGTATTGGCTTCTTGGAATTATATCATTTTTGTATTTTGCATCAAGTATATTTGGAAGCATTATATCAGAAAAAATTATTGAAAGGTATAATTTAGACTTTAAAAAAATGTATTTAATACTACGAACTATGCTTGTATCTTCATTGATTGTTGCAGCTCTTCAGTTAAATGCATATTCGTTTATTGTATTTTATACTTTAATATATTTGTTTTTAGGAATGTCAAATATTCCTGAAAATGTTATATTAAACAGTGAAATTCCTGGTAATATCAGAGCCTCTGTATTGTCAGTAAACTCATTAGTATTGCAAATGGGCGGATTAACAGGTTCTTTAATAAATAGCTTCATAATAAATTATATATCAATACCAGTATTGTGGATGATTGCAGCGGGTGTAATATTTATTACCATATTGATTATATCAAAAAATTTTATATTCGACAGACATAGAGAAGTTCAAAATAGGTACGAATAAAAAAATGCAAAATGACCATATATGATATCTCATAATTTAAAATCATACATGGTCATTATTTTTTAATTAAGATATTTACCTATTCGTTATAATTTTTAATTTTATGCTTCTATTGGTCGAACGTAGCATATATTGTCACAGCAAATTACTATTATTCCGCCATATCTAAATTCCATTATAACAAGATTGTCTCTTATATCTAAAATTCGTCCTTCAGCATAGTAGTAGGATGGGCATTTGGTTTTTATTGATACGAGTCTTCCGCTATAATCATTCAAGAGATTATCACAAATACTACAATTATTTTCATGTTCAATCATTTGCCTTCTCCCCCTTTTGTGCTGACGAATCTAGAAAATGAGTTCTTTTCCTTTTCTTCAACTATAGTTTTAAGCTCTTCCATACTCATAGGTCCGTTTGCATCATTAGGTGGAAAGTAAACTTCAAATATATCATCACAATTAGCAGTAAATATTACATTTCCATCCCTTGGAGCATCATACAATCTAATGCTGTCACCATAAAAAGACCGTCTTCTCAGATAACCAAATCCATAAACGTGGTTGTACTGAGTTGTGTCAAGACAACAGTTGCATACAAAGCCTATACCTACAAATCGTCCTGTATAATTTTTTAAAAAACAACAAAATGGACATTCCATAATTTAATTATCACCCTATTAATTAATATCAAAGATAGAACGATGTATGTTGTTATGTTTTAGTGGACATCTATCTTAATACATAATATGTCCATTTTTTATTTTTGTTAAAGATTTTGTAAATTTAAATTTATGTGGCCATTAAAGATACATAACTTCTTCACATTTTTATTTTATAATTGATTGTTAATTATATAACTTGAAATATTGAAAGGAAAATTCAGATGTTAAGCAAAATGACATTATGGGATAAAATATTAATATGCTCACTTATTATTATAAGTGTTGCATGGTTAGGATTAGCTGTATTATTTGGTACAAAAGATGAGGCGAAGGTAATTGAAATTAAAGTAAATGGCAACATTGTAGAAAAGTTATTATTAACTGAGGAAGCTGCAAATACTTACAGCTTTAAATTTGGAGAAAATACAGGTTTCATAGAAGTCAAGAATGGGGCTGTAAGGATGTTAGAAATGAACAAAGACATATGCCCTGAAGAGATATGTTCAAAAACAGGATGGATAAAAGAAGAGTATGAAACTATTGTTTGTATGCCTAACGGAATTATTGTTAATATTAAAAGCAATACAAACAATCAGGAAAATGATATTGATATAGATGTTGTCGCATAAAAATAAGACCTTCAGGTCTTATTTTTTCATAACTATATTTGGAGGGAGATTAAATCGCTTTGATCTGACAATTCAAAATCCATAACTAATTATAATTATTGTTTATGGAGAAGTTATGGAGAAAGAAAATATATTTAAATGCAATTATTCATAATAACTACATGATTTATTATTAGAATAAATGAGTATAATATAACCACTCTAATTTAATTTTGGCAATATGAAGTTGGTTTGAAAAACTATGGTGAAAAAGATGAATGAAAAAGTATTAGTTGTTGATGATGAAATTAATCTTTCGAATGTTATAAAAGATTACCTGTTACGGGAAACATACGAAGTATATACAGCAGCCTGTGGAAATAAAGCTATTGAACTGTTTCACGACATAGAACCTGATTTTATAATTCTTGATTTAATGCTTCCTGATATTTCAGGAGAGGAAATATGCAAACTTATCAGAAAGGAATCTGATGTACCTATTTTAATGCTGACAGCCAAAAGCAAAGAAGATGATAAAGTTACAGGTTTATATATAGGAGCAGACGATTACTTGACAAAACCATTCAGTCCCAGAGAGCTGGTTGGAAGAGTAAGAGCAATCCTAAGACGAACAAAAGGCAATTCTGAATTAACTGATGCCCTGGAATTTAATAATAGGGACTTACTGATTGATATTCCTAAACATATTGTCCAGAAGGCAGGACATGATGTAAGTTTAACACCAAATGAGTTTAAAATATTATTGACCCTGGCACAGAATCCGTACAAAGTTTTTACCAGAAGTCATTTAGTAAGTCTGGCTTTTGGTTATGATTTTGAAGGATATGACCGTACTGTTGATACTCATATTAAAAATTTGAGACAAAAAATAGAAAACAATGTAAAAGAACCCAAATATATTGTAACTGTCTATGGGGTTGGATATAAGTTTGAAGGAGAATAACATGATTAAAATAAGTGAACAGTTACGGAAGTATTTTGTAATGATTTCAATATTATCTATTGCATTTATTACAATTAGTTCAAATATAGGCATAAATTATTTTTTTTCGGATTATATCAGAGATTCAAGAAGCAGAGATGATTTGAAAGTAGTTCAATACGTGGAACGCGTATACAGCGATTATGAAGAGTTGAATTCTCATTCACTGATGAATATAATGCATTATGCATTCAGTGAAGATGTTATCATTCAAATAAGGGACAAGAACAATAATATAAGCTGGAACAGCAGCTCCTATGGCACTTTATACGGTATGGTAGATGAATATGGCAATAATGAAGCTAATTTTTCCTTTAGAAGTTATCCCTTTATATACAATGAGTCAGAAATAGGGACTATCGATGTGGGACGCCCAAAAAGCATCATTTCTAATATAGAAGATGAAAAGTTTATTGTAACAATAAACAGCATATTTGCACTAGCTTCAGTACTGACTTTCATATTTGCAGTACGTTCCAGTACTCGCATATCAAAGAAGTTTTTAAACCCAATTTATGCAATCAAAGAAAATGCTAAACTGATTGAACAAGGAAAATATAAATCATTAAATGACATTAATACTAACACATTTGAACTATATGAATTGTCCGTATCGGTTAAAGAGCTTGCAGAAAGATTGAACTATCAGGAACATTTAAGAAAAAGGATGACTACAGATATAGCACATGAATTGAGAACTCCGATTGCAGCCATTCAAAGCCATATAGAGGCTTTTATGGATGGAGTGTGGGAACCAAATGATGAACGGCTTTCTGTTATTCATGGAGAAATAATCAGATTAACAAAATTAATTGATGAATTATCAGAATTATCTATAGTTGAGGACGATGAAATAAATCTTAAGTTAAGCACAATAAATCTATCGGTTGTTTTAAATGATATTATAGACAGCTATGAGCCTATGTTCTTAGATAAAAATATTAATTTAAATAAGAAAATTCAAAATGAAGTTTATATGATGGGAGACATGGATTATTTAAAACGTATTTTCGTTAACATTCTCTCTAATGCAATTAAGTATACTAATGAAAATGGATCTGCCAGTATTTTTCTTGAAAAAATAAAAGATAAAATCAGAATAACAGTAAATGATACAGGTATTGGGATCCCAAAAGAAGATTTAAAATATATTTTTGAGAGGTTTTACAGAAGCGATTTATCAAGAAATCGCCAAACCGGGGGAACCGGCATAGGACTTACAATTACAAAAGCATTGGTGGAAGCACATGAAGGAACCATTAAAATAGATAGTGAAGTTGGAAAAGGAACTAGCGTAATAATTGAATTCAACAGATAGTAACATCACTTAATGCTATATTAATTCCTCAAGTGTAGGTTATGTGACAAATACAGTATGAACAACTTATTTATATAGTTGCGGTAATGATTTAAAAAATATCATTTATTCTTGCATCATATACATTTGTTAGTTAAAATTGATTTGCCAATTTCAATAACATTTAAATTAGTTTTGCGCTATATTAAGAATTCTATATTTGTTCACTAGAATTTAATTAATAAACTTCATAATTTCTCCATAGTATCTTGATAAAATAAATAAAAGGCATGGATGAATAAAATTTTTTATGTAGTGGATATAGTAAAAAAGGGTTCATAAAAATAAAAGAGGAGTGGTATAATGTTTAAATTTATTAAGAATTGGCTTGAAAGATTGGCAAAGGAAAATGAAAAAAGTTTCGGAAGCGGAAGGCTTGATTGCTGCGATTTAAATAGACCAAAAAATATAAATGTACAAACTTCCAACAATACAAACAAGAAGTAAGTGATTAACAATATTACCAATATGTTTCACAATCGGTATGTAATTCAAAATTAAGAAATATAAATTTCGAAAGTACGATGGAGGAAATAAAATGAGCTGTCATGGAAATAAAGACGATAATAAGGGACATAATCATAGTCCAATAAAACACATGCTTCATATGATTATTTGCTGTGGGTTACCAATATTAATTTTTGCAGCATTACCGTTTATATCAAGATTTAGCCCTGGCTCCAGCAGGATATTGGCAGTAATAGCACCATTTATATGCCCTATTATGATGATTGGAATGATACCAATGATGCTAGGACGAGGCAACAATAAAAAGTCCGACTGCTGTGAAAGCAAGGAAGAAAACCAAAGTGCGCAGCTTGAATTAAACAATAGGGCTGAATAATAAGTGTTCAGACGAATATGAAAAAGCCGTATATTTTGTAGCCGTTAGATAATATACGAAATATGATTTTTTGAAAGTTCTTGATGATTTTTATTTGTCAAAGAGCTTTTTTATTTTTAAATCAAGTAAATTAAAATCTAGTTTGAACTAAAGTAGTAATAAATAAATACTAACAATGAGCAAGCCACTATATGGCGAACAATTGTTTGCGCAGTCTTTATATATGTGTTATAATAGTTTGAAAGTATGGAAAAAAGTATCCGAAGAAAAGTAGTAATTGAAATAGCAATTTTAAATTATTGGTAACTCATATTGAAATAAGTTAATCAGGAGTGGTTTCATGCATTACAAGGAATACAAGTCTATTTTGTCAGCTAACAACGGAATTAATATATACAGGGGCTGCAGCCACGGCTGCATTTATTGCGACAGCAGAAGCAGCTGTTATCAAATGAAGCATGAGTTTACAGATATTGAAATTAAAATGGATGCACCTGTGATGCTTGAAAATGAATTGAGGCGAAAGCGAAAAAAATGCATGATAGGTACAGGTTCCATGTGCGACCCGTATATTCATATTGAAGAAAAAATAATGTATACCAGAAAATGCCTGGAGATAATAGATAGATATGGTTTTGGACTTTCTATTTTAACAAAATCAAATAGGATATTACGTGATTTAGATTTGCTCATAAGCATAAATGAAAAGTCAAAATGTGTTGTACAAATGACTCTTACTACTGCTGATGAAAATTTATGCCGCATTATAGAGCCTGATGTTTCCACTACAAAAGAGAGATTCGAAACATTGAAAACACTCAATGAAAATGGAATACCAACGGTTGTTTGGTTATGTCCTTTTTTGCCTTTTATAAATGATACGGAAGAAAATTTTAGAACACTCATCAATTACTGCATTGAGGCTAAAGTTCATGGAATTATATGTTTTGGCATTGGAGTTACAATGCGTGAAGGCAATAGAGAATATTTTTACAGTAAGCTGGATGAACATTTTCCGGGTATGAAACAGAAATATATGAAAGTATTTGGAAATTCTTATGAGTGTCATAGTACCAATAATGACAAGCTTATGAAGATACTTTATCACGAATGTCATAAACATAATATATTGGTCGGGTCAAACAATGTATTTGCTTATTTAAAGGAGTTTGAAACAAAAAATATAAATGAACAAATTTGTTTATTTTGATTATAACATTAGAAAACTTTAGGGTTTTCTTTTTTGATTTAAAAAGTTACATCTATTTTAAAATAACATATAATGATTATGGGAGACAAATATATTGGAGAGATTATAATGGATTGTAAGAAGCCAAATTTGTACAACAGTTATTTTAATTATGGAAATATTGATTATTATAATAAAATAAATGCAGCTCTTGGTATCATCAATAATGAAGTTCCTGTTAATACTGAATACGGATATCTGGAACTTTATGTAACTAAAAATCTCGGCAAGGATATCGCAACCGATGCAGTTGTGACAATATATGCAAGGCAGGGTGACGAATTTCACATTCCAGTAGAAAAAGTTGTTATAGTTAAAAATCCAACCATAATAGAATTGCCCATAGCGCATAAATTAGGAAATTTAATTAAGGGTCCTGAATATTATTTTACAACTTATAATTTGACAATAGAAAGTGAGGGCTATTACAAAGTAACCACATTAAATATACGGCTTTTTCCGGAAATTAAAGCTTCATTTTTTTACAATTTAAATAAAATTGTTCAAGGCGTTCCTATTGATGAAAAAGTTACTAATATTCCGCCTCATCCAAGAGATGAAATCATAAATAATAATATTTCATTAATGAATCATAAAAAATAAGACCTTTCGGTCTTATTTTTACTTATATTGGGGGAGAAATAAATTGTATAAGCTTCAATTTAATTCTAAATATATTGTACATCATAATTATGAAGATATTATGGAGAACAATAAATGTAATATTCCATCGTTTTTCAATAATAAAGCTTCGCTATTATTGCGAAGCTTTTGTTATGTTAATTGCTTTTTAATTCAGTCCAAATTTCATCATAAACTACTGTTGTTTCGCCAAGGTCTCTTAAGTGTTCTCCCTTTTTAATGATTTCTGAATCGGGATAAATAACCTCATTATCCAGAGTTTCAGCATCCATGAGCTTGTGAGCTTCAACGTTTGGATTTGCATATGGGAAACTCTTTGAAATTTCTGCGCTTATTTCCGGCTCAAGCAGGAAATTTATAAATAATTCCGCATTATCCTTGTGAGGAGCACCATTTGGAATTACAAAATTGTCCTGCCATAAATATAATCCTTCTTCTGGGAAGAAAACCTTGATGTCCGGATTCTCCAGCTGAGCAAGCACTGCTTCTGCTCCCCAGACATATCCAACAGCTGCTTCACCGTTTATAAGAGAAGTTTTGGGGCTGTCAGAATCAAATATTTTAATGTTGTCTTTCAGCTTAACAAGTTCATTTTTTGCTTCTTCAAGCTTGGCAGGGTCGGTTTCGTTGAATGAATACCCAAGTTTCTTCAGAGCTATTCCTATAATTGCTCTCTGGTCGTCAAGAACAACCATGCTGTTATTAAGTTTGCTGTCCCAGAGATCTGCATAGCTGTTGATTTCAGTATCAATCATTTTAGTGTTTACAGCAACAACTGCATTGCCCCACATGTAAGGTACTGTATACTTGTTTTCAGCATCAAAGGCCAATCCCTTGAATTCATCACCTATGTTTTTGTAGTTAGGGATGTTGTTCATGTTTATTTCCTGAATCAAATTTTGATTTCTCATAACATCAACCATATAATCTGTTGAAACAGCTATGTCAAACTGAGCTCCGCCTGCCATTAGCTTTGCAAGCATCTCTTCATTTGATGCGTATGTGGTGTAATTTACTTTGATATTATACTTTTCTTCAAATTTTTCTATTACTTCTTCAGGCAGGTATTCTGACCAGTTGAATACATTTAATACTTCTTCGTTTTTTGCACCAGCTCCGCCTTCTGACTTGCTGCAGCCTGTAAATACTCCTGCTATTATCAATACTGCAATGAACAATGCAGCAATTTTTTTAATACTTCTTTTCAAATTTATTTTCTCCTTTAATATTATTCTTTCTTTTACTTTTTTTTCTTTATCACTTTTAAAACGAAGTTTTTCTGAAAACAGAGCTATGCTCAATGTAAAAATCAGCATTAATGTGGACAAAGCATTTATTTCAGGGCTTACTCCAAATTTGACCATTGAAAATATCTGCAGCGGCAAAGTTGTAAAGCCTGGTCCTGAAACAAAAAAGCTTACAATCACATCATCCATTGACAATGTGAATGCCAGAAGCGAACCGGCCAGTATTCCGGGAGCTATGAGCGGCAGAGTAATCTTATAAAATATTTCAAGGGGCTTTGCACCAAGATCCATGGCGGCCTCTTCTAGGGAAGGATCAAAACCTTCAAGTTTGGATCTTACTACAATGACCACATAGGATACACTGAATGTCGTATGTGCAAGTATCAATGTAAGTGCTCCAGTTGGTATTTTAAGCTGTGAAAAGAACATTAAAAGTGCTATGCCCATTACAATTTCCGGTATAATAATTGGAACATACAACAATCCATCAAGCACTGTCTTGCCTCTGAATTTGTACTTGTACATTCCAACAGCTGCCAGTGTACCAATGGCTGTGGAAATCAAGGCGCTTACAAAAGCAACCATGAGGCTGTTTGTCATTGCTGTCACTATGGAGCTGTTATCAAAAAGTTCCAAATACCACTTGAAAGTGAATCCCTGCCACATTGCATTGACCTTTGAATCATTAAAGGAGAACACTATTAATATGATAATAGGAATATATATAACAGAGTAAATTATAAAAGAATATAAAGATAATAAATTTTGTTTTGATTTCATGTTTTTAACCACTACAATACCTCCATGTTTTTATTTTTGTTCAGTATTTTTACATATACACCAAGCAAAATAAAAGTAAGAGCTATTAACACAATAGAAGCTGCAGAACCAAAAGGCCAATCTCTTGCAGTCAAAAACTGGTTCTTTATAAAGTTGCTTATGAGCATTATTTTACTGCCACCCATCAAATCCGGAATGAAAAACAATCCGAGAGTTGGTATAAACACCAATATACAGCCTGCTATTATTCCGGGCATTGTCAGCGGAACTGTAATTTTCCAAAATGTCGTCCATGGATTTGCTCCTAAATCAGATGCAGCTTCAAGATATCTTTTATCAAGACTTTCAATTGAAGCATACAGAGGAAGAACCATAAAAGGAAACAGTGTATATGCAAGCCCAAGAACTACAGCACCGTTTGTATAGAGAAATTGTATTGGTTCATTTATCATTCCAAACTGCATCAAGTAAGAGTTAATTATTCCGCTTGTCCTTAAAAGGGTAATCCATGCGTATGTCCTTATAAGAGAATTTGTCCAGAATGGTATGATTATAAGCATCAACAGTATTCCTCTTATTCTTTTAGGAGCATTTGCTATGAAATAGGCAAATGGATATCCTGCTGCAAGACAAATTATGGTTGTTATAAATGAAAGCCACAGCGATGATAACAGCATTTTAAGGTACAAAGGATTAAATATTCTCATGTAGTTTTCTAGTGTAAATTTAAATTCCACATTGCCGTATGTTCCGCGGCTTAAGAATCCTATGGCTATTACAAACATAAGTGGAACAGCCACCAAAATTGAAAGCCAAATTACTAATGGGGAAAGGGTCCAAAGGGGTCCTTTGTTTTTTTTAAGTGAATTTGTGGTCATTGCAGAATCACCACCCCATCTTCATAGTCCCACTGAGCAAACATGCTTTTATTTATATCATTAATGGTAGTTGTGTTGCCAGTCAGCTCATTGATTGTTATTTCATTTCCCTTTGACAGAGCAGCAATGGTTTTATTGACAGAACCCGCATAAATTTTTTCTTTTACCGTAACCTTTATTTTATTCATACCTTCTTCTGCTGAAGAAACAAGCTTCATTTTTTCAGGTCTCACTGCAACATACACATTTGCATTTTTCTTTAAAGACAATTTATCAAGAAGCGGATCTGTTATTGTTATTTCACTTAAGTCATCAATAATAACTTTAATACAATTTTCTGATACATGGCTCACTGCTCCTTCGAATAAATTTGTTTCACCGATAAAATCAGCAACAAATTTAGTCTTTGGTCTTTCATATATTTCGCTTGGGTTACCTAGCTGTTCTACCTTGCCGTTGTTCATTACGGCAATTCTGTCTGACAATACCAAGGCTTCTTCCTGGTCATGTGTGACATAAATAAATGTTATACCAAGCTTTTGCTGAAGGTGCTTCAGCTCTATTTGCATTTCTTTCCTAAGTTTCATGTCCAAGGCACCCAAAGGTTCATCCAATAAGAGTACTTTTGGGTTGTTGATAATGGCTCTGGCAATTGCAACTCTTTGTTTTTGCCCGCCGCTGATTTCATTGGGTTTTCTTTCTTCGTAACCTTCAAGTCGGACCAACCTCAATGCTTCTTTAACTCTTTTTTTAATTTCTTCCTTAGGCAGTTTTTTTAACTTAAGACCGAAAGCTATATTTTCAAAAATATTCATATGAGGAAAAAGAGCGTAACTTTGAAACACAGTGTTTACATCTCTTTCATATGGTTGATTTTGAGAAACATCTTTCCCATTAAGTAGAATTTTACCTCCCGTAGGCTCTTCAAATCCTGCAATCATTCTTAATGTAGTTGTTTTTCCGCAACCACTGGGACCAAGTAAAGTCAGAAATTCACCTTGTTTAGCTTCCAAGTTGAGATTTTCAATAACTCTTTGACCCCCAAAGTCCTTCATTACATTCTCGATTCTTACCATTTTTTTAAATTATCTTCCTCCTTATAATTAGATCAAGATTCTGAAAACCTTTCAGATTATGCAAATAAGTGCATTTTTTCAGAATGTTATAATTATAATGTAAGATGTAAGGTTTTACAATAAAAAATTTCATTTTTTTTAATATTTTTTTTACGAGAAAGACAACAATTTAACAATGTAACTTTACATTGAAACTTTAATGAAATTCAATGGTTAATATCATAAGAAATTTTTAGAGTATTTTTAAAAAAATTTCAGATTTTCACAGTATTCAGATAATTTAAAAATATACAATTTGCAAATAAAAAACTGCCCTGTATGGCAGTTTAATGCTGATTTATTTAACTGTTATTGTGTTGCTTATCATACCCATCCAGCATGTGTAGGTTACAGTTCCTGTTTTTGTCGGTGTAAATTCAATAATGTTTTCACCTTGCACTAATTTTTGCTGTTTATTGAACTCAGGAATAATAATTTCATTGTTGCATCCGTTCAAGTTTTCTTTATCAGCAGTTATAGTCCATTTCAAAGGAACATCTGCATACACTGTAATTGGCTGATATTTTCCTGATTCAAGATTTGTTGTTACTGTTTGATAGCCATCTTTTATAACAGCATTTTTAGAACTGTCATTTTGTTCAAAATTAATGCCAAGTGGTGACAGTAAAGTTTCAGCAATGTTGATTCCTGCCAGAGAAAGACCTCTTCTTCCCATTACCACTCCCAATATTATGACTAACATGGCGCTTACCTTCATCATTTGTTTTGTAAATTTTGAACTGATAAGAGAGCTGAAAGCACCAAATGCGAACATGAGCGGAACAGTACCTAATCCGAATATAAGCATTGATACAGCTCCTGTCAGGAAACTACCGGTTCCAAGGGCGTAAAGCTGCATGGCCTGAAGAGGACCGCAGGGCATAAATCCGTTAAGAAGTCCCACAATAAAAGATCCTTTATGATTTTTTGTGCTGTCGATTTTATCAGTCAAGGCTTTTGGAAGGCGAGGCATAATTTTTCTCAAGACAGAGTTTATGCCAAGCATATTAATTCCCATAACTATCATAAACAAGCCTGCTACAAGAGAAATAAAAGCCTTACCCTTAAGAGACACACTGAAAACAGAACCAAGGGCACCGGCCAGGCCTCCTAAAAATGTGTAAGATGTCACTCTGCCCGAATTATATAAATAATTTGGCTTGAGCCTTAAGTATATATTTTTGCTTTCGCAGCCGCCACAGCCGGCACATTGAGATAGACTGATACCTCCGCACATGGCAATGCAGTGAACTGAAGTGAAAAGTCCTGCAATAAAAAGCATTCCAAAGCCCATGCTGCTGGTAACCTGAGGAAAAAAATTAAACCCTACAGTATTGTTTATAATAATATACAAACCTGCAAGTATAATGCCTATGAAGAGGGTAGTCATATGTGATGACTCCTTTTCGTAGGTATCATCAAAGATTACCTCATATCCGGCATTTCTTATGGCATCATAAATATCATTTAAATCTACCTTAGGGCTAAAATAGGAAACATCTGCTGTGGCAGAAGCATAGTCCACATCTGCACTCAATATTCCATCCAGATTTTTTATTGCTTTTTCAATTTTGCGTTCACATGCAGCACAAGTGATTCCATCTATTTTTATAATTTGTTGTTCAATTGAATTCTGCATTTTTAATTACCGCTTAATTCTTCCAGTTTGCAAAAATACCTTCAGCTTCAACGAATACATCCTTGGTTATAATAATAGAAGAGTTGGTTACTTCTTTCCACTCATCAAATATAGGAACCGGGTTACATCCACCTTTGGCTACTTCAATTTCATCCATATTAAATCTGTTTCCGCAGTTCTGACATACCAGGACGTTGCCGTCCTGGACATAGTAGCCCTTTCCTGAAGAATAGCATACCTGGCAAGTGTTGAATGCTGTTCGGATTGTTCCGTCAGAAGCCTTAACAGCTAAAACTTCCATGTATGTGTCAAGCTTGTCGTATGAGTAGAAAGTTGCATCCTCAGTTATATCAGCAATTGGAATTACTATATCGCCATTTTCATTAATAGCTGAAACCGGAGCTGTCTTTGGTTGATCATTAGTTTTCCCTTTATCAGTATTAGGTTTTAAAAATGTGAATGCTGCAGCTGCTACCACTATAAGAGCAACTGCTCCAAGTATCAAATTATTTTTTTTCATATATCCTCTCAAATTTAGTATTTTTTTATTATCATACAATGAGCTTGTGAAGAAATTATGGAGAATTAATATTGTATTTGCCTGCAATAATGAAGATGAAATTTTTAACTAGCTATAATTTTTATATGTGAAAATTAAATGCTGGAGAAATTTATGGTAAAATGTTAATATTATAGAAATAAAATGTTAAGGGAGGAAATTATGAATCATTTGGGGACGGTAAATCTGGAAACAGAAAGATTAATATTGAGGAAATTTAAACTTTCAGATGCAGAAGCATTATACAACAACTGGGCAAATGACAGCGAGGTTACAAAGTTTTTAACATGGCCCACTCATACCTCTGTAGAAATATCAGAAATTGTAGTAAATGACTGGGTTAACAGTTATGCTGACAACAAGTTTTATCAATGGGCAATTGTTTTAAAGGAAAATCAAAATGAACCAGTGGGAAGCATCAGTGTTGTACATATGGATGAAGAAATCAATATGGTGCATATAGGGTATTGTATTGGCAGGAAATGGTGGCATCAGGGCATTACATCTGAGGCTTTTGCCGGAATAATTCCATTTTTAATTGAAGAGGTTGGAGCAAAGCGAATAGAATCACGTCATGATCCAAAAAATCCAAATTCAGGCAAGGTTATGCTAAAGTGCGGCTTGACTTATGAAGGTACATTGCGAAATGCAGACAAAAACAACCAAGGTATATGTGATGCATCGATGTACGGCTTGCTGGCTGATGAATATTACAACAGTATAAAGAAATGAAAATGTTTTCTTAAGCTGTTGAAACATGTAAAAAATGGTGGTATAATGCTTATATCGCCAGCGATATAGGAGGAGAAGATGGAAGTTTTCAAAGAATTTTGGTCAACTTACTACATGAATATATTGTTCGGAGCAGTGTTGCAGGGACTTATATGCGGGTCCATCAGCTCTAAGATTGCCAAACTTAAAGGATATTATGAATTTAAATATACATTGTTTGGATTTTTCTTTTCATTTATTGGAGTGATAGTGGCAGCAAATCTTCCAAAAAAATCTTACCACCAATAGATAGCTTTTTCAGAGAAAACAAAGATTTAATTTATTTCTCGCTTTTATTCTAATTATTATTTGCTATTAGCAGCTGTGATAACATTAGCTTAAAATATATAGCTTAATTAAACTTGTGTTGACGTATCAATACAAGTTTTGTAGTATTTATTATTTTATGATGTGATGGAACATTTCTTTAATATAAACGTCTTAGGTAATGTAGAGTTATGCCCTGAGGAGGAGACAGGGTCTGAGAAACTTAATCGTGCAAACGTTGACAAAATTTATATTATTTGTAATAATAAAGTGTAAGACATAAGTAATTCTTATTTTTACAAGCGGGGACGGGGGTATATTGTGAATAATTTTGATGTAGCACGTGATGTTTATGCAGAATGGGAAAGTTTTGTTTCTAATGTCAAAAAAAGTTCTGAAGCAAGACCAATTACATTGGAGTCGTGGAAACGATGCAGTGAATTTGATTTGCAGTCTGACAAGCTGAAATATAAATTTCTCTCTGAGGAAGAACTATCAATAAAAATTCGAGAAAATTCCAAACTTATAGAAATATGCAAACCCTACCTGGAGTCTTTGTCTTTAAGTTTGGAAGAAATTCCGCACATTGTAAGTCTAGCAGATAAAGAAGGATGGATAATTGATTTAAGAGGCACCCCTCAAGAATTAGGCGGAAAAGATGCAGGATTATGCCTGGGTTCAAACTGGTCAGAAAAAGTTATCGGAAACAATGGAATAGGAACGGCACTAAGACTAAGGGAACCGGTTCTTGTTCATGGTGTTGAACATTTTGGAATGGTATATGGTTCCTGCTCTTGTATAGGAGTTCCTATTATAAGCAACGGACAGGTGCTTGGTGCCTTGGACATAAGTGTTCCTGTTCAATATGCACATCCTGCCAGGCTGCATATACTTACAGCATGTGCCAGCTCTATTGAGTCAGTGTTAACATACATCAACAACTCAAACAACATTAACTTTTCAGCAATGAACAACTTAATTTCCACTGCTGTGCATGACCTTAAAAACCCTTTGTCAGTAATCAGCGGCCTTGGGCAGCTTGGAAACAAAGCTACAGATGAAGACAAAATCAAAAGCTATTTTGACAGGATAGTCATACAGGCTGATGAAATGAATAAAATGGTAACGGAATTAATAAATGTGTTTAGACCGGAAGAACTTTCAAGCCAGAATGTAAATCCAATTATTGAAGAAGTTATTAACAGTTATAAACCAATTTGTGATTATAAAAACATCAAACTCACATTTAAGTGTGATTGTAATGATCTTGTAAGGATAAATAGGAAACTTTTTAAAAGGTCGGTTGAAAATTTACTAAACAATGCGGTTCAATCTATGAATGGTGAGGGAACCATAACAATCGGAACAAAATCCTGCGGGGAAACACTTTTAATAACGGTTAAAGATACGGCAGGAGGCATTCCTGAAGAAATGCGTGATATATTGTTTGAACCGTTCGTATTCAAAAGGTCAGGCGGAACGGGTCTGGGACTTTTTATGGTTTATTACACAATAACAAATACCCACAAAGGAAGAATATGGTTTGAAACAGAACCAGGCAATGGAACAACATTTTCAATTGAACTTCCTCTTGACAGACAATTGCAATTATAATAATTATAGTAAACAAATCATGTATCTTGTGTTAAAGATACATGATTTGATTTTTTGCTTCCAAATAATGAAGAATGTCATAATCACAGCATTATTTCATACATTGTAAAAAGATAATATGAAAGTTGGGGATTTAATGACTTTTTATTCCAGCGTTGTACAGAATTTTTTGGTAGCATTTGGAATTGTTATTGGTGCAGGTATTTTTTCAGGAATAGGAGCAATAATTACAAACAATCCTCCTTATAAGGCAATGATTGAGGCTGCAGCTTCAATTAAAATTTGGGCATTGGCTGCTTCACTGGGAGGAACATTCACATCGTTCACAGTAATAGAAAAAGGATTGTTTGACGGAGAAGTTAGAACGCTTTTAAAGCAGGCAATTTTTGTACTCATATCATTGTCCGGAGCAAATATAGGATATGGATTCATCAAAGCTATAAAAATTTGTGGTGACATATGGGGAAAATGAATAAAAAAAGAACAGGATATATGTTTTGTTTTGCAACAGGCATTATATGGGGTGCTCTCATAGGCGCTTCGATTACAACAATGCTGGTGAGCTACAGGATTGATCTCTTCTATGAAAAAATAGCATATCAGGAAAATATGATCGAAGACAGCGTAGAAAAGTTAAAGAAGCTTGAAAAATCAATAAATAATTCAAATATTGTACTAAAGGATATAAAAATAATAATAGAAGCTGATGAAGAGCAAATTAACAGCATAAACAACATAGAAATTGAAAAAGCAATTAAAGAAAAATTCAATTCTTCCCTGGGCAAGGAAGTTAAGAATCTGGATGCAGAAATCTTAATGCAGGTTATTGATAAAAGAATTTTAAAGTTTGACGAGGCTGAATATAAAATTGATGTCAAGAAGCTGTCTTTGTCTGATACACTCAAAATATGGGTTGGTATAACGGTCATGGAAATTGAATCACAGGAATAACTTCACATGTAAAATAAAAATACCGAGGTTACTTCCTCAGTATTTTTTCTTTTAAATCATCCAATGCTTCCTTGTAGTGTTTTGATTTTATTCCAGGGAAGGCATTTAATAGCCTTCTTTCTCCAAAGAATGAAATGTTCAGCATCTCATCACGGTTATTTTTAAGCTGGCGGATGATTGCTTTTTTCTCTTCAATTTTCTGAGAAAGTATTTCTTTTCTGTCTTCAATTGTGCCTTCAACTTCAGATAGTCTTTCTTCTATGATGCCGCTAACTGTTAATTTTTGTTCTTCAATTGCAGCCCTCAGTTCTTCGCCTTTTTCAACTATTGAAATGCTTTCCTCAGAAATTTTTTCCGCCATATCGTCGGAAATGCTTCTGATTTTAGCAGCCATTTCATTGATTTTACTAAGCTGTCTGTTAAGCTTCATTACAGATTGAACAGTTGCAACTACATCCACAGTCATTATTGTCAGAAAAATGCTAAGCATTATTTTCCCAACTTCTATGTTGATGTAAGATACAAAATTCTGCACCAGTGGATGAATAGCGTTTATTACCAAAAGGCAGGCTGTTCCCCAGACCAGCGAAAATTTAAGGCATATGTATCCTTTGATGTTGAAGGGGTATTCTGTGTAGTCCCACCACTTGTGATTGAATGCTTTTTCAAGTATCCAGCCTGAGAAAAATTCAAGCAAAGAAGTCAGCACCACAGAACCGGCATACAACAACAGCAAATTGTTTTTAACGGGAGTAAGTATATTGATTACTGCAAGAACCCCGAAACCATAAATAGGACAAACTGGGCCGTTTAAAAACCCGCGGTTTACAAGTTTTCCCGTGCTCACGGCTGCATAAACAACTTCAGTGCACCATCCTATGAAGGCATAAATAATAAAATACCATAAATATAAGTACATTTTGAACCTCCGATTATTACATAATATTCCTGCTAAATTAATCTTTTCTTTAATTTACAGGAAAAATGATTTTAACTTTAAAATTTGTGAGTTTCTGTTGTCTTGACTTGACAAAATTTTATTGTATAATGATTTTACCGGAGGGATTAAATTCCTGAAAAATAATATAAGAAGAGGTACTAAATGGCTGAATTTAAATATGAAATAGTTGAGGAAATTGCAGTAATATCTGAATCATCAAGAGGATGGTCAAAAGAGCTCAACCTTATAAGCTGGAACGAAAGAGACCCTAAGTATGATTTGAGAGAATGGTCACCGGAACATGAAAAGATGGGCAAAGGAATAACACTGTCAGCTGAAGAGCTGAAAACATTGAGGGATGCTCTTAACAAGCTTGAATTATAAAAAAAGGTGAAAGCTGTATAATATTATAACTAAGGAAAAAACATGAAGCTAAGAACGCAGATAATACTATTCTTTATTTTAATTCTATTGTTTTCGGTTGGAAGTATAACTATATTTTCCTACTATCAGATGGAAATAATCTTCAATAAACAGCTGGAAGAAAAGCTTTTTGACATAGCTTACTATGCCGCAGAAGACAGCCTTGTCAAGGAGGCTCTGGCCGTCAATGAAATCATTCCGGATTCTGAACTGAATGAACATATAGAAAAAATACGAGTTAAAACAAATGTGGACTTCATTGTTGTTTTCAACATGGACAGAATCAGGTTTACACATCCCAATGAAAAGAACATAGGACAGCTTTTTAAAGGAGGAGATGAGAAAAGGGTTCTTGAAACAGCAGAGGAATATGCATCCAAGGCTGAAGGAACTCTTGGAATATCTGTAAGAGCATTTGTTCCGGTTTTTTATGAAGGACGCCAGGTGGGTGCTGTTTGTGTTGGTAGTACGGTAAATGAAAACACAAAGTCTCTTAACAACATCATAAAACAGTTTTATCCTTTTATTTTGATTGGATTTGTTTTTGGTATATATTTGTCTGCTATTCTTGCTTCAAATATTAAAAATGAAATACTAGGACTTGAGCCAAAAGAAATAACACTCATGTTCAAGGAAAAAGATGCAATACTGGAAAATGTAATGGAGGGTATCATTACCCTTGACGAAGCAGGAAATCTCATTCAGTACAACAAGGAAGCTTCGCGCATACTTGGACTGACAGAAGAGGACATGGGAAAAAACACCGAAGAAATCATACAGGGTAACAAAGCTTATGAATTGATTAAGTACGGTGAAGGTATGCATGAAACAGAAGTTAAAATAAGGCCTGGGCTTAGCATTATGTGCAACAGCAGTCTGCTTAAGGACGATAAAAATCAGGTCATTGGAAGCGTTATAAACTTCAAGGATCTGACAGAAGTTAAAAAAATGGCTGAAGAGCTTACAGGCATCAAGAAAATGGCCTGGTCACTCAGAGCCAATAATCATGAGTTTATGAACAAGCTTCACACCATATCAGGTTTAATACAGCTTGAAGAATATGATGAAGCAATAAAATATATATCCAAGACTGCAAAAAGCAGGAACAAAATAACCGACATCATAACCGGAAATATTAAAATTTCTTCCATATCAGCTCTTCTTCTTGCCAAATATTACAAGGCTGAAGAAATGAGGGTTAAGCTTGAAATTGACAAACAGTCAAGCTTAACAAAACTTCCTGAACTTATGACTGAGGAAGACCTGGAAAGTATCATCGGAAATTTGGTTGAAAACTCACTGGATGCCGTAAGTGTTGACGGAACAGGTATAATTTCCATGTCGCTTTATGAAAAGGATCAAAAGTTAATTCTTGAACTGAGAGATAATGGTCCGGGCATACCTGAAAATATAAGACACAGGATTTACGAGCAGAGATTTACTACAAAATCAGGCCAGAGAGGTTATGGAATGTACATTGTAAAAAAAATTGTGGACCGTCTGAATGGAGCAATAAACTTGACCATATCCGGTGGAACATCATGGTATATTGAAATACCAATGGAAGGCGGTGAGAAAGATGATTAATGTTATGATTATTGAAGATGATCCGATGGTCAGGGATATTAACTCAAAGTTCCTGAAAAAGGTAGATGATTTCAAATTAGTCAAAGCTGCATCAAATCTCACAGAAGCCATGGAATTCATGAATGGAAACAAAGTGGACCTTTTGTTGCTTGATATTTATCTTCCTAAAGAAAACGGAATTGAATTTATGAAGAAGCTCAGAAAAGAAGGAACAGAAGTTGATGTCATTTTAATAACGGCTGATAAAACAAGCGTTATGATTCAGGAAGCACTCAGATACGGGGCAGTTGATTATCTCATAAAACCATTCACCCTTGAAAGGTTTAAAGAAGCACTTGAAAAGTATAAGCAAATGTACAACAGCTTCAGCAGCTCCAACACTATTGAACAAAAAACACTTGATAAATATATAGCCGGATCTCCTTTTGACAAAAGCAATGATGAAGAGGATTTTGAGAAAGGCATTAACAAGTACACATATAAAATAATCTGGAATGAAATTGAAAATTCTAATGATAACTACAAGACAGCCGAGGAAATTTCAATGTCTTCCGGGGTCGCAAGGGTTACTGTAAGAAAATATCTTGATTATATGGAAAAAGAAGATAAAGTAAAAAAAATCATAGAATACGGTAAAGTTGGAAGACCCCAGCACAAGTATAAAATAAAAGTAAAATAGCAAAAGGGACTGTTGCATTAAGCGCTATCATGTCATCCTGAGCGTTAGCGAAGGATCTCATCTTTGAAATTTTGAGATTCTTCGGGCTAAAGCCCTCAGAATGACATGCTGATAATCACAATGCATCAGCCCTTTTTTTGTATGCAGGAAATCGTTATTTAAATAACAATGATATTTTTATGAACAAAACTTTTTTTAACTTTCATAATATTTACGTTATTTTCGCGGAATGATATATTGATTGTGAAATTAATTCAGTTATGGGAGGAAAACGATTTGAATTATTTTGAAGAAAGCTTGAAACTTCATGAAAAGCACAAAGGAAAAATAGAGGTTGTATCAAAAATGAAGGTTGAAACAAGGGAAGATTTAAGCCTTGCTTACACTCCTGGAGTTGCTGAACCCTGCAGGAAAATTCATGAAAATGAAGAAAATGTATACAAGTATACATCTAAAGGAAACATTGTTGCTGTAGTAACTGACGGAACTGCTGTATTAGGTCTTGGAGACATAGGACCAAAGGCTGCTCTTCCTGTTATGGAAGGTAAATCAATTCTATTCAAGGAATTTGCTGATGTGGATGCTTTCCCTATATGCCTGGACACAAAAGAAGTTGATGAAATAGTAAATGCCGTAAAACTAATTGCACCGGGACTTGGCGGAATCAATCTTGAAGACATTGGCGCACCAAGATGTTTTGAAATTGAAGAAAAATTGAAAAAAATACTGGATATTCCTGTATTTCATGATGACCAGCACGGAACTGCCATAGTAGTTCTTGCAGGACTCATAAATGCATTAAAAATTGTAGACAAAAAAATTGAAGATATTAATATTGTAATAAACGGAGCCGGAGCTGCAGGAACAGCAATTTCAAACCTTTTGTTGTCAGCTGGAGCTAAAAATATAATTGTTTGCGACAGAACTGGCGCAATATACAAGGAAAGAGAAAAAATGAACGAAGCAAAACTCATCCTTGCTCAGACAACAAACCTTGGAAGCAAAAGTGGAAGTCTTGGTGATGTTCTTGTGGGAGCAGATGTGTTCATAGGAGTTTCTTCTGCTGATTCAGTAAAACCTGAAATGGTTCGTTCAATGAACAGAGATGCAATAATACTTGCAATGGCTAATCCTACACCTGAAATCATGCCTGATCTTGCTAAGGAAGCAGGAGCAAGAATTATAGGTACAGGACGTTCTGATTTTCCAAATCAGATAAACAATGTGCTTGTGTTCCCTGGAGTGTTCAGAGGAGCCTTAGACGTCAGAGCAAAAGAAATAAACGAAGAAATGAAACTGGCTGCTGCGTATGCCATAGCTGGCTACATTGATGAAAAAGATTTAAATGAAGACAACATAATACCTAGTGCGCTTGATAAGGGAGTAGCAAAGGTAGTTGCAAATGCTATAGCTGATGCAGCACGCAAGTCAGGTGTAGCAAGAATATAAGAGTAAAATAAAATAATTTCTGGGAGGAAAATTATGAAAGATTACAAGATTATGGGAATTAGTCTACCAGTTTATTTCACATTGCTGGTTATATTGCTTGTAGCAGTATTTCTGGACATATTGCCTGGGGGCATGATAGGTGCCTTTGCATTTATGATGATTATTGGTTCATTGCTTGACGTAATAGGAAACAACACACCAATTGTAAAAACATTTTTTGGCGGCGGACCAATCGTAATAATTTTCGGTTCAGCAGCAATGGTTTATTACAACCTGATTCCTGCTTCAGTTTCAGAAAATGTTACTACATTTATGAAGGGCGGAGGATTTCTTGACTTCTACATTGCAGCACTCATTACAGGTTCTATTTTAGGTATGAGCAAGAAACTTCTTATTAAGGCAGCAGTAAGATACTTCCCAACAATAATTGGTGGAGTTGCCGTATCATTGTTGTTTGTGTCATTGGGAGGCATGCTTTTTGGTCAGGCACCTGGAGAATCAATAGCGTATATAGGCATTCCTATAATGGGCGGCGGCATGGGAGCAGGAGCTGTTCCAATATCAGAAGTTTTCTCACAGGGACTTGGAGTTCCTTCAGAAACAATACTTTCTAAACTTGTGCCTGCTGTGGCTTTGGGAAATGCAATGGCTATAGTGTTTGGAGGACTTCTTGACAGACTTGGCAAAAAATATCCTTCATTGAGCGGAAACGGTAAACTCATGGAAATCGGCGAAGATGACCTTAAGGAAAAAGAAGACACTGAAGCTTTGAAGCTTTCTGACTATGGTATTGGTATTGCAATTGCAACTTCATTTTTCGTAGTTGGTGAAATTGTAGCATACTTCTTTGATACTTATGCAGGCCTTGACATACATCCATATGCATGGATGATTATATCCGTTGCATTGGCAAAAGCATTCAATGTTCTTCCACAACAGTTTGAAAGAGCATGTGCAGGATGGTATAAATTTGTTGCAACTAACTGGACATCAGCACTTCTTATGGGAATAGGCATAGCATACACAAATCTTGGTCAGGTTATATCAGCATTCTCACCAATATACCTTGTACTTGTATTCCTGGTAGTGCTTGGAGCAGTTGTTGGAACAGCTCTTGTAGGAAAACTTGTTGGTTTCTATCCTATTGAAGCAGCCATCACAGCCGGTCTTTGCATGGCTAACATGGGAGGAACAGGAGACGTTGCGGTTTTAACAGCAGCTCACAGAATGGAACTCATGCCATTTGCACAGATTTCTTCAAGGCTTGGGGGAGCATTTATAATACTGTTGGCAACATTTATAGTACCAATATTATTCGGATAAAGTTTAATAATAATAAGCTCACCTTCAGGGTGGGCTTTATTGCATAATTTTATATATAATTTTAAGGTTTAGAAAGGGTGGCAAAAATGGAGATAAAAAAGAAGGCAACTGCCGGAACCTTGGAATCGAGCGACATATTTGTTCAGGTTGAGCCTAATGACAATGGAATAGAAATTAATCTTACATCAATTGTTTACAACCAGTTCGGCGAAGACATAGAAAGAACAGTGAGAGAAGTTCTTTCTGAATTTGACGTTAAAAGAGTAAAAATTCAGCTTAAAGACAGGGGCGCTGTTGAATGTGCCATTCGTGCAAGGATTGAAACAGCCCTGAGAAGAGCAGAAGGGATGGAATAATCATGAGAAGAAGCATGTTGTTTATGCCTGGCAACAATTCAGGCATGCTGTTAAATGCTGATGCCCTTGGTGCAGACAGCGTAATATTGGACCTTGAAGATGCGGTTTCCCCTCAAGAAAAGGATTCTGCTCGAATTCTTGTTAGAAATGCGCTTAAATATCTTGGATACAAAGGCTGTGAAGTCATAATAAGAATAAATTCCATAGACACGGATTTCTGGAAGAAGGATCTTGACGAAATACTGCCAATGAAACCTGATATGATTATGCCACCAAAGGTATGCAGCGGAATGGATATTAAAGTAATTGAAAACTATATGGGCGAAGTTGAAAGAAAACACAACATTGAAAAGAAAACTTCCCTCATACCTCTTATTGAAACTGCACTGGGAGTCGAAAATGCATTTGAAATTGCTTCCTCCAGCAAAAGAATCAAAGCAATATTTTTAGGAGGAGAAGATCTCACTGCAGACCTTCGCTGCAAACGAACAAAACAAGGCGACGAAATATTCTACAGCCGGGGAAGAATGGTTATGGCAGCCAGGGCGGCAGGCATTGACGTCTACGACACTCCTTTTACTGATGTTGAAGACGAGGAAGGATTAAGAACAGATGCAGAGTTTGCCAAGAGTCTTGGGTTCACAGGCAAGGCTTGTATATCACCAAGACATGTGCAAGCAGTCAATGAAGTGTTCAGCCCTACGCTTGAAGAAATCGAGTATGCTAAGGAAGTTATGGATATAATTCAGGTTGCTAAGGAGCAGGGAAAAGGTGCAATTTCTTTAAGAGGAAAAATGATAGACGCTCCTATAGTTGAAAGAGCCAGACAGACTCTGGAAGCGGCTAAAGCTTTAGGAGGTGCATTTTAATGAATAAAGTGGTAAAATCTATAAAAGAAGCAATAACTCTATGCGGTCTTAAGGATGGAATGAGGATATCCTTCCACCACCATTTAAGAAACGGAGACCATGTAATAAATATGGTCATGGAAGAAATTGCAAACATGGGATACAAGGACCTGACAGTAAATGCAAGTTCTGTGTTCGACATCCATGCACCGCTTGTAAATCACATCAAAAATAATGTTGTTACAGGACTTGAAGTAAACTATATGGGAGCTGCAGTTGGTAGAGAAATATCATCAGGCATAATGCAAAAGCCGGTTGACTTCAGAAGTCACGGAGGACGTCCAAGTGACATAGAAAACGGCAACACTCCAATTGACATCGCGTTCATAGCTGCCCCATCATCCGACAACATGGGAAACTGTTCAGGAAAGTACGGAAAATCTGCATGCGGTTCCCTGGGATATGCCTTTGTTGATGCCATGAATGCAAAAAAAGTTGTTGTAATAACTGATAACCTTATGGAATATCCATTGTTCGATTTTTCAATTTCAGAAACATATGTGGATTATGTTGTTTGTGTGGACAAAATAGGCGACCCCACAGGAATTGTTTCAGGAACAACAAAAATTACAAGAGATCCTGTTGGACTAATGATGGCTTCCTATGCCACAAAAGTAATCCAAAGCTCTGGACTTCTAAAGGACGGATTTTCATTTCAGACAGGGGCAGGAGGAGCATCTCTTGCTGTTGCCAAGTATCTGAAGGACATAATGCTTAAGGAAAATATAAAGGGAAGCTTCGGTATGGGCGGAATAACAAGCTATCTTGTCGACATGCTTGAGGCAGGATGCTTTGAAGCATTGATGGATGTGCAGTGCTTTGACTTAAGGGCTGTGCAGTCCATAAGAGACAACCCAAGACACAAGGAAGTAACTGCATCCCACTATGCAAGCCCTACAGCAAAAAGCGCCATAGTTGACAATCTGGATGTAGTAATACTGGGAGCCACACAAATCGATACTGATTTCAATGTAAATGTTCACACTGATTCAAACGGGTTCATAATGGGCGGTTCCGGAGGACACAGCGATACTGCTGCAGGAGCAAAACTTACCATGATTGTTGCTCCACTTACAAGAGCAAGGCTGTCAATAGTTGTTGACAAAGTTCTATGTGTTTCAACTCCGGGGAACACCGTGGATGTTTTAGTAACACAAAGAGGAATTGCAGTAAATCCTAAAAGAATCGATCTTAAAGAAAATCTTTTAGCTTCAGGCCTTCCTGTTGTTGACATTCATGAACTTAAAAGAATAGCTGAAGAGATTACCGGAGTTCCAAAAGAAGTAAAACTTGGCAGCAAGACAGTTGCCAATGTAATATACCGTGACGGCACAGTTATTGACACAATAAAAAATACTTTATAAAGGTGAAAACATGGGCTATGAAACATTTTACGAAGAATTCGGATTTCCTCTGAAGGGAAGTAAGCTTGAGAAGCTTAAAAACTTTCTGAAAACTGAAAATCTGTCTTATGATGAGGGAATTGAATTTACTGTTAACTTATGTTTAAGTGACGGAAAAATTGCAGCAACAGGCTCGCTTCAGGGCAATGTCCTCAAATGCATTGCAGTTGCAGACGAACAACAGGGTGAAGGTCTTGCAGCTAAAATTGTTACTCTATTGACATCTAAAGGCTTCGAAAATGGTCACAGCCACATGTTTTTGTTTACGAAGACTGAAAACATAAATATATTCAGCGATTTGGGATTTTACCTAATAGCAGAAACAAAGGACGCTGCATTGATGGAAAATATAAAAGGCGGTATCCGGGACTTTGTTAATTCCATTAAAGGTGAACACAACTCAGACAATGCAGGTGCCATTGTATTAAACTGCAATCCTTTCACAAATGGACATTTGTACCTGGTTGAAACTGCAGCAAAAATGTGCAGCATTTTGCATTTGTTTGTTGTGTCTGAGGACAAAAGCATATTTCCTGCCGGGGACAGGTACGAACTTGTTAAAAGGGGAGTGGAACATTTAAACAATGTTGTGGTTCATCCCACATCCGATTACCTGATTTCATCTGCAACATTTCCCACCTACTTCATGAAGGATACGTACAAGGCAGGGGATATTAACTGCATGCTGGACCTCACAATATTTTGCCAGCACTTTGCAAAACCATTGAACATTACAAGACGTTTTGTAGGAACTGAGCCATTTGATGTTGTCACAGCTTCCTACAACATAATGATGAAAAAGTTTCTTGGTGAAAGAGGAATTGAGGTTATTGAAATACCAAGATTTGAGGAAGACAATGTACCTGTCAGCGCTTCACTTGTAAGAAAATTAATGGCTGAAGGAAATTTAGACGAAATAAAAAAAATCGTGCCACGAACAACTTTTGAATATATTATTTCCGGCAGAGGAATGAAAATAGCTGAAAAATTAAGGAACAGTAGGGTGTAATGTAGGGCGAACTACTGTCCTCCCGGATATACCAAAATTATTGAATTATCAAAACGGGCGGATACAAGATCCGCCCCTACAATTTTTTGGAAAATCAGGTTGTTAATAATCTGACATTTTTTATACTGTTGCTTCAGTCTCCACAGCATTATTATCGGGGATGCCAGTTTGCTGAGTAGCTCCGCTTGTTCCGTCAGTTTGTTGTGTCGCCCCGCTTTTTCCGTCAGGCATCTGCCTGTCACCCTTAAAACCAGCCGGTCTTTCACCTTCCGTCATTGCCGGTACTTCACCGTTTTGCATTCCAGGTTTCATTCCACGTCCGCCGCCTTGTCCGGGCTGTCCAAAACCTCCCACTGTCACCTCTTCTCCTGTCTCAGATATGGTAAGAATATTTTTTGTAAGTGTAAAATCAGCTGTCTTTGTGTCCTGAGAGTACAGCTGGTATGCTGTGTCCAGTTTTAAATCAGGTGAACTTACAAGTACAGACTGGAATGTTTTTTCAGGTGTAAATTCAACAATTGTATTTCCGTTTCCATCAAGAATTTTAACAGTAGTTCCTGCCTGCTGAATTTGAGAATAGCTGATGAGCAGTGAATTTTGTGCTGAACTTTCTGTAGGGGTCTGAACCATTCCGGAGCTTCCTGCTGCAATAAGCATTCCTCCGTTCATTTCAAAAGTCTGGTCGTAGTCAAGTGAGCCGTTACCGTTGTTTGTAGGGCCGTTTACCACAACTTTTCCTCCATCCATGTATATGGAGCCATTGGCATCAAGGCCATCACCTGAAGCGTTTACAAAAATGTTTCCACCTGTAATTGTAAGCTTGTTTTCACTGGTTTCTGAGAAGCTGTTTTGACCTGGTCTTCCGTTCACAGATGAGCTATCCATGCCTCCTGCAACGTTAATTCCGTCATCTGAAGAGACAAGTGTTATATTTCCGCCTGAAATGTTAATCAGTGCACTTTCAATGCCTTCATAGCTTTTTTGTATGTTTATTGTTCCTCCGCTTATGTCTATGGTGGAATCAGCGTGAATACCATCATCTTCTGATGCTATATCATAAGTTCCTCCGTAGAGGCTTATGGTGCTGTTGGAATGTATTGAATCTCCTGTTGAAGATATCTGGTATGTTCCGTCAAATACTGAAAGATTTTTTTCAGCCTGTATGCCGTCAGAGCCTGCAGCTATATTGAAATTTCCGCTTTCAAGTACCACATTTCCTTTGTCGGCGTCAGTGTCGTTTGTTGCTTTAATACCGTCACCTGCTGCAGTAATTGTTAAATCAGAATCCTTTACAGCAACCAGATCTTTTCCCATGAGACCGTCATCCACAGAATTAATTACTATTGTTCCTCCCGTTATCTTAAGCTGATCTTTTCCGTTAATTCCATTGTTGTAATTTGAATTCACGATGAGTTTTCCTGTTCCGTTAATGGTGAGATCGTCCTTGCTGTAAATAGCAGCATTTGGTTCGTCAGTACCATCTGAAATAACATAGGAGCTGCCGTCCGTTACAGAATTTTCTGTGTTTTCCTCAAGAGAAATAATTGTTTTTTCTGAACTTACCACATAAATAGGAGCATTGTCGTAGCAGCTTATTTGCGCTTTGTTTAAAACTATTCTTACGGTATCTTCTTTGGAAGCATCTACAATAATCTGTCCGTCGGAAAGACTGCCGCTTACTACGTATGTTCCCGATGAAGTTATTGTTATGGTTCCTTCTTTGATTGATGCTCCTGTTCCTTCAAGCTCTGCAGAGCTTCCGTTTAATTTGATGTAGTTTGGACTTTGTCCTTCCCAATCTGTGTAATAATCATCATCCTGGTATTCAACCAGGCTTTGGGACAGTGTTTTGATATTTAAGTTAACTTCAGCATTTTCACTTCCGGTTTCATTGGCTGCTGATTGTGTTCCGGCATTTGTGCTGCATGACATGAGAAGTGCTGTGCTCATTAGCAGTGCAGTCATTTTGTAAAATATTTTGTTTTTCATTTTAATCTCCTTATAGTTCTTCATTTTGAGCATGCTTTCTGCTGCATATAATTGTTAAGTTGCCGTTCCTGCATCTGATATCATCAAGTAATGCTTTTTCTTCTTCGAGATTTTTAAGAACGACGTCGTAGTGAAGCTCAAACATGCTTCCTAAATTTGTAGTTTTAACTTTCAATAAATCTGATGACTTAAGATATTTTTCAAATAAGTCATCGAACACATTTGTGTAATCCAGGTTTTCAGGTATTGTTATTTTAAGAGATCTTTCAGAAGCAGTGTTGTCGCCGAAGCCGCTTTTGTACAATGCCATAAACACAAGGCATATTGCAGCTGTTGCAGCAGCAGCAAATGTTATGAATCCCATACCTGTTGCTATTCCTACAGCCATGGCGAAAAATATGAAGCTTATTTCCTTTGAGCTTCCAGGAACAGATCTGAATCTTACCAGACTGAATGCTCCCATGACGGCAACCCCTGTTCCCAGGTTTCCATTGACCATCATAATGACAAGCTGTACCAGCAATGGCATGAGTACCAGCGTCACCACAAAATTTTTCGTATATTTTTTGCTGTACATGTATGTTAGAGCTATTGCTATGCCCAGTGCCAATGAAGACACCATACATACAATGGCATTTGTAACAGATAATGCTTCTGTTGTAGTTGTTAAGATGCTTGTAAACATTTTATATTCCTCCGATTTGTTGATGAATTTAGTTTGCTTATTAATTGCTGTTCGTCCAGCTCTTCATGGATTGACTGTTCAAAAAGTCTTTCGTTTATTAAACCCTGTTTGTATACTGATCCGTACTTGGAAAAGGAATCAGGATAGATTTCAAGTTCTGACAATATTCGTGCAAGCCACAGCGGAAGAGAGGCGGATGTTTTTATTTCCATGAGATAGCCGCTGAAATTATTAATGGCCATGCCGAAATCTCCCTTTCTTAAATCAAGATTGTGTGTCCTGCTCCTGATGTCTGTGTCAAAAGTTATTCTTAAACTTTCATCTTCCTTTCCAAACAATGCAACCCTATCATATGCTATAAATACTTTTTTTATTGGATTGTAAAGTTTAATGAAATAGTCTATTTCTCTAAGTATCTGACTGTCTTTTTGGGGCTTTATGCCTCGTTCCAGATAATCCTCAGCTTCATTTAAGCTAAGTGATATTCTTCTTTTAAATACTGTGCGTCCGTATTTCTTTTTTATTTCAAGAAACACCATGCTGTCTTCTCCCGGAACACCGTAGCTCCTGAGCCTGAACTTTTCCTTGTAAGATGGTTTTTCTATGGAGTTTCTTATTAAGTCAAATGTTTCAGTGTCGTAATAAATATTGCATATTGTGTGAAGACCAAATTTATCTATGGTCATGTAAGGCTCAATTTTTTGAAATAATAAGTTGAATTTTTCTTCTGAAAGAAGATATTTTTTTTCAATTCGTTCAAATACATTGTTGTTTTTATCACCCATAATTGTTTCCTCCGTTTCTTTCTTTCATAATAAAGCCCCTTTGTGTTCATATGGTGAAGTTTTAATGATGCTTAAGTGAAGTTTTGTATTGCAGCTTAATAGTTAAAAAAATATCACAAGCATACCTACTAATCGTTAAAATGTAAAATAAATATCACAAATTAGAGCAAAATATTAGTTGAATTTATGAAATGTATGTACTATAATTAAGGCAAACGTTTCGTAAAACGTTATGAAATTATACTATATAGGAGGGTAAAAATGGAAGGAATTGCTCAATTAGTAACAACTATTGATGGATGGCTGTGGGGTTGGCCTCTGGTAATCTTATTGTTCGGAACTCATCTTTATTTAACATTCCGCCTCAAGTTCATTCAAAAGCACATTGGTAAGGCTATTAAACTTTCTGTAACAAAAGATGAATTGGCAACAGGCGACGTAAGCCAGTTCAGCGCACTTGCAACTGCATTGGCTGCTACAATCGGAACAGGAAACATAGTCGGCGTTGCAACTGCCATAGCATTAGGCGGACCTGGTGCTGTTTTCTGGACATGGATGACAGGTGTGTTCGGCATTGCCACAAAGTATGCAGAATCCCTGCTTTCAGTTAAGTACAGAGTTAAAACAGCTGATGGAACAATGGCCGGCGGACCTATGTACGTTCTGGAATACGGAATGAAAAACAAACCGCTTGCATATATGTTTGCATTGTTTGGAAGCGTTGCAGCATTTGGTATTGGTAACACAGTACAGGCAAACTCAATTTCTAACATGATGGCAAATCAGTTCCAAGTTCCTACTTGGATTACAGGTATAGCATTGGCAGTACTTACCGGTATAGTTATTATAGGCGGTGTTAAGAGAATAGCAAGCGTTTGCGACAAGCTTGTTCCTTTCATGGCTGTATTCTATGTACTTGGCTGTGTTATTATCCTTGCTATGACATTTAAAACAATACCTGCAACAATAGGACTGATCGTATCTAGCGCATTCACAGGCAAGGCAGCTGTGGGCGGATTTGCAGGTTCAACAATAATGATGACAGCAAGATATGGGGTTGCCAGAGGTTTGTTCTCCAATGAATCTGGTTTAGGTAGTGCTCCTATAGTTGCTGCTGCAGCACAGACAAGAAACCCTGTTAGACAGGCTCTTGTTGCATCAACAGGAACATTCTGGGACACAGTAATAGTATGTGCTATGACTGGTATTACAATAGTTAATACAGGTGTTTGGAACACAGGTCTTAACGGTGGAGATTTAACAAACGCTGCATTCGGAAACATTCCTGTTATCGGACCTATAGTTCTGACAATAGGTCTTATGACATTTGTTTTCTCCACAATACTTGGATGGTCATATTACGGAGAAAAATGCGTGGAATATTTGTTCCATTCAAAGAAAGCCATACTTCCTTACAGAGTTCTTTATACAGTAGCAGTATACTTTGGTGCAGTTATGTCATTGGCATTTGTATGGGATTTGGCAGACTTGTTCAACGGTTTGATGGCTATACCGAACTTGATTTCACTCATTGCTTTGTCAAGTGTTATCGTAAGCGAAACAAAGGAATACTTATGGGACAACAATCTTGATAAAATAAATGATGAAGTATTGGTTGAGCTTGATGAAAAAATGATGGCTAAATCAAAATAAATGTAGCAGTATAATAAGAAAAACTAGTACTAGGTTATGACATTGAAACTGTCAATAACTTAGCTGCTAGTTTTTTTTCTTTATAGTATCGGAAATGTATGTATGAACATAAAATTGAATATGAAAATAGTTTCTTTTGAATAAACATGTGTTATAATATTGTAAATGCTTGTTGGGGGTTTTTGAATGAATGATGAGGAATTGAAAAATATTGTCACGGATTTAAGCTTTTGGGATAAATTAAGTTCCAGGGAAAAGGAACTTTTTAAGAATAATGTACAAAAAGTGAAATATGCAAAGGGAGAAAATCTGCACAGTGCTGACAATGAGTGCCTGGGTCTTCTTTTGGTGCTTACAGGAGAACTGAGAGTATATATATTGTCTGAGGATGGCCGTGAGGTTACGCTTTATAGGCTTTCTGACGGAGATGCATGTATTTTATCTGCTTCATGCATACTTCACAACATCACATTTGATGTTTTCATAGATGCACAGAGCGATACAGAAGTGCTGCTTTTGAACATTTCTGCTTTCAGTCAGCTCACCCAGGGAAATGTATATGTGGAAAATTTTGCTCTCAAAAACACTGTGGACAGATTTTCAGACGTCATGTGGGCAATTGAACAAATATTGTTCACAAGCTTTGACAAAAGACTTGCTACATTTTTACTGGATGAATCTTCAAAAAACAAATCACCTGATATTAAACTTACACACGATCAAATTGCCAAGTACATGGGAAGCGCCAGAGAAGTTGTTTCCAGAATGCTTAAAAATTTTGAGACTTTGGGCATAGTAAATCTATCCAGAGGGCTGATACACATTGTTGACAAAGATGAGCTCAAGAAAATGCTCAAAAAATTATAAAAACCTGGGAAACCCAGGTTTTTGTTGTTATTGCCAGTTTCTTGCGCCGCCGAAGCCTCTTCCTCCGCCACCGCAGCCTCTTCCGCTGCCATAGCCAAGTCCCATCATTCCGCCGCCGCATCCGCCGCCGAAGCCGTTAGCTGTACAGTCTTCCTGTCTTAACAGCATGTTTCCATATATTGCGTCAGCTTGTTCCTGTGTGATTGTACCGTCTTTAACCTTTTCATCCAAATAAGCTTTTTTGTCTTCAAGCATTTTTTCATTGTATTCTTCCCACAATCCTTGATCATAAGCCATTTGTCCGTAAGTTAATCCTGTTTCATACCTTTCATCTGTTACTTCTTCAACGCTTTTTCCTGTTAATCCTGCAAGGATTTCAGCCGGAGAACTTACTGTGTAAGCAAAGGCTGTAAATGATGTTGCCAACAGAGCCAACACAACCAGAACTACCACTGCTGATTTTTTATGTTTTTTCATTTTGTTACCTCCTGTTATTGGATTTAGTTTGTATTGTCACTATAAAATAAAATTATGGCAAAAGTGTGTCTTTTTTATATTGTTTTTATGTAATTTTTAATGACTTGAAACTCAAAAAACAAAATTTTGCCACACATTGAATGCTATAATATGGTATAATTGCTTATCATATTACAGAGGTGATTTTATGTCAGTAATGCTTATAGCAGATGATAACAGACAAATAACGTCAATACTTGAAGAATACGCCAAAAATGAAGGCTTTGAAGTCAAATCTGCATTCAATGGGAGGGAAGCCTTAAGAAGTTTTGAAAAATACAACCCTGATATTATTCTGCTTGACGTAATGATGCCGGAAATGGACGGTTTTGAAGTTTGCCGTGAAATCCGCAAGCAGTCTAATGTTCCCATTATAATGATTACTGCACGAGGAGAGGATTTCGAAAGAATTATGGGACTTGACATAGGTGCTGATGATTACATAGTTAAACCTTTTTCTCCGGCAGAAGTTATGGCAAGGGTACGGGCAATAATGAGAAGAATAATGATTGATGACAAAAAAGCAAATCAGTTTTTTTCTTATGATAACCTGAAAATTAATATGAATGATTACATTGTTACAATTGACAATAAAAATGTTTCTTTAACAAAAAAGGAAATTGAAATTCTTTGGACTCTTGTGTCTAACAGGAACAAGGTTTTTACAAGAGACAACCTGTTGAATAGCCTGTGGGGATACGATTATTTCGGAGACAACAGGACTGTGGACTCACACATCAAAAGACTCAGATCTAAGCTTGATGAATTTGAACATGCTAATTGGGACATAAAGACCATTTGGGGAGTAGGATATAAATTTGAGGTTGAGGCAGATGAAAAATAAAATAGCAAGAAAACTCATTATATATTTTTCAGCGGCGCTGCTCATATTTGCTGTTGTAATAGGCAGCATATTCATGAGCCTGTTTAAAAACAACACAATTGAAATTCACAAAAATGACATTGAAAGACGTGCTCTTAATATAGCAGAAACCATATCGGAGCTGTTGGAAGGTTCTTCATTTTCCGGCACACAAGGCGGAGGCATGGGAATGGGCATGGGCATGGGAGGAATGTACATGCAGGGAAGTCTTGGCTCATATCTCAGAAATGTGGATGATATAGCAATGGCAGATGTGTGGATTGTGGATGAAAATTTAAATTTGTTGACCATAGGCCCTATGGCACAAATGCACTACACGTATTCAGACATGCCTGAAGATGCAGATGTGGTTGTAAAAGACGTGTTTGACGGCAGCACAACATTCAGCGAAGGCTTCAGCGACATGCTTAGGACGCCTACACTGACTGTGGGAACCCCTATAGTTTCAGGAAACCAAATAATAGGAGCACTGTTAATTCATTCACCTGTTGAAGGAATGAACGATGCTATTTTTGAAGGATTTAAAATGCTTGTAATGAGCATTGCAATTGCCCTTGTTTTGTCAATTGTAATATCTGTTTTTCTTGCCATGTATTTTACAAAGCCTCTTAAGAAAATGAAAAGCACTGCGCTTGTTCTGGCTGAAGGCGATTACACAGCAAAGACAGGAATTGTGCAGGATGATGAAATAGGAGAGCTTGCTGCAACAATTGATGTTTTAAGTGAAAGGCTTGATAAGGCAAGTCATGAAAGCGAAAGACTTCAGAAGCAAAGACAAGACTTTATCACAAACATTTCCCATGAATTAAGAACCCCGGTTACGGTAATAAGAGGCTCTCTTGAGGCCATATGCGATGGAGTGGTTAAAGACCCTGACCAGGTAAAGGAATACAACAAGCAGATGCTTAATGAAAGCAAGGGACTGGAAAGGCTTGTAAACGACCTTCTGGAACTTTCAAGGCTTCAAAATTCAGATTTTAAAATTGAAATGCATGAAATTAATCTTTGCGATGTAATAAGAGATGCAGTAAGAAGCGCTTCAAACATGGCAAGGAAAAAGAACATAATCATAGATTATGCTGAGGACCGGGACATTTTCATGATCAAGGGAGATTACGGAAGGCTTAGACAGATGTTTATGATTGTAATTGACAATGCCATAAAGTTTTCAAAGGAAAGCAGCATAATATATTTAAACTTAAAGAATAATACAGTTGAGGTAAGGGATACTGGAATTGGAATTTCAAGGGAGGATATGCCTTACATATTCAACCGTTACTACAGGATAAAAACAGAAGAAAATAAAACAGGAACTGGGCTGGGACTAACCATAGCCCAACAGATTGCTAACAGGCACAATGTTGAAATGTCAGCAGAAAGCGAGCCCGGAACAGGAACAAGCTTCAAGTTTGAATTCAAATAAGGAAGGATAAAAATGATAAAAAAAATTAACCAGAAAAATGGAGACGAACTTTCCATACTAGGGTTCGGCTGCATGAGGTTTCCCACAAAGGGAGGAGCAATTGACGAAACAAGAGCAATTAACATGATAAGAAGTGCCATAGAAAATGGAGTTAATTATTTCGATACGGCGTACATATATCATGCAGGAAAAAGTGAATCACTTCTTGGAAAGGCCTTGGAAGACGGGTACAGGGATAGGGTAAATATTGCAACAAAGCTTCCTCCATACATGGTAAACAAGCTTGACAATGCTAAAAAAATAATATCCACGCAGCTTACAAGGCTCAGGACAGACCATATAGATTATTACCTTCTTCACATGCTTACAGACTTAGCCATGTACAAAAAAATGGAATCACTGGGAGTCATGGAATATCTTGAAGAACTGAAAAGAGAAGGAACAATTGGAAACATCGGGTTTTCATTTCACGGCAGCAAACAGGATTTTGAACAAATAATAAAATCATACCCCTGGGATTTCTGCCAGATTCAGTACAATTATCTTGATGAAAACAATCAGGCCACAAAATCAGGACTCATGCTTGCTCATGAAATGTCCATACCGGTGATTGTTATGGAACCATTAAGGGGAGGAAAGCTGGTAACAGGTCTTCCTAAAAGTGTTATGAAGGCATTTGAAGAATGTGACAAAAATAAATCTCCTGCTGAATGGGGTCTCAGGTGGATATGGAACCATAAGGAAGTAAATGTTGTTCTTTCCGGAATGAGCGATGAAAAACAGGTTGAGGAAAATATAAGAATTGCCGGGGATGCAAGAGAAAATTCACTTACTGAAAAAGAACTTGAAGTGTTCAATAAGGTTAAAACAATAATGAACGAGAAAATTAAAGTTCCGTGTACAGCCTGTGCATATTGCATGCCGTGCCCTCACGGTGTGAATATTCCAGGGTGTTTTGCAAGCTACAACGAAAAGTATCTTCTTGAGGACAAAATGTACAAAGTGAAATATGCTCAGACCTTAGGAGCCATGTCGTCAACACCGGCATATGCATCACAGTGCAAGGAATGCGGAAAATGCGAGCTTCACTGCCCTCAGAAAATAGAAATACGCAAGGAACTCAAAAATGTAAGCAGGGAAATGGAAGGCATAATGTTTAAAACTGCTGTAAAAGCAACAAGAAAAATCTTAAAAATAAAGTAAGGCCTGAGGCCTCAGTATGATGACATTGGATTTCAATGATGCAGGATGGATACTGTTCTATCGAAATTACAAAATTATTGAATTAAAAACACGGGCGGGCACAAGACCCGCCCCTACGATTTGTTGGAAAATAGGTTTGTCATCATCATGAAGACAAGGCTTTTATTTTTATAAAAATATTTTTAAATTCCGTAATGAAAATACTTTCTTAGATTCTCTAATGTATAGAGAGGAGATTAAGCATGTTTAAAGATGCAGTTGACAAGAAAGAGTATGTCTCTTTTATAACAGAATACAAGACAGTGATGTACCGCATTGCCTACGGATATCTTTGTGATGAAAACAAATCCCTTGATGCCGTTGATGAGGCAGTTTATTTGGGTTACAAGCACCTGAGGGAACTTAAGGAAAAAAGGTATTTAAAGACATGGCTCACAAGAATATTGATAAATGAATGCTACAGAATTCTGAGAAAAGAAAAACAAGAAACTCTGGTGGAAGTGATGCCGGAAGCAGTCTATCTTGACAGTGAACTTAATCTTCCTGTAAAAATAGCAGTGCAAAAACTAGAGGAAAACCTGCGCAAGGTAATAGTTCTTCGTTACTTTGGGGGTTATACAATTTCTGAAACAGCGGAAATTCTTGAGATTCCCGAAGGAACTGTATCAAGCCGTGCAAGGAAGGCTCTGGGAATATTGAAGCTTGAATTCAATGAATAGGAAGGAGAACAAATGGAAGATAAAAATATGAATAATTTAATAGAAGAGTCATTTGAATATCCTGAAGAATTGTCACATGTGGAACGCAGGCTTGAAATGAGAATACTTAAGGAAAAAAGGAAAAAAAGAGCACTTGTAAGTTTCATATCTTCTGTTGCAGCAGCAGCAATGTTTATTGTGCTTGTAAACACAAGCACGGCATTTGCCGGAATTGTTGCAGAAATACCGCTCATAGGGAGTATAGCAGAATATGTGAAGTTTGACAGTAGCTTAAAAAGCGCTATTGAAAATGATTATATACAACAAACAAATCTCATAGCATATGACGGCAGTGAAAAACTCATGCTTCCTTATGTTATAGCAGATGAAAAAAATCTGGTGCTTTTCTTTAAACTTCCTGATGATTTTGAACTTACAGAAGGACAATGGGCAGGAATAAGCCTGACGAGTATGGAAAACGGATCTTCAGGAAAAAAAATTGAAGGATTCGGATATTCATCATCAAACATTTCATGGGAAGAAAATAAATCAAAGGGACTAATCATGCAGCAGTATAATTTTTCAGAAGGATTTCTTCCCCATTCAATTAAAATAAATGTGTCTCTCAAAAGGAAAACATACCAGGAATTTGAAAATCAGTTTTTGGAGGATGAAAAGTATCCGTTGATGGAAGACGTGGGAAACTTTTCATTTAATATTGAATTCAATGAATTTGCTAAACCCATAGAATATGAATTCAATCAAGAGCACATAATCATGGGTCAAAAAATAACTCTTAAGGAAATGAAAGTCTATCCTACGGGAACGGAAGTGTCATTTGAGTTTTCCGAAGAAAATTCTGCATGGATAAAAGGACTTGATCTGGCAGTTGAAAGTGAAGGAACTCAAATGTATTCAGGAAGAAACGGAATCACTTCAACATATGATGAAACTAACAGCCACATGAATGTTTACATCCAATCTGATTATTTTGCAGAGCCTAAGGAACAAAATCTAATAATAAAGGGAATTCGACTTCTTGAAAAAGACAAGGAGTTTATAACAGTTGACCTTGAAAAGGGAATTATTTCACCAGAAATTGAAGGCATGCGCTTGTCTAAAGTTTCAAGGCGCGGTGAAAAGGCAGATTTGACCTTTTCAACCAATGTCAGTGATGATGAATGTTTTGGGGTGTTTGCTCCAAATTATAAAGACAGTGAAGGAAAATCATACGAAATAAAATCGGAAGGAAGCTCCAGAAGGGATTCTGAAATGGAAACATATTTAACAGTTGAATATCCTGAAAGCGGAGTAGTAATTCTTCAGAGGTCTCTTACACCTAAAATATTCCTAAAGGAACCAATTAAAATTCCTCTTCCTATAAAGTAAACTAAAGCAGAATTTCACTTAAGAAATTCTGCTTTAATTATACCATATAAACGAACATATGTTTGACAATGATGACTGTCTGTGATATTATTTAAGAAAAAAGAAGTGGTGAGCTATGGACGAAAGTTTGTTTGAAAAGCTGAAAATTTTATCAGATGCTGCTAAATATGATGTTTCATGTGTTTCAAGCGGAGTTGAAAGAAAAAACAATACTACAGGCGGAATAGGCAATGCCTCTGCAGCAGGAATTTGTCATGCCTGGTCTTCAGACGGAAGATGCATTTCTCTTTTGAAAATTCTCTTGACCAATGATTGCATATATGACTGCAAATATTGCCTGAACAAGGTGACGAACAACATAAAAAGAGCCACATTCACACCTGAAGAAGTAGCAGAGCTCACTATTCAGTTTTACAGAAGAAACTATATAGAAGGATTGTTTTTAAGCTCTGCAGTTGAAAAAAGTCCTGACCACACAATGGAAAATATATACAAGGTATTGTACCTTCTGCGTTACAAATACAATTTCTGGGGATATGTACATGTTAAGGTAATACCGGGAGCAAGCCCTCTTCTTGTTGAAAAAACAGGGGCACTGGCTGACAGAATGAGTGTGAATATTGAACTTCCCACAAGAGAAAGCCTTAAAATACTTGCTCCCCAGAAAAAAATAGAAAAAATTCTTGAGCCAATGAATTTAATAAAAAATGAAGCAGCAAGATATATAGAGGACAAGAAGCATTCAGTGAACGCTCCCCGCTTTGTGCCTGGTGGACAGTCAACACAGATGATAATTGGAGCAACTCCGGACAGTGACAGAACAATTTTAAATGTGTCTCAAAATCTTTATGATCGTTTCAGCATGAAAAGAGTGTTTTTTTCAGCATACATTCCAGTTGTTACATCACCAAATCTTCCTGCGGTAAGCTCCATGCCTCCTCTTTTAAGAGAGCACAGGCTTTACCAGGCAGACTGGCTCATGAGATTTTATTATTTCAAATCAGAGGAACTCTTCACGGAAATCGAACCAAACCTGGATCTTGAATTCGATCCTAAGATGATGTATGCATTAAGAAACCTTGATAGGTTTCCTGTTGAAATAAACAAGGCATCCTACGAAGAACTTTTAAGGGTTCCCGGCCTAGGAGTGACCAGCGCCCAGAGAATTATAAGGGAAAGAAAAAATGCAGAACTTTCCTACGACACCCTGCGAAGAATGAAGACAGTTTTAAAAAGAGCAAGATACTTTATCACTGTAAACGGTAAATATTATGGCAATACACAGTTTGAACCGGATGCCATAAAAGAAGAAATAAGATTCAAGGAAATACAAAAGCAATTAAGCATTTATGAGTTTATATGAGGTGGCTATGGATTATTTATATGACGGAACTTTCGAAGGACTTTTAACGTGCATTTACTTCCATTACAAGTTGGAAAATGCAGCGGGAATTTATAATGCCTCAAGCTACCAGCAATCAATTGTAAATGAATACAAAATCATAAAAACAGATAAAGAGAAGGCAGAAACTGTTTCTAACGCAATAAACAATAAAATTTCAAGGGAAGCCTACATAAATGTTTTTTATTGTTTTCTTTCAAATTTTGAAAATAAGGAAAATATAATACTTGAATTCTTGAGTTTTGCCTTTAAGTATGGAAAAAACACAATGAATTTTTTCTCTCATGAAAAGGTGCTTCCCATAAATGAAGCTTACATCAAAGTTTCGAGAGAGGAGCATAGAGTTCTTGGCATATTGAGATTTGCTGACATAGGAGGAATTTTGTATTCAAGATTTTCCCCTGACAATGATATTTTAATTTTAATAACTGATCACTTTGCTGACAGGTACAAGTATGAAAAGTTCATAATTCATGACGAAAAAAGGAAAAAAGCTGTTTTATATTCTGATGGGGTATGGGAAATCAAAGAAAATGTATTTATTGAGAATCCTGAATACTCAAAAGACGAAAAAAGGATTCAAAGTTTATGGAAGCAATATTTCATTGACCTTGCCATAAAGGAAAGAAAAAATATAAATTTACAGTTTCAGTTCGTGCCATCCAGATACAGGAAAAATATGGCTGAATTCAAGTGAATTCTACCATTAAATTTCATAAATGATTGAAATTATGCAAAATAAATTGTATAATAAATAAGAAAATACTATCAGCAAAAATTATTTATGTTTTGTTGATTACCATAAAGGGTGGAGTTAATTTGAATGTTGGTTCAATAAGTTCTGATGTCATTGGTATTGCTGCGTTGTTTTTTACAATTAACCTTGCTAAACGCAATGCAGTAGTAGATGTTTACAAAACAAAAATATACATATTAGCTTCAACTATAACAATAATTATATTGTCGTTGGAAATAATGGATATTTGGGGGCAAAGCCTTCAAAATGTTGAACATATATGGCTTTACAAGCTGGAAAACGTCGTGGGATTTTTGCTTACTCCAGTAGTTCCTTTTGTACTCTTGTATTTATACAACAATGATATTAATAACAACAAAATTTTTTACTCATTTCCATTGCTTCTAAATTCTGTCATAAGCATTGCAACCTACAAAACAGGATGGATATTTTACTTTGATCAGGCAGCAGCATATCACAGAGGAAGTTTATTTGCAATTCCCATAGTTATAGGCTTTTTTTACTACATATTGTTTATGATTTCCATACTGAGAAATGATTCTAAGTATGATAGGGATGATATGCTCTTTTTAAAATATGTCTTTTTTATGCCAGTGCTGGGTGTTTCGCTGCAGCTTCAATTCATTGATTTTCACATAGTGTGGCCAAGCGTTGCATTATCTCTGTTGCTATACTATATTTTCCTTAGAGAACTTCAGTTTAAATATGACGTAATAAGCGGAATTATGAACCGAAAAGCATTTGAAAGAGAAATGGAAATTTATGACAATAAAGATAACGTTGTTGCAGTTGTGGTGCTTGATTTAAATGACCTGAAACAAATAAACGACAGCAAGGGTCATCATGCAGGAGATAAGGCAATACTCATTTCAGCCACAGTGCTGCAGGAAAGCTTTGAAAAAATCGGCAAGGCGTATCGAATCGGTGGAGATGAATTCTGTGCTCTTTGTGAAGGTGCTTCTGAAGAAGATATTACAGAATCTCTTATAAAACTTGAAAAGCTTCTTTTGGAAGTTAACAATATACACGACATAAAAATTGAACTTGCTTATGGCTGCGCCTTTTACATCAAGGAAGAAGACAACAGCATTTATGAAACGTTTAAATGTGCTGACAGGCGCATGTATGAACATAAGGCAAAATTAAAGGGATTATATGGCCGCAGGGTTGATGATATGAAACGGGCATCTTATAATCAATGAAATGTATAAAATCAATAATAACTTAGACTTCAAAGCTTCACATCTGTGAGGCTTATTTTTTTTAATTCTGTAATTTTTAGTCTTTATTTGTTCATAATAATAGAAAAACATGGAGGAACTTATGGAATCTTACAACTCCCTTTATGATCATCTATTAAAGGCTGCTATAAATAAAAAAATAGACGAAGAACTTAAAAAGCTTACGGAATTTGATCCTCACCACCTGGACTGTCTTTTAAATCCTGACAAACATGGAACAGTAGTGAGAATTGGTGACTGCTGCTGCAGTGATGAAGAAAAAAGAAAGTGTGATGAAGGCTGCGATTTTAAGGCAATGAAAAGAGATGAAGAAGGCAATGTATATGTTACAGATAATTGCATAGGGTGCTCAAGGTGCATAGAAAGCTGCATTAAGAACAACCTTACAGACAAAAAGGATCTGCTGCCGCTTTTTGAAATGATAAACAACGGTGTCCATCCTGTATATGCCATGATTGCACCCGCCTTCACAAGTCAGTATGGACCTGAAGTAACACCGGGAAAATTGCGCAGCGCATTCAAAAAAATCGGTTTTTCAGGAATGATTGAAGTTGCACTTTTTGCAGACATTCTCACGTTGAAAGAAGCACTTGAATTTGATAAATCCATAAAGACAGATGAAGATTTTCTTTTGACCAGTTGCTGCTGTCCCATGTGGATTGCAATGATAAAGAAAATATACAATGAAATGGTTCCTCATCTGCCTCCTTCAGTTTCACCAATGGTTGCCTGCGGCAGATCCATTAAGAAGCTGTATCCACAGGTTAAGACAGTCTTCATAGGTCCATGTGTAGCAAAGAAGGCAGAAGCAAGGGAGAAGGACATAGAAGATGCAGTTGATTTTGTACTCACATTTCAGGAAGTTGCAGAAATCTTTGAAATTGCAGGCATAGAACCTGAAAAGATGGAAGAAGACTTAAGGGACCATTCTTCAAAGACAGGAAGAATTTATGCAAGGACAGGCGGAGTGAGCGAAGCAATTCAAGACACTCTGGATTATTTGCGCCCGAGCAGAACCATTCCTCTAAGGTCAAGACAGGCCAATGGAATTGCCCAGTGCAAGGAGCTTCTTAACGAAATAAAGGACGGAAAAATTTCTGAAAACTTTCTTGAAGGAATGGGATGCGTCGGAGGGTGTGTTGGCGGTCCTAAAAGAATCATAGACTCCCAGCAGGGAACAAAGCATGTAAATGACTACGGAAGTGAAGCACAATACAAAACTCCCGTAGACAATCCATATGTCATGGAACTTTTGAAGAGGTTAGGATACGACACAATTGAGTCGCTTCTTGAAAGAGACAATATGTTCATACGTGAAATGCAGTAACATACTGCACTTTAATTAAACAAATAAAAATTTAAAGATTTTTATTTGTTTTTGTGTTATCATAATTTAAAATGTAACATTATTAAATGATATTAAAGTGAAAGGATGTTTCAAGTGATACAAATAGAACAGTCAATCAACATGCTTAACAAAAGAGTAACTGAAATATCTCTTATTGCTCCAACCATTCAGCTTGCTCAGAAAACGAGAAATATAATTGAACAGCGGAATGAAGAAATTGATGTGTTTGTTCCCATTTCAAAAGAAGATACTCTTAATGATGCATTGAGAATAGCAAGAAATTTAGTTGAACAGGGTGCAAAGGTAATAATAAGCAGAAAAGGCACTGCTTCAGCCATAATTGAATCTAAGTTAAATGTATCGGTGGTTGCGATTAACAGTATTTTGTCAGATTACATAGAATCCATTGAAGTAGCAAAATATGAAAATGGAATCATAGCCTTTTTTTCTTATGGAGAAATGACAGATGATGTGAAAAGTCTTTGCAGCATGCTGGATATAAAGGCAAAATATTATACTTTCAAGACAGACAAGGACTGTGAAAGAATAGTGCGACAATCATTGACTGACGGTGCGGTTTTGGGAATCGGAGGAGTAATGACTCAAAAATATTCCGAAATGTACAACTTGAAGCATATAACTATTGAAAACTCTGAAGTTTCTATTACAAGTGCAATTGAAACAGCAAAGCAGATACTTCAGGTGCAGAAAGAAGAATCAAAGAAACAAAATGAACTAAAGGTTCAGCTTGAAAGGTACAAGGCGGTTCTTAATTTCACTCATGATGCTATTATTGCAGTTGATGAAAAAGGAAAAGTAGATGTTATAAATCCTGTTGCGGAACAGATAGTAAAAACAAGTCCCGGTTATGCAGTAGGTAAAAACATAGATGAAATCATACACAACACGAGTATGTTTGACACAATAAGCAACAAGGAAAAACAGCTTAACCAGCTTATGGACATTAACGGAACTCTTGTATCCACCAACAGGATACCCATAGTAGTTGATGACAAAGTAAAAGGCGTTGTGGCAACATTCCAGGATGTTAAGGTCATTCAGGAAAATGAAAACAAAATAAGAAGAAGCCTTCATGAAAAAGGTCTTGTGGCAAGGTATCACTTCAGAGACATTAAGGGTGAATCAGATGAAATAAAAAATGCAATATCAATTGCTAAAAGTTATGCTTCTTCGGATTCTACAATCCTCATTCAAGGTGAGACTGGAACAGGAAAAGAGTTGTTTGCTCAAAGCATTCACAATTCAAGTTCAAGAAAAAGCGGGCCTTTTGTTGCAATAAACTGCGCATCGTTATCTTCTAATCTATTGGAATCTGAGCTGTTCGGATATGTGGAAGGAGCATTCACCGGAGCAATTAAGGGCGGAAAAATAGGTTTGTTTGAACTTGCTCACAAGGGAACAATTTTTCTTGATGAAATAGGTGAAATACCAATAGAAATCCAGGCACAGCTCCTTCGGGTCCTTCAGGAAAAAGAAATAAGAAAAGTTGGTTCTGTTGTGAAAACACCTGTTGATGTAAGAGTCATTACAGCAACTAACAGGAATTTAATAGATGAAATGAAGTCAAAGTCATTCAGAGAAGATTTATATTACAGAATTGGAGTTCTGAATCTTACGGTGCCCCCATTAAGGGAAAGAGGCGGTGACGTAATGCTTCTTGGAAGATTTTTCTTTGATAAGTACCTTGGAAGTGACAAAACAAAATTTTTAAGCATGTTTGAACACATTATGAAAAGGGTCAATTCATATAAATGGTATGGAAACATAAGAGAGCTTCAAAATTTTGTTGAAAGAATCTCTGTCTTGATGAAATATCACGGCAATGGATATGATTTCGAACAGCTTGTAAGCAGCTTTATCAGCAAAGATTACAGCATTAGCAACAATGAAGATTCTATTGAAGAAGATCAAGTTTGTATAACAACATCAGTCAAGGGTAATGATTTAAACAAATGGGAAGCCGAAAAGATAACCAGTGCCCTTAAAAATAATGACTTATCAATTCAAAAAGCAGCTGATGCTCTTGGAATAAGCAGGACAACATTGTGGAGAAAAATGAAACAATACAATATTAAATTGTAATATGTTGCAAGGTTCCATGGAAAGGTTACATAAAGAACCTTGATGAAACATAATGAAACAATTCTTTTGAAATTGAAATAAGTATATAAAAAATTAAAGTGATGGATGACATATTTTCATACTTTAATTTTTTTAATATATAAAGATTGTATTGAAATTTGAACAATAATTTACTTGAAGATATTTTTTGATAAAAAGTTGGCACAATTAATGCTAAATATGAATACAAGAGTTTATAAATACGCATTTATAATCTATTAAATTATGGGAGGACCAAATGGGAGAATTTAAAGTAAGAAAAATTGGTTTTATTGTGGGTGTGCTTCTTTGCGCAATATTAGTTATTATGCCAACACCTGCAGGATTATCTGTTGTGGGACAAAGAGTATTGGCAGTATCAAGTTTGATGATTGTATTCTGGATGACTGAAGCAATATCAATTCCAGTAACAGCGTTATTGCCGATTTTGTTATTTCCTTTGCTTGGAATAACAGGAGCTAAGGGGCAAAACGACATTGCATTATTTAAACATTATGCATATCAGACAGTATACCTGGTTTTAGGTGTTGGATTCCTTGCAACTGCAATGGTTAAATGGGGACTGCACAAAAGAATGGCACTTGGCATAGTAATGAAGGTTGGTAAAAAACCAGCAATGATAGTATTAGGATTTATACTTGCAACTGCAGTTGTATCAATGTGGATGTCAAATACAACAGCAACAGCTATGATGCTGCCTGTTGCCATGTCAATTATAGCAACAATGGATAAAGAAATATCAGGCGGTTTCAAGAAAGCAATGGTATTGTCAATACCATTTGCAGCAACATTAGGTGGTCTTGGAACATTAATAGGAACAACAACCACTCCTACAGGAACTGGTATTATTGCAGAAACAATAGGAGTTCAGCTTGGATTCGTTGAATGGATGAAGATAGGTCTTCCTTTCGTTATAGTTATGATCCCGCTTGCTTGGCTGTTTATGGTTAAATTCTACAAAGTTGACAAGCTTGATGAAATAAATGTGGATGTTATTAGAAAAGAGTATCATGCTCTTGGAAAAATGAACAAAGGTGAAAAAGCTACTGCTATTATATTCGCTGCTGCTGTGTTGGCATGGGTTACAAGCGGGTTATGGAAAGGTCTTGTACCGTTTGCAACTGATGAAACTATTGCAATGGCAATAGCAATTGCTCTTGTTGTAATACCTGTTGACTACAATAAAGGCGAGTATGTTTTAAGCGGTAAAGAAGCTTTAGCAGATGCACCTTGGGGTACAATGCTTCTATTGGGTGGCTCAATGGTAATGGGTAATGCCATTACAGATGCAGGAGTTGCACAGTGGATAGCTGGATCTTTAAGCGGACTTGGCGGAATGCCACCAATAATGATAATCATGGTTGTCGGCATAATTACAGCATTTATTACAGAAGTTACAACAAATGCCGTTGTTGTTGCTTCATTCCTGCCAGTGCTTCCAGGGGTTGCCAATGCAATAGGAATGGATCCATTACAGCTGATGCTTGTATGTATGGTTGCAGCTAACTTTGCATTCATGCTTCCTCCGGCAACACCTCCAAATGCAATTGCTTACAGCACAGGAGCATTTGAAATTTCTGACTTGATGAAAGCAGGTCTTGGATTAAAAATCATATGCCTGATAGTATTCCCAATAATTATGTACGCTATAGTATTCGGTTTATTCGGTATAGGCGCATAGTATAAAAATGAGCAGATAAATGTAAAAATTTATCTGCTCTATAAATTATGGTTGTTATTGATAGTTAGTAAAAATAAATAAACAAGTTAAAATAATATTTTATAGGAGCAAGTAAATGAGCAAAGGATTATTGGATGGGGTTGTAGTTCTAGACCTAACAAGAGTGTTGGCAGGACCTTACTGCGGAATGCTTTTAGCGGACATGGGAGCTACAGTTTACAAAATAGAACAGCCTAAAAAGGGAGACGACAGCAGAGCTTTCGGACCGTTCATAAACGGAGAAAGTGCTTACTACATGAACCTGAACAGAAATAAAATGGGCGTAACATTAAATTTGAAAACAACTGAAGGAAAAGCAGTTTTCATAGAGATGGTTAAAAAGGCAGATGTAGTTATTGAAAACTACCGTCCGGGAACAATGGAAAAATTAGGTCTTGGATACGAGGATTTGAAGAAAATCAACCCTGGCATCGTGTACGGATGTGTTTCAGGTTTTGGACACTACGGACCATACAGCCAAAGAGCTGGTTATGACATCATCGGACAGGCAATGGGCGGACTTATGAGCACTACAGGTTGGCCGGGCGGAGCTCCAACAAGAACAGGTACAGCAATGGGAGACGTGTTGGGCGGTTTAGGCTGCACAATCGGAGTGCTTGCAGCAGTTGTAAACAAAATTAAAACCGGAGAAGGACAAAAGGTTGATGTTGCACTGGTTGACTCAGTTGTATCTTCACTGGAAATAATCACACAAATTTACCTGGCAACTGGAAGAATTCCTGAAAAAATAGGTAACAGATACGAATCAGCATATCCTTACGATTCGTTCAAGTCAAAAGACGGAGATGTAATCATAGGATGCGGTAACGACAAGCTGTATAAACTCCTGGTAGAAGTTATGGAACAGCCTGAACTTCTGACAGATGAAAGATTTACAACAAATGCATTGAGAGTTAAAAACCATGCTGATTTGAAACCGATTATTGAAGCATGGACAGTTGAACAAAATGTTGATGATATTGTAGAAAAACTTCTTGCTGTAGGAGTTCCATCATCACCAATCAATACCATAGACAGGGTTGTAAAGGATCCTCACATTGCTGTAGCAAGAGAAATGTTTGTGGAAGTTGAACATCCGGTAGCAGGAAAAACAACATTAACAGGAGACCACATTAAATTCAGTGACAAAAAAGCTGAAATAAGAACTCCGGCTCCAACATTAGGGCAGCATAATTTCGACGTTTATGAAAACTTTGTTGGATTGAGCGAAGAAATAATCAAAGAATACATTGAAAAAGGCGTATTCTAATAAAGGAGAAATTATGAATAAAAAAATACAAATAGTTGAAGTTGGACCAAGAGACGGGTTTCAAAATTTAAAAGATTATATTCCCGTAGAACAGAAACTGAAAGTTATTGACGATTTAATAGGCGCAGGAATAAAGCACATTCAGCACACATCTTTTGTTAGTCCAAAAGCAATTCCGCAATTAAGAGATGCTGCGGAAATAACAAAAACAGTAACAGAAAAATACCCCGGATATGATTTCTTCGCATTGGTTCCAAACCTTTTCGGAGCAAAATCTGCTTATGAAGCAGGTCTTAGGAAAGTTTCATATGTTATTTCATTAAGTGTAAGTCACAACAAGGCTAATATAAACAGAACTCATGATGAATCATTTGCTGAACTCCAAAAAATAATGGATAATTACAAAGATCTGAACGTATGCGTAGATGTAGCTACTGTCTTTGGTTGTCCTTTCGAAGGAAAATATTCTACTGATGTTGTGCTGAAGTTTCTTGAGAGAGTTGCAAACATGGGAGTCAAGGAAATGTCCCTGGCAGACACCATAGGTATTGCCAATCCAAGACAGGTAAGAGAAATTGTTTCGGCAGCAGTGAAAGAATTCCCGGAAATAGAATTCCAGGTTCATATTCATGACACAAGAAATATGGGAATGGTAAACACTCTGGCAGCAATTGAATCTGGAATTACAAAAGTTCAGTCAACTTTAGGCGGACTTGGCGGATGCCCATTTGCACCGGGAGCATCAGGAAACACAGCAACAGAAGACTTGGCATACATGCTGAACGACATGGGATATGAAACAGGTGTTGATGTTAACAAGCTCATAGAAGCTGCAAAATATGAAAAAAGCATTATCACTGGTAATTTCAGCGGACATCTTGTAAATATTCAGACAGGACAATGCAACGGATAATTAAATAAATAATAAAAATGCGTTTCATATTCTTTGAAACGCATTTTTTATATACTAGGAAAGTTCTCTTTCCTAGTATATAAAAAACGGGGATTGCAAAGGGCGGGACGCCCTTGCCGTCAAGGGGGGTGCTCAGCAAAAAATACGTTAGTATTTTTTGCGCCGAAGTGGGACATAGGTCCCCCTAGCGGAGTTGCGAAGCAACTTTTTTATATGATGAGGAAAGTTCTCTCTCCTATCATATAAAAAAAGTGCAAAGGACAACCAAAGCACTTTAATGTTTCAAATTGTTTTACAAAAAAAGAAATGCAACAATTAGAAACAAAAATTGATACAAATATTTTTATAGGAATACTTTAAGCATAGTATATCAACGTTTTTGAACTTTTATTAAAATAATATGCAACAAAAAGTTGGCACAGTAATTGCTATATATAACATATAAGCAATAACTGTCTGCAAATATTATGAAATTATGCAATTCAGTAAAAATATAATAAGTTTAATTGGAGGAAATTATGAGCAAAGGATTATTGGATGGAATAGTTGTACTAGACCTTACGAGAGTGTTGGCAGGACCTTACTGCGGAATGCTTTTAGCTGACATGGGAGCTACAGTTTATAAAATAGAACAGCCTAAAAAGGGAGACGACAGCAGGGCTTTCGGACCATTTGTAAACGGAGAAAGCGCATACTACATGAACCTGAACAGAAATAAATTGGGCGTAACATTAAATTTGAAAACAGCTGAAGGAAAAGCAGTATTCATAGAGATGGTTAAAAAAGCAGATGTAGTTATTGAAAACTACCGTCCGGGAACAATGGAAAAATTAGGCCTTGGATATGAGGATTTGAAAAAAATCAACCCTGGCATCGTGTACGGATGCGTTTCAGGCTTCGGGCACTACGGACCATACAGCCAAAGAGCTGGTTATGACATTATAGGACAGGCAATGGGCGGACTTATGAGCACAACAGGCTGGCCGGGTGGAGCTCCAACAAGAACAGGTACAGCAATGGGAGACGTGTTGGGTGGCTTAGGCTGCACAATCGGTGTTCTTGCAGCAGTTGTAAACAAAATAAAAACCGGAGAAGGACAAAAGGTTGACGTTTCTTTGGTTGACTCAGTTGTATCTTCACTGGAAATAATCACACAAATTTACCTGGCAACTGGAAGAATTCCTGAAAAAATAGGTAACAGATATGAATCTGCATATCCTTATGATTCATTTAAGGCAAAAGACGGAGATGTTATCATAGCATGCGGTAATGACAAGCTGTATAAACTGCTTACAGAAGTAATGGAACAACCTGAACTTCTTTCAGATGAAAGATTTGCAACAAATGCACTGAGGGTTAAAAACCATGCTGAATTAAAACCACTCATTGAAGTATGGTCTTCTCAGCATACTATTGATGAAGTGGTAGAAAGTCTGCTTGCTGTAGGAGTACCATCATCACCAATAAATACAATAGACAGGGTTGTAAAAGATCCTCACATTGCTGTAGCAAGAGAGATGTTTGTGGAAGTTGAACATCCTATAGCAGGAAAAACTACATTGACAGGAGACCACATTAAATTCAGCGACAAAAAAGCTGAAATAAGAACTCCTGCACCGACACTGGGTCAGCACAATTTTGATGTTTACGAGAAATTTGTAGGACTGAGCGAAGCTGTAATAAATGAATATATTGAAAAAGGTGTATTCTAATCTATAAAAATTAATTAAGAAAAATTTGAAACAGTTTTACAAAAAAGCAGCATGTTGTGATTGATATGCTGCTTTTTTATTGCTATAATGATTAAGCTTTGCATGTGTTTAAAATGCAAAATAATGGGTAGATTATAGTAAATACTATGGTTATTCTTTTTTTATTTTCCAAAAATTCAAAGTGGATGTGAAGAATTTGAAAAAACGAAATTTTCCTGATGACATGTCAAAACTCAGCAATTCATCAAAAAATATTATTGAATCGGTTAAAAGTATTAATCCCCAAAAAGAAGCTTTAATAGTGGTTATAAAGTACGGTATTTTTGGCTTGTTGTGGATTGTACTTTCAGATAAGATTCTTGGAACATTTACCGATAATATAGAGTTCTACAAAATCATGCAGATTTACAAGGGATGGTTGTTTGTTCTAATAACAATGGTTATGTTTTTTATACTGATATCAGAAAAGACAAAAAGCATAAAAAGCGCAACAGACAGAGCGTTCAAGGCATATGAGGATCTTAAAACTTCAAACCATGAACAGGGTGTGCTGGAAAAAGAACTTAACTATCAGAAGGATCTTATTCAAAACATAATTGAAGAAGCCCCGGTAATTATTGTTTTATGGGATGAGGATGGGAAAATATTAAAAACAAATTCTTTTTGCATCAAGACCTTCGGTTATGATGAAGAGGAATTGTTGGGAAAAATATGGGTTGACTTCTTTGAAGTATCACATAACAAGCAAAGGGTAAATAATATTTTCCAGGAAATAATTCAAAATGGCGGACTCAGGGAATATGAAATCAATTTTGCTGCAAAGGAAGGCAAAAATTTAGATATACTCTGGAGCAACAAGGTAATAAAAACTGACAGAGGTAAAAAAGTAATTGTGTCCATCGGTATGGATATTACTGAAAGAAAAAAATACGAAGAAAAAATCAGATACTTGGCATACCATGATTCTCTTACTGGATTGCCTAACAGAGATATGTTTTCAAATGAAATTGAATGTTTGATTGAAAGTAAAAAATTGGACAAGTTTGCTATAGTATTTATTGATATTGACAATTTTAAATATGTCAATGACACAATGGGACATATTATAGGAGACGAATTGTTAAAATATATTGCAGTTAAACTCACTTCATATGTTACAGCGCCAGATTTAGCTGCCAGACTTGGAGGTGATGAGTTTGGCCTGCTGATAAAAAACTTTGGCTCAGAAGAAATACTTATGAAAAAATTAGAAAGATTGCAAAAGGATTTAGGCAATACATGGCATTCCGGAATAAGGGAATTTTTCATTTCCATAAGTGTAGGAGCAGCAATTTACCCGGATGACGGGCGTGATGGGGGTGCTCTTCTCAAGAAATCTGACATTGCAATGAACGTAGCAAAAAAAGAAGGAAAGAACAAAGTCCTTCTATACAAGGAAAATATTCATGAAGACATAATGTGGCATATAAACATGTCTAATAAACTGCAGAAGGCTTTGGACAACAAGGAATTCGAACTTTATTATCAGCCGCAGATTGAACTTTCCTCAGGCAGGATAGTGTCCCTTGAAGCATTGGTAAGGTGGAATCATCCAACTGAAGGGTTTATACCTCCTTCTGATTTCATTCCTGTTGCAGAAGAAACAGGCCAGATATATGGCCTTGAACAGAGGATTTTTAGAAATGCTCTTATTCAAAAACAAAAGTGGGAACAAAAAGGGTATAGAGATATAACATTGTCCTTGAATTTATCCAGCAAGACACTGATAAGCAATATGAACTTTAGGTTCATTGAATCCATTTTATCAGAATTTCATGTCGATTATACAAAGTTTGTTGTTGAAATCACAGAGACTGCAGCCATTTCCAACGTTGAACTTGCAATTGAACGGCTTAACAGATTAAAGAGCAGGGGGCTTAAAATTGCCCTTGATGATTTTGGCACCGGTTATTCATCAATAACATATTTAAAACAGCTTCCAATTGACATTATAAAGCTTGATAAGAGTTATGTTAAATCTGTGACTGACGGAAGAAGGGACGGTTCAATTATAAAGTTTATTTTGTCACTGGCAAGAGACCTGAACCTGACAGTTGTTGCAGAAGGAATCGAAACAAGCAAACAGCTGGAATATTTAAAAAATATCAACTGCAGTTTGGGGCAAGGGTATTTCATAAGCATTCCTCAGCCTGCAGAAGCAATCACTGAAATGCTAAGCAATAATACATCAACATACAAATGACACAATACTGATTAAGAGCCTGATAAATTCAGGCTTTTTTGTTGTGCGGAACTGTTTTTTGTTTTCGAAACCTAAAGTGTGATAAATTTCAATTTTATGACACTCCATGCACACATTTCCAACACAAAGCAAGATTATATTTTTTTATATAGAAATTAAGGAGGAAATAAATGAATAAGGAAAAGAATTTCAAGAAATTCAAACTGCCTAAAATCGAAAAAATAAAACTGACAAAAAAGAAAATCGCAATATTTTTTGCAGTTGTTGCAGGAATTGCAGGAGCTTTGTTTGGATACAATGCAATATTCGGCAAGGAAGAAACAGATTCAATAAACACAGCAAATGTAACAAAAGGAGATTTGACTGTTTCAATTGAAGGTTCAGGTGCTATAGAAGCAATGGAGATGTATGAAATAACTTCACTGGCAACGGGAGATATTTTGCAGTCGGATTTTGAGGAGGGACAGGAAGTTAAAAAAGGAGATTTGCTTTATGTGATTGATACGAAGGACATAGATAATACAATTGAAAAAGCAAAGGTTTCTCTTGAAAAACAACAGCTCTCACACAATCAAACACTTAAGGAATATGCAGGGCTGTCTGTTGAAGCTCCCATATCCGGAGTAATCACACAGTGTTATGTAAAAGCAGGTGATTCCGTACAAAGCGGTACTTCAATAGCTGATATTATTAACAATGAATACATGATGCTTGAAGTGCCATTTAACTCTGCAGATACTGCAAATATAAATGTTGGTGATGCTGCAAACATCGTTCTTGAAAATTCTTTTTATGAAACAACAGGAACCGTTCAATATGTTTCATCGGGAGAAATAATAACAGATTCCGGAGCCACTGTTTCAAACGTGAAAATCAAGGTTAAAAATCCGGGCTCAATTACAACTGCGGACAAGGCAACTGCTATTGTAAATAGTGTTGCCTGCAACTCTTCGGGAACGTTTGATTACTGGCAGCAAAAAACAATTAAAGCTGAAACTTCAGGAGATGTTGTAAGTGTAAACTACACAACAGGAGACAACGTGAGAGCAGGAAATGTAATAGTAAATCTTGAAAGCGACAGTGCTGATATAACGCTGAAGACTAGCGAACTGTCACTTTCTGATTCAGAGCTGTCCCTGCAAAACACATATGATAAGCTTGAAGATTATAACATAACCTCTCCTATTGACGGAACAGTAATTGAAAAAACATCAAAGGCGGGAGATACACTTGATTCAGGCTCAAACAGTACTGTAATGGCAGTGGTGGCGGATTTGTCCAACTTGAAATTTGATATTGATGTGGATGAGCTGGACATAGGAAAAATCGAAGTTGGTCAGTCTGTTGAAGTTACTGCTGATTCTCTGGAAGGAAAGGTTTTTGAGGGAACAATTGCCAACATAAGTAAAATAGGGACTAACTCAAACGGCGTTGCATACTATCCTGTAACTGTTGTCATGGAATATTCTAAGGATCTTATGATTGGAATGAATGTGGACGCTAAAATAGTTATAGAGTCAAAAGAAGATGTGCTGATGATACCGGCGTCTGCACTGAACAGAGGAAACAGAGTGCTGGTTGAAGACAAAGACGGCTCCAAGGCAGCGAAACAAGGTGAAAATTCAAAGAAGATGCCAGGTGCTGACAATGTTCCCGATGGATATACATATGTAACAGTGGAAATTGGAATAAGCAATACTGATTACGTGGAAATAACAAACGGTCTTGAAGAAGGAGACACAATAATAGTTCCCACAGAAACAACAACCACAAAGACTCAGCAGATGATGCCTGGAATGGAAGGCGGAATTCCGGGAGGACAAATGCCGTCGGGAGGAGCACCCACAGGACGATCAACAAGCGGAGGCGGAGCGCCCGGAGGTTTTTAAAGGAGGTCACAAATGATTGATTTAATAGACATATATAAAATTTACCAAGTTGGTGATACAGAAATCAGGGCTCTCGATGGAATAAGTCTGCACATTGGCGAAAAAGAGTTTGTAGCAATAGTAGGTCAGTCAGGCTCAGGAAAATCAACATGCATGAATATGGTAGGATGTCTTGATATTCCAACTTCAGGCAAGTACATTCTAAACGGAAGAGATGTGAGCAAATTAAATGAGGATGAATTGTCTGAAATACGTAACCTTACATTGGGTTTTATATTTCAGCAGTACAATTTGATTTCAAAACTAAATGTTTTTGAAAATGTTGAACTTCCACTCATATATAGAGGAATAGAAAAACACGACAGACAAAGAATGGTTGAAGAGTCATTGTCTCGTGTAGGTCTTTTGAACAGAATTTACAACATGCCATCACAGCTTTCAGGAGGACAGCAGCAAAGAGTTTCCATAGCAAGAGCGTTGTCGGGAAATCCTCCGGTTATTCTTGCAGATGAACCTACAGGTGCTCTTGACTCCAAAACAGGGCAGGAAGTTCTCGAGCTTCTTAAACAAATAAATGAAGAAGGAAGCACAATTGTTCTTATAACACATGACAACTCCATTGCTCATCAGGCAAAGCGAATTATAAGGCTTCATGACGGAAGCATAACAGAGGATACTGTATTGGAGGTTGTGAAAAATGAACTTTAAGCAATCTTTCAACATGGCAATAAAAAGTCTTCTGGGAAGCAAGATGCGTTCATTCCTTACAATGCTTGGAATCATTATAGGTGTGGCATCTGTAATAATTCTGGTGAGTTTAATCAGCGGAATGGCTGCAGACATGTCGGCAAGTTTTGAGAGCATGGGAACGAACCTTATATCTGTCAGCATTAGAGGAAGAGGCGGAAACATAACCATAGACCCTGATGATATGCAGGAACTTGTGGATGAAAATTCCGAAGTGCTTGCAGCAGTCACTCCTCTTGTAAACATTCAAAGCGCCACGGTTAAATATGAAACAGAAAATATTACAACCACATGCACAGGCTGTAATGAATTTTATCCTGATATTAAAAACAGTGAAACATCTTTGGGAAGATTCATTACTTACCTGGATGTTGAAAAAAGACAGAAGGTATGCGTTGTGGGCTCCTACATTGTCCAGGAGTTGTTTGGAGGAGCCTCTCCCTTAGGAGAACAAATAAAGATTAATGGTTCATCCTTCACAGTTGTGGGAGTTTTGGAAGAAAAGGCTGATTCTGAGGAAGGAAGTGACGATGATGTTGTTATGATTCCTTACACCACAGCAGCAAGACTTTCATTCATGGGCAGAGTCAGCAGCTATTCATTCAGTGCAGCATCAACAGAAACCGTTGAAGATGCAATGTCAGCAATAAATAAAAAAATGGGAGAATATTTTTCAAGCTCAGATTATTACAGTGTATTCAGCGCATCCCAGGCCCTGGATCAGGTAAATGAAATGATGGGAACAGTAACCCTTGTACTTGTAGGTGTTGCAGCCATATCACTTCTGGTAGGAGGAATAGGCATCATGAACATTATGCTTGTTTCAGTGACTGAAAGAACAAGAGAAATAGGCATAAGAAAATCTCTGGGAGCAAAAAGGCGCGATATTATGAGCCAGTTTGTTGTAGAAGCTGCAACCACAAGTTCAGCCGGAGGAATAATAGGAATAATGCTTGGGCTTTTTTCATCGTACCTGGTGGGATCTGTTCTCGACATGACTGTCAAGCCGTCCATGGGAGCTGTAATAGTAGCATTTTCTGTTTCTGTGGCCATAGGCATAACATTTGGATATTTCCCTGCAAACAAAGCAGCTAAAATGAACCCCATAGATGCCTTAAGACATGATTAATCCAATTGTTTACAGTTCATAAATAAAATATCATTCAGGGGAGAAATCTCCTGTATACTAATATGAAAGGAATTATAAAATGAAAAAAGTATTGGCAGTTGCGTTAATAATACTGACGCTTGCATCAACTTTCACCCCGGCAAATGCTTTGGAAGTGTCCAGTGAAGAAATTGCTGAAGTTATGGAGTCTCTTGGAATAATGAACGGTTATCCGGACGGGAATCTTCATCTTGGTGATAAGCTTACAAGAGCACAGTTTGCAAAAATAATGATAAATGCTTCCATCTATAAAAACAGCGTGTCATCAAGATCCACCACATCGCCTTTTCGAGATGTTCAATATTCAAGCTGGGCAGCGCCATATGTGAGCGTTGCTGTTTCAAACGGGCTCATAAAAGGGTATCCTGATGCAACATTTAAGCCGGACAAAAATGTTACCCTTGAAGAAGCTGTTACAGTCGCTTTGACTCTCATGGGATACACAAGCGAAGATTTTGGTTCTTCATGGCCTTATGGACAGCTAAGCGCTGCAGCAAACATCGGACTCACTAAAAATGTTTCAGCAACAGCGGGAACTGAAATAACAAGACAAGATGCAATGAGAATTGTCTACAACATGCTTAACAGCAATACGAAATCAGGAACAAGCTACATAGATTCAACAGGATACAGCCTGCTAGAAAATGTAATCTTAATTGCAACTTCAAATGAAAATCCATCAATTGGTGCAGGAAAAGTATCCACTTCTGAAGGAACTTACAAAGTTGCTGATACATTCAATGAGGATAGTGTAGGGAAAAAAGGAAATGCAATTTTGAACATTAACGATGAAATAATATGTTTCATGCCTTCAAGCCATCAGGTTGAAACTTATACAGCCTATGCTGCCCTGGAGAATGACATAATAGTTGCAACTGAAGGTGGATACACTTTAGCATTAGGACTAAACTCAGGAACAACCGTGTATGTTGATGGCACTAAAACAACTGTTTCAAATGCTGTTTCAAACATAAGCGTCGGAGACATAGTAAAGGTTTCAAAGATAAACGGAAACATAGACTTTGTTGTAATATCAGGAAACACTCTTAAAGGACCTGTTACTGTATCTGGTTCGGACTGGGTTAACATGTTCAATACGGATGTGAACAGTGCCACATTATTAAGAAACGGAAACAAGGCAACTGTAAAAGACATCAACTTCAACGACATATTGTATTATTCAGATTCATTAAATACAATATGGGCATACAACAAAAAAATTACAGGTGTTTATGAAAAGGCATATCCCAATCAGGACCAGCCTTCCGGTGTAACTGTTTCAGGTATTGACTATTCTCTGGAAACAATAGCAGCATTCAATAAACTGTGTTCAAAAGGAACATTTGACATAGGTGACAGTGTTACTCTCCTTCTTGGAAAGGATGGAAAGGTTGCTGATGTAGTGTCTCCAACAGAATCAAAGACAGAAGTTGTTGGCTATATGACTGAAAGCGGAACAAAGAGTGTTACAAATTCATCAGGCTACACATATTCTGCTTACTTCATAAAAATTGTTACAACAGATGATGATGAGCTTGAATACGAAGCATACAAGGATTATTCAAGCAAAATAAACAGTGTTGTAAAGGTTAAATTTACAGACGGCCTTGCAACAATAACAACGCTGAGCAGCTCATCACTAAGCGGAACATTTGACTGGGACAATAAAAAACTTGGCAGCACTAAGCTTGCAGAAGACATTAAAATAATGGATGTGGGTGCCACAGATTCTGATTTGTCAAGTCAGTATGAGATAATCTTCCCTCAGCGCCTTGATGATGTTAAAATATCCAGTTCAGATGTTATGTATTACAGCAAGAACACAAACGGTGAAATAGACAATCTGATTCTTCAAAATGTTACGGGAGATGCGTTGGAATACGGCATTGTCACAAGTGCAGAAGTAACAGAGGCAGACAACAGCACATCATCCGTATATAAATGCAATATCAACGGAAGTATTCTCACTCTTATAAAAGATAACGGTTCATATACAAGTATATGTTCAGGAGATCCTGCAGCCTTTGAAGTAAGCGGTGGAACGGTTGTTTCCATAAAAAAATTGTCCCAGGTGTCATCAAAAATCACAGACATTAACGGGGTGCAGATTGAAACTTACTCAGGATCATACCTGCTAAGCAGCAATGTTGTTGTATATGAAAAAAGCTATTCAGGAAACGGCTACAAGGTTCTGCCACTGTCAGAAATCATCAATTCAGACAACTATACCTTGACGGCATACTACGACAAGGCAGAGGTCAACGGAGGAAGAATAAGGATTATAATAGCAACTAAAAAATAATGAAGGCGCGAAGAATACTTCGCGCTTTTTTTGATATCAATTAACCGTTTATATTGTGGAACAAATATGATATAATCAGACATAATACTTTTAGGAGATAATATGACTGAACATTTTAAATTTTATCAAAATTCACAGTGTGAGTACTTCCCATGTCATAAAACTGAAGACAAGGAAAATTTCAACTGCCTTTTTTGCTATTGTCCATTGTACATGCTTAAAGGAGAATGCGGAGGAAATTATATAAAGAATCACGGCATTAAAGACTGTTCCAAATGCCTTGTACCTCATGGAAAGGGAAGCTACGAAAGAATAATGTCCAAGATGAAAGATGTTGTAAAAAAAGGCAGCGATTTTTAATTGTCAAAATAAAAATAATAAATACATCCTTTAATGTATTTATGTTGAACAAAAATATGGTTTTAATTATAATAATATAGTAATTGCATTATTTATTTTAAATAACCGAGGCAAATTATGGAACTTATGAAAAACTTATTCAACAACAAAGGTTATATAGACGGTATTACAATAATTGACTTAAAAGGCGAAATACTTTTTACCGCTAAATTCAACAACAAGCTTAATGAAGGTGCAGACGAAAACTATGAAGTTGTAGGAAAGAAGTTTCTGGATGTGTATGAAAATCTGGATGAAAAGTCCAGCACAACATATCAGTCCATGATTCATGGAGTTCCTTTTTATGTTGAAAACCAGTCTTTGAAAGCAACAGGTACAATGCCCATAAAAATTACGTCTCTATCCATACCAATAAAATCAGACAGCAAAATTGTGGGAGCCATAGATTTATCAGTGCGGGAATATGACGAGCTTAAAAAGGATGAAGTTGAAATTGATACTGAGCTTTATGAAAAGAGCAGGAGAGCAAAAATTGACGCTTCAACATTTGAAAGAAATCATATGGATAAGCTTGAATCAAAAGAAAATCAAGCAAGCTATGTTACGGAAAACATTATAACAAACAACAAAAGGATGAATGAGCTTAAGGACTATATAAAAGTTGCAGCAGGCTGCAGCCTTCCAACACTAATATGCGGAGAGACCGGAACGGGAAAGGAACTTTTTGCTCAAGCCATACACAATGAAAGCAGCAGAAAAAACAAGCCTTTTATCTCGCAAAACTGTGCTGCCATACCTGACAATCTGCTTGAAAGCATTTTGTTCGGAACATCTAAGGGGGCATTTACAGGGGCTGTTGATAATGCCGGCTTGTTGGAACTGGCTGAGGGAGGAACTATTTTTCTGGATGAAATAAACTCAATGCCTGCTCATCTGCAGTCAAAACTGTTAAGGGTGCTACAGGACGGAACATTCAGAAGTATTGGTTCCAAAGAAATAAAGACGGTTGATGTGAAGGTTATAGCTGCCAGCAATGAAGACCCATTAAAAGCAATAGATCTTGGTACCATACGAAAAGATATTTATTACAGATTAAGTGCCATAAGCTTTAACATACCTCCACTACGGGAAAGAAAAGATGATATACCTATTTTGACAAGCTACATTATTTCAAAGTATAACAAGGTGTTTGGGAAAAACATCAAATTTGTATCAAACAAACTTTATGAAAAACTTAATCAATATGACTGGCCGGGGAACGTGAGAGAACTGGAAAATATATTGATTTATGGTCTGAGCATGGTTGACGGATCAAGTGAAAGCCTTAAGTTTTCGGATATAGAGCATAAATTCAATCAGCTGATTAACTTGAACACTGAGTCACAGCTGGACATAGAACCTCTGGAGTCCATGGTTGAAAAGTATGAAAAATCAATTATAGAAAGAGTGCTCCAGAGTACGGATTACAATGTGTCAAAAGCATGCAAAATTTTAAATATACCAAGGCAGACACTTCAAAGGAAAGCTAAAAAATTTAAAATTATTTGAAATATTGCCCACATTTGAGCAGCGGCCTGCTCATTTGCGGGCAATATTAGTGTTGAGACGAAGATATAAACAATAAGCAGAATCTGAAAATATTGAATTTTCAATCTTTAAATATTTTTGTTCCGTTGGCATGAATAATGCAGAAATAAGAACAGAATAATTTAAAGGAGGAAATATTTTGATTTTTGGAGTATTGAAAGACATAAAAAATGGGGAATTCAGGGTTATAGCGACTCCATCAGAAGTAGCCAGCATAGTTGAAGACGGACACAAGGTTCTTGTGCAGAAGGACGCAGGTTTGAAAGCCGGGTTCCTGAACGAAGAATATGTGAAGGTTGGTGCTGAATTGGTTGAAACCATGGAAGAAATGTATTCAAGGTGTGATTTTCTGGCAAAAGTAAAAGAAATTGAACCGCCTGAATTTGAACTTCTCAGGGAAAATCAGATTGTATTCACATGTATCCATCCGGCTGCTCACAAGGAAGAGGTTCAGGCATTGCTGGACAAAAAGGTTATTGCCTTCACTGCTGAGGATTCACATCGATATGGTTCTCCTAACTGCGAAGCTGCAGGAAAACAGGGAGCTCTCATGGGACTTGAATCACTTTTATCCATTAACGGAGGAAGCGGAAAGTTTGTAAGCGGACTTGCAGGAGCACCGGGAATAAAGGTTCTCATACTCGGAGGAGGAATTGTGGGCAAAAATGCACTGCAGGTTCTTCAGTCTCTTGGAGCATGGGTTACAGTCATGGATGTTAACATTGCAACATTAAGAGAAATAGGCAAAATGTATGACGAAAAAGTAAACACCATGATTTCAACAAAGTACAACATCAGAAAGCTGCTTCCTGATACAGATTTGGTAATCAACTGTGTTAAGTGGCCAAAAGGAAGCAAGGAATTTCTTATTGACAGGGAAATGGTTAAATCAATGCCCAGAGGTTCTGTAATAGTTGATATAAGCAATGACTACGGCGTTATTGAAACATTCCACGAAACAACTCACGAAGACCCAAGATATGTGGAAGAAGGCGTTGTGCATTACTGCGTAAGCAATATTCCGGGAGCAATAGCAAATTCAACAACCGTTGCATATGCAGCATCAATTTTGCCTCACCTTAGAAACATCATGAACCTGGGAATAGAGAAGGCATGTATCAGAGACGGATTTTTAAGAAGAAGCATGACAACATACAAAGGATATCTTACTCACGAGGAAACAAGTGCACTGCAGGGAAGACCTTGGATAAGACCGGAAGATGTTTTGAAAATAGCTGATGAAAATCTGGATCCGGCACCGCCAGCAACAGTATCAAGATCAAACAATAAAATTACCCTTTAGGAGGAAGAGATGGAACAAGTAGTAAATATGGGTTTTATATCGATAATACCGTCACTTTTAGCAATAGCTTTAGCCTTTGCAACAAGAAATACGGTTGTTTCTCTAGGATTTGCATGCATACTGGGTACTTTCCTTGCCGGCCAGGGAATAATGGGATTTCCTACATTAATAAAAACAAGCCTTGGCACAACAAGTTTTGCATGGGTAATGCTTTTAAACACTTTTATTGCAATATTAGTTGCTTTTTTTCAAAAAACAGGAGCAATTCAAGGATTTTCGCAATATATTCAGAATAAGAACTTAAGTAGACGTGCAGTTCAGCTTTTAGCATGGCTGTTGGGAATGTTTGTATATTTCAGCGATTCATTCAGTCCTTTATTCGTTGGAACAACAATGAGAAGCATTTCTGACAAAGCAAGAGTTTCCAGAGAAAAATTGTCGTACATAGCAGATTCAGGTGCTGCTCCTGTAAGCGTGCTGGTTCCCATAACAGGCTGGGCAGCATATTTAAGCGGTCTGGCTGTAGGTATAGGGGCAATCGTCACTCAGGAAGATGCAATGAAATTATTTATCAAAGCTGTTCCATTCAACTTCTATGCACTTATTACTGTTATTTTTGTAGGATTAATATCCGGAGGAATAATAAAAGACTTTGGACCTATGAAAAAAGCTGAAGACAGAGCAATAAAGGAAGGAAAAGTTTTAAGAGACGGAGCTGATCCTTTAATAGGAAAGGAACTCACAGAAATGGAAGCCTATCCAGGAATCCAGCAAAGAGTGTTTTTGAACTTTATACTTCCTGTAATAATGATAATGACAATTGCCATTGGAACATATATTAAACTGAAGTCTGCAAAGACAATGGAAGCATTCCTTTTCGTAATGATATTCATGGGAATAAGCATGTTTATTCAGGGAATTCCTTTCAAGGAAATCATGCACACAATGACTGACGGTGTTAAAGGAGCGGTTCCGGCAATCATGATACTGGCATTGGCTTATTCAATCAATTCTTTGAGCAAGCAAATGGGAACAGCAAATTACATCATTTCAATAAGCGAAGGTTTCCTAAGCCCTCAGCTTCTTCCGGCTATAATATTCTTGATTGCTTCTGTTATGGCATTTGCAACAGGAACTTCATGGGGAACATTTGCAATTTGTATGCCTATAGCATTGCCTCTTGCTTTCAGCTTCACAGGTGGAGAAGCAACTACACTGGTTGTTGCATGCTTTGCTGCTGTAGCTGGAGGTGGAGTTTTCGGTGACCACTGTTCACCTTTGTCTGACACTACAATACTTGCATCGACAGGTTCTGCTGCAGACCACATAGACCATGTAAAAACTCAGCTTCCATACGCATTAATTTGCGGTGGAATGGCACTGGCAGCATACCTGATTATAGGATTTACAAGCATATAACAAAAAATATAAAGACATCGTTGAATAACGATGTCATACAAATTATAAATTTTTTATAAATTGTATGGGCGGATTGTGACCGCCCTTTTTTTGATTCAGTAATTTTAATATCTGCGGGAGAACAGTAGTTCTCCCCTGCATACTGTAATCCAGATTCGCGATAATGCTAATATTGCAATACGTAGGGGCGGACCTTGTGTCCGCCCGTTGTTATTGATTCAGTAATTATAATATCTACGGGAGAACAGTAGTTCTTCCCTACGTTTAAATTCTTCGATGTTTTTTATTTGTTTAACAAGTAAAACAGCAGGAGGTGAAGAGGATAGGCTGCATAAAACATAATCTGCAGAAACTTGTTTTTAAGCCCCGGTTCGCCGTTGTAAAAATATATGAAAGGAAGAGCAAGCAGGGAAAATTGCTGCAGAGGTGATGACATGAGGTTTGTAAATAACATTATTACCGCCATGTATAACAATTGCCTTTTTTTAGAAAAATTCCTGGTAAAATAAAATGACAATATGTAAATGACTCCCATTATGCTGTAGTCAACAGAAAGAACCATTGCTAAAATTCCAGCTGCTGCAATTACTAGACTTCTTTTATCGAAATTGTATTTTTGGTCCTTCTTTTCAAGGAAATAAATTGCAGAAAGTCCTATGAACAATGTGAAGAAAATGTTCTGGTGAGCAAATCCCACATTTCCGTAAAAGGCCAAATCAAACGGAATCTCTGAAATAAATGCAAATAATAATAATCTTTTGCCGTATTTTTTCACATTGCTTGTGTGGAAGTAACCTTCCACAAGAAGGAAGCAATAAACAGGAAATGCAATTCTTCCTATGATTCTGTAAATATTTTCTCCGCTGTGAAAAATTGCTCCGTAATGGTCAATTATCATTGTAGCAAGAGCTACTGCTTTCAAGAATAAAACATTCATTTTTATCTCCAGTAATAAATTAATAATTAATTATAACATTGCATTTTATATGCTGCAATAATAATGTATTTCCGTGGAAATATTGTTTGAAGTGGTGATGTGTGTATAGTATAATTCTGGTAAATGAACAAAAATAGGAAAAAAGAAGAGGATAAAATGAATATTAGAGAGATTCTTTACAGACTTGTTCAAGTTCAAAGCGATACGGGAAGTGTAAAAGAAAATGACATGGCACAGTGCATTTATGGCATTATAAAAGAAGATGAATATTTCAGAAAAAATCCGGAACTTTGCGGCATGTACCATAACGACGACTTTTTGGGAAGGGCTGCAGTGTGGGCTCTAAGACGGGGTACCACTGACAAAACAATAGTGTTGTCAGGACATTATGATGCAGTTGAAATAGAATCATACGGCACTTTAAAGAGTTATGCACTGAATCCTGACGAACTGAAAGAAAAACTTAATGACTTTAGCCTGCACGATGATGCAAAAAATGATCTGAAAGACAGTGACTGGCTTTTCGGCAGAGGAACATGCGACATGAAGGCAGGAATTGCTATAGACATTGACTGTGTTCTTGAACAAATAAACAGTGAAGTTAATGTTTTGTTTGTTGGTGTTCACGACGAGGAAAACCTGTCTGCAGGCATGAGGCAGTCAACAAGACTGCTCAGCGAACTAAAACACAAGTATAATCTTGATTACAAGCTGGTTGTAATCACTGAGCCACATGGAAGGAAAGGACCTGACACATTTAAAATTTCGTTGGGTTCTGTTGGAAAAATTATGCCATTGATAGTTGTCAAGGGAAAAATAGCCCATTCAAGCGATGTGATGGAAGGCTTGAACTCAACTGCCATTATGGCAGAGATAATTTCAAACATGGAACTTAATCCTCATTTGTGTTCAACAGACAGAAATATGACAACACCTCCTCCTACTGTTCTTTATGCCAGAGACATGAAGGAAACATATGACGTATCAATTCCGGAATACAGCTCGGTGTTTTTTAACTATCAATTTTTAAAGAGCAAGACTCCTGAAAAAATAATTGAAGAAGTTAAGGACATGTGCTTAAATTCAATGAAGACAGTAATTGACAAGTACAACAAGGCATATGACATATTAAATGAAAACTACAGTCTTAAGGGGAATAATAAAAGAAGTTACAATCCATTGGTCTATAAGTTCGAAGAAATTGAAAAAATTGCATCCGAAAACAATGATAATTACATTACTCTGAAGAAGGAATTAATTGACAACATAAACACACTTGTAAGAAACAACGAAATATCCATGCAGGATGCCGGAATTCTCATAGTAAAACGGATAATTGAGCTCTCAGCCATTACAGAACCTGTTGCAGTAATAGGAATAATTCCTCCTTACTATCCTGCAGTTAACAACAGCTATCTTTCAAATAACAATGAGATATTTGAAAACACAATTGAAAAGGTACTTTCGGAGCATTATGGATTGAAATTAGAGAAGGAAAGCTACTTCATGGGAATCAGCGATGGCAGCTACACATCATGCACAAACAGAAAGGGCGAGGAGGAAGTTATGTCTAACATGGTCACTTCCAAGGAAATCTACGACATTCCATTTGATTATGTTGAAAATATTTCTGCTCCTGTGATTGTACTTGGCCCATGGGGAAAGGAATATCATACAATTTATGAAAGAGTATATATGCCGGATGTTGAAAAAACAGTTCCCGAATTAATAAGAAAATTGATTAACACTATTTAATTGAAAGAAAGCTTCCATTGGAATATTGTCCAACCTGACGCTGTCATCCTGAACGATAGCGAGGATCTCACATTATCGAAAACATGAGATTGAGCAAGCTCTAAGTATGAACGCCCAATTTATACTTATCATCAAACTAAGCCTCCACTGGAGGCTGTTTTTGTATCGAAATTGATAAAATTTTAATATATTGTAATATTTTCTTATATGAAATATAATTTATATAACAAATTAGGAAGGGGAACGACTATGATTCAATTGGCATCCGTAATAATATCATTTTTATTGATTCCAGTGCTGGGCAGGACTAAACTTAAGCTGAGCTATATATTATTGATTTCGGCAGGTGTTCTGGCAATAATTTCAGGAATAGGATTTGAAGGCACAGCACAATCTTTAGCTGAGGTCTTTAAAGGATCATCACTTAGCACTGTACTTACCATACTCATGGTGAGTGTTCTTGGTGGCCTCATGAAACACTACAAAACTCTTGACAAAATAGTAGAAACTATTTTGCTCATAGTAAGCAGCAAAAAAATAATTCTTATGATAATACCCGCTTTAATCGGCATTCTTATAATACCCGGGGGAGCATTGTTGTCTGCACCATTTATAAATAATCTGGGGGAGGAAATGAATATTGCTCCGCCGAAGCGCGCTGCCATTAATCTTGTGTTCAGGCACGTCGCCATGTTTTTGCTTCCGTTTTCAACAGGCCTTTTGGTAATTGCCAGTTCAATGCCTGAAATAAACATTACAAAACTGGTTATGTTCAATCTTGCATATGTTGTACCGATGTTTTTTGTAGGATACTTGCTTTACATAAAAAATATAGAAAGTGAAAAATCAACTCATAAAAAAGATCTGGGCAAGAACTTTTTAAAACTTCTTTTGTATACATCCCCAATCACTATTTGCGTAATATTAAATGCTTTAACAGGATTGCCATTTTATATTACTATGATTGTGAGCGTTGTATGCGTTTATTTTCTAAGCGATAAAAAAGATTTTGTGAAAATCACCATTAAGTCAATCAACTGGCATACAGTTCTTATGGTTGCAATAATATTGCTTCTTAAAGAAATGATTTTGAAAATGGACGATCTTTTACTGATTTTTGGAAATCTGTTTAAACAAAGCAACAGCACATTTTCTGTATTGGTAATATTTCTTGTTTCATCTGTATTCTTTGGTATCATTACGGGTAATCAGACAGCTGCTTTGGCTATAATACTACCCATGGTTTCCCAGTTGAATGTTGCAGGCAACATGCTGTATATATATGTTTATTTTGCTTTTGCAAGTGCATTTATAGGATATTTCTTTTCACCCATTCATCTGTGCCAGGCTTTTACAATTCAGCTTATGAATGTCACAACACTTGAACTTTACAAGGAATACAGATACTACCTCATGTTTTCTTTGATTGTGCTTTTCAGTTCAGCATTCATACTCACTGCAATATTTGCATAAATAAATCTGTACTGCTAAAAAATATCAAATCTGGATATTTACAGAGTATCAGTCTATCGTATAATGGAAGTATAAATGATTAGGAGGCTGTTATGAAAGAGAACTCAAAAAAATATTCAGTATATAAAATGGCGGTTGTGGGTCTTATGGCAGCGATGGTTTTTGTTGCGACGAATTTCAGGATTGAAATCCCCACACCTCTTGGGAAGACTATGCTTCATCTTGGGAATGTCATGTGTATCTTAAGCGGACTTTTGTTTGGAGGAACAGTGGGAGGACTGGCTGCAGGTTTTGGCTCTGCAATATTTGACTTGTTTGATCCGGCTTTTGCTCCGGAATTTTGGATCACTTTTATTATGAAATTTGCAATGGGTTACGTAGCGGGGAAAATTTCTCACATGGGAAGCTACAACGGTGAGAACAAAAAAGTAAACATAGTTGCTGCTGTTGTAGGAGCTTTTCTATATGTAGCGCTTTATATATCAAAGACAATTATTCTTCAGTATGTTGTGCTGCAAAGCACTTGGGAAGCAGTGGCTGCAGTTGCAGTAACAAAGTTCATGGTTTCATCAACAAATGCTGTAATAGCTGTAATAGCTTCAATTGCTCTGTCCCTGACCATAAGGCCTGCACTGAAGTCAGCAGGAGTATTTGAAAAACTTGAAAGAAACATTATGTGATTTATTTAAATAAAAAGTGAACAACAAAAAGGCAGCTCCCATTGCTGCCTTTTTCCAATTTTAAGAGGTGACTGCTATATTATGCAAGCATTTTTAGGATTGATGCCTTAGGCCTTACTCCTACCATGCTGTTTACAACTTTTCCGTTCTTCATTACTGCAAGTGTAGGAATGCTCATTATTCCAAATGCAGATGCAAGTTCAGGCTGTTCATCAATGTTAACTTTTCCGACTTTTGCATTGGTTACTTCACTGGCAATTTCATCAACAACAGGAGAAACCATTTTGCACGGTGTGCACCATGAAGCCCAGAAATCCAGCAATACTGGCTTATCTGAATTTAAAACTTCCTGTTCGAAGTTGTCTTTTGTAATTTTTATTGTACTCATATATTCCATCTCCTTGATTTATTATAAACTCATTTTATCACTTAATGGATATTTAACAGTGATTAAGTCACATGAAAAATAAAAATAATTGGAAATGAAAAATTATGAATTTTACTTTTATCGGCAATACTACTATAATATAAGTACTTAAATTTATATTTATAAATGTAAGGAGATATCATGAAAAAATTATTTTTGAAAACAGACGGGGGTCTAGTCCCCATTGATGAACAAGTTGCTGAAAAATATAATTTGAAGGAAGGAACAAGATCTCCGTTCAACCGGTTATGGATTGTTGATGAAAGCGGAAGAACAGGTGATGGAGTCAATGAAACATCAAGTCCCGGTGCAGATGAAATGCCTGCAGGCGAAGGACTTGAAGATGACGAGATTGTTGAATTTAAAGAAACGGGAGCGATAATGTCTCAATCAGAAATTATTGACTTTTCCCACGGAACAGATTCGGACATATGAGTAAAGGGCGCCTAAACGCCCTATTTTTTATAACATTTTATGAATTTTGCACTTTGCTGTCTCTAAAAATTAATACCTTTGTGCCGTCTCCCAATGTTTGTTCATCCATCTTTGCGCCATTGACAAAAGCTTCTCCGTTTTCATCCACTCTTATTTCAAGTTTCCTGTTGCCTGTTCCTATGGTGTATGCAGGATATTGTCCGTCGCCATCCACATTGCTGTTAATGATAACAACATTGTCAACTACCACAGATGCATAGTTTAGAGATGTTGCGTTACCGCCGTCACCACCGGCACCTCCGTTAGCATCTCCTCCTGAAGCAGTTGCGCCGTCATCATTTTGATGAGGTCTTGACTGCTGAAGCTGTTTAACTTGTTCAGCGTCAAGTGCAGTATCTCCCTCACCCAATGCATCAGGAACTGTAGGAATTTCAATGCCTGCTTCAATTTCATTTATTGCCACAGCTATAAGTCCGTATGCCTGTGAAGCACCTCCGCCTTCTCCGCCGTCGCCGCCGTCACCACCGGCACCTCCGGCAGATGTAGCTGTCTGGCTTATGCTGATTGATGTGCTGATGTCAATTGTATTGTCGCTGTCAACATCCTCGATGATTTGTACTGTATCTTCATTTTCTTCATTATCAGGATGTTCGCAGCATCCATTGTTTCTCCATGTACCCAAGTTTCCCTGAGCGACTGGATTGTTAAATTTTTTGTACATAATATCAAACTCCAAAATAATTTACAAGAATCTTGTACATTATTTTATGCACAACAAAGTAATTGTGTACAAACATTAGAAAAATTTTCAAAAAAATAAAAATAATATTGACAATTGAATGGTTGCTCAACTATAATAATTATAACAGTTGAACAACTATTCAACTAAAGAAAGCAGGTGATTGTTTGTCAAAAGATGAAATATTCTGTGATTGCGAAGTGATACACGCAGATGTTCTGGAAGAAGTTAAAACAAGAATGCCAATTGAAGAGGATATTTATGATTTGTCTGATTTTTTTAAGGTTTTAGGAGACAGCACGAGGCTTAAAATAATATCTGCACTTGATGCTCATGAAATGTGCGTATGCGACATAGCGGTTTTATTAAATATGACTAAGTCGGCAATTTCTCATCAGCTCAGGTATCTGAAGCAGGCAGATCTTGTTAAATTCAGAAAAGAAGGTAAAGTTGTTTTTTATTCTCTTAAGGATGATCACGTAAAAGACATCTTTGAAATAGGAATGGAACATATTAAAGAAAAATAACACAAAAATTTGGAGGACGTTATGAAAAAGAAATTTATGCTTGAAGGCTTGGATTGTGCAAACTGCACAGCAAAAATTGAAAGGGAAGTCAATGCTCTTAAGGGAGTAGAAAGTGCAACTGTGAGCTTTATGACCACTAAAATGACAATTGAAGGCGATGAGGACGAAATGGATCATATAATTGCTGCAGCAGAAAAAATAGTGAACAAATACGAACCTAACGTTAAATTTAAGGCCTTATAGGAGCACATATGAAAAGACTTGTTTGGCGGCTTGTGCTAAGCTCGATTTTTTTTGCAGCCGCATTAATTATAAATGTTGAAATACTTAAAATAATATTTTTTGTTGTGAGCTACCTGTTTGCCGGGTATGATGTTGTAAACAATGCATTCAGAAACATTTTAAGAGGAGATTTGTTTGATGAGAATTTTCTCATGGCCGTGGCATCTCTTGGAGCATTTGCTATAGGAGAAGCTCCTGAAGGCGTTGCTGTAATGTTGTTTTATCAGATTGGTGAGCTGTTTCAAAGCTATGCTGTTGGCCAGTCCAGAAAATCTATTACAGCATTAATGAACATAAGACCTGACTATGCCAACGTAAAAACAGAAGACGGACTTGAAGTTATGGACCCGGAAGATGTGAAGATTGGGGACATCATTGTAATAAAACCAGGAGAAAAGGTGCCTCTTGACGGAATAGTTATTGAAGGAAGTTCAATGCTTGATACTTCTGCACTTACGGGAGAATCTGTTCCAAGAGAAATAATTGCAGGAAGCGACCTCTTAAGCGGCTGCATCAATATAAACGGACTTGTTACAGCAAGAGTCACCAAAGAATTTGAAGAATCGACAGTGAGTAAAATTCTTGATCTTGTTGAGAATGCAGGAAGCAAGAAGTCCAAGTCTGAACAGTTCATAACAAAATTTGCAAGATACTACACACCAACGGTTGTTATAATAGCAGCACTTTTGGCAGTTGTTCCACCATTGATAATAAAAGAAGCAACATTCAGCCAGTGGATTTACAGAGCACTATCATTTCTGGTTGTTTCATGTCCATGCGCACTGGTTATTTCAGTTCCATTAAGCTTCTTCGGCGGAATAGGCGGAGCCAGTAAAAAAGGAATACTTGTTAAGGGAAGCAACTACCTTGAAGCATTGGCAAACACTGAAATAGTTGTGTTTGATAAAACAGGTACCCTAACAAAGGGTGTTTTCAACGTCCAGGAAATCCATCCGGAAGGAATTTCTGAACAGGAGCTTCTTGAACTCACAGCATATGCTGAAAATTATTCAAATCATCCTATTTCATCTTCATTGAAAAGAGCATATAAAAAGGAAATCAATGCAGAAAGAGTATCAAATGTTGAAGAAATTCCGGGACACGGAGTTTCAGCAGTTGTAGACTCAAAAAAAGTTTCTGCAGGCAATGTGAAACTCATGGAGAAAATGGGTATTGAATACAACAAAAATGAATTTTCAGGAACTGTTGTTCACGTTGTAGTTGAGAATATTTATGCCGGTCTTATTGTAATAGCAGATGAAGTGAAGGAAGATTCAAAAAACGCCATAAAGAAACTTAAAAATATTAATATAAAACAAATTGTGATGCTTACGGGAGATACATTAAGGGCCGGAGAAAAGGCTGCAAGAGAACTTGGACTTGACAAGGTTTATGCTGAACTTCTTCCTGCAGACAAGGTTGAAAAGGTTGAAGAGCTTTTGACAGAAAAATCTCCTAAAGGGCGGCTTGCTTTTGTAGGTGACGGAATAAATGATGCACCGGTATTGGCAAGAGCTGATATAGGAATAGCAATGGGCGGACTTGGTTCAGATGCTGCCATAGAAGCAGCAGACATTGTCATAATGACTGATGAACCGTCAAAAATAGCAACTGCAATAAAAATATCACAAAAAACATTGAAGATTGCATCTCAAAACATAATTTTTGCCATAGGAATCAAACTTTTAATACTTCTTTTATCGGCAATGGGTTATGCTACCATGTGGGCAGCGGTGTTTGCCGATGTGGGAGTTGCCGTAATAGCAATATTAAATTCCTTCAGAGCACTGAACGTGAAAAACATAGATTAAAAAGGCAGTTACCTCAGACTATTGACAAAAGCTGACGCTGTCATCCTGAACGATAGTGAAGGATCTCATCTTTATTGAAAATATGAGATTCTTCGAGCAAGCTCTCAGAATGACAGCGTCCAAATATATACTTTATCATCTAAACTTGGGCATAGGCCCTTTTTATTTATAAAATTATATAAAATTTAGCTGACTAATTGCTAGTTTAAAATTTATGTCACATGTGTTATAATATATCACAAAGAAGTTGTATAAATTCAGGAGGACAAAATGGAGTTGAAAAATTTTCAGGAATTGATTGCAAAAGTTCAAAACAATGATTCTAAAAAGAGAGTCGCAGTGGCTGCAGCCCATGACGAACACACATTAGAAGCTGTTTTTAGGGCGGTAAAAGACAAGCTTGTTGAACCTGTGCTTATCGGAGACAAGGAAAAAATCAAAAAAATATTGAAAAACCTTAATGTTGAATTTGATGAAGACTCTATAATCAGCACAAACAGCGACCAGGAAGCAGCTGAAAAAACTGTGGAACTTATAAATGAAAACAAGGCCGATTTCATAATGAAGGGCAAGCTTCAGACAGCAGATTTGTTAAAAGCTGTTGTAAACAAGGAAAAAGGATTAAGAACAGGCAAGGTGATGTCGCATGTTGCAATACTTGAAGTTCCAACGTACCATAAGCTCATTTCAATAACTGACGGCGGAATGATGATGTATCCTGATGTAGAAGAAAAGAAACAGATAATTGAAAATGCAGTTGATGTTTTTCTGGCAATGGGATACGAATGCCCAAAGGTTGCAGTGCTGGCAGCAGTTGAGACCGTAAATCCAAAGATGCCTGAAACAGTGGATGCCGATATGCTTAAAAAGATGAACCAGGAAGGCAAAATCAAGAACTGTCTTGTTGAAGGACCCATATCCGTAGACCTCACTCTTAACAAGGAATCTGCTGAAATAAAAGGATTTGATTCTCCTGTCACAGGGGACGCGGACATACTTATCGCTCCAAATATTACAACAGGAAACATAATGAGCAAGGCCATACTTGAACTTGCACACGGCAAAATGGCAGGAATGATAGTTGGAGCAAAAGTTCCGGTAGTGCTTACTTCAAGGGGAGCGACATCAGAAGAAAAATACCTGTCTCTGGTGTTATCGGCTTCTGCAGTAAAATAAATACGTACAGCTGAACTATTCAGCTGTTTTTTGTGCTATTGTTTTTGATGCTGTATAATGTAAAAAACAAATCGGAGAAACATATGGGAAGAAAAATAGGGATCATAGCAAACAATACGGAGCTTAAAAAAATAATTGAAAAGCTTTATGCAGACAATATAAAAAGCGGTGAAATAATTATTGAAACCCTTGATGAGGATAAAATCAGCGAACAGGGAATGCTGCTTGAGAAAAAAGGTGTGAAGGCAATTATTGCAAGGAGCGGCGGTTATTTTCACACTGTTGGCAAAGTAAGTGTTCCTGTAATACAGCTTAAAATTTCCACCCTTGATATTTTGTATGCCATTATGACCGCGAAAAAGTATAAAAAAGAAGTGGTGCTTGTTCTTTCCCACATGGAAACTTTTGATCTTAATGAATGGAGCGAACTGTTAAATTGCAGCGTAACTATTGAAAAGTTTGACCATCAGGATAAAATTGAAGGAATTATAAGCAGCTATGTATTTGCAGGACGAGATGTTGTAATAGTGGGCGGAGGAATTCCCTGCAAGGCAGCTCAAAATTATAACTTAAATTTTGTGCATATTTCAGCCAGTGACGATTCCATTCACGATGCAGTGGCAAGAGCAAGGGAAATAGTTGACAGTCTATATGAGCAAAAATATAAAAATGAAGTTCTTAATACAACACTTGACGGAGTCCATGATGCAGTACTGGCTGTGGACAGAGAAGGAAAAATAATTTTGTACAATCAACGTGCCCATGAGCTTCTAAAAAAAGACCAATACAATGTGCTGGGGAAAAGCCTGACAGATGTCTTTCCGGAACTCAGTGCCATTGAGGACGTTTTAAAAACTAGGACTAACAGGTACAATCAAATAATGCAGCTTAAAAAGGTCGTGGTCACAGCAAACATATCAATGCTTGAAATAGAAAACCAGGCTGTAGGTGTTATATGTTCTTTCCAGGATATAACTAAACTTCAGAATCTGGAAAAGAAAATACGATATGAAATGAATAAAAAAGGTCTTGTTGCCAAATTTAAATTCAATGATATAATTGCAGCTGATTCTATCATGAAGGATACCATGGCAAGGGCCGTTAAAATAGGAATGTCGGACAGCACTGCCATAATTTATGGTGAATCAGGAACGGGCAAGGAAATGATGGCTCAGAGCATACACAACATAAGCGACCGCAAGGATGAACCTTTTGTTGCAATAAATTGTGCTGCATTAACAGAGAGTCTTCTTGAAAGCGAGCTGTTCGGGTATGAAGAAGGATCATTCACAGGAGCCAGAAAGGGAGGAAAGCCCGGTCTCTTTGAACTTGCTCATGGAGGTACAATATTCCTTGATGAAATAAACAGTGTGTCCTTGAATCTTCAGTCGAAGCTTCTCAGGGTGCTTGAAGAAAAGGAAGTTATGCGAATAGGCTCTGATTATGTTATTCCTCTTGATGTAAGAATATTGACTGCTGCCAATGAAAGTCTCAAAGATAAAATCAAGGATGGATCCTTCAGGAGGGATTTGTTTTACAGATTAAACATACTTGAACTTCACATACCTCCATTAAGACAGAGAAAAAAAGATATATTGCCTCTTTTCAAGCATTATTTGCATGAGTTTGCAGAGGATGGACAAGTCCCTGAAATAAGTTCAGAGTTTGAAGAAAAACTTGTTCTTTATTCATGGCCGGGCAATGTCAGGGAACTTAAGAATATTGCCAAACGATGTGTCATATTTGGAGAATTTAATCTGGATGATAGAGCAGCAGACTGCAAAGACAATGAAGTATTTGAAGCTGAGAATACTGGAGAAGAAATTGAATTTACTGAAGAAAATGCTGAAATAGTAAAAAAATCTAACATTATTCTGGACTTGAAGGAAATAGACAGGTATGTTGAAAATAAAGTCATTAAAATGCTTGAAGAACAGGGAATGTCAAAAAATGATATTGCAAAAATGCTTGGTATAAGCAGGTCATCCTTGTGGAATAAAATAAATTCAGGGAAAGATGTGCAAAAAATAAAACAATAACGTACAAAAAAACAAACAAAATTAAAAAATTCTAGGCTTAAAATTATGAAAACCATGATTTTAAGCCTTTGTTTTTTGGCATGAATGTTGCTATTTATATTAGCAGAAAAATAAAGGAGCGTTAATATGAAAAAATTAATGACAGGAAATGAAGCCATTGCACGAGGTGCTTATGAAGCAGGTGTAAGATATGCTTCAGCTTATCCGGGAACACCAAGCACTGAAATATTAGAAAACATAGCATTGTATAAAGAAAATATCGTGGCTGAATGGGCAGTTAATGAGAAGGTTGCATTGGAAACAGCAATTGGTGCATCCATGGCAGGAGCAAGGGCAATTGCTTCAATGAAACATGTTGGAGTGAATGTTGCTGCGGACCCTTTGTTCACAGTAGCATATACGGGAGTTTACGGAGGACTTGTGCTTGTATCTGCAGATGAGCCGGGACAACACTCTTCTCAAAATGAACAGGACAATCGCAATTATGCAAAATCTGCAAAAATTCCAATGCTTGAGCCTTCAGATTCCCAGGAATCAAAAGACATGACAAAGACAGCTCTGGAATTAAGCGAAAAATATGATACGCCGGTACTTCTTCGAATGACTACAAGAGTGTGCCATTCAAAGGCAATAGTTGAATGTGTTGAAAGAGAAGAAAAAGAAATAATACCATACAAAAAAGACATAAACAAATACGTTACAGTTCCAGCCATTGCACGAAAGTTGCGTGCAAAGGTTGAAGAAAGACAGCATAAGCTTCTTGAATTTTCAAACACAACAAAGCTTAATTTCTTTGAATGGAATGACACAGCAGTAGGAGTTATCACATCAGGCGTATGTTACAGCTATGCAAAGGAAGTGTTCGGAAATACAGTGTCATACTTGAAGCTTGGTTTCACCCAGCCACTGCCGACAGAAAAAATAAGTGAGTTTTGTTCAAAGATAGAAAAGGTATACGTAATAGAAGAAAATGACCCCTATATTGAGGAACAGGTAAAAATACTCGGATTTGAATGTTTCGGAAAAAATACATTCCCTCCATTTGGAGAAATGCTTCCTGAAGTAATACGTGCTTCCGTGTTCGGAGAAACTCTTCCAACTGTTGAGTATGATGAAAAGGAAGTTGTTTCAAGACCACCTACTCTTTGTGCAGGATGTCCTCACAGAGGATTTTACTATGAACTGGGAAAAAGAAAAAATGTTCTGGTATCAGGAGACATAGGATGCTATTCACTGGCATTTGCAGAGCCTTATAACTGTACGGATCACAACATATGCATGGGAGCAAGCATGAGCGTGGGACACGGAGCGCAAAAGGTGTTCAACATGCAGCAGGACAGCAAGATGAGAGTTGTTTCATGCCTTGGTGATTCAACGTTCTTCCACACTGGCATAAACTCGCTTATGAATGTTCTGTACAACAACTCAAACACTGTGAATGTGATTCTTGACAACCGTATTACAGGAATGACAGGACATCAGGAAAATCCAGGCTCAGGATACTCTTTGCAGGGCGACAAGACGGTAATTCTTGACATAGAGAAAATAGTAAAGGGAATAGGGTTTAATAATGTTGCTGTTATCAATCCAAATGATTTAAAGGCGGTAAAGACAGCTCTTGACTGGGCTTTAGCACTTGATGAACCTTCGGTTATAATAACCAGATGGCCTTGCGTATTGAAAAAATTCTCTCCGGAAGACAAAGAAGAATTCAAAGATGCGTTTAAAACATATTGCGCGGTTGATACTGAAAAATGCATTGGCTGTAAAGCCTGCACAAGAACAGGATGTCCTGCCATATCATTTGATAAAAGTGAAAAGAAGTCATTCATAGACAAGAATTCATGCGTGGGCTGCGAAGTTTGTGTCCAGGTATGTCCTGTAAATGCAATAGGAAAGGTGGAAGCATAAATGACAAAAAGCATATTATTGGTTGGAGTGGGAGGACAAGGAACAATACTTGCCAGCAAACTTCTTACAACAGGATTGATGGAAGCTGGATTTGACGTGAAGATGAGCGAAATTCACGGCATGAGCCAAAGAGGAGGTTCTGTATCATCTCAGGTAAGATACGGAGAAAAAGTTGAATCTCCGGTTATAGAGCTTGGAGGAGCAGACATACTTGTATCATTTGAAAAGATGGAAGCATTGAGATACTTGAATTTTCTTAAACCGGATGGAAAGGTTGTTGTAAATGACTATGAAATAAATTCAATGCCAATACTTTCAGGAAAAGCAGAATATCCTATAAATGCAGTTGAAGTATTAAAAAGAAAAGCAGCTACAGTTGTAATACATGCAGCGCAGGAAGCTGAAAAACTCGGAAACTCAAAGGTTATGAACATAATATTGCTTGGAACAATCATAAAGGCAATGGGGCTTGAAGAAATTGACTGGGAAAAAATACTCAGAGATAACGTAAAAGAAAATTTTGTTGATATCAATTTAACAGCACTTGAAACAGGAAAAAGTTTAGTTTAAACTTAAGTATGAATAGTATTTTCACTTAAGGTATAAAAAATATAGGAGGCACTTGTGTATAAGATACTTGCAATCAATCCCGGTTCCACTTCAACAAAAATAGCGCTTTACGAAAATGAGCAGGAAATTCTGGTCAAGACCCTGGATCACCCTTCTGAAGAAATGGAAAAGTTTGAAAAGGTTGTTGATCAGTTTCAAATGAGAAAAGACGTTGTTCTTTTATTTTTAAAGGACAATGGTTTTGATGTAAATAAGCTTGATGCAGTGGTTGGAAGAGGAGGAATGCTTCCGCCTGTAAAGTCGGGTGCATATAGAGTCAATGATTTGATGGTTGACAGACTTAAAAACAGACCCGTTGTAGAACACGCATCGAACCTTGGAGCACTTATTGCCCATGAAATTGCTTCTTCAATAGGAAAAGAAGCATACATTTACGATTCGGTAAAGGTTGACGAATTGATACCGGAAGCTAGAATTTCAGGAATGCCCGCATTGCCGAGAACCAGCACAAGCCATGTATTAAATTCCAGGGCTATGGCAATTAAGGCAGCAAAGAACATGGGTAAAAATTACACTGAAATGAACTTTGTTGTTGCCCACATGGGAGGCGGGGTTTCCTTAAGTGTCTATGAAAAGGGAAGATTAAGCGACATCATTTCTGACGATGAGGGACCATTTTCACCGGAACGTTCAGGAAGAGTAAACTTAAGGCCATTCATGGACATGTGTTTTTCAGGAAAGTACGATAAAAAAACAGTGGGGAAAATGATAAGCGGAAACGGAGGGCTTAAAGGCTACCTTGGAACAACAGATGCAAGAGAAGTTGAAAAGATGATACATGAAGGTAATGAAGAAGCAAATCTTGTTTATAGAGCCATGGCATACCAGATCGCAAAAGGAATAGGCGAGCTTGCAACAGTATTGAAAGGTAATGTTGACGCCATAATCTTAACAGGGGGCATTGCGTATTCAAAAATGATGACAGACATGATAAAAGAAAGAGTTGAGTTCATTGCTCCAGTTGAAATTATGGCAGGGGAAAATGAAATGGAATCACTGGCCCTTGGAACATTGAGAGTTCTTAGAAATGAGGAACAAGCAAAAGAATACACAGAATAAGTTTTGGGACTGCTGCATTAGCATATTCATGTCATTTTGAGCGCTGCGAAGAATCTCATATTTTAAAGTAATGAGATTCTTAGGGCTAAAGCCCTCAAAATGAAACGATAATAAATGCTAATGCAACAGCCCATTTTTTTCATAAAAATAGTTTCAATTTTAATCACATAAATGAAAACCTTATCTAATATAAATTATTAAAGATGTGAGGAGGAATTTATGTGAAAAGTGATTGCCATAAGCTGAAAGAAACGGTCAAAAAATTGAAAGAAGAGCATGAGTTCAGGGGGCTGCTGCACTACACAGACTTTTCTAACTTAAGTTCCATAATAGAAATAGGATATCTTTGCAGCAGGGCTCTTTGTTATGCAAACAACATAGAGTTTACGGATGTATGGGATAAAGACATTAAAGCAGTAAACGACCTAAAAAACTGCACAAGGTTTTATTATGAAAAAAAATGCAACAGCCGCCTGAAAATGGACGTTCCAGTTTGTCTGGTGTTCAGTGAGGAATTAATTTGTTTTGATCTGTCAGTGTTTACAGACGGTGATGCAGACTCCATTTATACAAAATTTGGAACTGACAATGAATTCTTCAGCAAGAAAATAGACTGGGAAACGGTGTTTAATATAGAACCGGATGATGATTTAAGTGAAAACATGAAGACTTCAAGACGAAAAAAAATGGCAGAGCTTATTATTGATGAACCGGTTTCTATAAGAAATTTAAAGAACATAGTGTTCAGGAGTATTGCAGACTACAAGAGGGCGTGCAGCCTCTTTGGAAAGAATAAATATTACAGTGTAGAACCTGAAATGTTTTTTAATGAAAAAAACTTCATCAAGGATTACAACATAGTGTATGATGGTAAAATTGACAGTAACATCTTTGTCCTTCATTTTTCTACAAACCAGCCTGTTCAAGAATCAGGAAACAATGAATACAAACTCTATGACCTGGAAGGTAACATAATACGAAGTACAAAGATAAAATTTCCCGAATCCTCCAGTGTGGATTTTAATCTTGAAGTTATGAAGACAGAAGTTCCTGTTAGGTTTGAGTTTTGGTTTGGTGGAATACTTTCCATTGAGGAAACAATAGGATAAATTAGGCACAGCTTAATTTGTCTTTTTTATTATTTATATTGAAAATTTCGATTATGTGCAGTATTATATATAAAATTATGATAGAGAGGGATAAAGATGAATAACTGTAAAATAAGGCTTGCTAACGAAGGTGATTATTCTTCAATTTTAGATATCTATGAACCATTTGTAAGGGATACCATTATTACCTTTGAGTACAAAGTGCCGTCAGAAGAAGAATTCATAGAAAGAATGGCCAAAATTCAAAAAACATTTCCACTTCTCGTTTGCGAAGAAGAAAACGTGGTTGTAGGATATGCCTACATTTCACGCTTTAGAGAAAGGGAAGCCTATGACTGGTCCGTTGAATCCTCTATTTACATAGATCCTTCACATCAGGGCAAGTGCATTGGAAAGGCACTTTATGTTGCTCTTATTGAATTGTCAGGTCTTTTAGGATATTGTAATATTTATGGTGTTGTAACGATGCCTAACATCAAAAGCGAAAAACTGCACAGCAAGCTTGGTTTTGAAAAAGTTGGAATACTGAAAAATGTTGGCTTCAAATTCGGAAATTGGGTGGATGTTCAATATTTGAGCCTTAATATTAAGGAATACACTCTCTGTCCTGAAAAGCCTAAGAATATAGCTGAATTAGCCGGAACTGAAGAATTTGAATCTGTTATGAAAAGAGTGCAAAGCATCATTGAATAACGGTTCAGTGATTTAATCACAGAACATATACATACCAACATGTATACTATGACAACATATTAGTTAAGTCATATTAAGATTAAAAAATATATGCAATTAATTAATTTTCACGAATGAATATCGCCAAAATTTTTAGTTGTATATTTTTTTGTCGCGAAATTGCATGGAGGTATTAATGACTAATTTTTTTAAAAATTTAAAGAACAACAAAAATCTTTTTGTCATCAACATTTTATATTTCACACTTGGTTTTGTGAATATACACTTTTCGCTTCTGGGGCTGATTTGCATGATTCTTCCCATGGTATTGCTTGTAAAAACAAAAAGGAAGACATATTGTCAGGGATATTGCCCAAGAGCAAATCTATATACAAAAGCAGGAAAACTTACAAGCAAGTTTTCTTTAAAAACTCCTACTTATTTCATTAAAGGAAACTTAAAATATATAATGCTGATATATTTCGGAATAAGCTTGTTTTTCATCACCATGTCAACGGCAAGAGTTGCGTCGGGATTAATGAATCCATTGGAACAGCTGAGGTTTTTCATAGTGTTTCCAATTCCTTTCAAAATGCCGCAAATGATTGAATTAAACAACGTATTGCCTTGGATTACACACATGGCATACCGCTTTTATTCAATGATGATGACCACAACCATAATTGGTTTGGTGCTTGCATTTGTTTACAAGCCAAGAACCTGGTGCACAATTTGTCCTATTTCAACCATATCGGGACTATACCTTGACGCTCAGAAAAAAACACAGGAGCAGGCAATAAGCTGCCAGTAAAAATTATTTCCTGTAAAAATAGTTTGCCAATTGAATAATAAAGTAATAATATAAAAGAATAAGTTTTATGTAAAAATTCATAATTGGAGAGGCTATGAACATAAATTTATTTATGACGGCAATAACCCCAGGCATTGCGCTTGGTTTGTTTTTCTATTTATTTGACAGACATGACAGAGAACCTGTAAGAATTCTTTTAAAAGTCTTCATTATGGGGATAATTTCTGTAATTCCAACAATTTTTGTGGAAAACATTCTGACTTTTTTCAATGTGTTTCCTGGAATAATCGGTATTGGGTACACGGCTTTCATAGTAGCCGGACTCACGGAGGAATACATGAAAAGGCAGGTTGTTTTAAAAAATGTTTACTTCAATCCGGTGTTTGATGAGAAGCTGGACGGCATAGTATATTGCGTAATTGCAGCCCTCGGTTTTGCAACCATAGAAAATGTAATGTATGTTGTGTTTAGATTTTCAGATGTTGAATCCATAGGATTTTACAGAGCAATTGTGTCTGTACCTGCACACATGCTTTTTGCGGTTACAATGGGTTATTATTTATCCATGGCAAAATTTGCTCTCACAGAAGAAGAAAGCCAGTATTATTTTAAGAAATCACTCTCTGTTCCTACAGTTCTCCACGGTATTTTTGACTTCATACTCATGTCACAAATAGATATTCTGATGGTTTTATTCGTACCTTTTGTTATTTATCTTTGGGTGAACAACTTAAAGAAATTAAATGTGTATTATGCTGATTCGAAAAAAAGAAACGGGTTGTAAGAATACACACTATTAAGGCACAGTTCGCTGTGCTTTTATTTTGTCAAAAATATATTGCATTATTATGGAAATTGTGATAAGATTAAGAGTTGTGTTTTTAAGGTTATAAGAAAGAGGATTTAGATGATTAAAATATATAAAGGAAATATTCTTTACACTGAAACATCAGAAAAATTTACAATAGTTAAAAATGGATATATAGCTGTTGAAGAAGGAATTATTGAAGGAGTTTATTCACAGCCCCCCGAAAAATATAAAAATATATTGCCGGAGGTAGATACAAAGGGACTCATAATACCGGGATTCAACGATGTACATGTTCACGCACCACAGTGGGTCAATGCAGGTATGGGATTTAGCCTTGAACTTTTACCATGGCTTGAGAAATATACTTTTGCAGTTGAAGGAAATTACAAGGATGCTGAATTTGCAAGGTCATCATATAGTCTGACAATCGAAGAGATGAAAAAGAACGGCACCACAAGGGCAAGCATGTTTGCAACAAGCCACTCTGAAGGTACTAAGATATTGATTGAACTTCTCAGAAAGTCAGGCATGGGAGCATTGGTTGGAAAAGTGAATATGGATAGAAATTCAATAGAAGGCCTCATGGAAGATACATTGACATCTGCAAATGAAACAGTTGAACTTATTGAGTGGATGAACAGTACAAAAAACAATGACAATGTGGATTATATTGTTACACCCAGATATGTTCCGTGCACAACTGCAGAGCTCATGAAAAAACTATCAGAAATAGTAAATAAGTATAATCTTCCTGTTCAGTCACATCTTGATGAGAACAAGGATGAAATAAAGTGGGTGAAAGAACTTCATCCTGAGTGCAGGGATTTTACAAGTGTTTATAATGACTATGGTCTTATGCCCAAAGGTCAGACAGTAATGGCTCACTGTGTCCACTGCTCAGATGATGAGCTCATTATGCTTAAAGAACGTGAAGTGATGATAGCCCACTGCCCTCAGTCTAATGCAAATTTGTCAAGCGGCATGATGCCTCTTAGAAAATATATGGACGCAGGACTAAAAATTGGACTTGGCTCTGATGTGGGAGGAGCTCATTCTCTCAACATGAGAGAACACATAGTTGAAACAATCAAGACATCAAAACTTTACTGGACTGTTTTTCCGGAATATAAGCCAGTTAGCTTTTCTGAAGCATTTTATCTTGCCACTAAAGGCGGAGGTTCTTTCTTCGGCAAGGTAGGCTCATTTGAGAAGGGTTATCAGTTTGATGCCCTAGTAATTGATGATGAAAATCTCATAAACGAAATTCCTCACAACCTGGAGGAAAGACTTGAAAGATTTGTTTATGTGGGCTCACATGAAAATATAGTCAAAAAATATGTGGCAGGGAAATTGATATAAAATCTGAGCAATGTAATTCATTGCTCTTTTTTGTAAAGAGGAACAATATTTCAGCTTCTAAAAATACCATTCTATTTGAAAATCAACCAGAATCGCGTATATCATTTTATATTCATTGATATTTAATATTATAAATTGTATAATTAATAAAATGATTTCAGTATCTGCCTTCATGGTTTAAAAATGAGGATTTATGAAAACTTTAAAGGAATTGTTTGATATAAAAAAGGGTGATGTTGTTTCAATTACAGGTACAGGAGGGAAGACATCTCTTCTGTTTACACTTGGAAATGAACTGAGGAAAAAGAGCAGGGTGCTTATAACCACCAGCACCAAAATTTTAATGCCTTCAAAAGAATATTATGATTTCATATACCCTTGCATAGATGATTACATTCGAGATAAAATGAAGAATCATGAGGGAGAAACAGTGATTTCCAGCAAGTACATTAAGGAAGAAAAAAAACTGATTGGAATCAGTGATGAAGACCTTGAAAGTGTAATGGATGATTTTGATGTTGTGCTCATTGAGGCAGATGGTTCAAAAATGCTGCCTCTCAAAGCATGGAAGGACCATGAACCTCCTATACTAAGAAAAACAACAAAGACAATTGGTGTTTTTCCCATTGACATGCTGGGCGAAAAAATAAAACAGGACAATATATATAATTACGAGGGTTTCATTAAGTTTACTGAAGGAAGCTTGATTGTAGACAATGAAACCGTAGGAAGAATATGTTCCAGCCCAGATGGAATATTTAAAAATTCAAGAGGAAGTTTGTACTTGTTCATTAACAGGGCAGATGACAGTGAAAAGATACAGACAGCTCGAAAACTTGCAGAATACCTGAAAACAAATGCTGCAGGGAATGCATTTGATTTTAAAATTTGCACGGGTTCATTGAAAGAAGGGGTATATTATGAATGTTAGCGCAATAGTTATGGCTTCAGGTATGTCAAGAAGGATGAATAAAAATAAACTCCTCATGAAATTAAAAGACAGGCAAATTTTTGAATACATACTTGACACAATCAATAAATGCGATTTTTATGATAAGACTGTTGTGGCAAAGGATGAGGAAATACTGCAAAAGTCCAGGCTTCTGGGATTTAATGCTGTTAAAAATACAGAGTATGAGAACGGTCAGAGCCGGTCTGTAATTCTTGGCGTTCAAAAATCAAAGGAAGCCGATGGGTACATGTTTTTTGTGGCAGATCAGCCGCTTGTATCTGTTGAAACTGTAAAGCTCATGCTTGAAAGTTTTGAAAAAAATCCCTGTTGTATTATAGTGCCCAGGTGCAAAGATAAAATGAGGAATCCTGTAATTTTTCCACATTGGCTAAAGGAGGAACTTTTAATGCTTAGCAAAGACAATGGAGGAAAGGCTGTCATAGTTAATAATAAGGATAAAATAGTCTTTGTAGACACAGACAGAGAATATGAATTCTTGGATATTGATACCATTGAAGATTATGAAAATGTCAGTAAGAAGGTGGAAAGATGAAATCAAATATTGTCCTGGTAAGAGGCGGAGGAGATATTGCTTCAGGTGTTGTACAGAAACTTCACAGATCCGGTTTCAGGGTGCTCATTCTTGAAACAAAACAGCCTACTTCCATAAGAAGGACGGTATGTTTCTCAGAAGCAGTATACAGCGGAATAAAAGTTCTTGAGGATACAGTTTGCATATTGGCTGAAAATGCAGATGAAATATACAGTGCATGGGAAAAGGACCAGGTTCCGATAGCTGTTGATCCTGAAGGATATTATATAAACATATTGAAACCGGATGTTGTAGTTGATTCAATAATAGCAAAAAAAAATACCGGCATGAGCAGGAATCTTGCTCCTGTTACTGTTGCAGTGGGTCCCGGATTCACAGCAGGAATAGATGTTGATGCTGTAATTGAAAGCAACAGGGGACACAATCTTGGAAGAATTATTTTTGAAGGTGAAGCAGCTCCTAACACAAAGACACCCGGAAGCATAGAAGGATACACATGGGAACGGGTAATTTATTCGCCGTGCAAAGGAACATTCAGGACATCCCATAACATCGGTGATATAATTAAATGCGGAGAAACTGTAGCTATAGTTGACGGTAAGGAAGTAAAAGCAAAAATTGACGGCATACTCAGAGGAATTTTAAGAGACAACACATATGTGACTGAAAATTTCAAGGTCGGAGATGTGGACCCAAGAGTGGACCAGCTTGAAAATTGTTTTTCAATTTCTGACAAGGCAAGAGCCATTGGAGGAGGAGTTCTGGAGGCCGTGATGATTTTTAAGAGAATTAAAGGGATTTAAATAGAGAATATAGAGAGAGTTCGCTATACTTTATTGTTTATTTTGTAATAATATGGTATGATTAGAGTATCAATACGTTTTGACGCTCATTTCATATTATACGGCAAAACATTTACGGTCATGTCTCAAAGTTTTTAGGAGCGTAATAATGGATATATTAAATGTTATAGAAAATTTAAAACCTACATTATCTTTAAATGATAAAAAATTAGCAGACTATGTAATAAATAACAGGCTGGAAATATGTGAAATGACTGTTCAACAATTTGCAAGTGTATCTGATACAAGTCCCGCTGCAATAATTCGTTTTTCAAAGAAGCTGGGATATAGTGGTTTTAAAGAATTTCAAATGGCTATAGCCAAAAATTTAAGTAAAGAATTAAATCAAGAAAAAGAAATATATGAACAAATCACCACAAATGATTCTACAGAAAAAATTATTTCTAAAGTAATTAACGCTCATATAAATGCTGTTAAAAATACAGAATCCATTATTAAATCAGAAATAATAGATGAAGCTGTAGATGCAATAAATAATGCAGATACAATTCATTTGTTTGGTGTTGGTGGTTCTTATGTTGTTGCTTTGGATTTTCAATATAAATTAGTGAGAATAAATATGAAAACCAGTCTGCACAGCGATTACCATCTGCAGCTTGTTTCAGCATCCTACATAAACAAAAATGACATAGCAATTGCCATTTCCAATAGCGGCAAGACTAAAGAAACATTTAACAGCCTGAAACTGGCAAAAGAAAGAGGAGCTAAAACAATTTCAATAACTCATGTCGGCAAAAATCCAATAGCTGATATTTCTGATATAAATATTAATACAATACATATAGAACAGGGTTTTAGAATAGGAGCCATATCTTCAAGAATATCGCAGTTAACCTTAATTGACATCATATTCATGAGTTTAATTAAGAAAAATTACGATCATATTCCAAAACAAATAATAGAAACGGGCAGCATAATTTCCGGTTTAAAGCTAAAATAAGTAAGATTGCGACAACAAGTCTAAATCTTATTTATTTTTTATTGTAAAAAAGTTAAATTTATAAATTAAACTGTTGAAATAATGTTTCAAATAAACTATAATTAATTTAAAATAAAATTTCAATAAATGTTTCAAATTAATTCAGAAAGCATCTGGCTTTCAAAAATAATTATGGAGGAATAGTAATGAAAAAGTTTGCAAAGGTATTATCAATTACTCTAGTAGCTGCAATGCTGTTAGCAGGATGCAGCAGCGGAGGGACAGCAGCAGACAGCAACGCAGCTAATAATGCATCAAACGAAGCTGCTCCCAGCGTTCCACAAGATAAAGAAGTAACTCTGAAAGTAACATTTTTCGAAGCAGGTTTCGGCAACAAGTGGCAGAACTGGCTTAAAACAGAATTTGAAAAACAATATCCAAATGTAACAGTGGAGTTGGTTGGAGATGCTAACCTTACAGAAACTTTAACACCAATGATTGAAAGCGGAGTAGATGCACCGGATGTTTATATGGCAAACGGTAGCATGTGGGAAGAATGGGGACCACAGGGTTTGGTAATGGATTTAACAAGTCTTTATGAAGAAAAAGTTCCGGGAACTGATATGACATTGGATGAGTATATTACTGATGTAGCAAAAGATAAATTTTACTTTGACCTTGGAAAAGATAATGGCGGAATAAAAAAATACTCTGTTCCTTGGTCAGCAGGTCCTATGAGCGTTGTTTACAATGTAAATATGTTTGAAGAACATGGTTGGGAATATCCAAAAACTTGGGAAGAATTCGAAGCTTTATGTGAAGAGATTAAATCTGCCGGTATTGCACCTTTGACTTATCCAGGAAAATTTCCTAATTATACAAGACCGTTCATTAGAGGATGGCAGTTACAAGCAATGGGCGAAGAAAAATTCTTTGGAGAATATAAAAACCCAACAAGTGCTGATATTTATGGAGATACAGCAGTGTTGGAATCATTCAAGAACTTTAGGAAATTATTTGACAAAGGTTACATAATGAGCGGAACTACTGCACTAGATCATACACAGGTTCAAATGGAGTTCATTAACAACAAAGTAGCTATGATACTCAATGGGTACTGGTTAGAAAACGAAATGTCAGAAGCATGGCCGCAGGGATACAGAATTGCTATGGCTCCTGTTCCACAAGGTGGAAAAGTGGATAAGCCTGTATCATTTATTAATATGCCAGACTACATGGCTATATATAACAATACTGAAGTGCCTGAAGTCGCAAAAGCATTTGTTTTATTCAGCTTAAGCCCGGAATCATGTGAACAGTTTGCTAAGCTTGCAGGAGGATTAAGACCATTTAATTATGAACTTAGTGATGAAGTAAGTGAATTCACTCAAACATGCCAAGATGTTATAACTAATGAAGCTTATTATCAATATACAGATGCAAGCAGTAACCCTTTAATGTTTAAATCATTGGGAAATGCATATCTGACTCAGATTTCAACCGGTGAAATAACACCTGAAAAGGCTGCAGAAGACTTTAAAAATGAAGCTGCAACAGAATATGATAGGGTAAAAACAGATTTAGGCTTATAATCTGATTATAAAGGAACTCCATAATGGAACGCTCATTAGGAGTTCCTTGAGTTTAAAATAGCTATCAGAGAGGTGATGATTTTGAGCGAAATTTCAAAAATCGAAAACAAAGACAAAAATAAAAAGTTAATTAAAGTGAAATCAAATAAATTGAACAAATCAAAATTATTTGTTGTTTTAATGCTGGCATGGCCTGTTGCTCATTGGCTGATTTTCACACTTTTTATGAACTTGCAGACTTTAGCTTATTCATTTCAAAGATTAAACAGATTTACAGGTAAAATGCGTTTTGCCGGTATAGAAAACTACATGGAACTATTTAATAAGATAATAAATAATACTGCTTCATACGGAATAGCATTTAGGAATACATTCTTATGGCTTGGATTGAACGTCTTGGTTATAGTTCCCTTATCATTGGTTGTGGCATACGTGCTGTCTAAAAAAATTCCTTTTTATAGATTTTTTAATGCAGTGCTTTTTATCCCCAATATTATATCAATAGTTATATTGACCATGGTTTGGTCATTTGCCTGGGCTCCAAACCAAGGATTGGTTAATGAGCTTTTAACAAGAATTGGAATGGAGAACCTTACAAGGGTCTGGCTGGGAGATCCCAAGACAGCTCTAATAAATGTATTTATTTATTGCGTATGGGCAGGTATCGGTTTTAATAATCTGATTTTAAGCGGAGCAATTGCAAAAATACCTAAAGAGATATTGGAATCAGCTGAGTTAGATGGAATAACAAACTGGCAGGAATTCATTCACATTATAATACCAAGCGTATGGCCAACAATATGCACTGTTACAATCTTAGGTGCAACAGCAGCATTCAGAGTATTTCTCCATCCACAATTATTGACAAACGGCCAATACGGAACATCAACCATTGCACTTAAAGTTGTTGAGGAAGTATTAGGTGGCGGAAGCTATGGCCTTGCCTCTGCAGCCGGAATAACAATGGCTGTTTTGGGTTACATTGCAGTATCTATTATTAAAAAATTCCTGGACAAAAGAGAAAAGGAATGGAGCTAAAGGAGGATATAAATTGGGAAGAAAATTTAGCAAGACTGTTCTAATATTAATTGAAGTATTGTTGTTTTCATATGCATTTTCATTAATTTTCCCTTATATATGGGTTTTAATTAATTCATTTAAAACAGTTTCTGAATTTTATAGCAGCACATGGAGTCTTCCTGCAAAGTTTGATTTTACAAATTATGCAAGGGCTCTTAAAGAAACAAACATGCTCTCATATTTTAAGACAAGTATTGTTTTAACAATTGTTGGTACGGTTCTTCAGGTAATCTGTTCAGCCGGTACAGCATATATACTGGCAAAATACAAATTTAGAGGTAATAAGCTGATATACGGTATGGCAATAGTTGGATTCTTAATACCAACATCAGGAACACTCGCTCCATTGTATGTTTTCTTAAAAGACACAGGTTTATTTAATATATACGGATTAATAGTTATGTATGCTACCGGCATGGGAACAAACATGGTAATTTTTTATTCTTTCTTTAAAAAAATATCGTGGAGTTATGCTGAAGCAGCATTTATTGACGGAGCCAGCGATTTTAAGGTGTTCTGGAATGTTATGTTTCCCATGGCAAGAGAAGCAACAATTGCAGTTACTATAATTACTGCAATTAATATTTGGAATGACTATTTCCTTCCATCCATACTGCTTACAAATCCAGAACTTCAGACAGTGGCTGTGGGACTCAGATCATTGCAGGTTCAGCAGCAATATAACGCAACGTGGACAGTCTTGTTTGCAGCAGTAATAATAGCCACACTACCTACAATTTTAATATATATTATATTTCAGGACAGAATTGCCAAAGGATTTCTGGTTGGCGGCCTTAAGGAATAAGGAGAGATTTATGTTTATTAAAGAAAGAGTTGAATATTTAGAAAATTACATTATTAGCTTGTGCGAAAATCAAACTTTTCCTGGAGCTGCGTTTGTTCTTATGGATGAAAAAGATTCATACATGAAATGCTTTGGAAAATCACAGCTAATACCAACTGAAGAAAATCTAATTGATAATGCCATATATGATTTAGCTTCACTGACCAAGGTCATTTCAACAACAACATCAATCATGATGCTGATGGAACAAGGGGTTTTGCACCTGGATACGCCGGTTTCAGACATATTGCCAAGATATAAAAACAATAAGGTAACAATAAGACATCTGTTGACTCATACATCAGGTCATGATGCTGATATAGACTGCAAAGAAATGAACAAGGAGCAATTAATTGATGCAGTGTTCAACAACAAAGTAAATGACCTACGGTTTGAAAAGCAGGTGTTGTATTCAGATATTGGATTCATTTTGTTGGGATTTATAATTGATGCCTTAACAGGGTCCTATGAAAAATTTGCAGAAGAAAATGTATTTAATAAACTTAATATGACTGATACATTCTTTAGTCCAAAAGATGAAATAAAAGGGCTTTGTGTTCCAACTGAATTTTGTAAAATGCGCAATAAAATTATTAAAGGTATGGTACATGATGAAAAATCATATGTTCTTGGGGGAGTTGCAGGACATGCAGGACTGTTTTCAACAGCCGGTGATTTAAAGAACTTTGCAAGAATGTATTTAAATGACGGTGAGTTTAACGGACAAACAGTTTTAAGCAAACAAACAATCAAATTGATTTCAAAATTACATACAGAAGGATTAAATGACGACAGAGGATTAGGCTGGTGGGTTAAGGGAAAGAATGCTGCATTGTGTGATTTTGCCGGTGACAGAACAATATATCACAGCGGTTTTACTGGAACTTCAATAATCATGGATTTAGTCAACAAAAAAGCTTTCATACTTTTAACTAACAGAATCCACCCATCCCGAGATAATACTAAATTAGTAAGCTTAAGAAGAAATATACACAATATTGCTTTAACATCTATAAAATAAAGCTGGGAAGACATATGGAATATATAATCGGTATAGAATCTGGAGGAACTAAGTCACATCTTGCAGCATATGACTTGGAACAAAATTTAATATTTGAAAATAACGGAGGATACGGCAATCCTTCAGTTGATGCCAAGCAAACAATTGCCAATATAAGCAAGTTGATTGAAAGCTGTTTGGAAAGTATAAAAGGTGAATGCAGATTTTTAGCAGTTGGAATGGCCGGTGCCGACACCGGAGATTTTAAGGAAATTTTACATAATTACATAAAAGATAAATTTATGCTGGACAACATTATATTGAATGATGCTGAAATGACAGCAAAAGCGTACTTGAAAAATGAAGATGGAATAATTGCAATAGCTGGAACAGGTGCTTCTGTATATGTTCAAAAAAATAATGAAGGAAAAGTTATTGGAGGATGGGGCCATATTTTAGGAGATAAAGGAAGCGGTTATCATACTGCTGTTGAAGCTCTTAAAAGAATAGCTGCACAAATAGATAACGGACTTGAGTTAGATGAATTAAGTACAAAGATCATTAGAGAAATTTGGGGCAGTCTTCCAAATTCTCAAAAAGAAATTACAGAAATTGTACCCAAGGTGATTAAGAAGTTTGTTTATGACAATCCCAAAAAAACAGTAGCTTCACTGTTTCATATAATTGTAAATCTATCAGATAAAGATAATGCTGCTGCAGTAAAACTTTTAGAAGATGCAGGGAAATATTTAGCAGAAACAACTGTATCAGCAATTAAGGAATTTAAAACTGACGAAAATATAAAAATTGGCTTAAATGGGGGAGTATTTCATAACAGCATTGTTGTACTTGAATCATATAAAAATGAAGTTTCAAAATACAGTAAAAATTGCCTGTTTATTAATAAGGACATAATGGTAACAGAAGCAGTATTTAATCTATATGAAACCAGGAGGAAAACGTGGCATCTATAACATTAAAAAATATATATAAAAAATATGATCATGATGTAACAGCAGTTGAAGATTTGAATCTGGAAATACAAGACAAGGAATTTATAGTCTTAGTCGGACCATCAGGATGCGGCAAGACTACTACTTTACGAATGGTAGCAGGGCTGGAAGAAATAACCCAAGGAGAACTGTATATAGAAAATAGAAAAGTTAATGATGTTGCTCCTAAGGACAGAGATATTGCCATGGTATTTCAAAACTATGCCTTGTATCCGCATATGACTGTGTATGATAACATGGCTTTTGGTTTGAAAATAAGAAAAATGAGCAAAGAAGAAATAAATGACAGGGTTATTAATGCTGCAAAGATATTAGGAATAGAAGAGTATTTAAAAAGAAAGCCACGTGCACTTTCAGGTGGACAAAGACAAAGGGTTGCCATAGGCAGAGCAATAGTGAGAGACCCAAAGGTGTTTTTAATGGATGAGCCATTGTCAAACCTGGATGCAAAGCTTAGAAATGAAATGAGAACTGAAATATTAAAACTTCATAAAAGACTTAACACCACTTTTATATATGTAACACATGATCAGACAGAAGCCATGACACTGGGAGACAGAATAGTAATAATGAAAGATGGAGTTGTTAATCAAGTTGATACACCTCAAAATGTATATGAAAATCCATCAAATGTATTTGTGGCAGGATTTATCGGTACTCCTCAAATGAATTTCTTTGAAGCAGAATTAAGTTGTGAAGACGATAATTATTTTATTATATTTAATGGACATACAATAAACTTATCAAAAGAATATGTTGAAAAGTTTAAATCAAAAAATATTAAATCACAGCCAATAACGCTTGGTGTAAGACCTGAGTGCATTTCAATCACAGACAAGTTACAAGACAGCTACGAAATAAATGTTGACGTATCAGAGTTAATGGGAAATGAAATGTTAATACATTCAAGAATTAATGACAATAAAATCGTTATAAGAAGCGAGACACGCTATGATATTAAAACAGACCATAAGATAAACATATCTTTCAAATGGGACAAAATTCACATGTTTAATAAAGAAACAGGAATCAATTTAGAAATGTAGGAGCAAATAAATGACAATTATTGAAAATGGTATGATAACGGAACAATTAAACGAAAATACCTCTAACATAGATAAGATGAGCATAAGAGAAATAATAGAAGCTATAAACAACGAAGATAAAAAAGTAGCTTTTGCTGTAGAAAATGTTATACCCGAAATCACTAAAGCCGTTGACATAACAGTATCAGCTTTAAGAAACAATGGAAGACTGATTATAGTTGGAGCAGGAACAAGCGGCAGACTGGGAGTATTAGATGCTTCAGAATGTCCTCCTACATTTAATACAAATCCAGAGTTGGTTAAGGGCCTAATTGCAGGTGGTGACATAGCCCTCAGAAATGCAGTGGAAGGAATTGAAGACGATGAAAACAGCGGTGTCAATGACTTAATAAAAGAGAAATTCAATTCTAATGATGTATTGATAGGAGTTGCAGCCAGCGGAAGAACACCATATGTTAAAGGTGCAATAAAGTATGCTAAAGCTGTTGGAGCTAAAGCAATTGCAATATCCTGTAATCCAAATTCAGAAACAGGAAAGCTTGCTGATGTCAGCATTGAAGTCATAGTGGGGCCGGAAGTTATATCAGGCTCAACAAGGCTTAAATCAGGAACAGCTCAAAAAATGATACTTAACATAATCAGCACAACAACCATGATAAAGCTGGGAAAGACGTATAAAAATTTAATGGTTGATTTGCAGGCATCAAATTCAAAATTAAGACAAAGGGCGTTAAGAATATTTAAAAATATAACAAATGTTGAAAATGAAGATGAAGCAAAATTAATTCTTGAAAAAACAAATTGGAATTTAAAAGAAGCAATTGTTATATATGAAACGGATTGTTCTTTAGATGAAGCTAAAGATTATTTGATGCAGTCAGAAGGGTTTGTAATCGATGCAATTCAATTAGGAAAAAAATATCTTAATGCAAAGACTGTTAGAGGGTAAAATGGAAGTTATAATAAAAAACAGCTATCAGGAAATAAGCAGCCTGGCAGCTGGCTATTTGTTAAATACAGTTAAAAATAAAGAAAATGCAGTGCTGGGCTTGCCTACAGGCAGCACTCCATTGGAGATGTACAAAATAGTTGTCAATGAATACAAAAAAAATAATATATCTTTTAAAAATATTAAAACATTTAATCTTGACGAATATATTGGTCTTAATAAGACTGATAAAAACAGTTATTATTTTTTCATGGAAAAAAATCTGTTCTCACATATTGACATTAACTGGGCGAACATTAATATTCCAAATGGGATGACAAGCAGCATTGAATCAGAATGTCTTAATTATGAAAATAAAATTAAAAAGGCTGGTTTCATAGATATATTATTTCTGGGGATCGGCAAAAATGGACATATAGGATTTAATGAACCAGCTGAATATTTTGAACCCCATACACACGAAGTTAAATTACATCAAAATACTATAAATATTAATTCAAGATTCTTTAATAAAATTGAAGATGTTCCGAAAAAAGCCATAACTATGGGAATAAAAACAATACTGTCGGCTAAGAAAATAGTTTTAATAGCAGCAGGTTCATCAAAAGCTGAAGCTATTTCAAAAACTATAAGCGGCAAAATAGATCCCAGACTGCCGGCATCTATATTGCAGCTTCACAATAATATAACAATTTTACTTGATAATGAAGCAGCTGAAAACATAAAAGATTACAATTTTCTAAAGGTGGGTTGTCTATGAGTATATTGCTTAGAAACATTAAAATCATTACTCCTTCTGAAGTATTAATCGGATATGAAGTTTTAGTAAAACAAGGTAAAATTACTAAAATTGATTTGCAGGAAAATATGCAAAATATTGAATTTGATGAAATTATAGATGGAAAAGGCCAATACTTATCACCAGGTTTTATAGATATTCATAACCACGGTAATTCAGGATATGATTTTATGGATTCAACTATAGAAGCCATAGATTCCATAGGTAAATATCATTTGCAAAACGGTGTAACTTCATATTTAGGAACTGTTTTAACGCAGTCATATGAGAATATTGTTGAAGCTGTAAAAAACATTGCAAATTATGAAAATAAGGAAAATTCATCACAAATACTTGGAATTCATTTGGAAGGACCATTTTTTTCCCATAGCAAAAAAGGAGCTCAGCCGGATAAATTTATAAGAGATCCGGATATTATTTTTATTAAAGAATTAATAAAAATATCAGACAATAAATTAAAAATGGTATCCATTGCGCCTGAAAAAGACGGAGCACTTGAGTTAATCAGATATTTAAAGGAAAAAAATGTTGCAGTATCCATGGCACACAGCAATGCTACTTATGAAGAAGCCATGAATGGCATAAATAATGGTGCAACAATTTCAACCCATTTATATAATGGCATGAGAAGTTTTAATCATAGAGAACCTGGAATTGTTGGAGCATCATTGACAGATGACAGAGTTTGTTGTGAATTAATATGTGACAGAATCCATTTGCATGATGCTGCAATTAAACTGGCATTAAAGGCAAAGGGAACAGATAAAGCAGTGTTAGTTTCAGATGCCATGCGGGCAGCAGGTTTAAAAGACGGCGAATTTGAATTAGGCGGACAAAAGGTAATGGTAATTAACGGCGAAGCTCGCTTGTCAGATGGCAGTCTGGCAGGCTCAACTTTAAATTTAAACAAAGCAGTATACAATATGGTGAAATTTTTAAATGTTCCTATACATGAAGCAGTAAAAATGGCCAGCTTATCACCTGCAAGAGCTATAGGCGTTCATGTTAACAAAGGAAGCATTGAAGTCGGAAAGGATGCAGATATGTTGTTGCTTGATGATAATGTTAATGTTTCTTGTGTGATAAAAGGTGGGAATGTAATATTTAAGAAGTAATGATAAGAAATTAATACTGTGACGGTAAAACTAATTAGAAGGTTGCTGCACAACATGGAGCAACTCAGACCATTGACAAACACTGACGCAGTCATCCTGAACGATAGTGAAGAATCTCATCTTTATTGAAAACCTGAGATTCTTCGGGCTAAGCCCTCAGAATGACAACGTCGAAAGTTTATTTGTCATCCACCTGAAGTTGCTGCATCATGGAGCAACTTTTTTAATTTAAAACTGCTGCACAAACGTGCAGCAGCATATTAAATATTATTTCTTTCAAGCATTTTCAAGGCTATTTTTTCAGCAGTTATGGGAAGTTCCCTGAAGTTTAATGCTGTTGCATTGTAAATGGCATTTGCAATTGCAGGTGCAGGAGTGTTTATAACCACTTCACCTATGGATTTTGCCCCGAACGGACCTGTGGGTTCATAGCTTGATTCAAATTCAACTCTTATGTTGCCGGCATCTATTCTGGATGGAATTTTGTACTGCATAAATGAATCGTTCATCATACGTCCATTCTCATCATAAATTATATCTTCAAACAGCGTCATTCCTATTCCCTGGACTAATCCGCCTTCAGTCTGGACTCTTGCTAGGTTTGGATTTATAGGAGTTCCGCAGTCAACAACTGCAGCATAATCAATTATGTCCACTTTGCCTGTAAGCTTGTCTAGTTCGATTTCTACAATTCCAGCCATGAATGGAGGAGGTGATGTAGGAGAATAGTTAGATGCTGAGGCTGTAAGATAGTTGTTGAATCCAACAAGGCTGTTATTTCCAATGTCTTTTAATGAAATACTCTTGTTTTCTTTCAGGGAGAACACTTCCTTGCCGTTAAACTCAACGTCATCAGAATTAAGATTAAGAAGTCTGGCTCCTTCATGAAGTATTTTATTTTTAAGAGCTTCACATGCTTTAATAACAGCCATTCCTGTAATGTATGTTGTGCTTGAAGCATAGGATCCTGTGTCGTAAGGAGACACATCTGTATCAACGCCGTTTACTGCAATGTTGTCCAGTTCGCATTCAAGACATTCTGCAGCTATCTGTGAAAGAATGGTGTCGCAGCCCGTTCCCATGTCAGTAGCGCCTATCATCAATGTGTAGAAGCCGTCATCATTGAGCCTTATTTCCACTGCTCCAACATCAACGTTTGAAATACCTGAACCCTGCATGCATACAGCAACGCCAACGGATCTTACCTTATGGTTTCCCATGTCTTTGCACGGGTACTTTTCATCCCAGCCTATCATTTCTTTAGCTCTTAAGAGACACTTGTCCAATGTGCAGCTTTTAAGCTCTTCATTGTAGTATGTGGGCATTTTATTTCCAACCTGTGATTGGGTGAGCATGTTTTTCATTCTAAGTTCTGTGGGGTCCATGTTAAGTCGTGCTGCCAGCTCATTTATGGCTGATTCAAGTGCAAAGAATCCCTGTGTTGCACCATATCCTCTGTAAGCACCGCCGCCCATGGTATTTGTGTACAACACATCGTAATTGAACTTATATGCAGCAGCGCTGTTATAGATAGTCATGGCTTTGTGTCCGGCAAGACCAACTGTTGTAGGGCCATGGTCACCGTAAGCTCCTGCATTCCACAATGTGTCCATGTGTATAGCCTTTATCATTCCATCATCATCTGCCCCAAGGCGTATTCTGATTTCACTTTCATGTCTCGGGCTTCCGTTTGTAAGGCTTTCTTTTCTTGAGAACACAATTTTTGCAGGTTTTCCTGTTATCCATGTTACAACTGCAGGGAACATTTCACTGACAGAAGATTGTTTAGAGCCGAAGCCTCCGCCAATTCTAGGCTTAATAACACGTATTTTTGATTTCGGTATGTCCAGAGCATTTGCCATTATACGTCTTATATGGAAAGGCACCTGGGTGGAGCTTAAAATGTTAAGCCTGCCGTAAGCATCCATGTATGTGTACGTCCTGAATGTTTCCATTGCAGTCTGATGATTTGCCTTTGTGTGATATGTTTCATCTATGATTTGAGAACATTTTTTTAATTCTTCTTCAACATTTCCAAATTCAAAAACTTCCGAAGCACATATGTTTCTGTCTTTGTCTGTTCCAACATCAACCAGTGCCTTGAAATCTTCTTCGGGGTGCACAATTATTTTATTGTCCTTTGCTTTTCTAAAGTCAAGAATCGGCTCTAGAACATTGTATTTTACCTTTAACAATCCAATAGCCTTGTCAACGGATTTTTCATCCCATCCTGCAACTATTGCAACAGGATCTCCCACACATCGTATATGTTTGTCAAGAATTGACCTGTCGTAAGGACTGAACTCAGGGTATGTCTGTCCTGCAGTTGTGAACCTAGTTTTGGGAACATCTTCATATGTGAGCACGCATTCTATGCCGGGCACTTTTTTTGCTTTCTCAGTGCTGATATCTTCAATCATGGCATGAGCATGAGGACTTCTTAAGAGCTTTACAGTCAGGCAATTTGGCGCTATATCATCTGTGTAAACGGGTTTTCCTGTAACCAGTGCTAAAGCATCTTTTTTTCTGACACCTTTGTTAACTATTTTCATAAGAACCCTCCTTTACACGTGATAAATATTTTTTTATGGCTCTTAGCTGTCCCATGTAACCGGTACAGCGGCAAAGATTCCCTTCCAGATATTTTTTGATTTCTCTTTCTGAAGGATTTATAAGTTCATTTTTCATGGCAAGTACATTCATTATGAATCCAGGGCTGCAGAATCCGCATTGTTCGGCTCCCTCATCGGCTAAAAAGCCACCGAATTCCAAGGCTTCTTTTTCAAGACCTTCAATTGTTGTGACATGTTTTTCGTTTGCCCGCACTGCAAGAGCAGAGCATGAAAGTACAGGCTTATTATCAAGCATGACGGTGCACAATCCGCAGTTAGATGTCTCGCATCCTCTTTTCACGCTTAAAAACCCTTTTGATCTTATGAAATCAAGGAGCAGCATGTCAGGTGCTATATCATCATTAAATTCTTTGTTGTTAATCCATAATTTAATCTGCATGATTTCCTCCTATTATTTCTTCAATGTTTCTTTTTATAAGAACGTCAGCAAGAAGCCTGCGATACCTGGTACTTCCTCTCATGTTTGTTCCGAATGTCATCAATTTGGTTATATCTTGAGCAACCTTGTCTATTTCTTCATTGCTTGGTTTTTCACTTAAGGTGAACTGTTTTAAAACTGCTTTTCCAGGGCGCGCTCCCACTGAAGCATACCATTCATTTCCTTTGTTTGAAACTGCGCAGGCAAGAACAGGAAAATCAGAAGAACTCATGCGGTGGCTTTTGTAGCACGATGACCTTCCATCTTTCTTTATTATGATTCTTACAAGAATATCATTGTCGTAAGGCATGTCTACAAATTTTTTTAAAGGAACAATTCCTCCTTTGTGAAGCTCAACATAACTATCAAGAGACAATAGTGCGGTCAAAATATCAGAAAAGCCAAATCTGGAATAAATGCTTCCTCCTATTGTTGCAAGATTGCGCATTTGAACTCCCACAATGTGTTCAACTGATTTTGAAAGCAAATTGTTGAAATAGCTGTTCAATCCCAAGTGATTTTCCACATCTCTAAGCGTGCACATTGCTCCTATTTTAAAACTGTCGTCATCTTCTTCAATTGTATTAAGATTGAGATTAGAAAGGTCAATAGCTGTTCCTATTTTTTTTCTTCCCATTTTAAGCCAGAGCATTCCGCCGATTATAACATTTCGCCTGTTTTGATTAAGCTCATATGCCTGATCCAGACTTTCGGCAACAACATATTTATCTATAGTAAACATGAATACACTCCCTTCATATAAATTAATCTATCTGAATAGTCAATTAATTTTACATTAATTCGACAAAATATTCAATGAAACTTTATAAAAAGGGATAAATATTCTGAAATATGATTTCAGACAAAAAAACCGCTCATTATGAGCGGCAGACTATTGACAAACCGTAGGGGAGGACCTCGTGTCCTCCCGGGGCTATTAATTCAAAATTTGTTATCTGCGGGAGAGCACAAGGCTCTCCCCTACGAACTTAGATTTCAAGTTCACAACAATTACCAATATTAATTAATTTAATAACCTTGTCATCAATCTAATCGCTCATTATGAGCGGTTTAATTATTACATTTATTATGTTTAGGTGATTAGTACTTTATAAATTTTGTGCCTGGTACGCCGCAGATGCTGCATTTATCAGGAACAGATGTTTCAATGTTTCCACATACAGGACATAAGTAGTAAGTAACTTCTTCTGTATTGTCTATATTTTCCAAAGCTTCCTTGTATAATTTCGCGTGAACTTCTTCTGCTTTCATTGCAAAAGTAAATGAATTAATTGCTGCTTTGTTTCCTTCAGCTTCTGCTGCTTTAATGAATTCAGGATACATGCTTTCAAATTCAAATGTTTCTCCTGCAACTGCATCTGCCAGGTTGTCAGCTGTAGTCTTGATTTTTCCTGCAACTTCTAAATGTTTTTGAGCGTGCAATGCTTCTGCATCAGATGCTGCTCTGAAAAGTTTAGCTGCATTAGTTTTTCCTTCTGCTTCAGCTTTTTTTGCGTATGCAAGGTATTTTCTGTTAGCCTGTGACTCTCCAGCGAAACCATCCATTAAATTTTTAAGTGTTTTGTTATCTTCCATAATATCCTCCATAAATTTTATTTTATATTCTGCCTTACGGCGATTAAGCATTTGAACATTTAGGGCATAAGCCCTTGAAATACACGTTTTTATCAGTTGTTTTAAAGCCGTTTAAATCATCAGTGTTTATTGAATCCATGTTTATTCCAAAATCAAAAATTTCTTTGCACTGCTGACATTTGAAGTGGCCGTGATTAAAGGTGTTTATGTCATATCTGGTTTCATTGTCCTCAATGTTTATGACTTTTACAAGATTTGCACTGGTCAATGAGTTTAAAGTGTTATAAACAGTTGTTTTTGACAGAGTTGGAACATCCTTGTGAAGTCCGTTGTAAATCTGGTCAACTGTAGGGTGACATTGATTTAAAACAAGGAATTCCAATACCTTCAATCTTTGATGTGAAAGACGTATATTATTTTTTTTAAGTTCTTCCAACAAATCTTCAAGTATTATTTTCATATGACACCTTCTTTAGATTTATATTGATTTCTAATTTGTAATGATTACAAACTAATAATACTATCAACAAAATGATTTGTCAAGCACTATTTATGAAAATGTAATTTCTTATTATGATTACAGTCAGAATCAGAATAATTAATCTACAATTCATTTATTATTTGTTTTTGTTGATAAATTATGTTAATTGAAGTATTATATATATAACATAAATCGGAGAGTGAATGCAATGGTTGAAGAAAAACGATTTGCAGTGCTGATAGATGCGGACAATGTGTCAGCAAAATACATAAAAAACATATTGGACGAAATAACAAATTACGGTGTTGCAACGTACAAGAGAATTTACGCTGATTGGACAAAGCCCAATACTTCATCATGGAAAGATGTCCTTCTTGAAAATTCTGTTACTCCAATACAGCAGTATGGCTACACTGTAGGAAAGAATGCCACGGATTCAGCCATGATTATTGATGCCATGGATATTTTGTATTCCGGCAATGTTGATGGATTTTGCATAGTGTCAAGCGACAGCGATTTTACAAAACTGTCCTCAAGGCTCAGAGAGTCAGGCATGCTGGTGGTTGGAATGGGAGAAAGGAAGACTCCAAAACCATTTATTGCTTCATGCAATCAGTTCAAATATCTGGATGTGCTGGCAGAATCGGAAAATCAAATTGCTGCGGACAATTCCTCAGGACAAAGGACCGATGGGTCAAAGACAGAAGGGGATAGTCAGGCAGATAAAACTTCAAAAGCATCTAAAAACAGTACAGACAAAAATGACAAGACCATGACTGATATAAACACCATTAAGATGGCAATTATCAAAATGGTTAATGAAATAGACGATGAAGATCAAAGCATGAACATAGGAGAATTAGGAAGCAGGCTTGTAAAAAGATATCCTGACTTTGACGTGAGAAATTACGGTGATACAAAGCTTTCTAAATTTTTAAAGAAATTTGACTTCCTGGATATGCATACAAAGGGAGCAGAAGGAACATCTCTGTGGGTGTCATTAAAGCACAATCCAACAGAGCAGGAATCACATGCTGAAGCTGCAAAGCCAGCCAAAACACAAAAAGTTCGAAAAAGAACCTACAACAAAAAAAAGAAAACACAATAAATTCCGGGGACGGACCTTTTAATTCAAATTACTGAATTAAAAGGTCCGTCCCCACAGTCTTGTATTCGTCGGGAAGGTTTATTATTTCAGAATACAGAATGTCCCTGTAATCCATGTGCGATTTTTCGTCCATGTCAGCTAAAAAATTTTCTGTTGATTTCATTCCCCGCCTGATGAAGTCATTTTTAGTTTCATCACTTATTTCGCTGGTTTCAGATAATTTTTCTTTTAAAACAATGTTTCCACCGGATATGAAAAAAAGCTTGTACCCATTTTTCAGCGGTATTGTTATAAATATGCTTGAAGTCATGATGATTTTGTATTTATTTATTGCTGTTTTAAGATATTCCATGTTTTGAATCATGTTTCTGTACATTATTGCTGATTCGAAATTGCACAGAGATGATTCTGTCTGCATTTTTTGATTTAAAATTTTAATGAAAATATCAAAGTTATTTTCGTCAGAAAACAAATGGAGCAATGATTTTTTATTCTCCTGAAAAATTTCCTTGTTCATGGAAACAGGAAAGAGGTTGTATTCAAAATCATAGCTGTCATTTGATTTTATTATGGGGTACAGATTCTTTAACGAATCCATGATATCATACAGCATGTACTTGTTCCTGAAAGGTCCGAAGGAATTTTCTTCTCTTGTGCTTGTAACCTTTAAGGAATTGTGGCGGTTGAAGTCTTCTATTTTAAGATAGACGTAACGTTTGTCATTTTTCATCTGAGAGTTGAATATGGGCTGTATGGATTTAATGAGACTGCATTCCAGAAGCATTGCCTCCAAGTGGGTGTCAGTGACCACGTACTCAATGTTGTCAATGAGTCGCACCATTCTGTTGACTTTATCCCACTTAGGATTATCTGCAAAATAAGTTTTCACTCTTTTTTTAAGGCTCTTGCTTTTTCCAATATATATAATGTTTCCTCTTTGATCAATCATTTTGTAGATACCGGGAAGCTCAGGAAGTTGCTCAAGTATAGTTTTAATTTTGTCTGAAATGTCTATCATTTATCACCATCATTATCCTTTGATTTCAGGTTGTATGTATACTTTAAAATATTATCTATTTTATCCTTGTCGGAATAATTCACTCTTACTGCAAGTTCACGGTTGCTTTGAAAAATACTGTCCATGTATAACACCAGGTTGCAATATATCCCTTTAAAAAACATTTTGTTTTCATAGGCACCGCCCCACTCATACTGGAGTAGCTTATCCTTATTATAAAATTTGTCTCTAACGAGCACGCCATCTTGAAATAGGGCGATTTTTACTTTTTCTTTGTTAATATCCAATATTAAAATACATACGGAAGCGATAATCATATAGAGACTGTTCATGAAGTCATTTGGATAATGCAACGTTTCATAATATTCAATCATCTTGTCATTTTCGTAAAAGTAATTGCTTAAGCTCTCTATATATATGGGATTGAACAGTTGAAAAATACTGTTTAAATATTCTCTCTTAAGCATATTGTACATACTGCTGATTTCTTTAGTGAACATGGTAATCCAAATGATCACAAGAATCAAATATAACCATGCAAAGTTGTATTTATTGTTCAGCTGCACAATAAGATAATCTTCTTTTTTTCTTCTTAGAGATATGTTTTTATTAATGGAATAGGCAGTATAAATAATTGAAAATGCACTTACTATGGAATAAAAAAGCATTGAAACAGAAGCATTCATATAATTCCCTCCATCATTATAATAACACATTATCATAATAATTTCTCTGCAATGTAAAAAATAATACAGAAGATGTAAAAAATCATCTTGGGTACGGACATTTAAATTAGCAGAGATTTAGCATTGCTTTAAACTTTGAAAACCTGATTTCATAGCAAAATTTCTTAAAAAGGGGTTAAACATTGCCGGAGATTTTAAATTTTTTATAAGTAAATTTAATTTAATATCTTTTACCTTCTGTTCATATCTATTTAAAAATCCATCTATTCCATCTTCAAGACTCTCAGCTAAATATAGGGAGCTTTTTAATGCATAGCTGATTCCTTCTGCTGAGCTGGGGCTAATTGCTCCTGCGGCTTCTCCAACTAAAGCTATACAGTCTCTACCTGCATAAAACTGTGATATTTTCATAGGTCTATTAATAAATGCACCCTCTGTTTTTAATTTGTTTCCAAAATTAAAGCCTAATTGTGTTAATTTTGCCTTCAGAAGATTATATTTTTCTCTTGTATTATCCCCAGGTTTTAGGGCTGATCCTAATAGCAAGCATTTATTCTTAGGTATTACCCAAGAGTAAAAATTACTTATTTCTGTATCAAAGATTGCTGTGAAATAAGGCATAGTAGATTGACACTCATACCATTCCTGAATTGAAATGTACCTTTCGGGAAAATTTTTATCATAGCAAATAGACTTTCTTATATTTGAAAGGGCACCATCAGCACCTACGATAACTTTTGTTCTAGCAGCTGTCTCAAGTCCATTATAAATATATTTAATTTCATACCCTTCCTTCGTTTTGGTAAAGCTCTTAAAAAATGAATTGAATTTTTTATCAACACCGGTTGGAAGTAATGAAATAAGCCATCTATCAAACTTTTCTCTGTCCATGTTATGATAGAATCTCTGATATAGCCTTTCTAGGTTGTTAGTTAAATCAATGGTTCTTACTGCAAAAAGCTGTGGGTCAACTAGAATATCTTTTGGAACTCCTAAGCCCAACTTTGCAATCATTTTCTGAGCATCAGGTGCTAGTAAACCTCCGCAACATTTATTAATAGTGTTTTTGTGGTTCTCATTTTCCAGATCACGCTTATCTATCAATAAAACTTTATATTTATCTCCGATTAATCGTGCAAGGTTAGCTCCTGCAGGGCCAGACCCGACAATTACAATATCATACATAAATGTACCTCTTTTGATATATTTCTTTTATTAATATTTTTCTTTTTCTTGCTCTTTCAATATGTCATAGTTATAGTATTTTCTGTAAGAAGCCACACTAATTTTTCCTTTTTAACATCACATCGATATTGACTATATGCTGTATCAAATCGTTAAATCATTGTCGTCTTTTATATCAATGGCTTCTTTTAATAGCTTTCCAAGAACTGCAGCAAAGACAGAAATTACAATTGAAGCAAATACTGGAATCATACCGATTATGACTAAACCTGGTGCATCATCAAATTCTGCTATGAGAAAAACAAATGGCATTATTAACCCATACACACCACTGAAAGCTGCTGCACAAAGTTTGATGTTCTTTAGACATTTAACAGACAATTTAGAGAATGCTTGATTGATGTCTATAATGTTTAATAGTTTAAAAGCCTGATATAATGCAATGAAAAATGGTATAGCAGATACATACATCCCTAGTATAATGGGATATATCATATGGGCATATTTTGGATTTACCGGATTATTAGGAAGCCAGGTTAATCCAAATACACCGAGGCTAAGAACTGGAACTCCTATAAGAATAATAGCTATCTTTAAAAAAAGTGTTGATCCTCGTTTCATAAAACACCTCTCTAATTACTTTGTTGATTTTATTTTAATACAGTATAAATAATTCATTCCGTGGACGGACCTTTTAGTTCATTTATAAATTAAAAGGTCCGTCCACGGGTTTATTTGCTTATTAGCTGTATGGCTTTGTCGATGGAATAATTTCTGCTCTGCCAAAGTGAATCGCTGCTGTAATTTTCTTCAATATCTTTAAAGTACAAATCTGCTTTATACCTGGTCATTATGTCTGCATTTTTGTTTTCTACAAGCCTTGCTATCTGTGGAGCCGCGTCCACAGATAAACTCATGAGATAATCTATATCCAGCGAATCTGTTTCTTTTGCAAGATACATATCAACATTATGTTTGGCAATTATGTAATCAATTTGAACAACATTCAAACACAAGTAATAGCATAATCCAATAACCATGTATACGGCCATAATATTGAATTCAGGTCTCATTATAAATGCAGCAGTAATTATAAGACCAATGGATTCAAATATGAGGAATCCGTAAACCAAGACCCTAAGTCGTGTAAATCCGTATTCCTGGTCGTATAGATACATTCTGTAAAATGAAGATATGAGCATTACAAATGTTACTGCGCACAGATACATCATGAATATTTTTGTAAGATTTGACCATTTGTTTCTTTGAACATAAATTTTTTCTTTATATAAATATACTGTCAGTAATATAAGCCCAATATTTAAAAAGCTCAGGAAAATGAGTTCAAAAAATCCTCTTCTGGCATATTCGGCGTAATTTAAGTTTCCCGGCAAGACAGAACCCGCAAATAAATATTTGAACTGAATGAAAATAAACAGTGTATACACCAGCAGTATTGATGAAAGCAAAATATTTATGACAATTGTGTCGACATTTTTGGGTCGTATTTCTAAGGTGAAAATTGCATTTTGGGAATCTGACTTTTTCTCTGCAAATACAATGTATATTAGACCAAACAAATACAGTCCTGCAATCATTCCAAAAATGATTTTAAATATTAACTCTAAATCAAGCATTTTTGAAAACCATTCAAGTGTATTTTCAACTTTGACTGAGAAAACAAGGTCTGCAGAGGACAGCATAATCAGCAGGAATACTACAAATGGAAGAGATATGAATATTCCGAGTATTATGCTGGAATGAAGCTTTTTTTTCACGTCATCGCTTTTATACTTATTGATCCATTTAAAAGGAATGTTGAAGTTTCTTAATGGGACAATAACATGTTCGAGTATTTTAAATAAGAATTTGAAACTCAGTTCTTTCACAGGGAAGTTGTCTGTAAGAATTGCAACCATGGTGCTGTACAACAGCATTGTGCACAGGAAATTAGGCGCTCTCCATAAATAACTTCCGCTTAAGTAATAGTTAAGAGACAAAATGAATATGGGAACAAACATTAACAGTCCTTTTTTATTTTTTGCCTCTTCACGCTTGTAGATTAAGGTGAATATTGAAACAAACTGAATGATTGTAAATACAGGAACACTTATTCCCGGGTTGTGAGTAAGTATTAAATATATGAAGCTCACTGCTGAAAGCAGTCCATAAATAGACAGCTTAATTTTTATTGAATTATCCATGATTTACTCCTTTACATATTCTATTATATCTCCCGGCTGACAATCCAATGCCCTGCAGATTTCTTCCAGTGTGGAGAATCTTATGGCCTTGGCTTTGTTGTTTTTCAATATTGATAAATTGGCAGGCGTAATATTTACCTTTTCCGCCAGCTCCATGAGTCCTATTTTTCTCTTTGCCATCATGACATCTAACTGAATAACAATACCCATTGTATCCTCCTACACTGTTAAATCATTTTCATCTTTATAGTATACGGCTTGCTTGAACAAATCCTTGAGGGTCAGGCAAAACAAACATGCAATAACAAATATGAGAATAATCACAACGGTTGATATGGTAAACCAAAACAAGCTTTTAATACAGAATATAATTGAAATTAACATGCTTGCAACAGCCATCTTTCTAAGGCATGTAACATTTTTCAAAACAAAGGGATTTCCACCAATCAATGTTTTGAACATGACCCTGAGCTGCCACAAAATATATACTGATGCAATGCCTGAAGCAATCAGTACCAATATCATGGGCAAAATCAAATTATCCTGCAAATTGAAGTAGTACACCAGCAATGGCTTTGAAAATGGTACATATAAGCAGCAAATAATTCCTACAATGAAAAGCACATCAACACAAATTTTAGATACATAATGAACAAAACTATTTTTATACATGAAAGTCCTCCTTGCTTTTATAACTAAATTATAGCAGATGTTTTTCTAATGTCAATAATTATTTATCGATAAACAATAAAAAAATATTGTCTTTCACATTGAAGAAAATGCAAAAAGACGGGCCATAAGAAATGCCCGTCAGGATTTGTCAATAATCTGAAGTGATTGCCGTGATTTATGAGATAACTATATATTTAAGCTAGGGAAGAGTGAAGATATAATGCTTTGAGGAATAGTTTTCTAAACTGGCCTCCATGCATCGTATGTTGAATATCTGGTTTATTTTTCCTGTTTTTATAACCTTTTCAGGAACATCATTAACAGCAATGTGACCGTTGTCCATGAGACATATTTTATCTGAGCAGGAAAAGGCAAGATTCAAGTCATGAAGGACCATGACAACTGTCTTGCCAAGTTTTTTCAAGTTTTTCACAGTTTCAATAATTTCAAGCTGGTGGTTTATATCAAGATAAGTTGTGGGTTCATCCAGAAATACTATGTCTGTGTTTTGAGCCAAGACCATTGCAATAAATGATTTTTGCCTTTGACCTCCGGATAATTCCTTCAAGTTACAGTTTTTAAACTGTTCCAGTCCCATTAATTCAATTGACTCCTCAACAATTTTTTTGTCGTTTTTCTGAGGAATTCTTGAAAAGTTCAAATATGGAAATCTGCCATGCATTACAAGGCTGTAGACTGTTATGTTTGGAACTTCCTTGTTTTGCGGAAGGAATGAAATGTGCCGCGCTATATCTTGATTTTTCATATTGGATAAATCTAAGTTTTTTCCATTAACATTAAGAAGAATTTTTCCGGACATTATTTTTAATAAATTTGAAGAAGTTTTTAACAGAGTTGTTTTACCGCAGCCGTTTTTGCCGATGATGGTTGTGATGGTACCTTTGTCAAATGAAACGTCTATGTTTTTAATTATTTCCCTGCCGCTGTAGCCTGCAGTTACATTTTTCAAACTAATCATAAATTACCTCTTTTTTTCATCAATAAAAGATACACAAAAAACGGTCCTCCAATAAAGGACATGATTATTCCCACAGGTAATTCATAGGGTGCAAACAATATACGAGAAAGTATGTCGCAAAAAACAGTGAACGAGCTTCCAAGCATGGCGCTTACCACTATCAGAATTCTGTTGTCATTTCCAACCAAAAATCTTGCAGCATGTGGTACAATTAATCCTATGAAGCCAATGAGCCCTGAAAAACTTATGGCACTCCCGGACAACAAAGCAGCAACTGCCAGAAGAACAAATCTGTACAAGGGAACATTCAGCCCCAGGGACTTAGCCGATTCGTCCCCTAAGGACAAAATATTCATGTCATAGCTTAAAAGCATAGATACTATAAGACCGAAAATTATAAATAAGGCTGCAAACTGAAGCTTTTCCATTGTTACTCCTGAAAAGCCACCAATCATAAATGCAGTCCTGCTTATTGAAGCATCAGGAACAATTGTGAGAACTGTGTCTGTTATGGCACCGATGAAACTTGATACGGCAATTCCTGATAATACAATGGTCATCCGCGAAGCTCCGGTTTTTAAGGCTATTAAATAAACAAGATTAACAGCAATCAGCGCTCCCATGAATGCAGCAACAGGAGTCAAATAAAAAAATGAAGGGAAAAATGCTGCAATAAGAACAACAAAAAGTCCAGATCCTGCATTAACTCCTATTACATTGGGGCTTGCAAGAGAATTGTTTAGTACAGTCTGCAATATAACCCCTGCAACAGACAAGGAGCTTCCGGCGAGAACTGCTGCTAACATTCGTGGCAGTCTCACATAATTTACAATCTGATAAGTATTTGATGAAGATTCATTAAACAATGCATTTATTGTTTCTGTCAAAGTTAGTTTAGTTGAGCCAAGAGAAATACTTAAAATTATTCCTGCTGAAAGTGTAATTGAAAGCAGAGCCATAACAAAAATGTTATAGCTCAGTGTGTCTTTATTTGAAAATTTCCGGATATATGATTTTTGCCAGGTATTCATAACTTTCTCCCCATTTTGCATTTGGTTTGTAGTGGAAAAGTTCCTTAGGAAGTACAATGTACCTGCCGTTTTTTACAGCAGACAAATTGCTCCAGGCAGGATTTTTTTCTATTCCGCTTTTCATTGCTTCAATGGCTTTTTCTGTGTTGCCCATAGTTGTGACGAATATATAATCAGGGTCTTCTTCAATAATTTCTTCCATGCTCAACTCTTCCAGAATTGACTGGTGCTTGGAGGCAATGTTTGTTGTTCCAAGATCATCAAGTATCCTGCATGCAAAGTTGTCATCGTCCTTTGCCTTGGCACCCCCTGAAAATGCACGTATGAATAAAACTGATGGATTTGACGTTGATGATATAATATCAGATTTTACTGTTTCAATTTCATTTTGTACTTCGAGGCCGTTTTTTTCATACAGATCCTTGTTTCCGGTTATGTCAGTACATATATCAAGCATTTTTAAATAATCCTCAAACTGTTCAACCTTAAAGTATGCATGAGGTATATTTGCTTTTGTTAATGTTTCTTTTAATTCCAAATGGCTTTCTATATCCGAGGAAAGGATTATGAAATCAGGAGAAAGAGACAATATTTCTTCAAGGTTTGGTTCTTTTATGGTACCCACAATCTTAGTGGTTTCAGATAACTTTATGTTTCGTTCTGAAATACTGTCGTCTGTTGTTCCGGCAATATTTCCTCCTGCAAGAAGCCACGTTTCAGCATAAGAACCTGAAAGAGCAATCACATTACGAGGCTTTTCCTTTAACACAACCTCATTACCAAGGGAATCTTCAAATGTGTAGTTCATATTTTCTGCGCTGACTTTAGTTTCATCTGATGAAGCCTGGCTATTGCTGCATGATACAGCAACCATTGCTGTTAGTAAAATCAAAATAAGCAGTGGTATTTGAATGTTTTTTTTCAGCACGTTGCACCGCCCTTTGTTTTAATTCCAAGTATTTCTCCTTTTCTGTCCATAATATTGTCTGATACAAGTATTTTTTCTGCTTCATCCACTCCAAGCCTGTCTACAGTTGAAGCAAAGCGTTCGCCTGTTAAGCCTTTTAATTTGAACAATAATATTGCTTTTTCTACAACATCCATGGCTTCTTCTTTTGTAAAAAGCTTTCTTAGTGGAGAACCCATGCGTATTTTTTTACCCCATCTGCCGCCAACATATACTTTGTATCCTTTATTTCCATCGGGAATTGAATCAAAGGCACATTTGTTGATGCAAATGCCGCAGTTAATGCATATTTCTTTATCAATAACAAGTTTCTTATTTACTACTTTTGCTGCATTCATGGGACATACATTTTCAATGCTGCACTTTTTGCAGCCCCTGCATTTGTCCTGGTTGTAGTTTGGAACCATTTGACCTACAATTCCAAGGTCATTCAGGTCAGGCTTGACGCAGTTGTTTGGACATCCTCCAACTGCTATTTTGAACTTATGAGGAAGAGTAACACTCCTGTATCCTGTGTAAAAGCGATTATGAATTTCAGTTGCCATTTCCTGCGTGTCGAAAAATCCGTTTGTACATACAGTTCCTTTGCATGCAACAACAGGACGAACTCTTGATCCTGTTCCTCCAATGTTCATGTTATCTTCTGCCACATGGTTTTTCACTGCTTCAATATCTTCAAATTTAATTCCAGGCAGCTCTACTGTCAGTCTTGAAGTGAATGTAATTTGTCCGTTTCCGTATTTTTCTGCAACCAAGGTTAAGTTTTTCATTTGTTTTGATGTAAGAACACCGTTTTCAGTTATTATTCTTGCTGAAAAGTGCTCCATATCATTGTTGGAAAGGAATCCCTCACCCTTAACTTTTTTTCTCTGTTCTGCTGTAATTTCCATATTTCCTCCGCTACATATTTTATATTTAATATTATAATCCTTGAATTACATAATTAAAAATAGTATTATTGTATAATATGATAGGTAATTACCTATGGGAGGAACCATGACAATAAGACATCTGAAAATTTTTATAGCAGTTTGCGATTACAAAAAGATGAGTCTGGCCGCAGAAAAACTCTTCATGGCTCAGCCGTCAGTGAGCCAGGTAATTGCAGAAATTGAACAGCACTACGGAGTAAGAGTTTTCGAAAGGCTGTCAAAAAAGCTTTATCTTACAGAAGCAGGAGAAAATCTTCTGAAGTATGCACGTCACATTGTTTCTTCTTTTGAAGAAATGGAAGACAGCCTACTAAAAAGCAGCAGCAACACCTCTTTGAAAATTGGAGCAACCATAACTGTGGGAACATGCGTGTTAAATGATATTTTAAATGACTTTAAACTTAAGAAACCAAACATAAGTACAAAGGTATATGTTGAAAATACAAACGTCATAGAAGAAATGATTTTGAAGAGTAAACTTGATTTGGGAATAGTTGAAGGAATAATTAAAAGCCGGGACATAATTACAGTTCCAATAGTTTCGGATGAACTCACTCTTGTTTGTCCTCTCTCCCATGAATTTTCATCACTGGAAGAAATAACTGCAGAGAAGCTTAACAATCAAGACTTCATTCTCAGGGAAGAAGGCAGCGGAACAAGGGAACTCTTTGAAAAGAAAATCGAAAACCTGGACATAACAATTAACAAAAAATGGATCTGCAACAACTCAGAAGCCATAAAAAATGCAGTCATAAGCGGGCAGGGACTCACGGTCATTTCCCAAATGCTGGTCAGAAAAGAAATTGAAGAAAAAAAGCTGCATGCAATAAAAATAAATGACTTAAAACTCACTAGGAACTTTTATCTTGCATACCACAAAAGCAAATATTTATCTGATAATCTTAAAAGTTTCATAAGCACATGTATGGATTGTTCAATCAAATTAAGTTAAATATCATTTTCATTAATGGTTGACAAGAACAATATAATTTGCTAAAATCTAAAAAGTCGTCTGAAGACGATTAAAATTTTGGAAGACCAAGATTATGACATCAAACCACGAAGGTTTTATTGCTTGAGAACAAGCATACCTTGTGGTTTTTTATTTTATTTAAATTTGGATAATTATGACAATATTAAAGGAGCTGATAATATGCATATGGCTGATGCCCTCGTATCGGCTGCAACAGGCGGAGCAATGTGGGCTGCTTCTGCTGGCGCTGCCACATATTCTGTAAAAAAGGTTCAGACAGAAATTGAAGAAAATGAAAAAAAGATTCCTTTGATGGGGGTTATGGGAGCATTTGTTTTTGCTTCTCAGATGATAAATTTTACTATTCCAGGAACGGGTTCCAGCGGTCATATTGGAGGAGGCATCCTTTTAGCAGCACTTCTTGGACCTCATGCAGGATTTTTGACGCTGATTTCAATACTGGCAATTCAAGCTCTTTTTTTTGCTGATGGGGGGCTGCTTGCACTTGGATGCAACATATTCAACATGGGATTTTTCACATGTTATGTTGCATATCCTCTTATTTATAAAAAAATAATACATAAGAAAATGTCAAAGAAAAATATTCTTATCGGATCGCTGATTGCAGCTGTAGTAGGACTTCAGCTTGGATCATTTGCTGTTGTACTTGAAACATTTTTTTCAGGGAAGACTGAACTTCCTTTTGGCACGTTTGTAATTATGATGCAGCCCATACACCTGGCAATAGGTATTGTTGAAGGACTGCTGACTGCTGCAGTCATTTCGTTTTTATGGAACACCCGCCCCGAACTTCTTGAAAGCAGCAACCTGGATAAAATTAATAACAGTAATAATAAAAAAGTTGTTGCATTGCTTCTTTGTGCGGCACTAGTTATAGGAGGAATTGCATCATGGTATGCATCAAATAATCCTGACGGTCTTGAATGGTCAATAGAAAAAACAATTGACAGCAACGAGGTTGAAGGCAACAGCAGCATACATGAACTTCTAAGAAGCGTTCAGGATAAAATCTCATTTCTTCCGGATTATAATTTTAAATCTGATCAGGAAGCTCAAACTCAAGCAAAACTTGGAACTTCACTTTCAGGAATATCAGGAAGTATTTTGACGTTAATAGTTGCTGCATTAATAGGAAAAATTTCAAAAAAATACAGACAAATAAAGGCTAAAATCAATAACTAACCGGGACAGACAAATGAATAAAATTACAAAATCAATGTATGGATTAAGGTATTTCGATGAAATAGCTCAAAATGACACAGTGATTCACAAACTGAATCCTTTGGTCAAATTGTTGGCAAGTTTTTTTTATATTTTAACTGCTGTTTCATTTAACAAGTATGAAATTGTGGCACTGATTCCACTGGCAATATATCCGTCTATAGTTTTCAACCTTGGAGACATTAAGGTTATGCCCGTATTAAAAAGGTCGCTGCTGGTGCTGCCTCTTATTATGCTTGTTGGAATTTCCAATCCAATACTTGACAAAGAAGCGGTTGTAATCTTTGAAAATATGATTGTATCAAGAGGTATTTTATCATATATAAGCCTCATAATAAAAAGCACATTATCAGTTATGTGCGGAATGCTTTTAATTGCAACTACTTCAGTGGACGATATTGCAAAAGCCCTTGGCAGCCTACATGTGCCGAAAATTTTTATAATGGTTTTTTTGCTCACATACCGCTATACATATGTCTTGATTGAAGAATTTTCAACAATAAGTACTTCATATTTTTTAAGGGCTCCGGGACAAAAAGGAATTCACAATAATATGTGGGGACCGCTTTTGGGGCAGTTATTGATGAGAACGTACGACAGAGCACAATCAATTTACAGTGCAATGTGCTTGCGTGGATACCAAGGGGAATATTATACGGCTAAAAATATTTTTCGCATAAATGATTATGTGTATTTGATTTTGTGTGTTGTATTTTTATTATTAGTCAGATTTTACAATGTGCCGGTAATACTTGGCAACATTATGACAGGAGCATTTTAATGAGTCATCACAATGTAATTATAGACAATGTTTGCTATTCATATCCTGATGGGAAAAAGGCACTAAACGGTGTGAATTTTGAAATTTATCACGGAGAATCAGTGGCAGTGGTAGGAAGTAACGGTGCAGGAAAATCAACTCTTCTTTTGTCAATGGTCGGAATTTTGTTCCCTGACAGCGGTGAAATAAGAATAGGCAATGTTCCGCTTGATAAAAAAACACTTCCGTCAATAAGGCAGAGAATTGGTTTTACATTTCAAAATCCGGATCATCAGCTGTTCAGCACCACAGTTTATGATGATGTTGCCTTTGGGCCAAGAAATTATAAATTATCAGAAAATGAAGTTAAGAAAAGAGTTGAAAGAGCCCTGGAAATTGTAGGAGCATCACATTTGTCAGACAGACAAACCTACAAGCTTTCAGGAGGAGAAAAGCGTTCGGTTTCAATAGCTTGTGTATTATCAATGGAACCTGACATACTTCTCATGGATGAACCTTCATCCAACCTTGATCCTAAGTCAAGAAGAAGGCTCATTAACATATTGAAAGAATTTAAACACACAAAAATAATAGCAACTCACGACCTGGACATGGTACTTGATGTTTGCGAAAGAACAATAGTTATAGGCGAAGGCAGAGTTCTGGCTGACGGAAAATCAGATGAAATATTAAGAAATGAAGAGCTTCTTGACAGATGCGGACTTGAAAAACCATTTGTGCTTCAGGGGTGTCCTGTTTGCTCAAAATATAAACAAATGACCTAACATGGGAGGAATTATGGAAAATAAATTTTTATTGCTAGAAGAAAAAATAAACAAGCTTGTTGAAGGCGGAGTATGTATTGCCTTTTCAGGAGGAGTTGACAGCAGTCTCATACTTAAACTTTCATGCGAAGCAGGGAAAAAACAAAACAAGAATGTATACGCCGTAACTTTTGAAACAAGACTGCACCCTGTTTCTGACGTAACTGTTTCAAAAAAAGTGGCAGGAGAAATGGGAGCCATTCATAAAATAATTCAGGTAAATGAATTTGAAAACAAGGAAATATTGAAAAATCCCGTAAACAGATGCTATTTGTGCAAAAAATCGCTGTTTGTAAATTTAACTGAATTTGCAAAGAACAATGATCTAAAATACGTGGTTGACGGCACTAATGCAGATGACCTGAAAGTCTACAGACCCGGCGTAAAGGCTCTTGGAGAACTGGGAGTTGTAAGCCCCTTGGCAGAGCTTGATATATCAAAGCAGGAAGTAAGAGAAATGGCAAAGAGCTTAAACATTTCTGTTGCTTCAAGACCATCAGCACCATGCATGGCTACAAGACTTCCTTACAATACTGAATTAAATTTTGAAATTTTAGAAAAAATAGATAAAGCAGAGGATTTTATAAAGAGCTTGGGCTTTGATGTTGTTAGAGTGAGGGTTCACAATGACATAGCAAGAATCGAGGTAACAAAGGAAAATATGATCAAATTGGTAGAAAACAGCCAATCCATCATTGATTTCATGAAAAGATCCGGCTTTGTTTATATTACATTGGATATAGAAGGCTTCCGTTCCGGAAGCATGGATATTAATTTGGAAAAATAAAATAAAAGAGGTTAAGATGGATATTCACGAATTGCTGTTAAAAGTAAAGAACAATGAAATTGATTTGAGTGAAGCTGAAAAAACTCTTAAAAAACTTCCTTACGAGGACCTTGGGTTTGCAAAGCTTGACCACCACAGAATGCTTCGGTCGGGATTTGGAGAGGTTGTTTACTGCAGCGGAAAATCAACAGAGCACCTTGTTAAGATTTTTCAGTCATTCAATGAAAAAAATATAAACATAATGGGTACAAGAGCTTCAAAGGAACAATATGAAGCAATAAATGCACTTATGCCTGAAGCTGAATATGACGAAATGTCGCGCATTGTAAAAATAATGAGGAATGTTCCGGAACAAACTGGTTTAATTGCAGTGTGCACAGGAGGAACATCGGACATTGCAGTTGCAGAAGAAGCTGCACAGACAGCGGAATTTTTCGGAAGCAGGGTAATGAGGGTTTACGATGTTGGAGTAGCAGGAATTCACAGACTTCTTTCAAAAATTGAAGATATAAACAAAGCCAACTGCATTGTAGCTGTTGCCGGCATGGAAGGAGCCTTGCCCGGAGTAATAGCAGGAATGTCCCATAAACCAGTAATAGCAGTGCCCACATCAATAGGTTACGGTGCAAATTTTAACGGGCTTTCTTCTCTTCTCACAATGCTTAATTCATGTGCAGAAGGAATTGCTGTAGTAAACATTGACAATGGTTTTGGAGCAGGGTACATGAGCACACAAATAAACAGATTGGCGGTACAATAATGAGCAAAAGAATTTTGTATATGGAATGTTATTCAGGAATAAGCGGTGATATGACTGTAGCATCCCTTCTTGATCTGGGCGGTGACAGGGAAGTGATGATGGAAGGATTGAGAAGTCTGAATGTAGACGGATACAGCATAGAAATAGGAAGAACAAAGAAATGTGGCATAGATGCATGTGATTTTAATGTTGTTTTAGAACAAGAGCATGAGCACCATCACGAACATGAGCACCATCACGACCATGAACACCATCATGACCATGAACATCATCACGAGCACAGTCATGGACATGAAATAGAAAACGGCCACTGTCATTCATATGATCATGACCACCATGAACATTATCAAGAAGCAGATGACAGTCATGGACAACATGCACATCATTACCATGAACACAGAAACATAGTCGATATATTAAAAATAATTGATGAATCAAAAATTACAAACAGAGCAAAATCAATTTCCAGAAAGATTTTCCAGGTTGTGGCAGAAGCAGAAGCAAAGGCTCACGGTCTTGGAGTTTCAGAAGTTCATTTCCACGAGGTGGGAGCAGTTGATTCCATAGTTGACATTGTTGCTTTGGCCATATTAATAGATAACCTTAAAATTGATGATGTAGTGGTTTCTGAACTGTATGAAGGAAGAGGTCATGTTAAATGCCAACACGGCATAATTCCTGTTCCTGTTCCTGCGGTCGTAAACATTGCAGCAGAACATTCTCTGCCCATAAGAATAACACAAGCCAGGGGCGAAATGATAACACCTACAGGAGCAGCAATAGCAGCGGCTATTAAGACTATGGATTCTCTGCCTCTATCCTACACCATCAAGAAAACTGGAACAGGTGCCGGTAAAAAAGATTTTGACAAAGCAAATGTGCTCAGAACTTATCTGATTGAAGAATCAAATGAACAATCAGAAACAGACATGCATCATTGCCAAGGAAATAAATATATGTGGGTGCTTGAAACAAACATTGATGATTCTACGGGAGAAAGTCTGTCATTCACAATGGAGAAACTTTTTGAAGACGGAGCAAGCGATGTTTTCTTCACTCCAATTTACATGAAAAAAAGCAGACCGGCTTACAGACTGACAGTAATATGCAAAGAAGATGACATTAGAAAAATGGAATCTGTAATATTTAACAACACAACAACTATTGGTATCAGAAGATACAGGACTGAGAGGACTGTTCTTAACAGGGAAATAATAGAAGTGGAAACAAAGTATGGTCCTGTTAAAGTAAAAGTTAGCAGCTATGAAGGAAATGTGTTTTGTAAGCCTGAATATGAAGATGTAAAAAACATATGCAACATAACAGGCAAGAGCTACAAGGAAATAAATGATGAAATTAAGAATATTTCATTGATGTTATAATATCCAGGTTCGGAAAAATTCCGAGCCTTTTTATATATAATAAAATTTTTTAACATTATTGAATGCTTGGTAAAATTATCATATAATAATTATGTGTAAGAATGGTCACTATGTATTCAAATATGCACATTCTGGTGTTGATGCAGCAATTATACCTGATTATGCACAGGAACAGGTCTTGGAAATAATATATGAAATTATAAAATTATATAAAATACAGCCGATAAATTAAGTGTCGGAGCAGGTATTTATGAAATTTTGTTTTAAAAGCACAATTAAATATATTAACATTGTATCGGGGGGTAAAATGTCTAAATTATCAAATCAAAAATTAAAGCTGATGTATTTGTTGAAAATTCTTTTCGAAAAAACTGACTCAGAACATTCCTTAACAGTTCCAGACCTTATAAACGAACTAAAAAAATACGACATAAATGCAGAAAGAAAAAGCATTTACAACGATATTGATTCCTTAAAAAGCTACGGAATTGATATTTTATGCAAAAAATCAAAGACTTATAGCTACTATGTCGGGGACAGAACTTTTGAACTGGCAGAGCTTAAACTTCTTGCAGATGCTGTGGCATCGTCAAAATTTATCACTGAAAGAAAATCTAGAGACCTCATAAGGAAAATAAGCAGTCTAGCCAGTAATTACGAGGCTTTGCAGCTAAAACGACAGGTTTATGTGGCCGACAGAGTAAAAACCATGAATGAAAAAATTTACTGCAATGTTGACAGAATACATCTTGCTGTTGCAACCCACAGGCAAATTTCCTTCAAGTACTTTGAATATACAGTTGACAAGAAAAAAAGATACAGAAACAATGGTGAAAGATATACAGCAAGTCCCTATACCCTCACATGGTATGATGAAAATTACTACCTGATTGCTGATTGTGAAAAACATGATAGAATTTCTCACTTTCGTGTGGACAAGATGGAAGACATAGAAATTCTGGAAATAGCAGCAGAACAAGGAGATCATATAAATTTTGGAGATCATGCCAAAAAAGTGTTTGGTATGTTTGGAGGGGAGGAAGTAACTTTGGAAGCATTGTTTGACAATTCTCTGCTTGGTGTTGTAATTGACCGCTTTGGTGAAAAAACAATAATACACAAATACGACCAGGACAACTTCATGGCAATTGTGAGAGTTCAAATAAGTCCTCCTTTTCTGGGGTGGATATTTCAGTTTGGCAACAAGGTTAAAATCCTTTCACCTGACAATGTAAAGAACAAACTGGTAGAATACTGTAAAGAAGTTGAAGGCAGTTATTGCTGAGATGATTTTAGATTGTTGCTGTGTAGCTGTTTAGTTTTTAATTGTAATTTTGAAGTTTTTTCCTTAAATTACATTAATATTTTCGAATAAAGGAAAAAATTGTTAATATAGCATTTTTTACCTAATTAATTGTAATTATTTTGAAAAAACATTGTATTTATCGACACTAAATGCTATAATTTTTACGAAACATAATAAAATTTAGATTAAAAATATGATTCAACTTGGAGAATTTTATGCTTCAGCAACCTATATATTCGTTATTTATTAGAATAATTCCTGAAACATTTTTAGTTATGTATGCAATTTGTCTTTTATCTGATTCAGAAGTTGATTTTAAAAAAGTATTAATATCCGGTGTAATTGGAGGTGTCGGAATTTATTTTGTAAGATTTTTACCAATTCATTTCGGAGTACATACAATTATAGCTATTTTGTTTGATATTGCATTGGCTGTTAAATTGAATAATATTGAGATACATAAAGCTATTAAAGCTACTTTGACATCAGTAATATTGTTGTTTTCTTCAGATATAATACTGGTTGTTGTCTACAATTCTCTTAATTTTACATCAGCATTGTCTGGACAAACATTGTTATCGGTAATAGCAGGTATTCCTTCAATGATATTCTATTACTTGATTGTAGTTATAATTATTAATTTAAAAAGCAAGAGGATTAAAAATGAGTTGGATTGACAAGGTTTCTAAATCCTTTGCTTCAGTTGTTTCTTCAAATTTATCCCTTGGACATGACCAGGAAGAGGTTATTGCCTACGGAGCGTTTGCACTAATTCAGACTGTATTGTCTATTTTTGCAATTGCTGCTTTTGGTCTTTTGTTAGGGGTTTTTGCTGAATCTATGATTATTTCCTTTGCAGCGGCAATTTTAAGGAAGTTTTCAGGCGGAGTCCATGCAACTAAACCATTGAACTGTGCTGTTATTGGAATGATTATATTTTGTGTTCTTGGACTTTTGGTAAAACATCTGATGATTAATATTGAATTTGTATATTTAATTGGATTAATGGCATTAGAGTTTGCTTTTGTTTTCTATGTTATGATTAAATATTGTCCTGTTGGCAGTGTCAACAAACCATTAAAAAATCCGGATAAAAGAAAACGACTTAAAAAGCAGTCTTTGATGTTTACTTTAAGCATGTTGGCTGTAAACATAGTTATGACATATGCTTATGTACTTACAAATAACATTAATTTTTTAACTGTTGCCGTATGTATATCCACAGGTATTTTATGGCAATCTATAACTTTGGTATCTCTTGGACACATAATTATAGAATCTTTAGATACGTTTATGGGGGGTACGACTATACTAAATAGGAGGGCGAACAAATGAAAAAAGGTCTAGTATTGAAGGTTATGACTTTAGCAGCTGTAATGTTGTCATTTTTAGCTACAACAACTACTGCTTCAGCTTGCTGGTGGGGAATGTATCAGCCAGAAGAACCTAAATCATTAAGAGAAGAATAAAAAGGGGTCTTATGACCCCTTTTTATTGGACATGCAAAGCAGGTGATAAAAATGATGCAAATTGACATAAATAGAAAACAAAAATTATACGACATGTTGTCTGTATTAAAGCTCATTTCTCTTTTGATATGTGGTATTGTTATATTTACACAATTTCCAGAAAACCTTTATATGATGTCGTGGGTGAGCAATACAATTGGAAATAACATTGTTGCCTTAAACTTCATAGGGTTTGGAATTTTTGTTCTCATATGCGAGGGATGGCTGCACAGTTTTAAAAAAGATCAGATTGAACAAGTGTATAATATAAGCAGCCTCATAGAAAGTGTAGTTTTTATGGCCATATATACAGGACTGATTTGTATATCAGGATTCCATGAAAGCCAGTACAAATTCCTGTATTTATTTATAATAATTGCAAATACAATTCAATATGGCTTCAATACTGGCATAACAACTGCTGTCATAAGCTCTGTTGCTATTTTGATAATAGATTTACTGGGGTATAAAACCGGTGTTAACAAATATTTTGAAGCAGATTTGGTGCTGTCAGGAGTATTTGTGATAATGGCATGGCTTTTGGGTTATTATGTGAAACTTGAAAACCAGCACAGAGAAAATACATTGCATCTGGCAAATATTGACGAGTTGACCGGCGTATACAACCACAGATATTTCCAAAATTCATTGTCCGAGCACATTCATGAAGCAGACAAGTCAAATAAGGTACTGGGGCTTTTATTCATTGATATTGACCATTTCAAATATTACAATGATCTTTATGGCCATAGTGCAGGTGATGTTGTGCTGAATAAGTTCGGAGAAATATTCAAAAAAAATGTAAGAGAAAATGATGTGATTGCTAGATACGGCGGTGAAGAATTTGCAATTATATTGCCGGATACCTGCGAGGAAGAAGCTGTTGAAATAGGAAACAGATTAAGAGATGCTGTAGAAAACACACATTTTGAAGGTGAAGAAAATCAACCTAACGGAAATTTGACTATTTCTATAGGTGTTTCATGTTATCCCATAAAGGCTAAAAACAAAAAAGAACTAATCAATACTGCTGATGATGCTTTGTACAGGGCAAAGTTTTTCAATAAAAACAGAGTTGAAAGTTATTATTCAGTGTTGGAAGAATTGAAAGAGGATATTGACGAAAAACATATTGATTTAATAAGTTCCATAAAAACTCTAATAAGTGTTATCAATGCAAAGGACCGTTACACATATGCTCACACAGACAGAGTAGTTATTTACTGCGAACTTATGGCAAACCATCTCAATCTTTCTGACAATGACAGAAAGACATTGAGGTATGGAGCGTATCTACATGATATAGGAAAAATTCAAATAAGCAAGGATGTATTAAACAAAATAGGCGTGCTTACAGATGAGGAGTGGAATCTGCTCAAGACACATCCTGAAAACGGAGCACAGATTGTAAGGACTGTTACTGCTCTAAGTGAAGTGCTGCCTCTTATATTGCACCATCATGAATGGTATGACGGAACAGGATATCCTAAAGGATTAATGGGAGATGAAATACCTTATCTTGTGAGGATACTAAGTGTGGCTGACAGTTTTGATGCCATGACTTCAAACAGGCCATATCACAAAAGAAAAACCTATGAGCAGGCAGTAGAGGAACTGATAACGTGCAGTTCATCGCAGTTTGATCCGGACATGGTTCAAGAGTTTATTAGAATGCTTAGTAATAATAGAAATATGCTTGATTTAAACTAAAATAATATTAAACGTCTTTCTAAGGCGTTTATTTTTTTAAATGTAATGATGCGTATGTGTAAAAAACAATATGAAAACAAATATAATGTGATATAATAATAAGAAAACATTGGACAATGGAGGGTATATGGCAACATTTGATGATTTTAGTAAAATTGATATTCGTGTGGGAGAAATAATCAAGGTTGAATTTTTCGAGAAAGCAAGAAAACCAGCTTACAAGCTTTGGGTTGATTTTGGAGATGAAATAGGAGTTAAAAAATCTAGTGCCCAGATAACTGATTTTTACAGAGCAGAAGATTTAATAGGATGTCAGGTGCTTGGAGTTGTAAATTTCCCTCCAAGACAGATAGCAGATTTTATTTCGGAGGTGCTTGTACTTGGTACATATTCAAAGGGAGGGGTAGTTCTTATACAGCCTGAAAGAACAGTTGAGAAAGGTGATAAACTGGGATAAGATTAAGAGAAAATGATATTTGCATTGACAAATTCTCCTTTTTTTGATAAAATAATTGAAGTTATACGTTTTCAATGTCGAAATATCTTACTTTAAAATTTTTAAGACCATTTAGATTCAGTATAATTTTAAGAAATTTTGGCAATGGAAATTCAATCCGGAAAAATTAGAAAAGGGAGTACTATTCATTTCTTCTGAATAGCAGGTAAATTATGAACAATTTCAGGAAAACGATTATCATTGCGGGAATAACATCTATAATGCTATGTACAACTGCATTTGCAACAGAAATTAATGCTGATGATTTAGATACACAGGAAAACAGTCAAGCAGAAATCATAAATGAAGACAATAAAGTTCAATCAGTAGAAATTCAAGTACCTGAAATTCAGGAAACAACTCCTCAAGAACCTGTTCAACAGGGAAAAGTTACTGTAAATATACTTAATGTAAGAAGCGGTCCTTCAACAGATACAGAAATATTAGGGAAACTTTCCTTAGGAAGCACATTCAATATAAAAACTCTCAGCAACGGCTGGTATGAAATAGAATACAACTCTGCAACAGCCTATGTGTTTGCAGAATATGTGAAAATAATAGATAAATCTACAGAATCACCTTCAGGAAGCAACGTGGTAGATTACGCAAAACAGTTCATCGGCACTCCTTATGTGGCGGGAGGAAGTTCACCTAGCGGCTTTGACTGTTCAGGTTATGTAAAATATGTAATGGCTAATTTCGGTATTGACATGCCAAGGACTTCTACTGATCAGTATTCAATAGGAGTAAGAGTTGAAAAATCTGAGCTTATGCCGGGGGATTTGGTTTTCTTCAAGTATTCATCAACTTCGTATAATCTGAATCACGTTGGAATTTATGTTGGAGATGGAAACTTTATACATTCTCCAATACCTGGACAAACTGTAAAACTTGACACATTGTCATCAGGATATTTTTCTAAATATTACTATGGAGCAACAAGAGTTATAAAATAAATAAACGGCGGCATGTGCCGCTTTTTTGTTGCGTAGTTGTTGTTCATTTATTTGTGAAAATGTGTTATATTAATAATATAATAATTTGTTAACAGGAGACAAGATGAAGACAAGCGAAAAAATTTATCAGGAAAATTCCTACCTTACTGAACTTGAAGCAGAAGTTATAAGCTGTATTAAAAAAGATGATTTTTATGAGGCAATACTTGACAAAACAATATTTTATCCTCACATGTCCGGCGGACAGCCAAAGGATGAAGGAACAATAAACAACATTGATGTATGTGATGTGCAGGAATGTGGCGATGAAATTGTACACATTCTGAAGGATGAAATAAGCGGCAAAGTTAAACTTAACATAAATTTCAGCAAAAGGTTTGACTATATGCAGCAGCATACAGGACAGCATATTCTTTCATATTCTGTCTCTCACTTGTTCGGCGGAAACACTGTGGGATTTCATATGAGCGATAATTATACAACAATAGATCTGGACATACCTCTCACTGAAGATATGATTGAACAGGCGGAACAATTGTGCAACAAAATCATTTATGATAATAAAATTGTTGTCGCTAAAAATTATTCCTATGAAGAAGCAATGAAGCTTGATCTCAGAAAAGATCCTCTGAAACTCGATGTTTTGAGAATAATTGAAATCCAGGACTGCGACATTTCAGCATGCGGCGGAACTCATGTGAGAAATGCAGGAGAAATAGGAATTATAAAGGTTACAAAGACTGAAAAATACAAGCAGGGAACAAGAGTGGAATTCCTTTGCGGGAAAAGGGCACTTGGTGACTACATAATCAAAAACAGAAATATTTCAGCTCTGTCATCTATTTTGACCTGCAGGGCAGACATGATCATGGATAATTTTGAAAAAATTATTAATGAAAACAAGCAATTAAAAAAAGATGTGAACAATCTCAAGAACAGTATCAATGAATATAAGGCAAGAGATTTAAAAACAAATGCCATAGAGAAGGAAAATTTAAAGTATATATTTTCAGTGTCAGATGAGGATGTAAAGGACTTAAGATATATTTGCTCTAAGATTACTGAGGATGAAGACTATGTGGCAGTAATGGTTTCTGAAGCTGATACTGGATGCAGCCTTGTAATAGGTCAGTCAAAAAACATGAATTATGACATTAAGAATATATTTGAAAAATGCAGAGTTATTATGAACGGAAAAGGAGGAGGAAACAACTTCCTTCTTCAGTGCACAGGAGATAAGTCAAACGGGGCAAAGTGCCTGGAAATTGCAAAAGATATGCTTTTAAAATAATGAAATCCCAAGCAAATGCTTGGGATTAGGTTGATAACAAAGTTTATGTTGGACGTTGTCATTCTGAGAGCTTGCTCGAAGAATCTCATGTTTTAAGTAAAGATGAGATCCTTCGCTTCACTCAGGATGACAGCGTCGGGGGTTTTTCAATAGTCTGATCCCAAGCAATGCTTGGGATTTATTTTAATGTTTATGGTATATGCAATTGGATTCGTATTTAGGCTCACAAGTTAGATGAACTCCAAGTTTCTTGAATATTTGCTCATCAACAGATGAAAGAAGCACTGTTGAATGAACTTCACAGCCTTTTAAATTAGGAAGCTGTTCAAGTGCCAGTCTTGCTTCCGGGTTGTTTGCAGCGCTCACAGAAAGTGCAATCAATATTTCATCTGTATGAAGTCTTGGATTGCAGCTTCCCAGAAAAGAAGTTTTCAATGTTTGAATAGGTTCTATTGCTTCAGGAGAAACAAGGTGAACTTCATCATCAATTCCGCTAAGAGTTTTTATGGCATTTAAAAGAGCTCCTGCTGAAGCTCCAAGCAAATCTGAAGTCTTGCCTGTTACAATCTGACCGTCATGAAGTTCTATGGAAACTGCCGGATAATCTGTTTCTTCTTCACGCTTGAGTGCAGGTTCAACAACTTTGCGGTCACTTTCCGAAACTCCTGCTTGTTTCATGAGAAGTTCCAATTTGTAAAGAACATCTTTTGAGCAGCGTCCTCTTTTTATGTCGCAAAGGCCCTGGTAGTATCTTCTTATGATTTCCTGTTTGGAAGCATCTTTGCACACCTGGTCGTCAGTGATACAGTTTCCTGCCATATTAACACCCATGTCTGTTGGGGACTTATAAGGGCTCTTGTCAAAAATACTTTCAAATATTGCATTTAATACAGGGAATATTTCAATATCTCTGTTGTAATTTACTGTAGGATTGCCGTATGCTTCCAGATGAAACGGGTCAATCATGTTAACATCGTTAAGGTCTGCTGTTGCTGCTTCGTATGCTATGTTAACCGGATGGTGAAGAGGCAGGTTCCAGATAGGGAAAGTTTCAAACTTTGCGTATCCAGCCTTCACACCGCGCTTGTTTTCATGGTAAAGCTGTGAAAGACATGTTGCCATCTTTCCGCTTCCAGGTCCCGGAGCGGTTACAACAACTAAAGGTCTTTCAGTTTCGATATAATCATTTTTGCCATAGCCTTCATCGCTTACAATGAGTTTAATGTTGCTTGGGTACCCTTCTATTTTGTAATGAAGATATGATTTGATGTCCAGTTCATGAAGCTTGCGGCGGAACTGTTTTGTTGCAGCGCCTTCTGTGTATTGAGTTATAACAACACTTCCCACAAAAAATCCCATGTTGCGGAATGCATCTATAAGACGAAAAACATCATCGTCATAAGTAATTCCCAAATCTCCTCGGATTTTGTTGCTTTCTATTGCATCGGCATTTATGGCAATGATAATTTCTGTCTGGTCTTTGAGCTGAGACAGCATTTTCAGCTTACTGTCCGGCAGAAAGCCCGGAAGCACTCTTGATGCATGGTAATCGTCAAATAATTTCCCGCCGAATTCAAGATAAAGCTTATTGTCAAAATGTGCAATTCTTTCTTTAATGTGTTCAGATTGCATATTTAAGTATTTATTGTTGTCAAATCCAATTTTCATAAATAAGTTCTCCTCGTTTTATACATGAAGAAGAGTATATCATTAACAGTATATATTTTCAACAATTAAAACTAAAATATTCTTTGCAAATATTTAAGAATTTAAGCCTTTTTGTTGACAAGAAAGAAATTAGAGATAATAATAGAATAGGATACAATATTTTACAGCTATTGCAATGCAGAAGGAAATTTTGATACAGTCTCAATATAATGGAGGAGAGCAATGAAGAATTTAGTTGTTTATTACACCTTAAGCGGCAATACTGAAGCTGTGGCAAAGGAAATATCAAATTTGACCGGAGGGGAGCTTAAAAAAATCGAAATGGTCAAGGAACCGGAAGCAGCAGGCTTTGCATGGGCAGCATTTTCATCAATAATTGGGCTTAAAGGCAAAATCAAAAGCACGGATTTGAATGATGACGGCTATGACAATATTTTTATTGGAGGCCAGGTGTGGGCAGGCCACAGTTCAACGCCTTTAAATTCCATCATTCACAGCATGAATTTTAAAAATAAGAATGTTTATATATTCCTGACGCTGGCTGATGAAAAGGAACCAACAGCAGTTATTAAATCAATGACTGAGCGCATTGAAAGAAAAGGCGGAAATATTGCTGATGTTTTTTATGTTCAGTCGAAGATGAAGGAAGTGCTTAAACAGGAAGAATTAATTAGGCCCTTGCAGGAATGGCTTTCAAAGAACAATGTCCTTCAAGTCGGTTAAAATATAAAAATTATAAAAATTTCGGAGTGATAAAATGATACATAAAGCTATTGAATTTGCAGCGAAAGCTCACAGAAACCAGGTAAGGAAAGGCTCAGATGCTCCTTACATAGTGCATCCATTTGAGGTTGCCCACATACTCACAGAAAACAAATGCAGCAAAAATCTCATAATTGCTGGACTTCTCCATGACACTGTGGAAGACACCCATGTTGAAATAGACGACATTGAAAGAGAATTTGGAAGTGAAGTTGCAGCAATTGTAGCTGCTTGTTCAGAAGATAAGTCAAAATCATGGGAAGTAAGAAAGCAGCACACAATTGATTACCTTGGCAGGGAAGCGGATATGGATGTTATGCTTTTGGCTCTGGCCGACAAGCTTTCAAATTTAAGAAGCATTAAGGCAGATTATGCTGTTATGCAGGAAGAAGTATGGACCCGTTTTAACAGACCAAAGGAAAAACAAAGCTGGTACTACGGAGAACTTCTTGATGTTTTTGAACCGTTGTTTGACTATGAAATGTACTGGGAATTTACAGACATTTATGCTGATTTGTTTGCAACATATTATATTGACAAAAACAAAGAGCTTATTGTTAAGACAAACGAGCACGATTATTACGGTTACAGCAGAGAAATGTGCAAATGGGTACGTGATGACAAGCTGAAAGCACTCATAGACAACAAGGAAGTATCTAAAATTGAAAAGGATTATGCAGTGGCTCTTGTGAAGCAGTGGAATGAAGAATAATTTGTTTCGTTGCAGATTGTTCATGGTGTTTTTTAGAACCGCTAACTATGATACCGCCACGAAAACTAGAATAATTATGAGGGGAATATGGAAATCAGCATTGATTTAAAAAACGGATATAAAGTAAAAACGATGCATGAAAAAGACAACATTAATCAGGTATATGGACTGTGCAAAAGGTGCTCAGACTATTACCTTCTCCATGACGGAACATATCCGGATTATGAGGATGCAGTGGAAATTTTCACATCTCTTCCTCCAAACAACACTTACGAGGATAAATTTGTTGTTGGAATTTTTAGTGCTGAAAATGAACTTTCAGGACTTATAGAAGTTGTGAAAAATTATCCTGAACCTGATTCATGGATAATCGGACTCATGTTCATAGATCCTGAGAAAAGGAAAAATGGTCTGGGCAGGATGTCACATGATGCAGTTAAAAATCTGGCAATAAATTCAGGAGCAAAAATGCTTAGGCTTGGTGCAGTAGAGGAAAACACTAACGGTGTAATGTTCTGGTCATCTCTTGGTTATAAAAAAGTTAAAGAAGCAAAAAGGGATTACAAGAAAAAAACACACAATCTCTACACAATGGTCATGGATTTGTAATTCATAAATCGGCAGGTGATAAATTGAATAATGTAAGCAAAATAATGAAAAAGATGATTGAATATTTTGAAAAAGATGCAGTAAGAATAAACCACGCACTGAAGGTGTACGCCTATGCCAAAAGCATAGGAGAACTTGAAAAAATTTCAAAGGAAGAACAGGAAGCTCTTGAAATTTCATCAATTTTGCACGACATTGGAATAAAGGAAAGCGAAAGAAAATATTCTTCTTCGGCAGGAATTTACCAGGAAATTGAAGGACCACCTGCCGCAAGGGAAATCATGGCTAAATTCAATTTAAGCGAAGACATAAAAGAAAGAATTGAGTTTTTAATAGGCAATCACCATACATACAGCAAAATAGACGGAATTGATTTTCAAATACTTGTGGAAGCAGATTTTCTGGTAAACATTTTTGAAGAAAATATACAAAAAGAACAGACAGAGATAATTGAGCAAAAGTATTTCAGGACAAAGACTGGAAAAAGTTTTTTAAACAGCATATACCAGTAATGCTATAAGCAGAAGGGAGTAACTATGCCATTTGAAATTATCAGAAATGATATTACTAAAATGAATGTTGATGCTATAGTAAATGCAGCTAACACAAGGCTTAAAATGGGCGGTGGTGTGTGCGGCGCAATTTTTAATGCTGCTGGAATGGAAGAACTGCAAAAGGAATGCGACTCCATAGGCGGCTGTGATGTTGGTGAAGCAGTTATTACAAAAGGATATGCACTTCCTGCAAAATATATTATCCATACAGTGGGCCCCATATGGCAAGGTGGAAACTTCAGTGAAGAAAAGCATTTAAGAGACTGTTATTTAAATTCTCTTAATCTTGCAAAGGAGAATAATCTCCAATCCATTGCTTTTCCTCTGATTTCATCAGGCATTTATGGTTATCCAAAGGACAAGGCATTAAGGGTTGCCATGGCAGCAATCCAGGAATTTCTCCTTGAAAATGACATGACTGTCTACCTTGCGGTGTTTGACAAGAAAGCCCTTGATTTAAGCGAAAAGTTGTACAAGTCTATAGAAGAGTACATAGACGACAAATACGTCCGGGATAAATTTGAAAGTGACCACTACAGAAAAATTCAAAGCTTTGAGGTTCAGGAAGACAGACTGGAAATTCCGAGTCTTAAGGAATATGAAGTAGCTCCGGCTAAAGGCATAAGAAAACTTGAAGATGTTGTTACGGAACTTGACGAAACTTTTTCTCAGATGCTTCTTCGCATAATTGACGAAAAGGGAAAGACAGATGTTGAAACATACAAAAAAGCCAACATAGACAGAAAGCTTTTTTCAAAAATCAGAACCGACAAGGACTACAGTCCGAGAAAGTCAACTGTCCTGGCGCTTGCTGTTTCTTTGGAGCTGGGCATTGATGAAACAAAGGATTTGCTCCGAAGGGCAGGATATGCACTTTCCCACAGCAGCAAGTTTGACATAATTGTGGAATATTTTATTGAGGAAGAAATTTACAACATATTTGAAATAAATGAGGCATTGTTTGCATTTGATCAAAACTTGCTTGGAGTATAAGTCGCTTTTAAAGCGACCTTTTATTTTATTAAAATGTTATCCTCATATTAACAAATGAATGGAGGGTAAAAATGAAAAATAATTTAACTGAAATGGTGTTCATACTTGACAAAAGCGGTTCTATGTCCGGACTCGAACAGGACACAATAGGAGGCTTCAATTCAATGCTTAAGAGACAAAAAAAAGAAGAAGGAGAAGCTCTTGTGACAACGGTTTTGTTTGACAACAATTATGAACTGCTCCACGAAAGATTGAACATACAAAATGTAAACTTTTTAAGCCAAGAGGAATATTTTGTAGGTGGCTCCACGGCTCTTCTTGATGCCATTGGAAGAACCATAAGCAGAATCTCAAAGTCAATTTCAGAATCAAGTGAACAGTTCCGACCGGGCAAAGTGATTTTTGTAATAATCACAGATGGAATGGAAAATTCAAGCAAGGAATTCACGTTCAGGAAAATCAAGGACATGATTGAGCTTAAGAAGTCAAAATACGCATGGGACTTCATATTCCTTGGTGCAAACATAGATGCGGCTGAAACTGCTTTAAACCTTGGAATTGATGAAGAACGTGCAGCAAATTTCTGCCCTGATTCGGAAGGAACAATGCTTAATTATAAAGTTGTAAGTGAAGCCGTTAGCAATTTCAGAAAAGGGAAGAAAGTTGAAGCAGACTGGAAGAGCGAAATAGAAATGGATTACAACAAAAGGGGAAGGAAGTAAATAACTATGAAGGCCGCAATGCGGTCTTTTTTTTCCCAAAAATAAAATGAAGGACAGCAATAAAGTGTAAGGAGACGCGACTTCCCTACAACGAAATTAAATTATCCGGGGAGGATATCTTTGTCAACAGCTGCCTTCATTTTATAAATATTTTATATAAATAAAAAAACATCTTTCCCGAGAAAGATGCAATTGTAGATGTAATGGTACATAAAAGTACAAAAATTACCTCTGCAATTAATTCTACTTTCCAACGGGAGGCATAGACGTTTCCAGCTATACCCTAACGAATTGCATCCATGGCTTGTGCTTTAGGAAAATCAATTTCGCAAAATTAATATACAAAATATTTAATTAAAAATATATTAACATTTATTCGTTAAAATGTAAACAATAATTTTTAATTACCATAAAAAATAATTTCATTAGTGGTTTATTATTTTAAATGAAAGGTATAAATATAGTAAGGCATCAAAAGGGGTGATTTAATGAAAAAAAACGTTCGAGGAGTTGTTATCTTTGTAATTACTATAGCTTTTGCTTTTCTTTTATATTCCATGTAAGAAATTTATCTGAAGGAACAAATAGAAGATACGGGAGAGGTTTCAGAGTCTGATGATCAGGAACCACATACTCAAATTGACATGGTCATTGATTACTTTCCTGTTTTGAAGGATACAAAGTATACTTACATTACAGCAGAAAATGATGAAATTTATGAAATGACTATAGATTATGTAAGTGAAGACATGATGCAGTTACGAACAAAATATGCTGATGAAGTGAATATTTCAGTAATTCAGGTTTCAGACAATAAGGCAATGATGAAATTATCACAGGAAGAAAGTTATTTCAGAAAAAATCTCATGAACTATCCAGGTAATATGGAAATTCTTATGATGGGTCCAATAGAAGAAGGAAGACATTGGTCTGTAAACGGAGGAGGCGTCAGAACAATTACTTCAACAACTGCAATGGTTTCTACTCCAATCGAGATGTACAGTGCAGTAGAGGTTACTACCGTATGGGATAACAAAAGGACTGTTGAATATTACGCCAAGGGAGTGGGACTTGTGAAATCTATTGTCATAAGCGAGGAAGCTTCATCTGATTTTAAAGACAATGCAAAAATAACTCAAAATACTTATTACTTAAGTGAAATTAAAAGGAACTACAAACTGACTGAAGAAATCAATTTTTATTTTCCTGACCTAAAAGATATGAAAATAAGAAATGTTTCAGAAAAAATAGAATTCAGTACAAATGATATAACAGAGGAAGTGTTTACTTCTGCCTACTATGATGTTGTTAAGGGTAATGTGAGGGTGCTTCCCAAAAATAGCCGCATTAACAAGCTTGACATGGATATGGACCATACACTTCACATCGATTTGAGCATGGAATTTCTTAGCGGCATGAATGTGGAAGCCATGCATGAAGGAATGATTCTTCAGAGCTTAACAAATACTTTTGGGAGATTTTTCGGGACGGAACAGGTACGGTTCACTGTTGATGATGAGGACTACAAGTCTTCAAACATAAAGCTCAGGCAGCAGCCAATGAAGGTTGACTTTGTAAGGTATCCTCTTTTTTATGATGTTGTTGTTTACGGAGGAACAGCTTCGGGGATTATGGCAGCAGTTTCTGCTTCAAGAGAAGGAAAGGATGTTGCACTCATAGAACAGACGTCTCACTTAGGCGGCATGGTTTCCGGGGGCTTAAGCTACACGGATCACGGAAACATAAAAGTAATAGGAGGAATGACAAAAGAATTTTTTGAATTGGCAGGAAGGCATTACAGCAAAAAAATAAGCTGGTTTTACGAACCACATGTTGCAGAACTGATTTTTAAAAAAATGCTGCAGGAGGAAAACATCCATGTTTATTTTAACAGCCTTCTAAAGGAAAAAGGCGGTGTGAAAAAAGACGGAACTTCCATATTAAGCATTGAAATGCTGGACGGCTTATTATTTTATGCTCAGAATTTTATCGACAGCACCTATGAAGGCGATCTCATGGCAAAATCAAGCGTATCATATACAGTGGGCAGGGAAAGCAATGATGTTTACCAGGAAAGTTTTGCAGGGGTTCTTCCTCCTCTTGGGAGAAATAATTTTTATTATAACCTAAAGGCTTTTGATAAAAATGGAACCTTATATGAAGAAATTTCCACCAGGCTTCCGGGACCAGCAGGCAGCGGTGATGAGATTGTGCAATCATACAATTACAGATTGTGCCTAACAAACAATCCAAACAACCAGGTTCCATTTTCAAAGCCTGAAAACTACAGAAGGGAAAGATATCTGCTCGTTGCGGCCTGGCTTAATTTCTTAAAGGAAAGTGAAGGAAGAAGCATAAAATTTTCAGATATTATATTTTTTGGACCATTGCCTAACAACAAGTATGACATAAATAATTCAGGACCATTTTCCACAGATTACATAGGAGGGAGCTATCTGTATCCTGAAGCTGATTACCAGCAAAGGGAAGAAATCAGAAAAGAACATAAAGAGTATATTCAGGGGCTGTTATATTTTGTGACAAATGATGAAGCTGTACCGGCAGAACTCAGAGCGGATGCTAAGAAGTGGGGTTATGCGGGGGATGAATTTGTTGACAACGATTATTGGCCGTACCAGCTTTACATAAGAGAAGCAAGGCGCATGGTGGGTGATTATGTCATGACAGAACGAGATGTTCGACATGATAAATTAAAGTTTGATGCCATTGGTATGGGTTCTTACAACATAGATTCTCACAACGTCCAAAGATATCTCACATTGGATGGCTATGTTCAAAACGAAGGAGAACTGCAAATTCCAGTTACTCCTTATCAGATTCCATACAGGGTTATGATGCCTAAAATTTCAGAAGCAGATAATCTTATTGTTACGGTTTGTGTGTCTGCAAGCCACATTGCGTATTCATCACTTCGAATGGAGCCTCAATACATGATAATGGGTGAAGCCGCAGGAATTGCAGCTTCCATGGCGATTGACAAAGACACTGCTGTGCAGCATGTGGATACAGAAATTCTTAAAAAAATTCTCATAGAAAACGGCGCTATTCTTGAAGTGTCGGTTGATTAACGGGGTGGAAAATGAAATTCAGAAATATTGCAACAGCTTTTTTAATGAACAATGATGATGTATTGCTGATGGAAAGGTCAGAAACAAACAAGCGTATGCCAGGCTTCTGGTATGGAGTGGGCGGACATGTTGAGCCGGAAGAAATAAATGATCCATATTCAGCAGTCATAAGAGAAATTTATGAGGAGACAGGTTTAAAGGATTACAATGTGGAAAATTTAAAACTTAAGTACATGCTTTTAAGAAGAGAAAAGGATGAAACGGTAATAAATTATGTTTATTTCGGAAGAACAAATACAAAAATGGTTTTGCAAAATGACGAAGGATCACTTCACTGGATTCCAAAGCAGGAAGCAATGAACCGCAAGTTCATAGATGTATTGAAGCTTGCACTGGAGCATTACTTTGAAGATGAAAAAAATGATGAAGTGATGGTAGGCGTTATGCAAAATGAAAAAAGCACCGGAATAAAATGGAGCACACTTATGAATATGGAGCAATAGCATGATTCAGCCCGGCAATTCCATATGCATAATATATTGGTGCCTTGTCATAATTCAGATTATGAAAACGATTGAACACAAAGAATAAATATGTTATCATAATACATCTAATCATAATCATCCAAAAATAAAGGAGATGATAAATTGTTCAGTGAATTAAGGAAAAAATGGCAGTCATATGTGGAAGAGGGAGTTGTTCTTGAAAATATTAAAACTGATATCCTTGAATCATGGCAAAGGTGCGAAAAGCTAGGCGTTGATTATAAGTCCGGAAAAGGAACAAAGGTTGAGGATGGTGTGCTTGAAAAAAGCATATACAACAAAAGAGAAATGATAAGGCTAACCCGTCCTATAATGGAAAACGTTTATGAAATGGTTAAGTCCACAAGTTACAGCGTAGTTCTTACTGATGAAAAGGGAATAATCATAGATTTGATTATCAACAGCGATATAAAGGACATTCACGACACCATAAATTTTGTTAAGGGTTCGCTGTGGGATGAAAAAAGCGTGGGCACAAATGCCATAGGAACATGTCTTGCTGCCGACAAACCCATACAGGTTCTGGGCCCTGAACATTACTGCGAATATCATCACCAGTGGACTTGTTCTGCGGCACCCATTCACAACAGCAAGGGAGAAGTAATCGGATGCTTTGACATTTCAGGCCGTGCAAAAGATGTGCAGACACATACATACGGCATTGCGGTTTCAAGTGCAAACTGCATTGAAAAACAGCTTATGATTGCTGAATCATACCATCTTATGGATACAACTTTTGATGCAATACTCGATGGTATAATGGTTGTTGACAGTTCTCTTAACATAATGCGAATAAACAATAAAATAAAGGATCTTTTCCACATGGAGGAAGAAGACATATTTAGTATTGATATAGGAAAAATATTCAAAGGAATTGACATACAAAAAAACATTCTAGAAAACAAAAACAAAATGAGTTTTTCTGATTACACAATTTCAATAGGAGCAAAAAAAATAGAATGTTCATTGAACATTTCTCCAATAACAGTTGGCAATGAAGTTACAGGAGCCGTAATGCTCATGAAGGAAGCAAAGCAGGTGAGGAAGGAAGTAATGAGGCTTGCAGGATTTAATGCAAACTATACATTTGACAGCATTGTCACAACAGATGTGAGAATGAATGAGCTCATAAGCACTGCCAAGAAAATTTCTAAAACAAACTGTTCTGTTTTGATTGAAGGGGAAAGCGGAACAGGCAAGGAACTGTATGCCCAGTCTATTCACAACGAAAGCAACAGAAGCAGCGGTCCATTCATTGCTATAAACTGCTCTGCCATTCCAAAGGAGCTTTTTGAAAGTGAGTTGTTTGGATATGAAAGCGGTTCATTTACGGGGGCTGTAAAGGGAGGAAGGCCGGGCAAGTTTGAACTGGCCAATGGAGGAACAATTTTTCTCGATGAGATAGGTGAAGTTCCTCTTGAAGTACAGCCAAAACTTTTGAGGGTTCTGGACAACAATAAAATTGTGAGAATAGGCGGTTCTTTTGAAAGAGACCTGGATGTGAGAGTAATTTCGGCAACAAACCGAAACCTGATAGATGAAGTTTCAAAAGGATCCTTCAGACAGGATTTGTATTTCAGGCTCAATGTAATCAACTTAAAAATACCTCCATTGAGGCAAAGGAAGGACGACATCATTGAGCTTGCAAGGTATTTTTTGAAGGGGCTCAATGAAGAAAATGATGGAATATATAAAAAATTCAGTCCATATTTTGAGGAAATGCTCATGAAGCACCAATGGTCTGGAAATGTAAGAGAACTGAAAAATGTTGTTCAAAGAGCATACTACATGTCTGACAAAGTTCTCATAAGCAGCGTTACATTCCCAAAAAGCACTGAAGCATCAAATGACTTCAAGGAACATGAAAAAGCAGCAACGACCTATAACCTTAAGGATATTGAAAAGGAAAGCATATTAAAGGCACTTTCAGCAAACAAGGGAAATATAATCATGGCTGCCAATGATTTGAATATAAGCAGGGCAACTATATACAGAAAAATAAAGATGTATTCCATTGACATGAACAACTCTTATAAATATGAAGCAGTCTCAAAATGAGACTGCACAGACTATTGACAAACCTAATTTTCCACAAATCGTAGGGGCGGATTTTGTGACCGTCCGTGTTATAAATCCAATATTCTTGCGGGAGGACAGTAGTCCTCCCCTACGTGTAGGATTTCAAATACACAGTAATTTTTAATCATCATTCCGTAGGGGCGGATCTTGTATCCGCCCGTATTATTAATTCAATAGTTTTGTTATCTTCGGGAGGACAGTAGTCCTCCATTACATTATTGAAACAATTTTGCCATAATCAATAAGCAGTCTCAAAATGAGACTGCTGTTTTTTTGTAAATCAAGCTATTAAAAATAAAACTATATCTCAAGGTGAGATTCTGGTCTCAAAATGAGATTTTTTTTGAGACAACACAGAGAAAAATTTATAAAAAATTTTGAATAAAGCCGAGTATTACTTGAATTTAACAAGCAAATAAATTTATATAATAATTTTTCAAGCTTGGCACGGTTTATGCTTATATATAGACAAATAAAAGAAAGGAGGAACATATATGCCTCTTAAAGGAGCGTTCATATTTATAGCACCACAAGGAGATCCGGAAGTTCATAAATCTGTTATAGATACTGGAGATGTTATTTTAACAACAGTGGGCGTAAACTCTTATGAAAAAGCTGTGGAAACGGCAAAGAAGCTTGCTGATGAAGGAGTTTCAGCAATTGAACTGTGCGGAGGCTTCGGAAACAAAGGAACTTTTATGGTAAGCGAAGCAGTAAAAGGAAAATCGGTTGTGGGAGCAATAAGGTTTGACATTCATCCCGGCCTGGGCAATAAAAGCGGTGATGAATTTTTCTAGGGGGTGGTATTACGAAAAAGTTTGTAATTGAGTTTGGAATGGGAATTGATTTTCACGGACAGGATGTTACAAAGGCTGCTGTGAAGGCTTCAAAGGATGCCATTTCTAAAAGCTGCCTTATAGGACTCAATGAAGTGGCAGGATTTTCTCAGGACAACATTGATGAAAACGTATTTATTGATGTGACGGTGGCTGTATCAAGACCTGAAGAAGTGAATAAGGAAGAAATTGAAAAGTGTTTCCCAGTGGGAAAGGTAACTGTCGATGCCGTAAAGGGAGGGCTTAAAACAGACGGCCTTTACTTTACAAGATTCGGTGACAGGGATGATTCAATAGAAGCTTGCATAGCTTGTGTAAAAGTAGGAATAAAATAACGATGGGAGGTAATATTTTGAAAATATCAAATGAGCAATTAAAAGAAATGTATTTGACCATGTTAAAAATTCGTAAATTTGAAACAAGAGCAATGGATAAGTTTGCTGAGGGCAAAATTCCGGGATTTGTTCACCTTTATCTTGGTGAGGAAGCTGTTGCTACAGGAGCCTGCGCAAATTTAAGAAAAGATGACTACATTACAAGCACTCACAGAGGCCATGGCCACATTATTGCAAAGGGCGGAGAATTAAACTTCATGATGGCTGAACTTTTCGGAAAAGAAAATGGTTATTGCAGAGGTAAAGGCGGTTCAATGCACATAGCTGACGCATCAAAGGGGATACTGGGAGCTAACGGAATAGTAGGAGCAGGACATAACATTGCAGCCGGAGCGGGACTTGCAATTCAATATAAAGGAACAGATCAGGTATGTGTATGCTTCTTTGGGGATGCCTCAACAAACCAGAGCACATTCCACGAAGGGCTGAACCTGGCAAGCATCTGGAAACTTCCGGTTGTATTCGTATGCGAAAACAACGGATATGGAATTTCCGTAAGCCAGGCAAGACATCAGGCAATTACTGATGTATCTGTAAGAGCAACAGCTTACAACATGCCGGGAGTTACAGTTGACGGCAACGATGTGTTTGCAGTTTATGAAGCTGTGGGTGAAGCAGTTGCAAGAGCAAGAAAAGGACAGGGACCTACGCTCATTGAATGTAAGACATATAGGTTTAGGGGACACTTTGAAGGAGACCCCACAGTATACAGACCTTCGGGAGAATTAGAAGCATGGCTTAAGAAAGACCCAATACCAAGGATGGAAAATTATCTGAAGGAAAACAACATAATGACTGAAGAAGAAATCAAAAAAATGAATGCTGATGTTGATAATATGATTGATGAAGCAAATGCATTTGCAGACAACAGCAAAGTGCCAGCCTTGGAATCAGCTTTAGAAGATGTATACACTGATATAGTTGAGGAGGGAAGAATAAGATGAGAACAATGACATATGCTGAAGGAATTAGAGAAGGAATGAGAAAAAAAATGATGGATGATCCAAATGTTCTTCTTTTCGGTGAAGACGTTGGTAAATTCGGCGGATGTTTTGGTGTTAGCGCCGGTATGTTTGATGAGTTTGGAGACAGACGTGTGAGAGATACTCCTATTTCTGAAGGAGCAATCATAGGAGCAGCTGTAGGTTCTGCTGCATGCGGCTTACGACCCATTGCAGAGCTTATGTTCATGGACTTTGTAACTGTAGGTATGGATCAGATTGTCAATCAGGCAGCTAAGTTAAGGTACATGACCGGTGGAAAAATTACTCTTCCAATGGTTATACGTCTTCCTGAAGGCGGAGGAGTCAGTGCTGCTGCTCAGCACTCACAGTCATTGGAAGCATGGCTTGCACATGTTCCGGGGCTGAAGGTTGTTTATCCGTCAAATGCTCAGGATGCTTATGGATTGATGGTTTCTGCAATTGAAGATGACAATCCGGTTATATTCATAGAAAACAAGACATTGTATGCTGTAAAAAGTGAAGTTGATGATGAACTTAAGGCTGTTCCTCTTGGTAAGGCTTGCATTAAAAAAGAAGGAACCGATGTTACAATCATAACATATGGAAAACAGGTGATGGACGCTATAAAGGCAGCTGAAGATTTAGCCGGGGATGGTATCAATGCTGAAGTTGTTGATTTAAGGTCACTGTATCCTCTTGACAAAGAAACAATCTTTAAGTCAGTTGAAAAGACACATAAAGTTGTGGTTGTGAGTGAAGAAGTAAAAAGAGGAGCATTTTCAGGAGAAATTGCTTCACTTATAGCTGAAGAATGCTTCTACGAATGCGACGCTCCTATAAAAAGAGTGGGAGCATTGAACACTCCTGTTCCTTTCTCAATGAGTCTTGAAACTTACATGCTTCCTAACCATAAGGATATAGAAGCTGCTGTCAAATCATTATTTTAATCTTATGCAGCATCGAGCAATCGATGCTGCGTTTTAAAAGGAGGAGCGATGACTTCCATAGGTATTGTGGCAAATCCGGCATCAGGCAAAGACATAAGGCGTCTTGTTTCCCATGCAACCGTAATTGACAACAACGAGAAAATAAACATAGTGGAAAGAATCGTGCTTGGAGCTCAGTCATTAGGTGTATACAAAGTTTACATCATGCCTGATTCTTATAATATAGGATACAGGGTCTTAGATAAACTAAAGCTTTGTGAAGAATTGAAGTGTGAAATAGAAGTAATAGAAATGATGCGCACTGACAGTATGGAAGATACTGTAAATGCAGCCGAATACATGGAAAAAAAAGGAGTTGGCTGCATCGTTACTTTAGGAGGAGATGGAACAAACAGAGCAGTGGCTAAGTCTGTAAAAAACACTCCCCTAATAACCATTTCAACAGGGACAAATAATGTATATCCTGTAATGCTTGAAGGAACAGTTGTGGGAATGGCAGCAGCTGCTGTTGCAACAGGAAAATATGACAGCAGTCTTTTCATTGCCAGGGATAAAGTAATAGAAATTTACAAGGATGATGAGCTGAAAGACATTGCACTGATTGATGCAGTCATTTCCAAAGACGTATTCGTTGGATCAAAAGCCATATGGGATATGGATACAATAGAAAAAATATTTGTAACCCGCAGCCATCCTGCTTCTATAGGATTTTCTGCTGTTGTGGGATGTAAAAAAATTATTTATGCACACGATGATTTCGGAGCATATGTGGACATGAACAACTGTGAATCTTTCATAACAGCGCCAATTGCTGCCGGAATTGTTGAAAAAATATATGTCGATGAACCCGTAATTCTTGAATTTAGTGATGAATATGAGTATATGACCAAAAATAGGGGAACTATTGCATTGGACGGAGAACGAGAAATAGAATTTTCGGCAGATCAGCGCTTTGTTTTTAAAATAAGAAGAAACGGACCCTTACATGTTAATGCCGTAAAGGCACTTGAAACTGCACAGAAAAACGGATTTTTTATTAAATAATTAAATATCTTGATTATTCCAAGATAATATTGGGAGGTAAAATGGCTGAATATATAGTAATGCCTAAAATGGGACTGACAATGACCGAAGGATTTTTGACAAACTGGAAAAAATCCGAGGGAGATATAATAAATACAGGTGATGTTCTTTTTGATGTTGAAACAGACAAATTGACAAATTCCTATGAAGCAAAGTCTTCGGGGATACTTAGAAAAATCCTTGTGCAGGAGGGCACTGTAAATGTCCTTGAACCGGTTGCAATTATAGGAAGTTCAGATGAAGACATATCAGATCTTCTGAAGAAGGAAGAAACTGTAGATGCCGTTGCTAATAAAGAAATAAAAGCACCATCCATAGCACAATCCGAAGCTCCGGCAGCTGGAGGAAGAATAAAAATATCTCCAAGAGCAAAAAAAATAGCACAGGATATGGGAGTGGATATTTCAATTGTTGTTGGCACAGGACCGGGTGGTGCCATCACAGAAGATGACATTAAATCATTTGCTGAAAAGCCTTCACAGAAAAAAGTTTCTCCGACAGCTTTAATTGTTGCAGAACAATTAGATGTTGACACAAACAAAATTCAAAAAGAAACACGCATCATGAAGGACGATGTAATTAAATTTAAGCTCAGCGAAGAGCTTATGAAATATGCTTCTCCAGTGGAAACAAGGGCGCCTATGACAACCATGCGCAAAGTCATTGCCAAAAGAATGCTTGAAAGCGTACAGATATCTCCAACGGTAAATTACAATCTGAAGGTGGATACAACTGCCATGAAGCAGCTGAAGGAAGACTTGAAAGAAACAGTCAAAGTTTCATACACTGATATTCTTGTAAAAATAGTTTCCATGGTTCTTCTTGAACATCCTCTTTTGAACAGTTCTATCGAGGGCAATGAAATTATAACCCGCAATTACGTTAATATGGGTGTTGCCGTTGCTTTGCCTGATGGACTTCTTGTTCCTGTTGTAAAATATGCAAATGTTAAGGGGCTAAAAGACATTTCCAAGGAAATAATAAATTTGGGTCAAAAGGCTAAAAACAATGAACTTACAACTGATGAATTAACAGGCGGAACATTCACAATCACAAACATAGGAATGTTTGGAATTGAATCATTTACTCCTATTATCAATCAGCCGGAGGTCGCAATTCTTGGTGTCAATACAATTGAAGAAGAAGCAAGAGTTGTTGACGGTGAAATCAAAATTAAACCCATGATGAATTTAAGCCTTACTGCAGACCACAGAGTTGTAGACGGAGCCGTGGCTGCTTCGTTTATGGCAAAATTGAAACAATATATTGAAAAACCAGGAATGCTTTTGCTTTAAGGAGGATAATATGAAAATAGCAATTTTGGGAGGAGGCCCCGGAGGATATGTTGCAGCCATAAGAGCCGCTCAGCTGGGAGCGGAGGTTACTGTAATTGAAAAAGAACGCCTTGGGGGAACATGTCTGAACAAAGGGTGTATACCCACAAAAGTACTTCTTCACACGGCTGAACAGCTTGAAACCATAAAAAAGGACAGCAGGGAAATTGGCATAGATGTATCTGATGCAACAATCAATTGGAAACAGCTTCAAAAAAGAAAAGAAAAAGTAGTAAGAAAACTTGTTGCTGGAGTTGAAAATCTTTTTAAAAACAACAACGTTACAAAAATCTCAGGAGAAGGAAGTTTCATCAGCAAAAATCAAATACTTGTAAAAGCAGCGGATGGATCAACTGTGACCGTTGATTTTGATTATGCAATTATTGCTACGGGTTCAAAGCCTGTGATAATTCCTTTGCCGGGAGTTGACCTTCCGGGGGTGATTACAAGCGATGAAGCTCTTTCCTTGCAGGAAATTCCAAAAAGCATGGTCATAATAGGAGGAGGAGTAATAGGAGCCGAATTTGCTGAGGTTTATGGAACATTGGGTTGTAAGGTTACAATAGTTGAGATGCTCCCAGACATTGTGGCAAACATGGATGGGGATATAGTAAAACCTCTCAGGGATAAATTTATAAAAAGCGGAATTGAAATATACACAGACACCAGAGTTGTTTCAATTTCCAAATCAGCAGAAAATCTTATTGTGAACACTTCTTCAAAGAACGGTGACAAATCTTTTGAAGCAGAAAAAGTACTTTTGTCCATAGGCAGAAAACCTGTCACTGGCAACATGGGACTGGAAGAACTGGGTATAAATACAGTAAAAGGAGCTGTTTCTGTCAATAAATTCATGCAGACAAATATTGAAAACATATATGCCGTAGGAGACTGCAACGGCGGGGTAATGCTTGCCCATGTTGCTTCAGCAGAAGGTATTGTTGCCGTTGAATCAATTATGAATAAGCATCCTGACATTGATTTTAAAACAATTCCATACTGTGTTTATACACATCCTGAACTGGCAGGGGTGGGGCTTACAGAAGAACAGGCAAGAAACAAGGGCTATGACATAAAAACAGGAGTTTTTCCAATGTATATAAACGGAAAAGCAATGATAGAGGCACAGACAGAAGGAATTGTAAAATATGTTGCTGATGGTACTACAGGCGAGATACTGGGTCTTCACATGTCAGGACTCAGAGCTACGGACCTTATTGTAGAAGGAGCTTTGGCAATAAGGCTAGAAGCCACGGTTGAAGAAATAATTTCAACCATTCATGCACATCCTACAGTTGGAGAATCCCTCCTTGAAGCAGCCCATGCAGTATATGGAAATGCAATTCATATTCCAAAATAAAATTAATATGGCAATTTGTGGGGGCGGATCTTGTGTCCGCCCGAGGTTATTACAGTAGCTCTACGCTACAACTTTGATTTCAAATTCACTGACAGTTACCAATATATTAATTGAAACAACTTTGTCATTAAACTATGCAATCTGTAAACAGGTTGCTTTTATTATGGAATAAATTAAAAAAGTTATGCAAATATTAAGTTTATTGTGATAATATGTAAGAAACTTATACAACATAGGAGGGAATATGACTTCCATCGGCATAATAGCAAATCCTGTTTCAGGAAAAGATATAAGGAGACTGGTTTCTCATGCCACTGTTATAGATAACAGTGAAAAAATTAATATTGTGGAAAGAATAGTGCTTGGAGCTCAATCATTGGGCGTTGACACTGTATACATGATGAATGATTCTCACAAAATGGGACTTAAAGTAAGAGATAAGTTAAGAACCAGCAAGGAATTAAAATGTGAGATTGATTTAACAGATACTATTACTTTCAACAGCATGAAGGATACGGTCAATGCAGCGGAGTTTATGGAATCAAATAATGTGGGATGTATTGTTTCATTGGGAGGAGACGGCACAAACAGGGCCATTGCCAAGGCAATTAAGAAAACTCCCTTAATAGCCATATCAACCGGTACAAACAACGCATATCCCGAAATGCTTGAGGGAACAATTGCAGGAATGGCTGCTGCAGCAGTTGCTCAAAATCGTTTTGAAATAGAAAGCTATGCAATAACTGACAAAAGAATAGAAATATACATGGATTCAAATCTCGTTGACATTGCACTTGTTGATGCAGTAATTTCAAATGATCCTTTTGTGGGCTCCAGAGCTATATGGGATATGGAAAGCATTGAAAAAATATTTGTAACAAGAAGTCATCCGGCTTCAATTGGATTTTCATCTATTGTAGGATGCAAGAAAATAATACATCAGCATGATGACTGTGGAGCATATTTAGATGTGAACACAGATAAGGGCACGGTAACAGCTCCAATTGCAGCAGGAATGCTTGAAGAAGTTTCTGTAAGTGAGCCGGTTATTCTTAATCTTGATGAGGAGTACGAGTATGTGGCAGGTGACAGCGGCACCATTGCTCTTGACGGGGAAAGAGAAATAGAATTTTACAAAGGACAGCGTTTCATATTTAAAATAACAAGAAATGGCCCTATACATGTGAATGTTGTGAAAGCTCTTGAAACAGCACAAAAAAAAGGATTTTTCGAAAACAGAAAATAAACTATCATATTATTAGATGTTGAATATTGTAATATCTAATAATAATATAGAGGTATTATATGAATAATAAAGTGTCAGATAAAGACAAGTGGAAAAAAATAGTCGGCATAATGGTATTTGTGTCCCTATTATTATCAATAGTATATGCAACAGTTAAAATTATTTACGCTCCTGCGGGAACATCATCAGAAATGTACGAAAAAGTAAGAAGTGACTATGTTCTCATGCTGCTTCAGTGTATACTTGGAATTGTAGTCATGGCTATACCTTCAATAGTTGAAAAAAAAGCATCCATAGACATTCCTAACAATATGGAAATAATGTATTTTATATTTTTGTACTGTGCAATTTATCTTGGGGAAGTGCGAAATTTTTATTACTTGATTCCAAACTGGGATACAATTCTTCATGCATTCAGCGGAGCAATGCTTGGTGCCTTGGGATTCAGCCTTGTGAGTTTTCTAAATGACTCCGAACACACGCATATTGACTTAAGTCCTTTCTTTGTGGCTTTATTTGCCTTTTGTTTTGCATTGGCTTCCGGTGCTGTGTGGGAAATATATGAGTTTCTGGCAGATGAAATTTTAGCTACAAATATGCAGAAGTATATGCTGGCTGATGGAACTATTCTCGTAGGGCACGCAGCCCTTATGGATACAATGGAGGATTTCATTGTTGATTCATTAAGTTCACTTGCAGTTACAATTGCAGGTTATTATTCAATAAAAAATAAAAAACCGCAAAATTAAAAAAAGTTATGACAAAATGCCATAACTTTTTTGCTGTCTATGAGTAATCATCCTTGTTAACAGGCATGACAAAAAGTTCTGTGCTGCTGTCAATTTCAGCATAAAATATGTCCTCTAATTTATAACCTTTCTTTTTTATTTCAAATTCCAGCCATTTCATATCCAATCCCATTTCATTAAGTGTATCCTTGTTGATTTTTCCTCCGTTTATGACTTCAGTGGGGAAGCTTTTATTTGGTTTAAATGATTTTCCTGAATCCATTTTTGTAAAATTAAGATATTCAACTTTTTTTAAAACAGTCAGATCACCGTTGTTTTCAAGAATTGCATAGTCAACTTCTTCCATGTTGAATATATTTATTTTTCTCAGCATCATATTAAGTTCATCCATGTTGTACCTGGTTTTTTGAAGTGCTGATTTTACAATTTCGCCGTGTTTAATGAGGACTGTTGGACGACCATCTGTCCAGTACCTTATTTTTACTGATTTTAAAGTGAGATATTCCATCAATACGGTCAATGAAGACCATAAAATTAAACCGTATATTCCATGTTCAAATTGCAGACTGTTGTCTGTTGCCAGGGACGAAGCCATGGAACCAATAGTTATGCCCGTTACATAATTAAAAAACGTAAGCTGGCTCAATTGTTTTTTACCCATGAGTCGAGTCATCACCAGAAGTACCAGGTAGGATGCAAAAATCCTCAATGTTAATTCAAACCACTGCATTTTAATCACTCCGTTCTTATATACTGACAGTATTGTCCCTCTTAAAATGTTTAATATTCATATATTCTAAACTGATAGCTCTTAATACCATAGTATCAAACTTTAAGTGATTAAATCACAGAAAAAGAAATAATGAACAGTTATAATTTAGAAAAATTATTTAAAGGAGTTAGTATGTCATTATTTGATTTTTTCTTAAAAAGTGAAGTGGATCCAAGGGATTTAAAAGATAAAACTCTGAAGGTAAACAAGACAAGGTGTCCGCAAAATCACAGATGTCCTTCCGTTAGAGCGTGTCCGGTGGGAGCGTTGACACAGGACAAGTATGAAGCTCCTAAAATAGATCTTAAGAAGTGCGTTAAGTGCGGCAAGTGTCTGAGAGTCTGTCCTACAGGAGCAATTTCATTCCAATAGCAATAAAAAGAACAGAGAAATAATTCTCTGTTCTTTTTTTTAGATAAAAGAGTTGTCAGCTGGTTTTGATATGTTTTTCAGTGCCTGTTCTGCATTGTCTTGAAGTTCCGGCTCAACTGAAATATCTCCCAGTGAAACCATTCCAACAAGGCTTCTGTTTTCAACAACCGGCAGCCTTCTTATCTGATTTTCGCTCATAATTCGTGCAGCTTCATGTACATCCATATCAGGGCGTCCGGATACAATATTTGTTGACATTACTTCTCCAACAGTCTGGCGGCTGGTATTTTGACCGGATGCCACAGCCCTTAATGTAATATCCCTGTCTGTTACTATACCGATTACACCATTTTGACCGGTTATTGGTATTGAACCGATATTGTATTGCTTCATAAGCTGAGCTGCACTTTCAATGGAATCATTTTGATTTAAACTTACAATGTCAGTTGACATTATTTCTTTCAATTTCAAAAAAATCACCTCCAAATATATAGTTCCCTTTGAAGATGTTTTTATTAATTAAAAATTTATATTAAGCTATATTACAAATCTATTCTGGGAATTCGAATTATTCGCTCTCTGCTGGGAAGAATGCTTTCAGGCGGCATTTTTGTAAGGTTGATGTCAAAATCTGTTGTTATGTCAGGAAAAATTTGTATGCCATAAATAAATACATTATAAAAATTTTCATGAGATACTTTTATATCATATTCTGTAAAATAATATACAGGATCCATTTTGATATCTTCCGAGTCATAGGATACCGGCACCGTGAAAACGGGAACACTTCCGGCTGAATCTGACAAATGAGTGTCCAGAGGAACTGTTTCATCCAGTGTGGAAAATATAGTTACAGAAGCATTTTCTACGGGGACTGTTCCAAGTTCTGTAACAGTCCTTATTCTGACATAACCAGATTTGTTGTTGTTTGTTTTCTTAATCAATATATTATTAGCCTTGTACGGCTTAAGGTTATTTGCTTTTTTGTTGGTCATTTTAACCTCCTTGTAGTAAGCGGTATTATAATTGCACATCTGAATGTATATAATTATATATACCAATAATATATGCAATGCAGAGAAAATTGATTTTACTGAGATTAAGAATGAGATTAAGATTATTATATTTTTATAATGATGATGTTGAAAAAATATTGCAACTGCAGTAATATAAAAAGAAAAGATAGGGAGGAACGCCATGACAAGAGGAAGAAAAGCTGTATATTATATTTGTGACCATAAAGACTGGGGACATGTGAGCTTTCTTGTGTGGGATATTTTACAAGAAGAAGGATATCTTCATCCAGCAGGTTTTACTTTTGCTGGAAAAGAAGTGATGAAGTATGCTGATGAAAAAAACAATGAATATTATTTTGCTCCCAGTGATATTGCTATATGCCGTGATTATCCCAGATTTTTACCTGATATGAACAAATATTTTGGTGACTTTGATATGTCAGGAATGGTAACATGGCATGAAGGAACAAATGCGCCTGAAAGGGTGTTAACAATTCACACAATAGGAGATGTATCATCAGGCTGCTACGGACCAGCTAATCCTTTGTACAATCATAATCTAATGATTTCAATGGAAAAAATACGAAAAGATATAGGACTTGAAGATTTTAAGGTAGTAACTGAAGCTACTCATTGGTCAGGAGTCCATGACGGAACAGGCGACCCGGAATTGATTCTTAAATACAGTGTTCCCATGGTTGACATAGAAGTGGGAAGTGAAGAAGATAGCTGGTGCAACAAGCAGGCATGCAGCATTTTAGCTCGTTCACTGTTGCATGTTTTTGACCATGACATAAAGCTTCATAATTTACTATGTGTTGGCGGCATTCATTTTGATCCGAATTTTGCCGAATCAGTACACACTTCCTGGAACGATGGGAAAGAATATTTCGGTATTTCTCATATTGTGGCAAATCAGTGGCTTGTTTCAGGTGAATACGAAAATGAACAAGGGGAGGAAAAACTCTCCGCATGCATAGAATCAATTATAGGAGGAATTGACGGCATTGTTTTTCACGACAAACTAAAGGGATGTTACAAGGATCTTGTGAGAAAACTTGGCGAAAAATACAATGTTCCAATTATAAAACATCAGGCTCTAAGAATGCCGGAAAATATCAGCTGGAAATAATTGTGTGCGATTCTAGGATGATATATTTCAAATGGGCATCATAAACATACATATAAATACTTTAAAATGTATATTGATGAAAATTGCACATCGTGATATAATGTTCAACAATATATTCCTTCATTGTAATTGCGCTATGTCAATTATCCAATGGGAAAGTAAATTCAACCGGAGGTAATAAATGAAAATTGAAACACAACTGCTTCATGAAGGCTACCAGCCTAAAAATGGAGAACCAAGGGCTCTTCCCATATATCAATCAACCACATACAAGTATGATTCCACTGAACATATAGGAAAGCTGTTTGACCTCAGTGCTGAAGGACACATGTATTCACGTATTTCAAATCCCACAGTTGCTGCAGTTGAAGCTAAGATTGCCGCCCTTGAAGGGGGAGTGGGAGCAATGTGCACCACGTCAGGACAAGCTGCTTCAATGATAAGTCTTTTGAATATTCTTAAAGCCGGTGACCATTTTATCAGCGTATCTACAATATACGGAGGAACAATAAATCTTTTTGCTGTAACTTTAAAAAGATTTGGAATAGAGTGCACTTTTGTAAGCACTGATGCCACAGAAGAAGAAATTCAAAAGGAGTTCAAGGATAACACAAGGGCTGTTTTTGGAGAAACAATAGCTAATCCTGCACTTTCTGTGTTTGATATTGAAAAATTTGCAAATATTGCTCACAAAAATAATGTGCCGCTGATTGTTGACAACACATTTGCAACACCTGTTCTTTGCAGACCTTTTGAATTTGGAGCAGATATTGTAGTCCATTCAACCACGAAGTACATGGATGGCCATGCTGTCCAGCTTGGAGGAGTAATTGTGGACAGCGGAAACTTTGACTGGACAAGCGGAAAGTTCCCTGAATTTACAGAACCTGATGAATCTTATCACGGTGTTGTGTACACTAAAAACTTCGGCAAGGCAGCTTACATAGCAAAAGCAAGAGTGCAGATGATGAGGGATATAGGAGCATATCCTTCTGCCAATGCAGCATTCCTTTTAAACCTTGGACTGGAAACTCTTGCAGTAAGAATGGAAAGACACTGCAGCAATGCATTGACTGTTGCGGATTATTTAAGTAAATCTGAAAAAGTTGAATTTGTAAATTATCCGGGACTTGCAACAGATAAATATCACGAACTTGCAAAAAAATATGTTCCTAAGGGAGCAAGCGGTGTAATTTCATTATCAATAAAAGGAAGCAGAGAAAATGCCGTTAAATTTATCGATTCTTTAAAGCTTGCATCAAATGAGGTCCATGTTGCAGACATACGCACATGTGTACTGCATCCGGCCAGCTCCACTCACAGACAGCTTACTGACAGCCAGCTTGTTGCAGCAGGTATCACACCTGGACTTGTGAGACTTTCTGTGGGCATTGAAAATATTGATGATATACTTGACGATATAAAACAGGCATTGGATAATATAAATTAGTTTTAACTTGCAGAGCTGTTTTTATCGTTTCATAAAGCTTATAATGATGTTTTAATAATATTTTTTCGGGTATAAATTTAAAGTGATAAAATATCTGAAAGGGGAAATATTATGTCTGTTAAATGGAATGGAACAAAATTATTAAAAACAATTGCTGAAAATGAAGCAAGTGCTGCAAAATTATACAGGGCTGTTGCTGCTGAAGTAAGAATTGGAGAGCAGTTTTTCGAAAAGCTGGCTAAAGACGAAGAAAGGCATGAAAAGATCTACAATGCGCTGCTTACAAAATTCGAAAAGAATGCAGAAGTTGATTTAGATGATGAAGATGCACAGTACATGGATTTGCTGGTTGATAACAATGTTCTTTTTGATGAGAAACTTATTGAAGAAGCAAAAAAAATATTTACCAAGAGCCAGATATTCGAACTGGCAGAACAGTCCGAAAGAGATGCTGTAATATTTGTGACCGAACTTCAAAGACTTTATCCTGATCTTGCCAAGGATGAAATGGAAATCATACTTAAGGAAGAAAAATCTCATCTGAAGATGATTCTTCAGAGGAAGACAGAAAGCCAGCCGCTTTTTGGAAGAGGATTATAAGTATAAAAACCTGCCTTATTTGGCAGGTTTTTTGTTAAATCTTTACAAAAAAATAAGCGGTTATCCCGCTATATTAATTCTGCTCTTTCATTGTCGTCCAGGTTAGGAGAAGATTTGTACTTTGCTCTGAGTGCAGAAAATATCCTTTTGCAGCTTACGTCTTCAATTCCGTTTCTTTGAAGATTAATGTCGATTATTTCGCTAATTTTGCTTGTTTTATTCTGTAGAACCACATTTACATTCCATGGTGTTTCTAGAATTATTTTTTTGTCATATTCAAATTTTTCCTTGCTCTTATACTTAGTGTCTTCAAATTCCATCTCTTCAATATCTTTTATAAGAACCGGCACATCTTTTTCATCCAAAACAACATTAACCAGTTTCTTTTGTTTTTCTACTCCGCTAATTTCTTTCATATGTTCTCCTTTACATGTTACCTTGATTGCTTTTATTTTACCACATTATCGGTGAAACTTACAATTAAATTAATTTTCTTCACAAATTTAATGGCAAAAAAGCGGGTATACTTAATTGTTTAGGATAGTGCATTCAGGGTAAATATATTAAAAATACTTTAATAATTAATACAATATTTTATAGTTTCAACATTTATGGTATAATGTAGGAGTAATAATTTAAAATATATAAGAAAGAAGGATATTAATATGGCAAATAAAAATATTAAAAAAGAAGAAAGAAAGAAAAAGAAAAAAACAGATGATGTAACAACATATGTTCCCATAACTTATGAAAGACCAGTTATGACACAGCCGGAGCTTATTAAGAAAAAGAAAAAAGATCAGTAGACAGTATTGCTGGATCGGGAGGTGAAAATTATGAATGTTTTTAAAAGAGCTGTTTCGCAAATTCAAAAGGGTGCAGTAAAATCTTTTCAAACTTTTCCTGCTGCTATTGCAAATGCACTGGCCTTTTCACTGGTTACAATTGTAAGGATTCATCTTGACTGGCCTGAGCAGGAATCCTACAATTTTCTGTTTAACTGCCTGCATTGGGCATTTGCACTTGGAGCAATATTGAGTCTGGCTGCAATAACTGCTGCAAAAAGCCGCATAGGAGATAAAAAGTCTTTCATGACAGCAAATGTTGTTGGTGTTTTAGCTGCAGCTTCAGCTTTTCTGCTTTTATATGCTTTTGGTGGAACTGACCCTGAATTTACCGGAATCCGTTATAAAACTATTTCAATAATTGCAGCATCCCGGGTAGGAGTTTTAATGCTTATAAGTTTCCTGACATTTATTGTAATGGCAGGATACCCAAAAGACCAATCAGATTTCGCTCATTCGTATTTCATGACGCACAAGGCATTTTTTATTGCCATTCTTTACGGCATAGTTATTATGAGCGGAACATCTGCTGTTGCAGGGGCCATAAGAGCACTGCTTTACAGAGAAATGAGCAGCAAAGTCTACATGTATATCGGAACTATAAGCGGTTTTTTAGCTTTCACAATTTTTCTTGGGTATTTTCCGGATTTCAGCAAGGGTAATGTTGATGAACACCGTGCTGTAGCCCAGAAACAGCCAAAGTTCGTTGAAGTGTTGTTTCAATACATCATGGTGCCCATAGTCCTTGCCATGACAGTTGTGCTATTGCTTTGGGCAGGGAAGACAATCGTAGGAGGAATGAGAGCAGATTTCATTCGACTTTCTTCAATAGCAACGTCGTTTGCAGTAAGCGGAATATGGCTTCACATAATGGTCACTCACAACGAAACGGCTATAGCTAAATTTTACAAAAAAGTTTATCCTGTGGCTGTGCTTTTTATTCTGGCCTTTGAAGCCTGGGCTTTTGTATTGCAGCTTCAAAAATACGGACTTAAAACAACTGAATATTTCTTTATTGTGGTTTGGGTAGCAGCTCTCTTTGCAGCAATACTTTTAATTATTAAAAAGTCAAAAGCTCATATAGGAATTGTTGCAGTTGTTTGTTCTCTGGCTGCAATAACGGTCCTGCCTTTTGTGGGATACAACGCACTTCCTGTAACTGCCCAAATAAACAGACTTGAAAATCTTCTTAATAATGAAGGCATGCTTGAAGACGACAAATTGATTCCGGCAGCAGCTGAACCCGATAAGAATGTCAGGGAATCAATCACTGATGCTGTAAGTTTCCTTGCAGGTACCAATGAAGCAAAGCTGCCATCATGGTTTGACAGAGATCTTCAGAACAGCAATACATTTAAATCAAAAATGGGATTTGAACAAATCTGGCCTCAGCCTGATGATTTTTATGAAGGATCTCCAGGTTTTTATATGAGCACCTCACTGTATCGCGAGCAGGTGGCGGTTGATGTGAGCAACTATAACTGGGCTGTAAGCTTTCAGGATTATTACGAAAAAAACCAGGATGGTGGAATAACAGTAAAAGGAAAAAGGGGAACGTATGATGTTTATTGGACCTATACTCCTCCTGACAATTTACCGGATTTAAAAATTATGCTAAACAGCAGAACGATTATAGAAGATGACTTGAACACATATATTGACAAGATTATCGAAAAATATCCTCCTGGGAACATGGAATCTTCGCAAAAAGTGCCCCTTGATGACATGAGTATTAAATTTGAAACTCCTGAAGTTGAAGTAATGCTTGTTTTAAGGGATCTCAGCATTTCTTTGGATACCCGTGAAGATAGAATAAATTACTGGATTAATCCGGATGCACTGTATATAAGAGAAAAACAATAAAAAAGAATGCATTAATGTTTGACATTAATGCATTCTTTTATGTATTAAATGATACTCATGTTGACAATTATGTGTTACTGTATTTCAAAACCTGCTATTCCAATTGCTCCTGGTCCGCTGTGTGTGGAAATTACACACCCGGTCTGTATCCATTGAACTTTATTGAAATTATTTTCTTTCACAATCTGTTCCATTTGCACTTTTATTTCTTCATCAAGGCCAAGAGAATACAAAAGAAAGATTCTGTCTTTTTCTAAATTGTAATGGTTTATAAATTCGTTTATGTAATTTTCTGCTATACGTCTCATTTTACCGCGGAATTTTTTTGTAGATACTAATTTTCCTTCTATAATTTCAATGAGGGGCTTAAGCTGTAGCAGAGATGCTCCCAGATATGCAGCGTTTGATACACGTCCACCTGCCTTTAAGTACTCCAGATTTCCCGGAATAAAGGAGGCACGTGCTCGTGAGACAAATGTTCGTATTTCTTCAACTAGTTTTTCTGGTTCCGTGCAGTTGCTTTTTTCTGCCAGCTCAGCTGATTTTACAATAATTGCAGCTTCACCGCCCGACACATTCATGGAGTCTACCAAGTAAATGTTGTCAAATTCCTTGATTGCTATGGAAGCATTTTGATATGTGCTTGAAGCTTTTGAGGAATATGCAATGTGAATTATTGCACAGCCCGGGTTATCTTCATTAATTTTGCGGAAGAAACTTTCATATTCATTTGGGTTTGTTGACGATGTGGAGGGTATTTTTTTTGTCTGTTGGTAATAATCGTAAACCATTGTAACAGGTATTGAACCATCTGGATAATTTTGCTCGTCCATTATAACATGCATTGGAACAACCTGAATATTGTGACGCTTAATTAGATCCAATGGTAGATCGGACCCGCTTTCTGTTGATATAATAATTTTTCTCAATGATATTCTCCGTTCATCAAAATTGTTTTCATAGTTCATTAACTATAACATATAATAGCAGTTATTCCAAATATTATTTGTTTGTTTTAAAGTATGTAATTATTTTTCTCAAAATATTCACGAATATGTTATAATATCATAAAAAAAGGAGGCTATTATGATAAATATAGGAGATGCTGCTCCTGATGTTTTTTTGGAGTTAAACGGAAGAACAATTAAATTATCTGATCTTAGAGGTAAAAATGTAGTTTTTTATTTTTACTCCAAGGACATGACATCGGGCTGAACAAATGAAGCCGTTGATTTCAACGAACACCTGAATGACTTTGAAAAACTTGAAGCAGTTGTTGTGGGGGTAAGCAAGGACAGTCTTGACAGTCATAAGAAGTTTACAGAAAAATACAATTTGAAATTTGATCTTGCCAGTGATGTTGATTTAGAAGTCATTAAGGCCTTTGATGTGTGGAAGGAAAAAAACATGTATGGTAAAAAGACCATGGGTGTTGAGAGAACAACTTTCATAATTGATAAACAAGGAATAGTAAGAAAAATTTATTCCAAAGTAAAAGTAAATAATCATGTGGAGAAAGTACTTGAAGATCTTAAGGAGTTGTCTGATTAAATAAATGCCGCATTTGCGGCATTTATTTTAGTATCTTCCAATAGGTGGTTTAACGTAGTCAGGAAGAGGACAGATGTAAGCGCCTCCATTTTGCTTCAGCACTATATTTTTTGCTTCTTCTATAACATCAGGCATGTTCATGGTTCTTATGGCTGCTAATGCCATTGCCTTGGCAGCAGTTATGAGACCTTTGTCTGATATGCTGCTGTTTGACTGACCTGTCATTTGCCATGTGTGCCCAACATTTCCAACGCATGCAGTTGCAATGAGAAAGTTAAGAGTTGGTACAGCATAGCACACATCTCCCACATCTGTGGAGCCGGTGCTGTATTTTTTGTTTTTCTCATCATATGGATGAATGATGCTGTCAAGTGGCTTTGCCAGAATTTCTTCAACTTTGTCGTCACCATATATTTCAGCTATTTCTTCCTTGATATTATTAAGTGTGTTCTGGCTGTATGATGAAAGGTATAGTTTTGCAAGAGCATAATCTTCATCATCCCACATTGGAGCACCAATTTCCTGAAGACATTCATCTGCAACTTTTGCAAGAGCACTGTTTGTTATGTAATCAGAAAATGCCATTGTTACCTCATAGTTCATTGTTGTTCCTGTCATCATAGCTGCACCTTTAGCAACATCCACAACGCGTTCAAACAATTCTTTAACCTGCTTTACCTTAGGTGAACGAACTTCATATTTCACAAGAGCGTGGTCCTGAACAACATTTGGGGCTGTTCCACCAGCATCTGCATAAGCATAATGAACTCGTGCCTGGTCTATGATGTGCTCTCTTAAGTAGTTGACACCAACGCTCATGAGTTCTGCAGCATCAAGGGCGCTTCTTCCTAAATGGGGCGAGCCGCCTGCATGAGAAGTGAGCCCTTTGAATTCAAAATTAGCTCCCATTATTGCAACAGAACGGTCGGACTGAACTTCGTTTGTTGTTGCCGGATGCCATGTGTAAATAAAATCAACGCCGTTAAAAAGTCCTGCCCTGGCCATGAACTGTTTTGCCCCTGCCCCTTCCTCTGCAGCACAGCCATAATAAATAACTGTTCCATTAAGATTATTTTCCTTTAAGTATTCCTTTGCTGCAAGAGCAGCACCAAGGGAACCTGCTCCAAGGAGATTGTGTCCGCAGCCGTGTCCCGGAGCACCTTCATTTATTGGACATTTATGAGGATTTCCTGCCTCCTGGCTTAAAATGTCAAGAGCGTCATATTCTCCGAGAAATCCGAAAACAGGTGTGCCTGTTCCAAATACAGCAGTAAAGGCAGTTGGAATTTCAGCAACTTCCAAAGTTATCTTAAAACCTTCCTGCTTGAGCACATCACATAAAAGTGAAGCTGATTTTGTTTCAGCATAGGGAAGCTCTGCATAATTCCATATTTTATGGCTTACATCAATAATCAGTTGCTTTTTTTCATCAATTATTTTTTCAATAAATTCTAAATCAGTCACTTCATCCTCCTCTTAAAGAACCTTGCTTAAAAACTCAATTGTTCTTGGATTTTTTGCATGGTCGAATATAAAATCCGGTGTTCCTTGTTCCTGTATGATACCATCTGCCATGAACAAGACACGGTCGCTCACTTCTCTGGCAAAAGCCATTTCATGAGTAACAATCACAATTGTCATTCCTGATACCGCCAGATCCTTAATTACATCAAGAACTTCCTTAACCATTTCGGGGTCCAGGGCGCTTGTGGGTTCGTCAAACAGTACAACGTCAGGCTCCATGGCAAGAGCCCTGACTATGGCAAGCCTTTGTTTTTGTCCGCCAGACAGCTTTGTAGGGTATTCATTCTTTTTATCAAGAAGATCTACACGGTCCAAAAGCTCGCAGGCTTGTTTTTCTGCCTCAGCAGCAGGAACTTTTTTTTCAAGTATGGGAGTCAGAGTTATGTTTTCAAGCACCGTAAGGTGTGGAAAAACATTGAACAGCTGAAAAACCATTCCTATTTTTTGTCTGTGCTTGTCTACGTTGACTTTTTTGCCGGCAAGGTCTACGCCTTCAAAAAAAACTTTACCTCCTGTTGGTTTTTCAAGGAGGTTCAGACAGCGCAAAAATGTGCTTTTGCCGCTTCCTGAAGGGCCTATTATGGACACAACCTCTCCTTCATGAATGCTTTCTGTGATGTTTTTAAGAACCTGAAGTTTTCCAAATGATTTGCACAAATCTTCAACGCGTATAAGTTCCCTATTGCTCATTTACTTTGAGCCTCCTTTCAAACATGGTGAGAGCTTTTGTCAATACAGTTGTCACAACAAGGTATATGGCTCCTACAATAATCAGTGAAGGTATTGCAAGGAATGTGGCAGATTGTACAGTCTTGTATGCTGTCATAAGTTCCTGCACAAAAAACACCGATGCCAGTGAAGTTTGCTTAACCATTGTAATATATTCGTTGCCCAGGGCAGGAAGAATGTTTTTTATTGCCTGAGGAAGAATTATTTTTCTCATTGTGTTGTAGTTGGAAAGACCCAGGCTCTTAGCTGCTTCTGTCTGGCCTTTGTCCACTGCCTGAATTCCTGCACGTATTACTTCTGCAACATATGAGCTTGCATTTACTATGAGTGCTATTATGATGCATGCTGTATCCGAAAGTTCAAAAGGGACTATTTTAGGCAGAAGCAGCCAGAAAAAATAAAGCTGAAGCAGGATTGGAGTACCGCGAAGTATTCCAATGTACAAAGAGGTAATCCAATCCAAAATTTTTATTTTCGACAGCTTCATAATTGCAACCACTGTTCCGATTATTGTGGCAACCAGGACGGTGATTGCCGCTAAAATCAAAGTTCCCAACAAACCGTTCATATACACGTAGTCATATTTAATCCATAAATCTATGATAGTTTGAAACATTTTTATCTCCTTATTGTCATTGCGCTGGATCTTAGAGAAGCTGAAAAAATCAAAAGCTCCAAATGATTACAGACCAAGTTCCTTTGAATACTTAGTGTATTCTGTGTGCCATTGTTCAAATGTGCCGTCATTTACCACTTCATCTATTATTTCGTTGATTTTATCAGTAAGTTCCTCTTCGCCTAAAGGAATACCGATTCTTGTTCCTGATGTTTTTTCATCAACATAAAATTCAAAACTGTCAACAACCATGAGTCCGCTGTCCTTATTTGCTTCTATATATAGCTGAGCAGTTGGTATGCTTGTGGCGCATACATCTGCCTTTTTTTCCTGTACCATTAAAAAACCGTCAGTTGTGGATGAAACACGTTTGAATTCCTTGTATTTCGGTATTTGTTCATTTACATAAAGCTCCTGCAGGGAACCGCTTTGTGCAACGATAACTTTGTCTGCTACGTCTTCAGCACTTTTAATGTTCTGGGCATCTTCAGCCCTTATGAGAAGGCCATGTCCGTCACCGCCTTCAGCAAAATAATATCCCTTTGACATGTTCATAGCCTGTGCTCTTGCGGGAGTGTATGACAAAGCTGAAATTGCAAGGTCGTATTTTTTTTCTGTTATACTGCTTAAAACTGCAGAAAATTCAAGTGGAACGATGTGAAGTTCAACTCCAAGTTCGTCTGCAATGTACTGGGCAAGTTTAATGTCACTTCCAACATATTGCTCGTTGCCTTTCTTGCTTGGATCGATAAACTCATAAGGAGCAAAATATGGCTCGGTTGCAACTTCAATGTAACCGCGTTCGATTATTGCTTCAAGGCGGTTCTTAGGTTCTGCCGCTGCTTCCTTAGTTGTTTTGTCTGCAGTACATCCGACTGCGACTGTGACAATTGTGGTCATAGTCAATAAAAATGCTAGTAGTTTTGTTGTTTTCATATGATTGTCCTTTCAGTTATGACGTTAAAATAAAAAAGTATATTTAATCATATTGTGTACCGATATTGTAGCAATTTAATGCAACTGTGTACGCATTATGAATACATATTAAATTTATTTTTTTAACGCATTAAAGTTTAATGTATTATTTATACCACACTTCAAATGTGTTAGCAAGAAAATTTGTAGGACAAGACGTATTTAATCTAAAAATATTGATTGGATTTAAAGATATTAATTATGCAGATATTTTTATAGACATAAAAAACTTATACCTGTAAATTCAGTGCTAGGTACATTCTCTGCAGAAATAAAAATCATGTGAGTTGTTCTAAGTTTAATAATTTGATATAATATTTATGTTCAAATGATTAATTGGCGTTATTATAGATGAAATTTACGAGGAGAAAATTATGCTTGATTTGCTGAAAAGAAGAAGGACTGTAAGAAAGTTCAAGGAAGAAAAAATTCCCAGGGATACAATAGAGAAAATAATAAAGGCAGGACTTTTGGCTCCTTCATCAAAGGATAAGAAGCCTGTTGAATTTGTAGTAGTTGAAGACAGGGATACTATGATGAGGCTCAGAAAATGCAAGGCAAAAGGTGCAAATGGACTTGATACTGCAGTATGTGCCATAGCTGTAATTGCAGACAGCAATTTAAGCGACGTCTGGGTGGAAGATGCGTCCATAGCCTCTATATTGATTCAGCTTGAAGCTGAGGCACAGGGACTTGGCTCAGTGTGGATTCAAATGAGAAAGAGACAAAGTGATTTTGGTGAATCTGAGGCTGAAGTGAGAAATGTTTTGAACATACCGGAAAAATACGGAGTGCTGAGTATAGTGGCACTGGGATATAAAGATGAAGAAAAAACACATTATAATGAAAATAATCTTAACATGTCAAAGGTCCACTTTGAAAAGTTTTAAATGACAATAAAAAAGCTGCTGCAGTATTTCTGCAGCAGCTTTTTTGCTACATTTTGTACTGGTTCACCATTTCATGAAGGGACTGTGCCTGTGCTGAAAGTTCTTCAGAAGCAGCTGCTGTTTCTTCCGATGAAGCAGAGTTTGCATTAACAACACTTGATATTTGATCTATTCCTATATTAATCTGATAAATTGCCTCTCTTTGTTTCTGTGCTGCTTCAGCTATTTCGTTAATTATGCTGCTCATTTCATTTGTCTTTGTTACAACATTATGGAGAGCATTTTCTGTTTCAGCGGCTATTTTACTGCCATTGTCCACAGCTGTCATGGAGTTTTCTATCAATATAGCTGTACTTTTTGCTGCCTCTGCGCTTTTGTTTGCTAAGTTCCTGACCTCATCTGCAACTACTGCAAAGCCCTTTCCGTGTACTCCAGCCCTTGCTGCCTCAACAGCAGCATTCAGAGCCAGGATGTTTGTCTGGAATGCTATGTCGTCAATTGTTTTAATGATTTTTCCAATTTCCTTTGAAATTAAATTTATGTTATCCATTGCTTTGACCATTTCATTCATATGATCGCTGCTTGAGTTAACTTCACGTCCGGCTTCTATAGAAAGAGAATTTGCAGCTTCAGCGCTTGCTGCGTTTTCGTTGATTTGAACTGCTATGTTTTCAATTGTTGAAGATAATTCCTCAGTTGCACTTGCTTGTTCTGTGGAACCCTGTGCAAGGGACTGAGAGGCAGATGATACATGTGATGAGCCGCTTTCTATGCTGTCAGCCATAACTTTTATTTCTTTTAAGATGTTGCCAAGTTCTGAAAACAGATTCTCGACAATATTCATGATTTCTCTGTAAATTCCACTGTGTTTTGTTTTATCAACAGACATAGTAAGGTCTCGGCTTATGAGCGCATTGTGGAACATGCTTATATCGCTAGACATCAATTGAACAGAATTGACTGCACCTTCCATGGAGCGGGCAAGCATACCTATTTCATCGTTGCTGGTGATTTCGTTTATCATGGATAAAACTTCATTGTCTACTTGTCCGGTTTCAATTGCACTAGCTGCCTTAACAACCTTTTCTATTGGAGTTTTCAGTCCTCTTTTAAGAACTGCCGCTATTATGGATATGTCAAGTATTATTGAAATTATGGCTATTATGAAAATTATAATTATGTTATTGTAGAATGTCTTTTCAATTTCTGTATGATCCATTCCTGAATACAACACTCCTGTAACAGTCTTTCCGTCACCGGACATTATTGGGTAGTATGCAGTGATGAAATTTTTGCCGAAGAGTTTTGCCCTTCCTGTATATTCCTGCTTTTCGTTGATGACTATATTTGCTATTTTGGGGTCTAGAGTTGTTCCCACAGCTCTTTTACCGTCTACAACAATTGTAGTATTGATTCTTGTGTCTCCGGAAAAGATGGTGAATTCATCACCGGTCATTTCTTTTAAGTGATCTACAAATTCAGTGTTGTCAAGGTTGTATGATGTATAGACGGCACCTATGATTGCGCCGTTGTTGAATATGGGGCTTGAAGCATTTACAGCATACACGGAATTTTCATCTTTTCCTATGTTGCTTGATATATCACCTGATAATGCCATCTTTATTGTATTTCTGCCTGAAATGTTGCTGCCGATCTTATCGTCTTCACTTGTGCTTGACAAAATTGTGCCTGTTGCGTCAGTCACTACAATGTTATCAATATCAAGTGCTTCTCCCAGATATTTGATTTCATTGAGAATGTCTTCTTGGCTGCTTGAATTCAATGATTCAATGATCGTCTGATCCATTGAAACTGTCTTTGCTGAAATTTTTAGTGTATTGCCCAGATTTTCCAGCTCTTCCTTCATAAAATCCGCAGAAGTGACAGCCTGTTGTGTAGAAAGTCTTGTTATGAGCGAATTCATCGGAAGTAAGGAAGCAGTAGCCGTTACAATAACTGCTGTGGCAACGCAGATTCCGAGTATTCTAAGAATTCTAGCGCTTAGGTTTTTTGACCTGCTTGATCTGTTTGATCTTTTGACTAATAGTTTTCTTTTCATTTTTGCTCCCCTTGATGTGATATTTATTACTTTTATTATCGAACTATTTTTTAGAAAGTTTAGAGCAGAAATTCATTATTTTGACAAATTTCGACATTTGCATAAAACAAAATCCCACAAATTATTGTGGGATTTTGTCGTGTTTTTTTAATATTTTTACCACTTCTGAAATGTAGAGCTTGTGATAGTCTTTGTTTGGATACCACTTTTCATCATTGGCTTTTTCAATAAAGAATTCAGGCTTAAAATCCTGAGCATAAAGCTTCCTGCAGACAATGACAATACTTGCTTCTTCAAATGTAGGAGTGTTGTCTATATGCATTAATGTGAGCCCTGATTTCTGTATTTTATCTTCTGATTTACCTGATACGGCTCCCAGATATGACAGCTGTTTTTTATATGCTGCTTCAAAAAAGGAAATGGAAAAAGTATCAGAGTTTTCAATGAATTCCTTTGTGTAACGCTGAGGTCTAATAACAGTGTAAGAAACATTTTTACCCCACATTACTCCAAGTCCTCCCCAGGATGCTGTCATTGTGTTTGCTTTGCCTTCTTTTTCGGCAGTCAAGAGCATCCAGTCATGTCCTATGAGTTTAAAAGGACTTATGTTCAATTCTTCTGCATTGATTTCAATAAAATTACTCAAGTTCTCAATCCTTTCTATATGTAATGCAATAAGTATATCAAAGATATAAAATAATTCAACATGTTTAAGGAATATACATATCTTTCCAAAATTTAAATCATGGTTTGCCTTAGTTTTATGATTGTATTTGTCGAATAGTATCTAGAGGTATATTATGAGAGAAATCGACAAGAAAGCAATGGAAGTTAAAGAAAATAAAAAACACTTAGAAGAATTTCTTAAGGAATATGAATTCTTTATTTTAAAGACAGCATACAAGGCAACCGGCAAGTACATAACAAAAAGCGATGATCAGTGGTCTGTTTCTCTTTCGGCTTTTAATGAAGCAGTCAATGCTTACTCATATGAAAAAGGATCTTTTTTATCGTTTTCAGAAATTGTAATCAAAAGGAGATTATATGACTATATAAAGAAGCAGTCCAGGCATTTCTGCGAAGTTTCTGTAAACCCCTATGTTTTTGAAAGTGATGGGGAAGAGGAAGAAATTATGCTGATGCAGGAAGTAATGGAAAAGGTTGCAGTTAAAGAAGAAAATGAAGCAAAACTTGAAATTGAAGCTGTGTCCGGAATACTCAAAGAATACGGATTTTCTTTTTTTGATTTGGCTGATGTTTCTCCTAAGGCAAAAAAAACAAAATTGGTTTGTGCAAAAGCAATTGTTTATATAATGCAGAACTCAATTTTGCTGAACGAAATGAGAAGGTTGAAGCTTCTTCCATTAAAAACCATAGAAAATAATTTAAAGCTACCCAGAAAATTATTGGAGAGGCACAGAAAATACATAATAGCAGGGGCGGAGATAATGTCCGGAGATTATCCCGTACTTCAGGAATATTTGAAATTTGTCAGGGAGGAAATGAAGTGAAAGGTATTGTAATAGAAATCAATAATAATCAAGCGGCTGTCCTGTCTGACAATGGTGCAGTTGTGAGAATAAAAAATAAAAATTATGAGACAGGACAGGTGGTCAGAATGAAAGAAAACAAAATGAATTTTATTAAAAAAGCAGGAAGTATAGCAGCTGTGTTAGCTGTAACTGCAGCAGGGAGCTTTGCATATGCTTTACCGGCAACTTATGTGAGTCTTGATGTTAATCCTTCAATTGAATACACTGTGAATACTTTTGGAAGAGTTCTATCAGTTAAAGCAGTAAATGATGACGGAGAAGTGATAACTACTGAACTGGATGTTAAAAATGTTAACATATCAAAAGCTGTAAAAGTCACTATAGATAAATTGAGAGAAGGCGGATACATCACTGACGATGAAGATGCAGGTATAGTAATAACAATTTCAGGTAAAAATGATGAAAAGGCTGAAGAATTAGTTGAAAAGCTTGAAGAAGAAACAAAGGAATATGTTGAAGAAATAGGTGAAACTGCAGAAGTTGAAGTTGAAGCAGTGGGAAAGGAAAGAGTTGAAGAAGCGAGATCTCTTGGGGTAACTCCAGGAAAACTGAACCTTGTGCAAAAATTGGTTAAAAGTACTGAAGGTGTAGAAGGCGCAGAAGAAATAGACATGGAAGAATGGCTTGACAAGTCAGTTAAGGAAATCAACAAGGCAATAAAAGAAAACAGAAAACAATTAAAAGAAACTTCAAAAGCAGTTGAAAAAGCAGATGAAGAAGATGCAGAAGAAGCAAATACTGCTGATGAAGATAAAATAGAAGACGAAACTGAAGAAACAAAAGTAAAAAACAACAAAGGCAATGAAAAAAATAAAGTGAACAATATTAAAAATAATAAAAATGATGATATAGAAGATGTTGAAGATGAAGAAACAGAAGAAGCTGAAGCGGAAGAAAATGAAGACGAATCTAAAGCAGCTCCATCAAATAAAACAAACAATTCATCAAACAATAAAAAAGAAAAAAACAATTAATAATATGCACTATCCAAAGACAACTGACCTTTTAAAGGTCAGTTTGTTTTTTAAATATATTAGTAAAAAACCATGTGACGTGGTATAATATTACAAATAATATATTGAAAGGTAAAATAATGGATTTTAAAGAACTAGGAATAAGCGAAAACATTTTAGATGTTTTGAAATCTGCAGGAATCACTAATCCAACACCAATACAGGAAGAGTGCATTAATTTCATAAAAAACGGTAAGGATGTAATCGGAGAGGCACAGACAGGAACGGGAAAAACTCTTGCATTTTTGCTTCCAATTTTTGAAAATATATCAGCTGAATCTGATTTTATTCAGTGTCTAATTATAACTCCCACAAGAGAACTTGCCATACAAATAACAGATGAGGCAATGAAACTTAAAAAGGCAAAGGAAATAAATATACTTGCTGCATACGGGGGCAAGGACATTGATGCTCAAATAAGAAAACTGAAGGGTGCTGTCCACATGGTGATTGCAACTCCCGGCAGACTTCTGGATCACTTGTCAAGGCAGACGGTGGACCTAAAAAAATTAAAAACACTGGTAATTGATGAAGCTGATCAAATGCTCCTCATGGGATTTAAAAATGAGGTTGAAGACATAGTGGCTGAAACTTCTAAATCAAGACAGACATTGTGCTTTTCGGCAACAATAGATTCTCAGGTGAAAAAACTTGCCTATAAGTACATGAAAGATCCGGTAACGGTTTCTGTAAAAAAAGAAAGTGTAACTTTAGAAAATATAAAACAAAATGTGGTGGAAACCACAGACAGGCAAAAACAAGATGCTTTGTGCAAAGTGCTTGATGAGGACAGACCGTTTATGGCAATAATATTCTGCAGGACGAAAGTAAGGGTTGACAAGCTGGAAGAAGACATGCACACGAGGGGATACAACTGCGAGAAAATTCACAGCGATGTAGTCCAAAACAAGCGTGAAAGAATAATGAAATCCTTTAGAAAAGGAGACATACAATATCTTATTGCTTCTGATGTTGCGGCCAGGGGCCTTGATATCGGAGGTGTAAGTCACATATATAATTATGACATGCCTGAAAATACTGAAAGTTACATACACCGAATAGGCAGGACGGGCAGAGCAGGAGAAGAAGGATACACATGTCTTTTTGCTGCTCCAAAGGATATGAAAACCCTGGAAGAAATAGAAGAAGCAATAGGTTTTAAAATTGAAAGAAGGACTGTGGAGCTGTAGAAAAATTAATAAAATAGTTTATGTTAGAAAACGTCATAATCCTGCTTAATAAAACGGCAGGATTTTTTGTGTTGCAGATTTTTTCTATAGTTGTGATATATCAAACAATAAATATCATAAGTAAATTTAATGTTCGTGTTTTTGATGAATTTTCAGAGGGCTAAATTGTCAAAAAAATATTTATTAAAGCGTTTTGTTTGAATAAATAAAGACAACAAGAAAAATATGGAAAAATAATAATGAGAAAAAACATTGGATATTACCATGATAACATCTTAATGACAAATTTTGAAAGTTATTAATTATTATAAAAAATGAATTAAATATAAATTTTCTATTTTGATAATCTTTATATAAATGTTGACACGATAGTTCGCAACTGCTATAATTCAAAAGATTGCTGCATAAGTTCAAATTTTCATTATAGCAATAATTAATTTAGATAGTGAGGTAAAAATGAAACTTAAAAGAAATACAATGCTTCTCTTGCTGCCGGGAACCGTATTATTGATTTTATTTCTGTTCCTTCCCCTGTTGTCAATTTTATTTCCGACATTTTTCAATGAAGCTTTTACCATAAGCAAGTATATAGAATTTTTTAAGGATGGTTATAACTTGGGTATATTGTGGAGAACATTCAAAATATCCATGATTGTAACTATAATTTGCGTAATACTGGGCGTTCCCACTGCATACTTCATGTCACTGGTTTCAAAGAGGACAAGAAGCATACTGTTGGCTGTCACATTGTTCCCGCTGCTTACAAACTCGGTCGTTCGAAGTTTTGCATGGATAACAATTCTTGGTAAAAACGGAGTTTTGAATTCATTGCTGCTTTCACTTAACATAATTAAACAGCCTGTAGGCTTGCTTTACAGCGAATTTGCAATAATAATAGGTACAGTCTATTTGTTCCTGCCAATTTTGATAACAACAGTTCTTGGAGTTTTGGACAACATAGACGGAGATTTAATCGAGGCTGCTCAGACTCTTGGAGCCAATTATTTCAAATCTTTCACAAAGGTAATTCTACCACTTTGCATACCGGGTATTCTTGTTGGAAGCATGCTTGTGTTCACAGGAACACTGACTGCCTATACAACTCCGCAGATGCTTGGAGGAAATAAAAATATGATGCTTGCTACAATGCTTTATCAGGAAGCCAGTGCTCTTGGCAACTGGACAAACGCAGGAGTAATAGCGCTAATAATGATTGTGGTAACACTTCTTGTAATGCAGATTTTCAATATAATAGCCAATCAATTTGACAAGAGAGGAGAAGATGAAAATGCGTAAAAAAAACATATGGCTTACATTAATGTCCAGTCTCGTGTTTGCCTTTTTAATTATACCTCTGTTTATTGTTGTTGTTACAGCCTTTGGAGAATCATCTGCCATACAGTTTCCTATCAAGGGTTTTTCACTTCAGTGGTTTGAAGAAGTTTTCAAAACAAAATCATTTATGAGGGGAATGAAAACAAGTCTTTTTATTTCCATATGGGCCACTGTGGCGTCAATTATCGTTGGAGTCCCTGCTGCTTATGCACTGGCAAGGGGAACGGTTAAAAGAAGGGCACTCCTTAAAAATGTATTTTTGTCTCCAACATTTGTACCGGGAATTGTTATAGGCTTTGCACTTTTTCAGTTTCTTACAATAAAACTTCAAATGAAGATTATTACAAGCTTATTCATGGGACATTTTCTTATTTCTCTTCCATATATTATAAGAGTTGTGGGCTCAAGCCTAGAGCATTTTGATTTCAGCATAGAGGAAGCGGCCTGGACGCTTGGATGCACAAAATCTAAATCATTTATAAAAATTGTTCTTCCCAATATTTCCTCGGGAATATTTGCTTCATTCATGCTTGCATTTATAAATTCATTCAACAATATACCTGTTTCCATGTTTTTATCAGGACCGGGAGTTCAGACTCTGCCAATTGCTCTGATGAATCACATTGAATACAACTATGATCCGACTGTTTCAGCCATGTCGGTAATGCTTATGCTGTGCACAATATTATTGATGTGGGTGATTGAAAAGACATTAGGTCTTGCAACAATTGCCTAGAAAGGAGTTATTATGGGTTTTGTAGAATTAAAAAACATAGATTTAAGTTATGACGGGAATAAATATATATTGAAAGACTTAAATTTGACAATAGAAAAAGGGGAGCTTGTTTCTTTGCTTGGTCCAAGCGGCTGCGGCAAGACAACCACTTTAAGAATCATAGCCGGTCTCATTAATCCAGACAGCGGAATCTTCATGGTAGATGGTGAAGATTTGACAAAGGTTCCTGTTCACAAAAGAAATTTTGGAATGGTATTTCAAAGCTATGCGTTATTTCCTCATATGACAGTTTTTGACAATGTCGCTTTTGGATTAAAAAACCGCAAAATGGACAAAAATACAATCAAGGAAAAAGTTGGCCGTATACTTGAAGTGACAGATTTGTCACAATTTGCAGGGAGATTTCCCAAGCAGATGTCCGGAGGCCAAAGACAGCGTGTTGCTCTGGCCAGGGCTCTAGTTGTTGAGCCGAAGCTTTTGCTTCTTGATGAACCTTTAAGCAATCTTGATGCAAAGCTTAGAATATCCATGAGGACGGAAATAAAAAGAATACAGCAGAAATTAGGAATTACAACTGTATTTGTAACACATGACCAGGAAGAATGTTTTTCCATATCCGACAAGGTGGCAGTAATGAACAACGGTGATATTGAACAGTACGACACACCTGAAAATATATATAAGTTTCCAAGTACTGAATTTGTTGCACGCTTTATAGGCTTTGATAATTTTTTCAATGTTGAAAAAATAGGGGATCATAAATATAAAAACACCTGTGGAAACGAGTTTGTCATTGATTATGAAGACAGACGTAATCAGGCCGTTGCAACAATCCGTCCTGATGACATTCAAATTGCACACGAAGATTCAAGTATGAATACAATCAATGGAAGTGTTGATGTAAGAACTTTCCTTGGGGACAGCTACCAGTATGAAATAAATACTGAACTTGGAAAAATCAACGTAAACCACAAATCAGAAAAACCATATCAACAAGGCGACGCAGTACACCTGCTTATGCCTAGCAATAAAATAATTTTAGTATAACAAGGAGAAAATCAATGAAATTCAAAAAAAGTTTAGCGTTATTAATTATTGCTGCAAGTTTTCTGACAGCTTGCTCAGGCGGGGATAAGAATGAAGCTCCGGCTAAGGATGAACCAAAACAACTGATAGTATCTACATTTGCAATAGGTGAGGATGAAGTTAATGCTGACATTATTCAGCCATTTGAAGAAGCAAATAACTGTGAAATTATTCTGGAAACTGGAAATTCAGGAGAAAGATTCACGAAATTTTCAACAAATCCTAACAGTGGAATTGATGTGATCGAACTGGCACAAAACAACAATGCTCAGGCAGTTGAAGCAGGATTGTTTGAAGCTATTGATTCAACAAAGGTTCCAAACCTTGACAACCTTATAGTTCCTGCAAAGGAGTTGTCTGACAATGGTTACGGTGCACCATTTGTTGTAAACAGTCTCGGAATAATATACAACCCACAGGCAGCGGGCATGGAAATTGATGAATGGTCTGACCTTTGGGATTCAAGTCTTGCAGGCAAAATTGCTATTCCTGACATGACAATTACTTATGGACCTCATATGCTTCACGTAGCAAGCGACTATGCAAAGACAGACATAACAAGTGATAACGGAGCTGCTGCTTTCAAGGCAATTGAAGAATTGAAGCCAAATGTTGTAAAAACATACACTAAATCATCAGACCTGGCTAACATGTTTCAGACAGGAGAAATTTCTGTAGCTGTTGTAGGAGACTTTGCTCTTCCGGTTATATACAAGGCTCAGCCTGATTTATCCTATGTAGTTCCTCAAAGCGGAACATATGCAAACTTCAATGTAATAAACGTAAGTGCTGCTTCAGAAAACAAGGAACTTGCTTATGCCTTTGTTAACTGGAGAATTTCTGAAGAAGTTCAGGCTAAAACAGCTTTATCTTTAAATGAAACACCAACAAACAAAAATGTTCAGCTTGATGAAGCAACAGCAAAGAACAAGACATACGGAGAAATTGCAGAGCGTGCAAAATCAATTGATTCAAGTTTTGTAAACAAAAACCTGGATCAATGGATTAACCAGTGGAACCGTATAATGAATCAGTAATCATTGAGAGGACAAGGGAAACCCTGTCCTTTGTTATTTTCAGCATACCATGAATAAGGGGAAAAAATGAAAGCAGATACTATTTTTTACAATGCGCAGGTTTTCAATGTGTTTTTAAAAAAATTCGAAAAAAAGAATATTGCAGTTAAAGACGGCAGATTTTTGTGGGTTCATTCCGGCCAGATGACTGAGCTTGAGGCAGAGAGCTGTGTTGATATGCATGATAAATTCATTATTCCCGGATTAATTGATGTACACATGCACATAGAAAGTTCAATGACAACACCTTTAAGATTTTCTGAAGCAGCAATACGCTGGGGTACAACAACCGTTGTTGCCGATGCCCACGAAATTGCAAATGTAGCCGGTCTTGAAGGCTTGAACGACTTTGCCGATGCTGATACTGTTCTTGACATTTTTTATGCAGTTCCTTCATCAGTTCCTTCAACAAACGAGACTATGGAAACCACCGGTGGAAAAATCGGAAAAAATGAAACCATAGCCCTTCTCAACAACAAAAATGTAATATGCCTTGGAGAGGTAATGGATTTTAACGGTCTTGTGAACGATGAAAATTCTGTGATTAAAGGTATTGTAAAAACTTTCAGAGAACAAAGGCCGAATTTTCCCGTGGAAGGTCACATTCCAAAAGTAAAAGGCCTTAACCTTGCAAGGTTTTTATTTGAGGGAATCAATTCAGACCACACTCAACAAAGTCCAGAGTCAATTGCAGAAAAAATATCAAGCGGAGTGTTCCTCCAGTTTCAGAAGAAATCAGTTTCTAAGGAAAACATGGATGTTGTAGCCCAAAATAATTTTTGTGAGTATGGCTGCTTTGTCACCGATGATGTAATGGCTGATGATTTGAGGAACGGACACTTAAATGATATTTTAAAGCTTGCAGTCCACAGCGGGCTTCCTGTGGAAACTGCAATTTACATGTGCACCTACACTCCTGCAAGACACATGGGATTAAGAGACAGAGGATGTATTGCTCCGGGAAAAATTGCTGACATGGTTGTTCTTGACAGCATTGATGATTTCAGCATAGTAAGTGTATATAAAAACGGAAAAATTGTGAACAAAATAGATTGTGAGCCACAGGCTGTTATCAAATCAGTATTTCCTGACATGCTGTACAAAAGCATTAAGTGCAGAGAGTTGACAACTGAAGATTTAAAAATCAAAGTAACAGATGATGAAAACGTGAAAGAAGCAGTTTGCAACATCATTGAAATTGAAAAGTTCGGTACATTTACAAGAAAGACAAAAAGAAATGTTCCTGTTGTAAATGGAGTGTTAAATTGGGAAGAACAAAATCTGTCGCTTTTGATTGTAATGGAGAGATACGGAAAAACAGGGCAAATTACGTTTGCTCTGACAGATATTCTTAAATCTAAGGGAGCTGTTGGTACAACATGGGCCCACGATCACCACAACCTAATGATTATGGGAACAGATCCTTCAGACATCATAACATTGCAGCACAAACTATTAAAGGAACAAGGTGGTTACGGTGTATGTGCTGAAAATGAAATCAAAGCATTTTGTGCTCTGCCCATTGGAGGAATCATAAGTGATGAACCCATTGAAATCCTTGGAGAAAACTTGTGCCGAGTAAGGCAAGAGATGATTGATTTGGGATATGAAAATTCTAATGTGGTCATGTCTTTTTCAACTTTGTCTCTTCCGGTGTCTCCAACTATAAAGGTAACAGACAAGGGGATATTCGACTCTTTAACTCAGGAAAAAATTCCATTGGTGGAGGAACTCATATGAAAACTATTTTTATGAATGCCGTAATAGTCACAATGAATGATTGCTTTGATGTTTTCAACAAAGGTTATCTTATTGCTGAAGATGGGGTTATTAAAGCTGTTGGTCCCATGGAACAATGTATTGATGACTTTGAGAACATGGAGGTTGTGGATGCAGAAGGAGGAATATTGATTCCAGGTTTTGTAAACACACACACTCATATTGGAATGATTCCATTCAGAGGTTTGGGTGAAGACATGAAGGACAGGCTGAATCGTTTTTTATTTCCTCTGGAACAAAAAATGATGACTTCTTCATTGGCAAAAGCAAGTGCAAAATATGCAGTAGCAGAAATGCAGCTTTCAGGAATTACAACTTTTTTTGACATGTATTATTTTGAAGATGATATTGCTGAGGAAGTTTCCCTAATGGGAGAAAGAGCAGTACTGGCAGAAACAATCATAGAAAATACCATAGATTCAAAAGAGCCATACGGAGGTCTTGTGTATGCTGAAAAGTTCATTGAAAGGTGGTCTGGCAAAAACAATCTCATCACTCCGTCCATAGCCCCTCATGCACCTTATTCAAACACTAAAGACTCTCTTGTTACGAGCAAAATAATTGCAGATAAATATAATGTTCCATACATGATTCATCTTGCTGAAATGGATTATGAAGTTGCTCTCCTAAAACATAAATACAACATGACGCCTGTTGAATATCTGGAAAGCATTGGGTTTCTAAGCAGCAATCTGGTTGCAGCCCACTGCATTTTTATGAATGAAAGTGATGCAGAAATCATGGCTCATTACGGTGTAAATGTATCTCACTGTGTTGTTGCCAACACAAAGTCAGGAAAGGGCATATCGCCGGTAAAGCTCATGCAGGAAAAAGGAGTATGTGTGGGACTTGGAACAGATGGTCCCATAAGCGGAAACACTCTTGATATGTTTACTGTGATGAAAACTGTGGCACTTGCTCAAAAAACATTTTTGCATGACCGTTCTGCCTACACATCCAGGGAAATTTTAAAAATGGCTACCATTGACGGTGCAAAGAGCCTTGGTATTCATAAATACACCGGTTCTCTGGAGGTTGGTAAAAGGGCAGATGTTACAATTGTGGAAACAGAGAGCATCAACATGTACCCAATGCATGATCCATATGCAGCTCTTGTTTATCAGGCTAATGCAGGAAATGTTCACACTGTATATGTAGATGGTGTAAAAAGAGTACACAATAAAAATCTGAGCAGTTACTCGGTTAAAAAGCTAAGACATGAACTTGAACAAGCATCAATTGAGTTTAATGATGCTGCATCAAAAATGTGAAAAAAACAAGAGTCAGCAATGCTGACTCTTGCTTTTATATTTACCATAGGGAGGAGAGCAGGGCGCGGAAAGCCCCGCCCGTTATATTAATCGGCCATGTAACGGCCGGTGTTAATAATGATGTTGTTTTCAAAAAAACTAACTATTTTGACGCCAAGTGCTTCTTTGAAGAAGCTCAAAGGAACATATGATCTGTCATCTTTAATTAATGGCGCAGACTCAAGAAGAACAGTATCTTTTCCTGCAACAGTTATGCTTTTTTCTCCTATTCTTACCTGAACATCACTTCCTACCATAATACATCTTTCTTTGTTGTTCCATGTAACTTCATGCTTAAGAGCTTCAGAAATAGCTCTTAGAGGAACCATAACAGTACCGTCTTCGTCAATAAATGCAGATGGTGCTTCTATTGCTGCATCTTCCACGAATATGCTTAGAGGATCTACTTCCTGCTGTGACAATACTATTATTTTATATGGAGTTGTCTGTGCAGGTAAGCTTTTAGTAGTAAAATCATAAAACACTATCATTTTTCTGTTTGTGAGAACTGTTTGTAGTTCTTCAGCTGTTGGAGCCTTGAACCAATTTATTTGTGTGTTGTTTTCCCAGATAATTTCAGTATCTGTGGAAATGTTAAGCTTAAGCTGTTTATCACTGCTTAATAGATTTGCATCAAATTTGTCAGCCTTCATGAACCCATCAGCGGGTTTAGCGGCTACGATGTCTATGGAATACTGAGGAGGATAAATTAAAATCATTGGTTTTCCCGACTCGTAATATCCGGTTATTTCTTTTCCTTCCTCAATTTTTACATCATCAACATAATATGTTTGCTCCGTTAAAACGAAGTATGCAGGCGAATTGTCCTTGTCCTCAAGGTATACCTTTATTGTTCCTTGGTTGCCCTCTTCTATGCTTTTAACTGTGCCTGTAAAAGATGTATAGAAGGAAAAGGGAACAGCAGGTTCAACAGCGATTTCTTCTGCCTCCTGGTTTTCCTGAATAGTTTCTGCTGCTGCAAAAGTTGAAAATGTCATTGTTAATGTCAAAATCAATGCGATTAATCTTAATGTCTTCTTCATGATGTACCTCCTTTTGATTTTATTAATTAGACGGACGTTTTTTTTAAATGTTCCATAAAATAAAATAATATGTAAAATTTTATTTTGTTGAATATTTTGTGTAATAATTGTAAGATTATAACAAACATGTAGGAGGATTTATGGAAAAAACACTGGTATTGATTAAGCCTGACGCAGTTGAAAGAAAATTGATGGGTGAAATTATTTCTGCCTATGAAAAAAAAGGACTTCACATATGCGCTTTAAAGCTTATGACTCCGTCAGAAGAAATTGCAGAAGAGCATTATGCCGAACACAAGGGCAAAGCATTTTTTTCAAATCTCATAGAATTTTTAAAAAGAGGAGAAGTGTGTGCCATGATTGTTGAAGGAGAAAATGCTGTTGAAGCAGTCAGAAAAATAAACGGAGCAACTGATCCTTTAAATGCAGAAGCAGGGTCCATAAGGGGAACATATGCCATGTCAAAATCAGAAAACTGCGTTCACGGTTCAGATTCAAAGGAAAGCGCAAAAAGAGAAATCAAAATATGGTTTCCCGAATGTCAATGATTTATGAAAACAAATTTTGTACAATTGAAAAACTCCGACGCTTTCATTCTGAACGACAGTGAAGGATCTCATCTTTATTGAAAACATGAGATTCTGCAGTTTCACACACAAAATATTTGTCCTTAGGACAAAATTCTTAAGTATTTATCAATCTTCAATTATGAGCTGGCTTTCATGGTTGAAAAAGGTTTTGTACCCCAGCTGTACAACTAAAATGACTGTGAGAGCCACACTGCCCATAATTCCAAGCATTATTGCAATTTGATACTTTATGGCAATAAGAGGAGAAGTTCCGGACAAAATCTGGCCTGTCATCATTCCCGGCAGGAAGACAATTCCCATACCAAGCATGGAGTTAATTGTAGGTACTATAGCTGAATCAAAGGCACTGTCTACTATTTCCTTTGCTGCTTTCTTAGGTGTGGCTCCAAGCATCAGGGCTGCTTCAACAAGGTGTTTTTGCTGGTGCATGCCATCCACAAGCCTGGAAATTCCCAATGATATTCCGGTCATTGAATTTCCTACAAGCATACCGCCAATTGGGATGAAGTACTGAGGGTCGTACCATGGATTAATGTTGACAACCACAATAAGAAAATAAAAAATTGTGGTTATTGTTCCGGCAGCCATGGAAAAACTGATGATTTTTTTCAGTGCGCTTGAAAGAGGAAGTTTTGACCGTTTAATGATTGTATAGATTGCAAAAATTTCCATAACAGCCATAAGGGCAATTGTTGACAATGGATTTGGATTACCAAATATGTAAACAAGCACATAACCTGTTAATATGAGCTGCAATGTCATTCTAACTGATGCGATGATAATTTCCTTTTCTCTTGATATTCCTTTATGTTTAACTATTAATAAAAGCAACAAAACAAACACATATGCAAAAGCAAGCTGCTTAAGGTTTAAATTAATTACTCCATCCATTTATTTATCCTCCTGGATTTTTAATTTTCCTTTTTCTATGGTGACAATTTCGTCGGAAAAGCGTTCAGCCACAGATTTTGAATGGGTGACCATCACAAGGGTCTTTTTGTTTTTTCTTGAATAATCCACCAGAGCTTCTATGATGATGTTTTCCGTGTCTTCATCCAGGGCAGATGAAGGTTCATCCAGCAGCAGTACTTCAGGATTCATTATTAAAATCCTTCCAAGGGCAAGTCTTTGCTTTTCTCCTCCTGATAATTTTTCTGAATTGTCATTTATATCCTTGTTCAACTTAACAGTCTTTAGGATTGAATTAAGAATTTCATCACTAACAGCAGGTTTTTCTGAAAAATTAAGTCCCATGAGCAGATTGTCCCTGATGTTTCCCTTGAATACGGCAGGTGACTGAGGAAGCATTACAACGCTTCGCCTTAAGTTTACTGAATCAATTTCACTGAGAAGTCTGTTGTTGTAGTAAATTTCTCCGCTGTCACAGCTTATCATTTTGTTTAAGAGCCTTAAAAGAGTAGTTTTACCGCTTCCGCTTTCACCCACAATACATGTTGTCAGGTTCTTTTTTATTTCAAGATTGTTTATATCAAGTATGTTTTTGTATTTGACATTTTTAAGTAAGAACATAATTCCTCCATAACTGTTTGACATTCATTTTATTTTATCCTATTTGTCAATTTGATTCAACATTATATGTAAATAGAAAAATAAATTGACAATGAGTTGAAAATGAAATAATTTATATATATAGTCAAGTAGTTCCATTAGAAAAATATGAACTATGTGACAGATAAAACAGGAGAAAATATGGATAAAATTACAGAAGTTGATTTCCTAGACAATTCATTAAGAGAAATAACAAAGGAAGAAGCCCACAGGGATGGAATATTGCACCGTGCTTTTTCGGTCATTTTGTACAAAGGGGACAAAATACTTCTGCAGCAAAGGGCACATGATAAATACCACTGCGGAGGACTCTGGACCAACACATGCTGTTCCCATCCACGCTGGATGGAAAGTCTTGAAGAGGCTGTTAACAGGCGCCTGATGGAGGAAATGGGAATAGAAGCCAGGACTGAAAAAATATCAAGCTTCACATATTACTACAAGTTTGAAAACGGACTTGCAGAATTTGAATACGACCATGTATTTGCAGGGGAATATGACGGAGATTTCAGCGTAAATCCTGAAGAGGCAGTTTGTGCCAAGTGGGTGAGCATTTCAGAGCTTATGTCTTGGATGAAGAAAAGTCCTCATGAATTCACTCCATGGTTTATTATTATAATGCCTAAATTCATAGAATATCTTCGAGAAAAGGAAATCAAATGAACAAAAATATAGATAAAATAAGTTTTAAATTTGCTGAATATGCCCAAAGAGCAATACTGTATGAAGCGGTGCTCACTCCAAAACCAGGACTTGTAGATGCTGTGAATACGGGGTCTCACCATGACATGGACATTTTCACATTCATTGACAGCTCTTCAAATCTTTTCAAGGGCTTTTATCTCTACGCAAAAGCTGGTCTTGAATGTACGGGAAGCGAGAAAGAGCTTTTCAGCGCCATAAGAAAAATAGGAATTCAAGTTGAAAAGGATATGTTCAAAGCAACAAAAAACATCAATACTCACAAAGGCATTAATTTTTCAATGGGAATAGTGCTGGCTGCAGCCGGATATTATTTAAGAGACAAGGATATTGATGAAAATATAATACTTGCACCTTCAGATACGGATGAGATTTTAAATACAGTCAGAGTTATGACTGAAGGACTGGTGAAGAGCGATTTTGAGAATATTAAGAAAAAGGAAAAACTCACCCACGGCGAAAGGCTGTATGTTGAAAAGGGATTTTCAGGCATTAGGGGAGAAGCAGAAAGGGGATTTCCCACAGTTGAGAAAACTTCCCTTCCACGCCTCAGGGAAATTGGTCATAGCGACATGAGCATGGAACAAAAATTGTTGGACGTGCTTTTTCATTTAATGAGCATTTCTGATGATTCAAACATAATCAACAGGGGAGGACTTGAAGGGCTGGAATTTGTCAAATCTGTCTCAAAGGAGTTCCTCATGACAGGAATAATTTTTGAAGACGGGTTCAGAGAAAAAATTCAGGAAATGAATAATTTGTTCGTTGAAAAAAACATAAGCCCTGGAGGCTCGGCTGATTTGTTATCCATTACGATTTTTTTTGGTATGCTTGAATCAGTATTTAGTTGAGTGCATAACATGGCACATTATGCAATAAAAAAAGTATTATTGAAGTTCAATAATACTTTTTTGTTTATGCTTTTTCAAGAGTCCTGATGCCGTAAAAGAAAAATGATGCAGTGATTAAAAACGATATGAAATCTGCAAATGGAGCTGCGTAAAACAACCCTTCAATGCCCCAGAATTTCGGAAAAATAATTATTGCAGGAATCAAAAATATCAGCTGCCTTGTGAGTGTTAAAAACATTGCCCTGCGGGACTTGCCAACTGCCTGAAAAAAGTTTGCTCCAATAACTTGAAAACCTACAACAGGCATGCACAAAAACCATGATAAAAGTGCTGTCCTGCCAAACTCCAGAAGCTCTGTTTCTCTGTTGAACATTGAAATAAGCTGCACCGGAAATAATCGTATGATTATGTATCCTACAATAACTGTAACTGTTGCTGCAGTTATGGCTAGCTTTGCTGCTGTTTTTACCCTGTCAAATTTCCTGGCTCCGTAATTAAAGCTTATAATTGGCTGTGTCCCCTGGTTCAAGCCTATGATAGGCATAAGGAAAATTGTCTGAAGGCTGTTTATTATTCCCATTCCTGATACAGCAAGGTCGCCTCCGTAAAACAGCAGGCTTTTGTTCAGTACTGCATTGAGCACGCTGTTTGCTATTTGAAGTGAAAATCCCGGAAGTCCAAGAGATGTTATTCTTGCAACAATTTTAAATTTTAGTTTCATGTTTTTAATGTACAACTTATGTCTGCTTTTTCCACCAAGGAAATAAGATGTAACCCATATAAATGACAATAGCTGCGAGAATATTGTTGCAAGAGCTGCTCCTGCCATACCCATGTGGAAGACATAAATAAACAGAGGGTCAAGAACAATGTTTGTCCCGGCTCCGAGAAACATTGTGTACATGGCAAGCTTCGGGTTTCCATCAGCTCTGATGAAGTTATTCATTCCCATGCTCACAACCTGGAAAACAGCTCCGAATAGAACAACACGCATGTATTCCATGGAATAAGGCAAAATTGTTGAGCTTGCCCCAAACAATATCATTAAAGGTTTCAAGAATATCTGACCAAGTGTCATGTATAAAAATCCAGCTATTAATAAAACCCCATATGCGTTACCAAGTGCATTTTCTGCTTCTTCATCATTTTTCTCCCCAAGCTTCATGGAGAACAGTGTAGCTCCACCTACTCCAAACAATATTCCCAGGGATAAAAGTACTATTGTAATTGGGAAGCCTATGGTTATGCCTGCTATGCCGTTTGCACCAAGATCAGGGCTGTTGCCTATATAAATTCTGTCAACTATGTTGTACAATGCATTGACCATCATGCCGACAATTGCAGGAACTGAAAACTTAAACAAAAGTTTTGAAACTTTTTCGGTTTCTATTGGATTTGTATTCTCCATTAGATGTCATCTCCCAGTTTTTTCAAATTTGTTTTGTCCAGTTTGTTGGTCATGCTTTCCAGCACATTGAATAAAATAGCTGCATCTTCTTCAGAAACATCTTCCATGAGAAATTCGCTCCAGTGAAAAATTTGCTTTTTAATATTATCCTGGTTTTCTTTTGCTTTGTCAGTGAGATAAATACGATTAAACCGCTTATCATCATCATCTTTATGCTTTGTTACATATCCCTTTTCTTCCAGAGATTTTATGGCTCTTGTTGTTGCAGACTTATCTATGTCCAGAAAGGATGAAAGCTCTTCCTGTGTTTTGCCGTCTTTTCTGTAAAGGCAGAGAAGAAAGGAATATTCTGCAGAAGTTATGTTAAATTCGCTCAAGGCATAATTGATGTATACCTGTGACTTCCGGTGAAGTATGGAAATCAATCTTCCAATGCTGTTTTTCATTGCGTCCCCCTTAGTTGATATATCAACTATTATATAAACAAAATTCTGTACAGTCAACAGTAAATTTTAATGTTATGTATTTGTGCATTGAAGAAGACTGAGGTATAATATCAAAGTAAACTGGAGGGAAAATTAGATTGTAGTTGAGCTTCTAAATAAAAACAGAAAGGGTTCGTATGATAAAGGAAGGAAAAAAATACAGACATTTCAAGGGCAATGAATATCTTGTGCTCTTTATTGCAAAACATTCGGAAACAGAGGAGGAACTTGTTATTTATCAGGCACTTTACGGTGAAAGAGGAATGTGGGCAAGGCCTGTTGCAATGTTTGAAGAGTTAGTGGAATTTGAAGGTAAAATGATTGAAAGATTCAAGGAAATTGAATAAATAAAATTCTTGGTTTAATAACACGGGCGGACAATAGGTCCGCCCGTATATTGTGGGAAATTGGTTTTGTCAATAGATGTATGGTTTAAAAGATCCTTCCACGAAGTTTTTTTCCAAGTATCACAGCAATGACAGCTTTTAATATGTCGCCTGGAATAAAAATAATCATTCCGATCTCAAGGATTTTTGCAATATCAAAATTTTTAACAAGCATGATGTTTAGGATGTAGTACATGTAGGGGAGCCCAACTGCATATATTACTGCTGTTCCTGCCAGCACTGCCATAGTTATGTTTAATGTAGTCTTTTCTTTTGATTCAGTAATCTTTCCTGCAATGTAAGCAGCAGCTGCCATCCCTATTAAAAATCCAAAGCTTGGTTTCAAGACTGTTTGTAATCCGCCTGAAAATCCTGCGAATATAGGTAGTCCTGCAAGTCCAAGAATCAGGTATGCTGCCTGAGACAGCAGTGCTTTTTTAGAGCCAAGCATTACACCCGATAGCAGTACAAAGAATGTCTGCATGGTAATGGGTACAGGTCCTACTGGTATGCTTATAAATGCTCCAATGGCTGTAAGAGCTGTAAATATTCCTGAATAGGTAATGTCTTTTATGCTTAATTTCATATTATTTCTCCTGAACTATATTTTTTATTGAAACTTCACCTGAACTCAGATGTTCAATTTTTCCGTCATTTTTTAAAATCACAAGTCTTCCGAATTCATCAATATCATGGGCACAGGCTTCTTCAACTTTGTTGTTTTTTGTGTATATAATTTGTTTTCCAAGAATTAGAGATCTATTTTTGTAAATTTTTAAAAATTCTTTGTTTTCAAGATTTTCGCTTATGGATAAAATGTTGTTTATTATTTCTGCTGCCAACTGGCTGCGGATTGAATTGTCATTTTGGTTTAAGAGCAATGAACCAGCTTTGTCTTTAAGTTCATCAGGAAAATCTTCCATTTTAGTTTTTACGTTTAGCCCTATGCCTACAATTAAACTTTCAACAGTACCGCTTTCAAAATCCGTAACAGCTTCAGTAAGAATTCCGCATACTTTTTTCCCGTTTATATAGATGTCATTAACCCACTTTATTTGAGATTTTTCATCCGTAAACTTGTCAAGAGCTTTCAAAACACCAACAGCTGCTGCTGTTGTAACAAGCACAGAGCTCGACAGGTTTAAATTTGGTTTTAAAATAATGCTCATATAAATTCCCGAATCCGCAGGAGAAAAAAATTCTCTGCCGAAGCGTCCTCTTCCGCTTGTTTGTTCATCGGAAAAAATAACTGTGCCGTGAACTGCGTTTGAAATTGCTTCTTCCTTTGCCTTTGTGTTTGTAGAAGGCAAAGATTTAAACACTGAAATGGGGATTTCCTTGAATTCTTCATTTAAAAACATTCGTATGCTTTCTTCTGATACAACATCAGATGAAATGGACAGAGAGTATCCCTTGTTAGATGAGGCATCTATTATGTAGCCATCCTGCTTCAATAAATTGATTGATTTCCATACTGCTGTTCTTGAAACATCCAGAATGTCTGCCAGTTCCTGTCCGGAAATGGTCTTGCCTTTGTTTGATTCCAAAATATTTAATACTTCATTTTTTACTGACATGAGCTCACCTCTGTTGCATTATACATTCTGCTTGATGAATTGTCAACCAAAATAAAAATATTGGTTAACAATTATTTAACTATGGAACATTTACATAAATAGAACGTCTATGATATAATGACTATAAGAGGGAGAAGAAAAATGAAAAAAAAGATAATTTTAATATTTGCGGCTGTTTTAATGCTTAGCATTTATACATGTTACGGAGCAGAAAATAGATTTTCAAATGAAAAAGAGTTCAAGGTAATAGGTTATTATTCGGGAGATTTGTTTAATGAGCCGCTGGAAAAACTCCAGACAGACAAACTGACTCACGTAATTTATGCATTCTTGATACCAAAAAGTGACGGCACGCTGGAAGAACTAAAAAAACCTGAGCAGCTCCTTGAGCTTGTTGACAAGGCTCACAGGGACGGGGCAAAAGTCTTTGTTGCTCTTGGTGGCTGGTCATATGAAGGAAAAGTACTTGAGCCTGTTTTTAAAGAAGCTTGCGCCGATGATGAAATAAGAAAAAATCTTATTGAAAATGTAGTTGCTTTTGCAGAACAATACAATCTTGACGGCGTGGAAGTGGACTGGGAACACCCAAACAAAGATACAATTGCAAGTTATGAAAAGCTGGTGGTTGAACTGAGCCAGGGACTTAAATTAAAAAACAAAGAACTTACTGCAGCCCTTAACGGAGCATGGTCTGTGACAGGCAGCCCGGAAACATCTAAGCTCATAACAAAAAACTGCCTTGACAGCTTCAGCTTCATCAATGTAATGGCTTATGACATAAACAATGACAACCACAGTCCGTTTTGGTTTTCTGAAACATCAATCGACTACTGGCTGAACAGGGGAGTTAAATCTGAGGATATAGTTCTTGGAATGCCTCTTTATGCGCACCCCAGCTGGATGCAGTACAGACATCTTGTTGAACTTGACAGCAATTATGCATATGTGGACTATGCTCCAACCTCACCGCTTGCGTCTTATTACAACGGCATGAACACCCTGAGAGAAAAAACTAAACTGGCCATGTTCAGGGCAGGAGGGGTAATGCTTTTTGACGTCAACGAAGATGCCTCAGGACAATACAGCATTGTTTCCATGATTGACAGCATGGTTAAAAGATACAACAGCAGTGATGAAAAGAACAAGTACATAACAGTGGTCCTTGACAACAGGGAGGTTGAGTTTTCAGAAGAAGACGGATTTGGAATTCCGTACATAAATTCTGACAACCGCACAATGATACCTCTTAGAAAAACAATTGAAGCAATAGGAGCCGAAGTGTCTTTCAACCAGGAAGAACAAACAGTTACAGCCATAAAAAATGAAACAACAGTTATAATTCCCATAGGAGAAAATTACATATCAGTGAACGGGGAAAAAACTCTGACTGACACATGTGCTGAAATAATAAATAGCAGGACGTATATTCCTTTGAGGGCGGTTCTCACTGCATTTGGACGCAATGTGGAATATCACCAAAACAGTCTAACTGTTATAATTAATTAAATTATACGTGAAAAATTTTATGATTTGATATATAATTTAAAAATATCAATCATAAGAAGAGGTAAAAATGAGCGTATCAATATCGAGGGCAATCCTTCACATTCTTGATCCAAGTCTTGGAGTACCTGTACTTTCAGATAATTTAATGAGCTTTAACGACCAGATGAGGGAATACACTGAAAAACATGTTTTGAAATGTTTCAATGATGCAGACCTTAAAAAAACGAAATTTATCAATGAAGACGGTTTGTTTCTTAAACTCATAAAGGAATACAAGTTAAACGAGGAATTTAAAAAATTCACAAATGAAATAGCAGAATTTTTCTTTAAATTAATAGCAGAAAATCAGGACATAAAGCCTTGTGACCTTTTGTTCCTGCAGGCCAATGTGTTCAACAAGGATTACATAGTAATGCTTAAGCTTAATTACAAAAACGGATACATCCACTTCACCAAGCAGGAAGAAGGAACAAAAAATATAATCATTGAACAGCCATGTGCCCTTCCATCAGCAAGCGGGAAAATCGATGAATGTATATTTGTTGATTTAAACACATTAGAAGTGTTTGTGAAGGAAAAGAAATGCCAGGTTTACAATGAACCGTGTTACTACATTTCAAAGCACCTTCTTGAATGCAGGGAAGAAAAGCCTGACAAGGAAAAGGTGAAAATCATAACTCAGGCTACGGATAAAATAATCAAGGAATTTTATGACGACGATGTGATGATGAAAACAAAAGTGAAAAACATCATCAGGGAAAATGTTGAGGAATCACTGAAGTTCAATGTTGAGGATATTTCGGACCAGGTTTTTGAAGACAGGGAAATAAAAAAAGCATACAGCGAAGAAATAAAAATGAAGGGCATCAAGGAACCTGAAGTAAAGGTAAACTTCAACTATGCCAACAAAATAAAGACAAAGCAGAAATTTGTCACTGATGAGGGAATTGAAATTAACATTCCTTATGAAATGATAAGCAACAAGGACAAAGTTGAATTCATAACAAATCCTGACGGAACAATTTCCATAGTTTTAAAAAATATAGATAACATAATGGACAAATAAATTGCTGCACCAATGGTGCAGCAATTTTTATGGTTTTAAAATAACTTTAATGCATTCATCTTCTTTTTTGTCGAATATTTCATAGGCGTGTTTGCCTTGATCAAGAGTAAGACGGTGGGTGATTATATCCGTTGCATCAAACTGGTTTGTCTTTAACATTTCAAGAATTGGTTCCACATATGCCTGAGCCGGACACTGGCCCATCTTGAGGGTAATGTTTCTTGAAAAAAAGTCTCCAAGAGGAAATAAATTGTACCTGCTTCCGTAAACTCCAACAAGGACGACAGTTCCTCCCTTGCGCACGGCCTGGGTTGCGATTTCTATTGCAGATTTGGAGCCGCCCTGGAGTTTAAGTGCTGTTTCAATTTTTTCAAACGTTGACATTTTTCCGTCCATTCCCACGCAGTCCAGAACCACGTCGGCACCGCCGTGAGTTAGTTCCTTAATATATTCTCCTGTGTTGTCATATTCCTCAAAGTTTAAAACTTCAACTCCATAATTGTCATGGGCATGCTTTAAGCGGTAGCCAACTCGGTCAACTGCAATTATTCGCTTGGCTCCCTTTTTTATGGACCATTTTATGGACAAGAGGCCAACAGGACCGCAACCAAGGACTACAACCGTATCTCCCGTTTTGACGCCTCCAATATCCACACCCCACAAAGAAGTGGGAAGAATATCCGTAAGGAACAAAGATTGTTCGTCAGTAAGAGATTCAGGTATAACCACCGGACCCACATTTGCATAAGGTACTCTAAGGAGTTCTGCCTGACCTCCGTCATATCCTCCAAATGTATGGCTGTAACCGAATATTCCTGCATTTTCACCGTTAGGGTTTGAATTGTCGCACTGGCTGAACAAATCATGCTCGCAGTACCAGCAGTGGCCACAGGCTATAGGAAACGGAACAACTACCCTGTCGCCTTTTTTTACCTTTGTAACATCTTTTCCTGCTTCTACTACTATTCCCATTGTTTCATGTCCCAGCACAAAGCCCTTTGGCATGTTTGGTATCATGCCGTGAACCAGATGAAGATCCGAACCGCATATGGCTGTAGAAGTTACCTTTATTACAATGTCGTCTGCTTTTTCTATGGAAGGATCATTTACATTTTTTACTTTTACATCCTGAATTCCGTCATATACTATTGCTTTCATAATTTCCTCCACTTTTTTAGTAGTCTTGCCATGGTAATATTTAATATTCAAAGAAATGATTAATAATATTTTGTTATACAGCAATAGATATACAATCTTGTCAATTTGACAATCAAAGTAAAATAATGTAAAATAGATATAATAATATCGATATGAATATTCATAAATTTCATTTCTTACAATCTATCTTTAATTATCCATATAATATGACAAGCTGAAGTTTTACAATAAATAATAAAAAAATAAAATTCAAATTCAGGATTACTTTAGTCCTGTTTGTATTATTTTATTTTAAAGGAGGAACAATGGAAAAAGGTAAAAATATTAAAGTGGGAATTGGTTTTGCCACAGGAAGAAAGAGCTTTCAAAAGGTGTTGAGGACATACATCTACAATTGGAATGAATCAGGACTTGTTGAAAATGCAAATATCAATTTGAACTTGTTTGTTGCATACGATCTTAACTACAATAAAACCAGTGTTTCAGATTATACAAACATTCATCCTGAACTTGCAGAACAAATTGACAGCAGCACTTTTATAGGCAGTGCATGTATAAAAGAAGAAATAGAATATTTAAACAGAGAAAATATAATCACTGCAGAGGAAGCTGCGCTCATATTCGGTAAGGGCTATGCAGCAAAGCGTAATTCTATTTTATATTATGCTTTAAAAAACAAGATTGATTATTTGATATTTTTAGATGATGATGAATATCCGCTGGCTGTTACAAATACAAAGAATTCAGCCATATGGGGAGGTCAGCATGTACTGAGTACCCATCTTGCAAATATTGAAAGTGCAGATATAACTCATGGCAACCACTGCGGGTACATTTCTCCAATTCCACATTTGAGTTTCAATGAAAAAATGTCCGAAAATGACTTTAGAACTTTTATTGAAGCAATAAGCAACGATATCATAAACTGGGATAAAATTATAAGTGTTATGAACAACGGAGGCGTAACATATGCCGACACAGGCATATTGACAAGCAATGAAGCCGTTGAAGTTGAAGAATCAAAAAAAACTAAGTTTATTTCAGGAGCAAACCTGTGCATTAATCTTAAAAATCCTAAAAGAGTTTATCCATTTTACAATCCTCCCGGAGCTAGGGGCGAGGACACATTTTTAAGCACATGCTTAAGTGGCAGGAAAGTTCTAAAAGTGCCATGCTACACATTTCACGACGGGTTTTCTACCTATAACAGCCTTTTATCCGGGGTACTTCCTACAAAGCTTAAATTTATTGAAGCAAACAATGAAAAAATTATAGAACGTTTTTATAAAGCATGCATTGGATGGGTAAGGTACAAGCCTCTTCTTGTCTACATCACACAACCAGAAATTTATGAAGAAACAATGAAGGACATGCACAAAAAACTTGAAGAAACATTGCCGAAAATCTGCGATTATTTTCAACACCCTGAATTCATGAGCATATTGGGAGAATTAGATAAATATAATAAAAATGCAAAAAAACATTTCATTAAGTTTAAGGAAACACAAGATGCATGGGAAAAAATTATGAATCATTTTGCATAATGGATGAGTTAATTTCGTATTTCCATTTCAACATAAATATGGTATAATTTTTTCTAATACTACTAGTAAAGAAGAAAGGGACCGATGAAAACAATATTAAAAATAATAAAAATTACACTGATTTCAGCATTTGTATTAACAGCATGTCCAGTCAATGCATTTGCTGAAGTATCAAATTTTACAAAGGTTAATGAATATACAGGAAATTTTACAGATATTAAAGATACAGACTGGTTTAAGGAAGATGTTATCAGTTCCTTTGAAACAGGACTGTTAAAGGGAAAAGAAACTAACACATTTGACCCCTACGGAAATTTAACACTGGCAGAAGCCATAACGCTGGCAGCAAGAGTAAACAACATATATAATGGCAATTCTTCGCCAATTGAAAATAATAACATCACCGGTCCATGGTACCAGCCGTATGTTGACTATGCAGTAGAAAACGGACTGATGATGGAAGGAGAATTCAGGGATTTTGAGAAAATTGCTTCAAGGGCTGAAGTTGCATATGTTTTTTGCAACACACTCGGAAAAGAAAATCTATATAATATAAACAACATAACATCCATTCCCGATGTAGATAAAGACACATTGTACCATGAAGAAATCTTCACTCTTTATAATTCAGGTATTGTTGCAGGAAGTGACAAATACGGAACATTTAATCCGGACAGCTTTATTACAAGGGCTGAAGCATCGGCAATTGTAAACAGGGTAGCTGATGAAGAAAAAAGGATTTCAGCAAGGCTTGTAAATGATAAGGACCATGTGCTCATAAATGAAATTGACGGTTTTACTGTAACTTCTTTTTCTCCTGACGAACAGTACATTGCCTCTCAGATGATAAAAGGTAAATACATCATAAACTTGAACGGCCACAAACTGTTTGACGAGAAAGACACAAGAAATGAAAGGGTAGAATCATTAAAAGACTTCATATTGTCAGCTAACATTCAAAATCCTCTCATTCTTGGGGTTGATTCATTTGTTTACAATGATGTAAGTCAACTGCTTACAGTTAACTATACTTATGACCTGGAAGAAAAGAAGGTTATTCAGGATGCAGTGAAAGAAAAAGTTGAGGAAATTGCCGGGGAAATATTAAAGCCCGGAATGTCATATATTGAAAGAGAAATCGCTATTAACAATTATCTGGTGAGCAGTATAGAATATGACAAAGAGGCTGCAGATCAGCTTATTAAATATGGAAAAGTTGATGAAAAATATTATAATTCATTCAATGCTTATGGAGCACTAATTGAAGGAATAGCAGTATGCGAAGGTTATTCCGAAGCATTCAAGCTTTTGTGCGATAGAGCAGGAATCGACTGCATAATTGTTACAGGAGAACTGGACGGAGTAGGGCATGCCTGGAACAGGGTGAGAATAAATGACAAATGGTATGATGTGGACGTTACAAACAATGACAAGGAAGAAATGGCAAATTCCCACATAAACATACCCATGGCTATTTCAGACCAGTATTTGCAGGAAGATTCATACTACATAACTGACGATAACTTCGGCGAATTGGAAAGAGGAACTTCAGAACAATACGAATACTACAATTACATGGGAAAATATGTTGAAAAAGATAATATATATGATTATATATTAGAAAATATAAAAAAATATGATTATGTAACCTTCAGGACAAGCAGCGATTATACCATGGACAGCCTTAAAAAAACGCTGAACAGAGTTTTAAACAACATAAGCGGAAGAAGCTCATTGACATACATAACAAATGTGGGTGTTGTTTATGTTGAAAGTAAAAGATAATTTATGTTTGCAGTAAGATTTCATATAAGAGGTGGAAAATGAACTCAAAAAAAATATTGCTTAAGAACGGAAGAATAATAGACGAAAGCGGTAATGTCCATGAAGTATCCGACATGTTGATTTCAGATGGAAAAATTGAAAAAATTTCTTCATTTATTCAAAAAGATTTCAGTGATTATGAAACTGTGGACTGTTCTAATCTTTACATAACGCCTGGTCTTGTGAACCTTCACACACATTCTCCCATGAGCATAATGAAAGGAATTGCTGAAGACATATCAATAGACAGGTGGTTTAATGAAAAAATATTTCCTTATGAAAGCAAGCTTGAAGCAGAGGATGTGTACTGGGGAGCCATGCTTGCTTCTCTTGAGATGATAGACTGCGGCGTCACTGCATTTGCAGACCATTATTTCAATCAGGAATCGGTGTTTAAGGCAGTCTTGGACTCCGGAATAAGGGCAGACATAGCTCCAACCATTTTCGGACTTGCAGATGATTACAGGGAACAGCTTACAAGAGCAGAGGAATTTGTTGAAAAATACAAAAATACAAATTCAAGAATCCATTTAAGATTAGGTCCTCACGCACCATACACATGCCCTGGAGAAATACTGACTGAAATTATAAATTCTGCAAAAAAACTGGGTGTTGGAATACACCTGCACGTTTCAGAAACTCTTGATCAGGTTCAGGACAGCATTAAACTTACAGGAAAAACTCCGATGCAGGTCCTTTATGAAAGCGGAGGATTTGATGTGGATGTTATAATTGCTCATGGTCTTTGGACAACAAGTGATGATTTAAAATATATAAATGAAAATGCCTATTTTTCATTTTGTCCCAAGACTTATTTGAAGTTAAGCATGGGGAATGGAAATATATACGAACTTAAAGATAATCTGAACTATACATTCGGCACAGACGGGGCAGCAAGCTCAAATACATTAAATCCGCTGGAACAGGCAAGAATTTTTGCATTGAACGGAAAGAATGCCACAAGTGATGCAGAAAATTTCACGACTGCTGAAATATGGAAGGGCTTAATGAACGGCCACAGTGCATTAAAATTTAATACGGGCAGAATCAAGGAAGGTTGTGAAGCTGATCTTGTGTTTTGGAATTTAAACAAAGTCAACACATTTCCTGTGTATGATCCGCTTACTTCCATAATTTATAGCTCAAATCCTGAGAACATTGTACACACCATGGTTCAGGGGGAATTTTTAAAGTTTGACGGAAAGTTAGTGAAAGATACAGAGGCTGTACTTAAAAATGTCCAGAGGGTTAAGGACAGGATTCTTGTGAGAGGTACAGGAAAAAGCAAGGTAAATTACAACTGATTAAATAATTGACTGTGGGGGTAAAATGGAGAATATTATTAAAGATTCAGGAAAGGTTACTCTCTGGACCAGACAGGACATAAGAAGCCTTCAGGAACTTGAAAAAAACGGGGTAGTAAGGATTACAAGAGAAAACCTGGTTGAAAAATTCGACTTAATTTCAGATCACATCATATATTTGTACATGTGGTTTGTTGAGGCTGCACAAAAAATTGTTCCAAAGCCGGAAGATGTGGAGTTCCCCGTATGGTGCTCCATAAGCGAAGAATACATGCTTCGCCCCACAATAGATCAGGTTGTGTATGTGCTTGAGGTTGACAGATCTGAAATAATATATTTTGACGGTTTGAAGTGGGATTATGTTCTCAATCACCACTATGTGCCAAAGGATGAAAATGACGAGAATGAATATGCCAGAGACATAGAAAGCAAGGGATACAAAAATTCCTTTTCTTTTGTAGATGAAAAAACAGCTCACTTTTATCCTGAAGAAAGAAAAAGGGTTATGGACAGCTGGATGAGGGTTTTTGAAACTGACGTCTGGGATAAGTTCAGGATTCAGGCCAACATATGGGAAATCAGATCAGACATGGTAAAGGAAATTTTAAAAGTATAGGGGATAATATGGAAAAAGAATCAGTAATAAAAATGTGGAAAGATTATATTCTTTCACTGGGTGAAGATGAAAAACAAACAGACAAAACATACAGCGCTTGGTATTTCTGCGACAATGAACAGGATGCACATGAACTTGCACAGCTTGTTTTAGAAGGAACTAAGAAAGCAACGGCTTCTTTGTTTGACTCATATGAATTTGAAAATGATTCGCTTCCCAAAAAGGGAGATCACAGCATCATTACTAACTGGCAGGGAGAAGCAATATGCATCATTAAAACAACAAATATAGAAGTTGTACCATTCAAAAATGTTACAGAAGAATTTGCAAGAACCGAAGGAGAGGGTGACAAGTCCTTAAGATACTGGAAAAACTGTCACTGGGATTATTTTTCAAGGGAAGCAAAAGCCATAGGAAAACAAGCTGATGAAAACATGCTTGTAGTGTGCGAAAAATTTGAAGTTGTGTATAAGTAAAGCTTGCTGAATTCAGCAAGCTTTTTTATATACTAAGGAAAGTTCTCTTTCCTAGTATATAAAAAACGGGGATTGCAAAGGGCGGGACGCCCTTGTCGTCAAGGGGGGTGCTCAGCAAAAAATACGTTAGTATTTTTTGCGCCGAAGGGGGACATAGGTCCCCCTAGCGGAGTTGCGGAGCAACTTTTTTATATACTATGCGGATCAATTTTTTTTATGTAATGAATTTTAATCAGACAAAAGCACAAAATAAAAAGACGAGAATTATTATGGAACAAACATTCTTAAAATGCGTCTAAGTAAAAAACAAAATAGGAGGCTGTATGCATTACTTAAATAAATTTAAAAAAGTTGTAGCAGCAGGATTATGCTGCGCAGTACTGACAACAAATACAGTTTATGGAGCGCCTGCAAATACTGCCGGTATCATTAGAATCAAGTTGAACAATCAGTGGGTTCAGATGGAAGTGAATCCTTTTATAGAAAATAACAGAACTCTGGTGGATATTGATTTCATAAGAGAAGAACTTGGAGCAGAAGCGAGCTTATCAAAGGATGGAAAAATTACTGTTGTCAAAGGACACACTGAATTGGTATTTGAATCAGGGAAAAAATATGTGAAAGTACATAAAAACCAAGGCGGGTCTGTTTTTATGGAAACACTGGAAATAGATGCTGTGCCTCAAATGGCGGGAAAAGAAATATTTGTACCGGTACGTTATGTGGCAGAGAATCTGGGAGCAAAAGTAAGCTGGGACAATGAGCTTCGTTCAGTTATTATAGATATTGAAGATGATTTAATAACTGTTGAAAGGCCAATAGACTATGAAGAAGTTGTAATTGACGGAAGCAATGAAAAAATTCAAAAATGGCATAGAGACAATTACAAAATAAAAGGACTGCATTTCCTGGAAGACCAGGGTTTCATTTATGTCTTAATTTCTGCAGGAGAAAAAAAGACAGCTGGTTATTCCGTTAACGTTGACAGCATTACAGAGGTTTCACCAATGAATGCATATGTTCATGCTACATTGACATATGCAGAAGGGGACTTTGTGGCACAAGCAATCACCTATCCAAATGTTGTGGTCAAATTTGAAAAAGACAAAATCAATAAAATTCAATATGATTTGATTGACAAGGAACTTAACAAAGAAGCAGCTGATGTTGAAAATATTGTCCGAAGCTTTGGTAGCAAGCTTAAGATGGTTTCACTTCTTGCTCCTGATGAATTGCTTAAGGAGAGTATGAATGAAAATTACGGTAAAATTGTAACAAAAGAACTTATTGAAAAATGGATCAAAAATCCTTCAGAAGCACCTGGAAGAGCAGTTTCAAGTCCATGGCCTGAAAGAATAGATATTGAAAGTTACGAGAGAGTTTCAGACGGCAAATACAAAATCAAAGGATTTATCATAGAAGTCACAAGTGCGGAAAAGACTTCAGGAGAAATTGCAGCAAAGAGGGAAATTACACTTGATGTTGAAAAAATTAATGGTTCCTGGGTTATAAGCAATGTTGTAATGGGAAATTACAAATAACAATAGATTCCTGTATTGCCGCAAGAGGGCATTACAGGAATCCAAGACTACTACAGTAGGTTGATACTTTAGATACAGCCGAAATGATAGTAAAAATAAAAATTGTTAATTATTACAATAAACCCTATTAATTATTACATCCCACTTTAAAGTGATGAATTTTATGTTATAATCCGAAATAAGCATTAGGAATGAGCGTTAGTACGCATAAATTATATTTGAAGCTCAGAGCAATTATATAATTAAAGAGGGGTGAAAGGGATAAACTCATGTTTATCCCTTTCTTTATCACATGTGTTTACAGAATTTATTAATTTTGTCAGAAAATCTCATATGATGATTTCCATGATAATAAGTAAGGAGTTAGTATGACTGAAGTATTAAGATTAGAGCACGTAAGTAAGAGCTTTGGAAACAAGGAAGTATTGAAGGACATAAATTTTCATGTGAACAGCGGAGAAATTATTGGGTATATAGGTTCAAACGGGGCAGGTAAAAGCACAACGATAAAAATTATACTGGGACTCATTGATGACTATGAAGGAGACGTGTATGTTTTTGGAGATAAAGTCAAAGGGAAGACAGAGTACAAAAGAAAAATAGGATATGTGCCGGAAGTGTCTGATATGTATGACAATCTTACTGCAAAGGAATATATAGACTTCATCGGCATGCTGTATGGAATAAACTCTAATGCTGCTGTAGCAAAGGCCGCTGAAATGATGGGCGTGTTTGGAATACAAGGCGCAATGGAAGGCAGAATTCACACGTTTTCAAAGGGTATGAGACAGAAACTTTCAATTGTTGCCGGCATGCTTCACAATCCGGACATTTTATTTTTGGATGAACCATTAGGAGGAATTGATGCCAACAGTGTCCTTGTATTCAAGGAAATAATTCAAAAGCTTAAAAACAAAGGAAAAACAATTTTTTATTCTTCGCATATTCTTGAGGTTGTGGAAAAGTTAAGCGACAGAATTCTCCTTATAAATGACGGTACAATAATAATTGACGGTTCTGTTGAAGAAGTTATGAAAAAACAGTCGGACACATCTCTTGAGTCAATCTTCAACGATGTAACCGGTTTTCATGATCATGAAATGCTTGCTGACAAGTTTGTTGATGCGTTCATGAATTAGGAGGGGTTATGGATATATCGCTTAGGATTCTTGATTTGTTTAGATTTATTTTTGAAAAACTCGGAGTGGATTATTTAACAATGCGAGCCATAGTAAGCACAAAGCTTGTTCTTGACAGAAGAAGGGCTCCTGCAATGCCACGAAGCAACAGTGAAAATCAATCGGAGAAATCATATTTGCAGGGATATTTATTTCATCTTATATTTGGAATATTCCTGGCTGCCATAATATACATAATTAAAGATAACATGCTTAGAATGGCTTATTTCGCAGGAGCATTCTTTTTTATGACCACCATGTACCTTGTATCTGATTTTTCCTTTGTACTGCTTGACACAAAGGACAAGAATATCATAATGACCAAGCCGGTGGAAAGCAAGACTGTCTCTGTCTCAAAATTTGTTCACATATTTATATACATGGTAAGGCTCAATATTTTCCTGGCTGGACCATCCATGGTTGTATTCATATTATCATATGGATTAGCTGCTGCTTTCATATTTGTGCTTGAAGTAATATTTATGGATTTACTCATATTCATTATGACAATCTTTATATATTTTGCTGTGCTGCGCTTTTTTGACGGAGAACTTCTAAGAAACATAATAAACACCATACAAATTCTTCTGACTGTGTTGTTGTCCATAGGATACCAGGTAGCAGTCAGGATGATAGATTTCACATCGATAAAAAGCATGAACTACAATTTCAGTTTCAGGGATTATTTCAATCCTGTTTTGTGGTTCGGTGCTCCATTTGAAATCATATTCTCAGGGGGAAAGGCATCATATCTTTATGTTTTTTCGGCTTTGCTTGTTGTTGTTCCATTAATAAGCTTTGTTTTTTATCTAAAACTGAGCAAAGTTATGGAGCAGCTGCTTCTTAAGCTTGAATCAGGAGAAACAGAAAGACTTAAGAAACATTTTATTCAGGAACTTGTAGGGAAAATTTTATGCAGAAACACTGTTCAATACCAGTCATTTCATTTTGCCAATGCAGTGTTAAGAAGCGACAGAAGTCTGAAACTGAAAATTTATCCTGCTTTGTCAACTGGAATACTTCTTCCTGTATTGATGATTTTTAACATGGGAATAAGAGGCGAAAAATATCAGGCAACCGGAATTGAATATCTTTATCTTTACTTTGTGATTGTAGCAATTTCGTCTGTAGTGAGGCTTGTCAATTATTCTTCAGCATGGAAGGGTTCCTATGTATACATTTCTTCTGGATTCGAACGCATGGAAGAAGTGTACAGGGGAGTGCTCAAAACAATCTTGTTCCGTTTTATGGTGCCGGTTGAAATGCTTGGAGCAATAATTTACATTGCGTTGTTCAGGAATTTATTTTTATTTGACATTGCTGTTGTTTTTATTGCAGGAATTGCAGCATTGCCGCTCATAGGCAAAGTATACATCTGTGAATATCCTTTTTCAAGACCTCTTGAAGAATCAAACCAAAAGGAATCAATTGATAAGATGCTGCTTACCATTCTTATTGCAGGTGCGTTTGCAGGACTTCATGCACTATTTCGTTTAATACATAATGGTACAATGATTTATGCTGCTGTTCTTGTTGTATTTATTCCATTGTTCTGGAAATATGTGTTGCCGAAATCTAACAAGTAAGTATAGACAAATGAAATTTTGAGTTATACTAAAAGGGAGCCAAAAGGCCCCCACGCATTATTGTATAATTAAAAAGTGAATTCAGCTGTTACAAATGCTTCTATTATGAGGCTTCCAGGAACAACTGGTGTTGAAGCAGCAAGCTCACGCCTGTATGGCTCAATTGGAAATGAGCTGTTTTCAGTTATATGAACAATTATTGGATTTTTTCCTGTACCCAGATTCATAGAAATTGATTTTGCTTTTTCAAAAGCATTCATTACTGCCATATTAAGGGCTTGTTGATAGTACATTTCCCTGTTTGAAACATCAAATGTTATGAGTTCAACTACATTGGCTCCTGCATTTACGGAAGAATCAATGATGCTGCCTGCCATGTCAATGTTATTCGTCCTTATTTCAAGGATGTTTCTGACGGAGTAACCTCTGTCTATTTGTCTGCCTTCTTCATAATCATATATCTTGTCAATGGAATACTGATATGTTTTTACATCTGATATTCCCATCCTCTGAAGCATTTGAAGAATTGACTGCATTGTACTTGCATTTGATGCCTGAATTTGGAGCAGATTATTTCCTGTAGTCTGTACTCCCAAGCGTATCACCGCAGTGTCAGGTGCAGTGTATACCCGTCCCTGACCTGCTAGTATCATAGTCTTTTGTTGAGATAAGTTATCCATATAATTTCTCGACATTATATAACCGCCTTTCTTAATTTATTAAAGTATATTCAGAAAGAAAGATTATTTAACTTATGTGAAATACAAAAAATTAATTAATGAGGATATTATGGAAATTTAATGAAAAAATAATTTATTATTAGTAGAATATAATAAGAGCAACAAGAGAAAATTATTGCAGGAATTAAATATTTATATTATATTTAAATAAAAATGCATTATGGAGGGAATATGAAATTTTTGTGGACTACAATTCATGTTAAAGATATGGAAGAATCATTGAATTTCTACCAGGAGGTAGTAGGGCTTAAACTGGTTAACAGATTCAATGCAGGACCTGAAATGGAAATTTGTTTTATGGGAGAAGATGACACAAAATTAGAGCTTATATGCAGCAGTAAAATTAAAAATATTCAGCCAGGCAATGCTGTATCGTTGGGATTCAAGGTTGAATCACTTGATGAAATGATAAATATTGTAAAGGAAAAAGGCATTGAAATAAAAACCGGTCCGGTACAGCCAAATCCAGATCTTAAATATTTCATTGCACTTGACCCCAATGGTGTAAAAATTCAGTTTGCGGAACAAAGAGAAATTTAAAAATATCGATTGGAGATTAAATGTGAACATTGAAAAAAATTGGAAGAATGACATCGTCCTTTTTCTTGCCAGTCAGACAGTATCATTGTTTGGATCATCGCTTGTTCAGTATGCAATAATGTGGTACATAACCCTTCAGACAAAGTCTGGTCTCATGATGACCATATCAATCATATGCGGTTTTCTCCCTGTTTTTTTTCTGTCGCCATTTGCCGGTGTGTGGGCAGACCGCTACAACAGGAAAATTTTAATTATGCTTTCTGATTCGCTCATAGCAGTATGTACGCTTGTTATGGCAATTTTGTTTTTTTCGGGATACAGAGAAATATGGCTTTTGTTTGCAGCATCCAGCATAAGAGCATTTGGAACCGGAATTCAGACTCCTGCTGTAAATGCCTTTATTCCTCAGATGGTTCCTGAAGATAAGCTTACAAAGGTTATGGCTACAAATGGAAGCATTCAGTCCATGGTTACGCTTCTTTCTCCCATGGCAAGCGGTGCTCTCCTTACAGTGACATCAATTGAAACGATTTTTCTTGTTGATGTTTTCACGGCTTTAATAGCTGTTGTAATACTGTTTTTTCTTCATGTACAGCCTCACAAAAGGGCTCTTGAAAGGCAGGAAACAAGCTACATAAAAGACATGAAAGACGGGATTATTTACATCAAAGAACATGGTTTTTTAAAAGTGTTTTTTATGTTTATGGCAGTTTACTACATACTGGTTTCTCCTTCGGCGTTTCTGACACCTCTTCAGGTTACAAGGACATTCGGGGACGATGTATGGAGGCTTACTGCCATTGAAGTTGTATTTTCTGTAGGAATGATGGCTGGTGGATTAATCATGGCATCCTGGGGAGGTTACAAAAATAAAATCTACACTATGACATTGTCAGGACTTGTAATGGGTTTATGTTCAATTGCCCTTGGATTGGTTCCTGATTTCTGGGTGTATATTTTATTCATGGGACTGTTTGGAACTGCGATGCCAATTTTTAACACACCTGCCATGGTGCTGCTGCAGGAGAAGGTAGACGGAAATTTCCTCGGAAGAGTGTTCAGCGTCATGAGCATGATTTCAAGCATAATGATGCCTGCTGCAATGCTTGTTTTCGGCCCTGCGGCAGATAAGGTGAAAATTGAATACCTGTTGATTGGTACAGGAATATTGATCATGATGCTTACAGTTTTATTCATGAAAAATAACTCTATGCTGGAGGCCGGAAAGACAGTGACTGTTCAGAATGGTGAGTACGATGAAGAAAATAATAAATGATCATTTAGACAAGCTGGAAAAAAAGGAACGAAAAATACTGAACTCTAAAAAAAACATGTTGGATGAAAAGCTTGAACCTTTCATGGAAAAAGTTGAATCGAAAGTTCCTGAAAATGTTAAAAGCACCTTGAACGCTGCTTTTTGTAAATCTTTTCAGCTTGTTTTTAAAAATGGGACTAAGTATATCGAGAAGCTTTACAATAAGGTAAAAATTCAGTCAGAACACAACATGAACGATTTTAAGCTGAATACTTCTGTAAACAGAAAGACACTGAAAAAGCTAGACAAACATGCAGAGAAAGCCAGCATCATAAACTCTTCCATATCAGTAATTGAAGGAGCTGGGCTTGGATTTCTTGGAATGGGTCTTCCGGACATACCTCTTTTCACAGCAATGATATTGAAGACAATTTATGAAATATCACTGAGCTATGGTTTTGTGTATGATTTGGATGATGAAAAAATTTATATTTTAAACATCATATGTGCTTCCCTTTCAAAGGGTGAAAAGCAGCGGATTCTTAATGAAAGGGTTGATGAAATTTCAGCTAAAATTGACAATCATATTTTGCTGGATAATAAACTGGAGGAAGAAATTTCACGGGCATCAAAAATATTGTCTGATTCAATGCTGGCATCAAAATTTGTACAGGGTATACCCGTTGTAGGAGCAGTGGGAAGCTTCACTAATTACAAAATTATCAATAAAATAAGCAAATACAGCACCATTAAATACAAAAAAAGATATCTTAACAACAAAAAATAAAGCAAGGTGAAAACCTTGCTTTTATGCTTAATATCTTTGATGTATTATTAAATATTAATTGAGATGGTATCTATAAAAATTTATTTCTCATTACCGTTGCGACTAATTCTTCGTTGTAAAAATGATTTAAGAATGATAGAATAAATGTTAGTATATGTTTTTAATACAATAAAAAGGGTGGTTGTATGGGTTTTATCCTAAGTAGAATTCAAGATACAGTTCAGCAATATGCTGATGTTATATCTAAGGTTTCAGGAGTAGATGTGGAAGTAGTGGACAATAATCTTTTTAGAGTGGCAGGTACTGGTATTTATTCAGGTAATATAAGTACTGATATGTCAGATGAAGGTTATGTATATAAGCATATTCTAAAAACTGGAGAAACTAAGGTGATTTATTGTCCAGGGGATGATGTGCTTTGTAGAAGTTGTCCCAGCAAGACCAGTTGCAAAGAAAAAATTGAAATCTCAATGCCCATAGAGATAGAAGAGGAGATAATTGGAGTTATTGGTTTAGTTGGCAGTACAGAAGAACAAAAGACATTAATACTTCAAAATGAAAAATTATTTCTTGAATTTATTAAACAAATATCCTATTTTATTTCAGCTAAGGTCATGGAAGAAAGAAATAAAGAAATATTTGGCTCAATTATAGATACTCTTGATAGTGTAATTAATTATATGGATCAAGGTGTAGTTGTAATAGGTGATGATAATATAATCAGATCTGATAATGATAGTGCAAAAAAACACTTGGGTTTATCTGAATTAGAAGGTAAAGAAATAATAGTACGCAGCACAGGAGACTCAATAAATAATATAGCTGAATATAAAATTGAGATAGAAGGAAAAACCATATTTGCCATTGGTGGAATGTATTCACTTGGATTAAAAGACAAACTTTATAAAAACATCTTTGTATTTAAAGACATGAAATCATTTAAATCTGATATTTATGAAGCAACATCCACTCATGAAACATTTGAGACCAAGAATATTATTGGTAAAAGTAATGAGACTCTGAGTCTTATTAATAATATAAAAAAAGTAGCTAAATCAAACTCAACAGTTCTTATTACCGGTGAAAGCGGTACAGGTAAAGAAATGGTTGCAACCTCTATATGGAGAGAAAGCGATAGAAAAGACCAGAAATTTGTTGCTATAAATTGCGCTGCAATACCTGAATCTCTTTTGGAAAGTGAGTTATTTGGATATGTAAAAGGCGCTTTTAGCGGAGCAGATCCCAAGGGTAGAATAGGCAAGTTTGAATTAGCGAATCAAGGGATAATTTTCTTAGATGAAATCGGAGATATGCCTATTTATCTTCAAACGAAATTACTAAGAGTATTGCAAGAAAAGAATATTACCAGAATAGGTTCAAATCAAGTTATCCCTATTGATGTAAAAGTTATTGCAGCTACTAATACAGATCTAAAAGAAATGATGATAAAAAAGAAATTTAGAGAAGATTTATATTATAGACTAAATGTAATTCCCATTAATATTAAACCCTTAAGAGAAAGACCTGATGATATAGTAGAACTAGTGGAACATTTTATCAGTAAGTATGTAAGATTATTAAACAAAACATATAGTCATATTGATTCAAATACCATGAATTTACTAAAAAATCATTACTGGAAAGGTAATGTCAGAGAACTGGAAAACACTATAGAATTCATGGTAAACATGATGGAGGCAGATGGTATCATTAATAATAGGACATTACCTGTTGATTTCTTTGAAGACATGTTAAGCGGAAACAAAACTGATATTGAAAGTGCTACAATTATCCCATTGAAAGAATTGGAAAAGAGGGAGATAAAAAAAGCAGCACAGGTATTCGGAGATAGCACAGAAGGAAAGAAGCTAGCTGCAAATTCTTTAGGAATTAGTTTAGCAACTTATTATAGACGCTTAGAGGAAATTCAAAAGAACTAAATTCTTAATATGAGAAATCAATTTTAAAATTGAGAAATAATCTATGGAAATTATATAATAATCTTGACGCTAATAATGATTCTATTATTGGCGTCTTTTTAATTCCTAAATTTTTAGTTATTATAATTTCAATATTTTGAAGGATAATGCATGAAAAATTTTTCACGAATTAAAGACTTGGCATGAGAATTGCTGTAATTAATAGTATAATTAGTATCAAAAGATAATTTAATTATAATAGTATTTATTTAAGGAGGAGGTCAATGAAAGAAGCCTTCAAGATTGTACAATTTGAAAGAAAAGAAGGGGAGACATTTACTTTGGATATACTTAACACAAAGATATCCAAAGAGGTAATGAGTTTCCATCAAAGTTTCCCTATGTACACTAAAACACCATTGAGAGAAATGAAAAATTTAGCAAGAGAACTAGGTGTAGGTGGAATTTATGTAAAGGATGAATCATATAGATTTGGACTTAACGCATTTAAAGTATTAGGTGGAAGCTATGCAATAGGAAATTACTTGGCAAAAAAACTAAATAAGACAATAGATCAAATGCCTTATGAAAAACTCATATCGGAAGATATTAAAAAAGAGCTTGGAGATATAGTATTTGTTACTGCCACAGATGGAAATCATGGAAGAGGAGTTGCTTGGACAGCAAGACAATTAAAGCAAAAATCTGTTGTGTTTATGCCTAAGGGAAGCTCAGAAGAAAGACTAAGAAACATAAGAGCTGAAGGAGCCGAAGCATCAATTACTGAACTTAATTATGATGAAGCAGTTAGATTAGCTAATAAAATGGCTGAAGAAAACGGTTGGGTAATGGTTCAAGATACTGCTTGGGATGGATATGAGGACATACCTACATGGATAATTCAAGGATACAGTACCATGGGATATGAAGCTTATGAGCAATTAATTGCTCTTGGCGAAGAAAGACCTACACATATCTTCTTACAGGCAGGAGTTGGTTCTATGGCTTCTGCAATAACAGGACTATATTCATCTTTTTACGGTGAAAACAGACCAATAATAACAATTGTGGAACCAAATAAAGCAGATTGTCTTTATAGGACTGCAGAAGCAAATGATGGACAACTTAGAATAGTAACAGGTGACATGGACACAATTATGGCAGGTTTAGCTTGTGGAGAACCTTGTACCATTGGTTGGAATATTCTTAAAGATTATGCAGATAACTTTATCTCATGCCCTGATTTTACTGCTGCTGAAGGAATGAGAATTTTAGGAAATCCTCCAAAAGGAGATGAGAAAGTAATATCTGGAGAAAGTGGAGCGGTTACATTAGGATGTGTTGCAGAAATAATGACAAATCCACATCTTAAAGATATTAAAGAAAAGCTTAACCTCGATGAGCATTCTAAGATATTATTCTTTAGTACTGAAGGGGACACTGATAAAGCAAACTACCAAGATATTGTATGGAATGGCAAGTATCCAAGCTATGAAAAGAAAAAATTTTAAGAGAGGTGAATTTAATGCTTAACAAAGAAAGAGAACAAACTGTAATAAGTTTATGCCAAAGACTTGTTAAATCATCAAGCTATTCTGGACAAGAGGACAAAGTTGCTGAAGAACTTAAAAAGGCTTTTAAAGAATTGGGATTTGATGATGTAGTTGTTGATAAGTATGGAAATATTATCGGTCATATAAAAGGCAATAAACCAGGAAAGAAAATAGTATTTGACGGACACATTGATACGGTTCCTGTTTCTAATGAAACTGAATGGAAGTATCCTCCGTTTGCTGCAGAAATTCATGATGGAAAGATTTACGGAAGAGGAACCTCAGACATGAAAGGTGCTGTAGCAGCAATGGTTTGTGCAGCTGCAAATTTTGCAGAAGATACTAAAAAGGATTTTGCAGGAGATATTTTCGTAGCCGGAGTAGTCCATGAGGAATGTTTCGAAGGTGTTGCTGCAAGAGAAATATCAAACAGAATAAATCCAGATTATGTAGTAATAGGAGAAGCTTCACAGCTTAATATTAAAATTGGTCAAAGAGGAAGAGGAGAAGTTGTAATTGAGACATTTGGTGTTCCTTGCCACTCTGCCAATCCAGAAAAAGGAATAAATGCCGTATATAAAATGGCAGAAGTAATTGGTGAAATTAGAAAATTAACTCCTACTCATCATGAAGTATTGGGAGATGGAATCCTTGAACTAGTAGATGTTAAATCTAGCCCATACCCTGGAGCATCTGTAGTTCCTGAATACTGTAGAGCAACTTATGATAGAAGATTACTGGTTGGAGAAACTAAGGAAAGTGTTCTTGCTCCAATTAAACAATTATTAGATGAAATGATGAAAAGGGATCCAGAGTTAAAAGTTAAAGCATCATATTCTGTTGGTAAAGAAATGTGCTACACAGGAAATGAAATTGAGGGAGAAAGATTCTTCCCGGGATGGTTATATGATGAGAGTGAAGAATTTGTTCAGGATGTGTACGCTGAATTAAAATCAATGGGCTTTGATCCAACCATCACACAGTATAATTTCTGTACAAATGGCAGTCATTATGCAGGAGAAGCAAATATAAAGACATTAGGAATTGGACCATCTAAGGAAAATCTTGCTCATACTGTTAATGAATATATTGAAGTGGAACAACTAACATCTGTTACGCAATGCTATTACGGTGTTATGAACGCGTTACTAAAATAATATTAACTAGGAGGCAATTTTATGAACAGCACACAAATTACAGCGCTTATTATTATCTTGTTGTACATGGCAGCAACAGTAGCATTAGGGTTATTCGTATCACAAAGAAAGAGAAACAAAGCTGAAAAACAAAGTAATGATGATTTCTTAATGGCAAGTAAATCTTTAGGACCGTTAGTTTTAGCAGGAACACTATTTGCTGCTAATACTGGTGGTGCAAGTACTACTGGCATAGCAACAAATGTATACAAGTATGGTCTTTCTGCAAGTTGGTATGTAATTGCAGCAGGTATCGGATTTGTTTTAGTTTCATTTATAGCTCCATTCTTTAGAAAAGCACAAGCAAGTACAGTTCCAGAGATTATAAGTAAAAGATATGGTAAAGGATCACATATATTTACAGCGTTAACATCTATTACAGCATTATTTATGGCTACTGGAGCACAAATTATAGCTACAGCATCAATAATTAATGTAGTAACAGGTTTTGAGTTTAATATAGCAGCTATAATAACTACGATAATAGTGATTCTATACACTATGATAGGTGGATACAAGTCAGTAACAGCAGCAAATATGATGCACGTTTTATTTATTACTATTGGTATGACTATAGCTATGTTTATAGTAGTTAACAATAGTGCAGTAGGTGGTTTCTCAGCACTGCTTAATAAAGCAAGCGCTATGACAGATGCATCAGGAAATAATTATAACTTTGTAAGCATGACAAAAATTGGATTACCAACAATCATAGGATATATTGCCATGTACTTTATGACATTCCCAACAGGACAAGAAATAGTTCAAACTTATTGTTCTGCAAAAGATGGACAGTCAGCTAAAGTTGGATCAGTAATTGCTGGATTAGTATCAGCTGCTTATGCAATAGTACCTGCTATATTAGGATTAGTAGCTTATGTTGCTATTGATGGTTTTGCTGCTGATGGTGCTCAAAAAAATGCATTGGCTCAAGCAACAATTACTTTTGCACCACCAATAGTTTCAGGTATTGTATTAGCTGCTGTTGTAGCTGCTACAATGAGTAGTGCATCAGGAAACATGATAGGTACAGCTACTATGTTTACTAACGATATATTTAGACCTTACATTAACAAGGGTGTTCGTGACGACTTAAAAGAAGTTTGGATATCAAGAATCACAATGGTTGTAGTAGGTAGCGTTGGTTTAATTGTTGCAATAACAGCATCAAATATAATTAGTGTTATGATGGGTGCATTTGCACTTAGAAGTGCTGGTCCATTTGCAGCGTTTATCTGTGGGTTATTCTACAAAAATGTTACTAAGAGAGCCGGATTCTACTCAATAATCGCTGGAACAGCAGTTGCAGCATATTGGATATATGTATTAAATACTCCTTACGGATTAAATGCTATGGTTCCGGGAGGGCTGGTTGCATTTGCTGTAATCTTCTTAGTTTCAGCAATTGACAAAAAGATGGGAATTAAGCCTCAACCTATGATTGAATATACTGATAAATAATGAACGTTGATGTGAATATAAACGAAAGAGGTGTACATTGTGAAGAAACTAATAAAAAATGGTTTAATAGTTGATGGTAGTGGAAACAGCTCGTATACAGGAGATATTCTTCTTGATGGAGATAAGATTGAAAAAATAGGAGAGAATCTTCAATGTGAGGATGCTGAAATTATAGATGCTAGAGGGTTAGTTGTGGCACCGGGATTTATAGATACTCATAGTCACTCAAGTATGCTATTGTTCAAAGATTCATTATTAACTCCAAAAATAAGACAAGGTATAACTACTGAACTGGTTGCCCAAGATGGTATGGGTCCTGCACCGGTTGATGATAAAAATCTATCTTCTTGGATAAAGGCTATGAAAGGTCTTGAAGGTGAATATGACGTAGAGTGGACTTGGAGAAGTGTTGCTGATTATCTTGAGAGAATAGAAAAAGTAGGGTTAGGACCCAATGTTGCATATTTAGCTCCACACGGAAATGTAAGGATGATTTCCATGGGATTGGATAACAGAAAACCAACTGAAGAAGAAATGACTTTAATGCAAGCTAATTTGGCTAAAGCTATAGATGAAGGTGCATTTGGAATGTCAACTGGTATGATATATCCCCCTTGCTGCTATGCTGACATTGATGAATTTATTCAATTAGGCAAGGTATTACATGACAAAGATGCAGTATTTGTAACACACCAAAGAAGTGAAGCAGATTCAATTTTAGATTCAATGGAAGAAATATTAACCATAGGTAAAGAAAGTGGATGTAAAGTTCATTTTTCACACTTTAAGGTATGCGGTAAAAACAATTGGGATAAATTCCCTAAAGTTTTAGACAGATTAGATAGAGCAAAAGAAGAGGGAATGATTGTCTCTTACGACCAATATCCTTACGTTGCCGGAAGCACAATGATGAGTGTTATTCTTCCGCCATGGGTTCATGATGGTGGTACGGATAAATTGATAGAAAGATTAAAAGATGCTGACTTAAGAGAAAAGATGAAAGAAGATATTGCCAACGGAATACCTGGATGGGATAATTTTGTCGAATTTGCAGGATTAGAAGGTATTTTCGTAACATTTGTCGGTTCGGAAAAGAATCAAGATGTTGTTGGAAAGAATCTTATTGAAGTTGGTAAATGTAAAGGCAAAGATCCTCTTGATGCAATATTTGATGTTATTCTTGAAGAAGAAAATATTGTTGGTTTAGTAGACTTCTACGGTACCGAAGAGCATGTTAAACTTATAATGAGCAGGGCTGAACAAAACGTATGTACTGATGGTATTATGGGTGGGAAGCCTCATCCAAGATTGTTTGGAGCATTCCCAAGAGTATTGGGTAAATATGTCAGAGATGAAAAATCCTTCACTTTAGAGACTGCTATTTACAAAATGACAGGTAAATCTGCGGCTGTTTTAGGATTAAAAGACAGAGGTTTACTAAAAGAAGGGTATAAGGCAGATTTAGTTATAATTGATTATGATAATATCATTGATAAAGGTGACTACACTGAACCTAACCAATATCCAGTGGGAATTGAGTATGTAATTGTAAATGGAGAAATAGTAATAAAAGAAGGAGAGGACACTGGGAAAAGACCTGGTAAGGTTCTCAGAAAAAACAAAGGTATGGAGATAAATTGATGAAGAAAATTATTTTTACAGAAGAGGCTCCTGCAGCAATTGGACCATATTCTCAAGCTATAGAAGTAAATGGAATGGTTTATACTTCAGGACAACTGCCTATAGATTATAAAACGGGATTAATGTCTGATGATGTTGAAGTTCAAACTGAACAATCTTTAAAAAACGTATTTGCAATTCTTAAAGCAGCGGGTGTAGATCCAGAAAATGTTATTAAGACTACTGTTTTTATCAAGGACATGAATGATTTCCCAAGAATTAACAAAGTGTATGAAACATTCTTCCAAGGTAATTATCCAGCAAGATCGTGCGTAGAAGTTGCCAGATTACCTAAGGATGCTTTAGTTGAAATTGAAGTCGTAGCTTGTAAGTAAACGAGATTTATTAAATATAGTAAGCACACTATAACAATGCGTATTGTACAATAAAAGACCCTTTGATAAAATCGTTATGTCAAAAGGTCTTTATTGCATTTTTCATTTTGGGGAATACTTGTACAATAATATTGCATACTTTTGATCAGGCATCAATTCATTGTAACCGTGTTTGATAGTGCAAATTAGTTTGAAAATTAACACTTTTTATGCACTGTGACTATCATACATTCTTTCATACTGGTTTTTTGAGATGTCTTTGTAAATGCTTTCAATTTCAGATTCAATCAAATCTGTTATACTGCCATCATAATTTATTCTTGCACAAATTCCGCAGCTGGAGCTTAATTTTCTGGGTACTGGCTGCAGCAAACAGGAAATGTTCATTTTAATCATTTTTTTCTCAAATTTGATTGCACCGGAATGTGTGAAAAATACTATTGTATAATTCATTTTAATCCTTTAATGGTGGAAATGTCGTCGTGAGTTTCAATTTCCACGGAATATCCCTTGCTTGTAAGAAATTTTTTTACGTTTGTTTTGGAAGTGTTGTTGTCCACGATTACCTCAACAGAACCAGGATTTGTTTCCAGTGCTTTTTTTGTCATCAGGACTGGCTGAGGACAAGATGTTCCGCATGTATCTATTTTCATATTTCACCTCAAATTATTTTTTTTAACAAGATCTGAATTGGCTACGGACAATATTAACAGCATAACGAGGCAAATTATTACAGCTGTCTGGCCGTTTGCTGTAGGTCCTTTTCCGCTTGAAGCTAGAGCAAAGTTGTGGCACACAGCAGCTCCTGCTATCATTCCCATAACAGTAACCGCTGAGTCTGAATTTCCTTCTCCTGATAAGATAAGCTGCCTTAAAGGGCAGCCTCCCAGAAGCACTGATCCCCAGCCCACAAGAAGCATTCCCATGAAGTTCCACAATCCGTCTGTATGGGCTATGGGCTGTTCAGTGAAGCCAAGTTTGAAATTCCCCATGGCCATGTTTCCTGCAGCAGTGACAACTATTATTGCTATGAAGCCTAGGAGCAGGTAATTTTCATTAAACATAATTTTGTCTCTCATACCCCCAACCATACATAGCCTTGTTTTCTGAGCAAGTGCTCCAACCACAAGACCTGCAGCCAATGATGCGAACATTGGAGCATACATGGAGCCTGGACCTTCTTTGCTGAAGAATATAAATGCCGGAGCTATTATTAAAAGTGCAAGCAGTGAAAGAGCAAATACAGGCATGATGTATCCATCAAATGAAGATGTTTTGTAATTTCTTTTCAGTGTAAATCCTTTATTTAAAAATAATATTCCAACACCTATACCGGCTGCGAAACCAACAAGTCCCACAACAGCATTCAGGTCTCCTCCTCCTATTCTCAGTACCATTCGAAGAGGGCACCCTAAAAACATCAAGGCTCCTACCATAACAGCCATACCAAGGAAAAACCTTGTAATGGGTGATGAACCTCCTTTAGACTGAAATTCTCTGCCGGTTACGGAACATATAAAAGCTCCTAGAATCAGTCCTATTATTTCTGGTCTTATGTATTGAACTATTTCTGCTCTGTGAAGCCCCAATGCTCCTGCTATGTCTCTTTCAAAACATGCAATGCAAAAACCCATGTTCTTGGGATTTCCAAGAGCAACCAGCAGCACTGCTATGAAACCCACAACACTGCCTGTTAAAATAATACCTTTTTTGCTTTCAAAAAAAGGCACTTTTTCATTTTGAACCATGTCTTCCTTTTCCATTATTTCCTCCTAATATAAGTAATTCCAACACTTGTATTATATTTCACAAAATATGGAATGTACAATAGAAATAAGTTTGGATTAATTTCTTTGTATAATAAATATTTATACCTAATCTTAATTAATTAGATGAAAAACAACTTGTATTATGATATAATTAACATCAAATAATAAAATTTTCAATTGATAGCGGGGATAGTATGTTGCGAATTGCAATTTGTGACGATGATAAAATCATATGCCAGCAGCTTGAAGATATGCTGACTGACATTGAAGAAGAGACAAATGAACAGTATGAAGTGGAAGTGTTTTATTCCGGTGAGGAACTGTACAGATATTTAAAGAAAAACAATAGATATAATCTGATTTTTTTGGATATCGAAATGCGTGATTTAAACGGAGTGGAAGTGGGCAAAAAAATCCGTGATGAAATGAACGATGAAACAACTCAGATTGTTTATATATCTGGGAGAGAAGACTATGCCATGGATTTATTTGAAGTGAGGCCTCTTAATTTTCTCATTAAACCTGTTTCAAAAAACAAGGTTGAAGCTGCTGTAAACAAAGCAATCAAAATCTTAGGTGAAAGCAAGCATTTTTATGAGTATAAAAACGGTAATGTTAATTTCAGCGTTGCGGTTGGAGATATACTGTATTTTGAAAGTGACGGAAGAAAGGTAAACATCATTTTGATGGATGATATTAAGTCGTTTTACGGCAAGCTTTCAGAAGTTGAAGAAAAATTGAGAAACCAGGATTTTATAATGATACATAAATCATATCTGATTAATTTCAACCATGTAATAGAATACACTTATGATTATGTTAAAATGTCCAACAAAGAAACACTTACAATAAGCCAGAACAACAGAAAGGCTGTTAGAGAACAGCTGCTTAGAAGGAAGCAGAGGCTGAATCATGACAAGTAGTGCCACAATAGTGTACTTGATTGTAAATTTGTTTGGTGCCTATATTATTTTCCGATTCATCAGTGTTTTTTTCGACCGTACAGGAACGGATAAAAAGATTGAATTCGTTTCATATGCAGCTTATTATTTTATAATAAACCTTTTATTTCTTGCATTTAACAATCCTGTAGTGAATGTTGCGGCTAATCTGATAATGTTTTTTCTTCTTACATACAATTATCATTCTTCAATGAAAACAAGGCTTATTGCAGCTGTTTCTGTGTACACGGTTCTTATGATAATAGAAACACTTGTAATACTAATAATGCAGCATTTTGATGTAAGCATTATTTCCAGGGACAAGGACCTGGCTGTAATATCAGGAATGGTAAGCATAAAAATAGTTTCATACATTGTTGTGCTCTTTATTTCGAATTTTAAAATGGTTAGGAACAATATCAATGTTTCGTATCTGCACTGGCTGTCTATTTTTGTTATACCTGCAGGTACACTTGTTTCAGCTCTTATGCTTATGACACAGGTTAATCCTAATAATCTTACAGGTATGACAGCAAGCATTGTAATATTGTTCATAATTAATATTTTTGTTTTTTATCTTTATGATGCTCTCATGAAGTCTTATGACGAAAAAATGGATAAACTCATATTGCTGCAGCAAAACAATGCATATATGAAACAGCTGGATATAATAAATCAATCTCAGGAAAATATAAAAACAATAAGGCATGACATAAAAAATCATGTGCTTTCACTTAAAGTGCTAATTGAAGGCGGAGACAAGGAAGGTGCTTCAGATTATCTTGACACAATGATTGATTACATCAATTATTCAGGAGAATATGCAAAATCAGGAAATGCAGAATTTGACAGCATTATTAATTACAAAATCGACAAGGCAAGGATGCATGGAATAAAATCAGAAATAAACCTAAAGGTTCCTGACAAGCTGAACATAAGGCCATTTGACTTAAGCGTTGTTCTCGGAAACCTTCTTGACAATGCCATTGAAGCAGCTGCAAAAGCCGAAGAAAAGGTGGTAAGAGTTAATGCAGAACTGGAAAGGAATGTTCTTTACATAAACATTGCAAACAGCTTTGACGGAAAGCTGAACTATAAGGATGGAAAACTTGATTCAACAAAGACAGATAATGAAAAGCATGGTATAGGACTTAACAGCGTCATGAAATCTGTTGAAAATTACAATGGTACAATGTCCATACATCACAGCGACAATATGTTTTTTGCTGATGTCTTAATCTACAATTACAGCTCAGAAGCCAAGGCTTAAGTTTTTACATGAAGTCATATTAATTATTACAACTCCGCGCACATTGTAATTTTTTGTGATATATTCAATGAGATAAATTTACAATGGAGGTATACCTTGGGAAATAATGAGTACTTTTGCAAAGTGTATACAATTGCTTTCCGATTGACAGGCGAAGAACGTATTGCCAGCCAAATGTCAGTTTTAGCAATTGAAAATATTGCACCAAAAATGAATACTGGGGACATTCCTTCAATTGTACTAAAGGATACAGCCATGGAAATAATGAAAATATTTCTTTCTGAACCTGATTTTCAAACATTTTATTTCAATAAAACATCAAATGATACAGTATCACAAAATTTGATGCTGCAAAAAGCCGTGTTGTCTCTTGAACCCATAAACAGGGCTGCCATAGTGTGGCGAGACATGCTTGGTTTTAAGATCGATGATTTGGCAGTTGCAGCTAAATGTTCCAAACAAACATTGTACTGTGAACTAAACAATGCAAGAAATCATCTGAGAACTAAGCTCTTTGAGTGTTCAGAAAAGGAGATTATATGAACGAAAAAAAATATGAATTTGATGCAGTTATTATGAAGGTTCCGGACATTGACGGAGCCTATGTGGAATTTCCATATGATGTGAAAAATGAATTCGGTAAGGGCAGGGTCAAGGTACATGCTGTATTTGACGGAGTAGAATATGACGGAAGCCTTGTGAGAATGGGAACTCCTGGCCACATTATAGGACTTAAGAAAGACATACGTTCTAAAATCGGCAAACAAGCTGGAGATACGGTGCATGTAGTAATACAGGAAAGAAATTAATAGCCCGTAGCAATGGCTCTTGGCTGTATAGCATAGGCTATCAAGGGAGGTATAAGTGAAAAAGTTTACTAAATTCTTGTTTCTGATTGTTGTTATGAGTATTTTTATAACATCATGTTCCGACAGAACAATTAAAACTGAAGACTATACTGATGAAAAACCTGAGCAGGAAGATGAAAAGCAGATTCCAACAGCTTGGAACCTTGATGTTTCTTCATACAACGTTAAGGTACCCTATGATCTTCCGGATTTTAAACCTCAGGCTGAAGAAGTGAGACTCAGCCAAGATTTGGTTGAGCTTTTCAATGCCGGGCAGTTTGAAGGCTTTACCGACAATCAGAAAACTGCGATTTATCAGGATGGTTTTGTAGTTTTAAAACCAAGCTATGAAGCTTTAAAGATGCATCATTTGTACGAAAGTTCTCTTTACAAGCAAATTCCAACTTTCATAACAGTTGATTCCGCCCTTCATATGTACCGACTTTATTTTGATAATTCGCTGAAAATGGTGGAATCATCAGTGCTATATGAAAAGCTTGAAAACATTTCGAAAAACATGCTCATTGAAAGCATTGAAGCATATAAAGATGAAAAGCTTAGCAATATGAGAGAAGAACTTAAATCTGTTGCAGCTTATTTTTTGACTGCAGACATGCTGCTTGACATAGAAACCTCGTCCATTGATGTTCCAGAAGAAGTTATTTCTCTTGCACAAGAGGAAACAAATCTTATAGATGCAGCAGAAGGATATTCAAAATCACCCATAACTAAAAAAGATATTGATTATTCCCAGTTCACAGTTCGAGGACATTATGCAGGCAATGAGAAACTTGAAAAATATTTTAAAGCAATGATGTGGTATGGATTGTGCGGCTTTCCTATTTTTGATGAAACAAAAATAGACCCTGAGCTCGACATGGAAAATCTTACAATTGCAATGACAATCACATGTCTTGCACTGGAAAGGGAAGAAATCTTCAAGGACTTTGAAAACATATATTCCACAACTGCTCTTTACACAGGAATGTCTGACGATTTGGGTTTGTTTGAATTGAGGGATATGATAGTTAAAGTGTACGGAGCTGATCCGGACTTGAACAAATTCAAGGACAGTTCATACAATGATGATCTTCTTAAGGCTGCGCTTCTTCTTCCCCAGCCTCAAATAAAGCCTAAATATACAGATTCTACAGCCCCTGCGGGCAGGCAGTTCCGCTTCATGGGCCAGAGATATTCATTTGATGCAGAATCTCTTCAAAATCTCATGGAACCAATACAGCGTCCTGTACCTTCAGGACTTGATGTTGTTGCATCTCTTGGAAGTGAAAGAGCTGAAGAAATTCTTGATAAGTACTATCAGCCTAAAATAAAGTGGAATAAATACGAATACAATTTAAATCTGCTTAGACAAAAACAAGAAGGCTTTACAACTGATGATTGGCAGAAGTATTTGTACAAAGGCTGGCTATGGACCATAAAATCATCAGCTGCAAATTATGAAAAAACAGATGGAATGCCAAAGTTCATGAGAAGTGAAAAATGGACTGACAAGAATATTCACACTGCACTTGGAAGTTACGCAGAACTTAAGCATGACACAATTTTATACATGAAACAGGCTGTAGCAGAAATGGGAGGAGGACCTGACTTAAGCATTCCTTACAATTATGTTGAGCCTAACGCAGAAGTGTATGCAAATCTAAAATGGCTTACTGAGTATACAAAAGAACACCTTAGAATCAGGAATATGTTAAATGAACAATCAGCTAATGTTCTTGACAGCATCATAGAAATGCAGGAAGTTCTGATGAACGTATCCGTAAAGGAACTTACAAACCAGGAAATTACAGCTGAAGAAAATGATATGCTCTATACATACGGTGGAAGAATCGACAGCATGGTTCAGATAATGAACTACATGATGTGGGAAAAAAATATTGATGCGGGAAATGATTATACTACAGCTCTTGTTGCAGACATAGCAACAATTGCTCCAAATTCACTTTACCCTGCATCAAATTATCTTGAAGTAGGAAATGGACTGCCTCTTGAAATTTATGTTGTATGCCGCACAAACGGAAAGACGTATCTTGCCAGGGGTGCTCTTTTCAACTATTATGAATTCTTGTCCCATGAAAGACTTACGGATTTAAAATGGCATAACATGCTTGGCATTAGAAAGGTTGTTATGGCATTAAATCCTGCAACGGGCCAATATGAAGAAACAGATACATATAACAATGAAGGAATTGATCTGTTTCAAAGCTCAGATTACTATGAAATTATTGAAGTTGAAGAACCTGATATACCTGTAGTTTCAAAGCCGGAGTGGACAAATTCGTTTGTTTCCACAGAAAGCAACAATGTTTCAATTAAAGAAAATATGGAGCTTGACTGGTTAAAATGACAAAGAAACTCACAATTTTAATATTTTCATCGCTTGTGGCTGTCTGGTTTTTTACAAGGCAGCCTGAGTTATGCATTGAAGCAGACGGAGTAACATATAATTTATTTGAAGCTGGCGGATATATTTATTCAATGAACAATCTGAGTATAGAAAAATTAATTGAAGAAAGACTGTTTGATTATTGCTTTTATGACATTGACAGAGACAAAGATGATGAAATCATTGCTCTGACAAAGACTGATGGCTCTGATTTATGGGGAAAACATGCTGTTTTTTATGACGTGAAAATTTCAGAAGGAAAGATTATTGCCGAGGAAATTTACCGGGAAGATTTTTCTGATATATTGCCATGGAAGATTGAAGCATGTGATCTTGACAATGATAGTATTTCTGACATATTCATAGGCGTTGAGAAAGAAACGGTGTTTTATAACAATGTCATGAGAAGACCGTTTTTTTATTCCTGGGATGGAGAAAAACTAAATAAGAAATGGCTGGGTTCATTTTTTAGCTCGTGGCAATTAAAAGACATAGCATTTGGAGATTATTTTGGACTTGGATTTCATGTAGCAGCAGTGCTTGAAGAAAATGAAAACGGAGAATGCAGAATTAGCTTTTACAATTTTGTAGGCTTTGGCTTTGAAAATATGAAAATAGACAACACATACCGGAATATTAAGGCAATAAACACCGTGAAACAAGATAACATGGATTATTTAAAGCTTGATTTTACCGGATTTAAAAATAGTGTTAAATTGAATTATAATTAGGAGAGGGAAATGAAAAAAATATTTACACGAAAAAAAATAGTGATTTTACTTGTTGTTTTAGCTGCAGTAATTGTGGTATTCAAAATGCTGAACAATTCAAAGACAGAGGATGTATTTGCTGCAAATGTTGCACCTCTTGAGAAAAAGACAATTGAACAGATCATATCTGTTAAGGCACCTTTGGAAGGTATAGAAAAGGCTGATGTTGTTTCAGCGCTTAACTATGAAATTATAGACATAAAGGTTAAGGAAGGTGATATTGTCAAGAAGGACCAGGTTCTTGCAGTTCTTGATAGTGAAGAGCTTGAAAAACAAATCAAGACAGAAGAAAATCAAATCGAGCTTACATATCTTCAGCAGCAGGAGAAGCTTAAATCTCTGCAGCTTGAGTATGACAAGGCAGTTTTGGAACTTGAAAATGTGAAAGACAGCTATGAAAGCAACAAGGCTCTTTTCGAAAATGATATAATAACGGAAGAGAACTTTAAAAAAATAGAAACAAGTCTTGTGGAAGCTAGAAAAAATGTTGAAGGATATAATGCTGTAAACGGAAAGGTGTCTTTAAGCAGCGCTGAAGAAAAACAGCTTGAAATACAAAGACAGCAGCTTGAAGAGAAAAAAGAAGACCTTGATAAAATATACATAAAAAGTCCTATAGACGGAACAGTCACTAGAGTCAATGTAAACATAGGAAGATATGCAAAGGACACAGAGGACGAAAAAGCCATGTTTGTTGTTGAAAATCTTCAAAATCTACAGATGAAAGTATCCATAAGCGAATTTGACATTGGAAAAATAAAGAACGGTCAGACTGTTAAAGTTTATTCTGATATTCTTGGAAACGAGTTTGCTGAAGGGACAGTTACTAGAATTTCACCTACAGCTGAGCAAAAGGACAGCAACAACATGGAAAGAGTAATTCCTGTATTAATTGATATTGTAAAAAAGCCTGACACCCTCATAGCCGGAGTAATTGCATCTGCCAAAATCAATGTTGACAAGTCAGAAAATGTTTTTGCTGTTCCAGCCGGAGCAATACTGCAGGATGAAAATGAAAAGCATAAAATTTTTATCCTGAATGATGACAAGACTGTTAAATCCGTTGCTGTTGAAATTGGTCTTGAAACAGACCTGGAAACTGAAATATGGGGAGAAGGTCTTCAAGAAGGAATGAATGTTGTGGTGAACCCCAACAACACATTGACTGACGGCATGGCAGCATCACTTAACGAAGAACATAAAGAAGACAAATAGGTGCCCTATGGAAAAGTTAATCAGCATCGTTAATTTAAATAAAATATACAAAACAGGCTCAGTTGAAGTTCATGCCTTAAAAAATGTGAACATTGAAATAGAAAAGGGAGAATTTATTGCCATAATGGGACATTCAGGTTCAGGAAAGTCAACGCTCATGAATATTTTAGGCTGCCTGGACAGACCCACAACAGGCAAATATTATCTGGACGGACTTGAAATAGAAAAACAAAATGCAGATGAGCTGTCTCTTATCAGAAATAAAAAAATAGGCTTTGTGTTTCAGGCATTCAATCTCATTCCACGAACCAATGTTTTAAGAAATGTTGAGCTTCCCATGATTTATGCAAAGATAAAGACATCAGAAAGACATGAAAGGGCACTGGAGCTTCTTAATAAGGTGGGTCTTGGAGAAAGGATAGACCACCTTCCAAATGAACTTTCAGGGGGGCAAAAACAAAGAGCTGCAATTGCAAGAGCTCTTGCAAATCATCCTCCAATAATACTTGCAGATGAACCAACAGGAAATCTGGACACGCAGTCTTCAGAAGAAATAATAAACATATTCAAGGAACTCAACAAGGAAGGAAACACCATAATACTGGTAACACACGAAGCAGACATTGCAGAACATGCAAATAGAGTTATAATGTTCAAAGATGGTGAAATTATAAAAGACAGCAGGAAGGAAGGTGAATATAATGTGGCTGGAGAACATTAAAATAGCATTCCGGTCTATTCTTTCCAATAAAATGCGTTCCCTTCTTACCATGCTTGGAATAATAATTGGAATAAGCTCAGTAATTGCAATAGTTTCAATTGGAGACAGCATGAAGGGAGTTATGGATGACATATACAAGGGAATAGGCAAAAACAGAGCTGTACTTTATGTTGGCAACGTTGACGACTTCAGGTCCACGGATTTTTTCTACTTAGACGATATTGAACTGCTAAAGGAAAGGTTTGGGGATAAAATTGAATACCTTGGCATTAACGAAAATTTAAGAAGCGATGTTACAATTAAAAAAAACACTGTGAAACTAAGAATGGCATGCGTGGATTATGGCTATGACAGCGTGCAGGAAGTGAAAATGCTTTACGGAAGAATGATAAACAAAAACGACGTTGATAGGAAATCAAGAGTGATTGTACTTGAGCAAAATGCTGCAGTGAAGATGTTTGGAAAAGAAAATGCAACCGGAATGACAGTGAGGGTTAAAATTGACAACAGCATGGAAGACCTTTTGGTGGTTGGAGTATACAAAGAAGAAAAATCACCGGTTCTGTCTCTACTTCAGGGGCAGGATGAATATGAGGACAGTTTCGTTCCTTATACCATGGCATTTTCGTCAGCCTACGGTTTTTACAGCCTTGATGTGTTTGTTGCTGAAAAATATTCCGTTGAACAGTCTGGAGATGAAATTCTTAACTTCATTGCAAATTTGAAAAACAGAAATCCTGAAAATTACATATTTTACACTGTTGAAGAAGATCAGGCACAGGTTGACAGCATTGTTGGAGGAATGTCCATAGCAGTTGCCTGCATTGCTGCCATATCCCTGCTTGTTGGCGGCATAGGAATAATGAACATCATGCTTGTGTCAGTTACAGAAAGAACCAGGGAAATAGGAATTAAAAAAGCTCTTGGAGCCAGGACAAAAGACGTTCTCTTTCAGTTTTTAATAGAATCTGCAACTCTTTCCGCCATAGGCGGTATTGCAGGAACAGCATTTGGCATCGGCCTTGTAATGATTGGAGGCTCATTTATATCCATACCAATAGTTGTAAATCCCGTATCCGTTGTTGCAGCAGTTGTATTTGCCATGGTAATCGGTATATTTTTTGGTTACTATCCTGCGAGAAAGGCTGCAAAGGCAGATCCTATAGAAGCACTGAGATATGAATAAAATTAAGGAGACAATATGCTTAAAAAATTAACAGATAAAATTTATTACCTGCCATTTAATGAAGAAACTGACAGACCGATATTAGGTTATGTAAAGGGAGAAAAATATTCTCTCATGGTTGATGCAGGAAATTCAAAAAAACATGTTGAATTATTCATGGAGGAAATTAAAAAAGAAAATCTCAAATATCCTGATTTTGTTGTCATAACACATTCGCATTGGGATCACACATATGGCATGAAGTATGTTGATGCACCAAGCATTGTATGCAGGAGAACAAACGAGTATCTTGAAAATATGAGCAAGTGGCAGTGGTCTGATGAGGCAATGGAAGAAAGACTTAAGTCCGGAGAAGACATAGAGTTTTGTGATACAATGATACGAAGAGAATATCCTGACAGGAAAGAAATAAACGTCACAACTGCTGACATAGTGTTTGAAGAAAATTTGAACATAAATCTGGGTGGTATTGTTGCCCAAGCAATGAAGCTTGACAGCTCCCATGCCGATGACTGCGTTGTTGTATTCATTCCGGAGGAAAAAACAATATTCATAGGTGATATCATAAGCGAGGATTTCCATCACGGAGAGCCTGTCTATTACAAACATAAGCTTTTAAGCCTTACTGAAAAGTTCAAGGAACTTGAATTTGAAACTGCATTGTTTGGTCACATGGAGCCTTTTGAAAAGAGTGAGCTCATAAACTGGCTGAATGAAGTCGAAATTGAAATAGTTGATTAAAAAGGGATGGAAGTCCACAGACCATTGATAAACCTGATTTTCACAAACCGTATGAGGCGGATCTTGAATTAATCTTGTATCCGCCCGTGTTATTAAGCTAATAATTTTGTTATCTTCGGGAGGACACGAGGTCCTCCCCTACAAACTGGAATGAAACGGTAACCGAATTCATCGCAAGATGTTGATATAATCAAAAACATAGGGGTATCTTGTATCCGCCCGTGTTATTAAGCCAATAAATCTTGTAATCTTCGGGAGGACAGTAGTCCTCTGCTAGAATATTAAACAACTTTGTCATAAAAAGGACTTAAGTCCTTTTTTATTTGTTACAATTTATTAAAATTTGAATTGTTAGAAACAGGGTAAAAATATTCTCATAGTTAATACTTTTTAATAATTATCGAAAGGAAAAATTTAATGGCTCTCATAGGCAAAATTGAAAAAAAGAAAGGCACAACTGCAACCATATACATTAAAAAAGTGCTCCCATGCGGTGATAACTGCAGAAATTGTTCCGCCGGCTGCAAACACTATTCTGCACGCATAGAAAAGCATGTTGAAGAAAATGTTAAAGAAGGAGATTATGTTGAAATAATTGCAGAAGGCGAAGTTACTGCAAAAAGCAGTGCCATGCTCTATGCCCTGTCTGCATCACTTGTAGTAACATCCGTTGTAGTTGTACAGTTGCTTCCTGGAATAAATAACAAAGAAGGTTTTTCTGCTCTGGCAGTAATAGTCTCTCTCATAACAGCACAGCTTTTTATTAAGTTGAACGATAAACATAAAATGCAAAAAAATTCAGAAAAGTTTAAAGTTGGAAAACGAATTGATAAAAAATAAACTGCATTTTCAATGAACATTTATTAAGTATAAGAATGCATCAAGAGAATAAATATATATTTATACAAAAATATGAAAAAATATTTGACAGGGGCTCCAAAAAGTGATACCATACGTTTATCGTAAAAATTACTTTCTTGGAGGGAAAAATGAAAAAAGTATTATCGGTATTATTGATTGTAACAATGATTTTTGCATTAACTACAGGCTGCAGTTCAAAGACAACTGAACAAACAGCAGAAAATACAACAAGTCAGGAAACTGCTGCACCGGCAGAAGACAACACTTTGGTAATGTACACAAATGCGGAATTTCCGCCGTTTGAATATTTTGAAGGCGAAAAAATAGTAGGTGTTGATGTTGACATTGCAAATGAAATTGCAAAGGACATGGGAAAAGAATTAGTTGTTAAGCACATAGACTTTTCAAGCATAATTCCTGCGGTTTTAAATGATAAGGCTGACTTTGGAGCAGCAGGAATGACAATCACTGCTGAAAGACAGGAACAAGTTGACTTTTCAATCAGCTATGTTGAATCAATTCAGCACATCATATCTAAAAATGACGCTGAAATATTGGATATGGAAGGCTTAAAAGGAAAGAAAATTGGCGTTCAGCTGGGAACAACCGGAGACCTTGCCATATCAGATGCTGTTAATCTTCCGGAAGGGGAACTGTATAATTCAGGGGCTGAAGTGAAAACATATAAAAATGCACTTGAAGCATCCCAGGACCTTCTTGCAGGAAGAGTTGATGCAGTGGTAATAGACAAGCTGCCTGCAGAAGAAATTGTAAATGGCAATGAAGGTCTTAAATCTGTAGTATTCGGGGACATCAGCGAAGCATACGGCATATGTGTTAAAAAAGGAAATGAAGAACTTTTAAACTCAATAAACTCAACACTTCAGAGATTGCTTGACGAGGGCAAAATCGCAGAGTTCATAGAAAATCATTCAAAATAATAGATGCTTATAGGCGATAATTTGTTATTATCGCCTTTTTTTCAGCAGGAGGCACCATGACAAAATTAGAAAATTTTATAAACAGTTTTAATAAAACATTTATTGTAGAAGGTAGATACAAGTTATTTGCTTCTGGTATATATAACACTATTTTTATTGCTTTTTTTGCAACTCTCATGGGAATTGCCATAGGACTTTTTATTGCCATGGTAAAAACAAATGCAAAAAACAACAGAAAACTTTTTGTTCTTGATAAAATCTGCAGCCTTTATGTCACCATTATAAGAGGAACACCGGTTGTTGTTCAGCTTCTTATTATGTACTATGTGATTTTTGTGAACATAGACAACAGCATATTAGTTGCAATACTCACATTTGGCATCAATTCAGGAGCATATGTTTCTGAAATTGCCAGGGCAGGAATTGAATCAGTTGACAAGGGACAGATTGAAGCAGGCATGTCCCTGGGGCTGGACAGAAAGAAGACCATGATTTACATCATATTTCCACAGGCTCTTAAAAATATTCTGCCTGCATTGGGGAATGAGTTTATTGCCCTATTAAAAGAAACTTCAGTTGCAGGATATGTTCCCATCATAGATCTTACAAAGGCAGGAGACATAGTGAGAAGCAGGACATGGGAGCCGTTTTTTCCGCTGTATTCAGTTGCATTGTTTTATCTTGTAATGGTAGTAGGACTTACTGCAGTGCAGAAAAGACTTGAAAGGAGGCTGGCTGAAAGTGATAGAAATTAAAAACATCAGAAAAAACTTTGGTAAAAATGAAGTTTTAAAAAATATAAACACTGAGATAAAAAAAGGGGACAAGGTTGTAATAATAGGCCCTTCAGGTTCAGGAAAGAGTACGCTTTTAAGATGTATGAACCTTCTTGAAACACCTACATCAGGCAGCATCATTTTTCAAGGAGACCACATAACTGATAAAAAAACTGACATAAATAAGATCAGGCAAAGAATGGGAATGGTTTTTCAGCACTTCAATTTGTTTCCTCATCTTACGGTATTGGAAAACATAGTGCTGGCACCTGTTAAATTAAATCTTCAGACAAAGGAAGAAGCAAAAGAAAATGCTCTGAAACTGCTTGAAAGAATAGGATTGTCTGATAAAAAAGACGAATATCCTGCATTGCTTTCAGGAGGACAGAAACAAAGAATTGCCATAGTGCGCTCTCTAGCCATGAAACCTGAAATAATGCTGTTTGATGAACCTACATCGGCTCTTGACCCTGAGATGATTGGAGAGGTTTTAAAGCTCATGAAGGATCTTGCTGAGGAAGGTATGACAATGGTTGTTGTTACTCATGAAATGGGTTTTGCAAAAAGCGTTGCAAACAGAATTTTGTTCATGGACGAAGGGCAGATTCTTGAAGAAAACAATCCGCAGGATTTCTTTTCAAATCCTGTACATGATAGGTCAAAGGAATTTCTTTCTAAAATATTGTACAACATTTAAAAAGGAGACTTGCGTCTCCTTTTTTGTGTAATTTATTTTTTTGTAACAAGCTGCAATGCTACTGGTATAGATTTTTCAACTGTTTCGCCCTTTAATAATTTAATTGCCGTGTCAACTCCCAATGATCCGATTTCTTTTGGTAGCTGTTCAACTGTTGCTGCCATTTTACCGCTTTCAACTGCAGCTTTAGCATCGTCAGTAGCATCAAATCCAACTACTATTATATCTCTTCCTGAAGCTTTTATAGCTTCAAGTGCTCCTAAAGCCATTTCATCATTGTGTGCAAATACAGCGTCTATTTCAGGTTGTGCCTGAAGAATATTCTCCATAACTGTCAAACCTTCTGCTCTGTCGAAGTTAGCAGTTTGTTTTGCAACTACTTTGATGTCGCTTTCAGCAATTGCAGCATTGAAGCCTTCGCCTCTTTCTCTTGCTGCAGAAGCTCCGGGTACTCCTTCAAGTTCAACAACATTTCCTTTTCCGCCTAATAATTCTACTATGTACTCACCGGCAAGTTTTCCACCAGCTACGTTGTCAGAAGCAATGTGAGATACAACTTCGCCGCCGTTAGCGCTTCTGTCAAGAGTTATAACAGGTATTCCTGCCTTGTTGGCAGCTTCAACTGCACTCTTTACAGCATCTGAATCTGTAGGATTGATGAGGATTAAATCAACGCCTTGATTGATTAAATCTTCCACGTTTGACATTTCTGTTGCTGAATCATCCTGTGAATCCAAAGTTACAAGTGTTGCACCAAGCTCTTGAGCTTTTGCCTTTGCTCCTGCTTCAAGGTCAACAAAGAACGGATTGTTTAAAGTTGAAATTGCAAGACCAATTGTTTTTGCTTCTTCTGCAGGCTTTTCAGGTGCAGGTTGTTCCTGTGTGTTAGTGCATCCCACAAATAATGACATTATCATTATTGATGCAACTACAAGACTTAATAATTTTTTCATGATACTCCTCCATATAATATTTTTTTTACTACCTTGATGATTTTTGTTTTCTATCTAATAAAACGGCAATAAGTATTACTATACCTTTTGCAACGTCTTGATAGTAAGATGATACTTTCATGAGGTTAAGGGCATTGTTCAGAACACCTATTATAAGTGCTCCTATTGCTGTTCCCCCGATTGTTCCTATGCCTCCTGCCATGCTTGTTCCTCCGAGAACAACTGCAGCAATTGCATCAAGTTCATATCCGGCACCTGCAGTTGGCTGAGCAGACCCGAGTCTTGCTGTGAGAAGAATTCCTGCAAGAGCAGCCATCATTCCTGATACGGCATACACAAAACGCTTAACACGGGCTGTTTTAATGCCGGAATACATTGTTGCTTCCTCATTTGATCCTGTTGCATAAATATATCTTCCTATGCGTGTATGGTTTAAAATGTAATAAGCTACAATGAAAACCAATATCATGATGTACACAGGAACCGGTATGGGACCTAAAAAACCTGTTCCTATTTCTGAAAAATATTCAGAAGATGGAGTATTTCCTGTGCTGATAGGACGACCCTGGGTGAATACAAGTATTGCTCCTCTTAAAAGTGTCACGGTTCCCAACGTTGCAATGAAAGGCTGAAGGCCTCCTGTTGTTATTAATGTTCCGTTTAAATAACCTATGGCCGTTCCAAGCACCAAGACTGTGAGGACTGCAAGCACAACATTTGTCCCTGAAGAAACCATTGTAGCTGCAATGGCTCCGCAAAGCCCGAGAACAGAACCAACAGACAAATCAATGCCTCCAATTAAGATGGCAAATGTCATTCCTGTTGCAATTACAGCATTGATGGAAGTTTGCCTAAGCACTGTCAATATATTGCTCCATGAAAGAAACCTGGGGTTTAAAAGAGCTATTGCAACAGAAGTTGCAATAAGCACAATCAGAGGTTTGTTTTTCAGAAACTTTTTAAAATTGTTCATCATATTACATCCTTTCCTACTGCAAGAGTCATTATGCTTTCCTGTGTAGCTTCATCTCTATCCAGAAAACCTGAAACGCGGCCTTCGTGCATTACCATTATTCTATCCGAAATTCCAAGAACTTCAGGAATGTCTGAAGATACCATGATGATGCTCATGCCTTCAGATTTAAACTTGTTTATAAGGTCATAAATTTCTTTTTTTGCCCCAACGTCAACGCCTCTTGTAGGTTCATCCAGTATGAGTATTTTAGGATTTGTCATAAGACTTTTAGCTATAGATACCTTCTGCTGGTTGCCTCCGCTTAAAAACCTCAGCTGTTGCTTTGTTCCGGAAGTCTTAATTGACATTTTTTCAATATATTCTTTTGATGATGTTTCTTCTTTGGATTTGCTTACAAATCCCAGAGGTCCTTTGAAAAGTTCAAGGGAAGAAAGTGTTATATTTTCGCGGACGTTCATTCCGGTTATAATTCCGTTGGCTTTTCTGTCTTCTGTAACATAGGCTATTCCGTGCCTCAGCGAATCCAATGGAGAATTTATTTTTATTTTTTCTCCATTTAAGTAAACAGAACCTTTTGCAGGATATATGCCGTAGATGCTTCTCATAAGCTCTGTTCTTTCAGAACCCATTAGTCCTGCAACCCCCAGAGTTTCTCCTTTTTTAAGAGAAAAGGAAATATCCTTCACAAACTGATTGGACAAATTTTCAACTTTAAGTATTTCTTCAGCTGGTTCAGTTTCAATTCTTGGGTATTGCTCACTTAGTTTTCTTCCTACCATCATTTCTATGATTTTATCTTCATCAAGATCGGCAATTTCCTCTTCACCTATGAGCTCACCGTCTCTTAAAACAGTTACATCATCGCATATTTCAAAAATTTCATGAAGTCTGTGGGAAATGTATACTATGCTTTTGCCGCTCTTTTTCAAATCTTTTATTACTTCAAAAAGCTTTTCGGTTTCTGCAGGAGTAAGGGCTCCTGTAGGTTCATCCATAATAATCACTTTTGCATCAATGGAAAGAGCTTTTGCTATTTCTACAAGCTGCTGCTTTCCAACACTTATATTTTTAACAAGTTCTCTTGAATCTTCCTTAAGGCCAAGTTTATCCAGCCAATATCCTGCATCCTTATGGAGTTTGTTCCAAATTATTCTTTTCCCCCCAGAGACAGGCTCTCTTCCCAAATAAATATTTTCCCCTATGGAAAGATCCTTTACAAGGTTGAGTTCCTGATGAATTATTGCTATTCCTTTTGATTGAGAAGCACTGGTATCGGAAAAGTTAACTGATTCATTTTCCAGGAAAATTTCACCCTGGGTCTTTAAATATACTCCTGTAAGTATTTTCATCAGCGTTGATTTTCCTGCTCCATTTTCACCTACAAGAGCCATTACACTGCCTTTGTATATGTTGAAGCTTACATCTTTCAAAACCTTTACTCCTGAAAAATCCTTGCTTATATGCTGCATGGATACTACAATTTCTTTCACTAGATCACCGCCTGGTTAATATTCTAAAAAGTCACGCCAGAAACAAGGATGATGTTGGCAAAGGGTTTATATTCTCCTGTGCGTATAACAGCTTTCGAACTTCTTGTTTTTTCTTTGAACTCTTCGTGAGGTATGAACTCCACATCAATTTTCTTGTTTTCTTCTGCCTCAGTCAAATTTATGATTTCAAGTATATTTTTAAGAATATCAGGACTTTTATCCCTTATTTCTTCAGCCAGTATAATTTTTTCAACTGACAGTTCATCAAGAACAGCTTTTAAGACTGGCATGAATTCAGGCAATCCTTTAATAACGGCCAGATCTATTCTTTGAACTCCTTCAGGAACGGGGAGACCGCAGTCACCAATTGTAAGGGTGTTTGTATGTCCCATTTTACTGATTACATATGAAATTTCTGAATTTAATAATGTTCCTTTTTTCATGACTTCACCTACTTATTAATTTTTACTGAATTTCTTACAATTATTTCAGTATTAAGAGTGATTGTTTTCATCTCAGAGGGGGTGTTATTACTTCCGGGGGCCTTTTTAAGCCTTTCTTCCAAAAGTTCCATTGCCTTGTAACCCATCTGGTAATTTGGCTGTCTTATTGTGGTGAGTGATGGCTCAACAAGACTTGCCATGTAAATGTCATCATATCCCATAACTCCTATGTCATCCGGAATGCTATAGCCCTTTTCCTTGAGTTGTTTCATGGCTCCGATTGCAATTAGGTCGTTGCCGCAGAATATTACATCAAAATCTTCCTTTTCCTCAAGAAGTTCATTGACTCCATTTCTACCCCATTCAATTCTGTATTCGCCGAATTTTACAAGGTTATCATTGAAAGGAATTTCACAATCACGAAGTGCGTTTTTATAACCTTCAAGCCTTTCGTATGCAGTCCTTGTCTTTAATGGTCCTGAAAGATACGCTATTTTTTTATATCCCTGTTCAATGAGGAATGATACAGCCTTATGAGCGCCACTTGAGTTGTCAACAAGAACTTTGCCGCATATATTTTCAGAATCAAAGTCCCTGTCGATTAAAATAATTGGAACCTTGCATCTTTCCAATATTTCAGGCATTTTCTCACTGCTTGATGAATGTGCTATAATAATTCCGTCAGCCATTTTTTTTGTTAAGGATTCAATGTATTTTTCCTGGACTTCCAGCTTATCGTCTGTGTTGCAGAAAATTATGCTGTAACCTTTTTCATTGGCTTTGTCTTCAGCTCCTCTTGCAATACCTGGGAAAAATGGATTTGTGATGTCAGGCAGTACAAGACCAATAATGTGTGTTCTTTGTGTTACAAGACTTCCTGCCATGGCGTTTGGAAGATAATTGTACTTTTTTACAACTTCAAGAACACGATTCCTTGTAACTTCTGTAATGTTTTGATCTTTTTTGTTTATGACCATGGAAACGGTTGCTATGGATACATTAGCTTCTTTTGCAATTTCTTTTATAGTTATTTTCATAATAAATTCCTTATTTAAACGTTTAAGTAAATTATAAGACGAAATTCATGAAAAGTCAACACTAATTGGAAACATTTTTGGCAAGCAGTATAACATAATTGTACAATGGCAGGAATATATGTCACAATTCATTGGAAAATCAGAATAAATTCGAAACATATATTATTAAAACCTTCATGTATGAGGTAAATTAAAATGATGAATGAAGTCCTGCAAAGCTCCATTATTTATGATTTGGTTAATTCCATAATGTTCATTTGTATATGGATATGAATCTATGTTATAATTCATACATAATCTAAATGTAAGTTTATGGTTATGAACTATTATGGCGGTGAAATTATGACAAAAAAAGTTCTGAGAAATCTCGAATATTTTGAAATTCTGGATGAAGAAAACAAAGCCGTTTACAAAGGCTGCAGCCAGGTATGGTACAAAAAGAAGTGGCGGAAGATGGCTGGCTGCGGACCAACGGCAGCGTCCAACATTGTTATATACAGCAACAAAAACATAATAAACAAACGCAGTGCTTTAGAAATAATGGATGAATTATGGAATTACGTTACTCCTACTTTAATGGGAGTGAACACAACTGAAATTTTCTATGATGGTTTTATGAAATACGCTGCTGAAAATAGCAGAAAAGCTTTGTTTAAGGTATTGGACATACCTAAGGAAAAAGAACTACGCCCATCATATGAAATGATGTTTGATTTTATTGAGTCGTCTTTGGACAATGATATTCCCATTGCATTTTTAAATTTATGCAACGGGGAAGAAAAGTGTCTTGATAAGTGGCATTGGGTCACAATAATCTCTCTGGAGTATGAAGTGGATAAGCATTCGGCTGCAGTTGAAATACTTGATGAAGGAATGGTAAAAAAAATAAGCCTTCCTCTTTGGTACGAAACAACCACCCTTGGAGGAGGACTGGTTTCATTTTTTCTTGAATGATAATAATCAGGAGAGGCTACTGATTCTATATAACAAAATTATGGAAATAATACGGGCGGACACGAGGTCCGCCCCTACAACACATGAATAACAAAATTATGGAAATAATACGGGCGGACACGAGGTCCGCCCCTACACACATTAATAACAAAATTATGGAAATAATAACAGGGGACACGAGGTCCGCCCGTACAATATTATCTAATAAAATTCATGCCTATTTTTTTCTCTGGTTCCGGCTTTTCTATTTTACCTTCACCAAGCTCAATGAGCTTCATTACCCATGCCATATTTTTTCCAAGTATTCTCATTATTTGAACTCCTTCATCGTCCTGAAGCGCTTCACCTGGTTTTTGTCCGTAAATTACGTTCCAATAGTTTGATGTGGGCATAACCATTTCAGCATATGTGATGTAATTAATGAGCTGGTTAAATGCAGGAAGTCCGCCTGCGCGCCTTACGGCAACTACTGCTGCTCCCACTTTATTTCTGTACAATCCTCTGTTTGCGCTGCTCACATATGAAGCTCTGTCCAAAAAAGACTTCATAGTAGAGCTTATTGCTGAAAAATGAACAGGTGAACCTAAAATTATTCCATCTGCTTCCTTCATTTTCTGAATCCACTCATTAACTTCATCGTTGATGATGCATCTTTCGTCTCTTGTTTTAAAGCATGAACCGCAAGCTGTGCAGCCAAGAATTTTTTTGTTTCCTACATGTATTATTTCAACCTCAATATTTTCCTTCTCAAGCTGCTCTGCTACAATTTTTAATGCCTCGTATGTATTGCCTTCTTTTCTCGGACTTCCGTTAAATGCTACTACTTTCATAAATGCCTCCAATTTTTATTTGTTCAATTATACTAAATAAATATTATTATTACAAGGAAGAATAGTATTTTGTTTTTATAGAATGTGGTATAATAATATAAACAAAAATAAAGAGGATGTTATGAAAAATAATTTCGACAATAATAAATTTAATTTTAAATATTTTACAAATGTCATTTTTATTTGTACCATGTCTGTAATTCTGTCAATTATTATGAACTACATGGGAATTGGAAAGGAAAACTCCCTTATGGTCTTTATTGTGGGAGTTCTTACTGTCACCATACTTACAAGTGGATACATATACAGCGCCACAGCTGCTGTCCTAAGTGTTCTTTTATTCAATTACTTTTTTACGGAACCATACCACAGCCTGCAAATAAGCAATTCAGATGATGTTATCCTCATCGTGTTTTTTTTGATTGCTTCCTTAATATCAAGCACCATGACTTCAAAGCTGCAGTATCAGACAGAGGTATCAAAAAGAAATGAAAGAACAGCCAGACTTCTTTATGACATAACAAAGGGGTTTTTAAATGTCACCGGAAGAGACAACATTGTATTGAAGGGAATTAATTTCATAAAAGATTATGTTGGGTTTGACTGCTACGTGAAGTTAGATGCCTGCGAACAGGTTTACAGCACTGAAGGACTTCCGGATTATGTGGATTCGGTCACAACAAATATAAACATCATTCCAATTAAAGGTGTGGGAAAAAAATTGGGAGTGATGAAAATAGTTAACTGCAATGTTCCCATAACTGATGAAATAGACATGCTCATTAAGGCAATAGTTCACCAGATGGCAATAGTCCTTGACAGGGAATTTATATATGAGGAAAGGCAAAAAATAAGAGTTGATATGGAAAGCGAGCATTTGAAGAGCACACTTTTAAGAAGTATTTCTCATGACCTTCGAACTCCTCTGACGGGTATAAAGGGTGCTGGGGAGCTTATTCTTGAAAGTTACGACAGCCTTGATCCAAAATCCGTAAAAAAACTTGCATCAGACATATGTGACGAATCAGCATGGCTCATAAAAACCGTTCAAAACATATTGGACATGACACGTTTTTCAGAAGGAAGAATTACATTAAACAAAGATTTTGAAGCTGTTGATGACATTGTAAATCAGACACTGTCTCACGTTCCTTTCCTGAATTCTTCCGGTAGACTGCACGTGATAGTTCCTGATGAAATAATTCTTGTTCCTGTAGAAGGCAAACTAATTGTCCAAGTATTGGTTAACCTTCTTGACAATGCATACAAATATGCAGGGGAGGAAGCAGATGTTTTTCTGAAGGCATATACTGACGGCGATTTTGCTGTTTTTGAAATTTCTGACAACGGTGCTGGCATCGATCCGGAAATACTTAACAGAGTGTTTGATGGTTTTGTGACAAAACAAAAAAACAACATTGTGGACTCGCACCTTGGGGTTGGTCTGGGATTGACAATTTGCAAGGAAATTATAACTGCTCACAAAGGAGCAATATCAGCAGAAAATAATGTTACAGGCGGAGCGGTATTTAAAGTAAGGCTCCCTTTGGAGGTTGAGTGATGACTAAAATATTAGTGATTGAGGATGACAAGAAAATATTGAATTTTGTGACCATGGCCCTTAAGGCCAAGGGATATTCCATTGTTACAGCACATAACGGAAATGAAGGTATTCTTTCTTTCTGCACAGAAAATCCTGATATAATGATATTGGATTTGGGGCTTCCGGACATGGACGGCATAGATATCATAAAGCAGGTACGAAACGTTTCAAACATCCCCATAGTTGTGGTGTCTGCAAGGGAGCAGGACAGCGATAAAATTCAAGCTCTCGATGAAGGAGCAAACGATTATGTGACTAAGCCTTTTTCCATGGGAGAACTACTTGCAAGACTTCGTGTCATGGAAAGGCTTATTGAAAGAGAAATAGCCCACATGCCTGAAAGCGTGTACAAGTTTGATTACCTGAGCGTGGACAGTGAAAAGCGAAGAATATTTGTTGATGATGCAGAGATACATCTCACACCCATAGAATTTAAGCTTCTTTTATTATTGATTGCAAATCGTGGTAAGGTTGTGACCCACAGCCAAATATCAAAAGAAGTGTGGGGATATGGAGAAACAGGTGATTCCAAAAGCATAAGGGTTTTCATGGCAAGCCTCAGAAGAAAAATTGAAAAAGACAGTTCAAATCCAAGGTTCATACACACAGAAATTGGTGTGGGATACAGATTTGCAGATGAATAAAAGTGCCCTGAGGGCACTTTTTTATATGATAGGAAAGTTTTCTTTCCTATCATATAAAAAACGAGGATTGCAAAGGACGGGACGTCCTTGCCGTTAAGGGGGGTGCTCAGTTAAAACGCGTATGCGTTTTAACGCCGAAGGGGGACATAGGTCCCCCTAGCGGAGTTGCGGAGCAACTTTTTTATATGTTGTCTGAAAACCTCAGTACATCTTCTGATTTTCCTAGAACAAGTACTAAGTCATCTTCTTTAAAAATGTAATCTGCTTTTGGCAGAGACATTGTATTGCTGTCGCTTTTAATAAGCAGGATATTTATATGATGTTTTTTCCTTACATTGATTTCTTCAATGCTTCTTCCTGTCCAGCTTTTCATGATGGGTATTTCAAATATGGAGTAGTCGTTTGATATAGAGAAATAATCAAGGACATTGTTGGCGCTGCACCTTATGGCAAGTTTTTCAGCCATATCTTTGTCGGGATAAACCACTTCATCGGCACCGTTTTTTAAAAGAAACTTTGCCTGAATATCCCTGCTGGCTTTAGAAATAACATATTTTGCTCCCAAATCCTTTAAAAGCGAAGTGATTTCAAGCGAAGACTGGAATGTGTCACCTATTGTTACAAAACAAACATCAAAATTACCAATACCAAGAGCTCTTAAAACATCTTCCTTTGTGCAGTCTCCAATTTGAGCATCGGTTACTTGAGAAGACATGTCTTCAATTATGGCAGCATCCTTGTCAACTATCATAACGTCATTTTTTAATTCTGTCATTTTAAGGGCCAAATGACGTCCAAATGCACCCATTCCTATAATTAATACTGATTTCATATTATTCTCCTATCCGATTATAATTTTACCTAGCGGTCTGCTTAACAGCGAAGGTTCTTTTCTTTCTGCCAGAACAACCGCCACAGACAATACACCAACTTTTCCGCCGTACATCAGAAGCGTTATTATTAATTTTGGAACTATGCTTAAGTTTGAGGTAATTCCCAGTGAAAGTCCTACTGTTCCAAGGGCTGAAAATACTTCAAACATGACTTCTGTCAATGAAAAATTTTGAAGTGAACATATGGTCATTACCGCAGTAAGTGCTGTTGTAATATAAATAACAGTAATGGCGCTTGCTTTTTTCAAGGCATCGCTTTCAAGCCTGCGCTTGAATACTGAAATTTCAGAGCTTTGTTTTGCATTTGACAATGCACCCAGCAATAGGACTATAAATGTGGTGGTTTTAATTCCTCCGGCAGTGGAGCCAGGGCTACCTCCTATTATCATGAGTATTATGGTTAAAAGTGTACCGCCTTCTGACATTGAGTTAAGATTTATGGTGTTGAACCCTGCTGTTCTTGTTGTTACGGACTGAAACAGCGAGGCAAGAATTTTTTCACCATTGCTCATGCCCAGCATGCTGTTATTTTTCTCTGTGAAGAAAAATAACAATGCACCACCGAAAATCAAGACAGCTGTAGCAACAAGGACAAGTTTTGAATGAAGCTGGTACTTCTTAAAATCAAGACGGTTAAAAGCCACATCATCCCATACAACAAAACCAAGACCGCCAATAACTATAAGGGACATAATGGTGATGTTTACAGCAGGATTGTCGTAAAAATGCGTCAGAGAAGAGTTTTGTCCGTATTTACCCATCAGGTCAAATCCAGCATTGCAAAATGCCGATACGGAATGAAAGATTCCGTTATATAATCCTTCCTTAAAACCCATTCGGCTGTAAAAGTTCAATGACAGTACAAATGCTCCTATGCTTTCAAAAATAAATGTCCTTATAATGATTTTTTTGACAAGAAGCACTATTCCTCCAATTTTCAACGTGTTTGCTGATTCCATCAAGAGTCTTCTTTCCTTGAGTCCTATTCTACGTCTGAGGAAAAGTGAAAACAGCGTAATGACTGTCATGAAGCCTAATCCCCCTATTTGAATCAGGAGAAGTATAATCGTCTGACCGAACATAGACCAGTGGGTATATGTGTCATAAACCACCAGGCCTGTCACGCAAAAAGCTGAAGCAGCTGTGAAAAGAGAATCCAAGAAAGGAGTTGAAATTCCTTGCCTTGAAGAAATAGGAAGGCTTAAGAGAATGCCTCCCATAAAAATTATGGCAAATGTACCAAATACTATTATTTCAGTATAACTTAGTTTTATCTTTTTTAATTCAATCATAATGTACCCCCAGCTGAAGTTGCCACTACCCGTGCAATGTTATCTGCAATGCAACAGGATTCAAATGTATGTATATTGCTTTCTTCGTATAATTTTCTGCTGTAAGTCTGGTTGCACACAGCAAATACTTTATTTATATCCATCATCTTAGTGCCGATTGAACAAATGGTGAGGTTATCAAGATCTGAGTTTCCTGCAGCAATCAAAAATTTATAGGAGTTTGACATATTGAGCTTGTTTAAGTCATTGAACGTCTCGGAACTTAAGTTGTATTTCTTCAATGCAGCAGAAATTTCAATGCAATGATCATCATTTCCATATATTAAAACATCAGGCATATTTATATCGCCGGAAGAACTGAGTTTACTCATTTCATCCTGCTTTGCAGATTTTTTTTCGCAGGGAGAAGCTAAATTATATATGTTGTCTATAAATTTAAAACCGATAAAATATAATGCAATAAGTATTAACACTACAATTAATTCCATATGACACCTCCTAGATTGCAATAATATATTAACACTGAAAGCATTAATTCAGTGTTAAAGTTATGAATGGGGCGTTAAGATTTCATAAGTAAGAATGACCTTTTCTTTATACTTTCTTAACATAGTTTATGACTTATGTTTATATTGACTAAAAAAAGTTTAGGTGGTATTATAAAAATACGTTTTCTTGCAACAGTTTGAATAAAAATGTAGATTTTTTAACATTCTAGCTGTCAAAGAAAATTTTTCTATGTAGTTCAGTATTTAAATACTGAATATATCTCAATGGGAGGGTATCATGAAAAAACTAATTTCAATCACAGTATGTGCTTTGATGTTGCTAAGCATTGTTGCATGTGCTAAGGAACAAGCTCCGGCAACAGAAACTTTAACAGGCGTTGGCAAAGGTTTCGGCGGAGAAGTTACTGTAACAGTAACAAAAGAAGGAGACAAAATAATAAAAGTAGAAGCAGTTGGCGAAAACGAAACAAAGGGAATCGGTTCAAATGCAATTGAACAGCTTCCTGCTAAAATAGTTGAAGCAAATTCAACTGATGTAGACGTTATTGCAGGTGCTACATATACAAGCGAAGCAATAATTTATGCTGTAAACAATGCATTGGATCCTGTAAAGTATCCGGCGCCTACAGAAGAGGTTAAGGAAGAAAAAGACCCTATTTCACAGTCTGCTGCAAAAGTGTTCCAGGGATTTGGACTTGCAAGCATTGGACGTCTCGGACCTGGAAAGGATGATACAGGAACTCCTGTATACAGTACAAATGATGTATTTGCAAATGCATTGTTCGATGAAAACGGAAAAATTCTTTCTCTTTATGTAGATATATTAGAAGTTGCAACTCCTAACTATGACGGAGAAGGAATGCCTCATTTCAGCGGATACCCGGGACAAGGGGGATACAACTATGATGAAAATCATGATGAGGTTGTAGACTCAAAGACTGTTGATACTGAAGACAATTTTAAAGCTGAAGTAAACTCCTGGAATACAAAGAGAGAAAGAGGAGACAGTTATAGACTCAATACAGGAACTTGGACAGATCAGATGAATTACTTCCAGGATATGTTTGTTGGAATGACTGTTGAAGAAGTTCAGAGCTGGTTTGATAAATACACATCAGATGTAAACGGCAGACCTCTGAAAGCTGATTCAGACAAGCCTGAAGACCAGGCAAAATATAAAGCCTTAAGCGAAGAAGACAAGGCAATGCTTGCTGATGTTATCGGCAGTGCAACAATGAGCTTGAAAGATGCTCACGGTGACATAGTTGCTGCAATAAAAGAAGCTTATGAAAACCGCATTCCTGTAGAAACTGAAGAAATAGCTTCACAGGGAACTGCTCTTGTAAGTGTTCCTCGTTTAGGACCAGGAAAAGATGATAAGGATGTACCGGTATACAGCATTAACAAGGTTTTTGCAAACTCATTGTTTGACAAGGACGGAAAGCTTGTATCTCTTAACGTAGACATTCTTGAAGTTGCAACACCAAACTATGATGGAGCTGAAATGCCTCATTTCTCTGGTTTTCCAGGACAATCATACAACTATGATGAAAACCATGATGAAAAAATTGATGCAACTCTTACAGTTACAGACGAAATATTCCAGAAAGAAGTTGAAGGCTGGAAGACTAAGAGAGAAAGAGGAGACAGCTACAGACTCAATACAGGAACTTGGACAGATCAAATGGATTATTTCGAAGAATTGTTCCTTGGAATGACCGTTGAAGAAATCAAAGAATGGAATGACAAATACACTTCTGACTTAAACGGAAGACCATTGAAGGACGGATCTGATAAACCAGAAGACAAGGCTAAATATGATGCTTTAACTGCTGAAGAAAAAGCAATGCTTGCAGATGTTACTTCAACAGCAACTATGAGCTTGACTGATGCACACGGAGACATAATAGCAGCAATAGTTAAATCTTTTGAAAACAAAGTTGCACTTGATTTAACAATTAAATAAATAATAAAACCGGCAATCAAAATTGCCGGTTTTTTTATGAAAATTTTTAATGAATGGTATAATTTTGGTTATACTATTTTTGAAATTAAATAACATGGAGGTTATTATGAAAAAAATAGCATTGATATTATGTGTGATGATATTCATGAGTTTGGGTCTGGCTGCTTGTGCAGATAATAATGGCAACAACACAGGCAATACAGACAACAACACAGGCACAAACGGAACAGGTACAAACGGAACAGGTACAAACGGAACAGGCACAAATGGCAACGGAACTGGCACAAATGGCAACGGAACAGGTACGAACGGCGGAAATGGTGCAGCCGGAGCAGGTACACTTCAAGGTTCAGCTCAGGGATACGGCGGAGAAGTAACAGTAACAGTAACAGTAGATGGTGATGACATTGTTTCTGTTGAAGCTGTCGGAGAAAAAGAAACACAAGGCGTTGGTTCGAAAGCTATAGAAGAGCTGCCTGATAAAATTGAAGATGCAGACTCCACTGATGTTGAAGGTGTATCCGGAGCAACTGTAACAAGCAATGCAATTAAGGAAGCAGTAGATAAGGCACTGAAAGATAAATAAAAACAAAAACCAGCTAAATGCATTAGTTAAATGAAAACTCTAACTAATGCATTATATGCTGGTTTTTTATTGCTAATCATAAATTGAAGACAAAATCAAAGATGTTGATGATTCTTTAATACTATCGATTTTATGCAGCTCATCTTGAATTGCTTTTAATTCAAGTGGCGTTGTGCATCTTACCTTCATTATTATACACCATGTTCCGGTGACAATGTGGCATTCTTCAATTACTAAATTCGGTATTTCGAGTTTTTTTAATTGCAGCAACAGTTTATCGTAATCTGTGGTTCTCACTCTCAAGGAAATCATTGCTTTAGTTGTGAAACCAAGTTTAACCCAGTCAATAGTCGCTCTGTAGCCTGAAATTATACCCTGTTCTTCAAGTTTCGTAACTCTGTTATGTATTGCAGGTCTTGACAAGTTCAGTCTTTTTGAAAGCTCTTCATGAGAAATTCTTCCTTCTTTCTCAATGTTCTTAATAATTTGCATATCTAACGAATCCATACAGTACCTCATTAATATTTTCATTTCGTAAATTTTATTAAAATAAAGTCTACAAACAGTATTAATATAGCACAAAGTATTATAATTTGTAAATGATTATTTCTTAAAAACTACAACTAATTTGTCAATATGAAGAATATAACAAACTTAACAGGAAAAAATAAAAAAGAAAATAAAATTATGGAGGTAAAATGTGAAAAATAATAAAAAAATTATTATATTTATAATAATAGCCCTCGTTTTTTCATCTGCAGGTTGTTCTAGATCAGAAAACAAGGATGAATATCAGGAAAATTTAAGACCCGGAAATGAAAGCAGTGCCCAGCAGTATACTCCGGGCAGGTACAGTGCTCAGGGAAAAATCGTAAAAATTGATAAAGATGGTATACATGTGCAGGAAGGAGAAAATGTCAACACTTACAAGGTTGACCAGGCAAGGTCAAGCAATTATTTTCTCGGTGAATACGTTGGAATAAACAAGCTTGATGGCGGAACATATGATGCTGTCTCTGATCAGTATTATGACTATACCCAAAGAAGGACTTCAAATGGTGATGAAATAAAAAGAGTCACTGCAACAGTGGGTGAAGTTGGAGAAAATTTCATTACAGCAATAACTGAAATGGGAGACTTAAAATTTAATTATCCAAAAGGATTTAACTTAAAAGAAGGGGATCAGTTTATAGCTGACTATGTTGAAAATACGAAAGGAAATGAACTTTTGTCCTATTTTGATGAATCATCAAAGATAAACGCAACAGTAAAAGAAGTTTCAAGAGACACAAACGGAATGCTCAGAGTGTACGGTGTTTCAGATGATAACAGAGAATATGACATCAATGTGGACTCAGATACAATCACTAATTTTGCTCATTCAACACTTCAAGAAGGTGATGAAATTGTGGTTTATCCGGAAAAAACCGATGGAAATATTCCAGCAGTTGTACGTGCCAAATTAGTGGTAAGACGTTCAGAGTAATTGACAATTAGGTTGTTTTGTAATATAATTGTTGTAATAAATGAGCCTATAGACAATAGATAACAGGAGGCAAATTTTGGTGTACTTAGTATGCTGAAATTTGCTTTTTTATTTTGTAAGGCTAAAAGGAGAGAAAGATGGAAAAGGTTATTATAACAGGAAATACATTAACTCTTGAAGAAATTGCAGAGGTTTGCAGAAATTATTGCAAAGTTGAGTTGTCCCAGTCAGCTGTTGATAGAATATTGGCATCAAGAAAAATAGTGGATGATTTTGTGGAAAACGGCGATGTTGTTTACGGAATCACAACAGGTTTCGGAAAATTCAGCGATGTCTCTATTTCAAAAGATGAATCAAGACTGCTTCAGAAAAATCTTATTATTACACATGCTGTTGGTGCTGGAAAACCATTTGATACAGAAATAGTAAGAGGTATAATTTTGCTCCGAATCAACAATCTTGCAAAGGGTTATTCAGGAGCAAGACTGGAAACAATCCTCACAATGATTGAAATGTTAAATAAGAGAGTTCATCCTGTTGTTCCTCAAAAGGGTTCTCTTGGCTCAAGCGGTGACTTGGCTCCGCTGTCACACATGGTTCTTCCAATGATTGGCCTTGGAATTGCAGAATATGATGGAAAAGTATTGACAGGGGAAGAAGCCATGAAAAAAGCAGGAATTCCTGTGATTGAACTTACGTCAAAGGAAGGTCTGGCACTTATTAACGGAACACAGGTTATGACTGCGGTTGGTTCTCTGACTGTGTACGATGCCTTAAATCTTGTGAAAATTTCAGACATAGCTGCAGCACTGAGCTTCGAAGCACATCATGGAATTGTTGATGCTCTTGACCACAAGGTTCATGATGTAAGACCTCACAAGGGACAAATTGACACTGCAAGAATAATGCTTGATCTTTTGGCTGAAAGTAAAATGACTACAAGACAAGGAGATATAAGAGTGCAGGATGCCTACTCTCTAAGGTGTACTCCTCAGGTTCACGGAGCAAGCAAGGATGCAATCAACTACGTTAAGGAAAAAGTTGAAATTGAAATAAATTCAGTAACAGATAACCCTATTATATTCCCGGAAACAAAGGAAGGAATTTCAGGCGGAAATTTCCACGGACAACCTATGGCTCTTAGCTTTGACTTTCTTGGAATTGCACTGGCGGAATTAGCAGACATATCCGAAAGAAGATTGGAAAGACTTGTAAACCCGGCTCTCAGCGGACTGCCTGCATTCCTTGTTGAACACGGAGGAATAAATTCAGGCTTCATGATAGTTCAGTACTCTGCAGCATCATTGGTTTCAGAAAACAAGGTTCTTTCCCATCCAGCATCTGTTGACAGTATCCCTTCCTCTGCAAATCAGGAAGATCACGTGTCAATGGGCACAATTGCAGCCAGAAAGTCCAGAGAAATAATGGAGAATGTTAGAAGAGTGCTTGCCATGGAAATCATGTGCGCTTGCCAGGGAATTGACATGAGAGGAAACAAGGGCCTTGGAAAAGGTACAAAGCCAGTTTATGAAGCTGTTAGAAAATCGGTTCCTGTACTTACGGAAGACAGACCTCTATACGAAGACATCAACGCGTGCGAAGAGTTGATAATCGACGGAACATTGGTTAAGGTGTGCCAGGAAGAAGCAGGAGAAATATTGTTTTAAATATATTGTAAATAGCGTCCCCAGGGGCGCTTTTTTGTTGCTAATAGCTTTTTATGATGATATAATTATTGAAAATAACTAAGGAGAACTGCTATGACAGATACATTACTTTCAAACTTGTTGGTTTTCAGAAATTTACTTGATGATGAAATTATAAAAAGCTACGACTTATTGTGCCAGAAATATTTTAAATACAGCGACAACTCAAATTTTGAAAACAAGGAACAATATTCAAATGAATATTACAACTTGTGCGGAAATCTGCTTGTAAAAAACGTAGATTCCATAGGGGACTACTTGTCAAATAAGATTTTGTCAGATGAAAACATCTTCAGTCTCAGAAGGGAAAAGGGTCTTGTTGTAGATGCAAAAATAAAAAAGGCAGTTCTTCACGACATATCACTGTTTAAAAAAATATATGATATTCCGCTGAAAGGAATGGCTGACAAGGCAGGAGACATAAACAGCTTTATCAACTATCAAAACAATGAGCCTCTGACTGAAATATTTAAAATCCATAAATCAGAAGAAATATACGATTTTATTTACACAGAGTATGAAAAAACAGGCTGCGGTGAATTTAGGAACAATTATGCATTCAGCATAAACGATGATGGTAAAATTGTAACTGTTGACAATTTCAAACCTGTGGCCATGGAAAATATCTATGGATATGAAAATCAAAAAAATAAAATAATAAGTAACACGGAAAAATTCATTCAAGGGAAATTTGCCCTTAATGCACTGTTGGTTGGAGACAGCGGAACAGGAAAGTCAACAGGCGTAAAGGCTCTCATACCCATGTTTGGGAAGAGCAAATTAAGACTCCTTGAAGTCGATAAGAAAAATCTTCACTACATAACAAAAATAATAGATATACTTAAAAACAGAGGAATGTACTTCATTATTTTCATTGATGACCTGTCATTTGAAAGCAATGAAAATTCATACAAATATCTTAAGTCTGCAGTGGAAGGAAGCATATATGAGCAGCCTTCAAACATATTGTTTTATGTTACATCAAACAGGAAGCATTTAATAAAGGAAAACATGGTTGACAGACAAAACGAAGTTCACTTAAGAGATGCCATAAATGAACAGACATCCCTTGCAGACCGCTTTGGACTCACAATACTGTACAGCGAACCAAATCAAAACGAATATTTTGAAATAGTTCTAGGGCTTGCTGAAAAGTATAAGGTTAAATATAGTTCTAAAGAACAGCTGCTTGCCGATGCAAAGAAATTTGCAATGCAGAACGGAGGCAGGACAGGGAGATCAGCAGTGCAGTTCGTAAAAACTTATATTTAATCGAAATTTATTGGAACAAATAAAAATCAGTTAACGTCTAATAATATAACCGAACGGAGTGAAAAGATGAAAGGCAATGAACTATGGCTTGTAGAGCAAAGCCGGAACGGTGATGTTGATGCTTTCGAAGAGCTTATAAAAGATTATAAGAAAGTAGCTTACAACATTGCCTTGAGAGTGCTGCGAAATGTTGAGGACGCAGAAGACGCCTCTCAGGAAGCGCTTATTAAGGTTTATAAAAGCATACAGAATTTCAATATGCAGTCTTCCTTCAAATCCTGGATGTACAGGATTGTTGTTAACACATGCATTGATTTCAAACGCAAAAAAAATATTAATGCCGTTTCTATTGATGAAAATATTGATTTAGGCGGCAATAAAGAATTTCAAATAGAAATTGCCGATGATACCAACAACCCGGACATATTGATTGAAAAGAATTTCAACAGCAAGCTCATAAGTGATGCCGTTGGAAGGCTGGAGGATGATTTTAAAACAATTATAATACTTAGAGACATTCAGGGGTTTTCGTACAGTGAAATATCAGAAATGCTCAACTGCAATCTTGGTACGGTTAAATCGAGGCTCAACAGGGCCAGAAAAAGTTTAAAAGAAATACTTGAAAATGAACTTAACATTCAGAGCTAAGGTGGTGATAAAATGAATTGCAATGAAGTGAGAGAATTATTGTCATTATACATTGATGACGAATTAGATGAAAATGAAAAGCTATTGGTTGAAGAGCACCTCAAAACGTGTGAAGAATGCCAAAAAGAGCTTGAAGAATACAAGAAAATTATACAAGCGTTGCAAGAAATTCCTGATGAAGAACCGCCTTTAGGTTACTGCAAGAGATTGCATGAAAAACTTCTTGCTGCTGAGGCTGAAAAATCTGAGTTTCATGAGCCAAATATAAAGGAGGCTCCTGCTGAAATAACAGAAATTAAAAGAAAATCTAAAAGCAAAATTTCCAGGTGGGTAAAATACGGAAGCCTTGCCGCTGCTTTAGTGCTGGTTTTCCTTGTATACGGCATGAACAACCTGGGAATGAAAAATTCAAAGGCAGAAATGTCTTATGATACTGCACAGTATAACGGAGCAACCGAAGCTCCTGCAGCACCGGCAGAAATTGCAGACTACGGTTTTACTATGGATGGAAGAGGCACATCGGAAGCAGAAGAGTCTAAGGCTAAATACGATAATCAATACAGTTTGATGAGCGCTCCTGAAAATGAAATGAAAATCATTAAAACAGGAAGCCTGCGTGTGGAAACAAAGGATTATGAAAATTTTATAAGCAATATGACTATTGAAGTGCAAAATCTGGGAGGATATATAGAAAACAGCAGCTCAGAGGTTTACCAGGTTTTTGAAAATGATGACAGGCTCATGTATGGTAATCATAAAATACGAGTTCCTCAGGAAAGCTTTTATGAATTTATAAATTTCATTGAAAGTTCAAGCCTGGTTAAAATCAAGAACATCAGTGAAACTGACGTAACAAAGGAATATTATGAAAAGGACAACAAGGTAAAAAACCTTGAGGTTCAGGAAGAACATTTAAGATCATTGTTTGACAAGGCTCAGACTGTTGAAGAAATGCTTCTTATTGAAAATGAATTAAGGCGCGTGAGAACAGAAATAGATGCTCTTAACATAAGCTTGAAAGATATAGATGACAGAGCAGGAATGTCAACAATCAGCCTCACGGTGGATGAAGTTCTTGCTGCTGATTTCAATCTTGCAAGCAAGAATAACGTGTGGGATAAGTCAAAAGAAGGTTTTATAATGACAGTCAATTCCATCATACGGACATTTGAAAATCTTTTGATTTACATTGTTTCAGTTTCACCAATACTGATACCTGCAATAATCATTTTGGTGATTGTGCTCGTAAGAGTAAAAAAATACATGAAAAACAGACACAAACTATAAGCAATACAAAATCACTTAATGGATATTCCTTAAGTGATTTTTTTATTCCGAATAAAATAGCGGTATTTACTTTTTTGTTTCAAGTTCATTAATAGCTAAACAAATTAAACCAATTGACAATAAAGTTATAGCACTTTTGCTTTCTAGTGATTTCATTACAGTTAGAACAAGTGTAGCGATTCCCATTGCCAGGCCAATAGATTTGAATATCATGTTTTTAATATCTTTATTCATTACTGTTCTCCTCCAAATCATAAACTTATAAATATATATTATAAATTATCAGAATATATGTTTTATTTATAAAATCGCAAAAAATTATTTTATAGCAGCATTCAATATGTTATAATTAACTATTAAATGATGAAAAGAGGCAAATTATGGGTCAGGCAAGTATTGGCGATATGCTTAACGAAAAGGCTAGAGAACAGATGAAGAGCATGTCAGGCACAGGCAAAACTATTTCAGAGCTTAAGGCAGGCGAGAAAGCTGATGGCTTTTATCTTGTGAAAAGTTTTGAAGTTAAGAAAACAACAAACGGAAAGCAATATATAGATCTTGAACTGGTTGATAAAACCGGAGAAATAAATGCAAAAATATGGGAGTATTCAAAAGAAACAGAAGAAATTTTAGCTGAAAACCCGGTTGTAAAAGTAAGGGGAGAGGTTCTTGAATGGAGTGGAACAAGACAGCTTAAAGTAAACAAATTAAGAGGCAAGAATGATGATGATGACATAAAAATAAGCGAACTCATACCTTCAGCTCCCATAGAATCATCTGAAATGCTTGCAGCTGTAAAATCATACGGAAAAAAAATCAAAGATTCAGAAATCAGGCTTTTGGTTTCGAACATTTTAATCAAGTATGAAAAAAAGCTTTATTACTATCCTGCAGCAAAGAAAAACCATCACTCCTACATGGGTGGTCTTTTGTACCATACTCTCAGGATGCTGCAATCAGGGGAAAGGCTTGGTCAGGTTTATGGATTTCTGAAAATGGATTACATATACGCAGGAGTATTGCTTCATGACATATGCAAGATCCTTGAAATGGATTCCGATGAATATGGAGTAGTTTCTGATTATTCCATGGAAGGAAAACTTCTGGGGCACATCATACAGGGAATAAAGGAAATTGAAATTGAAGGAGAAAAAATAGGGCTCAGCAGAGAAAAAAGCATTATTTTGCAGCACATGGTACTGTCACATCACTATGAGCCTGAATTCGGAAGCCCTAAAAAGCCAATGACTCCTGAAGCAGAAATACTTCATTTTCTAGATATCATAGATGCCCGTATGTTTGATTTTGAACATGCGCTTGAAGCAATAGGGCCTGGTCAGTTTACAGACAAAATATGGCTTCTTGATAACAGGAATCTTTATAAACCAACAGACAGCAATCAATAATTGATACTTCAGATAACAAGTATATTGAATCAATAAAACGGGCGGATACAAGATCCGCCCCTACGATTGTGCGGAAATAGGCGGAGGGATTATGGGATTTAAAATTGTCGCAGGGCGTGCCAAGACAGGAAAGTCAACATATATTTATGATGAAATCAACAAGGAAATATCAAATGGAAGCAAAAATAACTTGCTGCTGGTTGTTCCTGAACAAATGACATATCAGTCCGAGTATGAAGTCATTGACAGAATAAGCTCAAGCGGCATCATGTCTCTGGAGGTTTTAAGTTTCAAACGTCTTGGGTACAAGGTATTTGAAGAAGTCGGAGGACTTAAAGTTCAGGAAATTAACCGGTATGGAAAAATAATGCTTTTGAAAAAAATATTCGAGGAAAACAAGGACAAACTCAAGCTCTTTAAAAAAGCTTCAAGACAGGAAGGATTTTTAAGGGAATTTGACAGCCTTATAAGCGAACTGAAACAAAACATGGTGAGCGAGGAGTTTCTTGAACAAATTTTAAAGCACAAGGTCACAGAAAATGACAACCATCTTTTAAACTCAAAGCTTGAAGACATACTAACCATTTATTCAGAAATTAATAAGCACACAAAGGACAGGTTTTTTGACGAAGAAGACAAAATAAACCTGTTTATTTCTGCTGTGGCAAAATCGAAATTTGTAAGAAATTCAAAAATATGGATTGATGGGTTTGAAAGTTTCAATGGACAAAGGCTCAAGCTTATAAAAGAGCTTGTGAAATATGCTGTATCAGTAACAGTGACTTTGAACATTGATCCTGCATGCATTAATTCTCTACAGAGTATTGATGATTGGGAAGCATTTAAAACAGTTCATGAAACATTCAAGTCACTGACAGATGAAGACGTCAGTTTTGAAATTGAAGCACTTAATGAACATGCATTTGCAGAAGAAATTAAGATAGTTGAAAAAAGCATGTTTTCTTTGAAGGATGAAAAATTCTCCATATTAACAGACAAAGTACAATTACGTTCTTCCCTGAACCCATATACTGAAACGGAAAAAACAGCCCTTGAAATTATATGTCTTGTGCGGGATCAGGGATACAGGTGGAAGGATATTGGTGTAGCAGTAGGTGACATGGATACATACAGCATCAATGTCAAAAAAGTCTTCACGCAATTTGAAATACCGTTTTTTCTTGACATGAAAAGAGACATAATGGGTAACCCTCTTACAAAATTCATATTGTCTTTGTTTGATATGTTTATTTATAATTTCAAGCATGACAGCGTGTTTGAATTCCTGAAGACGGGTTTTTCTGTTCTTAATTATGATGAAGTGAGCAAACTTGAAAACTTTGCGCTGCAGTATGGTATTGAAGGAGAAAAATGGTTCAGGGCCTTTCGCTTCAAATGCGATGGAATTGAATATTTCAACAGCCTGAGAGAAAAATTTACAAGCGGAATGAAAGAAGCAAAAACACAATTCAAGAAGCTTGACAATGCTATGGACATAACATTGTTCCTTTTTGATTTTCTGGACAAATTCAACGTCCAGGAAAAAATTGAAAGGCAGGTCAATGTGTTCAAAAAGTCAAATCTCTATGAACTGTCCAGTGAAAACGCCCAGGTATGGAATTATGTTGTTGAAATTCTTGAGCAAATAATATTGACCGGGGGCAACATGGAAATTAACCCCTCAGATTACAGGAAAATGATTGAAGCCGGATTCAGAGAGGTTAAAATAAGCATAATACCTCCTACTCTGGACAAGGTAACAGTGGGGGAAACTGACAAAATTTCAGTAAAATCATACAAAGCATTATTCATACTTGGTGCCAATGAAGGAAAACTTGATTCAAGAAGCTCAGAGAGCGGACTTCTTCTCAATGATGAAAGAGAAATTCTGGCAGCTTCAGGCATGAAAGCTATAAATAATGCTGATTACTACATGTACAGAGAAAAGCATATGCTGTACAAGCTTTTTTCTTCTGCCGGGGAAAGACTGTACTTGAGCTATGCCATGGGAACTTCTGAAGGTAAGTCACTGCAGCCTTCCATGTACACAGAAAGACTTAAATCTTTGTTCACAGGAATTAAGGAAAAGTCGGATCTAAGTGACACTTGGGAACTTGACAATGTTTCTAGTGTTGGAGGAACTGTAGACACATTGGTTTCAAAGCTCCGTGATTTCAGCGAGAGTGGTGAAATCACAGATGTGTGGAAGAATGTTTACGCATGGTATGAAGAAAATGATGAAAACACTATTAATATCATAAAGCTTGGTCTTCTCTACGAAAACAGGGCTGAAAACATAAACAAAGAAAACCTTGAAAAAATTTACCAAATGCCGGTAACCATGTCGGTTTCAAGGCTCGAAAGCTTTGCAGCCTGCCCGTTTAAATTTTTTATGGAAAATATTATAAAACCTCAGCCAAGAATAGTTCAAAAGGTTGAGTTCTATGATATAGGAAACATATACCACCAGGCAGTTGAAAGGTTTACCAATGAAATTATAAGTTCAAATATTGACATAGACACCATGGATGAAGAAATGGCAAGAAAAATTTCTTGTGTCTGCACTGAAAACATCCTTGCAGAAGGAGAAATGGATTATATTGCCCTTGATGCAAATGAGCGCAACAAGTATATGAAAGAAAAAATAAAAAGGCTTGTGAACAGGGCTGCAGATACAATTATAAAGCAGCTTCAAAGAGGAAGCTTCAGGCCAAAGTTCACGGAACTTTCAATCGGTGACAAAGATGGAAATATTTTTGTTGAACCTGTGGAAATCAAAATAGACAACGATCTGAGCATTTATTTCCAGGGTAGAATCGATAGGGTGGATACCTTTGAAAAAGAACAGAAAACATATGTTAACATTATTGACTATAAATCATCCTACAAAGACATTGATTTGTCCGATGCAGTGCAGGGTCTTCAGCTTCAGCTTCTTGTGTATATGTCTGCAATCATGAAAAACGGAGAAAAACTTTTTGCTTCCAAGCCGGAAATAGGAGGTGCATATTACTTCTTAATCGATGATCCTTTAGTTGACGGTGATGTTGTTCTTGAAAGTACTCCGCAGGATTTAATATTCAACAAGCTTTCTCTCAAGGGATATGTTCTTGAAGATTCGGAAATAATAACAGGCATGGACAATGAAATAGGGGATAAAAAAGCTTCTGACATAATTCCTGTAACCTTTAACAAGGACGGAAGCACTTCAAAATCATCCAAAACTCTTACAGACAAGGAATTCAAGGCACTATTAAGCAAGACTGACAGTGTGGCTAAAGACATTGCAGGAAAGATTCTCGCAGGAAACATAGGAATAAACCCATACAGGAAAGAATCCGGGGATAAAGTCCCATGCTCATTCTGCGATTTCAGGGGTGTGTGTCAGTTTGATCCCTCATCTGATAAAAACAGCTACAGAAAGATAAAAAAGCTGAAAAAAGATGAAATAATGCTTGAAATAATGAAGGAAGGCGAGCCAGATGAAATTTAGCAAAAATCAGCAGACTGTAATAGACTTGAGAAACAAGAATATTCTTGTGTCGGCCGCCGCCGGCTCAGGGAAAACAACAGTGCTTGTTGAGAGAATAATAAAGTTGATAGTAAATGATAATGAAGATATTGACAAATTTCTTATAGTAACTTTCACCAATGCAGCTGCCAGCGGTATGAAGCAGAAGATACACAAATCACTTGTGAAGGAAGTTTTAAAGGGTTCAGACAATGACCATCTGAGAAGACAGCTTAACATGCTGAGCAAATCAAGCATATCGACTATACACTCATTTTGCATAGATGTAGTAAGAAGGAATTTCCATGTGGTTGGCATAGATCCGAACTTTCGCATAGGTGATGTGAACGAAGTGGACATACTTCTTAATGATGTCATAGATGAAGTGCTTGAAAACGCATATGCACAAAAGAAGGAAGGATTCATCAGACTTGTTGAAAGCTTCACAGGCAACAGGGGTGATAAGGAGCTTAATGAAATAATTAAGGATGTTTACAAATTTATTTTAAGCTTCCCGGATCCATTGGAGTGGCTTGAAGAAAATGTGGATATGCTTGACATTTCCGGCGACGAGCTTAAAGACTCCATGTGGCTATCCGCAGTTAAGGACAATTTAAATCTTCTTCTGGACGGAGCAGGCGAATCTCTTGAATTTGCTCTGGAGCTTTGCCGTGAACCTGATGGCCCTACTGTTTATGAGGATACCATAGCTGAAGATTTAAATAGCTTAAAAAATCTTAAAGAAACTCTTGAAAGTGATTTTACTTTATTTACAAGAAAAGCTCACAGCGTTGTTTTTCCCGCTCTAAAAGCTCTGAGGGGAAAGGCAAAGGATGAAACGGACATCAGGAAGCAGGAAGATGTGAAGGAATCAAGAGAAGAGTACAAAAAGGCAATCAAGACAATTAACTCCATGATTCCTCTAAGAACACTGGAGGAATTTGCCGGGGACATTGAATACATGCACGTTCCCATGCGCGCTCTGTTTGAATTGATTCAAGAGCTCAGCGTAAAGTTCAAGGCAGCGAAGCTTGAAAAATCAATAGCTGATTTCAACGATGTGGAGCACTATGCCCTTCAAATATTAAGGCAAACAGAAATAAGCCAGACATATAAAAATAAATTCAAATATATTTTTATTGACGAGTACCAGGACAGCAACAGGCTGCAGGAAGAGCTCTTAAATTCAGTTAAAAGTGAAAACAACATGTTCATGGTCGGTGATGTGAAACAGAGCATTTACCGTTTCAGACTTGCAGACCCCAGCATATTCAATCAGAAAAGTGATGATTATCCGAACACTGATGCTGACGGAATGAACAGACGAGTGGATTTGAACCAGAATTACAGAAGCAGGAAGGAAATCCTTGATGGTATCAATTTCATATTCAGCAGCATCATGTCCAAGGAATTAGGAGAGGTTGATTACAACCAGCAAGTATTCCTAAACTGGGGAGCAGAATTTGAAGAAATCAGCGAATGTGTAACAGAGCTTGATATAATTGATAAAAATTCAGCTGAATCAGAGGAGCTTGATGATGAAATAAAAGCCATGAAGACTGCAGAGCTTGAAGCAATGGTTGCTGTAGGGAAAATCAGACAGCTTGTTCTAAAGGATAAAAATGAGCCCTTAAAAAAAGATGAACCGTCTTTATCAAAAGAAAAGATTATGTACAAGGACATTGTGATTTTAATGCGTTCAGTTTCATCCTGGGCTGGAATATTCGAAGAAATATTCAGCAATGAAGGAATCCCTTTTTATTTTGACGGAGGTGAGGGTTACTTTGAATCAATAGAAATACAAGTAATATTGAACCTTCTAAAAATAATAGACAACATAAGGCAGGATGTGCCTCTTTTAAGTGTCATGAGGTCTCCCATCGGCAGATTTACCACAGAAGAACTTGTTAAAATCAGAATAGCGTACCCAAAATACAATTATATAGATGCTGTCTATGAATATAAAAATAAATATGATGATGAATTGTCCTTAAAAATCGGGAAATTTGTGGACATGGTTGAAGGCTGGAAAAAAAGGAGCCGCTACACCCACCTCAATGATTTCATATGGGAAGTGCTCATGGAAACTGACTACTATTACTTTGTGGGCCTTCTTCCCAAAGGAAATTTAAGGCAGGCAAATCTGAGGCTGCTCGCAGACAAGGCATTTGAATTTGAAAAAACAGCAATGTTTGGCTTGTTTAACTTCTTAAGATATGTAGAAAAACTGGGTGCTGCATCAGGTGATACAGGAAGCGCCAAGACATTGGGCGAAAACGACAATGTTGTAAGGCTCATGTCTGTTCATAAGAGCAAGGGGCTTGAATTTCCTGTTGTTATAATGTGTGGAATGAACAAGAAGTTCAACCGAACAGATGTATCTAAAAGCATTTTGAAGCATAGGATTTACGGTGTGGCCCCCAAGTATATCAATCCGGATGAAAGAATATTCAGAGAAACTTTTCCAAGGATGGCTGTTAAAAACATTATCAAGAAGGAAAATCTGTCAGAGGAAATGAGAGTACTGTATGTTGCCATGACAAGAGCAGTGGACAGGCTGATTATGATAGGAACTGTTAATAATTTTGAAACAAAAATGAAGAAGTGGAGAAAGGGTCCTTCCATTTACAACATATACACGGAAGAATCATATCTTGACTGGATATGCAGCTGCTTGTTCGGAAGGAAAGACGAAAATTTCATCATGAATGCCGTCAATGACCAGAAATTCATTTATCATGTTGACTGTTTCAAAGAAAACTTAAATTTTAGTTCAGATTGGAACATAAATCGCATAACGCTGCCTCAAATAAGCATGACTGAGGAGGAAGGCCAAAAAATAAAGGAAAATATGCTTCATGAAATAAACAGCTTCAAAAATTATGAAGACCTTAATATGAAAAATGAAATAGAAAGGCGTCTTGACTACAAGTATGCTTTTTCTAAATCAGTAAACATTCCAACTAAACTATCGGTTACGGACATAAAGACCATGAAGCAGGAAAAAATTGAAAGCATCAAATACAGGATTCCTGTGCTCAGAGACATTCCTCAGTTCAAGGAAGATGAAAAAGACTTCACAAAAGCTGAAATCGGTACTGTTGTACATTTTGTAATGCAGCATCTTGAGCTTCACAGAGGATTAAATTGCGAAGACATAAGTTTACAAGTGGAGGAAATGGTAATTAAAAAGCTTCTTTCAGAAAAAGAAGCAGCTGTTGTTGATGAGAGAAAAATCGAAGAATTTTTTAAGTCTGATATCGGCATTAGAATGAAAGAATCAAAAGATGTGAAAAGGGAAGTTCCCTTTGTTATAAAAAAGAAAGCCCATGAAATAATCGGCTCCCTGAACAAGGAGGATGTTATATTGATTCAGGGAATTATTGACTGTTATTTTCTTGAGGGAGAAGAGGCTGTAATAATTGACTACAAGACAGACGAGGTGTCTAGGGGTGGAATCGAAGCTCTCAAAGATGAATACAGCCCTCAGATTCTGTCATACAAGGAAGCCGTTGAAAAAATTACAGGCAGAAATGTAAAGGAATGCTTCCTTTACCTGTTTGACATTGGAGAAGCAGTGAAAATAGATTAATAAATAGAATGGAGGACATTAATATCCTCCATTCTATTATTGTTATCTTCTTCTTTTATGTCTTATTTTTATAGGGGTGTGGTTTTCTCTTTGTGACTGGTCGTTTATTTCTTCATGTAGAGAAACATCATGATTATCTTGATGATCTTCGTATTGATTATCATTGTACTCATGCTCAGGCAACGGTTCTGCATCATAATCAGGGAGACTCGTTTCGTTAAAGATCACTGAGGGTGTTGTGTCTTTTTTAGGAGCATGCACATCTTGTCTGGATGTTCTTTGCTTCCTTTCTGTTTTAATTTCCGGACTTTTTTCTGCTTGTTTTTCAGGTACCTTTTCTTCTTGATTTGACATGTTGTTTATAATTGGCATAAAAGTTTCCATGAGGCTGTTTAGATCGAGATTGTTTAAGTCTAATCCGCCGTTTCCGCTGTTTTTTGTTCCTGACTGCTGATTTGCAAATGATGATAGAATGTCTCCCAGGTTGCCGTTTTTCAACATATTCATAGCCATTCCACCCATGACTTTTTCCATGTTGTTTGCTATTAGTGGCTGTGCCAGCTTGGCAACAGGAATATTTCCGCTTTTCATCAGTGCTGATAATTTTTCAGCCGGTGTACTAGCGTTTAAGGGTTCTAATGGTTTGAATGTCTGAGCTCTGTTTAAAAACGAATACATTCCTAAAAGTGTGCTTGTTTTTTCTGCAAGCGGCAGATATGTATTTACTTTTGATACTGTTTGGGGTGAGGCAAGAGGAGCAAATGTGCGCACCATTCCTATGACATTTTCAATTTTGTGCGGATCGGAAATCAGAGATGCTGCAACATTTTTTGTAGGCCCGGAAAGTTTTGAAACCATACCCGGAAGCTGGCTGTTTCCCATTATATATCTGGCAGCCAAAAAATAAAATAATATTTGAACAGGAATATTATCACCTTCTTATATCATATTTAATAATATAGTTTATTCTCCTGGTGTAATAGTGTTACAAGGATGTGGTAATTAAAATTGTAATTTATTGTGTGTTTCTGCATACTATGTATTATGAAATGGAGGTATATGAATGGCAAATATTTTTAAGAATTTTGACGATAAAAATGTCAATAAAATTACTGGAAGCAAAGAATTTAAAGAGGCAGCAAACGACAAAAATATAAATGATTTTGTAAACAACAAGCAGTTTAAGGAATTCAAAGAAAAATACAACGGGAAGACCGAAGAAGAAATAATAAAAGATGCTCAGAACATGAGCAAGCAGCTTAAGGAACAATACGGAGAGCAAGAATATAACAAGAAAATACAGGATCTCAAGAACTTTGAAATGTTCCTGAACCCTGAACAAAAAAAGAAACTTCGAACATTTCTTGAGAATTTAAAGTAATTCAACAAAAAACATTTTATAAAGGAGGATATCCTCCTTTTTGTTTTGCAGCCGGAATTATTATTGTGTAAATTAAAACAACACATAGATATACTTGCCTACGAACCGCTTAAATAACGAAACTGTTTTTTGAATTTCAGCACTTTGATTTTCAGCATAAACCAATAGATTTTCCAACTCATGTTCTGTAATCATATGCTGGCTGTACCTGGCTTTTAGCACAATATTATATATATTGTTTGGAATTTTGTAATCAGCAGTCTTATTAGCCCTTGCATATGCATGCAGCCTCACAATATAATCGTAGACTGCAATTGCAGCTTTGTTGCTATCATTTTGAGTAAACTTTTTCTTGCGCAAGGCATTTTGCATTTTTCTGCTGCTTAGAATTACTGCTATGAATAAGACAAACATTGCTAAAGTTGTCAATATACTAATTATATTATGTATATAATTGGCAGATGAACTTTGCACTTCACCAGAAATGGATTCATTGTTTTCATCATCAGGCAATTCATTTGTTTGAGGACGCTCATGTTTATAAAATTTATCATTAGTTATGTCATCTTCCAAGTGATTTATGGAAGAAGGACTTTGTGCCTCAGCAGCATCATGATTAATTATTCCCCTGTCAGCACTTGGTGTTGCCTCAACAGGGACCCAGCCAACTGCGCTGAGATATATTTCCACCCATGCATGTGAACGTGAATCGGGGATGCTTGCCCATTCATCATGGCCTTCAAAATCATCGGGGGATACAGCATAACCTTCAACATAACGGGCAGGAACTCCTGCAGATCTGAGCAATGCAGCTGTGGCAGAGGCAAAATGTACACAATAACCTTTGTGATTTTCGAAAAGGAAGTACTCCACAAAATCCCGCCCTTCTGGAGTCATGCCGGGTGAAAGTGTATATGAATTTTCGTTTTTTACATGAGTAATGACTGCATTTGCAAAAGCGTTAGGATTAGTATAGTTTTTAATGTTCAAATTATGTTCATGGAGGTATTGACTAAGCCTTTCATCCAGTGCTTCCGGGAGCTGAGTGTAGTGTGAATACACAAAATCTTTATATTCCATTGCTGCATGGATAAATGGCCGCTGCTCTTTGTTAAAGGCATTTATCATTGATTTTGACATTTTCCATGCGTCTATTTGCAGTGTGGTTGATTTCATGTTGTATTCACTTAAGCCAAACAACGCATTGCCGGATCTTAAAAAACCATCATGTATAAATTTTATGCCAGGTAACTCTTCAGGTCCTGACAACAGACCATAAGGAGCATAAACGCGCAGTGAATTTCTTTGCATATTTTGAACCGTCAAATCATATGTCTTTGCATTCCTTCCAAGAAGCTTGTTAAAGTGTGAAGAAAAATTTTGAACCCTCCACTGGCCTAATATTGTATCAAGTTTTTCGTATTCCTTCGCAGGTAAACAGTCCCAGCTATGGCCGGTATATATGCTGCCTACAAATCCCTTAAGATAGTCACCTTCAGGTCCAGAAGACTTTACACGCAAGACGGTCTTCCCTGTAAATGTTATGTTTCCAATCAGTTGAAGATTTACACGTCCAGTATATCCTAAGATGCTTTGTATGGGTATCTGAATAGGAGATGGAATTTTAGGAACGCTGAGAATGCTTATGCGAAGATCCTTCACAAAGTCTGAACGCTTATAGCTGTTCATTGGAAAGAGTACAGTTACAAAAATGAGACATGAAATTAAAATTGGAAGAAATATAAGTGATTGAGGAATTGCTGTATTTTTTCCGCCGCTGTAAAATATACCTTTCTTTTTATTGAATTTATTTTTAGAACGCAAAACTGAAGAGTTCAAAATCAAGAAGGCCCAAAAAATATATAATGCTCCTACTGCTGCATAATGGGGAGTGATGCCGAAAAACACTGATATACCTAAAAATGGTGCAGTAAGAATGAAACACAAAATTGTATTTTTTCTCAGAACAAGTATCCATGCCAAAAGAAGTGTAAAAAAGAATAAGGTAAGAACAGCAAACATGGTAATGGAAACTCTTATTTCGTTTGTGCCGGCTACAGATATTGGAAATGTGAAAAGACTGTATTGTGCTTTTTGAGCATATGCTGAAGCTACAGAATTATAGGTGATGAAATATCCCTGAGTCAAATTATTTATTACCACATATATTATGTTTCGTTTTATAAAAAAAATATAGGCAGAAACTGAAAGCAATAGAGCAAGCACAATATTGCGTTTGGGTTTGATTAAAAACATGAATGTAATGACAGCACAAAATACAACTGCATAGAATATAAAATCATTCTGCATGACAGGAATGGAAAATGTAGTGTAAAAACATCCATACACTCCGGAAACTCCCAGAATTAAAAATGAAAAATAAAAAATAAACTGCATAAATAAGGAGGTTTTTGATTCAAGGAGGGCTGGATTGTCAAGGTGAATTACATGTTTAGATTTTGTAATATTGCGTTTCATATAAATCTCCTCTACAAAGTATTAAATCACCAGGTTGCTCATGTTTTCTTTTATATTTTTCAGATCTAGGACTGTCAGGTCTGTACGAGTTCCTGGTACATCCGTAACAAGCAGGATGTTTATACGGCTTCCGGCTAGACGTTTATGAATAAGAGCAATGGAATTTGACGTGATTTCAGAGCATAGGTACAATACAACTGAATATGGCTTATAGTCGCAGACATTGTTGCAGTTTTTCAATATCCAAGACTGCTTTTGATATCTGCTTTTAGCCATTATGGCTTCAAAGGCCGATACAAGGTCATTATTCTGTGCGATTTCTGTGAGCACTGCACGTTCATGCACGCTGTCATACCACTGAATTTCATAAGTAATCTGATTTTTAATTAGAAAATTGGAGATGGAATAAACTGCATCCAAAAGTCCGCAAATTTTTTCGTCGCTGTTACCATTTAAATCAAAAAGCAACAGTACATCATTTGAAATGGGATCGCCGAAATCCTTTACCATTATTTGATCATATTTGTCGGAAAGCTTCCAGTGTATTCTTGCCAGACGGTCTCCGTCACGATACTCTCGGACATCCATGAATTCAGAAGGATCATTTCCTTTCACGGTTCGTGAAATTATGTTGTTTTTAATATCCTGCTGAATTTTCGAACTCATGGCCATAAGATGATAAACAGAAGGAAGAATTGAGACAAAATAGCTGGACTCGGTTTCTTTACGAAACGAGAATAACCCGAGAGCATCATAAATCTTAAGTTCTGAAATGCTGCATTTAATCATGCCGCAATATCTAGATGATATTACCTGTTCCACAGTATGTCCGGAATGTGTTGCAGTCATGAAAAACAATCTTGTTTCTTCCTGCTGCAGCAATTCGTTTTGTATGGTCAATTTTACCATGCACATGCATGTTAGAAATAAGTGCTTGTTATGTATTTTCAATTGTATTGGAAGGGACTCATTCTTTTGAATCGAGACCTTGTTTATTATTAGTTCAGCTGTTGCTCCGCCCATTGCGAGAACTGTAATAAGCAAGGAAACCAGCGGCAGCATTAAAAGAAATGCAAGAATCCAAAATGAAATATAATCTACCACAAATATATGAAAGAAAAAGGCAGCTAACAACAGCACCAAATATTCCAATCTTTTTGATATCATAGATAAGCTCTCTTTCGGGAGATGTCAGGCGGAAGTACTGTCTGCATAATTCTTGACAATATGCTGTGAACAGTTGCATTCCCTAGACTTACCTGAGTGTTAAGAATTATGCGATGCTCAAAAACATTAAAAAATACAAGCTGCACATCTGATGGTATTACATAATCCCTGCCTGCAAGCCACGCGGCAGATTTACTCATTCTTACAAGCGCAATAGAACCCCGGGGACTAACACCAAGGCGAATAAGCTGATGTTCCCTTGTAGCTGAAGCAAGGCGAGTGATATACGCATATATATCATCATCAATATGAACGTTTTCCACCTGCTCCTGCATTTGTAAAATTTCAGCTGTGCTCGTGGATTGTTCTAATGATTTCAGTAATTCTCTTGATTGTTTGTTTTTTAAAATTTTAATTTCATCCTGGAATTCCGGGTAGCCCATTGACAGCTTGACCATAAAGCGGTCCATTTGAGATTCAGGAAGCATTTGTGTGCCTGTTGACCCTATGGGATTCTGAGTAGCAATAACTGTAAAGGGGTTAGGGAGCTGGCGTGTGACTCCGTCAACTGTAACTGAGCATTCTTCCATTGCTTCTAAAAGGGCACTCTGTGCTTTTGAGCTGGCTCTGTTAATTTCATCAACAAGCAGAAGATTACACAATACTGCTCCAGATTGATACAACAGTCTTTCCTTGTCTTTACTGTAAACTGAAAAACCAACCACATCTGCCGGCATGATTTCCGGTGTAAATTGTATTCGTTTATAATCCAATCCCATGGTTTTGGAGAAAGCAAGAGCAAGTGTTGTCTTGCCAACACCAGGAGTATCTTCTAATAAAATGTGACCTTTGGCCAGTATTGACATAAGTACTTTTTCAATTACTTCATCTTTTCCTATTATTGTTTTATTAATTTCATTGATAATCATCAATGCTTTTGGCTGAACAGAAATATGCTCGTATTTCGACAAATAAACCGACCTTCCTTCTTATATCATTTTGACTATCACGCTTCAGATTTGCATAATGTATTTTTAGAAGCAGTTTTTAAATTTTGAGGATTAGTTAGTTGATGAAAACGTTGTTAATTTATAGTACCACTTTTTGATAAAATTCTAAAGTACATTTTTAATTTCATGTAGAAAATTTTAACTGCTGTCTGATTTTAAAAATATTAATGCAAAATTATGTAAGCTAAAATATTTATATAATAATTTACTTATAAATATAAATATGCTGCATGTTTAAGAGCACAAACTCAAAATAAGAAAAAAATGGCTAGAAAACGCTGTCCATAACATCGGAAAACGTATATAAAAAGTACAAATAACGACAACAATCGTTTTCATTAAAATTCATTTGTTATTTTTTACTTGAAAACCTGTAGTTTCTTCTTAATAACTATGGATTGACAATTAATATATATTCAATTATAATAAAGTGTATATACAATTAGTACATATTGTAAAAAAATTTGGAGGGAAAAGAATGAAAAAGTTTATAAGCATCTTTTTAGTACTTGCAATGGTATTCAGTCTGGGTGCATGCGCTCAAAAAACTGAAGCCCCTGCACAAACACCAGCAGAAACACCGGCAGCTGAAACACCAGCAGCAGAACCATCAGCTGAAGAACCATTTGCTGGTAAAATTGCAATAGTAACAAATACTCTTTCTCAAAATGAAGAAGAATATCGTTCAGCTCAACAAATGGTTGAAAAGTACGGCGATAAAAAGATAATGCACGTTTTGTGGCCAGATAATTTCATGACTGAGCAGGAACAAATGATTAGTACAATCACTAAGATTGGTTCTGATCCTGAAGTTAAAGCTTTGATAATCAACCAGGCAGTTCCAGGAACAAACGCTGCAGTTGATAAACTTCTGGAAACTCGTGATGACATGTTCATAGCATATTGCTCACCACAGGAAAACCCACCAGACGTTGTTGAAAGAGCTGACTTAATATTGCAGCCTGACGAACTTGGAATGGGATCAACTATTCCAGAACAGGCTCAAAAAATGGGAGCTAAAACTTTTGTTCACTACTCATTCCCAAGACATATGTCAGTTGTTCTTCTTTCAGCTAGAAGAGACTTGATGATTGAAACTTGCAAGAAGATAGGCCTTGAATTTGTTGATGCTACAGCTCCGGACCCAACAGGAGATTCAGGTGTTCCAGGTGCACAGCAGTTCATTCTTGAAGACGTTCCAAAAATGGTAGAAAAATATGGCAAGGATACAGCGTTCTTCTCAACAAACTGCGCAATGCAGACTCCACTTATTAAAGCTTGCTACGATGCAGGTGCAATATATCCTCAACCATGCTGTCCATCACCTTACCATGGATATCCATCAGCTCTTGGTATAGAATCAACAGGTTATTCAGCTGATGCTATGGCAAACGTTATAAGCGAAACTGCAAAGAAACTTAAAGACGCCGGTCTTCTTGGAAGATTCTCAACATGGCCTGTACCAGTTGCTATGATGAACACAGTTGCATCAACTGAATATGCAGTAAAATGGATCAACGGCGAAGTTGGCGATGAACTTGATACAAAGGTATTGGAAGAACTGATGACAGAATATGCTAACGGTATAAGTGTTAAAACAAATACTTATGTAGAAAATTCTGCAGAATATCCTACATTTAGATTGATAATGATGGATTTCTTAACTTACAGCGAAGAAGACATAATTTAACAGCTAAAACTTTATAGAATTGAATTATAACTAAGGAATGTTTCAGAATTTCTTATAATGAACTTCTGGCATTCCTTTTTACGCTAAATCATATTTCAGGAGGTAATGATGAGTGATAACCTTCTAAGCTTAAAACATGTTTCAAAAGAATACTCCGGAAACAAAGTGTTGAAGGATATTAACATTGAGCTAAAAAAAGGTGAAATACATGCTCTTATTGGAGAAAACGGAGCAGGAAAATCAACATTGATGAATATTCTCTTCGGAATGCCGGTAATACATACTACCGGAGGTTTTGAAGGAAAAATTGAGATAGACGGACAAGAGGCACATATTAAATCTCCACACGATGCCATGAAATACGGAATAGGCATGGTGCATCAGGAATTTATGCTTATACCGGGATTTACCATTACTGAAAACATTAAGCTCAACAGAGAAATAACAAGAAAAAATCCTGTGAGCGCAGTGCTCGGTAAAAGGCTTGAATCCCTGGATTTCAAGGCCATGAATGAAGATGCCAGAAAAGCTCTCGATACTCTGGATATGAACATTGATGAGTTTCTTCCTGTTGCAGGTCTTCCTGTAGGCCACATGCAGTTTATTGAAATAGCCCGTGAGATTGACAAGACAGGAATAAAAATTCTTGTATTTGATGAACCTACGGCAGTGCTTGCAGAAGCCGAAGCGAAAAATCTTCTGGACGCCATAAGAAAGCTGTCCCAGAAAGGAATAGGAATATTGTTCATAAGCCACAGGCTTGATGAAATTGTAGATGTTGCTGACAAGGTTACTGTTCTCAGAGATGGCGAGCATGTTGCCACAAAAGACATAAAGGATACAAATAAATTTGAAATAGCTCAGCTTATGGTTGGAAGAAAAATTTCAATCGACAGAAGTGAAAGCGTAAATAAGAAAGCTTCTGATGAAATTATTTTAAGTATTAAGGATTTAAATGTAGCAATGCCGGGTGAAAGGGTCAAGGGAATTAACCTAGAAGTAAAAAAAGGAGAAATAGTCGGCATTGGCGGTTTGGCAGGACAAGGAAAACTAGGACTTGCTAATGGATTGATGGGTATTTATCCATCAAGCGGAGACATTATATTTAATGGAAAAACTCTTAGTTTAAATGATCCAAAAGCTGCTATAAAATCAGGACTTGCTTTTGTTAGTGAAGACAGGAAGGGCATTGGTTTGCTGCTTGATGAATCTATAGAACTTAATATTGCATTTTCAGCAATGCAGATAAACAATGACTTTTTAAATAAATTGGGACCTTTCAGATTTAAAAATTCCGGCAAAATAAGATCACATGCAGACAAAATGATCAAGGACCTTGATATAAGATGTACATCGCCGCTTCAGAAAGTTGGAAGATTAAGCGGAGGCAACCAGCAAAAGGTATGCGTTGCAAGAGCTTTAAGTTTGAATCCAACACTTCTTCTGGTTTCCGAACCAACGAGAGGAATAGATATCGGAGCAAAAAAACTTGTTCTTGATTTATTGAAACAGTTGAACACAGAATATGGTATGACTATTGTTATGACTTCTTCTGAACTTGCAGAATTAAGAGCAATAAGCGACAGAATTGTAATTATTTGTGAAGGCAAGGTTGAAGGCGTGCTTTCTCCAGAAGCTCCGGATGCTGAATTCGGTCTGATGATGTCTGGAAGCAAAAGCCATGCAGAAGGGAGTGAGTCATAATGGTTGAAATGAAAGAAAAAGGTAGTTTCAGCTTTAAGGAAACAGTAAACAAAATAGGTCTGCCTACTCTGATAATCGGAGTGTTCTGGCTCATTCTTATAATTACCGGAGGATTCTTGGGAATATCGATGGCAACTCTCTTAAGTGACACTTTAAAGCGTGCAGGCATGAACGGAATTCTGGTTCTTGCAATGGTTCCTTCAATCCAGTCAGGGACAGGCCCAAACTTTGCACTTCCGGTGGGAATTGTATGCGGTTTGTTTTCACTTGTTTGTTCAATTGAATTTGGATTTACCGGAGTAATGTGGCTTGCGGTGTCAATGGCGTTTGCAATTCCATTGGCTGCTGTTGTAGGTTTTTTGTATGGAAAACTTCTTAATGCAGTTAAAGGTTCAGAAATGACAATTGCAACATATACTGGCTTTTCCATAGTTGCTGCAATGTGTCTTGCATGGCTTATGATTCCTTTTAAAAATCCGAAAATGGGATGGTTTATAGGAACAGGTCTGAGAGAAACAATACAGCTGGATGCAGTTGGAGGAGCTCAGATACTCAACAACTTCTGGAAATTCACAATCGGTGGAATCATCATACCTACAGGAATGCTTCTTGTATTTGGCGTTTGCTGCTTCATAGTGTGGCTATATTTCAGATCAAAATCAGGTATTGCAATATCAGCAGGCGGTATTAACCCAAGATTTGCCCAGGCGTCAGGTATTGAAATAGACAATAACAGAATAAAAGCCAATATGCTTTCCACAGTGCTTGGTGCCATAGGAATTATTGTTTATTCACAGGGCTACGGTTACGCACAGCTTTACAGTGCACCTTTAATGATGGCATTTTCTGCTGTTGCTGCTATACTAATAGGCGGAGCTACAGCTTCTAGGGCTAAAGTATCACATGTAATAATAGGCGTAATAATATTCCAGGGGCTTTTGACTACAGCACTTCCTGTAGCAAATCAATTGTTTGAAGGTACTGACTTGTCTGAAATACTTCGTATGATAATTCAGAACGGAATAATCCTTTATGCTTTGACACAAGTAAAAGGAGGCGGAAAATAATGAACAATGTATCTACAGGTGAAAGATTGAAAGTTAAAAAGGAGTCATCCTGGTTTGCTGACAATATTGTTACTTTAATATTTGTTGCCTTTACCATATTCGGGTTTATGGTTTCTGACGGCGTAACAATGAATTTTTTCCTTACAGAGTTGTCAAGCCGTTTCTTCAGAAATGCTTTTCTGGTTTTGTCCCTTATAATCCCTGTTGTCGCAGGTCTTGGACTTAACTTTGGTATAGTTGTTGGTGCAATGGCAGGGCAAATAGCCATTGCAATAATAAGATATTTTAATCTTGGCGGAATTTCAGGCCTAATGCTTACATTCCTCCTTGCATTCCCAATATCCGCTTTGTTTGGTTATTTCACAGGGGTTTTGTACAACAAGACAAGAGGACAGGAAATGATAGCCAGCTTGATTGTAGGTTACTTTGCCAATGGTATTTACCAGTTCTTGTTTTTGTTTGTTGTTGGCGTTATCATAAAGGTGCCTGCAACACATCCTATGATAAAGCCTGACGGTGTGGGAATAAGAATGACTGTGGACCTGGTTCCTGTTAAGGACGGGGGACTCAAGTATGCTCTTGACAGCATTATGGAAATACCGTTCATGTGGGCAGTACTCATAGTTGCAATAGCAGTGTTGCTTCTTCAGTTAATAAGACTGGCGAAAAATTCAAAGAATCCTGTTTTCTCAATAAACAAAAAAAGGATGACATACATTAACATTGCAAGCTGTCTGATAATTGCAGGAATATGTGCACAGGCTATATTAACAAACTCAAGCCTCATGATGGTAAGAAAGGTTCCTGTTGTCAACGCCCTCCTTATAATAGCACTTTGTGTATTCAATGAACTTATTTTAAGGACAAAGCTGGGACAAGACTTCAGAAGTGTTGGGCAAAACCAGCACATTGCAGAAGTGTCAGGCATCAATGTTGACAGAACGAGAATAATTGCAACCATTATGTCTACAGTTCTTGCAGCCTGGGGACAAATAATGTATTTGCAGAACATGGGAACTCTGAACACTTACAATGCACACACTCAAATAGGAATGTTTTCAGTTGCTTCATTACTGGTTGGAGGAGCTTCAACTCAAAAGGCAAATTTAAAACATGCCATAATAGGAACGGTGCTGTTTAATTCAATGTTTATCATGTCACCGGAAATCGGACAGTCTCTGTTTGGAAATGCTCTTCTTGGAGAATATTTCAGAACATTCATGGTTTACGGAGTAATAGGTCTTGCTCTTGGTCTTCACGTATGGAGATCCAACAAGAAGGGTAAAATAACTCTTGATTAAATAAGATAAGCTTATAATTAATGAAATTTACAGCAGATTTAGGGATTTGCATTGAAATGCAGGTCCCTTTTTGCTGCCTTGCTGAAGTTGCTGGTTTTTCGCTATAAGTAAACGCGGTTAAAAAAGTTGCGTTCAACAACTTGAAGTAGTATAATCAAAGCAATTGTACTGACGGAGGAAAAAATGAAAGAAAATGTATTGATACTTTCTATAGAGTCATCTTGCGACGAAACTGCTGCGGCTGTGGTTGAAAACGGCAGAAATGTTCTGTCGAACGTAATTTCAACACAAATTGAAATTCACAAGGAATTCGGCGGTGTCGTTCCTGAAGTTGCTTCAAGAAAGCATATTGAAAATATAAGCGATGTGGTTGAAGAAGCATTGAAGAATGCAAATGTAACAAGTGAACAAATAGATGCGGTTGCCGTTACATACGGTCCCGGTCTTGTAGGAGCTCTTCTTGTGGGAGTAAATTTTGCAAAGGGTCTTGCTTTTGCATGGCAAAAACCTCTCATAGGTGTAAATCATATTGAAGGACACATAAGCGCCAACTATATTGAAGACAAAAATCTTGAGCCTCCTTTCATATGTATGGTTGCATCAGGAGGACATTCACATCTTGTATATGTGAAAGATTACGGCAAATATGAAATATTGGGAGTTACACGAGACGATGCAGCAGGAGAAGCTTTCGATAAAATTGCCAGAGCCATAGGGCTTGGATATCCGGGAGGTCCGCTGGTTGACAAGACAGCAAAAATGGGAAACAAGGATGCCATAAAGTTTCCCAGGGTAATTATTGATGAGGAAACTCTTGATTTCAGTTTCAGCGGTTTAAAATCAGCAGTGTTGAATTACATTCACAACTCTGAACAAAAGAACGAAAAAGTAATCATTGAAGACGTAGCAGCAAGTTTCCAGGAAGCAGTTGTTGAAGTTCTTGCGATGAAAACCATGAAAGCTGCAAAGAAGAAAGACTGCAATACTGTGGCGTTAGCAGGAGGCGTGGCTTCAAATTCAAGACTCAGGGAAATTCTTCAAGAGCAGTGTCTAGCAGCAGGTTATAAATTTACAAAACCATCGCCTGTTTTATGCACAGATAATGCAGCCATGATAGGAGCAGCTGCATATTATAAATATTTAAATAAACAATTTGCAGATTCATCACTAAATGCTCTTCCTAATTTGGAGCTTGAGAGTAATTAACAGAAAATAATAAAAAAGTATCAACAGCTGTGGATAAAGCTGTTGATACAGTCTATTGCAGAAAAAGTTATTCACAACATATCAACAAAGGGTGGATAACTTTTTTTAATTGTCCTGAATTTCCGCCCATTGATTGTATAATTCTTCAAGTTCGATTTTTTGAATGTTTAATTTTTCGTTTAATTCTATAATTAAAAATTTGTCGTCATATGTCGAAGGTTGACATAATTTGTCTTCCAATACAGAAATTTCATTTTCATGCATTTCAATTTGTTCTTCGATTTTTTTGATTCCTTTTTCCCGCTGCTGTCGTCCACGAATGATTTCACGTTCTTTTTTCTTTTCAGCAATTATCTGGGTCTTTGTTTTTGAGGCTGAAACATCATCTTCATTTTCCTCAAGCTCTGCTTTTTTTTGAAGGTAGTAGTCGTAGTTGCCAAGGTACGGGGAAATTCCATCCTTTGACATGTCGTATATTTTGTTGGCAACCTTGTTTAAAAAGTATCTGTCATGAGAAACAACAAGAACAGTTCCTTCATAATTTAAAAGAGCATCTTCTAAAACTTCCTTTGAATCAATGTCCAGATGATTTGTAGGTTCATCCATTAGAAGGAAATTTGCATTTGAAGTCATGAGCTTTAAAAGTGAAAGCCTGCCTTTTTCACCTCCGCTTAAATCACCCACAATTTTATATAAATCATCGCCGTTAAACAAAAACTGAGCAAGCATCGTACGGATGTCATAGTAGTTGAGTGTTGGATTTTCATCCCATATTTCATCTATGACCGTGTTTTCACTGTCCAGGTTTGTTTGTTCCTGGTCATAGTATCCTGTTTGCACATAGTGGCCAAGGGTGAAATTTCCTTTGTAGTCAACAAGTTTTCCCGCAACTGTTTTTAAAAGAGTTGTTTTTCCTATGCCGTTAGGGCCTATTATGCCTACTTTTTCACCGCGGTAAATTTCCATGTTAAGATTATTAAACACTTCAAATTCATTGAAACTTATACCCATTTTTTCAACTTTTAAAACATCTCGGCCGCTTTTGATTTTAGGTGTAAACCTTAGCTTCACTTTTCTGCTGTCCTGAGATGGCTTATCCATTTTTTTGATTTTATCCAGTGCTTTTTGCCTGCTGAAAGCCTGCCTTATGTTTCTCTTGCTTCCATAGGCGTGAAGGCGGCGAATCATTTCTTCCTGTCTTTCAATTTCCTTTTCATATTCTTCATATTGCTTCATTTCAAGTTCAAGTTCGCTTTTTCTCTTTTTCATGAACTCAGTGTAATTTCCGTTGTATGCTTTTAAAAATTTATTTTCCATGAGGAAAACTCTTTCGACAGTATTGTCAAGGAAGTATCTGTCATGGGAAATTAAAATAACAGCGCCTTTAAAATCCTTGATGTATTTTTCAAGCCATGAAATCGCTTCAATGTCCAGATGGTTTGTAGGCTCATCCAAAAGAAGTATGTCTGCTTTTTCAAGAAGAAGCTTTGCAAGCATCACCCTGCTTTTTTGACCGCCACTCAATAAATTTATGGGTTTGTCAAATTCGCTGTCTGAAAAGCCAAGACCTCTTAAAACTCCCTTAATGTGGCTTTTGAAGCTATAACCGTCTTCATCCTCAAATTTTTCGCTTAAGCTTGCATATGTGTTCATAAGCTTTTCAAGAATGCCGGGATCGTCATTTTCTGTAAAGCTGCTTATTTTGTGGGAAAGTTCATGAAGTTCTTCTTCCATTTTTATGACATTATCATAAATGGTGAGCATTTCGTTCATTATGCTTTTTTCTGATTCTATGTTTGTATTTTGTTTCAAATAACCAAGTTTTTTTCCTTTTGCTCTGAATATTGAGCCTTGGTCAGGCTCCAGTCTTTCAGTCAATATATTAAACAAGGTAGTTTTTCCTGCTCCATTAAGTCCTATGAGCCCGACTTTTTCATTGTCGTCTACTGTAAATGAAATGTTTTCTATTATATTTTCAACCACATAGGCCTTGGAAACATCATTGCACGATAAAACTATCATTTTTTATTCCTTTCTGACATAAATAAAATAAAACTCATATGATTATATCAGTTTTATTTATTTTTATCAAATTGTTTTACTGTTATAAAGTCGTAAGCAATTTCATGTTTTCTAAGATTCCAACCAGATAATTCCTTAAAATCAATGTGAGAGTCTTGCTGACCATTTTGCCGTCATATACTATGTAATCAGACTTCTCAAGAAAATAAACTATGTTTTCTATCAACATGGAAAAGTCTTTTTCTGCCATGTTGTTTTCATTTTCCTTATGTGACAGACCCAACAGATAATCAGTAGAAACGCTGAAATAATCGGCAATTTTTATAATCAAGCCCAGGCTTGGTTTTCTTTTTCCGCTTTCATACAATGAAACTGATGATTCGGAAATATTAAGAATTTTGCTTAGTTCCTTAGAAGAAAGGTTGTTTTTAATGCGCAGATTTCGTATAACTTCACTTGTTTCCATGTTACCAGTCCTTTTATTGTGATTATTTAATTATAATGCAGCATATAACAAAAAACAACAAAAATTTACAATATGTAAATAAAATGTGCAAATATTGACAAATTGCAAATTATATATTATCATATAATGGAAATGGGGGGGATAAAATGTCACAATACAGCAAAGACGATAAATTTATTGTCGAAAAATATATTGAAATTTCAGAATTTGAAAAGCTTAAGCAGAGTAAATGTGATACGTGTTGTTCTGGTTTTCATTCGGATGACAGCTATTTTATGGCTGCAGTTGTTGCTTGCATTGAAGGTAATGTTCAGTTTTGTCCTGAGGAAAAAACCTGGAATGCATGGTTGGGAAACAAAGAAATTAATTTTAAGCCAGGTGCAGATGCCTACATATTTTTAAGCATTTATGATTTCGTTAAAAATAACAAGTCATTTTTCAGTTTTATAACAAAGTATTTTGATTTATGGCACAGCAAAAGGCATTCTGATTATACATATGATGAATATCACAAAAGAGAACTTAAGGGTAATTTTCATGAACTTACGACTCTAATAAACAATGACTTAGAACAAGCCTTTTTGCATAAGGATTATGAGGTTGCTAGTCAGTATTTCGAATTCAAAAAATATCTTTCAACGGGAATTGAAAAGAACTTAATATACAGTTAAAACCATATTTTTTATTGACAAAGAATTGTGTTTAGTATAAAGTAAATCTAATATTTATAAGTAAAATCCTCTTTTAAAGAGGTTTTTTTATATAATGACAGAAAGGAATGAAACTATGCCGGTTATAATACCATCAAATCTTCCTGCTTATAAAACAATGGAAGAAGAAAATATTTTCGTAATGAGCAAAGAAAGAGCTGAAACCCAGGATATAAGACCATTGGACGTTGCATTGGTAAATCTTATGCCAACTAAAATAGAAACTGAAACACAATTTGTAAGGCTGCTTTCAAATTCTCCCATACAAATTAATGTTGAATTCATTCATACAAGTTCTCATGATTCAAAAAACATTTCCGAAAGTCATATGAAAAGTTTTTATAAAAGTATTCATGAAGTAAAGGACAAAAAATATGATGCCATGATTGTCACTGGAGCACCTGTTGAACTCATGGAGTTTGAAGAAGTGGACTATTGGGAAGAAATTAAGGAAATATTTGATTTCTCAAACAAAAATGTCACTTCAACAATGTTCATATGTTGGGGAGCACAGGCTGCACTTCATCATTTTTACGGTTTAAACAAAACAACACTGGACAACAAGGTATTTGGTGTTTTTGAGCATGAGAAAATGCATGAAACATGCATGCTATTAAATGGATTTGACGACATATTCTATGTTCCTCATTCAAGACACACGGAAGTACCATCTTTAGACATAAAAAGCGTTGAAGAACTAATAGTCCTGGCTGAATCAAAAGATGCAGGAGTTCATATAGCCGTTACAGATGATTACAGCAGGATATTTGTCATGGGCCATTCAGAGTATGATCCTCTGACGCTGAAGAAAGAATATGACAGAGATGTTTCTCAGGGAAAGAATATCAATATTCCCATGAACTACTATCCAGGAGATGACCCTTCAAAGAATCCGTTTGTTAAGTGGAGAAGTCATGCAAATTTATTGTTTAAAAATTGGATTAATATTATATACCAGGAAACTCCTTATGACAAAAATGAAATAGGAATTCACAGAACAGATTGGTACCATTAAAATATTAATGGTATCTTTTTTTTTATCTATAAATATGATATTATGTATATGAAATAATTTTATTGGAGGAAATAATGGGCAAATTATTTGGAACTGACGGAGTCAGAGGAATTGCAAACAGCGATTTGTCATCTGAATTAGCATATAAACTGGGCCGCGTGGGCGGCTATTTTCTCACAAAAGGCAAAAAAAGACCGAAAATGGTTGTGGGAATGGACACAAGAATATCAGGAGACATGCTTGAAGGAGCATTGTCTGCAGGTCTTAACTCAGCAGGGATAGATGTGTTGTATCTGGGTGTCCTGCCAACACCGGCTGTGGCGTGCATGATTAAAATTCTTGAAGCAGACGGCGGAGTTATGATTACAGCTTCTCACAATCCTGTGGAATACAACGGTATTAAATTTTTCAATGAAAAAGGACTTAAACTAACTGATAGCATGGAAAATTCCATTGAAGAATACATACTCAACGATCTGGACATAGAGACTGTTCCTGTTGCAGGAGAAGTAGGAAGAAAAATAAGAATCGAAAATCCGGTCAGAAAATACATGGATTTCTTAAAGGATACCATAAATGTGGACTTCAAAGGTCTTAAGGTTGCCGTGGACTGCGGAAACGGAGCGGTTTACAAGGCAGCGCCGGAGCTTCTCAATGAACTTGGAGCACAGGTTTATGTAATTCACAATGACCCTAACGGTATAAACATAAATGTAAACTGCGGCTCCACAAAACCTGAGGAAATTCAAAAGCTTGTTCTTGAAACAGGAGCAGATATAGGACTTTCTTTTGACGGAGATGCCGACAGACTTATTGCTGCAGATGAAAACGGAAATATTGTAGACGGGGACCATGTTCTTGCCATATGCGGCATAAGCATGAAGGAAAAAGGAAACTTGAAGAGCAACACCGTTATAGGAACTGTAATGACAAACATGGGACTTGATATATGTCTTGGGGAAAAGGACATCAACATCATCAAAACAAACGTTGGTGACAGATATGTGCTTGAAGAAATGCTAAGCGGTAACCATTCAATTGGAGGAGAGCAGTCAGGTCACATAATTTTTTTAGACTACAATACAACAGGGGACGGATTACTTACTGCAATTCAGCTGTTAAGCGTTATGAAGGAAAAAAACACCAAACTTTCAAAGCTTGCCAATGTAATGAAGGTAATGCCCCAGGTTCTTGTGAATGCACGTGTTGCGGAAGATAAAAAGAAAGCATATATGGAAGATGAAACAATCAGAAACAAAATTGAAGATATAGAAAAACACTTTGACGGCAAAGGAAGAGTACTCATCAGACCATCAGGTACTGAACCTCTTGTAAGAGTAATGATAGAGGGAGAAAATCTTGAAGAGCTGAAAATGCATGCCAATGAACTGGCAGCACTCATAGAAGTTCAGTTGAACAACTAAAAATAATTAAGAGTTAAGAGTTAAGAGTTAAAAATTAAATGAAGAAATTGTGCTTTGGCACAATTTCAACCATAATTCTTAATTCTTCATTATTAATTCTTAACTTTCGAAGGGTATTTCCATGTATGGTATGTACATGAACTTTTCTTTTGGCTGACGGTATACAATAATTGAATTTAAAGTGTATTCAGGGTAGGGAGACAGACGTTTCTCTGCTTTTTTTCTTATTGTTTCCAGATCTACAGGACGTCTTGGCCTTTGCTTTACAACTGTTAGGTGAGGAGTATAGCCTCTTTTTTCTTTTTCAAGATTTAGTGCTTCATAAATTTTATCATAAAGAACAATAAGCTCGGGACTTTTTACTCCAACATAAAGTACACGGTCCCCAAACTGCTCAAGGTTATCAAGTCGTACCTTAAATCTTTTTGTGTTCTTGCAGACTTCAACAACTTTTTCTATAAATGAATCATCATCGGGCAGTGCTGGAGGAGGAACAAGAGTAATGTGAGGCTCTGTTGTGAGAAATCTTGCTTCTGCCCTGAGCATTTCAATTTTATTTTTGTAACTATATGGAACAGGAATTCCTATGAAATATTTCATATAACCAATCCTTTCTGAAATAATAAGCATATGCTTTGTAAGCTGTTAAATATATAATATTATTATATTTTATATACTAAATTAATCAAGTGTTATATAATAAAAAATGAAATTACCTCATGAGGTTATTATGGACTACGCTAATTATACTGATGTTTTTTTAAATTTTGTTGAAAAGATAGGCCCGATTGCAGGAATTATTCTTCCTGTCATTGAGGCATTTTTACCAGTGCTTCCTCTTGTTGGTTTTGTAATCATAAATGTTGCTGTATTTGGGTTTTTCATGGGATATCTTTATTCATGGATCGGGAATTGCCTGGGCTCTTTTTTATTGTTCATGCTCATAAGAAAAATCGGCGGCAAGAAAATAGAAAACAAAATAGAAAAGAGCAAGTACAAGGGAACATTGGAAAAAATAAGAAGAAAGAATCTCACAGTCTTGTTCTTTCTGTATTGTTTTCCCTTTACTCCGTCATTTTTAATAAGCGGTACAGCTGCTCTAACAAACATGAACACACAGCAGTTTATCCTGGCTTTGTTGCCTTCAAAATTCGTTATGATTTTGTCTCTTGCATTCATAGGGCAAAATGTGAGCTCATATTTTGAAAATCCTGCAAAATCCTTGTTTTTCATAGTCTTTATACTTGCTGTAAACTTTATAAGCAAGTACTTTATAAAAAAGTATGAGGAATATCACCGGAAAGTATAAAAAATAAAAAAACTGTTGACATTGACGCTGCGTAAATGTGTACAATTAATTCAAGAGGTGAGCATATGGAATATACAGTTAAAAAACTTGCAGTCATGGCAAATGTCAGCACAAGGACGCTAAGGTATTATGATGAAATTGGAATTCTTAAGCCGGCAAGAATCAACTCTTCAGGATACAGGCTTTATGGTGAGCATGAAGTTGACAGACTGCAGCAAATATTGTTTTACAGAGAACTTGGGGTGAACCTTGAACAAATTAAGGAAATAATAACATCCCGTGAATTCGATGAAAAAAAGGCACTTGAAGAACATCGACAGTTGCTCATTTCTAAAAGAACACAGTTGGACATTTTAATCCATAATGTGGAAAAAACAATTTTGAGCAAGGAAGGTAAATATAATATGAGCAATACTGAAAAGTTTGAAGGATTTAAGGATGAGCTTATTACAAACAATGAAAAGAAGTTCGGAAAAGAAGCAAGAAAAAAATATGGCGAAAAGGCAGTGGACAAATCAAATAAAATATTGAAAAATATGACAGAAGAACAGTTCAAGGAAATTGAAGACCTTGGAAATGAAGTTTTAATAACATTGGAAAAGGCCTTTAAGGAAGGAAAACCCTACAGTGAAACAGCTCAAAAGGCTGCGGAGCTTCACGGAAAATGGCTGTCATTTTTCTGGGGGCAGTACAACAAGGAAGCACATGTCAATATAACACAGATGTATATTGATGATGAAAGGTTCAAAGCATATTATGACAGCAAAAACCCTGGAACTGCAGAATTCTTAAGAGAAGCTGTGCTGATTTACACAGGAATGAAAAAATAAGAGAAGCAGCTTAATGCTGCTTTTCTTTTTTATCACTATTAATAAATGTAAATTTAATGAAGTTTTAATAAATAATTTAGTCATAATTAAGATGTATGTATGATAATATGGTTATTAACATACGGAGGCAATTATGAAATCCATGCACTTATATATAGTTTTAACAAGGACAAGCACTGTTTTATCAAGGATGATCGGATTTGTTACAAATGATGAATTCACGCACGCTGCCATATCATTGGATGAAGACCTCAACCAAATGTACAGTTTTGGAAGAAAAAAAGTATACAATCCATTTGTGGGCAGCTTCATTAAAGAAAATATCGATGAGGGAATATACGGAATGTGCAGAAATCTGCAGGGAGTTATTATAGAAGTTGATGTTTCAAGACAGCAATACAACAAAGCAGTGGAGCTTCTTGATGAATTTATAATGAACAGCAGCATTTATAAGTACAATTACATGGGGCTGATTGACGGCTTATTAAACAATGAAGCATGTTACAGTGACAGATTCTTATGTTCTGAATTTGTTTATTACATTTTAAACAACTGCGGTGTTGCAGATTTAAACATGCCAAGAAACCTGGTGAGACCTCAGAGCCTGCTAGATATTGACGGCAGAGTTATATTCAGAGGTAATTTAAGAAATATGAAGCATGTTAATGGATTAACCCCGTCTTATGCAAGAATTTAAAAAATCCGACTGACAAGTCGGATTTTTTATTTTTTGGAAAATAATTGCATTGACAAATGTGTGCTGAGATATTAATATATGTTTAGTAATTTAGTAAATTAGTAAATATATATGAGGTGGAATTATGAAAGTAACAGTTATAAATGGAAGTCCGAGGGGTTCAAATGGAAATACAAATGTAATTATTGAAAAGTTCTTAAAGGGAGCCGTTGATGCAGGAGCAAAAACCGTCAACATTCAACTATCAGAAAAAAATATTAATCATTGCATGGGATGCCACATATGCTGGACAAAGGGACCTGCACAATGCGTTATTAAAGATGATATGTTAGAGATTATGATGCATATGGGTGATGCAGACGTAATTGTCTTTGCTTCTCCTGTTCAATTTGGAAATATTTCCGGAATGCTTAAGGTTTTTATGGACAGGATGACAATGATAGGAGGACCTGGTGAGCAGCAAAAGCCAGCTGTTCCTGCTGATAATTCAAGCCAGGTAAAAATCCCTAAGCTCATGATGATATCGAGCTGCGGTTTAGATGATGCTAAGGAATTTGACGTTACATCTCTTTGGATTAACAGGGTTGCAGAAAAAGTTCACATGGAATTATCAGGAGAAATATATTTCACGAAGAGCAGATGCTTAAATGAAAATTCGGATTTATTCAAGGATGAAAAACAAGAATATTTTAAACTTCTTGAAAAAACAGGGTATGAAATGGCAGCACATATGAAACTGTCAACTGAAGTTAAGGATTTATTGGAGAGGAGAGGTTTTTAATGCAAAAAAGCACAAATATATTGCAATTTTTAAATGATGAAGGAAAAATAAAAGTACTGCCTTCACCAAACAGGACAAAAATTCCTGTGTTAACATATCTTGCAGGAAAATTTGAAAAAGGAAAGAAATATTCAGAGAAAGAAGTAAACCACATAATAAATGAAAATCACACATTCAATGATTATTTCATTTTAAGAAGACTTCTTGTTGATTATAATTTGTTGATTCGCACTCCTGACGGAGGAAAATACTGGGTCAACGAAAAATAATCCGCCTTTAAGGCGGATTATTTTTCTTCAAGTATTTTTTTTATTTTTTCGGTCAAGTCAATTGATTTTGGATTGTTAAGTTTGTTTGCATATTCTTCAGCATTTTTAATGTGAAGCTGAGCTAAATTTAAATTTTCATTTTTTATTTCAATGAGAGCTGCATAGCATTCGGCAAAATCCCTGCCCCAGATGGAATTGAAGCGTTCAAAATATTCCAATGACGTGTTTATATGTTTTTTTGCTTCATCATATTTCCCCATGTGGTACAATGCCTGGCCTGCATTGGAATAAAATATTTCAAGCCCCTTCAATACAGAATTTTCATTGCATATGTTAATTGCCTTCATGAAAAAATCAAATGCTTCCTTGAAATTTCCAAGATCCTTGTTCATCTGACCCAGGTAGTTGTAGCAGGCGGAAATATTTACGCTGTATTTTTTATTAAACATATAAAGACTTGAAAAAATGTTGATGGATTCAGTAAGGTTGCTTGCTGCTTCCTTGTAGTTTTCAGTCTTAATGAAATAAAGACCCTTCAGCCTTAACATTATTCCTCTTTCCTCAATGATATCTCTTTTTTCAAGAAGGTTCATGCTCCTGCCAATGTATTCCTTCATTATTTCACTGTTGTCTACCTGAATGCCGTAGTAAATCATCTGCTTGTAATTGTTCAAAAGATAAATGAAGTTGTCTAGTTTTTCTGCAAGCTTTATGCTTATGTTGATTTTTTCTATACCCTTGTTATAGTTTCCTTTGGAAATATAATATCTTCCTGCCAGGTACGATTCTTCCATTTTGATTTTTATGTATTCTGTGTCAAGGTTATCTATGTTTTTCAAATCCTTTTCTATGTTCGAAAGTTCTTTCTCAACATCAGTTACTGAAAAATCGTCTCTATTTGAAAACTCAGTAGCAAGTACAGGATATGTTTCGTGGTACATGGTGTAGTAACCGGTTAAATTTTCAACCTTAATTTTCAGTTCATCGAAGTTGTTTTTTTGCTGATCCTGATTAAATGTGTTTTTAAGCTCCAGTATTTCTTTGTACATTTTCTTTGTTTTTTGTTCCGGCTCTACTCCCAGGTCATGCTTCAAAACAGAACACATGTCATAATAAAGTTTAACTGATGTGTTGTAATCTTCAGAAAGAGCAAAAATTTTCATGAGATATCTCAGTGTTTTTTCATTGTAAGGATCATTTTGAATCAATATGTCTGAATATTTCTGTATGTTAACATAGTCACCGATGGACACAAGCTCATTGACTTTTTCAAATACGGATTTAATGTATATGTCTTTATAGAAATTTCTTTTTTCAATCATCCAGTTTTCAAAGTCAAAGCAGTTTTTTACTGAGAAGTTCAGTAGAAAATCTCCGGTGTACAAATTTCTGGCATTTGAAACGTCAAGATTGTCTGTGTCAATTTCAATATTAACATTGTCAGAAAATTCAATGTATGTTTTTGATGGTGAAAAGATTGTATCGCATGTGCTCAATTTAATTTTATAAATTGCATCCCTTAAATTCTTGCGCCCGGTTGCTTCGTCAGTGTCAGCCCAGAATATGTTCATTGCTTCTTCTCTTCTCACATGCTTGTTTAAACAGACATAATAAAACAAGGCTTCTGCCTTTTTGTAAGGAAAAGTCACCTTATTTTGGTTGTACATAACTGTGGGGTTACCAAGCATTTTTACTGAAATAATATCCATAGTATCTCCTGAAGTTTATATTTCAATAATATAGCATATTATCAATAAAATCAACAATTTTAAGCATAATGGATAGGGGTTAAAATTAGAAAAAATTAGGCCCTGCGCGTGCAAGGCCTAATAACGTATTTATAAAAAAACTATACCAGGGGAGACAATGTTTTCATGAAGTCATTATTATAGTAACCCGAGTACATTAGGAAAAAATTAGGCCTTGCTCGTGCAAGACCTAATAACGTATTTATAAAAAAACAAGGGGGAGAGATGTTAATAAGATTTCTCTTACTAACTGTAAATTTATTATAATAAAAAAAGCTTTAAGAAATCTTAAATGTATAGACGATTTATCGACGGTGTTCTTATATAATGATATTAATAAGAATGGAGGTATTAAGATGATTAATAATTTAGACATATTAAATGCTATGACAATTAAATTAGATGACGTTCTTCCGGAATACCCAGTGTTTAAAGAAAATGTGAGAAGAGCACCCAAGAGAGAGCTTACATTAAATGAAAGAGAAATCAAGCTTGCTCTTAAAAATGCCCTCAGGTACGTTCCTGAAAATCTTCATGAAAAACTTGCTCCTGAATTTCTAGAAGAGCTCATGACGAGAGGCAGGATTTACGGCTACCGTTTCATGCCAAAGGAAAGAATTTACGGAAAACCAATTGAAGAATACAAAGGAAACTGCGTTGAAGGCAAAGCTTTTCAGGTTATGATAGACAACAACCTTGACCATGAAGTTGCACTGTACCCATATGAGCTTGTGACATACGGGGAAACTGGCCAGGTTTGCCAGAACTGGATGCAGTACTGTCTTTTAAAAAAATATCTTGAACAGCTTACTGATGAACAAACTCTTGCTGTTATGTCAGGCCATCCTCTGGGACTTTTCAAGTCTCATAAAACCAGTCCGAGAGTTTTAGTATCAAACGGCCTTATGATAGGAATGTTTGACAACCCTCACGACTGGGCAAAGGCTACAGCCATGGGTGTTTCAAGCTACGGACAAATGACAGCAGGGGGATGGATGTATATCGGACCTCAGGGAATAGTTCACGGAACATTCAACACCCTCATAAATGCAGGAAGAAAGGAACTTGGAATACCTGCTGACCAGGACCTTGCAGGACATCTTTTTATCACTTCAGGTCTTGGAGGAATGAGCGGTGCTCAGCCAAAGGCTGTTGAAATTGCCAACGGTGTCGGCATAATTGCTGAAGTCGATTATTCAAGAATTGAAACAAGACTGAACCAGGGATGGGTTACCATGGTAACTGACAGTCTTGAAGAAGCTTTTAAAAAGGCTCAGGAATACCTGGACAAAAAACAGACAATTTCCATTGCATATCACGGAAACATAGTTGATCTCCTTGAATATGCAGTAGATAAAAATATTCACGTGGACCTTTTGTCTGACCAGACATCATGCCATGTTCCATATGACGGAGGATACTGCCCTAAAGGATTAACCTTTGAGCAAAGAACCGAGCTGTTAAAGGCTGACAGAGAAAAGTTTGCTGAACTTGTAAACAAATCTCTGGAAGAACATTTCAAAGCAGTAAAAACACTGGTAGACAGAGGAACTTATTTCTTTGATTACGGCAATGCGTTCATGAAAGCCGTCTTTGATGCGGGAGTGAAGGAAATTGCCAAAAATGGAACTGACACCAGCGAAGGTTTCATATTCCCGTCCTATGTGGAAGACATAATGGGACCAATGCTGTTTGATTACGGCTACGGACCTTTCAGATGGGTTTGCTTAAGCGGAAATCCTGAGGATTTAAGAAAGACTGACCATGCTGCCATGTCCTGCATAAATCCTGACAGAAGAGGACAGGACAGAGACAACTACATCTGGATACGCGATGCTGAAAAGAATAAGCTTGTTGTAGGAACACAGGCAAGAATTCTTTACCAGGATGCTCTTGGAAGAAGGGACATTGCCCTTAAGTTCAATGAAATGGTAAGAAACGGTGAAATAGGTCCTGTGATGATAGGAAGAGACCACCATGACACAGGCGGAACAGATTCACCTTTCAGAGAAACATCAAATATATATGACGGAAGCAATGTAACAGCAGATATGGCAGTACACTGCTTTGCCGGAAATGCAGCAAGAGGAATGAGCCTTGTTGCCCTTCACAACGGCGGGGGAGTTGGAATAAGCAAGTCCATAAACGGTGGATTTGGAATGGTTCTTGATGGAAGCAGAAGAGTTGATGAAATTCTATTTAAGTCAATACCATGGGATACAATGGTGGGAGTATCAAGAAGGTCATGGGCAAGAAATGAACATTCCATCGAAACAACAATGGAATACAACAAGCAGTTTGCAGGGGAAGACCACATTACAATTCCTTACGTTGCAAGCGATGAATTAATTGACAGAACATTTACAGAATATAAAAAATAACAGGAGAAAATCATGAACAAAATAATAGAATGCGTTCCAAATTTCAGCGAAGGAAGAGATTTACAAAAATTAGAAAGAATACTTGATGTTTTCAGAGGAAAGAAAAATATTAAGCTTCTTGATTATTCCAGCGATGAGGACCACAACAGAACAGTTGTAACTCTTGTCGGAGAACCGGAAGAATTAGGGGCTGCCATGATTGAAGCCATAGGCAGGGCAGTTGAATTAATAGACCTCAATCATCACGAAGGACAGCATCCACGCATGGGAGCAGTTGATGTAATTCCATTCATTCCAATAAAAAATGCAACTGTTGAAGAAGCAGATGCTCTTGCAAAGCATGTTGCAAAGGAAGCTTCTGAAAAATACGGGCTGCCGTTTTTCTTATATGAAAAATCAGCAACGGCACCTCACAGAGAAAATCTTGCTAACATAAGAAAAGGACAGTTTGAAGGAATGGCAGAAAAAATGAAGGATGACATGTGGAAGCCTGATTTTGGTCCTGAAACTATTCACCCTACAGCCGGAGCCACAGTAATCGGAGCAAGAATGCCTCTCGTTGCATACAATGTTAATCTTTCAACCAACAACCTTGAAATTGCAAGCAAAATTGCAAAACAGGTGAGACACTTAAGCGGCGGGTTCAGATATGTGAAGGCTCTTGGAATAGAACTTGAAGACAGGGGCATAGTACAGGTATCCATGAACCTTACGGACTACACAAAGACATCCATTTACAGAGTTTTTGAAACAATTAAAATGGAAGCTGCAAGATACGGAGTAAACATTGTGGGCAGCGAAATAGTAGGGCTTGTTCCAATGCAGGCGCTGGTTGATACAGCAGATTATTATTTAAGACTTGAAAATTTCTCAAGCGACCAGGTGCTTGAAACAAGACTTCAGTAAGGAAACTACCCTCCGCAATTTGCGGAGGGTACATTCGAAAGGAGAAACATGAAAAGACTTATTATAAAAAACGCTTCAGAACTTGTCACATGCAGTGGAAGAAGTCCAAAGCACGGCAAAGATATGTCTGACATTGGAATGATACGAAACGGTGCTGTTGTTGTTGAAGATGGTATAATTGCTGAGGTTGGAACAACTGATGAAATACTTTCAAAATATGATAACTATGAATATACAGTAATAGATGCTGAAGGCAAGGCAGTGCTCCCAGGTTTTATAGATTCTCACACTCATTTGATTTTCGGAGGGTACAGGGCTGACGAATTTTCATGGAGGTTAAGAGGGGACAATTATATGTCCATCATGGAAAGAGGCGGCGGAATAACAAGTTCCGTGAGGGCAACAAGAAGCACAACACTGGACGAATTTGTACTAACAGGCAAAAAAAGGCTTGATAAAGTTATGGATATGGGCGTTACAACCATAGAAGGAAAAAGCGGATACGGCCTTGACATGGAGACAGAAATAAGGCAGCTTGAAGCCATGAAAAAACTTGACGAAATTCATCCTGTGGACTTGGTTCCTACATTCTTAGGTCCTCACAGCGTTCTGCCTGAATACAAAGGAAAAGAAGATGAATTCATTGATTTCATGATAAACGATGTTCTTAAAGTTGTTGCTGAAAAACAATTGGCAGAGTTTGCAGACATTTTCTGTGAAAAAAATGTTTTTTCTGTGAAACAGTCAAGAAGATTTTTGTCTGCTGCTAAAAATGCAGGATTAAAACTTAAAATTCATGCTGATGAAATGGTTCAGCTTGGAGGAACAGAACTTGCAGTTGAACTGGGCTGTGTTTCTGCAGACCATCTGCTGCAGTCTTCTGATGAAGGAATCAATATGCTTTCAAAGTCTGATACTATTGCCACGCTTCTTCCTGCAACAGCATTTTGCCTTAAGGAAGAATATGCAAGGGGAAGAATGATGATAGATGAAGGCTGTGCTGTGGCACTGGCTACGGATTTTAATCCGGGAAGCTGCTTTACAAATTCAATACCACTTGTCATAGCTTTAGCAGCAATTCACATGAAATTGTCAATTGAAGAAATAATTACAGCTCTCACAATAAATGCTGCAGCTGCAGTGGGCAGAGCTGACACAATAGGAAGCATTGAAAAAGGAAAGAAGGCAGACATAATAATTCTTGAATATCCTTCAATTCATTTTCTTCCATACCATGCAGCAGTAAACATAGTTGAAACAGTAATTAAAAACGGAGAAATTGTAAAGGGGAACCCATATGAAAAATAAGTCTATACATGAATTTGCAGAAGTTGTAGCTTCTAATTCTCCTGTTCCTGGAGGAGGAAGCATTGCTGCTCTTTGCGGAGCATTGAGCGCTGCTCTTGCAGAAATGGTTGCCAACCTGACAACGGGTAAGAAAAAATACATTGAAGTTGAATCTGAAATGAATGAAATAAAAAATAAGGCAATGGCTCTTAGAAGTAAGCTGCTTGATGACATTGAAAGGGACAGCTACGCTTACAACAAAGTCATGGAAGCATACAAAATGCCAAAGGAAGATGATGAACAAAAAATTCTTAGAAACAAAGCTATAGAAGAAAGTGCAAAAATAGCAGCAGAGGTTCCTCTTGATGTTGCCCAAACATCTTTTAAAATCCTTCCTCTGGCTGAGGCCGTTGTTGCAAGAGGAAATTCAAATGCCGTTACTGACGGTCTTGTAGCTGCAATGCTTGCAAGAACAGCAGTTCTCTCGGCACTTTTAAATGTAAGAATAAACCTTGAAACAATCAGCGATAAGGATTTTGTTTTTGAATATAAAAACAGAGCAGATGTTCTTCAGGAAGAAACACTTTTTTATGAGAAAAAAATATTGGAATTATCACCATTTTAATGGTATAATTTAAAATGCGTTATGCGTTATAATTAACTCAATGAAGAGGTAGTCATGAATAAACGTGGTATTGGTAAAATAGCATTGCTGCTGGCAATGGATGACGGCGACATGGAAAATCTCAAGGAATTTTATGAAAAAAAGAATTATGTCATTTACAGGGGCCAGGCCGGTTCAATGGATGCGAAGAAAATTGTTGCTGCCATAGAAACAGCGGCTTCAAGAGAAGACATCATTCGTGAGAACTACCATGAGGAACATGCACTTTATCATGCTATCATTGAAGCTCTCAGCGGTTACTGCAGGGGGCAGGTCATGCTAGGTGAAGTTTTAAGGAGCGCAGGCCTTACATTTACAATTGTAAGAGGCACCTTAATCGAGGACGACCCTTCCAGTGGAAATTGGATTGCTGTTGTTCTTTACGGACAGATAGGCTCTCCTAGAAGAGGTTTTGAGCATGAAGCAGTTGGAATGGGCATACAGCCAATATAATATGAGGGTTAATCATGAATACATCTTACCTAAGAACATTTATAGAAGTAATTAATTTGAAAAATATATCAAAGGCAGCAGAAAAGCTTTTCATAACACAGCCTGCAGTTTCTAAACAAATGCAGCTTCTTGAGAAGGATTTCGGAGCAGAGCTTTTTAAGAAAAGCGGCAGAGAAATAGTACCAACCGAAGAAGGCTACATTCTGTACAAATATGCAAAAAGCGTATTGAGCGAAGAAAACAAAATATATTCTTTGCTTAGATGTGAAGACGACTTGGTAAAGGGCAATTTGACTGTATACACAAGTTCAATGCCTGCAGATTACTACATACACGATTTGATAATCGAATTTAACAAATTGTATCCTGAAACAACATATGTAATTAAAAAAATTGACTCGGACATGGTGTTCAAAAACATAGAAGAAGGATTCACAAGCTTTGGTTTTACGGGAATATTGTCCAAGAACAAAAAATTAAAGAGCATATGTATTGCGGAAGATGAAGTTGTTGTTGTGGCATCTGCCGAAAAAAATGAAGAGTTCAAGGACCGTAAAATAAAAGCAGCTGATCTTCTTGAGCAAAAGTTCATTGTCAGGGAAAAGGGATCAGCAACACTACACATGTTTGAAAACTATCTGAACGGAAAAAAAATTAAATTGAGCGACCTGAACATAGTAATTCAGGCTGAAGACAACGACATAATCAAGAAATTCATAACAAACAACTTAGGACTTGCTGTACTTCCTAAAAAGGCAGTGGAACAAGAAATAAATGAAATAAAAGCGTTCATATTGAACGTTGAAGGTATGAATCTTAAAAGAAAGCTTTACTATGTATATCAGCCTGACAGATATTTTTCCAAAGTTGAAGAAAAATTCAAGGAATTTATGGTTGAAAGATACAAAGACAAATAACAATAAAATAATGCAATAACAAGGCCTGGAAATCCAGGCCTTTTATTGTTCTTATTAAATGCAATTTTTATTTATTACAGATCAAAATCATCGCACTGGTTGAATAAAATTACCAACAATAAGAAGAAAAACAGTAAATTTGATCCGCTAGCGCCGCCTACTCTATTGCCATGAAAAAATCCCATATTTGAAACCTCCTTAAGTTTATTGTTTAATTTATTATATGTGGGGGGGTTCTTTGGGTTCCAAATTTAGCAGATAATTTATTCTTGAATTAACGACTTTAAAATCAAGGTTTTCAAAAAATACATCAACATACAGGCTTCTGTTGGTTCCGTAATCAATCATGTAGGAGTGCTCATACACATCAAGAACTATTAGAGGCTCAGCGTAAAGCATGACACCGTCGTCATGGGAATCCTGCCCATAGATGTAATACTCGCCGTTGTATTTGTCAAAGCACAACATTACCCATCCTCTCATGGACAGCGCGATGCATTTGAATTTTTCAAAAAAATTGCTGTATGAACCAAACACGTCGTCAATTACTTCTGAAATAGATCCGTAAATTGTTGTGTTGTTTCCTGTGAGGTTTTCAAAATACAGTTCATGGAGTTTTATGGCATCAAAACAAAATGTCTTTGATTTTTGGGCGGATCTTGTACTGCTGTAATTTTGGTTGCATTCATTTGTGTCGCTGTAGGACATTTCAAGATTAACCTTATTAAGGCAATCAATATATCTTGTGTACAAGTTGTAATGTTCGCTTAATTGCATGGGAGTAAAGAACTTCACATTTGAAAAATTATAGTTTTTTGCAGTAATTTTGTTCAATATTTATTGCACCTCCACATCGTTAATTAATTATATGTTTGAAAAATCAATATATGAGATAAAATATTCCTTTACCCTGAGAATAGAAATTGTTATAATAAAAATAATAATAAGATACCGGTGCTGTTGCAGCAAAACGGAATTCTTTTGATGCAAAGGAGATTACATGGAAAATAAAATTATGATATTGGATGGCAACAGCTTGCTTTTCAGAGCGTTTTACGCTATGCCTCCTCTTAAGACTAAAAAAGGTCAGTTTACAAATGCTGTTTATGGTTTTTTAAGCATGATGTATAAACTTATAGATACATATTCTCCTGAGTACATATGTGTTGCATTTGATCCAAAGAAGCCTACATTCAGGCATGAACAATACAAAGATTACAAAGCCACAAGACAAAAAGCTCCTGACGAGCTTGTTTCACAGTTTCAGCTTATCCGGGATGTTCTCGAGGTTCATAATATTAAATGTGTTGAAATAGAAGGTTTTGAAGCAGACGACGTGGCAGGAACATTTGCCAGCGCTGCAGAAGAATATGGAGCAAAGACATACCTTGTAACAAGCGACAAGGATTATCTTCAGCTTATAGACAACAACACAAGAGTTATACTTACGAAAAAAGGCGTTACAAACACCGAGGAAATGAGCATTGAAAGAATGAACGAGGAATATGGAATAACTCCTGCACAGTTCATTGACCTTAAGGCTCTCATGGGAGATTCTTCTGACAACATTCCGGGAGTTGGGGGTGTTGGAGAAAAAACTGCTTTGAAGCTGATTCAGGAATACAAAAGCCTTGACAACATTTATGAAAATATTGACAACATAAAAGGTAAGCTAAAAGAAAAACTTGAAACAGACAAACTTCAGGCATATATGAGCCAGGGCCTCGCTCGCATAATCACAGACATTCCCATTGATTTTAATATTGAAGACTACAGACTTAAAAAGCCGGATGCAAAAAGCCTTTTAGATTTGTACGATCAGCTGGAGTTCAGAAATTTCAAAAAAAGAATAGAAGACACTACCTCGCCTGAAAATGTACAGGAACAGTCGCAGATGTCTTTGTTTGATGCTGCAGAGGTCGATGAAGATGTAAATGTAAATGCAAATAACTACGTGGACACAAGCATTATTTATGTAGATGATGAAAAAAAGATAATTGAAATTGCAGAAGATATCAAAAAAACTAAAAAGATTTATATTAAATTTCTCTTAGACGGTGACAGGGCATTGTACAGCAATGCGGTAGCAATAGGAATTTCTGACGGAATCAAAATATACTACATAGATTTAGAAAAAATAAGTGAAGAAAAGGTCCTTGACATTTTAAAATATATATTTGTTGACGGTACAATCAATGTATCAGGACACAACATCAAAAATGAAGTTATTTACCTTATGAGAAATAATATGGAGCTTAACGGAATATCATTTGATTCTGAAATAGGGAAATATCTTCTTAATCCTTCTGAAAGCTCATATTCCATAGACAAAATAGCCTATGAATACTTGAAAGAAGACATACTTTCTGAAAATGAAATTCTTGGAACAGGCAAAAAAGGAATTACATTCAGAGAACTGGATCTGGAAAATAAAAAAACTTATTTGTACAATTTCATTAATGTAGTAATAAGGACTGAAAAACTGATTTTATCTGAAATTGCTGAACTTGAAATGACAGACCTTTTCAATTTGATTGAAATTCCTCTTATTGAAGTGCTGGCATACATGGAGTTCATAGGTTTCAAGGTTGATCCGGATATGCTTGGTGTACTTGGAGTTCATTTTCAGGAGAAAATTGCAGAGCTTGAAAAAGTTATCTATGAGCTGGCAGGAGAAAACTTCAACATAAATTCCCCAAAACAGCTTTCATATATTCTTTTTGAAAAGTTGAATCTTCCTGTCATTAAAAAGACTAAGACAGGCGTTTCAACTGATGCGGAAGTGTTGGAAAAACTCATGTCTGAACATGAAATAGCCAGATATATTGTTGATTACAGGCAGATGGTTAAGTTAAACTCAACATATGTTGACGGGCTTAAAAACGTAATAAGCAAAGACGGACGAGTTCATTCTGTATTCAACCAGACAATTGCAGCAACAGGAAGAATTTCAAGCACAGAACCAAACCTTCAGAATATTCCTACAAGGACGGATGAGGGAAGGGAGCTGAGAAAGGCTTTTGTTGCTGAGAATGGATTTGTTTTATGCGATGCCGATTATTCCCAAATAGAACTTCGTGTGCTGGCACATCTAGCAGATGAAAAAAATCTTATTGATGCATTTATAAATCATGAAGACATACACACAAAGACAGCATCACAGGTTTTCCATGTTGACATGGAACAGGTTACTTCCACCATGAGAAGCAGGGCTAAGGCAGTAAACTTTGGAATCGTCTATGGAATAAGCGACTACGGGTTAAGCAGAGACCTGGGTATTCCAAGGAAGGAAGCAAAACAGTACATAGACAATTATCTGTCGTTTTTCTCAAACATTGACCAATACATGAAAAACATTGTTGAACAGGGCAAGAAGGATGGATATGTTACAACATTTTTCGGGCGACGAAGATATATTCCAGAGCTTGCATCCCGCAATTTCAACATCCGTTCTTTTGGAGAAAGAATTGCCCTGAACACACCTGTGCAGGGCACGGCAGCAGATATAATCAAATCTGCAATGGTTGGAGTCTACAACAGGTTAAAGAATAACAAAATGAAATCAAGGCTGATTTTGCAGGTACACGATGAGCTTATAATAGAAACTGCCGGTGATGAGCTTGAAGCGGTCAAGACACTTCTTAAGGAAGAAATGGAAAATGTGGTTAAGGGTTTCAAGGTTCGCCTGGAATCTGACGTGAATGTGGGCGGTAGCTGGTATGAAGCAAAATAATCAAGATCATCATAAACAAGAATCAGAAACATTTAATGATAAAAAAGTGATTGTCATCACAGGAAGCATTGGAACAGGTAAGTCAGCGGCTGTTGATATTTTAAAAAAAATGGGATTTAATGTTCTTGATTCGGATAAAATTGTCCATGAAGGCTACAATAAAGGAACAGAGCTTTATAACAAGGTTGTTGACTTGTTCGGACATACAATTTTAAATGAAGATGGCACAATTAACAGGAGTGTTCTCGGCAGCATTGTGTTCAATGACACACAAAGACTTGAAACCCTCAATGACATGGTTCATGCATTCGTCAGGGAGGAACTTGCAAAGGGTGTTGAAAGTTCAAATGACGAAGTAATATTTTTAGACATACCTCTGATTTTTGAAAGCATTGCAAGGAATGAGTCATACAGCATTAAGTTTGATGAGATATGGCTTGTGAGCGTAAGCGAAGAAACACAAAGAAATAGGCTTGAAAAAAGGGCTCTGAAGGAAGGTAAAAACCCTGAAGATGTTTTAAAAATCATCAGCAAACAAATACCTATTAAGAAAAAAATTTCCATGGCAGATGAAATCATTGACAATGAGGGCACACTACAGGAGCTTGAAGAAAATATAAAGAAGCTTCTTAAATTAAAAGATATAAGGTGGTAGTTATGGCAAGAAGACATAGCATGTACAGCAAAAAACGAAAAATAAATTACGGACGAATAATTGTGCTGCTTGCGGTGCTGGCTGCTCTTGTGTTTGCAGTATACAGCTTTTTTAGCACCCAGGATTACCAGGAGAAAATTGATGAGGTTATGAGCTCGGAAATTCTAAAAATTTCCGGTAGCATAAGCAGCGTTTCATTTGTTGACCCAACTGTTTATTCCAATGAAGGAATCAGATATACAAGTCAGCATGAAAGGATTAAAAAGCTTAACAGCTTTAATGGTGCTTTGTCTGATGATCTTGATAAAGTTGGCGTTGCAAAACTTTTGCTGGAAAATCTGGCAGATGCAGATGAAGCAGCTAAAGTCAAGGAGTTGTCTAATAAGGATGACGGGTACTACTGGCTGGATGTCAGTGTAATTGTTGAAAACAGTTTTTTCATATTTGAAAATGAAGATGAATACAATTTTGATCTTTACTATGATATTGAAGAAGAAAAAATTTATGTGAAGGAAAAATACCACAACGAATTCAGCACTAAAAACAACAGACTGGATCTTCAAGGGTATGAGGCTGATGAAGAGTTTGTAAAACTTATAAAGGAATTGGCTGAACAACAATGAAGGATTACTTAAGCGGGGAAAATTTAAACAAACATCTCAATACGAAGTTTATGGGAAGAAATGTTGTGTTTGTTGAAAAAGTTGACTCAACAAACAATTATGCCAAAAACAACGACCTTTCAAATGGCAGCCTTGTAACATGTGAAGAACAGACAACAGGCAGGGGAAGGCTGGGCAGAAGATGGGAATCGCAAAAGGGAATGTGCATGTCCGTAGTGCTTATTCCTGAAATTGAACTGTCTCAAATTTCGAAGATCACTCAAGTTTGTGCTGCTGCAGTGGCAAAAGCACTTGATGAACTTCATATCATCTCTCAGATCAAGTGGCCTAACGACATTTTTTTAAACGGTAAAAAGATATGCGGAATACTCACTGAGATGAAGACTGAGATGAACAAAAATCCATATGTAGTTGTTGGAATAGGAATGAACATAAACAACGACAATTTTCCTGATGAAATAAAAGACGTAGCTTCTTCATTGTATATGGAAGCAGGGATTATTTTCGAGAAGAGCCTTGTTGCTGCAAAAATACTCAATAACTTTGAAATTTTGTACAATGAATTCATAAAGGGGAATTTTAAAGAAAGCCTGGACATATGCAGAGAAAAATCATATGTCATAGGAAAGAACATAAACCTCATTGAAAACAATTTAGTCAGAAAGGCAACTGCCGTTGACATAAGTTCTGAAGGAGAACTGGTGGTTATAACTGAAAATGGAACGACTGAGAAAATTATTTCAGGGGAAGTGTCTGTAAGGCTCAATACATAAAAAATGATAAATGGAAGATCCATTTATCATTTTATTATAATTCTTATTTAACTACTTTGTATGAGCCTCGTACCATGAATATGGCATATTTTTCAGCATAAACGCCTCTTCCGTCATCTCTTGGAACTATCATAAGGTGGTTTGGAACAACAGACATTCCTGACACAAAGTCCTTGCCTAGGGTAACATCTGAAATACCGCCCATTTCGCTTCCTATGATGACAGCTTCTCCGCCTCTTAAAATGAGTTCAGATCCGGAGCCTGCAATTATTTTTTCGCCATTTCTGATTTCAACAATTTCAAGAGCCATACCAGAGGAACTGCCGCCTGATGAGTCTAAATTGTCAATTTGTTTTTGCATATCATCGATGTCTTCAAGCTTGTACTTGCTGATTAGAGCTTCTATTTGCTCATTCAAGTAGCTCAACACCACAATAGGATCGCTTGTGTCTCCCGGAGCTGCAAAAATAACCGTAGAAAATGCAAGCAGCAATATCAATGTCAAAACTAAAACTTTTTTCAAAATAACAACTCCCTTAATAGTATATAAAACATTTTAACTTAAATTAACAAATAATTCAACATAAAGTGACAAATAAAAAATTATGGGTAAAATTTTAGAAGAAGAACGAAATGTGCTGAATAAGCAACTAAAGATTGAATTTGCCAAAATGTAATGTTATAATTGCAAAGTAATAAAAACTTAAAGAAGAAGGTTATTATATGCGAAATTTATGTATGACAGTCAACAAACTGTTCAAGCTGCCACTACATCCTTTCAATTTAAACAATGAAGGTAAAAAAACATATGCAGAATGGCAGTATGAAAAAGGAATAGATACAATAAAATTTTATTTGAAATATACAGATGTGGATAAAATGTTTAAGGATAAAGATGTGCTTGACATTGGCTGCGGAGCAGGAGGAAAGACTGTTTTTTACGGCTCTAAGGGAGTTAAGAGCATAACAGGGGTAGAAATACTGGGAAAATATAAAAATGAAGCAGAAAAGCTTGCAGAAAAATACAACATGAGCGATAAGTTCCAGTTTGTGTGCGCGGATGCTTCAAAAACTCCTTTTGACGATGAGACATTTGACACTATTATCATGAATGATGCCATGGAACATGTGGATGAGCCGGAGAAGGTTCTTGAAGAATGCTACAGAATATTGAAAAAAAACGGAAAATTGTATTTGAATTTTCCACCATACAACCATCCTTACGGAGCACATTTAAGCGATGCCATAGGAATGCCGTGGGTACATGTATTTTTCAGTGAAAAAACACTAATAGAAACATACAAGGAACTTGTGAAGGATTTGCCTGACGGCAAGGAAAGAATTGAGTTTCGAATTTCAGCAAAATCTGATGGAACTGAGTATTTTTCATACATAAACAAAATGACAATCAAAAGAGCAAAAAAAATCTTAAATAACAGCAGGTTCAAGACTGTGTATTATTCGGAAGAACCCCTTCGGGGAATTTTTAAGTATCCTGCAAAATTACCGTTTTTTAAGGAATTTCTCGTTAAAATGGTTGTGTGCGTGCTGGAAAAATAATTTGATAGTTACAAAGTTGATTTTATGAAATTAATATGTTATTGTTTATTAGATTTAAACATCTGAAAAGGAGATAAAATGAAACTTAACAAAATAGATAAAACAGTGCTCTTAATAATATGCCTGACACTGCTTGTGGGGCTGTTTACCATATACCAGCGCGTAGAAGTTGAAAAGCAGTACAAGACTGCTGAAATAGTACTTGATTACAATGAAATGGAGAAATTTGCTGACAGCTCTGAAAAAGATTTGAGTTGGTGGCTCAAAGAGTTTAAGAAATACGGTTCTCAGTCTGTTGCAATACAGGAAGAAACAATAAAACTTCTCATCCAAGACGGTAAACCCCTCAGAGCTGAAATTGTTTCAAAGTTGATTGAAAACTACAACTGGGTTGAATTTTACAAGCCTGAAATTGTAGAAATGATCATGAATAAAGAAATAGATCAGTATGATGTGGTTGTTTCAACAAAGGATAAAGAAACTTATGATTACTTGGTTTCAGGGCTCAATGAAAGATATACTGATGAATTTTTCAATACATACTCTTTTGACGGTGTTTTTTACATAGTTCTTGACGGAACAGCCGACGATCTTTACTACAGCCCTACTCTTAGAATTGTCAACAATGAAGGCTTGGGAGTTTACGAAGCAAAAGAAATTAGCGATTCAAGGCTTCTTAACATAGGAATAGGCTATGACGAGGAAAAAATAAATCTTATAAAAGATGCAAATCTTGATGTAATATTAAGACCAATTAATTTCCCGTCTCACAACGAAAAGCTTGCGGATGCATATAAGAATGCAAATGAAAGATATAATTTAGAACCAAGGCTTTACATACTTCACGGCAAGGAAGTTTTGGGATTTCCTGATAATGAACAAAACTTGCTTGATTATGTAATGGAAAATGATATTTCCGTAGTTATGATTGAAAGTTCCGAGCAAAGAGAGCACATTAAGCAGGAAGGGCTTAAGGACCTGGTTGAAGATTCCGGGTACCAGGCTTTAAGAGCATTCACAATGTGGGATTACATAAGGGCAAGGAACAAATACTACAATTATGAAGGTGCAGAAGAAATAGAAAACACACTGTTCAGGGCAATCACAGAACGAAACATCAGAGTCATTTATTTCAAACCCTTCTATGAAGAAGAAAAAAGCACAAAGTTCATGACTGAAGCAGCAGAATATGAAAGAACATTTAATAGCCTTCAGGAAAGACTGAGCGAGCACAACATAACTCTTGGAAAGGCTCAGGCAATGCATGAATTCCACATAGGTGCAAAAAGACTTGCTGTAATGGCAGCAGGAATCACATTATCCTGTGTGTTTTTATTCCTTAAGATGTTCAACATTAAACATAAATTTTTCAATTACCTGTACCTGGCAGCAGTCCCAGCTTCAGCAGTGCCTTTTGTCATGAGAAATATTGCTGAGAAAGGATTTTCCTTTGCTGCTGCGGTTTCATTTTCAGGAATTGCAATTTATTTTTTCATGATGCATATAAAGAAAATATTCATATCAAAAAAACAATACACAAACGTCCAGCTTATGATTTATTCAACGTTAATCCTTACAGCTTCTGTTGCCATATCACTGGCAGGTGCTGTGTTTGTTGATGCAATGCTTGCTGATGTGAAGTACTTCCTTGAAATGGATATTTTCAGAGGAGTTAAGTTTGCTCAGATTCTTCCGTTTGGAGTCTTTCTAATGATGTTTTTAATATATTTCATGAACAACGAACAGGAAGATTCGGTTAAAAGCGTAGTCAATACAACAATTAAAATTTTGAACAAGGAAATTAAAATTTACTATGGAATCATTGCAGGAATATTGGCTGTTGCAGGCTATATCTACATTTCAAGAACAGGACATGAAACAAACATTCAGCCTTCAAACATTGAAATGATTTCCAGAAATTTCATGGAATATGTTCTTCTTGCAAGGCCTAGAACAAAGGAATTCTTAATTGCATTCCCTTCTATTTTTGCTGCTGTTTATGCTGCAAGCAAAAAATCAATGTTCTATACAGGGCTGTTTATGCTGGCTTCTGCCATTGGAACATCATCCGTAATAAATACATTTTCTCATTTGAGAACTCCGATTTACTTATCATTTGCAAGGACATTAATTGCTCTTGGATTTGGTATAATCATAGGTTGCATTCTGGTTGTTGTGCTTGATTGGCTTAATAAATTATTCGTTAAATTACAGGAGAGACTTAAGTGAAAAGAATATTGTTAGCAGGGTATTACGGCTTTGGCAACTTAGGTGACGAAGCAATACTGGAAATGGCCCTTGAGCAAATCCTGCAAATAACGGACAGAAAAAGCATTACCATTTTGTCAGGCAACAAGGAAGCAACCGCAAGAAAATACGACATAGACACCATAGATAGGTACAATGTGATGTCCATACTTAGGAAACTCAAGTCATCTGATGCCATAGTGTTCGGAGGAGGGAGCCTTCTTCAGGATATAACGAGCAAAAGAAGCATTTATTACTATTTATTCCTCATAAGGCTTGCAAAGCTCATGAACAATAAAATAATAATGCTCAGTCAGGGAATAGGACCAATTATAAATGAAAAGAGCAAAAATGCAGTAGCAAGCACACTTAAACTTGTGGATTATATCACTGTCCGAGATAAACATTCAAAGGACTATTTAGAGGCCCTGGGAGTAAACCAGGACAAGATTTTTTTGTCAACGGACCCCGTTATCAACTTAAAGGCCGGCGAAAGCATTAACAAAACCCCACATGGACCAAAAAGGGTTTGTTTTTCACTGAGAAACTGGAAAAATGCAGATGTGAGCACAAAAATCGTCCAGGTTGCACAAAAGCTCATAAGTGACGGTATAGAGTGCTGTTTCATACCTTTTTATTACAACGAAGATTTACTTCTCATTGAAGAGGTTGAAAAAAGCCTGGGCGACAAGGCAGTGTATTACAAGGAAAGACTTACTACAACTGATGCACTTGACATAATAAAAAATATGGATGTCATGGTTGGAGTGAGACTTCATTCTTTAATATTTGCAGCTGCAGCCAATGTACCATTTGTTGCTGTATCCTATGACCACAAGGTTGACCATTTTGCAAACAGCGTCAACATGAAGGTATCCTGCAAGATAGACAATATAGATTCCATACAGCTATACAGTGAAATAGTAAACAAAATAGAAAATGAAAATGAAGAAAAGCTGATGCTTAAACAAAGCGTATCCAAACTTCGTGAACTGACAAATGTAAATTATAAAATATTAAAGGAAATTTAAAATGGATAAAATAAGTATTATGGGTGTAAGAATTGACAATCAGTCAATGGACGAAGTGATGAGCACCGTTGCGGACAGATTGTCAAAGGGAGAAAAATACATTATATATACTCCCAATACAGAAATAGTCATGATGTGCCAGAATGATGAGGAGTTCCTGAACTACATGAACAAATCAAGCATCAACATACCAGATGGTATAGGACTTGTTTATGCATCAAAAATCAAAAAACATCCTTTGAAGGGAAAAGTTGCAGGATTTGATTTGTCAATGAAACTTCTTGAGCTTGCTGACAAAAAAGGACTTAAGCTTTACGCTGTTGGAGGAAAGCCCGGAATTGCTGAAACTGCCATGAAAAATGTCCATGAAAAATATCCCGGAATAAAAATTGCCGGGTATCATCACGGTTATTTCAAGGGAGCACACTTAGGCCAGGGTGGTCATGAAGAAGAACAGAAGGTTGTTGATGAAATAAACATGCATGAACCAGACATATTGTTTGTTGGATTCGGAGCAAAAAAACAGGAACAATGGATTGAATTCAACAAGGATAAGCTAAATGCTAAAATCATAATCGGCAATGGAGGAACAATTGACGTACTTGCCGGCAATGTGAAAAGAGCTCCTGACATATATGTGAACTTAGGGCTTGAGTGGTTGTACAGACTCATAAAGGAACCAAAGAGAATATCACGTCAGGCAGTGCTGCCTGTATTTATGCTAAAGGTTATTTTTGGAAATAAAAATATAGTGAAAGAAATTAAATAGGAGGTACATATGAAATTATTTATCGATACAGCCAATGTTGAAGAAATAAAAAAAGCAAATGATATGGGTATCATCTGCGGAGTCACTACAAATCCTTCACTTATTGCCAAAGAAGGAAGAAAATTTGAAGAAGTTGTAAGAGAAATAACACAAATTGTTGACGGCCCCATAAGTGCTGAAGTTATAAGCCTTGATTCAGAAGGCATGATTAGAGAAGCTGTTGAACTGGCCAAAATACACAAGAACATAATAATTAAAATACCTATGACTGCTGAAGGTCTTAAGGCTGTGAAGGTTTTAAGCAGTGAAAACATCAAAACAAACGTAACACTTATATTTTCAGCTGGTCAGGCACTACTTGCCGCAAGAGCAGGAGCAACATATGTAAGCCCATTTGTGGGAAGACTTGATGATATAAGTACAGACGGAATGGAGCTTATTTCAGAAATTGTTGATATATTCAACTATCACAACATAAAATCAGAAATAATTGCAGCAAGCATAAGACACCCTATGCATGTAACACAGGCTGCAAGAATTGGCTGTCACATTGCAACAGTACCATACAAGGTTCTTGTTCAGATGACAAAGCATCCTCTTACAGACAGGGGAATTGAGCAGTTTCTCAAGGACTGGGAAACAGTTCCAAAAAATTAATAATAATGATTGAGTTAGTTTATAGTTAGAACTTAATTACCTCAATTAATAAAAAACGGAGGAAAATATGAAATATGATGATTTGAAACTCACAGCACAGAATTTAAGAAAAAACATTCTGACTATGATTCATGAAGCAAAATCAGGGCACCCTGGCGGGTCTCTTTCAGCTGTTGAAATTGTTACCTATCTGTACTTCAAAGAAATGAACATAAAGGATCCTCATGATGAGGGGAGAGACCGCTTCGTTCTTTCAAAAGGACACGGGGCTCCGGTTCTGTACTCAGCACTCATGGAAAAGGGATTCATAAATAAGGAGCTTATGGGCACATTAAGACAGGTTAACTCAAAGCTTCAGGGACACCCTGACATGAAAAAGCTTCCGGGAGTTGAAGCTTCAACTGGATCTCTTGGACAGGGACTTTCCATTGCAAACGGAATGGCTCTTGCTTTCAAGCTGGATAAAAAGGAAAACAGAGTGTTTGCCCTTCTTGGAGACGGAGAAATTCAGGAAGGAATGATTTGGGAAGCTGCTATGCTTGCAAATCACTACCATCTTGACAACCTCACTGCTATTCTTGACCACAACGGCCTGCAGATAGACGGCAAAAACAACGACGTTATGACAGTTGAGCCAATAGATGAAAAATTCGAAGCATTCGGATGGCATGTTATCAAGGCAGACGGTCATGACTTTGAGTCACTGGAAAAAGCATTCGAAGAAAGAAAAAAAGTTACAGGAAAACCTGCACTGATCATAGCAGAAACTATAAAAGGAAAAGGCTGCTCCTTCATGGAAGACAAGGCTTCATGGCATGGAAAAGCCCCTAACTATGAAGAGTTTTGTATGGCAATGGAAGAAATTGGAGGTGGCTTGAATGGCTAAAGCAACTAGAGAAGCATACGGTGAGGCGTTAAAAAAGCTTGCTGCAAACAATCCAGATGTTGTGGTGTTGGATGCTGATTTGTCCGGTTCCACCAAGACATCAGAATTTAAAAAAGTAAGTCCTGAGAGATTTTTCAATGTTGGAATCGCAGAGCAAAATTTAATCGGCACTGCAGCTGGAATGTCTCTTGCAGGAAAAATTCCATTTGCAAGCTCATTTGCAATGTTTGCTGCCGGAAGAGCATTTGAAATAATCAGAAACACTGTGGCATATCCATTTTTAAACGTTAAAATAGCTGCAACACACGCAGGCCTTACAGTCGGAGAAGACGGAGCATCACATCAGGCCATTGAAGACATAAGCCTCATGAGAAGCATTCCAAACATGACTGTCATAAATCCTGCAGATTGTATAGAAGCAGAACAGGCAGTTTTAAAAGCTGCGGAATATGTTGGGCCGGTTTATATAAGACTTGGAAGAATGGCTGTTGAAGATGTTTATGATTCTTCATACCAGTTTGAAATAGGTAAGGGCGTTGAGCTTAAGAACGGAAGCGATGTGACAATAATTGCCACTGGAATAATGGTTCAGAAAGCTTTAAAGGCCTCTGAATCATTAAAGGCACAGGGAATTGATGCAAGAGTTATAAACATACACACAATCAAGCCTATTGACAAGGAAATTATAATTAAGGCTGCCAAAGAAACAAGAGCAGTGGTAACTGCTGAAGAACACAGCATTATAGGCGGATTGGGAAGTGCAGTGCTGGAAGTGCTTTCGGACACATGCCCTGTACCTGTAAGAAGAATCGGAGTTATGGACACATTTGGTGAATCTGGAAAACCTGAAGACCTCATGGAAAAATACATGCTCACTGAGAAAAATATAGAAGAATCTTGTAAGGAAATCATAAAAATGAAATAAGTGCCGAAAGGCACTTGTTTTTTTATAAAATTTTAAAAAATATTTTTTTTGAGATTTTATGCATATCGTTTTCACGCCGGTATAACGTTATAAAAGAAAACTAAAAAATAAGTTGAAATTTTAATAAAAAAATTGATATTTTTTATTGACAACAACATACTGTCAAGGTATAATGATAAATTTGACATAAGTTGCCCGATAGTGTATACTATAAATTATAGGAGGTAACAATATGTTTAATTTAGGAGATAAGGTAGTTTATCCCATGCACGGAGCTGGGGTAATAGAGACATTGGAATCTAAGGAAATTTTAGGCGAAGTAAAAAGTTATTACGTTTTGAAAATGCCGATTGGTGAAATGAAGCTTATGATACCTGTTGACAATGTAAACAATATCGGCTTGAGAAACATTATTGATAAAAGTCTTGTTGAAGGAGTCTACAGCATATTAAAGCAGGCTGCGGTATTGAATGATTCCAACTGGAACAAAAGGTTCCGCGATAATATGATTAAAATGAAGACAGGAGACATTTTTGAAGTTGCCCAGGTGGTGAGGGATCTGACATACAGGGACAAGGAGAAAGGTCTTTCAACCGGAGAAAAGAAAATGCTTGTAAGCGCAAAGCAGATGCTTGTAAGTGAAATTTCACTTTCAACAGAGACAGACTCCAACGGAATTCAGGAATATTTGGACAATATAATAAATGAAGATGCACTGAATGTTTAGAAGCTCATGCTTAGTGCATTCTTTTTTTATGCAGGTTAAGATTTGTTTAATAAAAATGGGGTATAATTTCATTTAAATGTAGCCAAATAAGAAAAAATGTGTTACATTAAATAATATAACAAAATTTGGGTATACTACTAAGGAGGTGATTAAATGATAGATAAAATTGTAAGAGCAGTTATTACTACCATAGGAGCTTCTATAGGGGCTTTTATAGGTGTAGTGTTAAATCAAAATGGTCTTCTTAAATTATCAGGTTTGCAAAACATTTTAATAATTATTGGTATCAGTTTAATTTTTGGAATAATATTTTTTCTACTTTCTGTTAAAATTAAAAAGACTGGTCAGAGAATAGCTGAAGCTTTCGAAAGGGAATTGATGAAATTTTCAACTATTGATATTATCTGGGGCGCCTTGGGTCTTATTGTTGGGTTTGTTATAGCTTTTTTAATAAGCCAGCCATTTGCTGACATAAAGTATGTTGGAACAATAGTTTCCATATTGTCATACTTGTTGTTTGGTTACTTGGGAATAAAAATATCCACAAGAAAAAAAGACGATGTTATTTGGCCACAGTTAAATCTTAAAAAAGTCCAGCCGGTTAAGAAAGACAAAAGTGCGAAAAAAGAAATTGTTTCACCAAAGATACTTGATACAAGCGTTATTATTGACGGTAGAATTTCCGACATTTGCAAGACAGGATTTATTGAAGGCACACTTGTAATTCCTGAATTTGTCCTTAAGGAACTAAGGCACATAGCAGATTCTTCCGACAGTCTTAAAAGAAACAGAGGAAGAAGAGGTCTGGATATTTTAAATATTCTTCAGAAAGATGACACTGTAAATGTTTTGATTGAATCAAAGGATTACGGCGACAACATTGAAGTGGATGTGAAGCTTTTAAAACTTGCAAAGGAACTTGGGGGTAAGGTTCTGACCAACGACTTTAACCTGAACAAGGTTGCTGAGTTCCAGGGAGTTGAGGTGTTAAACATCAACGAGCTGGCAAATGCGGTTAAACCGATAGTTCTTCCAGGAGAAGAAATGACCGTCATGGTTGTTAAAGACGGAAAAGAATCAGGCCAGGGACTTGCATATCTTGACGACGGCACAATGATAGTTGTGGAAGGCGGCAAAAAGTGTATTGGAGATTCTGTTGTGGTTACTGTTACCAGCGTCTTACAGACTGCAGCAGGAAGAATGATTTTTGCAAAACTTAAAAACGTAATAAACAAAGCTGTATAAACAATAAAAATACTCAGAAATGAGTATTTTTTTTATGCAATAAACCAATAATACAAATGAAGCAAAATTCACTTTTATGCTTCATTTGTTTTTAGCATTTTTAGATAACTTTAAACAGAGAGGTAAAAATGATTATTGTTGCTATCAGATCATTAATACTGTATGCAATTTTGCTTTTGTCAATGAGAATAATGGGAAAGGGAGAGCTGGGCGAGCTTCAGCCTTTTGACCTTGTAGTTTCACTTATGCTTGCAGAGCTTGCAGTTATGCCCATGGAAGATCTTGGAGCTCCCTTGGTCCATGGTTTCATGGCCATAGCTGTTATTATGTTTTTGCAGTGCTTCATATCCTATGTCACATTGAAGAGCAACAAGGCTAGAAAAATAATATGCGGCACTCCTACCATAATAATAGATCATGGACAATTCAACACAAAGGACATGAACAAGCTGAGGATCAATGTCAATGATGTTCTTGGGCAAATGAGGCTTAAAGGGTATTACAGCGTTGAAGACATAGATTACCTGATTATGGAGACAAACGGAGAAATGAGCATCATTGCTCCTGATGAAGAGCCTGGGAAAAGATGCGCAAGAATTCCCATAGCAGTAATTCTTGACGGGGAAATAATGCAGAAAAATCTTGAGAAGTTTAATATTTCAGAATCTGATTTACAAGACGAGCTTAAAAAGAATAAGCTTAAATCCCGGCAGGTACTGTATGGTTTTGTTGATGAAGAAGATAAATTTATTTTTTATAAGAGGTAGCATATGAGAATGGTAATTATTTCATTGATAGTATTGATTGTGATGATAGGTGTGTGGGTATGGTTTCATTTCACGTCGGTGGAGCCGGTCACCTCATATTACTGGGAAAATCTGTTTCTTTTATCACAAGTCATTGAAGAAGGAAACTGGGTAAAAGCAGAAGTCGATTATGAAAGTCATTACAGAAGGTGGGAAGAAGCAAGAGGTCTGTGGGTGTACTTCATCAACCAGGATGAAATTGACAACATTGATTCTTCCATTAAAAAGCTACAGTCTTTCATTAAAAACAAAGATAAAAATATGGCTCAAGCAGAGCTTGAGCACTTAAGAATACAATTTAATATTATTAAGGAAAATGAATGTCTTGCACTGGATAATATTTTTTAATTATTTTACAGTATTAACAAGAGTTCCTATTCCTTCTATGAAGCATTCCATTTTATCTCCGGGATTAAGATATTTCGGAGGATTAAATCCTGCTCCAACTCCTGCAGGTGTTCCTGTTAGGATTATGTCTCCCGGATATAGTGTGATGCCACTTGAAAGGTCGCTTATTATTGTTGGTATGTCAAATATGAGTTGTCTAGTGTTGCTGTTTTGTCTGATTTCTCCGTTGATGAAGCTTTTTATTTCAAGCTCAGGCGGGAATGCAATTGTTGATTTATGAGCAATTACCGGTCCTAATGGGCAAAATGTATCAAATGATTTTCCCTTGTGCCACTGCACGTGTTCTTGCTGCAAATCCCTGGCAGAAATATCATTGCAAATTGTATATCCGAATATATAGTCTTCTGCCTCTTCCTTACATATGTTCTTGCCTTTCTTGCCTATTATGACAGCAAGCTCTGCTTCATAGTCCAGTTCCTTGACAATTCCCTGGTGCATATCAACAAAATCTTCCTGACCTATGGCAGGGTATGCAATTTTGCTGAAATATATAGGTTTTGACGGTATGTCAGCACTTACATTTTTCAGATTTTTAACTTCTTTAACATGATCCAGATAATTTTTTCCAAGACAAATTACGTTTCTTCTGGGGTAAGGAATTGGAGACAAAATTTTAACTTTATCCAAGTCAATAAATTCAGAACAGGATACAATTGCCTCATTGATTTTATCCAATTCCAAATCATCAAAAACATCAATTATATTTAGCATGTTTGAAGGTGCCGGAACATTTAATTTTGAAAATACAACGGATGCAGGAATGATACCATTCTTGTTACTATTCAGAAATCCTGCAGCTTCTGAACCCTCGTAAAAATAAGTCAATAAAAACATTTTAGCCTCCAATAATTTTATTTGTTATGCAATTTATTTATTAAATAAAATGATTTCATGTGTAATTTAATATAATACATTTCGGAATATTTTACAAGGGTAAATCGTTTGTTTTGTTGAATTATGATGGTTTGTGAATTTTATGATATTCTTGCAGTAAACTTTGGACTATGATATAATGTGTGCAATTAAATCTAATTTTAGAGGTATATTATGAGCAGATTTATGTTGAACGAATTGCACAAAGAGATATTATTAAGTTTGACTCAAAAAGAGTTTTTGAAAAGAATAAATTATTCCGAAGAAAAGATGCAGTCATTTATAATAAATAAGAAATTTGTAAATAATCTGCTGATTCTTATAAACAAAAAACAGTTCATGTGCAAGGATGTAATCGACCTTTCAGTTGACATACTTGACATTGTTTGTTCTGAAGCTCCCAAAGACTGGCTTTCTTATATTTTTCAGTATGTCTTACACAAATCGTTCCCAGAAGCAGCAACCATTAAGCTTAATCCCAAATATGAAAACGGAGCTCTCATATACCTGGAAATATTAAGAACAATACTGAGTCACGCAAAAAACAGCGATGTTTACGACAAGTTTGCAGATTTCAAATTCCTGTCTGAAGAAGAGATCAGCGATCTTCCAAATCCTGACGAATATGTTAACTTTTTGGATAAGTTTGACAAAAATTATATATACGAATTGATGATGCTTGATGCTGAAGTAAACGGCTACAACACATTAAAACATGTTACTGCTGTACACTATGTTGCAATGCATGTTGCAAGACAGCTAAAGAAAGTAGGAATTAACGTAAACTTAGGGCTTGTATCCGGGGCAGCAGCTGGCCATGACATAGGTAAGTACGGATGCAAGGGACTTGAAAAAAGAAGAGTTGCATATCTTCATTACTATTACACAGACCAATGGTTCATGAAATACAACATGCCAAGCATATCTCTTATTGCGGCAAACCATTCCACTTGGGATTTGGAACTTGAAAATCTACCTCTTGAATCCCTTATTTTGATATATGCAGATTTCAGAGTGAAAAACAAGCAGTCAAAAAACGGCTATGAAATGCACATATACGATTTGAGTGAATCATTTCAGATAATTCTTGACAAACTTGACAATGTGGACGAAGCAAAAGAAAAGAGATACATGAGAGTGTATTCAAAGTTGAAGGATTTTGAAAACTTCATCATACACAAAGGCATAAACATAGACTTTAAAACCGAGGAGCCTTCTCCTGACAAAATAATAGATTATGCTCTCATAGATGGATATGATGTTGTTGAAAATTTTAAATACATGGCAATATCACACAATACAACACTCATGAGCAAACTGAACAATGAAATAAACTTCACAAGCATGATAGAAGCTGCAAGAAGTGAACAGGATTGGAAAAACCTAAGATCTTATCTGAATATACTTGAAGAGTATTCTATTTATCTTTCACAGAAAGAAAAGTTGTTTACCCTAAGCTTTTTATATGAACTTCTGGTTCACAGGGAAGGCGACATAAGACGTCAGGCTGCAAACCTTATGGGTATAATAATTGTTTCATTTGATCTGGAATATACAAAAGAAATTCCTGATGACGTAAAAATTGAAATAAATGAAGAGATGACCGGTCTTGCTTTGTGGGACAAATATTTAGGACTTTTTCTTGATCCGGGATACAAGGTAACAGACAACCACAAGGAATGGATCGGATATTCACTGAGAATATTTGTTGATTCAGTCATAAACTCAAAAAGAAACAACAACAAGAAGAGCTACTTAAATCTTCTTTTAGACTATTATAAAACAGAAAACAATGAATATATGGCTAAATTAAGCTGCCTGAATTCTCTTTTGAGTATTCCGGTTGATTTGTATGAACCTGAACAGCTTGATTATATCATTGATTATGCAATTGGTTCACTGGACAATCCTGCAAGCGATGTAAGGCTCATGGCAGTTCAGTTTTTCAATCTTGTTGTAAAAAACAAAGCTAATATAAGCTCATCTCTTGAAAAAATATATGATCTGACATCCATTATTTCTGAAAATGACGGACTGTGCATAAACTATCTTAAATATAAAATAGCCAAAAATATGAACATGTCCTATGATTTAATCACTAAGTACAAGACCCTTATCACAAGCAGCAGGTATAAGACTTCAGACTTGTTCCTAAACAATCTGAAGACAGCTACGCCATGGAATGTAAAAACCATTAGCATAGACTATATAATGGATCACATAAAGAATAAGAATGACGTTGCATTACTTCAGACAGCAACACATCTAGCAAACCTTGTGAAAGTAAGTGCAAAGGAATCCGTAAGAAACAAGGCAGGAAACTCACTTGTTGAAATAGGACCTCTTCTTACAATTGACCAGAGAAACGAAATTGCAGTTGAGCTTATAAAAGGCTTGGAAATTGATGAACTTCAATACGCAAAATACATCCCTGAATACCTGGGGAAATTTGTAATGCTATTGTATCCAAAGGAACTTGATGAGTTTATCGCAGAGCTTAACAATATATACAAAGGTACAAACGAAAGAGCAAGCGCATTGGTAATAAATACGCTTGGAGTGATGGTACAGCACTATCCTGAATACAAGGAAAGATTCGGCGAGGATGATGGCACATATAACAAGAGGCTTGTAAAAATACTTGGAATAATATTAAGCGGCCTTGCAAATTACAACATGCAGGTAAAGCAGGAAACATTCCTTGTAATAGGGCAGCACATATTTGGCTCAAAAAAGCTGACGCTTCAAGAAAAAAACAAGGTGTTTCTTTTGATTTACAAAAAACTTCTCACCCTTATAAACGAGAGGGAAATGGGAGACTTGTTTTTCTTCAACAATTCAGCTTCATTCAACCACATTTACCGTTTTATCAATGAATATGAATTCAATTTCAAGAATTTCAACATAAATGAAAATAAAAACATCGCGTTTTTCCCGGGAACATTCGACCCGTTTTCACTGAGCCATAAAGGAATTGTTACAGAAATAAGAAATCTCGGCTATGACGTCTACCTTGCTGTTGATGAATTTTCCTGGTCCAAGAAAGTCCAGCCAAGACTTATAAGGCGTCAGATAATTAACATGTCTATAGCAGATGAACTTGGTGTATTTTTGTTTCCTGATGATATTCCAATAAACCTTTCAAACGCTGCAGACCTGAAGGGGCTTAAATCTTTGTTTCCTGAAAAGGATATTTATATTGTTGTGGGAAGCGATGTATTGATGAATGCAACAGCATACAAATCGCGTCCTACAAAGAACTCAATTCACAGTTTCAACCACATAGTATTCAAGAGAACAAAAGACGATATGTCAGTAAGTTCTGTGAAAAAAGCCGAAGAAACTAAGGCTAGAATAAAGGGTTCCCTTGTAGAGCTTCAGCTTCCTCTTTACCTTGAGGATATAAGCTCAACACAAATAAGAGAAAACATAGACAACAACAGAGACATCTCCAACCTCATAGATCCTCTTGCTCAAAGCTTCATATACGACAGAAACCTTTACATAAGGGAGCCTCTCAACAAGAGCGTGTTGAAGTCAAAACCTTTTGTAATAGAAATTGTTGAAGATTTAAGCAAGAAAATCGTGGATGAAATAGGGCACTATATTTTCATGTACACAAACCTGTATGAAAATATAGGTGAAAAATTGATTTCCAAAAAAATAAAGCTTCTTGTTATTAGAGACAGCAAAAATTCCAACAAGCTTCTTGGATTTTCAGCATTCCACCAGATAGGCTCTTCAGAAGTATACTCAGAGTTTGAAAGCCAGTACATCGCTAACCATGTTCGTGAAAAAACTGCAGGCAGACTCATTATAATAGACGGAATTTTTATTAACCCAAGCAAGTTATATGATAACATGGAGCAGATATTAATCACGGAAACGCTGGCTCATTGCCTTAAAAATGATTTTACTTATGCAATGTACTACAACATACTTTCAAACACAAACAGCGAAACTGTAATTGAAACGCTGGAGCTTCAGGGGTTCAGGGAAATAAAGGATGAAAGGCAGAGCAAGACTGTCTATGCAGTAGATATGAAGTTCCCTGTATGCCTCACATTGAACCTTGAAAGCTTCATAAAGGAACCATTGAACACAAATCCGAGGGTTCACGAAGCAATTGTTAACGCCAGAAAAAGGCTTCAGAAATCAATGACTGAGCTGTATCCAGGAAGTCTGGTTCTTTCAATCGACAATGACATGATAAACCAGACTCTCATAAACAAAATATGCAGCATCAACAACGTAAGCAACGAAGTGCAGGTTCCTAAAGTAATAGGCGACTACATGTGCGTTCCTTTCGGCAATATTTTAAAGGGAATGGTTGTGCCGAACACCGTTACTAAATCTCTTCATACAGAAAAAGTTTATTCAACAGATGCAGCACAGTTTATGATAACTGAATATCCTTTTTATTCACCTATAGAAAACCAGGTGAAGACTATAAAGTCATTTGAAAAGCCTGTTATCCTAGTAGACGACTTGCTGCACAAAGGTTACAGAATAAAGGAACTTGACCCTATACTCAAGAAGCACAACATTGAAGTAAAGAAAATAATCCTTGGAATAATGTCAGGCCGTGGTAAGGACCTTATGGACATTCAGGGAAGAGACGCTGACTGCGCATATTTCATACCAAATCTGAGAATTTGGTTCAATGAAAACCTCATGTACCCGTTTTTAGGCGGTGACGGAATGTGGCTTAACAATGAAAACATGCTTAATCTCATACCGTCAATAAACCTGATACTTCCATATTATTCGCCTATGTACATCAGTGGTGCTACAAATGAAGCAATTTACAATTTGTCCATGGTAAGTCTTGAAAACGCTAAAAACATACTTCATGTTCTTGAAGCAGAATTTCAGGATTTATATGAGAAAAAACTTACTGTAAAAAGACTTGGTGAAGTACTGCTTTCTCCTAGGCTTCCTTACCTTGGAGACAATATTTATTACGATTTGAACATGGAAGCTTCCGGTTACATGGATGTTAGCATTGAAACATTAATAAAGCTGGAGAGGATTATAAAATAATGTTTAACTATTATAAATATAAAGATAAATATATGTTTTCAGCTCAGGATTTTGGCTATGAAAAAACAATTCTTCCAGCAGATGCAAATGAATTATATTTTTTGTACAAATCTGACAGGAACAGTTCAAAAAGAACTTACGCCGTATGCAGTGCGGCTGACCTTTTCACGTTGGGTGAGGGAGTTGAACTCCTGAAAATCGGTACTGATGACTTTGAAAAAGAAGTGCCGGAAGAAATCATGAATTTAATCTGTGAAAGAAAAGTAAAGGCCGTAAATGCGGATTACGATGATTATGAACAATGTTTCATTATGGATGAAATTAAGAAAAAAAGAGTGAACGTACTGGCTCTTGGAGATGTGGGAAGCACACTTCTTACAGGTCTTAAGCTTCTTGGGGGAAATGCAGTTGAATCCATAGGAATATATGACAGAAGCCAGGATAAAATCAACAGATGGGAATATGAAATGAACCAGACAGCATTTCCATTTGAAGATTCTCTTCCTCATGTGCATGGTGTAGAAAAAAATGAACTGTTTGACTGCGATATGTTCGTGTTCTGTGCTTCTAAGGGAGTCCCGCCCGTTGGAAGCGAGAGTGTTGATGTTAGAATGGTTCAGTTTGAAGAAAACTATAAACTCATACAGGAATATGCAGCTCAGGCTGCCCATGAAAATTTCAAAGGAATATTTGCTGTGGTTTCAGATCCCGTTGATTTGCTGTGCGCTGCTGTTTTAAAAGAAAGCAAAGGTGTGCTTAAACCTGAGCAAATAAAAGGCTACGGGCTTGGTGTAATGAATGCAAGAGCAATGTACTACGCAAAAAAATACAATGAATATTCTTCCTACCTGAGTGAAGGAAGGGCCTTCGGACCGCACGGAAACGACCTTGTAATAGCAAACAGCATAGAAAACTACGATGACAAACTATCAAAAGAACTCACAAAACTTGCAGTGGAAGCAAATCTCGAAGTGAGAAAAACAGGGTTCAAACCATACATAGCACCGGCACTTTCTTCGGGGGCAATATCAATAATACTCACTCTTGAAGGAAAATTTCATTACAGCTCTAACTTTCTTGGGGGAGTTTTCATGGGCGCAAAAAACAGAAATCTTCCTTCCGGCCTTGAAATTGAAAAAATACAAATGCCGGATGAACTTTTTGCAAGAATCAGGCATACATATGATGAATTATCAAAAATTATAAATGAAAAAATAAAATTAGATTAAGAATCATAAATCAAGGGTACATTTAGCTTAGCTGAATGTTCCTTATTTTTAGCTATTAAATAAAAAGAGGGTGTTTTTGTGGAAAAACTAAATGTTTTCATTCCCGGGGAAATATCACTTAGACTTGAAAATATGCTTGAATTTTCATTGAAAGGTCGTGAAGCTGTAATCTTCAGGGCAAGTGAAGAAGTTAATGACTTGAAAAATAAGAAAATTTTGTTTGCAGTTGAACTGGGAGAGTCCGGCATCAATATTGAGCATTTTAAAATGCTTGAAAAAATAAGAATGTCCGGGGAAAAATTTATGGAAAATTCAGCTGGAAGCATTATTATAAACAGCAACAACGAACTTTTTTCAAGAGATATAGCAAGAAAAACAATTCTCTATGCAAATATGGCTGGCTGTATGTTTCCAGGAAGGCCTCTGTCAGAAGCCACAGGCTCATTAAAAAACCTTAACACTCGAAAAAAAATGACTGATTTAAGTCTGGAGGAAGTGTGTTTGCAGGAATGCAAAAGCGTTGTTGACAAACTTATGGAATTTAACCCTAACAAACTTGACAGACCAAAAATACTTGCTCTTCATGCCAGCAACTACAACACATCAAACACTTTGTCTCTCTGGAAAATGGTCAAAAACAATTTAGAGGAATTTGACATAAATGAAATACATATTGAAAATGGCTCTGTAAGAGACTGCAAGGGATGTTCTTACAAGGCATGCAAGCACTATTCCCAAAGCAACAATTGTTTTTACGGAGGTGTGATGGTTGAAGAAATATACCCTGCAATAATAAACTGTGATGTACTTGTGATGGTATGCCCAAATTACAATGATTCCATAAGCGCAAACATGTCAGCTGCAATAAACAGGCTCACAGCACTGTTCAGAAAATTTAAGTTTTATGACAAGTATGTCTATGCAGTTATTGTTTCAGGATTCAGCGGAAGTGACATAATTGCACAGCAGCTCATAAGTGCCCTGAACATTAACAAGACATTCATGCTTCCACCGGAATTTGCCCTGATGGAAACGGCCAATGATTACGGTGAAGTGGAAAAAATTGAAAACATCAATGAAAAGGCAAAGAAATTTGCAGATAACATAAGAAAGTGTACAGTTAAGTAAATAATTTCAAATGGAGGTATACCCTCTATTTTTTTTATAAAAATAATTTAAAAAGTACTTGACCTGTCGTAGTAAATGTACTATAATTACTTCATCAGATAAAGTACGACAGATGAAGTAAAATTATTAGAAAGAGGTATTTTATGATTAGCAGTGATGTAATCAGGGGCTACAATGATACGATGATATTATATCTTTTGCTTGATGAACCATCTTATGGCTATGAAATTTCCAAAAGAATAAGAGAATTAACAAATGAAAAATATGTAATGAAGGAAACAACTCTTTACTCTGCGTTTAAGAGAATGGAATCAAATGGTTACATTGAAGCGTTCTCGGGAAACGAAACAAATGGGAAACCACGAACATATTACAAAATAACAGAAGAAGGCATAAAATATTATAAGGAAAGATGCGAAGAATGGGAAGTTACCCGTGAAGTTATTGAAAAATTTATAGTTGAGGAGAATGACCATGAATACAATTAGGAATTATCTTGACAACATGTTTTTAGGGTTGCCACAGACAGAAGATGTGGCAAGGGCAAAAAAAGAATTGCTTGCAATGATGGAAGACAAGTACAATGAGCTGAAGAATGAGGGAAAAACTGAAAATGAAGCTATAGGAATTGTAATATCTGAATTTGGTAATCTGGATGAACTGGGAGACACTTTGGGAATAAAGCAAGTCATAGAAAATAAGACTGATATTCCTTTGGTTACTTATGAAGAAGCAAAAAATTATATAGAAGAATCAAGAGCTGCAGCTCCAAAAACAGCTTTGGGAGTATTGCTTTGCATAATTTCTCCGGTAACTTTGTTGTTATTAATTGGATTAAAAGAGCTGGGCGTTGTTGGTGTTAAGGAAGAATTGTTGATTGCTGCAGGTTTGGTAGTTCTCATATGTTTAGTGGCAACAGGAGTTTTACACTTTATAAGATATACAAGCAAACTGGAAAAATATGAATACCTTAAATTCAATGTTTTTGAACTTGACTATAAGGCTGAAGAAATGGTTCGAAATATACAAAAGCAAGATGAGCCGACTTATAAAGCGGCAGTAAGTATTTCAGTGGTATGCTATATTTTAAGTGCACTGCCTGTAATTGTTACTCCACTTGTAAGTGAAATTGATGGATTAAGTGTAATAGCTGTAACAATAACATTAATAATTGTTGCACTTTCCACCTACAACTTAATCAACAAGAGCAGCTATTATGAACCGTGCAATGTGCTGCTGCAGCAAGGTGATTATTCTGTAAGAAGTAAATCAAACAAAACATTCCAGACTGTTTCAAAAGTATATTGGTGTGTAGTTGTTGCTGTATATCTGGGATACAGTTTCATAACCAACAACTGGGCAATGTCATGGATTATCTGGCCTGTAGCCGGAGTGCTATTCGGAGCCATAAAAGCAATTTCAGAAGGAAGATAAATAAATTAAAAAGAAGATGAAAATGACAGCTGGATTAAATCCTGACTGTCATTTTTTGTTGACACATATGTCAGCATGTAATATAATTATACTGACAGTACGGTCAGTATAATTACAGGAGGTCAATATGCCTAAAAAAATATATGATAAGGAACAAATTTTAGATGCTTGTATGGAAGTATTTGCAAATCATGGATATGATAATACTTCAACATTAATGCTATCAGAGGCGGCAGGTATATCCAGAACTCTGATTTTTCATCATTTCAAAGGCAAGAAGGAATTGTACCTGGACCTTTTGGACAGATGCTTTGAAAAGGGCAAGGTTGAAATGGGTTTTGATACACTTCCAGAATATGAAGATTTTTTTAAAGCTAAAGAAAAGTTCAGCATCATCAAATTCAAATACTATAAAAAGAATCCAGTCTTATATAAGTTCGTAATTAATGCTTTTTATGAAACTCCTGAAGAATTGAAAATAGAAATTAAAGAAAAGTATGGTGAATTGATTTTCAGAAAAAATCAGATATGGAAGCAAATGTTTAAGAAAGTTAGTCTGAAAGAAGGAATAGATTCTGATCAGGCGTTCCAGCTTGTAATGCTTGCATTGGATTATTGCGACAACAAGTATTTATCAGAGATTGAAAATGATACTAACTTTAATGAAGCTAATCTACAAAAATTTATAGAAGAAAGGAACAGTTTTCTATGTATGATACGTTACGGCATAGAAAAAACTGAAGGATAATTATGCTAGACACTGTAAAACATTTCAGAGAATTAAGTCCTGAACTATATAAATTTGCAGGCGGTAAAGGCGGAATGCTTGCTAAAATGTTTAAGGGAGGTTATCCGGTTCCTGAAGGTTTTGTAATTTTGCCCTCAGCTTTTAGAGAAGATATATTAAATAATGAAGCATGGCAAGAAACACAATTTTTACTGAATGAAATTAGAAAAAATAATAAAGATGCAATGTTTGCTGTCAGGTCGTCAGCCTTAAGTGAAGATTCAAAATCAGCATCATTTGCAGGTGAATTTGAAACAGTATTAAATGCAGAAACAGATGATAAAATTTTAGAAGCAATTTATACAGTTTTTAATTCAAGGAATTCACAGCGAGTAAAAGTCTACAGCTCTGTTCAAGGTGTCGATGAGTTTCACAGGGTAGCAGTTGTTGTTCAGCTTATGGTGAATTCTGAAGTTTCTGGTGTATTGTTTTCAGCTGATCCCATAACAGGAAGCTATGTAAATATGATAGGAAATTACGTACATGGTCTAGGTGAGCAGCTTGTATCGGGAGAATCTGACGCTTTTCCTTTTAGATTAATGCGCCCAAAAGGAAGATATTCCGGCCCGGATGAGTTAAAAAAATATGCATCTGATCTTTATGAATATGCCTCAAAACTAGAAAAGGAAATGAAGAGTCCTCAGGATATTGAATGGGCTGTTGCAGATGGAAAATTGTATCTGCTGCAGTGTAGACCAATAACTACTCTGACATCAGGAAATTTAGACACTTATGAGATAAATGAAAGTTTATCAGGTGACAGTCTATGGGTAAATACAAATGTTGGAGAAGCAATACCTGATGTCATAACTCCACTGACATGGAGTATAGTAAGGTCATTAGATGTTGAATCTGGCTTTATTCCAGGATATTTTTTATGGTCAGGCAATATTTGTGGAAGAATATATTCAAATATCAGTCAAAGATTATCAGCCATTACAGCCTTGTATGGTTTTGATGTAAAACGAGGCATGTCACTTATGGGAGACTTGTTCGGACAATTTCCGGAGGGAATGAATGTACCTGTTTATCCCTTTGCACGTCTTGAATTAATTAAGATTATGTTTCCTAGAATAAAGAATTTAATAAAGAATACAATGAAGGCTTCAAAAAATATGCATGAGCATATTAAGAATACTCCTGAATGGTGCAGGAACATTTCAGAGAAGATTAAAGTCGCTAGTACACCTGAAGAGTTGCTGTCCTTATGGAATGATGAACTTCAGCCATATAATTCAAAAGCATGGTGGATACATGTGGCTGGGGGCAGTAAAGCCGTTATAGCCATGACGTTAAGCAAGAAACTTAATGAAATGGTAGGAGCAGAAGATTCTAATGCGCTTTTGTCAAATCTAAGAGGAGATTCTGTTCTTGCCAGTCTTGGACCTGTTGTTGGAATATCAAATGTAGTAAAAGGAAGCATAAGCCGAGAGGAATATTTAGAATTGTATGGACATAGGGGTCCCCATGAGTTTGAACTATCAATTTCTGATCCTTCAGAGGATGAATCATGGCTTGAAAGACAGATAAATGAATTTACAGCTTCTGATACGGATGTAGATAAGCTATTGAATGAACAACGTACAAAGTTTGAAGTTGCTTTGAAAAGATATAAAGATAAGTTTCCAAATAAAACAAAATGGCTGGACAAACAATTAAAAAAGGCAGCAGAAGGGGCCAGAAACAGAGAGTCAGCGCGTTCAGAGTTAGTAAGAGTATTTAGAATCAACAGAGCATTTGCGCTAAAAGCAGGAGAAATTATAGGAATTGGTGAAGATGTATTTTTTCTTTACATTGATGATATTATAAATGTACTCACAAAAAATGATGAATCATCATTGATGTTTATTTCCGCAAGAAAAACGAACTATGAAAAATTTAAGGAATTACCGCCATTTCCATCAATTATAAAAGGACGATTTAATCCTTCGGAATGGATTAAGGATGAAAACAGAAGAATGGACTATTATGATTCTTCAAAGACTGTCAGCACTTCTCCAGATTCCGAAATACTTAAGGGTTTTCCCGGAGCAGGGGGCAAGGTGGAAGGAACGGTTCGAGTTCTGTTAAATCCGGAAGAAGGTGATAAATTGCAGCAGGGTGAAATATTAGTAGCCACAACTACCAATGTAGGGTGGACACCGCTTTTTCCAAGAGCAGCTGCCGTTGTAACTGATGTTGGAGCACCTCTGTCACATGCAGCTATTGTAGCCCGAGAGATGGGAATACCTGCAGTTGTGGGATGTGGTAATGCTACATTAAGACTAAAAACCGGAGACAGAGTAATTGTTGATGGTGGAAATGGAATAGTAGAAAAATTAAAGAAATAAAATATAGCATAGTCCTTGACCACATTGGTCATATATTGTATAATATATATGACCAATGTGGTCATTTAATTTAATAGGTGAGGTGGTTATGATTTTTAATAAGTTTTATACTTTAGAACCGGAGAAACAAAGTCGTATAATAAATGCTTCATTAAAAGAGTTTGCCAAAAATGGATATGAAAGGGCTTCAACAAATGAAATTATTAAGGAAGCTGATATTTCAAAGGGTTCATTGTTTAATTATTTTAAAAGTAAAAAAGAATTATATTTTTTCCTGATTGATTATGTTGCTGAAATTATTGAAAACATGTATGACGAAATTGATTTAAACGAAACTGATTTTTTTGAAAGAATAAGAGATGTGGGTATTATAAAATTTAATATTATGAAAAAGGTTCCCCAGGCATTTGATTTTATTAATGCCATTGGAAAGGAAGAATCTGAGGAGGTTAAATCAGAAATAAAAAATAAGAGCAAAATAATTATTGAAAATGGTATGTCAAGGATTTATAAAAATATTGATTTTTCAAAGTTTCGTGATGACATTGATATTAATAAAACCATAAATATTATAAATTGGACGATGCTCAGCTTTTCAGAGCAACAGAGAAATTCATTAAATTCATTTGAAGATGTAAGCATGGAACTTCTTGGTGAATGGGATGATTATTTCGATATTATGAAACGTTGTTTTTATAAATAGGAGGATGTATGAGTACAAATGTGATTGAAATTAAAAGTCTTTCCAAATTTTACGGCAAACACAGAGGCATAGAAGATGTAAGCTTTACAGTAGAGGAAGGAGAAATTTTCGGATTCATAGGACCAAACGGAGCAGGAAAATCCACTACAATCAGGACACTTTTAGCTCTTATTCATCCAACATCAGGCAGTGCAAATATTTTCAATATGGACTGCATCAAAGAAGCCCACATGATAGCCAGGAACGTGGGGTATCTACCTTCAGAAGCATATTACTATGAAAACATGACAGTAAAGGAATTGCTTAAGTATTCAGCTGAACTTTACCAGATGGATTGCAGCGCCAGAATTAATGAGTTAAAAGAAAAATTGAAGCTTGATGATACACGTAAAATCAGTGATCTTTCATTTGGAAACAAAAAGAAGGTGGGGATAGTAGCAGCACTTTTACATTCTCCAAAATTAATAATACTCGATGAACCGACAAACGGGCTTGATCCATTGATTAAAGAAATATTTTTTGAAATTCTCAAAGAAGAAAATAAAAAAGGAGCCACAATTTTATATTCTTCTCACGTATTAAGCGAAGTACAGAGGATATGCAGCAAGGTTGCCATTATAAAAGAAGGAAGGATTATTAACGTTCAGAACATGATTGAATTAAGAAAAAACGGATATAAAAAAGTACAATTGATGGTTTCTGAACCAATTGAAAAGGATTATTTTAAAGAAGACAGTGTTGCAGATTATAAGGTGAAGGGTAGACAGGTATCATTTATTTATAGAGGCGAAGCAGATAAAATCATTGAAAAGATATATAATCTTAAAGTTGATGATGTCTTTATTGAAGAGCCTTCTCTCGAAGAGATATTTTTACATTATTATAAGTAGGAGGATACTATGGTAATTTTTAAATTTGAAATGAGACAGTTGAAGAAGTCTATTATCATTTGGTCATTGGCTTTATGTTCAGCAATATTCTTCATGCTTCCTGTATATATAAAAATGATAGCCAGTGCAAACTTTGGTATGGAATCATTAAGTGATAATACTTTTTTTGACTCCATTGGGCTTAATATGGAGATTTTAAATACTCCTATGGGTATATATTACTTCCTGACATTTTTTATTATGTTTGCTTGTGCCATCAATGGATTTAACAAGGGTCTTGGAATTATGACTAAAGAATATAAACAAAACTCTGCTGATTTTTTATTGACAAAGCCATGGAGCAGAGGGAATGTATATGTATCGAAATTTTTTGCATTAGCTGTAGAAGCAATTATTGTGGGAGTTTTTTACACTGTAATGTCGTATGTAAGCATGTCCAGGGGAACAAATTACAGTTTTAATCTAAAAACACTTGTTTTAATTGCTGTCTCAATCACTTGGGTTCAGCTGATTTTCCTGACTTTTGGTATGCTCATTGGGACCATGTTTCCAAAAATAAGGGCAACACTGCCTATATCAACGGGAGTGGTATTTATATCCTATGCAACGGGTTCAATGTCTCGTATTGTTGGAATAAATTTTCTTAGGTTCTTGTCACCGCTTCATTATTTTAATGGCTCGGCAATTATTACATCAGTTTCATATGAGGTTAAATATATTGCTGCACTGATAATTTTAATACTTTTATTCTTAGCTGCAGGATATAAAATTTTTTGCAAAAAAGATATTGCGCTTGTTTCTTAGGAGGTGTGATGATGAAATCTATTATTATAAAAGAATTAAAACTAAGTAAAAAAGGATTAATCATCTGGGGTATAGTAACTTTAGTGACCATTTTGTATGGATTGGCTGAGTATCCAATGGTATCACAATATGCAGACAGCATTATGGACAGCATGAATTCCATGCCTAGAATTGTAGTCATAATGTTTGGCATGGAAGGATTATCCATGGATACATCATTGGATTACCATCTCATCATGTTTTACTGGATTTGTTTAATCGTATTTGTCCATGCGGTCTATATAGGAGTTACCATTCTTTCCAGAGACCAAAGAGACAGGACATTTGAATTTATTTACTCAAAACCATATAAAAGGAATGAAATTATTACTGCAAAGATACTGGTGGGCGTTATAAATATAATTGTGCTTGCATTTGTATCATGGATTGGAAGCATTGCTACCATTATGTTCATAGATGGTACATTTGCAGGGGTTATAGAAGGAAAATTAGTTATTGTATTGATTACAAAAACAATAATTGGTATGTTATTGACCCAAGTCGTGTTTTTTTCAATTGGCCTTTTGTTGGCAGCCGCACTCAATACTCACAACTCAGCACTTAAGTCCGGTTTTTTGTTTGTATTTGTGACGTATGTAATAGGTATTGTGATTGAATATGTGGGAAAAATAAATTATCTTAATTTTTTGTCTCCATTTAGATATTTTACTGGAACAGAGGTAGTGAACAACGGAATAAACATTGTGTATGTTTTAATTAGCACAATGATAACAGCTGTTTCAGTTTATTTTACCTACTCTTTATATAACAGAAAAGATTTAATTTGATAAAATTCAATAAAAATAAATTTACTATATTGACCTATTAGGTAAATGGCGATATAATTCCATTAACCTAATAGGTCAATTTTATTGTAAGAAGGTGTTATATTGTTTGAAAAATTGCTAAATTTAGAGTCCAAAAGGCGTGAAGAAATAATAAATGCAGCATTGAAAGAATTTGCAGCTAAGGGCTTTGATGATGCTTCCACAAATGTAATAGCAAAAGAAGCAGGTATTTCTAAAAGCTTAATGTTTCATTATGTAAATAATAAAAAGGATTTTTTTCTGTTTTTGTATGATTATTGCTTAGAAATTATAAAAAAGGAATATTTTGATTTAATTGATTTGGATGAAAAAGATATATTTGAGAGATTGAGCAATACTTATATGCTTAAAGTTAAGGTTTTAAAAAAATATCCGTGGATATTTGATTTTACAAAGGTTGTTGTTTTTACAGATTCTGAAGATGTTAAGAAAGAACTGGATGAAAGACGAAAAAATCTTGACGAATACAGCCTTATGAATTTTTACGGCGATATTGATATTTCAAAATTCAGAGATAACCTTGATGTTGAAAAATCAAAGCAGCTTATTTATTGGGCTATCGGGGGTTATGCTAATAAAATTCTTGAAGAAATAAGAAGCGATGAAAATTATGTGGCAGACTATGAAAAAATAGGTGTTGAATTTAACGGATATTTAGATGAATTAAGAAAAAGTTTTTATAAATAGGGAGGGTATTTATGAATACAATTGAAATTAGTAAACTCACAAAATTTTTTGGTAAACAAAAAGCTTTGGATGGTGTTGATTTAATTGTAAAAGAAGGTGAAATATATGGATTCATAGGCCCAAATGGAGCAGGAAAATCCACTACAATACGGATTTTGTTGGGGATGCTTCAAAAGGATTCAGGAGATGTAAGATTACTTGGGGGAGATCCCTGGACCGATGCTGTTAAGTTGCATGAACACATAGCATATGTGCCCGGAGATGTGACACTCTGGCCTAACTTAACAGGAGGTGAGGTAATTAACTTTTTAGGACGATTGCATGGAAACATTGACTCTGCAAAGCAGAAGGAATTAATTGAAACTTTTCAATTGGATATACGAAAAAAGTGCAAGTCATATTCTAAAGGTAATCGTCAAAAGGTAGCTTTAATTGCAGCATTGTCATCAAATGCAAAAATGCTTATATTAGATGAACCAACTTCCGGCTTGGATCCACTTATGGAACTGATTTTTCAAGATTATATTCATAAAGCAAAAAAAGAAGGAAAGACAGTGTTTCTGTCAAGTCATATTTTGGCTGAGGTTGAAGCTGTGTGCGATAAAATTGGAATAATAAGACAAGGAAAAATCGTAGAGTCAGGAACGTTAGATGATCTTCGTCATTTAACGCGTACAACTTTGACCGTTGAATTAAAAAGTGATCTGGATTTAAATAAACTTGAAGGAATTCATGATATTTCTCATGATAGAGGAAAGGTTCGTTTTTCTGCAGATTCAGAAAATTTAGATCATATTATAAGCAAACTATCAGCTTCCGGAATAAAGTCACTGACAGCAGAACCACCTGCCTTAGAAGAACTTTTCATGCGACATTATGAAAAAAATGAAGGCATAATGCTTAATAATGCTGCTCACAAGGAGTTGAAGTAATATGGCTGACAATAACTTCAAAGGAACGTTAAATTTATTGAGATTTTATTTGCGCCGAGACAGATTCATATTGCCTGTTTGGATACTGCTACCGTTATTTTTAATTGCCGGACAGATTTCTTTCATTGAATCTATGGCTGACTGGCGTGAATTTATGGCAGAACTTTCTGCTAATGCACTTACAAATGCAATCCTTGGTCCAATTGTGCCACTGAGCAAGGAAGGTGCGGTTTTATGGCGCGGAATGCTTCAATCATCTATTGCAGTCATGATAGGAAGTTCATTTACCGCTATCAGACATACCCGTTCCGATGAAGAGTCCGGAAGATATGAATTGATTTATGGAAACGGAAAAGGAAGAAATGCAGCCATAACTGCTTCTATTGCTATTAGCTTTGCAGGAAGTTTCATATCAGCATTGTTTGTCTCCATAATAATGATAATCAGTGGATTTTCATTAACAGGTTCTTTATTGGCAGGATTGACACTTTGTGCGGTGGGACTTATTTTTACCGGAATTGGGGTTCTCATATCACAGATTTTTCAAGATTCCGGAAGTGCACGAGGTTTTATTTTAGCACTTTATTTTTTAAGCATGGTTCCTATGATGATAAACAATGTTGGAGGCGGCAGCACATTTTGGATATGGCTTGCTCCAGAAGCATGGTTTAGAATAACTGAGCCTTTTGGAGGAAATAATTTTTCTCCTTTGCTAGTTTTTATGGTGCTGTCAATTATTCCTATTGCTTTTGCATATTACTTGATGGATAACAGAGATTTAGGCAGAGGTATTTTCAAGGAAAAGCTTGGTCCGGAGGATTCTGCTGAACTTAAGAGTCCATTGGCGCTATCTTTAAGACAGCATAAGAAAACAATAATAGTTTGGTGTATAGGCATGGCTTTTATAGGAGGTGCTGTTGGATTTATAACTCCAAGCATATCTGAAAATATAAGTGAAATGCTAGTGAACATGAGCACATGGGCAGAAACTATGTCAAAACTCGGCAACAGAGAAGGCTTTGTTTCAGTAACCATTTATATTATGGGGCTCATGGCAGGAACTTCTGTCTATGGTATATCAACAGTACTTAATCTTAAAAAAGAAGAGTCAGAGCATTTTGCAGAAATGTTGTTAGCCCAGCCTGTGAGCAGAATCAAATTGATGAGCGGTTATTTAATTATAGCATATGCAGGAAGTGCTGTTATACTTTTAGTCCTAGGGGCATCAGTAGGATGGGGATGGGGCTATTCATCAGGGGACATGTCATTAGTTTCAAAGGCAATAGTAATGAGTTTGACAAAAATACCATCAGTCTGGGTTATAATTGGAATTACATCATTGCTGTATGGATGGATGCCGCGCATTTCTGCTGTATTGAGCTGGTTTTTACTTGGACTGTTTATTGTTACAGAAATGCTGTGGGAGGCAGGAATTGTTGGCTGGTCAGCAATGGAGCTTACTCCGTTTGGTTACGCTCACTACAGCATTCCAGTTAATGAACTGTCAGCATTGTCACTGTCATTGCTTGTTCTGCTTTCAATAACTTTTACTCTCGTCGGTTTAGCAGGATTTAAAAATAGAAACATAATATAAATAAATCCGGCAGCAATCATTTTTGCTGCCGGGTAAATTATTGTATTGTTTGAAGAATTTCTGTATTAATGATATAATTTATAAAAATTTACATATTCAAACAATGAAAACGCAGAATAAGAATAGGGGAATAGTATGAAAGTTGTAGTACTTACAGGAAGTCCGCACACAAACGGAACAACATCGTTGCTAGCAGATGAATTTTGCAGCGGTGCAATGGAATCATCTCATGAATTAATTCGTTTTGATACAGCAAAATTAAAACTCAATCCATGTATTGGTTGTGACCACTGCCGGAAGAATGAAGGTAAATGTGTATATGAATATGATGACATGATTGAAATAATTTTGCATTTGTTAACTGCCGATGCGGTTGTATTGGTAACTCCATTGTATTATTTCGGTATGACATCGCAGTTAAAAAGGGTTATAGACAGATTTTATTCTGTTAATGATTTGCTTAGGGAAAATTCAAAAAAATTATTTCTCATAGCTGCAGGTGCAGATAAAGATGAATGGGCTATGGATGGAATAAAAGCTCATTACAAAAGCTTGTGCAAATATATGAACTGGCAGGAAGGCGGAATGCTTTTGGCCTATGGATTAGGCACAAGGCAGGATGCAGAGAACAGTGAATATAAATTAATGGCAAGAAAACTTGGAAAAGAAATGTGTCATAGTTAAATTGGATGAAATACTACTGAATTTATGACAAAACAAAATTTTAAAATTTTAATTGACAAACCTTTTTGCGGATGTTATACTTCTAAAAAATACAAATTAATAAACACATAAACGCTGTGAAAAGGAGTAGTATGCATTTTCAGCGATTTCAGAGAGTTGTTGGATTGGTGAAAGACAATATCAGATGAAATGCAGAAGTAGCCTTGGAGCGGACCTTCCGAAAATTTGAGTAGGATGGTACGAAGAAGCCAATCGTTAAAAGTGGCAGGATATCGACTAGAAATATTCCGTATCCGGAGAGGGCATTTCGTATGAAATGAATAAGAGTGGTACCGCGAAAGATTTATATCTTCCGTCTCTTAGGGATTAGTTTACCCTGAGAGAGGAAGATTTTTTTATGCCCTAACCCAATTTTTCAGAGTATTTTTTCTGTAAAATGGTTGGTAGGTCAAACCCAACGAGTTCTCAATTTATGCGAGCGAAAGTGAGCAAATAAATTGATGAACGAGACTGGAAATTGCTAACTTTCTCATGGACAACTAGTATTGCTGTAGGTTTGTCAAATGACATAACTAATAAACTAAAATTATATTTCATGGAGGAAGTAAAATGGGAACAATGTATTATGACAAGGATGCAGATTTAAAATATCTGGAGGGAAAGACAGTGGCAATAATCGGCTATGGAAGCCAGGGCCATGCACATGCTCTAAATCTTATGGAAAGCGGAATAAATGTAGTCGTAGGACTTCAGGAAGGAAGCAAATCCAAAGCTAAAGCAGAATCACACGGGCTTAAAGTTATGACAGTTGCTGAAGCAGCTCGTGCAGCAGATGTAATTATGATGCTTGCACCGGATACGGTTCAGAAACAAATTTATGAAGAAAGTATAGCGCCTAATCTGGAAGAAGGAAATGCTATTGCATTTGCTCATGGATTCAATATTCACTACAATCAAATTATACCGCCCAAAAATATAGATGTGTTCATGGTTGCACCCAAGGGACCAGGTCATCTGGTTAGAAGAACGTATCTTGAAGGAAAAGGCGTTCCGGATGTTTTTGCAATACATCAGGATTTCACAGGAAGATGCAGGGAAATTACATTGGCTTATGCCAAGGCAATAGGCGGAACCAGAGCTGGTGTTATAGAAACAACTTTTAAGGAAGAAACTGAAACAGATTTATTTGGAGAACAGGCAATTATTTGCGGAGGAATAACTGAACTGATTAAAGCAGGTTTCGATACATTGACTCAAGCAGGATATCAGCCGGAAATAGCATACTTTGAATGCTTACATGAAATGAAACTCATAGTTGATTTAATCTATGAAGGCGGATTTGAAAATATGAGATATTCTATAAGTGATACAGCAGAATACGGAGATTATATAACTGGAACCAAAATAATTACTAAAGATACAAGAGAATCTATGAAAAAAGTATTAAGTGATATTCAAGACGGAACATTTGCCTACGACTGGATATCAGAAAACAAAGCAGGAAAGCCAAGATTCCAGGCAATGAAAAAAATGCAGCTGGAGCATCCTATAATTGGAACTGGCAGAAAATTAAGGTCAATGATGTCCTGGATTGGAAAATCAGCAGAAGGACAAGAATAATTTTTAAAACTATTTAAATCTGGTAATGATAAATCAATTACCAGATTTTTATATGTAAATAAAATAATTTGATTTTATGTTTCAATTTATATCATAATCTAGTAGAATATAACTAAGAGTATTTATCAGGAGACATTATGAAAAAAATAGTTAAAGTGGGGATTTTTATTTCTAAAGCAATTATTTCATTGATTATATTGTCAATTTTATTAACTATATTTATCAATATTCATGTGAAATCTTCCACTGAAGACATGATAATATCAGCTGAAGAATCATTAGATAAAGATGCGGACTGCATATTGGTTCTTGGTGCCGGAGTTAGAAGAGACGGATCTCCAAGTCCAATGTTGGAGGACAGAATCTTGACAGGCATGGATTTATATAATAAAGGGGTTTCCGACAGATTGATTATGAGCGGTGATCACAGCACCAAAGGATACGATGAGGTCAACACAATGAAGAGATATGCAGTTGAGAGGGGAATACCTTCCGAGCATGTTTTCATGGATCATGCCGGCATATCTACCTATGACAGCATTTATCGTGCAAAAGAAATATTTCAGGCAGATAAAATTATAATTGTTACTCAACAGTATCATCTGTATAGAGCTTTATACACTGCAAGGTCCCTTGGAATAGAAGCATATGGAGTATCAGCTGACATCAGGGTATATGCAGGCCAGGATTTAAGAGAAATACGAGAAAAAGCTGCAAGAGTCAAGGATTTTTTTATGGCTATATTTAAGCCGAACCCTAAATTTCTGGGTGATACAATACCTGTCAGTGGAAACGGCGATACAACAAATGATAATTAGCAAAATTAAAGCAGTTCCTTTAAAAGAGGAATAAAGAAATGTATCTGCATTTCCTACAGATACATTTCTTGAGTGTGTGAAAGAATTTCTGTAAATTGACTTTCTTATATCATTTATTTAAATTATTCTTCCTTGTAAGAAACATATTTTTCAATAATAGTAATTATAGTTTAAATTAAATCACTTCTACCAAGTAAAGGTAAAGCATATATAACAATTACCATTTTTAGGAAACATTTATTGCGGTTTTCTCCATATTATGCTAGTATTGTTTTAATGAATATATTGCGCGATTAACTTAATACTTGATTATTTATTTACATTAGGGGGTGTAAAAAATGATTGAAATACCAGAAGCATCAACATTATCAATGCAATTAAACAAAACTGTTGAAGGAAAACGAATTAAGGATGTTATAGCTTCACAATCTCCTCATAAATTTGCATGGTTCAACAATGATCCGCAGGACTACAAAAGTATGCTCTCAGGAAAAGTGATAACCAGAGCGGAAGCAGTAGCCGGATATGTTGAAATCACAGTTGAGGATGCAATATTATTATTTGGGGATGGAGTCAATTTAAGATTCCATGGTATTGGAGAAAAAAGACCGCAAAAGCACCAGCTTCTAGTTGAATTTGAGGATTTTACAGCCTTGAGCGCATCAGTTCAAATGTATGGAGGTCTATGGTGCTTTAATGTTGGAGGATTTGACAACTCATATTATTTACGCGCCAAAGATAGTATATCTCCCATCTCTGAAGAATTTGACAGGGAATATTTTAATGCAATTTTATCTGCACCAGGAGCACAAAAATTAAGTGCAAAAGCTTTGCTGGCAACTGAGCAAAGAATACCAGGCTTAGGTAACGGCACATTGCAGGACATTCTCTTCAATGCCGGAATTCATCCAAAGAAAAAAGTTTCATCATTTACGAAAAGCGATAAAGAACTCCTCTATGATTCAATTAAAACTACCCTAAAAGAAATGATAGAACAAGGCGGCAGGGACACTGAAAAAGATCTGTTCGGAAACCCAGGCAGCTACATAACAAAACTAAGCAAAAACACAGCTAACAAGCCATGTGAAATATGCGGCACCACAATAATCAAAGAAGCATACATGGGCGGCAGCATTTATTATTGTCCGAAATGTCAAAAGATATAAATGAATTCGGAAAGCAAAGTAAGATAAAATTAATATAAAGATATAAAATAAACTTCTAGTTTGGCTAATAACGCACAGTTAAATAAGAATTTGATGAGGAAAATAGAATGGGAAATAGAATAATTGTATGTGGTGGAAATGGTGCAGGAAAAAGTACATTAGGCAAAGAACTTTCTAAAAAATTAGAATGGAAGTTTGTGGACATAGAAGACTATTATTTCCCTTTAAATAGCATGGATTATAACTATGAGATGGCACGAACAAGAGAAGAGGTGTCGTCTTTATTGTTAGAAGATCTAAAACTATATGATAATTTTATACTTGCTTCGGTTAAAGGAAATTATGGTGAAGAAGTTAGTTCCATGTTTACTTGTGCGGTATTGGTTAGTGCGCCAAAAGAAATTAGAATGAAACGAGTAAGAAATAGATCATATAAAAAATTTGGAGACAGGATTTTGCAAGGTGGCGATTTATATGAGAAGGAGAAAAAGTTTTTTGATATGGTTGAGCAACGTTCAGAAGATGATGTAGCAGTATGGTTAGAGTATATTAATATTCCGATCATTCGGGTAGATGGAACGCAACCTATAGACAGAAATATTCAAACTATATGTCGATTATTAATGGAACGTTAGTGTTGATTATGAAATAGATAAATTCCAATTTGTCGATAATTTGAATTTCCCATTATGTTTATTATGAGATGAAATAAAATTAGATTTATAAAATAAAAATATGACATTAGGAGCCACATAATAATTGAATATATAATATGATATTTACGAAAAAAGGAATTGAACAACAAAATATACTTTCAGGAACAGTATTTTGGTAGTGAAATTTTGTGCTAATTATAAATAAAATATATAATCTTATGTCAAAATATTTAAATAAATGCGAAACAATAATTCGTGTTAGGCAGGTGTGTTTGTGTGAATATTATTAAGTTGAAGAAAGAAAATATTGAAAATTCTCTTGATTTAGTGTGGGCGGTTTTTCAAGAATTTGAATCACCTGATTACTCAACAGATGGTATCGAAGAGTTTAGAAAATTTATATCATATAATTCTATTGTTGAAAAATTTGATAAAGGAGAGTTATGTTTTTGGGGATATATAGATAATGGTGATTTGACAGGCGTAATAGCAACAAGAGGAGTTAATCATATATGTATGCTGTTTGTAAAAAAGGATTATCATAGGCGAGGTATAGCAAAAAGTTTATTCCAGACAGTTAAAGAAATATGCAAAAAACAGGACAATGTTAGCAAAATTACTGTAAATTCATCTCCATATGCAGTAGAAGTATATCATCGACTTGGTTTTGTTGATATAGACAAGGAGCAGACTGTGAATGGTATACGATTCACCCCCATGGCATATTTTTTGAAGTAAGACTAAATATAATACCCACAGTTTAATTTAAATAAATTGTAAATGTTATAAGCGAAATTAAAAACGATAGTGTATTAAACGAGCATGTCATTATCAAAAATATGAAAAACAAATTATATAATAACGCACAGTTAAATAGAATTTGCCTGACTTGTTAAAGTAGTATAGATTTATAACATAACAAACTATGACTTATAGTTTAAAGTCAGGTAAATTAATTTAGAAGAAGAAGGTATGAGCGTTGAATAGACAAAATATTTACGATGATAATGTTTTTTTTGAATCATATAAGAAATTAAGATCTGGAGTAAATGCAAATGAAATTGTTGAAATTCCTGCTCTTTTTGAAATGCTACCTCCACTTAGTGGTCTTCGTATTTTGGATCTTGGTTGCGGCTATGGAGAACATTGTGTTAAGTACATAGGAATGGGAGCTGATAAGGTGGTAGGAATCGACATATCTGAAAAAATGCTACAGGTTGCCATTAATGAAAACTCATCACCTCAGATTATATACAAAAAATTGGATATGGAGGATTTATCAGAACTTAATCCATCATTTGATTTGGTTGTTAGCTCTTTAGCGTTGCATTATATAGAGGATTTTAAGATGGTAGCGGAACAAGTATATAGATTGCTTAATAACGGTGGTAAATTTATTTTCTCGCAAGAGCATCCTTTTAGTACAAGTTTTACATATGGAAATCGATGGACTAAAGATGAAAATGGCAAAAAGCTCTATGCAAATATTTCTAACTATTCAATTGATGGTAAAAGAGAATCTCGATGGTTTAAGGATGGAGTTATTAAGTATCATAGGACGTTTTCAAGTATTATTAACACTTTAATCGAATCTGGATTCTGTATTGAACAGATGTCAGAGCCAATTCCATCTGAGTTGGTAATGAATCAATATCATGATTATTTGGACAACATTCATAAGCCTGATTTTCTGCTGATTAGAGCAATGAAATTAAAGAAATAATTGCAGGATTGGTTAATGAGGAGAAGCGAACCAAAATTGTTTATGCGCCATAGGGGGCAGTTCTCTGTGGAAAATCACCAAATCTAAGAGTAACGGTGTTAAAAGATATAATGAAATGGTCAAGGAGAACCGTCCCCTATGACCGTCAATATCAAACAATGCGAAATACAAATTTCTTATATTTTATGAAGGAGCAACAAACACATGGAAATATTGAATGTAGAACAATTACCAGAAGAATTTTTATGGAAAGATTCCGTTGGCTTAATTACAAAATCGTTAGGTGCTGCGGCGGGGAGCCAAAAGATTTATGTGAACATTGATTACGTTCCGCCGAAAGCATATAGCACCAAATATCATAGTCACTCCCAACAGGAAGAGTTTTTTATGATCCTTTCTGGCTCCGGGACTTTGCGCTTAAACGGCCAAGAGTGGCTTGTGAAACAGGGTGACTTCATTGCAAAACCGGCGGCGCAAGAAATCGCGCATACGTTTTATAACTCTGGCAATGAAAGTCTGGTCATTATAGATGTAGGAACCAACGAAAAAGAGGATACCTGTTACTATCCGGATGAGGATATGTATCTTCAGAAATCGAATGACCAACGCCGAATTTTCAGAGGAAAAGATTTAGATTCGTCGTGGACATCTGAGCCAAATCACACAAAATGAGCAAGCTTCCACGATGACCTATATCAGAAAGGGAGATTAACATGCTGGAACAAATAGAAAACAGAAGAAGCATCCGTAAATATCTTGATAAAAAAATTGAAAAAGAGAAGGTTGTTCAAATATTAGAAAGTGCTAGATTAGCACCATCAGGCAGCAATACTCAACCATGGACTTTCATCATAGTTGAATCAGAGGAAACTAAAGAGAAACTAACAATTGCCGATCATAATCAAAAATGGATGATGACAGCTTCAGTATTTATTGTGTGCGTAGCAGATATTCGCTGTCGTATTTCTGAAGACATCAGTGTCAGGCTGGATGAGAACAGCCCTGAGCCAGAGCTTAAACTAATTATTAGGGATACAGCGATTGCGATAGAACATATATTGCTTGAAGCAGAGCATTTGGGGTTGGCAACATGTTGGACAGCGTGGTTTGAACAAGATGCTGTCAGACCTATTCTAAACATTCCGGAAGATAAATATGTGTGCGGAATAATTACGTTGGGATATGGTGATGAAGCACCAAATCAACGACCAAGAAAAAAGATTGATGAAATAGTTCGGTATGAAAAATGGTAATGAAATCTTCTTAATTTATTACAATTTTAAAAAATTAGTATATTTGTAAATAACATTTGAGGTATGATAAGTGTAACCGTGACAGGAACAGGAGGAAATCATATGTCAGAGCAGGAGTGTAAGGAAGAATACATACGAAGAATTCATAAAGTACAGGACTACATTGAGCAACATTTCGGACAGCCCATGTCTATTGAGGAGCTTTCTAATGCTGCTGGGTTCTCAAAGTATCATTTCAGCCGAATTTTTCAGAGTATGTTACATGAATCATTGGCTCATTATGTGAACCGAATCCGTATGGAGAATGCACTTTTTCTGCTAGTACATCGGGCAGATAAAAATATCACGGACATTGCTTATGAACTTGGATTTACGGACTCAGCTGTATTTTCCCGAGCTTTTAAGAATTATTATGGCATTAGTCCAAGAGAATATCGTAAGGAATATAGCAAGAATTGCAAAGATTCTTTTTTATTGTCAGAGTACAATAAGGATACAGCAAAGAAAGAATGGGCAGAAAAGCTGTTTCCTGTGACTGGTCAAATCACAATAGAAAACCTGGAAGAAAAACAGGTCGCTTATGTCAGACATACCGGCACTTATGAGACTTTATCAAAAGAATATGTCAATCTGCTACACACGTTATTTGTTCATGCGAATAATCAGCACCTTCTTGTAGACGAACAAAACTGGCTGCTTGCCATATATCATGACAATCCGGAATTCGGAGATGAGAGTCAGTTTCGTACCAGTCTGTGCCTGACGGTTCCAAAGGACATACTGATACAAGAAAACGGAGTTCTTGGAAGGATGAAGTTAGAAGGTGGTCTGTATGCGGTTGGACATTTCCGGATTCAGCAGGAACAATTCAGCAATGTCTGGGATTACATGTATAAGGAATGGCTTACATGCAGTGGTTATGTTCCAAGAAATTCCTATCCATTTGAAGTGTATCGTAATAATCCGGATGCTGATGAAAATCATATCATTGAAGTGGACATTTACGTTCCCATTGAGCCCATTATTTTCTAATATGCTGTAAATTAATTCTGAGGTGGGCATATGGAAAATATAAGGAGGTATCATGCATGAACTTAAAAACAAAAATGGAAGAGGTAATAAATAACAGCTACAAGAATATGGGAGGCATAATTGTTCTGAAAAATGGTAAGACGGTATATGAAAAGTACTTTAACGAATGCAGTGCTGCCAGCACTCTCCATGTTTTTTCAGTAACAAAAAGTATTATTTCCATATTGATTGGCATAGCCATAGACAAAGGGTTCATAAAAAGCATTAATCAGAATGTATTGGATTTTTTTCCGGATTACACAGTAAAAAGAGGAGAAAAAACGATACAGAGCATTACACTTAAAGACCTGTTGACAATGACAGCACCCTATAAACATAAAACCGAACCTTATACAAAATATTTTACCAGCGATAACTGGGTAAAATTTGCACTTGATTTATTAGGAGGAAAAGGACAGATTGGAGAATTCAGATACGCTCCCCTTATAGGACCGGATATTTTTTCAGGTATTCTTGTAAAAGCAACCGGGCAATCCGTGCTTGATTTCGCAACAAAGTACTTATTCTCGCCGCTGGAAATTGAGACCAAGTCCAATGTGATTTTTCATAATAAAGAGGAACAAATGGCATTTTACGAAGCTAAGGATGTCAACGGCTGGGTTGTTGACCAAAATGGAGTAAATGCAGCAGGATGGGGTCTTACCCTGACTCCTGCGGATATGGCAAAGATAGGTCAACTGTACCTGGATGGTGGAATATGGAATGGTAAACAAGTTATATCTTCCGAATGGATAAATGAGAGTACAAAAGAACATAGCAGGTGGGGAGAACTGTCATATGGTTATCTGTGGTGGATTATTGATGATGAAGAACATGCTTATGCCGCTATGGGAGATGGAGGAAATGTGATTTATGTCAATGAAAAGAAAAATATAGTTATTTCAATTGCTTCTTTTTATACACCCCATGCTCAAGATAGAATAAAACTGATTAAAGAGTATATCGAACCAGTGTTTGAGGATTGTGTATAGTGAATTTCAATTTAGGGGTATATCGTACTAAAAATAAATGTTATGAGGAAAATGGTTAATAATAAAATAGTTTATTAAATAAAACAAAAGTGGGCAAATCAGAGAAAAATTCTGATTTGCCCTTTCTTAATATTTATAGTGAATAATTTATTGCTTGTTGGAATTTTAGTCCTTAATATGATCAAGATTTAAATTACAGTAACAATGCCTTCGTCATCAATTGTAATCTGCATCCCATCCTTGACATAAGCGAGGAATTCTTCCCCGAGAGAGTCAACGACCGGCATGGAAATCCCATCCAGCCAAATATTAGCCAGAATGGCACCTGCTGCAGCAAGTGAGTCAATATGGTTGGCAAACAGCATACACGCAGGTTGACGGCCCATGGAGCAGGCAGTGTAAAGCACTAGACCGCCGGTTGTAGAGCCGATAGTCTGAGGCAGACATAAAGCCTTGCCGGCCATGGGCTTTCCATAAAGATCTTCATTGTTCTGATCGCTGCACTTGGAAGTCTTATCACCGAACTGCAGCGCTTTCTGGAATGAAGCAAGTGTATTCAGACCACCGTGGGAGACAAGAGCTTCCGCCTTTGAGGTGCCGGGTGTTACAACGCGTCCTTTAAATGTTTTCATTTACTTCCCTCCTTTTGTAATCTGGACCAGTATTTCATCATCAGTGAAATATCGTGCGGTGGTATATGTGCGCAGCTTGTTGCTTGAGGTTATGACCGGCATTTTTCCGCTCAGAGGGTTGTTCATATACATCAGGGGGCATATATAGGAGGTAATGACACCGGTAGCGTTCAGCCGCGCTGAATAGGACGTGGTTTCAAACTCCTTCAAAACTCCTGGTGCTGCTGTAAACACAGTGGGAATAACGACCTTCTTGTTTCCATACTGCTTCAGTGATGATTCTACCTTGTCTGTCCAGTCCTTAAGTTGCTGCAGGCTCATATGAGGACATCCCATGAAGCATAGCTTGGGTTTGGCATCAATGTTTTTCCACATTACAGGATAGTTGTCATAAACACGCTGTAGCTCATCATCGTCTATGACGTAGATCTTTGCACCGTCAGCAATAAGCTGTTCTCCTTGCTCTACGGCTTCCGGCGTCAGACCGTCAATGTGATACAGACCCACTGCACCATTGGAGGCGGTTGCTGCGCCGAAGTCCTTAAGGTATGTACAGGCATCATCATCTAGGTTATTGCCCAGCCATTTGTCAAGGCCTTTTACATATGGAACATCTTCCATTACCTTCATGCCTATTGCAGATCCAAGGAGTTGCGCTTCCGGCTTTTTAGATGTTTTAACTTCTACAATCCAGTCTGCCTTGCGGCCTTCATCGGTAAGAAGGCCAAAGTAGGGCACAAAGCCTACGATTGAGCCCATGATGTCGAGTATACCGGAATTGCGGTTGCAGCGGGCACCCAGCACGGAGTTGGCATAGACAACGGCAGAGGATTCAGACCAGGACAGGACATCACCCTTGTTGGGTTTATTTCCAACGGCATCCATATAGCAGGTGCAGGTAAAGGCATCATCGTTGAGGAGGCCCAGCTTTTTCAGCTGATCTTCATAGTAATCTTGCTTGTTGTACATAAACTTTTTGAAAACCAGATTTTGTAAGAGACCGGATGGAACATTTTTATCCATGGGTCTTGGGTCTGCAGTGAACTTTTGGCTTGATACAGCGCCCGCATCAATAAACTGGTTCATCAAATCATAGACCGGCTGCAGAGCACCGAGTCCAAAAGAGGTGACAAGGTGGTTATATTTACTGGTTACAGGTACCATCGTTTCTGCATCAAAGGCTTCACCAAACATGACTAAGGTCTTCATTACCTTTGCCAGCGTTTCACCCTTTTCACCGTTTAAAATGGCTTGTTGCTCAGGTTTTAAAATCATAGATCTCCTCCTTACAGCTTTACAGCAAGATTATATGCTGCCCGGTTTGCTTCCAGTACTCTGCCGGCGGCGAAGCTGTCTCCGATATTGTAGATTTCATGTGCTGCGTGGGCTTCCTGCAAAGCATAGTACAGGCTGTCATCAGGTTTGCCGCCCATGGCAAACACCACCAGATCGGCATCCAGAAACTCTTCTTGATATTCATCCTTTACCTTGGGTGCAAGGGGATTTTCAATATTTTTTGGCAGGATGGGCTGCCAGGTGTTATATGGGTTGGGAACATTCTTATGAGTGTTGCGGGAAATCTTCACCTTGCTGTTTTCAAAGCCCTTTACCATTGCCATATTGATGAGTTTTACACCATTTTTTTTCATGTAATAGATCAAATGGCCGCGGTTCGCGGTGCAGGCCCCATCCATAAGGTAAGGCAGCATTTCTACCACAGTAACATCCATATTTTTTTCAAAAGACAGCCAGTAGGCAGTTTCGCAGCCAACCACACCTCCTCCGATAATTACAACCTTCTTTGCCTCTCCCAGCAGCTCAGGATTCTCCAGCAGTTCTGTTGCCTGTGCAGTCTTCATATTTTCATAGCCTGGGACATTAAGTTCTGCTGCTTTGGTGCCGATGGCGGTCACGATCGTATCATAGCTTTTCTTCTTCAGGGTATCCAGGTCACATTCTGTATTAAGAAAAACATCGATCATGCCTTCTTCGACCGCTTTTATCACTGTTGCTTCCACATACATTCGGTAGTTGTTAAAGTCAAATTTTCCCTTAGGTGTTGAGCCGGGATTCATCTTGCCGCCAATGCTGCCGGATTTTTCATACAAGTCAACCTTATGGCCCCGTGCAGCAGCTTGTAAGGCAAAGTTGCATCCGGCTGGCCCTGCGCCAATAACTGCAATGTGTTTTTTTATTTTTGCATCAGCAGGAATTGCCGTATGCACATCTTCAAATCCGGTTCTGGGATTTACAGCGCACTGGGGATGGCCGCCATCAACGAATTCATTGATGCATCCCTCCTGACAACCTATGCATGGACAGATTTCTTCAACTTTACCGGCATACACTTTGTTAGGCCATTCAGGATCTGCCAGAAGCGGGCGTCCCAGCATCACCATGTCGCACATATTGTCCCGAAGTGCCTGTTCTGCGAGGTCAGGATAGCCAAGCTTTCCTACAGCCACAATGGGAACCTCTACACCTGCATTAGACTTGATGCCCTTATTATTGAAATAATCCTTGGCGTACTTGCTTATCTGCAGGAAGCAGCCTGCGGGCATGCCTGCAGGTGGGTGGGGCAGCCACCAGTTATCGTAGCATCCCAGGTCAACGTCGAACATGTCAACGCCGGCTCTGACTAAATCTTCCATGTACTCAAGAGTATCCTCAATGGAGCGGCCATTGGTGAATTTTTTTAAAGCACTTTCCTTTTCCATGGTTGAACCATAGGTTTCATTCAAAGCAAGACTTAAGTCTATGCGGTACATAATAGGGTATGCTGGACCTGTTCTATTGCGGATTTCTGTAACAAGGTCAATGCCGAACTGCTTCCAGTTGGCATAGCGACCCATTTTTCTGCGGTTAAAGGCAGGATTGGTCATTTGTTCAAGCAGGTAACCCTCATGACCGTGGAGATAGACACCGTCTAAGCCGCAAGCCTTGGCATCTGCCGCTGCCTGACCTGTGTTTTTGACAATCTTCTTCAGTTTCCCGTCGGAAATCCTGGCGCAAGGAATTTGAGAAATATAGAAATTAGGATTCCACGATGCTGAAACCGGGAATTTTAATTCATTGACCAGGCATTGTGGATTACCCACACGACCAAGACCTGGTGTTAACTGTATAAAAATTCTGGAGCCGAAAGCGTGGCAGCCCTGCGCCAGATCGCGCCAGCCAGCTTGTACTGTGCGGCTGCGGTCTATCCTGGGGAAGTAAGACAGTTTGCCCATTTCTGTGATAGAGTTGTCAATGCCGTGAGAAATTGGTATGAGTCCGGTGGTCAGAAGACCGGTGCCGCCCTTTGCTCTTGCGAAGAAATACTGGAGCATCTTGTCGTTGGGACGTCCTGTTTCCTCGCACATGTCGATGTTGCCCATAGGAGCCATGACGATGCGGTTCTTGATAACCAGATGATTTACACGAATGGGACTGAATATAGAATCATAAGGATACAGATTCTTTGTCATGGAGCCCATTGACTGCTGCGAACGTTTTCCGTCGGAAACCCAGTTACCGTAGCTGTCGATAAGTTCTTGTACCAATGCATCTGTTTTCATAAATTAACACTTCCTTTGCTTTTATAGTAGTGCGTGTTTCCATTAATTTACATATACTCACTTTTATGATATAATAAAGATAAGAAAAGCACAAGATATTATTTTGTGAAATATTCAACAAATAAATAGACGTTTGTCAAAAAAATCTTTGCTTAATTAATGCTTTAGATGGATAATGGATATAGGGACGGGGCCTTTTATCGTTTTCGATATATATTCGTAAGGTTCTTCACTAAAATAGTACATAATTTATATAAACAGGAGGAAGAAGTGGAAATTAAAAAAAAGAAACTGGACGTTAAGGTTGCATGTTTGCAAATGGATGTTAAAATAGGCGACATTGCGGGAAATATAAAAAAATCTGTGCATATGATAAATGAAGCTGCAGATAATGGGGCCAAGCTTATAGTTATGCCTGAAATGGCCAATTCAGGATACAATTTTGATAACAGGCAAGAAGCAATTGACTTAGCAGAGAACATCAATGACAGTGAAAGTGTAAAAGCATGGAGCAAGACAGCCCGTGACAGAAATATCTACATAGTGTCAGGAATTACAGAAATTGATGGTTCTGATTTATACAACACTGCAGTGCTGATTGGGCCCGAGGGTTTAATTGGAAAATATAGAAAGCTACATCTGTGGGAAGATGAATTTTTGTGGTTTGAACCTGGAAACCTGGGACTCCCTGTATTTCATACACCAATTGGCAAAATTGGAATTATAATTTGTTATGACATGTGGTTTCCTGAAACATACAGAATTCTTGCGGCACAGGGAGCAGATATAATTTGTGTTCCTACAAACTGGGTTACCATTGACAGTCTGCCTGATAATATGAAAAACTTCGGACCTGTACTTGCTATGGCAGCTGCACATTCCAACGGAATATACATAGCTGCTGCTGACAGGGTCGGAATAGAAAGAGAAATGGCATTTCCGGGCAGAAGTTTAATTGTAAGAACAGCGGGAATTCCAATTGCAGGACCGGCAGACGATACAGAACAAATTATATATGGAGATTGCAATTTTGCTAAAGTAAGAGCCCATGGAACAACTAAGTATAATTCAACAAAAAAAGACAGAAGATTAGATGTATATGATGAATTTTTAGGATACGATCCATCAAATTTTAGGTAATACAGTGTAGTAATTTCTATTGCTTACAATATAAAACAAAGTGGATATTAAGTTCTGCAAAGTTCTGAGTTTATTTTACTTCAATAATGGGTATAACAAAGAAAAGAACTTAAATGCAAAGGAGCTAATATGATAAACAAAATATTAATTTTTTCAGATTATGCGTGACCATTCTGTTATATAGGCAAAGGTATTGTCGATGAATTAAAAAAAGAATTTGATATAGAAGATGAATGGATACCATATGAACTGCATCCTGAGGTTTCTAAAGAAGGTGACAAAGTTTCAGATCTTTTCCCGGGAATGTCAGTGGAAGATATGTTTAAAAACATAAATAATATGAGCAATAAGTATGGTGTTAAATTTAGCGGAGTTGATTTGATTTCAAATACACATTTGGCTCTGCTTGCTAGCGAATATGCTAAAGAAAAAGGTAAATTCCATGAGTTTCATGATAAATTGTTTTATTCGTATTTTACTCAGGGGAAAAATATCGGTGATGTTGGATTGCTTAAATCAATAGCAGAAAGTATTGGCCTGAATAAAGATGAAATGATGAAAAGGCTGGAAGATGGTTCTTATGAAAGTAACTTGGCAGAAGCAAAGAAATCAGCAACACATTATGAAGTAAACAGCACTCCAACATTTATAATAAACGACAAATATGCTATAGTTGGGGCGCAATCTATAGAATCATTTAAAAATGTATTGAATAAGTAATAAGTAATCCTTGGGTCAGTCTCAAGGATTTTTATTAGCAAGTCATGTTTGTATATGTTGATTAATACTGAACAAATAGTTATAATGTTGTTAGTACAGGAGAAATATAAAGGGATATAATTTCATAATGAGTAAAACGATTGCAAAATTATGTAGCATATAATTTACATAGTTAATAATATTGTTAGATAGATAATGTTTTAAAATTTTACACTTTTAGGAGGATATTATGAAATATGAAATTAGAAAATTAAATGCTGAGTTAGCTCTAACATTTGCAGATTACCTTGGAAACCTTGACTTTGGACATGCACCACATTGGGCAACTTGTTTTTGCAGATATTATCACACAAACTGCTCCAGGGATGAATGGCAGCAAAGATCAGGTGCAACAAATCGTCAAGAAGCAATAGAGAACATAGAATCAGGTAAGATGAAAGGTTACCTGGCATTTGATGATAACAAATGCATCGGGTGGTGCAATGCAAATGATGTAAATGAATATTTGAGGTTGAAAGATGATTTAGAGGCATTAATCAAAGACAAAAAAACGGGCTGTGTTATTTGCTTTGTTATTCATCCTGAGTACAGAGGACAGGGGGTTGCAAGACAATTGCTTAAGCAGGCCATAGAAGACTTCAAGGTTCAGGGATATGAAGCTGTAATTGCTCTTCCAATTGAAAATAAAAATGAACCTGAGAAACTGTACAGGGGTACATTGAATATGTATAAGGAAAATGGTTTTAAGGAAATAGAAAAGCAGGATAATATGAGCATCATGTGGCTGGATATAAGAAAGGATAATTAAATGTCAAATAAGATATCTCTCATAAGATCAGAAAATCTGGCAAAAGTAAGCTATGCTTATGCCAGCAAAGTACCAGAAGGAATGGAACTGTTATTTTTATCCGGGTCGTGTCCAATCAATAAGGATAGTAAAGTCAGTTTAATAAATGATTTTGAAGGACAGGCTAAATTGTGTGTTGATAATTTAAAAGAAGCATTAAAAGAATGTGGTGCCTCAATAACAGATGTCGCATATACAAGAATATTAGTAGCATCCCAAGACAGAAAAGACTTAGTTAAAGTGTGGAATGTAATAAGTGATGAATTTGGTGAACATGATGTACCAAGCACTTTATCAGGTGTTACTGTATTAGGATATGAAAACCAATTGGTTGAAATTGAAGCAGTTGCTGCTGTAGAAAAAAAGACACATAAAAATATTCAATAATTATTAACAATTGGCATATAAAATTTCGGAGGGAAAATGAACGAAGTTATAAAACTATTAAAATCTCACACTTCAATCAGAAAGTTCAATCAAGAAAAAATTACAGATGAACAAATTAAGCATATTCTCGAAGCTGCTATGCAAGGAGCAACTGCAGGAAATATGATGGCTTACAGCATTATTAAAATCAGATCAAAGGAAACATTGTCAAAGCTTGCAAAAAGCTGTGATGACCAGCCATTCATTGAAGATGCAGATCTGGCGCTGTTGTTCGTTGCGGACAGCCACAAATGGCATAGATTATATGAACAAAGAAATATTATTGATGATTTTCCGGATTATAAAGGACCATGCATAAGTGATTTCATGCTTGGAGTTGAGGATGCAATGATTGCTGCTCAAAATGCTGTTATTGCTGCTGAAAGTCTAAGTATAGGAACCTGCTATATAGGGGATATTATTGAAAATTATGAATATCACAAGGAGCTTTTTAATCTTCCCAAGTACACAATGCCCATAGCTTTAGTAGTAATGGGAAACTATGACACAAAGCCGCAAATAAGAGATAGATTTGATAAATCATGTATAGTGTTTGATGAATCGTATCCAACAATAACAGAAGAATTCATCAATAATATGTTTTCAAAGGAAGAATTAAAGGATAATGATTTTGCTAAGAGGTTTTACAAAAGAAAAATGGATGCACCATTTTTTAAGGAAATGATAAGGTCAATAAAACTTTACTTTAATGAATGGAATGCTTGAAAGAAGTTGTTTTAAAAATTATTCAAGGGGTGATTAGATTATGAGAAACATTGATTGGGAAAGTGCTATAAACACACGAAGGTCTACGAGAAGTTTTCAAAATATAAATGTAGAGACTGAAAAAATGAACATGATTAATAGTTTTATCAGTGATATGAATATGCCCTTTGAGCACAATGTAAAAGTAAAAAAATTTAAAGCAAAATCTGACAAGAAGCTTTATACTGTTTATAACGCACCTCCTGACAATCTGGCATTTATGTCTAAAACTGATGTATACTCAATTTCTGCCGCAGGATTTGTTGGAGAAGTTGTAATTTTATACGCTACAAGCATCGGGATTTCAACATGCTGGTATGGACATTACGCTTTGGCTGAATTGGAAAGTGTTATGCCTCACTTAGGACAATATAAAAATTTGCAAAATCCGAAATGGGGCTATGGTAAAGATGAAGTTGAAGGCGAAAGAACAATCTGCATAACTCCTCTTGGATACGGGAAACAAGACGGTGTCAGGTTATTTGACAGAATACAAGAAAATCTAATAAGTTATAAACGAAAACCCATAGAAAATTTCCTGGATGGAGACATAAAAAAAGATGAACTTTCACCGGAGATTTTATATGCTTTAGAACTTGCACGTAAGGCTCCATCAGCCGCTAACACCCAACACTGGCGTTTCTTAATTTCGTCTGACCAAAAAACAATTTCCATATATATGCCAGTCGGTTACAAACACATAAAATGGGAACACCCAGATGTTGATATAGGAATTTGTGCCAGCCACTTTTGGCTTGGGCTTTTAATGAAGAATATAAACTGCATTGTTTCACTCACTGTAGAAGATGGTCGAGCAGTCTGGAGATTTCAGATTGAATAAGCTAATGGAAGTATTATACGCAATTATAAATTTTCAGGAGGAGAAAATGAATTATCGTAGAGCTGAGTTAAAAGATATTCCCGGTATCATAATGCTGGAGAAAAAATATCACAAAAATTCAATCAGTGAAGAGGATAAACCTGATGGATTCATTGGAACCTTTTTTTCTGAGAATAAGCTGAAGAGATTAATAGAAGAAGAAAAAAGTCTGGCTGTTGCTTGCGATGGGGACAAAGTGATTGGCTTTGCTGGGGCTGTATCTTGGCAGTTTTTGAAAATATGGCCAGTATTCTATCCCATGATTGATGACTTACCTAATATTAAGTATAAGGACAGAGTGTTATCAATAGACAATTCATATCAGTATGGACCTGCCTGCATTGATAAAGATTACAGGGGAACTGAGGTATTGCCTAATTTGTTTGAATGTTCAAGGCTCTTGATGAAAGACAGGTACCCAATTTTAGTAACTTATGTAGATCAGAATAATCAAAGGTCATTTCAAGCTCATTCAAGGAAGCTGGGGCTTGATGTAGTTAAGCAATTTGAATTCCACAGCAATAAGCTTTTCGTTCTTTGCTGCGATACATCCAGGAAAACACCCGGGTCTAAAGGCATACAATAAACAATTGTTGAAATACTATATTGCGACCGTTGAGTAATCAACGGTTTTTTTGTAGTTTTTAAATTAAAAAACAGACGATTTTACATATATTAACCTTAGATGTCACTTGCTATAATATATTTTTATAATTGACAGTTAATGTATGAAAAACATGAAATTGACTTGAAATCAGCTGTCATGATAATCTGAATATGCAAGAAATTTAACAAACAAGGAGAGAGTCATGAACAGAAATAATTCAAATTTTAAACTGGTTTTTTCAGCATTAGCAATTGCAATCAATATTGTATTAGGAACTGTAATAGGATTATTGAACATACCATTGTTGTTTCTTGATACAGTGGGAACAATTTTCTCGGCTGCATTATTCGGACCTTGGTACGGAGCAGTAGTTGGAGGATTAACCAACGTAATTCAGGGTATTTTAACAAACCCGAAAGATATTCCATTTGCATTGGTTAATATTGCAGTAGGTATTATAGTGGGATTAATAGCAAGAAAATGGAAATTTAATTTTAAAACATCTATTTTTACAGGGTTAATTTTGTCTGTGGTTGCTCCTCTCATAGGAACTCCAATCGCCACATATGTTTATGGAGGTATTACTGGAGATATCAACGACGTATTTTTTACATGGCTGGTTCAATCCGGACAATCTATTTTTACTGCAGCATTCATACCTAGAATAACAAGCAATATTGTTGATAAAATTGCAAGCTGCATATTTGTTTCTTTATTAATCAGCAAAGTACCTGCAAAGTATACCCAAGGAAATAATTAAATGGAAAGAAGCAAGCGTGTTATACTGGTTTCTCATTGCATATTAAATCAGAATACAGTTGTATATCCCTTGGCAAGAGCCAAAGGTGCGTATAAAGACATAGTGATGGAATTAATTAAAAATGATATAGGAATCCATCAGCTTCCATGTCCTGAATACAGATATTTAGGATTAAAAAGAGAACCTATGACAAAAGCGCAATACAATACTGAAGGTTTCAGAAATATTAATAAAAGCATTGCAGCTGACACAGTAAATATTATAAAGGAATACATAAATAATGGTTACGAAGTTTTAGGAGTCATAGGCATTAATGAAAGTCCCACATGCAGCATCAACGGAGATAAGGGAATATTGATGGAAGAGCTCATAAACATGTTATATCATGAGAATATCAAGATAAGTTATATGGATGTTCCAACTGATTATCACGATGGTGAAAAAGGCGAGAAGTTTATTGAAGAGATAAAAGTATTGGTATCAAATCTTCTTTAGAAATTAATGGTTTATAGTTTTTAAACAAAATGCATGGCATCAGCTTGTGCCATGCATTTTGTTATGTCTATAATGATTACTGTTATAAGTTCAAATGTAATGGATGCACTGGAACATATTTAATAATCACTCTTAAATTCAACTTATATATTTATACAATTAATTTTTTAATGTTTATTAAAATGTCTTTTAAGTTAACAGCAAAGATTAAAACAAATAAAAATATTTCAATCAATATCCAATGAGGTGCTTCAAAAATCATAATAGTGCTTTGTATCAACAGTATAAATGTATTAAATAACAGTTTTTTATTGCTGCAGTTTATTTTTATGAATTTCCTGGTGTTGAGAGCTCTTAGCACAAACACGGCAGCATAGCTTAAAAATGTTGCAAAACCAGCACCATTTACACCAAACTTCGGTATAAGAATTAAGTTTAACATAATGTTGACCAGGGCACCAATAAATGTTGTTATAAGTGATAAATTGCTTTTCTTTTCTACAAAATATATGCTACCTAAAAATGTAGCCAGGCATGAATAAGAAGTTGCCATAACTAAAAACGGTACATAGCTCCAGGAAGCGTAAAAAGCATCTGAAACCAATATTTTGGTAATGGCTTTTACTGATAATATCAAGACGGATGCAGATATAAAAATCAGAGATGAATACGATTTAAAAACATTTGTGAAGAATTTTTCGCGATATTGCGCATCCTTTTCTGAAACTGCTGATAACTGCCATGCTTCTGAAAAAATACTGGACAATAATGTTACAACCGTAGGAATTTTGTAAGAGATTGCATAAAGTCCATTTGCTTCAGCACCAAGCATGTAGGCTACAATAAATCTATCAGATACATTTGTAACCCACCAAAAAATAGTTGATGGAATCAGCGGTATTGAGTATTTAAGCATATTTATTGGTGTTGATTTTTCCTTTTGCTTAAACTTTATAAATTTATACAACTTTGCAGTATAAAATAAGAAGACAACTGATAAAAAATCAGATGAAATAATCGCCAGAACATACCCGTTAATGCCGAGCTTTAATACTACAAGGTACAAAATGTTAAAAGAAATAGTTGTTATTGTGCTTAAAACACCTTCAAAGGCATACAGCCTCACTAGTTTTCTTGCTCTTATAAATTGTGAACATAATGTGCGAAGAGATGACATTAATACAAAAATATATATAAGTGCAGTATAATCTGATACATATTTTATTTTGGACAGTATAGGTTCTAATAATAAGAATATTAAGAAACCTCCCAAAATGGTAAATAAACCTGTTGAAAAAACGTCAGATGAGCTATTGCTTTTATCTAGTCCAAATCTTATTACACCATTTGCTATTCCCAGAGAAACAATCGGTATGAGCAAATTTGATGTTTGAACAATAAGATCCACAACTCCATAATCGGTGTTTGAAAGTACTCTTGTATATAATGGCAACAGCAAAAAAACTAATATTTTTGAACTAAAGGTGCTGATACCAAATATGAATGTATTATAAATAAGGTTTTTATATTTATTCACTGTTGTTCTCCTTAATTAATGCCTGAAAAATCCTTTATTATGATACAGCATAAACATGATAATAGCAATATACAAAAAAAGCGCGCATGCGCTTTTTTTATGGAATAATATTTTAAAATGATACTATAATTATATCAATGAATGGAGGACAACCATGTTACAAATAGCCATATTTTTATTAATAACTTATATAATTTATCTAATCTATGAAAAAAAAGCAAACAATATGTATCTGTCCACATTCAAATGTATCATACATGTTAACGGTATAAGAGGAAAAACCAGTGTATGCAGACTTATTGATGCTAATCTAAGGGGTGCAGGATTCAGAGTTTTTACCAAGACTACAGGAAGCACACCTGTTTTTATAGATACAAATGGCAGTGAGCATCTCATAAGAAGAAAAGGTACGGCTAATATAAAAGAACAGCTTAAAATAATAAAGCTGGCTTATACGGAAAATGCTGAAATACTTATTCTTGAATGCATGGCAGTAAATCCTGAGCTGCAAAAAATTTCTCAGAAAGAAATAGTCAAAGGAAATCTGAATGTTATTACAAATGTTCGCTACGACCATATTTTTGATATGGGAGAAAGCCTGGACAAAATTGCAGAAAGTCTTTCTACTACTGTTCCTGAAAATGGAATTCTGTTTACATGTGATGAGAATTATTTTGAGTATTTCCGCAATATATGCAGTAAAAACAACTCTGAAGCAATTCTTTGCAGGACGGATGAATTTATAGAAAATGAAAACTATGCAGCAGCATATGAAATTGGAAAGTTATTTGGTATTAACAGGGAAAATTTTTTAGAAAATATTCGGAATTATAAAGAAGACTTCGGAGCACATAAGTTATATGAATTATCAGACAATATAAAATTCCTGAATTTGTTCTCAGTAAATGATCCGCTTTCTACAAGAAATGTACTTAAGAAATTTACAAAGGATACAGAAGACATTACTTTTATATATAATAACAGGTTGGACAGGCCAGACAGACTTCTTTTGTTTTCAAGATATTTTTTTAATAATATGAGTTATAAAAGAATTATTATAATAGGTGAAAATAGAAGCTTTGGAATAAGACATCTCAGAAAGGAAGGTTTTTTGAATGTAACAGAACTTCCTGACTGGCAGAATATATTTAATATTAAAGATTCAAGAATGATTGTAGGAGTAGGAAATATAAAAGGCAGCGCATATGAACTAATAAATTATCTGGAAGAGGATAACAAATGAATGAGCTGATTATTGTTTCATTGATTGTAAGTATTATATTTGCAGATATGACAAACATAATACCCGGAGGAATAATAATACCGTTTTACTTTGCACTGCATATTTATGATCCAGCTAAAATAGCTGCAACAGTACTTACTTCTATTGCATGTGTATTTTTTATTAAATTTTTGTCAAGATATACAATACTTTATGGCAGAAGAAAATTTGCTATGTACATAATCATTGGAATAATAATAAAAATAATATTTACATATATATACTTTGGCAATACATATATGTTTTATAACCTGTCAATTACTATAGGATATGTAGTGCCTGGAATTCTCGGAAGGGTTATGGAACGCCAGGGTATCATAAAAACACTTGGTAGTCTATCTATAGTGGTTCTAATAATTGCAATAGTACAAATATTGTTAATGTAGATAAAAGACCGAATGGAGATAATTATGAATAAAAAATATTGTTTGCTCATTGCTCTGTTTATAATTCTATTATCTGGATTTTTAATTTTAGAAAATAGCAAGGTTACTACATATTCCGAGGACTATGAAATTAAATTAGAAGCATCAAGACTTACAGCACAATGCTTTGAAAAAATAAAACAACTAAAAATTAAAAAGAATATAAACATAGATAAGTCTACAGATCTTAACCATACAGGTATGATTGGACAGGATTTTTCTGAAATAACAACTACACTTGGTAATCTTGAAGCAAAAAGAACATCAACAAATCCAAATATGTCAGCAGTTATAGTCCATATGTTTAATGAACTTAGATTGCAGCCCAAAGACACGATTGCTGTAAACTTCTCAGGATCATTTCCGGCTCTAAATATTGCTGTCATGTGTGCAATTGAAAAAATGAACTTAGAACCTATTATTATATCATCAATCGGGTCATCTACTCACGGAGCTAATGATACTGAATTAACATATCTTGATATGGAGAATTATTTGTACAACGAAGGTTTAATAACTAACCGCAGTTCATACTTCTCAATTGGAGGGATGTATGATATTGGTCAAGAAATGAATCCTGAAACAAGGGATAAAATTGTGAAAAGACTTAGAAATTATGGCTATAAGCTTTTATATGATGATGATTTGATACATAATATAAATGCAAGGTATGATATATATAACAGTGTCAATGATGTAAAATGTTTTGTAAATGTTGGCGGCAATGATGCTTCATTTGGAGATAGCAATGTGATGGTTTATGTTGATGGAGGTATAATCACTGAACTGCCAAATAAGGATGATTCTACGGGTCTCATTCAGCTTTTCTTAAAAGACAGTAAACCTGCAATACATATATTAAATATAAAAAGTCTTGCTGCTAAGTATGGTCTTCCAGTTGATCCGCTGCCACTACCATCTGTAGGAGAAGGTGGTGTATATAACACTTATAAATATAATAAAATTCTGGCAGCAGCACTTGTTGTTGCAGCGTTTGTGTTATTGTATGAGATTTATTTTATAAATAAAAATAATGAATAATTATTGAACATAATTGAACCACATTGCTTTTTATTGCATAGTGGTCTTTTTATTTAAAATATCCAACATAAAAGACAACTAATTATATTTGATGTTAAAGGACATGTTATTTTTTAGTCATGCATACAATTTAGTATAGCAACTACTACTTAAGAAATAAAAAAGGGTGATTTAATTAATAAACTGTTTTAGAATTTTTTGCTATCACAAATTTATTTTAGGAGGTTGTAAAAAAATGAAACGTATTAGAAAATGTTTTATTATGTTTATTGCAATCCTAATGGTTGTGTCAACTTTTACCTCAGCCTATGCTTGTACGTCTATGGGAGTAGGTAAGGATGCATCTGTTGATGGATCAGTTATGGTTACACACACCTGTGATGGATGGTATGATCACCGTATTCAAATCATACCAGGCGGAAAACACACTGCAGGTGAAATGGTTGAGATTTATCGAGATCCTTGTAATGATACAAGGCCAAACAAGGTTCCTGAAAAAGTTGGAGAAATTCCTCAGGTTGAAGAAACTTATTCTTATTTTCATATAGGTTATCCATTTATGAATGAGAAGCAGGTAATGATGGGAGAGTTCACCTGGAGCGGCAGAGAAGAAGTCAGCAGTCCTCAGGGTTTGATGGTTATTGCAAATCTAGAACAATTAGCCTTGGCACGTGCTGCAACTGCAAGAGAAGCAATTGAGGTTATGGGTGCTTTGGCAGAAGAGTATGGATACTGCGATGGCGGTGAAACTCTTATTGTTGGAGACAAAAACGAAGTTTGGGTTTTCGAAGTTTGCGGTGGGGGTATGTTATGGGAACCAGGCAGCGGAAAACCAGGTGCTCATTGGGCTGCTCAAAGAATTCCAGATGACGAGATGTTTGTAGGTGCAAACCGTTCACGTATAGGAGTTATTGATTTTACCGATAAAGAAAACTTCATGTATTCAACTGACATTACACAGCTCTCAAAGGAAATGGGATGGTGGAGTGAAGGTGAAGATTTTAACTATGCTAAGTTGTTTAATCCGGAGCCATACGGAAGTCCTTTCTATGCTGCTCGGCGTGAATGGCGTGTTTTCAGCTTAGTTGCTCCATCACAAGAATTCCCTACTCTTGATAGATATGAGCAGTATCCATTTTCTGTTAAGCCTGATCAAAAGCTTGCAGTGAAGGATTTAATGGATATTTACAGCGATCACTATGAAGGTACTCCTTATGATTTAACTAAGGGCCTTGCTGCCGGACCTTTTGGAAATCCAACAAGGTGGGGTGTTAAGGGCGATCAGAAGCCAGGTACTATAGGAGAAGACCGTCATGACTGGGAACGTGCAATAGCCCTATACAGATGCTCTTATAGTTTCGTTTCGCAGAGCCGCAGCTGGATGCCTGACCCTGTAGGAGGATTATTATGGTTTGGTCAAGATTCTCCTGACACAACTGTTTATGTTCCTATGTATTGTGGTGTTACAGAAGTTCCGGAATCCTGGTCATCAGGATTAAGACACCAATTCGATCCTGACAGTGCATGGTGGGCATTTAACTTTGTAAACAACTGGGCTAACCTGCGCTGGGATGCCATGTATACAGAAATCCGAGAAAAAAAGGCAAGCTACGAAGATGTGTTCTTTGCAGATCAGAATGAGATAGAGGCTGAAGCTGCAGAATTGTTTAGCAAGAATCCTGCAGAATCTGTCAGATATCTCACAAAATACACCAATGATGCTATGAACACAGTTGAAGATGGCTGGTGGGAATTTGCCTGGTACTTGGTAGGTAAATACTACGATGGTATGTCTATTAACGAAGATGGTTCTTCTACTACACTGGGTTATCCAATGGCATATCTTGAGGCTGTAGACTATGCATCAACAAGTGTTAATGACTATGCCATGACCCAAGGTAAAGTTCAGGAACCTGAGGCTGTTCCAGAAGAAGCTCCTGCACCGGCAGAACCTGCTGCAACTCCAGAACCTCAGCAGCCAGAGAAAAATAGCACAGCTCTTGTAGTAATTCTTGTAGTCATTGTCATTGCAGCAGCATGGTTTGTAATTAGTAAAAAACGTAAAGTAGACTAACAATCTAGAAGTATAATAACAGTTAAATGACAACGGCTTGTCACCGATATGCGACAAGCCGCTTTCATGTTACTTTTAATTAAGGAGATGCAAAAATGAAAAAGCTAAATATTATAATTACCATAATGGTACTTGCTATGATGATTATGATGACATCATGCAGCAAAAATACAACGGAACCTTCTGACAACACAGTAACTGAAAAACCTTCAGAAGAGGAACCTGTATCTGAAGAACCTGCATCAAAAGAACCTAAATCTGACGTTACTCTGGAAGGTCCTTTCATTGTCACTACATGTGGTCAAAGCCCAGGTGCTGTCATGATGAACATGGTTGCTGTTCAAGCCGGACTTACGTCAGTAAATGACAACAACTTGAATGCAGATAGTCTTAAGGCTGATGAATATAAGACACTGATAGTTACAACCGGCACAAGTATGAAAGGTATGGGGGCAGCAGGTACAGATGTTAATGCTGAAATTGAAAGATGTGTTTCTGTCATTAATGCTGCTAAAGAAGCAGGGTTGACAATAGTAGGTGCCCACATAGAAGGAATGGCTCGTCGTACAGATAGTGCTGATGCAGCTTCAATTGACGCTGTTATGGAGCTGGCTGATGTGATTCTGGTTATTGAAGAAAGTGACAGTGATGGTTTCTTTACAAAATATGCAGAAGATAACAACAAGCAGCTTATAAAGGTTGAAAACACACTTGCAATTTCTTCTGTTCTAAAATAGTATTTTTGTCTTGAAATATTATTAGTTACACATAGATAATAGAAAGGAAGTATCTAAAGTGACAATGTTACAACATTCACTGCTAGTATTGGTCTCCATTGCAGTTGTATTTGCCATAGCTAAAAAATTGAGGCTGTCAACTGAGATTTCCATGCTTACTGCAACTATAGCAGCAATTCTGGTACATGTTATACTACCTTCCGGTGAAGATCCGCGTTCTGCAATTTCATTTTTAGAGATGATCAGACACTTAGCTGAGGGTACTGTAACATATTTTGATGTTTGTTTAGTCTTTCTAACAGCCACATTTTTTATGACTCTTTATAAAGAATCTGGAGGTGTAGCATACATAGTCAGGCAGATTGTTAAAACATTCTTTGCTCACCGAATAATATGCTTGCTATTGTTAACATTTGTTATGCTTATTCCAGGGGCTATAACCGGGTCTGGTGCCACAACAGTTTTAACTGTTGGTGGACTTGTAGGTGCAGTATTGGCAGCAATGGGAATTTCAGAAGATAAAAGGGTTGCATTGATTTTTATACTTGCTGCTATGAGTGCAGCATGCCCGCCTATAAACCTCTGGGCAATGATGGCCGCTGCAGGTGCTAATATGCCCTTTGTCGGTTTTACAATCCCACTTGCTTTTTTATCCATTACCGGTGCGCTTTTTGCAACATTTTATCTGGCTGGTCGAGGAAAGTTGGTTGACCTTGAAAAGACACTTGCAAAAATTCCTGAAGTGCCTGCAGGATGGAATGGAGTTCGAGTTATTCTGCCTTTTATAGTCCTGATAGGCATTGTATTGGCAGGAAGGATTTGGCCTTCTAATTTTCCTGTTGTAGGATTACCTTTAATATTCATGCTTTCTGCCGGGGCAGTTCTGCTTGTCAGTCCGAAAAGAATTAATGTATTTAATGTAGCAGTTACAACTGTGACAAATCTTAAAGGTCTTGTAGGAATCATGGTAGTGGTAGGCATGTTAAATCAAATTATGACTCTTACCGGAGCCCGTGGATTGCTTTCACTGGCAGTTGTTACACTGCCAATTGCTGTACTGTTCGGAACATTGTGGCTTATTCTTCCTGTTGCTGAAGGTGTTCTCCAATATGCTGTTGCACCATTGTTTGGGGTTCCCCTCATAATGCTTTTCAATATGTTAGGCTATGATCCGGTAATTGCTTTATCTACATGGGCAGTTATGCTGCCTTTAGGCGATTGCTTACCTCCTACTGCTGTTGTAGGAAGAGCAGCAGTGATGGAATTGGAGTACAAAGGTGGATATTACAGGGATTTTGTTAAAACTGCTCTGGTACCGATGTTCTTTATACTTGCTCTATGTACCATCACAATGATTTTCTGCAATGAGTTCGGCGCAATTATAGGAGGTTAATTATGAGTACACTTCAAGCAATTAATTCAATAATAACTGTAGCATGCTATCTTAGCAGTGCATTTTTTCTGGCTGCTATTGTCAAGGTTTTTATCAAGACAAGAAACATACAGGATGCAATTTTGTACAGCATAATAATGATTCCGTTTGTATTGCGTATTTTGCGCCTTAAGTAAAGGAGATTTGATTATGAAAAATATTAAATTTATAAAGGTGCTTATCATTGTTGTTGTATTATGTGTCATTGGCATTTCTGGATGGCTGTTTAGAGAGCAGCGTACATTTAAGGAACCTGTTGTAGTAAGCGAAAATATTACAAATGTAAAGAAGCTCAGCGACTATTCGGATGTTGTAAAGGGCACAGTCAATGATTGTAATGTATACATATTCGACAGCGGAGTAGAAGGAGGCACAATGCTCATGTTTGGAGGTTCTCATCCTGAAGAGCCTGCAACAAATATGTCAGCGCAGATTTTCACGGAAAACCTGAATGTGACTCAAGGCAAGATAATTATAATTAATAGGATAAATACAAGCGCATCCACATGTACGCGCATGGGTGAAGCGTATCCTCGTTTTTATCACGTGAATACTCCTTGGGGTGAAAAGACATGGAGATTTGGGGATAGAACTGCAAATCCTCTTGATTCATGGCCTGACCCTGAAGTCTATATACATTACCCCAGCGGTCAAAACCTGGCCTATGTGGATATTCGCAACATCAATCGTAATTGGCCCGGTAAAGCTGACGGTTTGTTAACTGAACGTACAGCTTATGCAGTAATGAAACTTATTGAAGCTGAAGGTGTTGATATGACACTTGACTTCCATGAAGCTGAGCTTGAATATCCGGTTGAGAACACAATCGTAACCCATGAAAAGGGTAATGATGTTGCTGCAATGACTTCTATGATGTTAACATCACAAGTATTTGACGTGCCAATAGGCATGGAATTTTCTCCTAAGGCATTACATGGTCTTAGCCATCGTGAAATAGGTGATTACTCTGAAGCAGCTTCATATTTGGCTGAAGTTGCAGAACCGATGCTTGATAGAATCAGGGGCATAACAGATGAAGAGTTGCTTATGTCTGGTAAAGATCGTTTTGTCATGAAAGCCGGAGAACATGGTCTGCTTTACGCACCAATTGACGAGAATGGCTGGCCAATTGATAAACGTGTGGCACGACATGTGGAGACTGCAAAAACCATTATACAGGTAAATAACATGGTTCGTCCTGAGCAGACCATAATATTTGATGGAATTCCCAGCTATGAGGATATGCTGACAGGCATAGGCGCTTATTATAATAATCCTTCCACTGCACCTCAAAACCTTGTTTATTACGACTAAGACTAAAAAAGCTGTTGCTAGAAATTTAATATTAAATACAGTCTTTGTTATAAAAGCCTCCTACGATTTTGGATGTCATAGAAGGCTTTTTTAATATCTAATTTACAGACTTTTTCCTGCTGGTTCTCGAACATCTAGTTTAACCCTAAGCTTTTCAAGCATATCTTTTGTCATGGATTGTAGGTCATATTTTGGATTCCAGTCCCATTGTTCTCTGGCAGCTGAATCATCTAAAGAATTTGGCCATGAATCCGCAATTTCCTGTCTAATAGGATCAACATCATAGAGCAGCTCAAATTCAGGTATGAATTTTCTTATGGAATCAGCCAACATCTCTGGGTCAAAGCTCATGGCTGTGACATTATAAGCATTGCGGTGCATAAGTCTTTGGGGATTTGCCTCAATTAAATCAATAATAGCACTTAGCGCATCCGGCATATACATCATATCCATATAAGTTCCTTTTCGGATAAAGCTCGTGTATTTTTTGTTTTTTAACGCGTCATAATATATGTGTACTGCATAATCCGTGGTTCCGCCGCCGGGCAGCGTCTTGTATGATATAAGCCCCGGGAAACGGACACCCCTAGTGTCAACACCGAATTTTTTATAGTAATAGTCACATAACAGTTCACCTGCTGCTTTTGTTACTCCATACATGGTGTTGGGTCTTTGAATTGTTTCCTGCGGAGTGTTGTCCTTAGGTGTTGAAGGACCGAAGGCAGCAATGGATGAAGGTGTGAACACCATACAATTTCTTTCCCTGGCTGTTTCCAGGACGTTGTACAGTCCGTTCATATTTATATTCCAGCATTGCTGGGGATCTTTTTCTCCTATTGCTGACAGAATGGCAGCAAGGTTTACGATTGTGTTTATTTTGTGCTTATCTACGGCAGCTGACAATGTTACAGGGTCATTGATATCAATGATTTCAAATGGCCCGGATTCAATCAGCTCTTCATGACCTTTCTTCATACTTCTGTTACTAGCCACCACATTGCTTGAACCGTAAATTTTACGCATTTCGGCAGTTAATTCGGAACCTATTTGTCCCAATGCCCCTGTTATTAATATTTTTCTCACCATATACCTCCCATATTAATTACATAATATTATGCTATAACTTAATAAATATATTCAGAATAAATCAAATTGACAATTATTAAAATTTCTAGAGATAGACTAAATTTTTTTTAATAACTCTATTATTATATATATCCATTATTCCATTAAATTAAACTTGATTAAAGAATAAAATAATTTACTAAATTTTTTAAAAAATATATTTATTTAAATTAATAAAAAAAACAATAAAAAAGTACGTAGCTGTAACAAGAGCTACGTACTTTTATTCAAAAATGAGCAATATAAAAATTGATAAATCATCATATCAACTGCTTTGTTATTTAAGCTTGGAATTATCGTAATTGTATGGAATGCTGGTGCCAACTGTTACATCTTCGATTTTTTCAATTATAAGCCAATCATCCATGTTGCTCTGATGATCAAAATTTAATGGAGCTATTTCTTCAACATTATCAAATTCAACAAGACAAAGACATTTTTTGTTCCATCGTTCAACTTGTTTTGGAGATAAATTTAATTTGGATTGATTTTTGTTTATTATTTCCAAGGATTCTTCTGGAGTAAGCTTAACGTAATTTTGCACTGAAGTTACTGCTGCTTTAGCAGTTATTAATCCGGTCCCTTTTTTCATGAAATACAATTCTTCGCCTTCAAACACTCTGCTGTGGGGTATTTTTCTTCCTGCAGCACTTCTGATTACCATATGTTTTGATTTGTTTAATATTTTTTCTAATACTTTTTCCTTATCATCACAATATACTAAATGTACCATAATTCCTCCATGAGCGTTATTAAACAATCATCTGTTTAATACAAAAATATCCCTTATGGCATAAATTGTCAATATAATTATTTTTAGGCAGTTACTTTATTCACACAATTCGAATTTAATGGTATAATATTTTATATTTATAAAAGCATAATAAGATAATTTAAATATGAGAATTGAAGAAGAAAGCTGGTAAACATTTGTCCCTTAAAACAGTCAAAAGGGGTTTTGACCCTGAAGATATTAGAAACTTTTCACCGGAAAATATAAAGAAACTTACAATTGCTCAGGAAGAGGTTCAATGGCTGTTGGACCGTGGTTATAAAATAAAACCAATCATTGAGCTTGTGGGCAATCACAATCAATTTTCTTTAAGAGCAAGAACAGCTCTTCAAAGAGCTACATCCTCAACTGATGAGTGCGAAAAAAGAAAATTTACCATGCTTTCATTGGATCATGCAAAGGAAGGCTGCTTATTTATTGATGGGTTCAATTTAATTATAACCTTGGAAGTTGCTTTGTCTGGAAGTCCTGTATTGCTTGGCAAGGACGGAGTTTTAAGAGATTTGGCAGGACTTAGGGGTACATATAAATTAATAGATAAAACTGACATTGCATTAGAACTCATAGGAAAAACATTAAAAGAATTATCAGTTCCTAATGTTAAATTTTATTTGGATTCTCCTGTTTCAAATTCGGGCAGACTGAAAAGCAGAATAATAGAGTGTTCAGAATCATGGGGAATACCGGTTGATGTTGAGCTTATACCAAATGTTGACACTGAATTGTCGCATATGGAGAGGGTAGTAACAGGAGATTCAATAATATTGGATGAATGTAAAAGCTGGCTTAATTTATCAAGAAAAATTGTTGATGATTACATACAAGATGCCTGGATTGTAGATTTGCACTGATTTAAAATACTAATCATACATGGCATTTAAACCGTGTTGTATAATTAGAGAAAATAAGAGAGGAATTTATGAAATCTTTAATTGTTTATTGTTCTGAATATAAGAGCAATACTGAAAAAATTGCACGAATATTTGCTGAGAAAACAGATTGTGAGCTGATTAATATCAGGAATGTAAAAGATGTTAGTGATATTAACATCGAAAACTATAATTTGATTGGGTTTGGTTCTGGAGTATACAGGGAGAGTATTTCGCCAAAGTTGGTTAAGCTGGTTGACAAATTGAATCTGACAGGAAAAAATGTATTTGTTTTTTCAACTAGTGGAGCTGGGATGAAATATTATAACAATAATCTGATTAAGCTTTTGGATAAAAAAGCAGCAATATACAGAGGCAGCTTCGCATGTAAAGGAAGCTTTAATGCAAGGGAATTTACTGATAAAAAGATTTTTGAATTCATGGGAAAACTATCAGAAGGACATCCCAATGATAGAGATTTAAAAAAGGCAGAAAAGTTTTTTGCGACAGTATTGGATTCGCTTTAAACAGTTTTTTATACTACACCTTCATACACAATCAGACTATTGACAAGCCGCGATGCTGTCATCCTGAACGATAGTGAAGGATCTCATCTTTGTTGAGAAAATGAGATTCTTACGTCTTGCCTCAGAATGACAACGCCCAAATAATATACATTGCCATCAACCTGAATTATAATATTATAATTGTGTTTTTTATATCCAAGCATATATGCTTGTCAAATATCCAATCCATGTAATTTTAAATTTTAATGTACATATACTGTAATACATAAAATTTTAGGGGGATGTTGTGGCAAACAGGGCTTTAGTTATTTCATTATCTTTAATAATGCAGCTTTCAATTTATACCGTCCAGGACGTAGATGCTAACATTAATAGTGACACTGCAGATTATAGCATGAATCAAGAGTATAGTGAAAGCTATGATCAGCAGACTGATATATTAGAATTTGAAACTGAGATTTTAATAACAACCGATGAAAGTCTCAAAAATCCGGAAATTGAGAAAATAAAAACTGACATAAAGCAAGAAAGCAAAAGAGAAATTGATCCGAACAAGCCAATGATAGCTTTGACATATGATGATGGTCCATCCAAGTACACTAAAGAAATTCTAGATTTATTGAAGGAAAATAATTCGGCTGCAACTTTTTTTGTTTTAGGGTCCCAGGCAAGCAAGTATGAAGATACTGTTAAACAAATGATTGAAAATGGAAATCAAATTGGAAATCACAGCTATGACCACAAAAGGTTGACTTTGTTAAATGATGAAGAACTATACGACCAAATAAATAAGACTGACAATTTAATCTATGAGATAGCCATGTACAGACCTTTTGTAATGCGGCCGCCATATGGATCAACAACAGAGGCTTTAAAAGAAAAAATTCAAAAGCCTATTATAAACTGGTCAATTGATACCCGTGATTGGGAAAGCAGGAATGCAGAAACAATCACAAAAATTATTTGTGAAAATGTAAAGGATGGAGATATAATTTTGATGCATGATTTATATGAATCATCCTTGGAAGCATCAAAAAAAGTAATTCCGGAGCTCATAAACAGAGGTTACCAGCTAGTTACAATCAGTGAGTTGTCAGAAAGCAGAGAAATTATTTTAAGAGCAGGACAAACATATTACAAAATTTACAAATGAAAAGCAGTCTAGTTTTCATATATTCTTATAAAAAGCTCCATCTATTAAAGATGGAGTTTTGTGCATATGGACTATTAGCTAGTTATGATGTAGACTAAGCATATGGAACAAATTGTAAAATTAATCGTCATATATAATGTTAGTTTCAAGTGACCTACATTTATATAAAAGCTGTGAGAACATGAAAGGACTTGTTGAGAATATGAAATTAAGAGTTTTTATTGTGTTGATTGTTATTATTGTAGCCGGATGTATCATAAATCAATATACAGACATTAACAATATATTTTTTTTACCTGCCAAAATGTCTGTGACACCTATAGAGTTAAACAGAAGAGAAAGAGAACTGGTCAGCTTGTACAGCGACATGAGCCCTTACATGTTAAAATATGCAATAAATGATGATGTTAAAAGCATTCACTACGAATTTACAGATTATTCTGATGCAGAAAATCCAAGGACAGAAACATTATTTGGTTTAATAAATGATTCAAAAGAAATGTTAAAAGGAACAATTGCAATTTCAGATAATCATGAGCAGGCAAGAATTACTGTTAAAAATGATTCAATTGCTTCAGCATTGAAAGAATTCAATGGTATTAGTTCTGATGTTACTACATTTACATGGTATTTAAACGAACCATATAAAATTGAACTGAATGAGCCTGTACCAATTATGGCTGTAATAAAAACAAAATCGTCCATGATGCCTGACAAAACAATTGAGGATTTTGTTAAAAACCCGGAGTTTATTAAACAATATGAAAATGTATACCTATTAACCGTAACGTTTTATGATAAGTTTATAGATTTGAGAAATGTTCAGGAATCTCTAAGCAACAGCAAATAATTTATTTTAAAAATGATAATACATATATTTTATTAATAGACAAAGGGGTATGTTATGAAAAAATTTGTTTATATTGCTATTATACTTATAATTTCTTCATTTACGATGGTTTTTGCAAATTCAGGGCCCGTGTATTGGCAGGGGTACCCATCATCTGATATTATGACCGTCGATAAAGATTCTCCCATTAAGGTTAAAAGGGAAGATCTCATTTTTGATTTTTCTGATGGAAATAATGATTTGCATTCTGTTCAAGCCAATGTAACTGCACAATATGAAATGACTAATCCAACTGATAAAACACAATCTGTTCAAATGGCATTCCCTTATATTGAAAGACTGTATAATATTAATTATGATAATATAAAAATTACTGCAAATGGCAAAGAGCTTCCTTATGAGGTTTATGCAGGCAATGTTGTTAACAGCTATGGAAACAGTTTTGAAGAAGATAAAGAAAAAAACTATGATTTTGATAAAATCGTAAACACAATATCCAACGACATTTATGATGCAAAAAGTTTTTCGGTATATGGAATCGGAAAATTATATTCCATAGAAATAAAACCAACTACCGAAAAGGGAATAGATTTTACTGTTGATTTTACTTATGACCAGGATGAAACAAAAATCCTTACAAAAAATTTCAATGGATTCAGCCTGAATGGCGGGAAAGCAAGGATTACTTCCGGCTGCTTTGACACTCAAATTGCAGAGATTTATGTTTTAGGCGAAGACATAAATATGGACATCAATGGATATGTCATTGGAGCCTCAAATGAAGAAACAGATTTGTTTACTTATGAAATAACTGAAAAAGAAGTTGATGTCAGGACATACCTGTTTGACAGTATGAAGAGTTATTCTTTTATAGATTTTGAACATATCTCAGATATTCAGCTATTTAACCTTTATGCAAGTGCATTGGATAAGTATTTCATAAACAATATGGGATTTTGCACTGTGGATGATATTTTAGCTGAAAGTGGTTCTGTGAGAGTTATTACATTGGTTTATAATGTTGAGTTCCTTCCTTCTCAAGACCAACAGGTAAGTGTAAGCTACAACACAAATGGAACAATGGACAAAAGAAACACTTCAAGTCCTCAGTATATATTTGATTATATTTTAAACCCTGCTAAAAACTGGAACAGTTTTAATAATTTAAATATTAAAATTATAACTCCACAGGAAGCACCGTACGTTATTGATAGCAGCATTGAATTAAATAAAGAAGAAGGCAATATTTACACAGCTTCTTTAGAAAAACTGCCGGAAGATGATTTGTCATTTACACTTTACTCTAAAGAAAAAGTAACATTGTATGACAAGATTGAAGGACGAATAAACAGAAGTTTTGGTTATTTTGCTCCAATAGTTATTGGGGTAATTATACTTTTTACAATAATCATCAGCAATATAATTGTTTGGAAAATTAAGAAAAGTAATCATTTATAGTTCGCGATTTATAAATTTTGTATTATATGAATTTTGGGGAGGGAAACATGCAAAAGGACTATGGTATTAAATTTATCGTATTGTTTATAATTTGTGTTTTCTTATTAGCGATGGACACTCTTGCTTTTGGAATGGATTTTAACGATGACATACAAAAAATAACATTGGATTACTATTACTATGATGGGTTTGGTCAGGACAAAGTTGTCCAAAGTGTTGAGGATGGAAGCTGGCATATTTTAAAACCAGATGGAAGTTTAATCAATCTTAGAGGAAAATATCTGGCTTTTGCAGGAATGGAAGGAATAAATCAAAATTTTGATGATGATTATTACCGCTTCGTAATCGGAAATGACAGTTACCATATAGACTATTCAAACCGTTTCATATATGTCGATAAAAATGGCCTGGAATGTTTTGTGGATGGATATAAATATGTTGACCCTACAAAAGGAGAAAATTATTTCATTATAAGGAATGTAAAGGGTGACGGATATGAAACCGGCTTGTACCATAAATATAACAAGACGTTGATTATCCCTGCTGTATATGATACGCTGAATTATATCAGCGATGACAGAATTATTGCTTGTAAAAATGACAAATACGGAATGATGAACATCAAACAGGAAGAAATTATTCCATTTATATATAAATATATTGATTACATTAATGACAATTTCATTATTGCTATTAATGATGAAAAATATGGAGTAATAAATATAGATAATGAAGTGGTACTTTCATTTGAATATGATGAAATTTATAATATACACGAATATGGTGAATATTTGAGAATTTCTAAAAATAATAAATTTGGCTTGATTAATACTGCTACTGCTGAAATTGTAGTTCCTGTGGAGTATGACGGTATTGAATATTCAAGGAATGAAACTGCTGTTGCTGTAAAGGAAGGGCGTTTTGGAGTAATAGACGTAACAAATAAAAATGTTGTTCCCTTTATATATGATTCCATAATGAATTGTTATGATGGTTTTATAGTTTACAAGGATGAAATGGCAGGCTTTATTAATGAAAAAGGAAGTGTAGTACTGCCTGTTGAGTATTATAACATTTCAGAAGTCAAGGACGGATTTATTACAGCAGTCATCGAAGACAAAAACGGTGAACATAAATATGCTGTTTATGATTTGAATGGTGAAGAAATAGTACCGCCCATATATGATTACATAGATTATTATGCCACTGATAAATACATGCTTGTAAATAAGGGATGGTATGCATATTTAATCAATAAAGAAACCGGAAAAGAGATGCTTGCTGATTCCAAAATGTATTTTACAGATGTAAAATATATAAATGATAAATATTACGCTGGTGGATTAAGCGGCGGTTATGCTATTGTTAATTTTGCAGGGCAGCGTCTCACACTTCACAATTATAATGATATTTCAATTATAAATATTGATGGCGAAGACTTAATTGCAGCAAAATATCATACTGAAAGGTTTAATACTTATTTTGATTATTTCAAGCAAACTAAAGGTCCTTCAACATGGGCAAAGGAAGAAGTTACAAAGGCAATTGAAAGCAATTTAGTTCCCTTTGAGTACCAGTCAGCGTTTACTTTTAATATAAAGAGATATGAATTTTGTAGCATAATAGTAGAGTTCCTGGAAGAATATCAAAACACTTCAAGAGAAGAAATTCTTAAAAATAATAATATAGATCTTATAAATCCACCAATAACAGACGGTTTCAGCGATGATATTGTCATCTGTCTAAAATTAGGCATTGTTAATGGCAGAGGAAACGGTATATTTGACGGTGATAGTGAAATTACAAGAGAAGAAGCAGCTGTTATGCTTACTAATCTGTCAAAGTATTTAGGATTATACAAAGATTCAGATGATGTTTATTTAAATGACAAATCATATGTGTCACCATGGGCAATGGATGCAGTAAATTATGTTCTTAAAAACAAAATGATGCAGGGAGTTGGCGAAGACATGTTTTCTCCAAAGACCAATATTACAAGAGAACAGACTTACATTATTATGTATAGGATGCTGAATGATATTGATTTTTAAACAGTATTTTATATAGCATGAGTATTTTTCATCAAGGTAGAGCAATTGCTAAGTTGTAAAAAATGGCTCATGGAGGTATCATGTTAATTATGGGACGTACCTTTTAGTTGTAATATTTTAATCAATGTAACTAATAATATATATAACAAATATTACAACATAAAAGAAAGGTGCAAAAACATGGCTAATAAATATGAAAAGGAATTAAACAATAAAGGGGACAAATATAACGAAAAACAGGACACATACAGAAATAACAGCGAATTAGCAGATAAAAACAGCTACATGATTTATGAACTGAACAATACGTTCCATGACAAAGGAAAAAATGTATTAAATGAAAATGTAGAACGAATGATTAAAAGCAGCAGCAATAGCTTTTCAAGTAAAAGCAGCAACAACAATTTTGAAAGCAAACAAAACAATAAGAACAAATGAACTTAAAACTTAAGGGGCGGACTTTTTAAATAAAGGTACGTCCCCGCAATATTTTCTAGCAGGGGGAACAAATGAAAAGAAATGAAACAATAGTACTCTTAATTTTACTATTATTATTACTGCCCATAACATCTGCCTGTATCAATGTGAAAACATCATATGACAGAATAGACAAAAATGATTTCAAAGTTGTTGGGTATTATTCCGGAGATTTGTTTAATGAATCTGTTGAAAAGATTCAAACAAATAAATTGACTCATATAATGTATTCTTTTGTAATTCCAAAAACAGATGGAACGTTGCATGAACTGAAAAATCCTGAGCAGTTAAGAGAACTTGTGGAGAAGGCCCATGGAGATGGAACAAAAGTTTTCATTTCATTGGGGGGATGGTCATATGAAGGCAATGCACTGGAACCTGTATTTAAGGAATTAGCTTCAACAGATGTAAAAAGGAAAATCTTCATTGGTAATGTCTGTGCAATGGTTGATGAATACAATCTGGATGGCGTTGAACTGGACTGGGAGCATCCAAATAAGAGCACAGCAGACATTTATGAAAAACTTGTTATAGAATTAAGTGATGCACTAAAAGTGAAGGGTAAAGAATTGACCGCAGCCCTTAACGGCTCATGGTACGAAAATTGGGCAGCTGAGGATACCAGCGTTATTACGGAAAGAAGTCTTGAAAGATTCAGTTTCATAAATGTAATGGCTTATGATATGAACAATGCAGATCACAGCCCCGTATGGTTTTTCGAAAACTCCATTTCTTATTGGCTCAACAGAGGTCTTCCTCCAGAAAAGATTGTAATGGGAATTCCCCTTTATGCAAAACCAAGCTGGAAGCAGTACAGACACCTTGTAGCTGAAAATACTGAATATGCCTTTACAGATTATGCTCCTACAACACCTCTTGAGTCCTATTACAACGGCATCAATACATTAAGAGAAAAAACTGTGATTGCACTTAATCGAGCAGGAGGTTTAATGCTGTTTGATATAAATGAAGATACAAACGATCAATACAGCATTGTGTCAATGATAGATGACATGCTTTCAAGAACAGAACACCTGACAAAAGAAGAGTTAAGTAATTATGTAACTGTAGTAATAAATAACAGAGAACTTGTTTTTAAGGAAGCAGAAGGTTATGGAGTTCCATATATTGATAATCACGGAAGATTGATGGTTCCTCTAAGAAAATCAATGGAAGCAATCGGAGCAGAAGTAAGCTATGACAGCAAAAATCAAATTATAACAGCAGAAAAGGATGGCATAATCGTTAAGATACCTGCCGGTGAAAAGTATATAGAAGTAAACGGGCAGAATGTCAAACTTGATACTGTTTCAGTAATAAATGATAACAGGACATTCATTCCCGTTAGGGCTATTTTTGAAGCATTTGGGTTTAATGTAGAATGGCATGATAATAGTAATACTGCAATATTAATAAAATGAAACAGAAAAGGTGCAAATGAAACACATTGCTATGTGACTAAACAAACAGCGGTCAGTTAAATAGAATAATTGTAAGCATATTAATCAATACCCTCAATAAACATAATTATCAAATGTTTTTAAAAAGCTAGCAATCATGAATGTTGGGGGGATTTTAATGGATGGATTGTGTCTATATAGTTAGTAGACACAATCCATCCATTTCTTTTAGTATATGGCGAGGAAATGTTTCTGTTTAATAAATTGAAATAAAGTGTATAAAGTAAAAATATGTTTAAAACATACAATAAATGTTATATAATGGGACGATGGAAAATTTATACATTAAATATTAAACATATAAAAATAAATTCCTTTTGGGCGGAGATAATGAAAAATTACTTAAGGTACATGTACATACTTCTAATAATTGTTTTGATTAGCATTACTATTTTTAGTGTAACCAATAATGACGTTGAACTAAAAACGGTACAATCTGAAAAAGGTAAAATTGACTTAAATGAATGGGATGAATCTACACTGCTAAAATTAACAGGTGAATGGCAATATTATGATGGTTTGATGATAAAGGATATTGAAAAATCAACTTCTGAAGAATACGTTGATGTACCCCATATATTTAAAAGAAATGAAAACATGGGCAATAACCCCTATGGAACAGCAACATATAAATTAAAAATTTCCGGATTAAACAAGGACATACATTACAGCATACAAATTTTAAGCATAACAAGCGCTTACAGACTTACAGCCAATGGAAATGAAGTTTTAAAAGCTGGTCGGGTGGGATATACCCAAGAGGAGCATGAACCTGAAATGAAGAAAAAGCTTGGATATTTCAGGCCTGACGAAGATGGTAATGTTGAACTGTTAATTGAAATATCTAATTATTCATACAATTACGGAGGTTTTTGGAGAATTGCCTTGTTAGGGGACGAAAATATGATGTACAAATATTCTTCTCAACAGGAGCGGCAACAAATATTTCTATTTTCTTCCTTGATGACATTAAGTTTATTTTTCCTGGGACTTTATTCTATAAACGGAAGTTTTAAACCGCTTTTATACTTTTCTTTTATATGTCTTTTAACATCTATCAGAGTTCTGCTGACAAATTATAAACTGTTTTATGATTTTATATATAATTTATCCTGGGAAGCAGGAACAAGGATGGAGTTTCTAACCGGTTATCTTATGCTGCCATTATTCGGCATGTTTTTTAATTCAATGAATTATGCAACGCCAAATAAGTATGTCCATAACGCATGTAAATTCTTTATAGCAATAAGCATATTTATAACCGTGTTTACTGATAATGAAATTTATGCTAATCTCCTGCAACCATACATTTGGTTATGTGTATTAAGTTTTCCTTACTTTGGCTATGTGTTGCTTAAAGGTTTAAAAAGAAAGATGGCAGGAGTTAAAATCATAATAGTTGGTATTTTATCTGTAATAATATGCATGCTGGCAGATTCGTTTATGAACATAGGCTATGACATATTACCCATAGGAACCTTCTTTTTTTTAATAAGCTATTCGGTTGTTGTAATTGAAAACTTAGTTCAGATAATTCAACAAAATTATTACTTGGAAGAGGTAGTTACAACGGATTCGCTTACAGGCTTATATAATAGATACTATTTAAACAGACTTATAAAAAAAGGATTCAAAGTCGAAGATGGAAAACGTCTTTATGTATTGTTTTTTGATTTGGATAAATTCAAATATATAAATGATGATTATGGACACAGTGTTGGTGATGAAATTTTGAGAGAAAGCTCTAAAAGATTAAGGGAATGCTTTCATCGTGAAACAGATGTATTGTGCCGCTTTGGAGGAGATGAATTTGTAGCATTTGTCAGCGTAAAGGACAATGACAGAAACATAGAAAGCATAATAAAAAGAATTAAACAAAGTTTTTCAGAGCCATTTTATGTGGAAAAAAATAATTTTTTTATCACTGTGAGCATTGGTGTTTCAGAATTTCATAACGGGGATGATATGGAAAAAACCATACATAGGAGCGATTATGCCATGTATGCAGAAAAGCAAAGCCGTTTAAAGGCAGTGTTTGACAATGGTTCAATTTAAACAGGAACCAGAATTTCACAAAAAGATATAGGGAATATTTGTTACTAAAGATGCTGCGGGGTTGAAGTTTAAATTAAACCTCAGCCCCTTATTAATTTATTTGTTCTTCTTTGCCATAGGGTCGGTGATCATCTCATAACCTCCCATGCTGGTTATGGTTATTAAAATAGCATTTAGTATCATCATTATAATATCTTGTGCCTCTTTGCCTGTATTAGCAAAAAAGAAAGTCAGAATTAATGATATTATAAAACTGTAAATTCTTACAAATGAATCTCCTAGTTTATTTTTAATTAAAGATTTAGTAAACTGTACGATTAGCATAGTAGCACCAGTGATACCCGCAAAGGTTGTTAGTACATCAGCGGTCATAAAATCATTAAACATTTAATCACTCCCTAAATTAGTATTAGTAAATTTTATGCTTGTTTTATGTTTTAAGAATAAAAAATATTTTATCAAACTCATATTAGAAAGGTATGAAATCTATGAAAAGACAAGAACTTCCAGAAGCTTTGTTTAATATGTTAGAAGATGCAATTGCAGAAACGAAAATAAATACTCCTTCTATCGCATTAAATCATGTTGGCAGTATAACTATTATAACAGACAGATTAATTTTGAGACGGTTTACTCATGACGATTCAGAAGCTGTATATAACAATTGGACTAGTGACAGTGAAGTAAGCAAGTACATGAGATGGCAGCATCATAAAAGCATAAAGGAAACTGAATTAAAGGTAAATGATTGGGTTAATCGCTATAAAAATAATAATTTTTATCAATGGGCTATTACATTTAAAGATAGCGATGAACCAATAGGGGCTATTGGTTTGTTTGTGGTTAATGAAAGTGATATGTGCGGAGATTTTGGTTACAGCATCAGTAGAAAATACTGGGGAATGGGAGTAGCAACAGAGGCGCTGAAGGCGGTGTTGAAGTTTTCATTTGAAACAATTGGATTTAACAGAATTGAGTCCTATCATTCTGCAAACAATCCTGCGTCTGGAAAGGTGATGTTAAATGCAGGAATGAAATTAGAAGGCTTAGCAAAGCAAAAATATAAAAGCAATGTAGGGTTTGAAGATAGTTATATGTATTCAATTTTAAAAGAAGAATATCATTGAAGTTGGAGAAAATATGAAGACAGTATGTAAACGGTTTTTGCTGAGCGGTCTCACTGTAGAAGAAACAGCAAAAAAGATGGATGTTCCCATTAAATATGTACAAAAATGTGTTAAATAGAATATTATATAAAAAATCTCAAAGGATGAGAGCCTTTGAGGTTTATTTTTCCTTTTTATTATTTATTTGCTCCTGAGCAGCGGCTGTTAAAATAGTCTGACCAATATTATTGATAAATTTCCCAAGTATAATTTGATCTTTTGCTTCTATGCTGTCAATTAATAAAATACCGATCAAGGATGACAAAAGAATAAATTGCTTAGGAGGCAGTGACGTAATGCATGAAACTAAGGCCTTGTATGTATTGTTAGATACATTATTTTCATTGACTGTTTCAGAAGTGTTATCAATACCTAAAGTTCTAATTATATCTTCAAAACCCATTCTTTCTTTGTCCATATAACCATTCCTTCTTAAAGTTTACTATATTAATATATGCCATATTTCATGTGTGGTTCTGATTTTTGTTTTGACTTTCACTATGAAAAACATAGTTACTCATAAATTTCATAATATATTTACTTATATAAATTGCTTTGATACATTTTAGAATATTGCTATGAATCAAAATGAATAGTCAATTAATTTAAGCGAAACGCAGCTACTGTAAGTCACATGCTTTAAAATTAATTTCCAAAACTCAATTCACAGTGCTATACAAAGTTCAAGAAAACCATGTTTGGAGATGATAAACATGGTTTTCTATTACTATATTTTCTTAAAATATGGCAGTATTTAATATTGTAAAAGAGATCCAAAAGTTGTAGTATATAAAGAAAAGTTTTAGGAGGTTTTTATGGTGGATGCAGCTACTATCATGTAAGAATGTATAAAAGAAAATGTTGCTTATGTTCCTGGAGCAAGCTTCTTCCCAAACAGCTCACACAAGAACTTTTTCAGGGTTAATTATTCATGCATGCCTGAAGAAAAAATTGTTGAGGGTATAAAAAGGCTAGGAAAAGTTTTAAGCAGGTACTACTAATATTCATATCAGAATAAATTCTCCAAAACTAACTTTCATTACAGACAATGATTAAAGTTAATAATTTCAGAGCAATTAAAAATTCCTTAAAAATGAAATATTAAAAACACAATTTTGCCATATAACTTCTTTATATTTAGTTTATAAAATAAATCTAAATTTAAGGAGGTCATTAAAATGACAAATTTAAAAAAATTAGCAGTACTTGGAGCAGTGGTATTAACTATAGGAACAACATCAGTAACGGCATTTGCCGTATCAGCATTGACACCTGCAGAAATTGCAGCAAATGTTACAGGAAAAGCAGTTGAAGAAGTTACAGCGGAAAAATTCCAGAACGGAATAGCATACGGCGGTGTAGCAAAAAACTATGATTCACTGGAAGAATTCCAGGCAGCAATGCTGGAAAGCAAAATAGCAATTCTCAATGAAAGAGTTGCAGAAGGAACAATGACTCAGGAAGAAGCTGACGAGATAATAGAAGCAATAAAAGAAAATCAGACTGTTTGTGACGGAACAGGCGAAACAAGAGTTGGACAGAGCTTTGGAGCAGCATTTGGCGGCATGATGGGCAACGTCCAAGGCCAGGGACTTGGACTTGGAAATAATGTCCAGGGCAGAGGATTTGGTGGCCAGTTTAGAGGCGTGGGTGGAAACGGATTAGGAAACGGTCTTGGACTGAGAGATGGATCTTGTCTGGTACAATAATCAATGGTAATCAGTAAGAAAAAAGCGGCTGTGGATAGTAACCACAGCCGCTTTTGTATGGATAAAAGTTCCAGCATAATCAGGTGTTTTCTTCAGTGGTCTGAGGAATCTGAATACCAAGTTTTTCTAATTTTCGGTATAGCGTGGAAATATGCAGTTCCATTTTCCTGGCGGCAGATCGAATGTTGCCGCCGCAGGATTCCATAACAGAACAGATGTAACTTCGTTCATAGTTTTCCATGGCTTTCTGATAGGATAAAAGTTCACCATCAGAGGAGGTTGGTGGAGTTGATCTTTCCACGATGACGGTATCACCTTTTCGAAAAGAATTTACGCTAATGAGGGTGTTATTGCTTTCTACCATCATACGTTCAACGGTATTACGAAGTTCCCGGACATTTCCGGGCCAGGAGTAGCTCTCCATCACGCTGATAAGATCCGAACTCAGCCTTTTTGTAAAGCCATACTTTTTATTGAATGTTTGTACAAAGTAGGACGATATGGGGAAAATATCATCAACTCTGCTTCGCAATGGTGGAACATTTACCACTAGTACGTTCAACCTATAATACAAATCTGCTCTGAAGGTTTTTTCTCTAACCATTTCCAGTAAATCTCTGTTGGTAGCTGCAATGATCCGTACATCGCTTTTGATAATTTGATTGCTGCCAAGACGTTTGATTTCACCAGTCTCTATAATTCGCAATAGCTTAGCCTGCAGTTCCAAAGGCATTTCGCCAATCTCATCCAAAAATACAGTACCCTTGTCAGCAAATTCAAACAAGCCGATTTTTCCGTCTTTGTTGCCGCCGGTGAATGTGCCCTTCTCATAACCGAACATCTCTGCCTCAAGCAAGGAAGCAGGAAGCGAGGCGCAGTTAATAGGAATAAAAACCTGATTAGCCCGATTGCTTTTAGCGTGAATGTACTTAGCGAATACTTCCTTGCCGCTTCCGGACTCACCGTAGATAATAACAGTGCTGTCTACAGCTGCAATATGCTCGGAATACTCCAGCAAAGTTTTCATGGACTGGCTTTCTGCAATTAACATGTTAGAAATCTCATCTGTACCCTGCATAAAGCGGATAATGTTACGGACGTTATTACGTTCCTGATCAAATTTTTCCAGCAATACATAAAGTTCATGTTCATCCCAGCTATATGTCGGCACAAACTGCAGTTCTCCATTATCATCAAAATGAGGGCGTGACAAAGCTAAAATATGCCTTCCTGACTCCTCCAGTATGTGGTTGCTAAGACATTCCTTTTTTGTTTCCAGCGTTTTTATGGAGGATGCGCTGGAAGCGTGGCAATAATCATGCAGAGTGTCATAGATGGAAATACTTAAAAGCGTTTCACGGTCAATACCCAACAGTCTGCAGCAGCCTTCATTGACGTAGAGAAAGCGGCCTTTGTTATCTATGATCATCATGCTGCCAAAGTAGTGCTCAGCTAGAACTTTTAACAATTGATACTCGCGCTTCTCATTTTCATTTAGGGTTGAAACTTCCATATATACCTCCTTGTTATTTTCGCAATTCGCCAAAATGCGAAAACATTTTCGCGAAACAGCGAACTACAAGCTTAAATTAGAATAAAAATACCACCTTTTTTTCAGAATAGCAAGCATTTTCTATTAAAATTAAGAGTTATTTTGTTGGCACGTTCTTTGCTTATACATTAATGTAAAAGCACAGCTATAATTTACATACTTTTATTAGGAGGAAAAGATGTCTTTAGTAACCGGAGATTTTTATTCAGAAGCAATAGGCATGTATACGGAATTTACTGCCATACTGCCTGAAGAAAGCATAACAAAAAAAAATAAAGGGAAAAAATATCCTACATTGTACCTCTTGCATGGAGGTCTTCATGATCATACATCTATGATCAGAGATACAAAACTTTATAAAATAATAGGTGAAAAATTCCCAGAAATCGTGGTAATCATGCCAAACTGCGATTTTAGTTTCTTCACAGATTATCATGGTGATTACAAATATGCTTATAAATTTAAATCATTTATATGTGATGAACTGATTGAAATAACAAGAGCCTTGTTCCCTCTATCACACAAAAGGGAAGATACGGCAATTTATGGCTGGTCAATGGGCGGGTTTGGTGCAATGACTGCAGGACTTAATCATCCCGAAACATATGGCTATGTGGGAACTCAGTGCGGCATGGTAAACATGCCATGGGCAGTGGCAACAAGAGATTTCTTGAAAGTAAAACATTCTATAATGTTTGGGAAGGATCTTAAAGTCAAAGATACGGAATATGATTTCTATTATTTAATAGATCAAATGATTAATTCAGATGGAGTAAAACCAGCCATATTTCATTCGAGAACAGAAGAAGACTACCTGGGTAAGATAAATGAGGAATTCTATGAGTATTGCAAGGAACTTCGTATGGATTACACAACTATAAAGACTCTAGGTATTCACGGATGGGGTAAGGATGATGCAGGCCTTATTGGCTTCATCGAATGGTTATCAGGCAGAATGAAAGAGGAGGTAAAATAAGTATGGCTACTTTGAAATGTTATTATAGTTCTTTTAATGTAGGATTTCCTGTTCCTTTTACAGCAATAATTCCACAGAAAAAGCATGTTGTTTGTGCAGCATCACCACAGATACAAAAAGGATCGTTCAAGAGTTCTTACCCTGTACTTTTCCTTCTTCATGATGAAACAGATTCACCCACAGAGTGGATGAAACAGACGAGGCTTGAAAAATATGCAAACGAAAAAGGCATAATCATTATTATGCCGGAAGCAAAAAGAAGTTTTTATACGGAATATGAGGTAAGAGATAAGGCTGGGCTGCACCATGATACTGAAGTTACATTCCTGCAGACTTTCACTGAAGGCATATGGGATGAATACATTGGTCATGAATTAGTGGGCTACGTAAGAGAAATACTTCCTGTTTCTAAAAAGAAGGAGGAAACATTCATAGGCGGTGTTGGAATGGGTGGTTTCGGAGCCTTGAAATTAGGAATGAAATACTCAGATGTTTTCGGAGCAGTATTCAGTTTGTCAGGACTCATGGACTTGCAGTGGGCAATGGATAATATTGCTGAGAAGAAAGAACAATTCGAAACCATCTTCGGAAGTTTGAAAGTAAGTGAAGGTTCATATGATGACTTTCCGTTCATTATGAAAGTTAATGTATCTAACGGACAAATGCCAAGATTCTATCATTCATGTGCAGCAGAAAATGATATGTATTCAGTTTCAAACAAGCTTTTGAACCACAAGGCAAAAGAGATTTTAACAGATTACAAATATTCTGAGGACAATGCTGTATTGGATTGGGATTATCTGGACAGTAAAATCAAAGATGTTTTGGATTGGTTGATTTAACAGAAGGTTATGGTAGGGTTGCATTAAATAAAATTGAAATATCCTATCTGCACTTATAAATTAAAAAATCAGGGAGGAAAAAATGGAAAAAAACAAAGTGTTAGATTTAAACAGCCGCGATTATGATGTCAAAGATATAGACAACATAGATCGAAGATTTGAAGCAAACAAAAAGGACTTTATATTGTTTCATGGGGTTACGGTTGCTGTTGTAATAATTGCAACAATATTTATGTTTTCTGTGGGATCTGGCAAGGGCGATGCATCAGACGTAAAATATGTAATGGGATTCCCGCTCTGGTGGCTTGGGGCAACAGGCATGTACCTGGCTACAATGGTTTGGGGAATGTTCCGCATAAAAAACTGGGAGAAGTTTCCACTCACAGCAAGAGAAAAGGATGGTGTTAAATAATGAAAGATTTAGGCGGTTTTTCAATCAGCAACTCTACATCTACCACAATGATGGTTATATTTGCAATTTATTCAGTATTAATTGTTGGTTTTGGATTATTTGTCAAATACAAATCAAGAAATGAGAAGGGCGGCAAACTGGCATCATTCCTTACAGGAGGAGGCGGACTTGGAGCTTTCTCAATTGCAATGATTGCAGCAACAAATAGTATGGCAGGCGGAACAATGCTCGGTGCTCCCGGACTCACTTATGCAGTTGGTTTTGCAACAGGTATCATTTATTATCCTGGATTTTTGACTGCAGCATTCGGCTTAGGTTCAGTAGGAAGAAAAGCAGCAATATTAAGAGCAAGAACTGGAGCAATATCATTTGTTCAGCTGTTGAGATTAAGATTTAATTCTAAAGTATTTTCCGGTGCAATGGCTATAACCGGAGCAACATTTTTGATGTTCTTTGCTGTTGGTCAGATATCTCTTGGAGCAAAGGCTTTTGCAGTTGCTACCGGGTCAGGACAATATTACTTTGGCTTGCTGTTAACTGTAATTGTAACAATAATTTACACTTTGTCAGGAGGCATTAAATCTCTTGCGAAGGTAGCCGTTGTACAGGGCGTTATAATGCTCATATCTGTTTTAATGATAGCAATTGTTCTGTTATCAAAAAATGCTGCAACATATGGCAGCCTTGAAGCAGCTTTGAGAACTGCTGCAGAAACAAAACCTTCACTTGTTCTTGCAGATGCATGGGGTTTCTGGCAATCTCTTGGACTTGCAATATTCGGCGGAGTTGGTTTAGGCTGTATTCCTCATGCGTTGTCAGTAACCTTGACATACAATGACCACTACAAACTCGCCAGAGGTGCCATGATAAGCTGTATCGTATTTACGGTTTGCCAGGGAATCATGTGCATGATAGGACCTTGGACATACGCATTGAATCCTAATATTCAATCAGCTGACTATACTACAATGTATGTTGCAACAAACCTTCTTCCTTCATGGTTAGGCGGAATAATATTCTGCGGAGTATTTGCAGCTATTCAGTCTTCAATAGCTGGTGTATGTATGGCAGGAGCTGCTCACCTTTCAAAAGATTTCATAGTTGACTGTTTAATGCCGAATGCAAGTGATGAAAAAGCAGCAAAACTAAACAATGTCATGGTTCTTGTAGTAGCCGCTGTGGCTGTTGCAATCGCTTGGTTCCCATCACCATTGACACAGATGGTAATAAACTTTGCAGTAGGTGCTCTTGCTTCAGCTTGGTATATTCCTGTATTCATGGGATTCTACTGGAAGAAAGCAACTTCAACAGGCGCTTCAGCTTCGGTTATACTTGGTGCTTTAACATATATCACATTGTACCTGGTATCCACAAACCCTGCCACAAAACCATGGTGGGTTGCAAACATGGGAAATATTAACCCATTCCTGATTTCAATAATTGTATCTTTCCTTGGAATGTATGTAGGAAGCTTATTGACTCCAAACAAGAAATCTCCTCTTGGAGTTTACCAGGTTTGGTTCTGTGAAGATTATGATGAAAAATATTCTTCATTAGATTACAGCAAAAGTTCAAACTAGTAAAAATTAATTTTGAATGAAACAAAAAACGGCTGCGGATTATTGTCCGCAGCCGTTTCTTGTTCGAAATTGTTATATTAATTTAAATTTAATCTTTAAACATAATACCAAACTGCTCTTTTATCATTTTTGTCCAATCTATACTATCATTTGAGTTATCATCGTACGTACACCATTTCATAAGTATACCTGTAAAAACAGCAATGCAATGAATATAAGTCTCATTAAAATTCATTGTAGTTGAAAAAGCATTTTTAATAAGTGCATTTTCTATTATTGAAGTCAGATTATCAACATAAGAACGTCCTTTTACTCGAACATCTATTGATGAATTAACTTGACTTACATATGATGCTCGGGTTATTTCTTTGCCTATTTTTTTGAAATAATTAAACGCACAAAAATTTAAACTGATTAATTGTTCTTTAAATGGAAGCTTTACATCATAAAAATAATTTTCTGCTATGTATTTATCCAGACCTGAATTGACAGACATAGTAACTATGTAGTCCTTTGAAGGAAAATAATAATAAAATGAGCCCTTTGTTAATTCACAGTTATTGCATATATCATCAATTGTAACTTTATTTACGCCATATTTTTTAAATAATTCTATTGCTGAGTCTAAAATAATCTGCCTCGTCTGTGCAGATTTTTGTTCTTGAGATGTTATATTAATCGACATGCTTATCATCCTAGTTAATATTTATTTTATTTATTTTTCTTAATTGTAATAATTTTATAATTTAATGTCAAGCCAATTTAAATTATAAAGTTGTTTGTTACTTGACAAACAATTAATTACTGATTATAATATGAAACATACCAGAAAACATACTACAGTATGTTTTTCAGAAAATTGATTAAACAAGGGAGAAAATTATGTTCAAAAGAAATTTGAAATCTTTAACCGCTTTGATGCTTATTGTTTTAATGATAGTATCAATGGTTACAGGTTGTTCACAACAAAGTGCAACAACTCAGAAAACGGAACAGCAGAGTTCTGAAAAATTGTATAATGCAGGAACTTATACTGGTGAAGGAAAAGGAAACAATGGTACAATTAAAGTTGAGGTTACATTTACAGATGCTGCAATTGAGAGCATAAAAGTAATCGAACACAGTGAAACTGCTGGGCTCAGTGACCCGGCTATCGAAAGAATTCCAACTAAGATAGTCGAAGGACAAACGTTAAAAGTTGATGCTGTAACTGGCGCAACAAACAGTTCTAAAGGAATCATCGAGGCAGTAACTTCTTGCGTACAACAGGCTGGAGGAGATGTAGAGTCTCTGAAATCAGCTGAATCTCAAGCAATTAAAGAAGAAGCAAAATCAATTGAAAAAGAAGCAGATTTATTGATTGTAGGAGCAGGCGGCGCAGGACTTACTGCTGCAAATGCTGCAATGGAGAACGGCGTTGAAAATGTAATATTAATTGAAAAACTTGCTTCTTTCGCCGGTGCATCTTCAATTGCCGGTGGTCTCGCCGGCGGAGGCTCCAAATTGCAGAAATCTTTCGGATTAACTGATGACTCACCTGAAAAAATATTTATGGATATAATGAAAGGTGGAGAGTATGCAAATGATCCAAGGTTAACTTGGTTATGGGCTAATGAGATGGGACCAACACTGGATTGGCTTATAGAAGATATGGGAGTAGTTATTGAAAATCAATTCTCTAATTTTCCTGAACACTCTGTTCAACGTTCTTACTACGTAACGGGTAAAAGTATAAAGATGCTTGAAGTTCTGGCTGAGAAATTTGAAGCTGCCGGTGGAACTTTAATGATGGAGACAGAAGCTAAAAGCCTGATAATGGATGGAGATGCTGTAGTTGGGGCAGTAGCAGTTGATGGCGAAGGCAATACAGTTAATATAAAGGCTGAAAAAACTATTCTGGCAACAGGTGGCTTCGGAAATAATCCTGATATGCTTTCTGAGGCTTTGGATGGGGTACTATTCTATGGAGCTTCGTCTTCAACAGGTGACGGCATTAATATGGCCAAAGATGCAGGAGCAGAACTAAAATTCATGGACTATGTGAAAATGTATCCTCAGGGAATTGAAGTCGAGCCCGGTAAAGGAAGGGTGGCAACTGTTCACAGCATGCAAACAACACAAAACACAGGCGCAATATATGTTAACAAAGAAGGCAAGCGTGTTGTAGATGAAAATTTAGATTTTGTTTCAATAAAAAATGCTACAAAAAAACAAACTGATAAAATAATTTACTTGGTAATGGATCAAAAAGCTTGGGATAAATGGAGCGTACTGGCAAATGGTGATGAAAATTCAAGTGCTGCTGGAAAGTTCACATTTGAAGAGCAAGAAAAATGGTTCAATACACCTGATGGAACTCCTATTTTTCGCCGTGGCAACAATATTGAAGAAGTTGCCAAATCTGCTGGAATTGAGGGGGTAGCCTTAAAAGAAACTATAGATAATTGGAACAAGATGGTTGCAGCAGGAGAGGATTCTGAATTTGGTCGTGAAGAGTTATTCACGCTTGATACGAACGGGACATACTATATAGTTGAACAAAAACTTAGGTTTGCTACAACTTTAGGCGGACTCAGTATAAATGAAAACTTTGAAGTTTTAAATGCAAATAATGAAGCTATTTCAGGTCTGTATGCTGCCGGGGAAAATGTTGGAGGTATCCATGGATATGAATCTATGCCTACATGCATGCTTTCATGGGCAGTTACATCCGGCAAACTTGCAGGGGAATCTGTTGCGGCTGCTTTAAATAAATAATTAATAACCATTGTAAATATAATAGAAAAAGGTATGCAAAAATTTCATTGCATACCTTTTTAGTTCATCTAGCATAGGCGACAGATTGGCTTTGATTTTTAAACTACTTATGAAGTAATAAATTTTAACATCATTCTTGGGAAAATACTAAATAAAAAACGGCTGTGAATTATTGTCCACAGCCGCATATGTTTGAAATCTTTATATCCATTGAAAATTTTGTTACTCCGTCCATGTGTTCATAAATATCAGTTATCAATTTTAAAACTTTGCTTTTCTCGCCTCTGACGAAAGTCGAAAGAACTCCAACACTGTTTTCAAGATTTGAACTGTTTATAATATCCAGAACTTTTTTTACATCGTCCATATAATTATCACTTACTATGGGGGTGAATGTTAATTGACATGAAGCTACTTTTTCCAAAGGGCACATATGTAACCTCCCACAGCAGTACCTGCTAATTCATTTTCTTTTTCGTAATTGTAATCCTCTTCAGGGGAAAGGGGCGAAATGAATAGGCATTGACCAAAATCAACAAGTTTTTCTTTATTCCAGTTTTTCATATCATCCAGGGTTTTAAATTTAGCATATTCAAATACTGTGTTTTTCATGAATGATTCATCCTGATATAATTCTCCCCAGCTGCTGTTGCTTGAAATGGTTCCAATCAATACTTGTCCGCCTTTTTTTACAACATTTAACATTCCTTCCAGGGCATTTGGAGCATCCTCATCATCAACAAATTCAAATGCAGCCATGGAAAATACTGCATCAAATTCATTTTCTATAAAATTTAAATCATTTAAATCCATGTGTAAAAACTTTATACCTAGATTTTCTGCTTCTGCTTTTTTGCGTGCAATTTCTAGCATGTTGTCTGAAATGTCAATTCCTGTAACATCACAGCCCATTTTTGCAAGCTTTATGCTGAAGTTTCCTGTTCCGCAGCCAACGTCTAAAACTTTCATTCCTTTTTCAACTTTTATCAGTTTAAAAGCAAGATCTGTTTCAACTGTATCTACAAAGCTTCCTTTTATATCTGTATACCATGCATCATAATCAGATGCAACATTATCAAATATAGCCATAATTTACTCCTAACTTTTTTGACGTTTATTCAAGACTTTTAATAATGTGCTTTTTATAATTCATAAAATTTTCGCTAACAATGAAATCCTTATGTCTTGGTTTTGCTTCGTCAATTATTATTTCTTCTGTAATTTTGCCGGGTTTACCTGCAATAATATAAATCCTGTCAGACAGCAATATTGCTTCGTCTATATCGTGAGTAATAAGAAATGTGGAAAGTTTTATTTGTTCCATCACCTGCAGATACCATTGATGCATATTGCCTTTTGTAATGTTGTCCAGCGCACTGAAAGGTTCGTCCAGCAATGCAACCTGGTTTGAAAAAAGATATGTTCTGAGAAGAGCTGCTCTTTGTCTCATTCCCCCTGACAGCTGTCTTGGATATTTGTATTCAGTACCTGACAAACCAAACTCTTCAAAATATTTGGCAGTGTATTCTCTTGCTTTTGATTTTTTCTCTCCCCTTATAATCAAGGGGAGAGATACATTATCAATTATAGTTTTGTAGGGAAGAAGCAAATCCTTTTGCAGCATATAACTTACATTGCCTGTCGTACCAGTTATGTTTTTGCCGTCAAGTTCAACTGTGCCGCTATCAGGCATTACAAGACCCGATATTACATTAAATAATGTTGTTTTCCCAACACCACTAACTCCTAAAATGCTGACAATTTCACCTTGTCTCAATTCTATGGAAATATCATCTATTACTTTAGAACCGTCATAAAAAACGGTTATATTTTTAGTAGTTAGTTTATTCATAATTTTCCTCTAATCTTTTTTATCATTTATTTTGGAAGGTATTCGTTAGTAAATCCTGTGCCTTCAGGAATTTCATTTTCAACTAATTTGTTTTCAAACAGCCATCCGTAGAAACTGTCCCATCTGTCCTGGTCTATATATCCCCATTTTTCTGCATCTGCAATATATTGATCAGCAAGCCATTTTTGACTTTCTACAACTATTTCAGGATTTAATTCAGGAGCTGCCTCTAACAATATTTGAGCTGCTTCTTCAGGATTTTCTATTGCAAATTCATATCCTTGTTTTATGGCAGTCAATGCTTTTTTAACAGTTTCAGAATTTTCCTGTGCATATTCAGTATTTGTAATCAAGACTGGGCAGTAGTAATCCAGTTCCTTGCCATAATCAGCAAAGTTCAAATAATTAGTATCCAACCCCTTAACTTTTGTTGCAATACCATCCCATGCATAAAATACCCACACAGTATCAATATCTGTTTGCAATGCTGTAATAACGTCAGTTACTGTGCTTGGCACCATTTCAATTTCATCAAAGTTTCCCCCGTCATCTTCAACTATTTTTTTAATGATTGCCTTTTCTATTGGCATATCCCATGTTGCATAGTTGTGTCCTGCCATTTTAGCAGGAGAGTCTATACCGTCTTCTTTCAATGAAATAATCCCTGAAGTGTTGTGCTGAATTAATGCAGCTACAGCTGTAACAGGCATTGAATTTGCAGAAGCAAAGTTTGGTGCCAGACTGTCTTGGAAGCTTACTCCAAATTCAGCTCCGCCTCCGCCAACCAAAGCTACAGCTCCGTCTTCAGGTGGCTGCATTATTTCAACTTCAAGTCCTTGTTCTGCAAAATAGCCATTTGCTTGAGCAACATATAAACCTGTATGGTTTGTATTAGGTGTCCAGTCCAGTACTATTCTTACTTTTTCATTTGTTTCTTTGTTTGAATTTTGTGGTTTATTTGCACTGCATGATGTGAACATAAACAGTGAAAGCACCACCATAACAATCAGATAAAATGATGTTCTTTTTATATTTTTCATTTTAATTTAATTCCTTTCAAATTTTGTTTCAATTAATATTAATAATTTTCTTTTTTTGTATTTTCCCATGGCATTGAAGCTTTTTTTAGAAATGATACTGCAAACATCAATATTAAGCTTATTGCTGAAATAAAGAATATTACAGCAAACATTTTATCAAAGGAATAAGATTTTCTTACCCTTGTCATATAAACTCCAAGTCCAGTGAAACCTCCCAGCCATTCAGAAACAACTGCTCCCACAACAGAATAAGAAACCGAAATTCTTAATCCTGAGAAAAACTGATTTAATGCACTGGGCAATTTAATATGTATGAAACATTGAAGTCTGTTTGCTCCCATTGCCTTCAACAAATTTATTGCATCAGTGTCAGCAGATTTAAATCCTTCCAGCAAACTTACGGCTATGGGGAAGAATGTTGTAATAACAATTAGTGTAATTTTAGGCAAAATGCCATATCCCAGCCACAACACCAAAAGAGGAGCAATGGCTACAGTAGGAACCGTCTGTGTCATAACCATGATGGGATAGACAGATTTGTAAAAAAAGTTGAACCTGTCCATTAAAACAGCTATAACAAATCCAAGTAAAGTTCCTATGGTTAAACCTAAAAATGCTTCAGTTAATGTTGCCTGTGCATGCTCCATGAGCAATGGAAAATCATTGATGAATGCCTTCACCACATCAACAGGAGAAGGAAGCATATACTTTGGCACAACTCCCTTAGAAGACAACAGCTGCCAAACAATTAATATGACAACTATTGCAAGATATGGAGATATTTTATTGATGATGTTTTGTAACTTTTTTTTCAATAGTAAGTACACCACCATCCGGAGCAAAACTAATTTTTACATAGGCAGATACCTTTGGAGCTCCTGCTTTTACTGCTACTAATTGACAGTTCTTTACAATTTCCATCAACTGGTCATAATCTCCTTCAATTGCTGTTTCACTTGGTCCCACATAGTAGTTTAATCCAGTGCTCTTAATATAAGCAATTACTTCATCCACAATACGGATAACCTCTTCATCTGAATTTACGTGTGGTAATACTTGAATAGCTACATTTGCTTGCATAAAGCCCTCCTAGAATTTAGTATTTGTAAAATAAAAACCTCTCCAGGTAATGGAAGAGGTTGTAATCCTAAAGGTATACGCCAATATATACAATCCCTACGCCAGCATTACCTGGATCAGGTTCCAAACAGTTTTTACTGTTTTAGGGTTTTGAACATTGGAGTAGTTCTTTTCTCAGCCTAATTCATTAAGCTCCCCTGTGAGCTAAATAATATCACAATGAAATGTTGTTGTCAAGGAGGTGTGGAAGATATGGGGGATAGGTTAATTTTGTATTGAATATATAATCTGAGTTCACTCAAAAAGTCTATTTATGTCATCCTGAGCGGTAGTGAAGGATCTCATCATTGTTGAAAATATGAGATTACTCAGCTGCAATTAAAAATGACTGTGAATAAATGTATAGGTTTTCAATGTGCTGAAGTATAATTAATCGTAAAAATTAGATAAGTTGATTTTAAACATAACTTTGAAATTTGTTGATTTTAAACATAACTTTGAAATTTATATTAATAATTGAAAATTGTCATAAATTGTAATATAATAAAGTGAAAATGTTTTCTATAACGGGAGTTGGGATAGTATGATAAAACTTTTGGATAAATAATTCGTTGTTGTCCGTTTATGGTACACCTCATATGTTATACTATTAAAATGAGAAAATAGCAGAAATTTATACCAGACAATGAGGGGGGCTCATGTCAAAAATACAATCAAAAATTAAATCATAGGTATCTGATAAAAATTCTAATGGGAAAACAGATACCGTCACACATTGTCAGTTCCCAGAGTCGTAGTTGAATTAATAATATATATAAAAATTAAAAACATTTATGATTAATTTGAATCCCTAAAAACATTTGGGACTTATTTTCATATCAAATTATTTTTAGGAAGCGCTTTTGTTTTCTAATAATGTTCAGAAAATTATTTAAATGGTAGGATGATATACAACTATTCATGCTGCTAACACAAGCACTTCATTAAATACGCTAATAAATTATGTGTTTGTTTTACCATATAAAACTTATGAATGGAAGTCCAGAGGCTTTAAATATAATAAACTTTTGGCATTAGGTCTTTTGGACGAGTTAATGGAATATGAGCGGCTAAAATTGCAGGTGGTCACAGGTATTTTGAAGCGCTCGAATGCGATGTTGCATTTAAAGATGCGGATGATTTTAATGAGTTTAGTTGATAATGATAGAGTGTCATATAGAAAAAAAGATACTAAATTTATATTATTATTGCTAAGGATGAAGTTTAAATGATGTTTCTTAAAAGATTTAAGGTAACTAACTTTCGCTCTATAATGAGTAGCGGATGGATTGACTGTGATACCGTTAATATAATACATTGAATATTGAGGTGAAAGTAATGAAGATTCTTTTTTGTAAAATATCTAGTATGAAATATTACAAAGGGGCTAGTAATAAAGATGTTCCATATAACGGTGGTAGTTATGTTAAGGAAAATGGATATGGACATGAGGAATTTAATTTTGAACCGGTAGAATTGGATGATGGCAAATTTTATTGTCTTGGCTTTGTGGAAACAAAATCTACGTCAAAAATAAAAAACAATGAATTGCATTTTGAAAATATTTCAGGTTGTGAATTACTTAAAAAAGAAAAATTTGTTGAAGGTGTATTAGTTGTATGGTGTGCAACAACTGACCTTAATGAAACTTCTGTTGTAGGATGGTATAAAAATGCTACTGTTTTTAGGAATTATGAAAAAGCGGAATTTGATACAGGCTATACTCAAAACTATAATATAATTGCAGAAAAAGGTGGTTGCGTGTTACTTCCTCAGGGAGTGAGGCATAGACATGCATGGGATGCACCGGTTGCTAAAAAGCGGACTTATGGATTTGGACAATCTATGATATGGTATGCAAGAGAAGAAAAAGCAGTAAACTATATTCAAAAATTAGTGAAAAATATTGATGAATATACAGGTGATAATTGGATTGATTTGGTTGTCTCGTAAGTTAATGTTTTATAAGATTTGGTAAAAAGGTGGGAGTATATAAATGGGTAACTTTAATCTTACATGGACCAAGTATTCACCATTAGAAAACGAATCAAGCCTACAAGATCCTTTAGCTTTTGATTATTTTGCACAGATACTTGGAAATGTTGTGTTGCCAAGTTTTACTACAAGGACATCAAGAGCGAGATATTACAGCATGGTTTGCTACGGATTACATATTTCTAAGAAATATTTATCATTACAAGGGAGACCTTTTTTTGACAAAGATATTTTAGAGATTTTTAAATTATATGAGAAGTATTGGGCAAGAGCTGTAGTAGAGTCGTATGATGGAAAGCTTTTTGAAAGAGACGGCAAGGAATTGGACTTCAGAGGCAAGAGAGGTGCTTTGAAGGCTCGTTCAGACAGAATGACAACACTTGGAAATGATTTTAAATTCTTGACAAGACAACTTGAATTGGGAGGTCTAGGCGCTTACAGGACAAGCATGGAGGATCTTGATTTAATTGATTACTCTTTAAACTTGACTCATAAGGGTGAGAAATTAGCTGAATTATTTGTTGATCATCATATTTATGATAAATTAGTCTTTAAAGCAATTGATGAACAGAAAGTTATACAAAAAGAAGGAATGGGTTCTCTAAAATCATTTGGTTATCATACACGTTTGGATGGCTTTGAATTTAATGAGAACTATCATATAGATGAAAGAGAACAGATAAGGTTATACATATTGGATAATCCTAAAAATTATATTGCAATAAAAAATATATATAAGTGTTATGATTATGAAAATAACAATGCTATGAAAACAATAGAAAATATAGTAAAGATTGATAGTTCATCAGAGGAAGAAAAGAAAGTAATAGAAGGGTTTAATACAATTCTTTCTTTTGAAACAATAGCAGTAATATTAAATAGGTTATTGTGTGCAATAATAAAATCTGCTGAAGAAAGTTATGGAACAATATCAGTTGCAGAATGTGCATCTTCATGTAAAGAACATTTAGACTATATTTTTGGCAATAAAGTATTAAACCAGCTTGTTACAAAAGTAAATTATAATACAATTTTAGAAAGTTTACATGGACAGTCTTTTTACAATGTCGTATCAAAATATATTAAGCAAGAAAATATTAACTATGAGAAATTTTTAATCGATTTGATTAGGTACCATAATAATATAATGGAAAAAAGAAGAAGCGGAGCATGGGTAGTGCTGGACGGCATGAATATTGTTGTCTTAAGCGGTTATGATTATCCTAAAAAAACTGATGGACTTCTGTATTTGCATAGTTATAAAATCCCAAACATAATTAGGTTGATAAAAGATACAGGGTGGAAGCCAAATGATGAAATATAATGATTTTTTTGAGTTAATTGATAATGGTGGTAATCAACCAATTGCTGCATTGTTCATGACCTATGGTTTTGATGCTGAACTGTTTGAACATCATATTTTACCTTCATTTTTAGGTATAGTTGATGATCCTAATGAAAGTGAACTTAGATACAGATATCAAATCGCTTTAAAGCTAAAAGAAGTTCCTGTAGCTGTTATTTCTGATGCAAAACAATATAATGGAGGGAGGACTTTTCTTTATGATAATATTACAGTATCAACTGAAACTTTTCATCCTAAATGTTATATTTTATTATTTAACAAATTCATGAGAGTTATCATATCATCAGGGAATCTGACAAAATCAGGATTATGTTATAATGCCGAACTGTTGTGGTACGAAGATATTTATTTAAATAAAAACAATTCTTTATCTAGGGAACTTCTTTATATAATTTCATTTATGGAAGATAGATATAATTTAAGCAATATTGAAGCTATTAAAGAAATTAAAAGTTTTTTAATTAAATCAATTTATGTGGAAGGTTACCCTAAAATAACTGCCACTTGTTTTAATGAAAATATATTTTCAAAAGTTTTGCAGGAGATAAAAGAGATGAAGGCAAAGTGCAAGACTCTAACTATAATGTCTCCATTTTTTGAGAATGACAGAGAAAAAGCTTTTGATGGCTCTCTAATCATGTCGTTTTTAAAGCGAATTAAATCAGAATACCCAATATTAAAGATTAATATATGCTTCCCTGCAATCTACAACAAGGAGCAGGATAAATATTTAGTAAGTGTTCCGGAAAATATATTTAAAGAATTATTAAATACATACAAAGATATTAGCTTATATGCTATTCCAAGAGAATGGGATAGGGAAGATAATGAAGAAACTATTGTGAGAACATATCATGCAAAGCTTATATATGCAGAGTTAGAAAATGTTTATAATCTATATTTAAGCGGTTCTGTTAATTTTACTAATAATGCTATGATGTCTAACTTAAATAATTTAAGAAATATAGAAGTTGGAGTAATTAATTATTCGAAAACGAAATTGATATTACCACAATGCACCAAGATTCCGTATAATAAGCTATTGGTCGTTGAAAAAAATGAACCTGAAAACATAATTAACTGTTTTGTAGACAGTGCAGTCTTTGATGGGACAGACCTTACTATTCAAATTAATGTGAATAAGGCAGTAGTTCATTATGAAATAAATTATAATGACCACAATATAAAAACAGTAAATGACGTTGTGAATCAAGTTGTTATTAAGAATTTTTCACTAAAAAAACAGCAGGATTTAAAAATTATATGTCAAAATTTCAGCTTTTATGTGCCTATTCTTATTCCAAATAAAGAAGAAATTATTACTGAAGATTTTAGGTTTTCCTTTGATATAAATATGAAAGATATTATTGATTATCTATCAGGTAGATATAAGAGTATGTCGGAACTAAAAAGGATGAAAGAAATTGTTAGTAGCGACGACCTATACAAGGATAACATTACTATATTTTTCAGGCAAAATCTGCAGAGGTTTTACAAGGCTCTTGATACACTAAGAAAAGGACTTGAAAAGCCATATTATACGGAATATGCATTTATCAATTTTATAAATGAACCCATTGGACTTAAAAACCTGATAAGTTTAATTTTGGAAAACTATAAAGAAAGCAAGGAAAACAAAATTGATACAACTGATGAAGAAACTTTTTTATACCTTGTAGAAATTTGGAATGTTATTGAACATTTATCATATCAAGAGGACTGGGTTAATGAAGATATAAAAAAGAATATTCTTAGTATGTTAATAAAGGAACCAAAGGAAATTATTAAGGCTGTAACAGAAACCGCAACAGGAAATGTTAAGAAGCAGTATCAGATATTGCTTAAGGAATATGGATTGGTGGTGTGAGATGGATGTAAAAGAATTGAATAATATTTTTGATTTATCTAAAAAAACGGATTCAATAACAGCATCACTACAAACAAAGACGTGTGCTGTTTTAATAAACATGCTTGAAAATAGCCCTGGCATGATTCTAGGAGATGATGTAGGAATGGGAAAAACTTATGTTGCTATTGCTACTGCTGCATACTATTTGACTAAGAATCCTGAAAAATCTATTATCATTATCACACCTAGCTGGCAGCTTAATGCAAAATGGTACAAAGAATTAAATAAGTTCTTGGAGGTAAATTTAATAAATATAAATTATCCCTTTAATCCTAATGATATTAAAACTATTAAAGGTGACTACTTGTCATATATACAGGAAATAAAGGAAAAATCAAAGGTTGCTAAAATAATTCTGATTCCTGTAAATGTTTTTGTTTCTATTGGGTGGAAAAATGAGAAGAGTTTCTTTTTGTCATGCTGGTTCAAACATAGACGTTTATGGGGAACAACAAGAGAAAAGGTCTTGAAAGCATTAGGAGGAAATGAAAATATAAAAAGTCCTACTGATTTTTATGATATTGGCATCAGCTATGAAGATATGGATGAATCTTGGTATGAGAACTTGGATAAGGCAAATATTTCAGGTAAAAGCATTGATGATGATACGGTTAGCTATATATGGGAGGAATTGAAGGAATTAAGGTATAAAGCTATTAATTCCGTATTGCCTGATGCCTCGCTGCTTATATTAGACGAAGCACATAATATGAAAAATGAAAATACGGTAAGGAGACAGTCTTTAGAGAGAGTTATTTACAACAAATTTGATAAGGCAATATTTTTAACTGCTACTCCTTTTCAATTGTCTGTTTCTGAATTGAAATCCGTCATGAGATTGTTTGAAGCAGGAAAATCTCCTATGGAATTGAAACAAAAATTTCAACAAAATATTAATTTAATGTTTACCGAAATGCAGAAGTATATTGCTTTAACAAGCGAATTTCAATGTTTTGTTGGTAGGTTGACTGAAGCTGACAATTACATTCTTGAAAAAATGATATGTGGGGAAAATGTTAAAGGTATTAATATTGATATTGAAAATACATATAAATTGTATTTGTCTGTGTATGAGCAAAAGGTTAATTTAGAAAATGTAATGAAAAATGTCATAATCAGAAATGTAAAAAAGAAGGATAAATACAGAAATGAAGTTATAGGTGCTCTTAACAGCGAAGAAAGGACTGGCATACCTCTGTTTAAGGATTCCTTAATCCCTTTTGCTATGGCAGAAAAGGCTATTTTTGAGTTAATGAAAAGAGGAGACCAAACATTTATAGCAAATGCAAAACAAACATTAACTTCTTCCTACAGTTCATCCGTCAACTCATCGCTATATAAGTTAGAAGACTTGCCTTCATTAAATATTCTGAAAAAAATGGATATTGAAAAGCTAGATCATCCAAAAATAAACAGCGTTGTTGATGAAGTTGTTGAAAATCTTAATAACGGAAATAAAACCTTAATTTTTTGCAATAGAATAAAAACTGTAGAAGAGCTTGAAAAAAGAATTTCCGAGCATCTTGATAAAAACTATAATAAGGATATTAAAAGATTGTTTCAGGATAACACGGAAAAGAGTTTTGAAAATTACTACAAAAGATTCTATAACAAGAATGATATTTCTTGGATTTTACTACAGGAAAGTTATATAAATTCTGTACTGATACCAGTAATTAAATTATGCGGCGGAAAAAATAATATTCTGCCAAAAGCTCAATCCATTAAGGATAGCGTTACAAGGTTGTATTTACGATACAATAGATCTGTCAAGGCTAATTACATGTACTTGAAAAGAATTGTTGAGCATCTTGTTTTCAAAGAAGTTTTATCAAAATTTAAGTGGAAAAAGGTCGTTTATGATTTTTCAACAGATTTATTTGATACGGTTAGTAATATACTAAATGAAAATTATATTGAAAACGGAATTTATTTAACTAATGACGATGCAGCTGATGAAAAATATGATAATACTGATGAGAATGAAATAAGAAATATTTCAATAAGTGTTATAAATAAAATTATTACATTTAACGGAATATGGGATAGGTACTCAGATAAACTTAATATGTTAAATCCAAGTGAACGTTACAGTTTAGTATCAGCAATGATTGGATTTTTAAGGGTGGACAAAAGATTTTTGATTGAACTAAGAAATAATATGGTTAAAAATCCTAATAGAAGTGATAACTTTTGTTTAAATAAAACATTTAGAAAGAGAAACATACTTGATTGGGAAAGTGCCTATGGGCGGTTTATAGAAAAATATATTAGTACAGAATCAGAAACTGCAAGAAAAGAAATGATTTTGGGTTTAAAAAGTACTAAAATTGTAGATAAATGCACTGGTGAAACGACTAATGAGCGAAGAGAAAAAATTATGGCTGGGTTCAATACTCCTTTTAATCCAAAAGTTCTCATAGCAACTTCAACCATGTCAGAAGGAATTGATTTGCAGGAAGAATGCAAACGAGTTATTCATTATGACTTAGAATGGAATCCGGCATCTCTTGAGCAGCGTGTTGGGCGTATTGATAGAATTAACAGCTTAATTTCCAAGCTTCAGGTAAATGATGGAAGGGAAACTTTGGATGTATTTTATCCATATATAAAAAACACTATAGACGAAAGTATTTATAGAACTGTGAAGGATAGAGAAAAGTGGTTTAATTTAATCCTAGGTGGTACCCCTCAATGGGACACCTTTGAAATAGACCCGGAAATAACAAGTATTTCTCCAAATGTGTTTAAACAAATACAGATTGATTTGGGTGTTGGATTGGTTAAGTAACGTTTTCAAAAGGTGTGTTTAAGACTAATTGGAGAAGCAATAAAATCTTCTGAGTGGTTGCGCTTATCTTATAGCAAAATTATTTAAAAGTAATCAAAAACACTATTCAAGTATCTACACCGCATGTTGAGAATGTGACGTCTTGTTTTAGAGATTTTAACACAACTTTCCAAGATTTCCCCCCACCTCTAAATTACCTTGTTCATCTTGTGAAAATGTAGGTGACGGAATGAACGGAGGAGAACCATTAGAAGTGGTGAAAAGATACTAAAACTTAAATCAAAAGAATCACTAAAATGACCAATAAATAAAAAAACAACATATTGCAAATGAAGTAGAAGGAAATCATATGAAAACAACTGTAAATAAAATCAATGTACCAAGTGACAGAAGGATTATTGTAACGAGTGATGTTCATGGTCACTACAAGCATCTAAAAAACCTGCTTGAAACGGTAAATTTTTCAGAGGAAGATATACTCTTCATTATTGGTGATATTATTGAAAAAGGTCCCGAAAGTTTAAAGACACTTAGATATGTTATGGATATTTGTAAAAAATATACGGTGTATGTCCTAATGGGTAATGTAGATGCGTGGCGCCTTACTATGTTTGAAGATGACGATGCTGAAAGTAACGAGGAGCTCTTAGACTATATAATATATATGAAAGAACGTTGGGGTGGATGTTTTTTTGCGGATATGTGCGATGAATTAAATTTTTGTATAAGCTCCCCTTCGGATATACCGGAGGCAAAACTAAGAATTAGCAAAAGCTTCAATGACGAATTTGAATTTCTTCGTTCTCTTCCAACAATAATAGAAACACAAAATTTTATATTTGTCCACGGAGGACTGCCGACTGCCGATATTGATTCTCTCGTTGGTGACGATGCATTTAATGTTCTAAAAAATGATGCCTTTATAAATAAAAACTTATACTTTCCCAAATATGTTATAGTCGGTCATTGGCCGGTTACTTTATATGGGGACAAGATAGCATGCTCAAAACCGATTGTAAATCATAATCAAAAAATCATCAGTATTGATGGTGGTTGCGGATTAAAGCGCGATGGTCAACTCAATGCATTAATTATACCCGACATCAATTCTGCTGATTTTACTTTTTCAAGCTATGATGACTTTCCTATCGACATCGCAATGACATCACAAGAGGAGTCTGCAAATTCAGTAAACATCCGCTATACGGATAATAAAATCAAGATTCTCGAGAAAGGTGACGAATTTTCATATGTACAACATATAACCACGGGGTATTGCTTCTATATACTTAACAGTTATATATATAGCTATAGTGAGAATTCGACATGCGATGATTATACAGACTATTGTTTACCTGTGAAAGTAGGAGATGAGCTTTCAGTTATTCAAAAAACTTCCAGAGGCTACTTGGTAAAAAAGGATGGTATCAGCGGATGGTATAGAGGAAGCTAAAGAATGACATATAATAGATAGCATATTACATTTTAAATTATACGTAACATTAGAATAGAGATAAGAGAAGATAAATTATAATATATATAACAAGGGAAATATTTCATAATGTTAGTTTAGCTGTAACAGTATGATTTTTTATTTTTTAATTTATTGTATAAAATTGAGTGAGATTAAACTTGATAAGTTATGGAGGTTACAATGAAGAAACTTGTTATATTTGCTATGATGCTAATGTTTTTGATAACATCATGTTCTATTAACACGCCTAAAACCAACAATGATAATACTGATAACAATGCAGAAGAAAATGTAGTAGAAATAGACAGATCAGAATATTTAACCGGCGAAATAATTACCGATGGTAATTATGAAATTTCATCTGGCGGAATAGGCAGTATTTGTTTTGTTCCTGATAAAGAAAGCAGAGAAATAATTAAAGATAAATATAGTATTTATGATTTGTACTATTTAAATGATGAAAGTTATTTTATATATTATGATAATTTATCAGTCACAGAAAATTTGCCAAAAGATTTAGGAATTTATAAAGTAAAAGTTAAATTTGACTTAAAGAATATTTATAATTACGACAGATTCAATTTAATTGACATAACACTGTTTGATAATATAGGTACAATTTTATATGAGGGCAAAAGTTATGAAACAAATGATTTGGATTTAGATGTTAAAGTTAAAGACAGAGTTTTAGGACTTATTGTTGATTCAGTAGACAAATTTGGAGATGAGGGATTTAGAGTAAGCTTATGCGGTGAAATAGAGACAGAAGGCTATTATAATATTTTTTACGGTGAACTGCACGGCAGAAATTTAGGAATTATATACTATGATGAAAAATATGAAGAATACGTTCCAATGATGATGGGAGAGTGCAATAATAAACAATTATTTTATTTTGTTGATAATAAAGATTTATTCAGTCAATTAGAGGATTATTCATCCTTTGGCAGAGGAAAATTTAAAATCTCAAATTTTCATATAGTTTATAAACATGGTATGGGAAGAGAGCCTTCAGAAATATTAACGGAAATTGTGTCTTTAGATGAAGGCTATAAAAATATGTTTGAAATAACAGATAAAGCTGAAACAAATGTAAATGGCTATAATGACAACTTTGCAATTGTTTCTATTCCAGCAGAATATGATGAAAATAATTATGCGAAATCTTTTGATTATTATTATATAAATAAAAATATCTCTAAAAAAGTGCATTTGTTAACAACTGAAGACAATTATTTTTTAGGTGATGTTATCAGTGAAACAGAATTTGTATTAAAATCAGAAGGATATGATGAAAAAGTCGGCGCTTACGGTGTTCTTAATGAAATCAAATGTAAAATTACAGACCAGGGTGCAGTGCTGACTTACCCATCCATAGCTGCAAATGAAAAAATTGATAAATTTAATTTAAGTGCTATTGATGATAATTATAATCGAATAGCTACTGATGGAAATTACATTTATTATATTGATATAAAGACAAATTATATAAATAGAATTAGGTTAGATGGTACCGGCAATGAAACCATATCTAAACAAAAATGTTATGAATTATATTATTATGATGGAAAATTGTATTTTCAAGGATATAAACAATTAAATTCTTGGATATCTTGCATTGACACAGATGGAGGAAACTATCAAATCATATATGGCGATAAGGAGAAGCTGATAAATAATTTTATAATCCATGATGATATAATTTATATGACAGTATTTGTTGAAGAACAAGAAGCAGGCTACGCCTATGGCTTTTATAAATATAACTTATTAAATGGTGAAATGGAAACATTTGATGATAGCATTGCTTTACCTCAATCGCCTGGTTTACGATTAATAAATGATAAAATATATTATAGAATCGATAGTAAAATTAGAGAATATGACATTAATTCAGGTACGGTAACTGAGTACGATACTGTTATTGATAATATTCAGGAATACAATGATTGCATTTATACTAATTCAAGGTATTCTATTATGAGGCATTCAATGGAAAATATAAGTGAATATGATAAAATATTTGAAATTGATGACGGGTTTTTATTAAGGAAAATCAGTATAATAGATGACTTAATATTCTTTACATATTGCCATGATTATACCAAAGTAGATAAGAGTGGTATTTATGTAGATGTAATGAATATTGATGGAACTAATCGTAAAAATTTGTTCTACTTTGATTATTCAACATTAGGACATTATGCCTTTGATACTATTTATGTATTAAATGATAAGTTGTTTATTATTTCAAGAGACAATGAATATCCAATATTTAAAGTGTTTGATTTTGAAGGTAATGAACTTTGGAGTTTATAAAATCAGAAAGGAGATGTGGTTATGCGTTTTAGAACTATTATGATTTTTCCTGAATTTGAAAATATTGATGTTATTAATGATATCCGTAAGAAATATGACCCATTAGCAGACTTAGTATTGCCTCATATTACCTTGGTTTTTCCTTTTGATAGTGAGTTAACTAATGAGGAACTTAATTTGCATTTGAAAGAGTGTTTAAGTGACATACAACCATTCAAGATGGAATTAGAAGGGTTCAGTAAGCAGATAAATAATTACGGCAATTATTTGTTATTAAATGTAGTACAAGGTATAGATGAAATAAAAAATATTCATGATAGATTATACAAAGGTAGACTAAAACAATTTGATGCAGGCTATGACTATGTTCCACATATGACGGTTGGAAATTTATCATCTATTGATTTGCTTAATAAAGCATTTGATGATGTAAATAAATGTAATGATATATTTAGTACTGTGGTCAAAAAGATATCAGTTGAAATGATTGGTGATAATGAAGAATCAATTATCATAATAGAACATGAGCTAAATGGGTAGTTATATGAAAACGCTAGAACAAATTGTTGAATCAGAAAAATATATTCCTATGACGTATTTAGATTATCAGTTAACTTCATATATCTGCATACACATAACCCAGAAGCAGCAAGTATTTACAGCCAATTAGGTTTTTCAGGCGGAATATTTAAGTCATGGTGGGCAGTAAAGGGAAAACTACCTGAATGGTGCCAACAATAAATCTAAGATCGGAGTCAACAATATGAAAAATATAACCAAAAGGCCATTTATGATTCTTTCAGATTTTATGGCAATATATCAGTTTATGATTGATATTTATGAAAAAGATTGGAGAAATGGAGTTCCAGCTCCATTCTTTGAATATGCGCTTTCCTCTGATTGGTCAGATAAGACAATGAGTCACAGGAATATGATTTGGGAAGCAGATGGCGACATTGTGGGATTCTGTTTCTATGAAAGTCAACTTGGCAAAGCCTTTTTCAGCTTAAGGTCAGGATATGAAGAAATCGCATCTGAGATGATTGAACATGCAGCTAAGGCTCTAATTGATAAGGATGGAAATTTGAAACTCATTATTTTTAAAGGTCAGGATGCTGTGGCTGAGGCGGCCATTGATGCAGGCTTTGAAAAAACTGATGAATATGTTGATATGATTTTTGACTTCAATAAACAGTTAGATTATAAGTTGCCAAAAGGTTTTAGCTTTGTGGAACCCCATAAGTACGATATGGCAAAAGCGTTGATATGCTGCTGGAAAGGTTTTGACCATGAAAAAGAAGGTCCATGGGATGAGAATCTTGATTGCGGATATCATTTATATTATTCACCTCATGCAACGCCACAGTATGATGTAGCAATTCAGAATGAAGATGGCGATTATGTATGCTGGGCTGGAATGTGGTGGACACCGCAAAATCATTTGGCATATATGGAGCCGCTTTGCACAGTACCAGAGTATCGAAAGAAGGGTCTTGCAGCTGCTGCATTATCAGAAATGTATAGAAGAATGAAACCACTTGGTGCAACACATATGACTGGTGGAAGTAATTCATTCTATAGCAAAATTGGATACGAACCAATGATTACATGGACATACTGGAGCAAATAAGAAGTTTATAATGAATATAGTATTGAAGATTGGGTAGCACTGAAAGATTTTTATAGTAGCAAAAAAGTAGGTAAAATATTCAGTGAGGGTATTTAATATTAAATTAGTTATACAAAATTACTTAATAATATGTGGAACCATCCCCACTGGTCTAAAAACATATGGAATTTTTTATAATAGTAAGTTATGATTGTTTTAATGAGCGAAATAATTTGTTGCACATTTGCAGAATAAAACAAACTAAACATTACTTTAATGATAGGAAATTATATTAAAATAATAATTTTCATGGAGATATCATGGCTTATGATACGTATAAAATCATAGATATTTTAATAAGTAATATTTCAGAAATGAGTGAAGTACAATCAATAGGAATATGTGGTAGTAAGAGCTCTTTTCCACGTGCAGGAGAAGGGGATATTGATATTTTTATATATTGTGATATAGTACCTAGTCCTGAAAAAAGACAAGCCATATTAAATCATTTGGGTAACCATGTACAAGAAGTTAAGGTAAATATCTTTGAAGGGGGACATTGGGGAATAGGTGACTTCGTGCTTATAAACGGAATTGAAACTTGGTTAATGTATTTTACAGTAAACGAAACCGTAACAGATGTAGAATCTATACTCAGTGGTAAATACCCAGATAAATTGGATAATTACTACTATCCAATAGGAAGATGCGCCATGTTAAAAAATATCAATATTTTATATGATAAAAGTAATTTTTTAGATAACTTGAAAAAAAGATTATCCAAGTACCCGGATAAACTAGGAAAGATACTTATTCAATACCATTTAGATGAACTTGATGATACCGAAGATTTGGAACGTGCAGTAGTCAGAAAAGATGTACTGTTTTACCACTTTGCTATGGATATTGCAGTTGACCATTTCCTTCAAGCGTTGTTTGCTATTAATAAAGTCTATTTCCCAAGTAGAAAAAGAACACTTGATTTTATTGAAAATTTCAATATTAAACCCGAAGGCTGCAATGAAAAGTTATTAGAGGTTATTAGGTTAGGTGGTTTATCAGAAGAAATTGACCATTCTTTTTCAATATGGAGCGATATGGTAAATGAACTAAAGAAATTGAGTAATATTGGAGAGATAAATTCGCCCTCTTCATTATGATTTATTGGATAATAGGTTTAGGTACTATATTATGAAAAATATTAATTAGCAATTGAAAGGTAGTGTAATATGGCAAGAGAAGTATGGGATGCTTATGATAAAGATGGTAATAAATTAGGATTTGATCTGTTTAGAGATGAACCTATTCCAGAAGGTGTTTATAATATTGTTGTTGAGATTTATACGATAACAGAAAGTAATGAAGTATTGGTGACTCAAAGACATAAAAATAAACTATTTGCTCTAAAGTGGGAAGTGACTGGTGGTTCAGTTTTGAAAAACGAAACACCAGAACAAGGTGCAATCAGAGAACTAAGGGAAGAAACTGGAATAGAAGTAATGAATTCTGATTTGAATTTTGTATACTCTTATAACTATAAGAATTTTCCTTCGATTTATAAATGCTTTATAGTATTCATAAACAAAGAAAAAACAAAAATTCAATTACAAGATGGAGAAACTATAGATTATCGTTATCTACCATATAATGAATTTAAGCAATTCATCCAAACAGATGATTATGTCAGTTTATTAAGAGAACGTTTTTATTTTCATGAAGAGCAATTTGATACTATTATAATTAGATAAGAATGAAATTGCGGAGAATTAAAATATAAATTAGAATTTATGGAGTTGTTTTATGGAAAAAACTAGAGTCATTGTTTTTGATTTATTTGAGACATTGCTTCATGATATTGATTTTAATATTAATTTGGGGTTATCTTATCTACATGAAAATATTTTATCACAAAATACTGATAAAATTGAATTTCTAGATTATGCAGCTACATATTGGAAAGAACTTTATGATAAAAGATGCGAGGATAATTCAGAGCTAGCATTTGAAGAGGAACTTTTAGATTTTAAGAATAAATATGGATTTAAAGTAAATTATCCGCTAGAAGAAATTTTATATAATTGTGCACTTGAAATAAATGCTACGGAATTGTTTGATGACACTATTTCTACTTTAGAACAGCTTAAGTTATTAGGAATTCCAGTTTATTTATTAAGCAATTCCATATTTAAAAAGAATGTAATGAAAAAATTTATAAACCAATATGATCTGGAAAAGTATTTTATTAATATATATTTTAGTGCTGATTATAAAATAAGGAAGCCGCATAAAGATTTATTTAAAATTGTATTTGATGATATTAAAAAGTATGATAATAGCATCGAAATGAGACAAGTTTACTTCGTTGGGGATAATTTTAAAGCTGATGTTTTAGGGGCAGAAAGTTTTGGCTTTACACCAGTTTTTATTAACCGTAAACATGATATTAATAATAATAACAAAAATATTATTGAGATTAAATCTCTAAATGAATTATTAGAAGTAATTAGTTAAAGTCCAATTTGTAGAGGAATAGGCGATGAATGAAGATATTCAGGATTATATTAAAAAATATTGTGTGGACATTCAAGATTATTTTATTGATTTAAGAAAACTAATTATTCAAAGTGTTCCTTGTGAAATTGAAGAAAAATTATGGGCAAAGTTACCGAGTTTTTATGTAGGAGAAAAATTCATACGGATTATTCCATTTAAAGACCATATAAATATTGAAGCAGGAGCTATTTTAGAACATAAACAACAATTAGAGCAATTTAAGATTACACCAAAAGGAATGTTACAGATTTATCTTAACCAGGAAATGCCAGATAATGTTTTAATAACAATTTTTAATGAAACACTTATAGGATAAATTCATTATTTGTAGTACAGCTAATTGAGGCTATGGGATTATATTACATTTACTTTATACATATTACTTGTCCGCTGTTAGAATTAGTTAGAAGGGAAAAAGAGAGAAAAAACAGATGCTAGGGTTCTGCAGAAGCATCTTACCAGTATTTATTTCCAAAAGACGATTATGATTTGACAGTTGATGATCTGTAGAGAGCTGTTCACTACAGATCATTGGTATATTGAATTTTAAGACAATAGTTTACAATTTATAGTAGTTGTTTTAGCATTCTTCAAATGGTACGTCACAATAGTAAATTATTGCGAAATGGATATATATTTCTTATGAGGAGGTTGTTGCATGAACGAAGGTAACATTAGCGATATTACAGACATTAAAAAACTTAATGAAAATGCTTCTATGAAAAGAAATCACAATAATTTTCTCACAGGAGGTAATTGTAATGAAAGAAATAGTATTATGTGACAACGGCGAATATATAAGAGTTGTTGATATATGTAAAAAGTTTAATCTTAATGTAGATATTGATGCATTCCATGACCCTGAATATCTTAATACTTATCCGAATGAAATAAAAAATCAATTAGAAAGTTACAAAAATATAAAAGTCCGCTCAATCCATGGTTCTTTCGCCGATTTGTGCTTTGGAAGTAAAGACAGTCTTATAAGAGAGGCAACAAAAAACAGATTTGAATATTCATATGAAATATCTCGTAAATTAAGTTGTAAAAACATAGTTCTTCATCATGGTTATGTACCTGGAACAAGTTATCCCCCTAATTGGGTTAAAAGAAGTAAAATATTCTGGGATGACTTTTTAAGAGATAAAGATGCTGAAACTGTTTTTTATATAGAAAATCTGCTTGAACATACTCCTGACTTGATTTCTGAAGTAGCATCAGCAGTAAATGATAGTCGTTTGAATATATGTCTTGATATAGGTCATGCTCATTGTAATTCAAAAACATCCGTTTTAGATTGGGTTAAAAAACTTAATAAACAAATAGGATTTGTCCATTTACACAACAATTATGGACAACAAGATGAGCATTTAGGTTTTGAAAAAGGTACAATTGATTTTTTAGAAATTTGCAACGCTTTAGAGGAATATGCTCCAAACTCAATTTGGGGAATAGAAACAAATATAAATGATATGGAAAGTTCAATAATTTGGCTTACAAAAAACAATTTCTTAAAAGTAAAAGTTTAAATATGATTTACTTTAAATAAATAATATTCAAATATTGTGACGCAATTGTAAAAAGTGACATAAGAATTATATATTTAAAATCCGATAAATAGGAATTTGAAGTTAAATAGTTGTAAAGGAATGAACGAAATGAAAACAATGGAAAGTAAACAAGAAATAATAAATCTTTTAAATGTGTTTAATATAGAGTGTAAAGTAATTTCACATGAAGCAGCTTTTACGATTAACGAAATGCTTGCTTTGAATCTCCCTAAAGCTGAATTCGTGGCTAAAAATTTATTTGTTCGACTTAATAAAACAACATGTAAATCAAGTAGAATACATTGATTTTTAATTTTGATCATAGTTAAATTCCAATTTGAAGAGTTGAAAGAATGAGAATACTCTTTGTTTACAATCATGTTTCGATGCTATTAAATAGCATCGAAAATAGTAGAAGAAGACTAATTACCGTTAAACAAAACTTGTTTTATTTGATTATTTGAGGAATGAAAATTAGGGTAAGGGGGAATAACTTTGAAAAACGAAAATACATTACAAAAAACAGTTGACGAGAAATCAGAGATTATTAAAATCCTTCGAAAGTTTCAGAATGGTTATACTGGGAAAGACATAGAAAAAGTTGATGCTTTTGTTGAGGAACTTTTTAAAGATGATGCATGTGTTCTTGGTACTGGAACAGGCGAACTATTTTTAGGTCTTGAACAAGTAAAATCATTGATTATAGGTGACTGGAAATATTGGGGTGATATCAAAATAGATTTAGAAAATGTATATATTAATAATGAAAATACAGTTGCTTGGGTTGCTACTACAGGTAATGTTAAATACACTTTTGAAAATACACAAGAGAAATATGAGAGTTATCTTAATTTTATTAAAAACAAAATTGAAGAATCTGAAATTAAGCCAAAGCAAAAAATTACCTTTATTAATTGGGTATTGGCTCTAGCATATCACCAACGATTAGAGAAAAAAAGAGAATACTTATGGCCACTTAGATTAAGTGGAGTTCTCTTAAAAGATGATGGCAAGTGGAAATTTGCAAATATCCACTTTTCAATTCCAAAGGCAAATTTTCCTGATGAACGTTTTGAGAATTCCAAAGAGTGCATTGAGAGTTATAATAATCAGAATGAAATGGTAGAAAAATACATAAATAATCAGATGACTATAGAAATAAAAACACTATTAAAAAGTTTTGAAAAAGAAATAGTTGGTCAAAAAAATATTTCAAAAGAATTAATTAGTAAATATTTTGTTATGGAGAATAATCCTTATATTATTAGAACAGAAAATCAATGGTGTATTGGAGTAGACCAAATAAAGGAATTTTTTGCTGTGAATAACGATTACATCCTTACTTTAGATCTAGAACATGCTATTGTTTCAAAACATAACAAAGTTACTTGGGTTACAGCTTGCGGTAAATTGAAGCAAACCGTAACAGAGGAAGAACTTTATGAAAAAATTTTAGGTGAACTTGGAAATTTGCTTCAATCAGATATTACATCTGAAGAAAAACTATTCGTTATACATAGAAGTATAGCCTATGCATTAAAGGAAAGTGCTACAGGAGTGGACTATACATATCCGATTAGACTTACTGCAGTAATCTTAGAACATATGGAAAGTCCTATTTTTCAACAGATACATTTTTCATTTCCTTTTCAGTGGATATTTGAGGGTAAAATAGATAGTTTTAAATTAAATAAAAGTGAAACGTAATTTTCTAATACTAAATTCTTTATATAAGGTGATGGGAGAAATATTAGCATGCAGAACATTGAAGCTATATTCTTTGATTTGTTTTTTACTTTAATTATACCTAAATATCATTTACAACAGAATGAAAATGATGTACTAGGATTATCTATTGAGGAATGGGAATTATATGCAAAATATGAAATGATATATAAAAGAAGAGCAATTGGCATTGTGAATAGTCCAGAAGAAATTATCGATGAAATTGTTGATAGCATGCCATTTTCGGTAAGTGAAATGCAGAAAAAGAAATTGTTAGCTTTTAGAAAAGAAAGAATGAAAAACGCACTTATTAATGTAGAATTTGAAATAGTCGAAACAATTCAAAAATTGCGCGATAATGGAATAAAGATAGGTCTAATCAGCAATGCTGATGTTATTGATGCAATGTATTGGCCTGAATCGCCATTATATAATTTATTTAATGATGCTGTATTTTCGTATGAAGTAAAGTGTTTGAAACCTAATTCTGATATCTACAATATTGCTATCCAGAGGATGAATGTTAATCCTGAAAAAAGTGTTTTTGTAGGTGATGGAGGCTCAGATGAATTGTTAGGAGCAAGGAAAGTAGGTATGAAAACTGTATTTACTGAACATTTGGATATTAAAGAACCAAATAAAAGAAATAAAATTATGGAAGGTTCTGATTATCATATTTTGCATTTTTCAGAATTGACTGACTTGTTTTTATAACTGAAAATTAACATATTCATTTTTCAGTTATATATAAATGTTCTTATATTGTTATGTAGACGTAAAATAATACAAATTATTAGGGGGACTAATGAATATTAAATGGGAGCAAGAATGGGATAAAATATATAAAGACCAAGGAGAAGTTCAATTTGATATACTGCCAACGGTTAAAGTAGCGACAGATATTTTTAAGAGAAATGGCAGTAAAAGTGTAATGGATTTAGGCTGTGGTACAGGAAGGCATTCAATATACCTTGCAGAACAGGGCTTCAAAGTATATGCAACTGATATTTCTGAAACTGGATTAGAAATAACTAAATCAAAGGCTGAAAAACTGAATTTGAGTAATATTGAGTTTATGCAACATGATATGAGAGATATATTATATGATAATAATACATTTGATGGAGTCTTATGTGTATGGACAACAGGACATGGAACATTGGATGACTCTCGTAAAAATATTAATGAAATATACAGAGTGTTAAAACCTAATGGAATAGTAGTTATTGATTATGTTTCAATATATGATGAAAACTATGGTAAAGGTAGAGAGATAGAAAAAAATACTTTTATTAATAATGTTGAAGGTGAAGAAAACATTCCACACCATTATTCAACAATTGAAGAATTAAAAGAATTATATTCGAATTTTTCTCATATTGAGATAACACCAGTAGATTATCACTTTTATGATAATTATGGGGAGAAGCACACTATAAGTGCATTTGTGGTAATCTCAAGGAAATAGCTTCTTCACAAAAAGATATAATTGAGAAATTTATATTAGAATATAGTAAGTAAAATTTATGTTTCAAGTTTTTTGTTTAGTAATTTAAGGGTTGTTAAGCAGATTTTATTATCAAACTGATATTCTTTATAAATTTAAATGTTTTAAAAGGAAAGGTGGCGGTCGTTATTGGGTAAAAAGAAAAGAGATAGTGTGCTTCTGTTCAATTCCATATCACATATATATGGATTGTTTTATAAAATTCAAAAAAAACGGTTTAAAGATGTAATAGAAATTGTTAAAAAGGAGCTTGATATTAGAGAATTCAAGACGATTCTGGATGTGGGATGCGGGACGGGTGCCTTGTGTTCAGTTTTAAATGATATGGGGCTAAAGGTGACAGGCGTTGATCCTGCTGAAAAAATGCTGAATATTGCAAGAGAAAAGCCTGAAAATAAAACGGTTAGCTTTGCCAAGGCTAATATTCTTGAGAGATTGCCTTTTGAGGATAAATTATTTGAGGCTTCAATTGCTTCTTATGTGGCTCATGGCATGGGGCAGGAAGAGAGAAAATTGATGTATGCCGAAATGAGCAGGGTAACAAAATCTAAAGTAATAATCTATGATTATAATGAAAAAAGATCTCTCCCGACCACAATCATTGAATGGTTAGAAGGCGGAGACTATTTCAATTTCATAAAAAATGCTGAATCAGAAATGAGAGAGTGTTTTTCTGATGTTAAGACTGTATACGTGGGCGTAAGGGCAACCTGGTATATTTGTACGCCAAAAGCGTAAGATTTAAATAAGTTTTACAATAAAATTATCAGCATTATTTGGAGAAGGGTGGATAATAATAAAATGGAAATTAATATGAAACCAATTGGGTATATCAGGACTGATTACAATGATGATTCTGATATACCAAGACAATCTATTAATAATATGAAAGAAAAAGGCACGATAGAAATATTGGATGAATTTAAGGATGGAATAAAGGATATTGAAATAGGGTCATATATAGTTGTTTTGTTTTATTTTCACAAATCAGAGTATCAACATTTGATTTCTAAAAAACGCAATAATGCCGGTATTTATTCAACAAGATCGCCACATAGGCCTAATGGCATAGGAATGTCTGTCGTGAAGATAATTAATATTGAAAATAGCAAATTGGAATTTCTTGGTGTAGATATGCTGGATGGTACTCCAGTTTTAGATATTAAACCATATATTGAAGATTTGAATTCCATATGAAATAGTTTACTGCAGCGTTGGATTTTTTATTGCGCTGCGAGAGGGTTAGGAGAAATAGATATGAAAAATGTGAAAATAACAGTGATGAAACAAACAATTTATCAAGATTTGATAGACAAATATGAAAATCCTTTGCTTCACGCCTGCGATATGGAGATTGGGCAAGTTTTTGTTGCTAATGGTTGGCAAAAGCCTGAAGGATTGTGCGACAGCGCATGGGAAAGCATGTCTGCGTTTGTGATGACACTAGCCCACGGCGGAGAAGACATCTACGAAGGTTGGATGAAGAATAAAAAATCAGCAATGATATCTTGTAATGATGGCTTCCGTCCTGTGAGCTTTTTGATTGAAACACTGGAGTAACCGTATCATCAATTTATAGTGATAAAAACAGAGCCTTTGCAAAAATGCTCTGTTTTTTGTTATGCAAATTTTCATTTTGAGCCATTCATTTAACAAGACGGATACCAGCCAATAATCTCATATGGTATTGTAAATTCTACAATGCCTGTGGAATATGGCGCTATGTCATATTGTTGATAATATATGTTCATGCCATAGGGAGTTAAAAAGTAGCTGTCTGGGTTGAAATTCTGTATTATTAAATTTTTATAATCTTCAAAGTAAATGCCTGGATTTTGATTTAAATTTTGTTCTGCTTGTTTTGTTATTTCATTTATCAATAAATTCATGTAATTTGTACCGCTGTAAAAATAGCAATACATTGGAATATATGTCCCCTGGCATGTTTCCCAGGTATCAGAGCTTCTGATTGTGCTGCCGTGGGCCCCGCCTGTAAATTCATATTTATCTTTATAAAGGCTTAAGAAGCAGTTATCATTGTATGTTATGTTGTATTCCATAATTGCTTCATTCACATGAAATGGGAAATTGTTAGTTTGAGAATCACGATAGTATTCAATTGCATTGTTGTACAGTTTTCTTGAAACATAATTATAATATTCTCTAATCTGCATGTTTATCATGTTGTTAATATTATCTTCAGCTGACTTGTTATGTGGTATATTTATCAATGGATATTTAATATTAAGTGTTAGAATTACACTGTTGTTATATCTAAAGTTTCTTTTGAATTCATTCATTTCAACGATTGCAGTGCAACATGGTTTTTTCATTTACATCCCTCCTGCACTATATTATGTAATTAATAAAAAAGTGTACTTTTAAAAAGTGAGCAGGAAAAAGGTCTGATGGAGGAGAATTAGAAGGTCAAGAATAAGATTCTGAAAAACAAAAATCCATGTTGTGGATTTTGTCACACAGCATGGATTTTTGTTTAATCTCAAATGCTGTTGGAAAAAGTTCGCCAATTAGCATACTACTGGCCACCTTATTATTTTTTATCCATCTTATTCCATTGGTGGCGGATATAGTTTCATGTGTGACTCAATTGCGAGCCAACGTTCGCCAGCCTTTTTATTTATCAAAATGTGATTGCCTTTTAAAACAGGGTTACCCCCAGGCAAAACCAATTCAATGGGCACACGAATAACAGAAAGTTCAGGAGTCAGCATTCTGATACTAATGTTTTCATTTTCAAATTTCATTGAAATGCCAGGCATTTGTTTGAAAACTTCATTAAAAGATTCTTCGAGCTCAGCCTTTCCGTTACACACAACTCCTGAGTAATCTACCTCAACTATATCATCTGCGTAATGAGAAACGAGCCCTTTTACATTTCCATCATTAAAAGCATCAATTGCATCTTTGTATCCTTTTAAGATTGTCTGTTCTAAATTAGACATTATTTTTCAACCTCCTTTTTAAACCTGTTGCATACATTTACAATTCAACAAATTTGAAAAACCTGGATACTCATGAACCATAATCAAGACGTTCATGAATGTACTTTTTATATACATGCCTATCATGCCTGGTTTTGTTTCTACAAAACCTTCAAGTTGATAACTCTACAATAATTATAGTTAATCAAAACATAATTGGCGTATTCATGCAAACTTAAAGCGTACAATATACATGAAATATTTTCCAAAACATATGTACCCATTTTAATACAACTTAATCATAATTTTATTGAATATTAAATGGTCCTGAAGGTGTTATTATACGACCGGATTTGTAAATTTCAGAAGGTGTGTTTTGGGGCAAGATATAAAATAAAACAAGGGAAGATCCTATTTTTAGGTTCTACCCTTGTAAAATTGCGTTGGCTTTTAATAACTTAGCTTCCTTACCCACATAAGTGCTTTTGTATACAAACTCATGAATTTTTCCTGAGTTATTCCTAAAGCTTTTTTATTAACCCCAAAACTTTTCCATTTTAATAATTCAAAGTTAATAACCATGTCAAGCACATTTCTTATTTCATTGTCTGCACCAAGCAATGCATCTTTGACATCATCGGTCAAGCTTATTTCATCTACAATTATATTCATGTCTTTGTTTAACAAAACATCAATGGAGGAAAACATTCCAGTCATAAAATATTCCAATCTCTTATCATCCATTCCTGTTTCTGTTGCCAGCAGCTCCATGAATTTTGCTCTAATAAAACAGGTTTTTATCAGTTCTTTATTTTCTATAATTTGTATATCCTTGAGCATCATTACATAAATCCATTTTCTGATTTCAAGTATGCCTAATTGAACTAATGCTTGTTTTATAGACAGTATCTTATTTCTTGATCCAAAGAAAGCAGAATTGGCTAGTTTTAACAATCTATAAGATAAGCCTAAATCCGATTCAATAATCTCAGTAATTTGCTGGTAATCCGGTTCATTATTGTTTAATAAACTCATAATTTTAATCAAGTTTATATTTAAGCTGTCTATTTCTTTACCTTTAATAATCACAGGCTTGCTGAAAAAATAACCTTGGAAATAATCGTATCCCATATCAACAGCTAATTGGTATTCTTCCCTTGTTTCAACCTTATCTGCTATAAACTTGATTTTATTCTTGTATTGTTTTATTAATTGACGTTGTTTTAAGTAATTTACAGCGGAAAATTCTATTTTAACAATATGCGCAATTTCCATGAGAGGTAAGTAGGATTCTTTGCTGATGACAAAATCACCAAGAGCTATTGTATAACCTTTTTCTCGCAATTTTTTGCATGCGTGGATTACATTTTCGTTAATTTCAACATTTTCCAATACTTCCACAACTACTGAGTCAGCAGGTAATAACAAAGGTATTTCCTCTATGAGAAGTTTTTCGGAAAAATTTATAAAGGCCTTTGTTTCATCTGTTAGTTCGTGAATATCCATAGTTAAAAAGGCATTACTGATTAGCTCAGCTGTTATCTTATTATCATCAGTTCGTTCAGTAAAATTGTTTATACTTCCGCGATATAGTAATTCATATCCAATTACATTCATATTGCTATCAAATATGGGCTGACGAGCTACATATACATCCATTAATAAATCCTTCCAATCTTTAAAGTATTTATTTTCAACATATAAGAAAATATTGCGTTTAGGAAACTATTTATTTTATTATAACACAACTTTTTCCAATTTAATACAAAATTTTCATATGAAATATCAAGCATTTAGCTGTAATTGCTAATGCTTAAATATTTAATCTATTTTTGAGAAAATCTTTATTTGTTTTTACCTCGAAATTAAAGTGCCGAAGAATCTATTATAATAAAAATATTGTACATAGAAACAATTAGTGATATAGTATAGAAAACGATATCATTGTGTGATTTACTATATTATATTGGTGTAACATCTTCAAAATATGCAAAAGCTAGCCTTAACAAATCTAAAACTAATAAAATAGTCAAGGAGAATTTAAGAACATGAGAAATTTAAGAAAATTAACCGCAGCAGTTCTAGTAGTAGTATTAGTGCTTACTTCAATGACTACTGTATTTGCAGCTGATTCAGCTAATGTTGCAAATGCTGACAAAGCTGCAACATTGAAGGATCTTGGTCTATACTCAGGTCAGGATGCAAATGATCCTAAAGTTGGACTGGAAAATGCTTTGACTACACAGGATTCATTAATATTTTTAGCGAAGTTATTTGGTTATAATGAGGCAGCTAATAAATTATCAGCTGACCAAGTAGCTGAAGCATTAGCTAAATTTGATGATGCTGCAAGTATATCAGATTATGCTAAAAATGTAGTAGCATATTCAACAGCAAATGGAATTTTAAGCGGTTCAGCCAATAAAGACGAATTGTTTGTTGGTGCTAAGGATACTGTTACAGCTGCCAGATTTGCTACATTCATGCTCAGGCAAATGGGTTATACTGTTCCGGATTTCAGAGAATCAGTTGCTAAGCTTGCAGAAACTAAAGGAAGCAAAATTGATGCAACTATAACCGGTGATTTAACCAGAGATGCAGCAGTTGGCATAATGTATGGTGCTTTGACGGCTGAAAAGGCCAGTGGAAAAACAGTTATCGCTGATATCGTTGGAGACAATAATAATTTAAAGGCAAAGGCTGAAAAACTTGGTTTAATAGCTCACAGCGGCACAAGCGGCGGTGGTTCGGAAGAATTAAGAGTTGTATCTGTTAATACATTAAACAATAAACAGCTGGAAATAAAGTTCAATCTTCCATTGGATAAATCTTCAGCTCAAGAAGAGGCATACTACACAGTTAAAGATAAGGGTATTGATGAAAAGATTCTAACTGATTACAGCTGCAAATTGAGTGATGACATGAAGACTGTTGTCGTAACTCTTGATAGTACAGTTGATGATTGCTTGACAAACTCATCCACAGCAAAAGTTATGATAAGTAAGGACATTATGGCTGCAAATGGGAAAAAATTAAATGCAGATAAAGAATTTGAAATACAAGTACAGGATGGTATATTACCTACAGTTAAAGAAATTACGGCTACAGGTGAGAAAAATATAAAAATTACTTTTTCAGAGCCGGTATACGAAGGTAATAATACAACAACATTAAGTAATAATCTTTTTGCTGTTAAAAGCGGAACATATTCATACTATGTTCAAAAAGCTGAACTAAATCTTGATGAGATAAATTTAGAGCTTGGAACCAAGCTTATTGAAGGACCTGTCACTGTTACGGTTAATGATGCCGGTCTTCAGGGCAATGCCATACAGGATTATGCAGGATATAAAGTATTTAAGGGTGAACATACATTTAATTACGTTAAAGACAATTCAGTATCGGTGGTAAGTGTTAAGACAGCAATAGGAAATAAGGTAGTCCTTAGTTTTTCGAAGCCTGTTAAGGGTTCAAACATCAAGTTGTATCATTCAGTAAAGAACAATGAGGACTATAAGTCAGAAGCTACATCTGCTGACTATGCAAATGAAATTACATTTCCATTCAATAATTTATTGCAAAACGGATCACTTTACCTCTACCTGGTGAACAGCGGAATTGAAGGTGAAAAGATAGTTGATGCTTACGGTATAAAAGTGCCAGATCAGGTTCTGACTTGCACTGTTGAGGATGATACTGCTGCTCCCGTTGTCAGACATTACATTATGAACAATAATGAAAGCATCAAGATTGAATTTGATGAAGAACTTGACAGAGAAGTTGCACAAAATCCAGATAGCTATTCAGTTAAAAGACTTTCAGACAATGAAGAAGTACCTTTTTCAGTTGTGATGGATGATTCAATGAAATCAGTTGAACTTAAATACAATTATAAATTAGATGATAATACTGAATATCAGTTATTGATCAAAAATTACATGGATATTTTCGGAAATGCAAATGTATCTGATTATGAACATGCTTTTACAACTGGTGACAATACATATCCTATAGTACTAGATAGTCAGCAGAGTGATGAAAGTTGTTATGCAGTGGCTGAAAAGGGAAGAATTTTCATTATATACTCTGAACCTATGAATGAATCACAAATGCTTGATAAGTCAAATTATCAGGTATCAATTGACGGCGGCGATACCTATAATGATTTAGGGAATTATGATACAATCATCAAAGTTAGTGAAAGCAAAGTACAAATTTATGTAAAGAATTTTGAGTGTAATAATGATAGTATCGCTCCTTTTGTAAAGATAGCCCCAATCATGGATCTTGCAGGAAAAAGATTGTATGGCAGTGTTGATTCTCACATTGTTGAAGGAATAGGGCCGGAGAATGTTTACATTGAAGAGGCTCAATTAGTTGTAAAGAATAAGATTAAGTTTGTATTTAACAAGAAGATGGGAAGTACATCTGAGAACGACATAGAATTTAGTACTTATGCTAACGCAACAACGTCCAGTTCAATAAGAGTGTTATCCTGTGAATCAACTGCTGTAAATTCTGATGGAAAAACAGAAATGGTTTTGATTCTAAACCAGGATTTATCACCTGATGGAAGAGATGAGGCGGGAAATGAGATTTTTATTTCTACTATTAATGATCCGTCTTCAGAGTCAGAGTCTGGCACCAGGCTGGAACCTAATCGCCCCATACCACTAAATGTTATGACTCCTCCTGAAACTGCTAAGAGGTATTATGACATTGATGAATCAACGGGTGCTGTACCTAAGGTTGTTGCTGGTGGTAATATTAAATTTAAGTGCGAGGTTGCTTTTTTGAGGACAAAAAAAGCAAGTTAGAAAAACCTGCTTTTTAAATGAAAATTTTTTGGTCGGGATGAGAAGATTCGAACTTCCGACCCCAAGTCCCCCAGACTTGTACGCTAACCAAGCTGCGCTACATCCCGAATACATATGAGATTATAACCTATTTTGACAATTCTGTAAAGTGTTATTGAACAAATATTTTAAAAGTGAATAAGAATTTAAATTTAATGTTGCTTTTTAAATTGTATTCTGTTAAAGTTTAAATATCCATGTATGTTGGATAAAATATTATATAAGGATGTACAAAAAATGAGTGAAGATAAAGATTTATTTGGCTGCAACTGCTCTGATGATGAAGGATGCGATTGCAACGACGAAGGATGCGGATGCGGTTGCGGAGACCACGACGAAGAAATAATGACAATTACGCTTGAAGACGGAACAGAAGTTGAATGTGCAATAATTGCCATTTTCCCAGTAGAAGACAAAGACTACATAGCATTGCTGCCTTTAGAAAATCAGGAAGACGGAGAAGTATTCCTGTACGGCTTTGAAGAATATGAAGACGGAAGCTTTGAATTATTGAGCATAGAATCTGACGATGAATATGAACAAGTTACAAAAGCTTTTGACGAAATTCTTGATGAAGCTGAAATTGATGAATTACTTGACGACGAAGAAGAAGACGAAGATAAATAATATAAAACCCGCCAACGCGGGTTTTGTTTTTTGTCAGAATATTTCTTAAAGGGTTATTCGTAACTTGCAGACGGGCGGGCACAAGACGAGGCCACTGAAAAACTATATATTTATTCACTGTCATTCTGAGGCGTAGCCGAAGAATCTCATGTTTTCAACAAAGATGAGATCCTTCACTGTCGTTCAGGATGACAGGAAAGACTTTTTCAGTGACGTCCACAAGACCCGCCCCTACGGATGGTGCATTCAAAGGTTACTTTTCACAATAAGAAGGAGATTAGTAAGTTGCATGAAAAAACCGGCTTTTCAGCCGGTTATATTTTATTGGTTTTTAAGAATTACGTCGTGAGCTCCGCCTTCTGAAATGCTTGTTGAGGATACAAGACAAAGTCTTCCGTTATTCTGAATGTCTTTAATTGTTTTTGCTCCGCAGTTGCAGAATGTTGATTTGATTTTGTGAAGTGTGCTTCCAAGACCATCATCTAGTTTACCGGCATATGGAACGTATGAGTCAACGCCTTCTTCAAATTGAAGACCTGCCTTGCCGCCTAAGTCATATCTTGCCCAGTTTCTTGCTCTGTTGGAACCTTCGCCCCAATATTCCTTAACATAACCGTTGCCATACTTTATTTTAGCTGTAGGGCTTTCGTCAAATCCTGCAAAATATCTTCCGAGCATTACGAAGTCAGCACCCATTGCCAAAGCTAATGTGATGTGGTAGTCAAGAACAATTCCGCCATCTGAACAAATAGGAACATAAATTCCTGTTTCTTCGAAATATTCGTCACGAGCTGCAGCAACATCAAGCACTGCTGAGGCTTGACCTCTTCCTATACCTTTTTGTTCTCTTGTAATGCAGATTGAACCTCCGCCGATTCCTATCTTTACGAAATCTGCTCCTGCATCAGCCAGGTATCTGAATCCTTCTCTTTCAACAACATTTCCGGCTCCAACCTTAACTTTGCTGCCGTAAGTGTCTTTAATCCATTTTATAGTGTCAGACTGCCATTCGCTGAATCCTTCTGAAGAATCTATGCATACAATGTCAACTCCTGCTTCTACAAGAGCAGGAACTCTTTCTTTGTAATCTCTTGAATTGATTCCGGCACCAACAATATATCTTTTCTGACTGTCAAGAAGTGAACGTGGGTTTTCCTTGTCTTCTGAATAGTCTTTTCTGAAAACCATGTACACCAGATTGAAATTATCATCAACTATAGGCAATGAATTCAATTTGTGCTCCCATATGATGTTGTTTGCCTCAGTGAGGGAAATTCCTTCGTGTCCCACAATCAGGGATTTGGCAGGAGTCATGAATTCTTTAACTTTTTTATCAAGAGGGTCCCTTGTTGTCCTGTAATCTCTGCTTGTTACAATTCCCAAAAGCTTGCCTGTTGGAGTTCCATCTTCTGTAATTGCCATTGTTGAGTGGCCTGATCTTTGTTTAAGATCAAGAACATCACTTAAAGTGTTTTCAGGTGTAAGATTTGAATCGCTTATAACAAAACCAGCCTTGTATTTTTTTACTTTGCGAACCATTTCTGCTTCGCTTTCAATTGATTGAGATCCGTAAATAAATGAAATACCGCCGTTTTTTGCTAATGCAATTGCCATGTTGTTGTCAGATACTGACTGCATTATGGCTGAAGAGAATGGTATGTTAAGTTTTAAATCAGGTTCTTCACCTTTTTTAAATCTGCAAATGGGTGTGCTTAAATCAACATTTTCAACAATGCAATCTTTTGTGGTGAGGTTTGGTAAAAGTAAATATTCTCCAAATGTTCTGGACGGCTCGTTGATAATTCTTGCCATGGTTATCTCCTTTTCGAATGTTATCACTATTATAATTATTCTTGATAGATTACCATATCATAACTTTATTGTCAACTCTATAATTTCATAATAAATTTTAACTATGACTCGTAAATTCCTGTACAGCATTGAATAACAAAATGTAAAAAAAGCCGTCCATTGCACACGAAAAAAATTGTCCGTATGATAAAATAATAACCATTTTATTATAGATATTATTAAGATTGGTTTAATAATAAGTATATATAATGCAATAATATATATTGAATATAGATATTATGAAATTTAAACATACTTTATCGGAGGACGTATGAAAGAACATAAAAACAACAAAAAACCATTTGTCTATTATTACATGATAGTCATGTTTGTGGTAATACTTTTAAATGCAATGGTGTTTCCATATTTGAACCAGATGCAGTCAAAAATAAGTGAGGTTGACTACGGAACATTTTTATCAATGGTTGAGTCCGGAGATGTGACAAAGGTTGAAATAAATGAAACACAAATAGCTTTTAAAGCAAAATCGAATCCTGAAGGAGTGTATGTCACGGGCAAAATGGAAGACCCAATGCTTGTTGACAGACTTCTTTCATCAAGAACAAAAATAGAATTTGGCAAGATAGTACCCAAGGAAAATTCAGTGCTGATGGAAGCCATTTTGTCATGGGTTATTCCTGTACTGATATTTATAGCAGTAGGACAAATTTTATCTAGACAGTTGTCTAAAAAAATGGGCTCATTCGGCAATTCCATGCAGTTTGGAAAATCAAATGCAAAAGTCTATGTGGAGGCACAGACAGGAAAAAGGTTTGAAGATGTTGCAGGACAGGATGAAGCAAAGGAAGCGCTCACTGAAATTGTTGACTTCCTTCATAATCCTAAAAAATATGAAGAAATAGGTGCAACAATGCCAAAGGGCGCACTGTTGGTGGGACCTCCGGGAACAGGAAAGACATTGCTGGCAAAGGCTGTGGCAGGGGAAGCCAAAGTTCCTTTCTTCTCAATTTCCGGTTCTGAATTTGTGGAGATGTTCGTTGGTATGGGAGCTGCAAAGGTAAGAGACTTGTTCAAGCAGGCTCAAGAAAAGGCGCCGTGTATTGTTTTCATAGATGAAATAGACACCATAGGAAAGAAAAGAGACGGGGGAGGCATAGGCGGAAATGATGAAAGAGAGCAGACATTGAATCAGCTCCTTACTGAAATGGATGGATTTGACGGCAAAAAAGGAGTTGTTATTCTTGCAGCCACTAACAGGCCGGAATCTCTGGACAAAGCATTGTTAAGACCGGGTCGTTTTGACAGAAGAATACCCGTAGAACTTCCTGACCTGGCAGGACGTGAGGCAATTTTAAGAGTCCACGCTAAAAATGTGCATTTAGATGAAAGCATAGATTTCAATGCAATAGCAAGGGCTACAGCAGGGGCTAGTGGTGCTGAGCTTGCTAACATTATAAATGAAGGAGCCCTTAGGGCTGTTAAAAATAAAAGAGCAACAGCTTCACAGGAAGATCTGGAAGAAGCAGTTGAAGTTGTCATAGCAGGTTATCAAAGAAAAAATGCTGTTATTTCTCCTAAGGAAAAGAAAATCGTAGCTTATCATGAAATAGGTCATGCGCTTGTGGCAGCCAAGCAGACTGAATCTGCTCCTGTACACAAAATAACCATTATACCGCGTACATCCGGAGCACTTGGATATACCATGCAGGTTGCAGAGGAAGAAACATTCCTTTTGTCAAAGGAAGAAGCATTCAATAAAATTGCCACATTTACAGGTGGCCGTGCAGCTGAAGAAGTTGTTTTCAACACATTTACAACCGGAGCTTCAAACGACATCGCTCAGGCAACAAACCTTGCCAGGGCAATGGTAACACGTTACGGCATGAGCGAAGAATTCGACATGATGGCACTTGAAACAGTGAACAATCCATACCTTGGGGGAGAATCATCTCTTGCTTGTTCATCAAACACTTCAAGTAAAATTGACGATGAAGTGTTAAAAATTATTAAATCCGCTCATGACAAAGCCATACAGATATTGAAGGACAATGAAGAAAAACTTCATGAACTTGCTAATTACCTGCTTGAAAAAGAAACAATAACCGGGGAAGAGTTCATGGAAATATTGAACAAATAATCAAAGAAGGTGCTGTATGCGAAATGAATTGTTGAGAAAAGAGCTGTGGGACATGATCAGATTTACAAACATAAATCTGGAAACAGCCTTTAAGCCTTTTATAGAGATACATGGACTTACAATGATGCAAAGCAGAATACTTGTTGCTGTGAAGGAATGTGAACAGGCCACAGTGGGAACAGTGTCAAAAATAATTGATGTAAAAAGCGGCAATGGTTCAAATATGTGTAAAAAGCTTGAACAAGAAGGGTTTGTAAAAAGAATAAGAAGTTTAGAGGACGAGAGGGTTGTGAAGCTGGTACTTACAGAAAAAGGAGAGAAAACCCTTGAAAAAATAAATGAGGATATTTTGAACAAATATGGACCGGTTCTTGACAACAAGACAGATGAAGAATTTGAACAAATGATAAAAGGAATAAAGTTACTTAATCAGCTGCTAATAGATTTTGACAAAATAGCACAGTAATAAATAAAAAAATGTAAAAAAATGTTTTTGTACCCCAAAATTATTAGGGCTTGTTCGAATAATATAACAAGTAGGTAATACTTAATAAACAAGCCCCCCTTGTAAAGAGTTATTAATTATGAGTCTTTACTTTAATAAAAGATGGTTTCTGCAGAGATCATCTTTTATTTATTTTATGACCTAACCCCATTGTTGCGAGCGATAGTGATGCAAGAATGGATGGTAGGTCAAACGCAATGAGTTCCGTATGATTTACCCAATTTATACGAGCGGTAGCGAAGGATAAATTGATGGTAATTCAACCGCAATGAATTCCAAATTTGTGTGAGCGATAGCGAGCAAACAAGTTTGCGAATGAAACTGCGAAATTTATGCGACCATAGGGAGATGATAAATTGGTGAACGAAACTGCGCTATGACCACGCCTAACCCCATTGTTGCTATCTGTCATCTTCATTATCAACAAATCTGTACCTTTAGAAAGTTATAGAATAAGGTTATATTTATTTTATTAAATCAAGAGGGGATATTATTATGAAAAACGTTCCTAAAATTGCAGCAATCCATGATATGTCAGGTGTTGGAAGATGTTCAATGACAGTGCTTATGCCTGTTCTTTCGGCTCTTGGATGTCAGGTTTGCCCGCTTCCCACTGCTCTTTTAAGCAATCATTCAGAGTATAAAAATTTTTATTTTTTTGACTTTACAGAGCATATGGAAGAATACTATTCAAACTGGGAAAAAAACAACGAAGAATTTGACTGCTTGTACAGCGGATTCATAGGTTCGGAAAAACAAATCAACATCATGCTTGACATTATAAATAAAATAAAATCAAAAAAAGATGTGCTTGTTGTTGTGGACCCTGTAATGGGAGACCATGGCATTACATACAAGACATATACCGATAAAATGGTAGAAAAAATGAGCCAGCTGGTGCACAAGGCAGATATAATCACTCCTAATATGACTGAAGCAAGCATATTGCTTGGAGAAAAATATTTGGACCATAGAATTGACACGGAACTTCTAAAAAGTTATTTGCAAAGGCTTTGCAGTCTTGGTCCGGACATATGTGTCATTACGGGAATAGCAACAGTTGATGGTGAAAACATCAATGCATGCTACGATAAAAGAAACAATGAATACTGGAAAATTCCGTTTAGGTTTGTTAACAAAAGGTATCCCGGTACAGGAGATTTGTTTACTTCTCTTTTGGTTGGATATCTCATGAATGACAAAAAACTTCCTGAAGCAATTGAAGAAGCTTCAAGGTTTGTATCCCTGGCTGTTAAGGAAACTTACGAGGCAGGAACACCCAGCCGTGAAGGGGTATTGTTTGAGAAAATAATGAAAGAATTGTACAATGAAATAGAAGTTTATAAATATACAAAATTATAAAATATAATCCTGTACAGAGCAGCTGTTTATACAGCTGCTTAATTTTTTTATTTTTGGAATATTTTTTAAAAAACTGTAAATAATAATCATAATTTACATAGATTTTACAGCCACAAATGCCTCTCTAGGGCATGAAATGAGCAAGACCCTGATTAAAAATGTCAAAAAAATAAAAAAAAGCTTGCAAAAAAACAGGAAGTGTTGTACAATATCATTTGTTCAAAAAATGTGGGATTTTGAAAAGGGATTGCCAATAATGCGTAAATTCATACTTATGCAAAAAGTAAATTTTCTTATGAAAATTTATACCTTTAATTGACAACGCCAAGTCAATTACTGAGAAACTATTAAAGGTTGGTGTTAAAATGAAAAAGAACAAAATGTACCCGTTTATAATATTAACAGTACTGATAATGAGCTTTGTTTTAACTTATTATAACCGTGGTAACATGAAGAATATTGCATTTGCAGACACAGAAAATACTGTTGCATCAAATGCAGTAACTCCATTTAAAGAACTGAAATACGATATTGACAGAAGCAGCGTAGAACATGAGACAAAAATAGTATATAACGATCAAAAATATGTTGACTACAAAGAAGTAGTCCAAGAAGGATCAGACGGAATGAAAAAATCCGTCTACCAAGAATCATATGTGGACGGAAAACTTATTTCCAAATCGTTGGAAGAAGAAATCGTCTATATAGAACCTGTAGAAGAAATAATTGAGGTGGGAACAAAGGAATATGTTGTAGCAACATCAAGAGGCGGATTCCGTTTTGATCAGGAACTTGATATGGTTGCTTCAGCCTATGACTTGTCTTATGAAAGTTGCGGCAAGTATCCTGACCACCCCGAATATGGTATAACAGCATCTGGCACAAAAGCTCAGCCAGGTACAGTTGCAGTAGACCCGAGTGTAATACCTCTTGGAACGAAGCTTTATATAGCTTCCACAGATGGCAGTCCTGACTATGGTTTTGCAACGGCTCTTGATACAGGAGGAGCGATAAATGGTTACAGAATAGACTTGTTCATGGAAAATGGAACAGACGCACAAAATTATGGAATAAGGCAAGTAAAAGTCTACATACTGGAGTAACCAGAAAGAAAAAATTGCTTGAAAGAGCAATTTTTTCTTTTTTTGAATATAAATATAGGCAAAATTATAAAAGTAGTGTATATTATTATTAGATTAACATTAGACGAGGAGTAAGATTTTATGAAAAAACCAATATTCATAGGAATATGTGGAGGAACCGGTTCAGGAAAGACTACAATAGTGAACAAAATATATTCTGAGGTTCCGGAAAAAAGTATAGCAATAATGGAACATGACTCATACTATAAAGACCAAAGCTCATTGACATACGAAGAAAGATGCAAGACTAATTACGACCATCCATTTGCATTTGACACAGATTTGTTTGTGGAACACATCAAGGTACTTAAAGAAGGAAAATCCATAAACAAACCCATATATGACTACGGAATTCACAACAGAAAAACAGAGACAGTAGCTGTCGAGCCCAGAGAAATAATAATTGTGGAAGGACTTCTTGTATTTTACGAGGAAAGAATAAGAGACCTGCTAGATATAAAAATTTATGTTGATACAGATGCTGATATAAGAATTTTAAGAAGAATAATCAGGGACATCAATGAAAGAGCTAGAAGCCTCGATTCTATAATAAACCAGTATATGAACACCGTACGACCTGCCCATGAGCAGTTTATAGAACCAAGCAAAAAATATGCGGATATAATTGTAACTGAAGGCGGCAACAACCTTGTTGCCATTGACCTTATGGTTACAAAAATAAGATCTCTTTTGAACATTGAACAATTAAAGGAGCAACAGCTTGATTAAGGAAATAATAGTGGTTGAAGGCAAGTCAGACATTTCAGCAGTGAAAAAAGCTGTTGATGCGCAGGTAATTGCAACCAGCGGACTTGGCATAAACGATCAAATAATAAAAACAATAAAAAAAGCCTCAAAGAACAAGGGGATAATAATACTTACAGATCCGGATTATCCAGGCAAGAAAATCAGAAACATTCTTTCTTCTGAAATAGAAAACTGCAAGCATGCTTTCATTCCTAGAAACCTGGCAAACAAGGACGGAGACATAGGAGTTGAAAATGCAAGCCCAGAGGTCATTAGGGAAGCACTTGAAAACGCCAGGGCTGAAATATCAGAAAACATCCAGGAATTTTCAAACAGTGATATGGTATACTATGAGCTACTAGGTAACGAAGATGCTTCCAAAAGAAGAGGCTTACTTGGAGATGAGCTTGGAATAGGCTACTGCAGTGCCAAGCAATTTTTAAAAAGGCTTAATACTTTTGGAATAACAAGAGAAGAATTAGAAGAAGCTATAATTAAAATTGAAAATTCTAAGATTGATAAGGAAACGGATAAATAATGGATGATAAAAAACTGTATTCACCGAAGGTGATGAAGTACATATTAGACAAGTACGGATTCAAATTCAGCAAAAGTCTTGGGCAGAACTTTCTTATAGACGGCAACATTATAAACAACATTGCTGAAACGGCAGAGCTTGACGAAAATTCCGGAGTAATAGAAATAGGCCCTGGATTTGGAACATTGACTCAAGTTTTATGCAGCAAGGCTAAAAAGGTAGTTGCCATAGAAGTAGACAAAAGCCTTGAGAAAGTCCACAAGGAAACACTTGATTATGACAACATAAAAATCATATACGAAGATTTTATGAAAGTTGATGTTGTAAAACTAATAGACGAAGAATTCCAGGGAATGGACGTCAAGATTGTGGCAAATCTTCCCTACTACATAACAACACCAATCATAATGAAAATACTTGAAGAAAGATACAAAATATCAAAAATAGTTGTAATGGTTCAAAAAGAAGTGGCTGAGAGACTTAATTCCACAGCAGGAAGCAAGGAGTACGGTGCAATCACACTTGCTGTAAATTACAGGGCTGATACAAGAATTGCCATGATTGTTCCAAATACAGTGTTCATGCCGAGGCCAAAAGTTGATTCAGCAGTAATTTCATTTGACATTCTTGATAAGCCGAGAATCCAGGTTCTCGATGAAAACATGCTTTTTGCAGTAATTAAAGCATCGTTTGGACAAAGAAGGAAGACACTTCTTAACGGCCTCAGCAACAATTTGAAATTGCCCAAGGAACAAATAAAAATGGTTTTAGAAAGAGCAGGAATTGATCCGGGAGTGAGAGGGGAAACATTGAACCTCCAACAATTCGGGGATATTGCTGATGAGATTATAAAACTAAGCAATTAAAATTAGGAGGTATTTATGATTATTTATACTAAGACAGGAGATAAAGGTCAGACTTCGCTTTACGACGGAACAAGAGTTGACAAAGATTCACTGAGGGTTGAATCTTACGGAACAATTGATGAGCTCAATTCTTCCATAGGATTTGCAGCAAAGTTTGTTGAAGATGAAGCCATAAAAGACCAGCTTCTTAAAATTCAGATAAGGCTGTTTTTTGCAGCCGGGGAACTTGCAACTGTTGAAGAAGGAGTTTACAAGTACAAAATCAGAGAAGAAGACATTAAAGCCCTTGAAGGAATAATTGATGAATATCTGCCGAAAATTTCCGGTGCAGACAAATTTATAGTGCCGGGTTCTTCAACGGCAGCAGCTGCACTTCATGTTTCAAGGACAGTGTGCAGAAGAGCCGAAAGAAGGATACTGTCTCTAAAAAGACACGAGACAGTCAGCGATGTGCTGCTCAAGTTTATAAACAGACTTTCGGATGTTTTATACACATATGCAAGATTTCTTGAAAGTAACCTTACAATAATGGATTTTGAAAAATATTACAATGAAGGACTGTAATCTTCATTCAATAAACAACACGGGCGGGCACAAGACCCGCCCCTACGCATCGATGAATTTATATCTCGATGAATTTGAAATCACGGGTTGTAGGGGAGGATTACTGTCCTCCCGGAGTTACATCATTGAGATAACAACACGGGCGGGCACAAGACCCGCCCCTACGCATCGATGAATTTATATCTTACGATGAATTTGAAATCACAGGTCGTAGGGGAGGACTACTGTCCTCCCGGAGTTACATCATTGAGATAACAACACGGGCGGGCACAAGACCAGCCCCTACGCATCGATGAATTTATATCTTACGATGAATTTAAAATCACGGGTTGTAGGGGAGGATTACTGTCCTCCCGGAGTTACATCATTGAGATAATAACACGGGCGGGCACAAGACCCGCCCCTACGCATCGACAAGTTGAATCTTACGATGAATTTAAAATCACGGGTTGTAGGGGAGGACCTCGTGTCCTCCCGAAGATTACAAAATATAAATAACATGAATTGTTTAATAGACAGAATACAGAAAGACGAAAGCCTTTCTTTTTTTGTTTATAAAATATTAAGATTTATAATCTTTACAAAAGAAATATTTGTGATATTATATATCAGTGAGTAATGTAATAGTTTTGGAGGAATATAAATTGAAGCATTTTTTTAAAGTGTTCTTCATATCGCTGTTTTGTTTTTCGTTAGTTATAATAGGCGGATTTGTTATGCTCAACGGACTTCACGGCGGAAATGCAGATGCCACTGATATTTTTAATATGATAGGCAGCAACAAGGACGAGAGGGTCAATATCCTTCTTTTAGGACTTGAACATGAACGTTCGGACACAATAATGGTAGCAAGCTACAACACAAAGACTAAGAAAGCAGATGTTATATCAATACCAAGAGATACATATGTGGACAGAGATGGTTTTGTAAACAGCGCAAACAACAAAATAAATTCTGTTTATACTGTAAAAGGTATCGAAGGTTTGGAAGAAATGATTCAAAACATAACAGGAATAGAAATAGATAAATATGTTACTATAGATTATGACGGTGTGAGGGCAGCAGTAGACGCTGTTGGAGGAGTTGAAGTAGACGTTCCTTTCCATATGAGATATACTGATCCATATTCAGATCCACCACTTGACATAAACATCCCCGCAGGCAAGCAGATTATAAACGGCGATAATGCTATGGAATTCTTGAGGTTCAGAAAGACAAACTATTCAGGTTATTCTGGATATGCTGAAGGAGATTTAGGGAGAATAGAAGCTCAGCAGGGATTTGTGAAATCAGCAATAAAAAAAGCTTTGACTTTCAGGCTTCCAAAGGTTGTTGCTGAAGTATTCCCTTATGTAGATACAGATTTTTCTCTTTCTGAAGCAACATCAATGGCTGCAAGCTGTGTTGGACTTTCCGCAGACACAATCAACTTCCATGTGCTCCCGGGAACAACTCAGACTATTAACGGACTTTCATTTTTCGTAATGAATCAGGCAGAAACAAAGGATCTTGTTTACAAAATCCTTGATATACAGCAATAAATAAAAAAAACGCCAAGAGGCGTTTTTTTATTAGTATGCAACATTAAAATATGTCATTGTCAGATGGTTTAGCATTGTTTTGTACCAGCATATTTTCTCCCATGCGAACCATTTCTCTGACACTTAATCCGTTAACAATAGCAGGATACATAGCTGTTGCATTCACATTTAACGTCGGTATTCCAAGTTCATTGGATATTTCCATTTTCAAGCTGTTTATTGCCTGCTGTGCTTCCGGGACAATTAATTTATTTCTGCTGCTCATACTATACAGCTCCTTTCATTTTGAGCTATATTATATTATTGACTTATGCATTAAAATTAAACTGATAAAATTTTCATTAAATATTAAATAATTATTTTTATGTAAAAAATGAGCAGATAAACTGCTCATTATTATGCTATCTTGGAACAGTTGTGGGAGTTTCAAGATCGTTCCACAACCAATTATCATGTTTGCAGCAATGGTGCCTTCTTCCGCCAGTACCGAGAACATCGTCACATCTTCTTCTTCCGCCAGTACCGAGAACATCTTCACATCTTCTTCTGCCGCCTGTACCGAGAACTTCATCGCATCTGTCCCCGCCGGTTCCTAAAACACCGTCATTGCATCTGCATCTTCCGCCTGTACCAAGAACGCCCTGACAACGTCCTGTTCCATCTATGCAACCTGGTCCTCTAAGAGCAATGCGTTGAATTCCGAAGTCTCCTGCTACATTGTCATTTCTTCTTCTGCACCTGTGTGATCTATTGCGACACATCATAACACCTTATTCATTTAAATTTGAGCCAAGCTCATTAATATCATATTCACAGTGTCCAAATGTGTTACCGTTTTAATGATTAATCAATAATTTTTATATTATATTCTTCCATCCACAAATTGAGCTGAATGAAATATGCTATAAGCTGCGGTCCTGCCATCAGTTGCCCATACCATGGCTTTGTGAATGATTTTCCACCTGACTGGACTATTTCTGTGACTTTTTGTTTGTCTACTAGCTGATAAATTGGCGCTTTTTTGTCTGACAAAATATCTGTCATCCATTTCTGGACTGCATTGGTATAGTCAATGTGGTGAGTCTTTGGATATGGGCTTTTCTTTCTGTCAATTATGTCATCAGGAAGTATACCTCGCAGAGACTCCCTTAAGAGACCTTTTTCTCTGCCGTTGTAAAACTTGATGCTGTTAGGAATGTTGAAAGCATATTCTACAATTCTCTGATCTGCAAAAGGTACCCTAACCTCAAGACTGTTTTCCATGCTCATGCGGTCCTTTCTGTTGAGAAGCGTCATCATGAACCATTTTATGTTCAGGTAGAACAGTTCTCTCATCCTTGATTCTTCTTTAGATTCTCCTTTAAGTTTTGGAACCTTGTTTATGGTGTCTGTGTACATTTGATGGACGTATTCTTCAAGGGGAAGGTTAAGAAATTCTTTGCTCAATATTTCTCTTCGTTCCTTTGTAGATTTAGACCAGGGGAATGTGTCTGCATTAATGTCTTCTGGCCTTGTGAACCAAGGGTAGCCTCCGAAAATTTCATCTGCACATTCACCGGAAAGAGCAACAGTTTCATTTTTCCTTATTTCTCTGCAAAACAACAATAGAGAAGAGTCAATATCAGCCATTCCGGGGAGGTCATTTGCTCTCACTGCATCCCCCAGAGCCTTTACAAGTTCAGTATTTTCAAGAATAACTGTATGGTGTTTGCTGCCGATGTAATCTGCCATTATTTCAGCAAAAATCTGGTCAGAGGTAGGCTGAAACAAGTTTGCCTGAAAATATTTGTCGTTGTCCCTGTAGTCTATGGAATATGTGGGGAGAATGCCTCTGCCTGTTCTTTTATAATATTCTGCTGCAATGGCAGAAATAGCGCTGGAGTCCAGTCCTCCTGAGAGGAATGTGCATACAGGAACATCAGAAACAAGCTGTCTTTCCACGGCGTCGATTAATAGATTTCTTGTTGTGTTTTTTGTTTGTTCATAGTCTTCCTCATGAGATTTTGCTTCAAGTTTCCAATATTCCTTAAGAATGACTTTTCCGTCTTTGTATGTCATGCAGTGTGCCGGAGGAATTTCCTTTATATCTCTAAAAACTCCGTTTCCTAACGAGCGAGCAGGGCCAAGTCCGAGTATTTCCATTATTCCTTCTTTATTTATTACAGGCTCAACAATGGGATGGGCGAGAAGTGCCTTTATTTGTGAAGCAAATAAAAGGTTGTTATTTTTAAGAGAGTAAAACAAAGGCTTTACACCAAGAGGATCTCTTGCCAGGAACAATGATTTTTCATCCTGGTTCCAAACACCAAAGGCATAAATTCCGTTAATGTGTTTCAAGGCTTCTTCGCCCCACTCCATGTAGGCAACAAGAAGTACTTCAGTGTCTGAATAGGATTCAAATTTGTAACCAAGTTTAATTAGATCATCTCGTACTTCATCTGTGTTGTAAAGCTCGCCATTGTAAACAAGCACATATTTGTGTCCACCCTTGTATCTTGTCATAGGCTGAGCTCCGCCTTCAGCATCCACTATTACAAGTCTTCTGTGGCCTAAAATTGCATTTTCTTCCGTGTAGAAACCTGAGTTGTCAGGTCCTCTTTTTTCAAGCTTATCTGTCATTTTTTCTACTGATGTTATATTGTCACTGATATTTTCCCGGAAGTTTATCCATCCTGCTATTCCGCACATATAATGCCTCCTACTTTTTAACATAAAACATTATTATGTTGTATGAAATCTATTGTTCCAAGTTTTGAAATTTTAATTAAAAAAACAAGGATTGTATCCTTGCTTTTGGTTGATGATATTGGTTTCTTAATATATTGGTAACCTTCTGTAAATTTGAAATCAAAGTTTGTAGGGGAGAGCCTTGTACTCTCCCGAATAGAACAATTTTATATTAATAACAGCGGGCGGACACGAGGTCCGCCCCTACGAATTTAATGTGATGCATAATCCTTGTAGGATTCTTTAAATTTTTCGCTTATGCTTTTCTTTCTGCATGATTCGCAAATGTGTTCAGAACTTTCCTCGCCAAGTTTTTTATTTATAAAATTCAATGCTTCTTTTGTGGTGTAATATTTTCCGCAGCTTGTGCATTTTACGAGATTAAACTCTTTGTTCCATATGGTCCTGGTGTTGTCCTTATCAGTGAATTTTATGGCCCTTGTGGGGCATACTTCTGCACATGCTCCGCAGCCTATGCAGTCTTTGGAGGAATCATCGTAAGGAGTGGAAACTTTTTTTGTTGTTCCTCTGTTCACAAGAGAAATTGCAGATGTCCCCATTTTTTCACAGGCCTTGACACACAAACCGCAGAGAATACAGTCCTCAGTGCTTGTTTTATCCTCATACCTTTCTGGGGGGATGACTTCATATTCTTCAGCCAGTTTTTTGATGTACTGGTTGTTTGGAGTTTTAAGCAAAAGAAGCAAAATTATGTCCTTTCGCATTTTTTTTATTTTATCTGAATTTGTAACTACCTCCAGGCCGTCTTTAATGGGGAATACGCATGATGAAACAACTTTTGTGCGTCTTCCTTCATTTACTTCAACCATGCACAGCCTGCAGCGTCCCTGACCTTCAAATCCAGTCTTGTGACAAAGATTTGGTATGTCCACGTTGTTTCTTTTGGCAAGCTCCATGAGAGTTTCTCCGGGAATTCCTTCGTAAAGATTACCGTCTATTTTAATTTTCAACTAAAGCACCTCCGATCACAACAGCTCCTGACGGACATACAGCGAAGCATGATCCGCATTTAATACATGCGTCCTTATTAATCATGTGAGGAGATTTAAGCGTTCCTGAAACTGCACCTGTTGGACACTTTTTAGCACAAAGACCGCATCCTATACAGATGTCTTTGTTAATGGAATAGGATGTGAGATTCTTGCACACACCTGCGCTGCATTTTTTATTTACAATGTGATCAATATATTCATCCCTGAAATATTTCAATGTTGTCATGACAGGATTTGGAGCAGTCTTTCCAAGACCGCATAAAGAAGCTTCCTTGATTGTGCCGCTTAAACTTTCAAGGAGATCCAAATCTTCCATTTTTCCGTTGCCGCTTGTAATGTTGTTTAAAATTTTAACCATTGTGCTGATGCCTTCTCTGCATGTTGTGCATTTGCCGCAGGATTCTTCAGCAAGAAATTCCATGTAGTATCTTGCAAGTTCAACCATGCATGTGGTGTCGTCCATTACTATGACGCCCCCTGAGCCCATCATGGAGCCAATGTTGTTAAGAGAATCAAAGTCCATGGAAACATCCAGGTGTTCCTTGGGGATACATCCTCCGGAAGGACCTCCTGTCTGTACAGCTTTGAACGTCCTGTCCTTGATTATTCCGCCTCCTATGTCAAAAACAAGCTCTCTTAGTGTTGTTCCCATTGGAATTTCCACAAGACCTGTATTTTTTACTTTTCCTACAAGGGAAAAGACCTTTGTTCCGGAATTTTTTTCTATTCCTATGCTTTTGAACCAATCGGCTCCTTTCATTATAATAGGAGGTACATTGGCCCATGTTTCAACGTTGTTAAGAACCGTAGGCTGGTCCCATAAACCCTTTTCAACACTTCTTATGTACTTAGCCCTTGGCTCGCCGACGCTTCCTTCAATTGAAGCCATGAGAGCGCTTGATTCACCGCATACAAAGGCGCCTCCGCCCCTTACGATTTCAAGGTCAAAGTCAAAACCGCTTCCCATGATGTTTTTCCCGAGAAAACCATGAGCCATGGCACTTTCAATTGCCAGCTGCATATTTTTTCTCGCCAGCTGGTATTCGTCCCTTATATATAGGAAACCTTTGTTTGAGCTAATTGCAAATGCACAGATTATCATTCCTTCAATGACAGTGTTGGGGTCGCCTTCCATGACGCTTCTGTCCATGAATGCGCCGGGGTCACCTTCATCACCGTTGCATACTACGTATTTTGGATTGTTTTCGAATTGATAGCATGTTCTCCATTTGCTTCCGGTGGGGAATCCGGCACCGCCTCTTCCTCTTAATCCTGAAGATTCAATTTCTGTGATTACCTGTTCAGGAGTCATTGAAAACAACACTTTTTCAAGGGCTTTGTAGCCACCCCGCTCCTTGTAGTCTTCAATGCTTTGAGGGTCTATTTCACCTATGTTTCGCAGGGCAATTTTGTTTTGATGTTTGTAAAAGGAGGCATCCTTGTGAGACACAATTCTTTTTTTCGCGTTGGTATCAAAGTAGAGGAGCCTGTCAACAACTTCACCCTTAAGTATTGTTTTTTCAACTATTTCATCTACATCCGCTTCTTTTACCTTGAAATATGAAATTTCATCAGGCAAAATTTTAACAACCGGCCCTTTTTCGCACAGACCGTTGCAACCGGTAGACTTAACTGAGGGAACAACATCTATTGAGGTGTTTTTTAATTTATCAAGAAACTTTGTGTACACATTGTAGCTGTTGTTGGCAAGACAGCCGGTACCGCAGCACACAAGTATTTTTCTTTTTTCGCTGCTCATTTTGCCCTCCTGTATTCTTCAATAACTGACTTCACTTTTTCCTTTGTCATTCCGCCGTAATATTTATCGTCAATAACCATGACAGGGGCCAGGGCACAGGCACCTAGACAGTTAACAATTTCAATTGAAAACAATCCGTCAGACGTTGTTTCTCCGGGAATTATGTCTAGAACTTCAGCAACTTCATCCATCAATGCATTGGAACCTCTTATGTGACAGGCGGTTCCATTACAAACCTTTATAATGTATTTTCCTTTTGCCTTTAGGCTTAATGCCTTGTAAAATGTGGCCATGCTGTAAATTTCACTTACAGGCAGTCTTAAATATTCAGCAATTAAATTCATGGTTTCTCTGGGCACAAATCCATATTGTTTTTGTACATCCTGAAGTATTGCAAGCGTGAATCTTTTTTCAGGAGGATATTTATTTAATATTTCATATGATTCCTTTAAGTCGATGCTTGAATCAACCATCATTATCACCTTCATTTAAAATTCAGAACATCCAAATGATGTCTAGTTTATGACAAAGTTAAATCAATATGTAGGGGAGGACCTCGTGTCCTCCCGCGAACGGATACGAGACCCGCTCCTACAATTTGTATAATAAGAATATTGTCAATTACCTGAACGTTCATAAAGGATGTTCTGTTTATTTATTAGTATTAATATGCTTCTTGAGCTGATTTCATTGCGAGACCGAGTTCTTCAAGCTTTTCATCTGTAGGAACGCCATATTCGTCCCAGCCTCTTCCAGCATAATATTCATTGAGCATTACTTCAAGTTCAGTAACCTTTCCTTTTGAAGGACCGCTTGTTACAGGTTCCTTGAGAAGTCTTGGCGGAAGATAATCATCTTCTCTGGTGAGTCCTGCTTCAAGGTTGAATATTTTTTCAAGATTCCAGATTCTTTCTCCTGCTTTCAATATTTCTTCATCTGTCATATCAATTCCTACAGTTCCTCTTAGAAGATTTGAAACTTCAGGAAGACCTATTGCAAATGTAGTGAACAGACAAATGTCTGAAGAGTCAACAACTGCAGTAAGATCCTGGAACAATTTAACGAGAGCAGCTTTTCCTTCTGTAGTGAGAGGATCAGTCTTCATTGGAATTCCTAGAACTTCAGTGCTTGTTACATATCCTCTTACATGGCAGCCGCCGCGGTTGCTTGTAGCGTAGGAAAGTCCCATGCCTTGAATTGCTCTGCCGTCATATGCAGGCATTTCCTGTTTTTTAACAGTCATTGAAAATTCAGGGTGACCATATTTTTCTGCCATTCTGTATGAACCAAGAGCAAGCACATCTCCAAAGCCTTCTCTGTTGCCGGTTTTTTCAGTCCATTTCATTATTGACTGAGCATCTCCAAATAAAAGCTCTTCGCCGTCTAAATCTTCTTTAGGCAAATAACCTTTTTCGTAAAGTTCCATTGCACATGCAATAGTAGCACCCATTGTTATAGGGTCCATTCCCAGCATGTTGCACACATGGTTTGCCTTGTCTATTTCATTGATGTCATTAATTCCGCAGGAAGCTCCATATGACCAGCCTGCTTCATATTCAGGACCTGCAACTATTCCTTTGTATTTTCCGTCAGGAATTTTTACAACTCTTCCACATCCTATTGGGCATGCAAAACAAGCTTTGTTTTTAACCAGGTATTTTTCAGTCAGGTATTCGCCGCTTATTTTTTCTGCATCATCAAATCTTGAAGACTGCCAGTTGTTTGTAGGAAGGGCGTGCATTTCATTCAATATGTTTACAAGAACTTCTGTTCCGTAAGTTTGAAGTCCGCCGTTTTTTCCGGTTACTCCGTTTGCCAGAACTTTTTCTCTTGCATCCTGTGCTGCCTTGTTAAATTGCATTGCATTGGCAACACCTATTCCGTTTGTTCCTTTTACTACAACTGCTTTTAAATTCTTGCTTCCCATAACAGCGCCAAGGCCTGATCTTCCTGCAGCTCTGTCGCGGTCATTCATAACAGCAGCGAAAAGAACAAGTTTTTCTCCTGCAGGACCTATGCATGCAACTTTAGCATCGTCTTCATTTTCAGCAAGAAGCATGTCTGTTGTTTCGAAAACATTTTTACCCCAGAGGTGTGAAGCATCTTTTAATTCTACTAAGTCATCGTTTATATGCAAATAAACCGGTGTGTTTGATTTTCCTTCAAATATTATTCCGTCATAACCTGCAAATTTAAGCTCAGGGCCAAAATATCCGCCGGAGTTAGCTGCTCCAATTGTTCCTGTGAGGGGAGCTTTTGCAACAACGTTGAATCTTCCTGCACATGTAGCATATGTGCCAGTAACAGGGCCGGTCATGAATATAAGCTTGTTTTCAGGGCTTAAAGCATCTATGGTAGGGTCAACTTCTTCGTACAAGTATTTTGAACCAAGTCCTCTTCCGCCGAAATAGTCCTTGGCATAATTCATGTTAAGTTTTTCTGTTTTTATAGTCTTGTTTGTTAAATCAACTCTTATTAATTTTCCAGTATAACCTTTCATTATTTAGCCCCCTCTCCAAATGCTTCTTTAAATTGGTTGGCAATAATTTTCCTCTTATCCAATGCGCCGTCCAATTCCTTGTACTCAATAGCGCCATAGCCGCACATTTTAACACATTGAGGATCTCCGCCGCACATATCGCATTTTACTACTCTTTTTAATCTAGAACTGTAAGTCATGTTGCCGAATGGGCATGCGCTTACGCACATTTTGCATCCAATGCATTTTTCTTTGTCGTAATTTACAACGCCTGTTTTTTCATCCTTCGTGAGAGCGTTAACAACACATACAGTCATACAGTGCGGCTCATCGCATTGCATGCACATCATAGGAATCTGCAGACCAATTTCGTCATAGAACATTACTGAAACCGCAGAATCTTTTGGATTGAAGTTATCCCCTTTACTGTAGGAACATGCCAGTTCACATGTTCTGCAGCCAGTACATTTTTCTGGCGATACAACTAAACCTTTTGACATTTTACCTTCTGACACCTTGTGTCAGAATCCACCTCCTTCAGTGCAATGAATTTTATAAGAGCAATTATTTTAATCATCGATTAAAATAAAAGGGACACAAATAAACAACAGTTTATTTGTGTCCCTTTGCGCAATGGCAGGTGCAAAAATTGCTTTTCACGCCCTAACGTTCACAGAGGCCCATGAGGTCAACCATGAATCGGAACATTAACCTCCTGCAACAGGAGGAAAAATTGCCAGAATATCTTCATTATTCAATTTTTCGTCAACTTCCTTGTAACTTCCGTTAACAAGAACCAGTCCAAGTTCTTCTTTTTTAATGCCCAGGTAATCCAGAACATCCATTATTTTAGCATCATCTTTAAATGACAACCGTTTGTTCATCCATCTGCCAACTCTGAATGTTGCAAACAATCTAACTTCTATTTCCATAGCTATCCTCAACCATTATTTCCACCTTCTATATTTTACCACATAGAAAACGATTTTTCAAGACGAAATATGACTAAAGGTAAATTATTTTCAATTTTGTGAACTTATAGTAGAATAAAATTATTGACAGTAAAAAAGCACCCTGCAGTCAGGATACTTATTATGAAAAAATATATGAAAATGCAGGGAAGAGATGCTGTCCATCTGCACGGGCGGGTGCAAGGCCCGCCCTACAGTTGGTTGAAAGAGGGATTTATCATTAATTAATGGCATCAGTTATGTTGCCGATTTATAATTTAATGTTATTTGAAATAACATCTATTATTTCTTCAGTAGTTACACATTTTTTATGGAGAATAGAAGACATTTCAATCAAGTCGCCGGTCATGATACCGCTGTTTATAGTGTCATGGCATGCTTTTTCAAGACTGTCAGAAAATTTAACAAGTTCAATGTTACCATCCAGTTCTCCGCGTTTTCTCAGTGCTCCTGTCCATGCAAAAATAATCGCTATAGGATTTGTTGAAGTTTTTTCTCCCTTAAGATGTCTGTAATAGTGCATTTTTACAGTTCCGTGGGAAGCTTCGTATTCATGAGCGCCGTCAGGTGACACAAGCACTGAAGTCATAAGGGCCAGGCTTCCGAATCCAGTTGCAATCATGTCGCTCATTACATCCCCGTCATAATTTTTGCAGGCCCAGATTATACCGCCTTCAGACTTTACAATTCTTGATACCGCATCGTCAATGAGGGTGTAAGTATACTTGATTCCAAGGTTATCAAATTGTTCTTTATATTTTTCATTGTACAGTTCTTCAAATATGTCCTTGAACTTGTTGTCGTATGCCTTAACAACTGTATCCTTTGCTGAAAACATCAGGTTGGTTTTTTCTTCAACTGCATGTTTAAAGCAGGATTCAGCGAAAAACCTAATTGAGGAGTCTAAGTTGTATTCACCTATTATGATTCCTTTTTCCTTAAAGTCATAGACCAATGTTCTTTTTTCATTGTTGTCCCTGTCCGTGAGAACCAATTCTGCTTTAGTGAAAGCATCAACCTCCATGCTTGTAGAAGCGTATATATCTCCATATGAATGTCTGGCTATGGTGATTGGTTTTTTCCATCTTGGTATTAAAGGAGTTATGGTTTCAAGTGTAATAGGTTTTCTGAACACGGTTCCGTCAAGAATGTCTCTGATGGTGCCGTTGGGACTTTTTAAAAAGTTCTTCAAGTCATATTCGATTTTTCTGTCGCTGTTTGACGTTATTGTAGCACATTTTACTCCAACGCCGTATTTTCTTATGGCATTAGCAGCATCTATTGTAACCTTATCATTGGTATTATCCCTGTTTTTCAAGTGCAGGTCATAATATTCGCTCTTCAGTTCAACATAGGGGAGTATTAATTTTTCCTTGACCATGTGCCATATTATGCGTGCCATTTCATCCCCGTCAAGTTCAACCAGTGGTGTTGTCATTTTAATTTTTTCCATAGATCTCCTTCAATTTATAATGGTTTAATGGCCTTTAAAATTCCGTGGAATTTAAAGGCCATATTATTTATAAATTTTTCTTGTTGTAATTAATCAGTGAACCGTTTAAGAGTATTTCTCTTTCTTTATCAGTAAGAGCTCCCAATGACAGTGTTATTTTTCTTGGTTCTTCATCTAATACATAAGCTGTAATTTCATTAACTTTGTTTTCTATTGCGCTCTTAATACCCGGAACAAATATGAAATCATCCTTTTTAATCAAGTTTTCATCTTTGATGAGGAATGGAATTATACCCCAGTTAAGAAGGTTTGATCTGTATCTTTTTGTAGCATATTCCTTTGCAATGTTTGCCCATGCGCCTAAAATTCTCTGGCATGAAGCAGCTTGTTCTCTTGCAGAACCATCTCCCGGCTTGTTTGCATAAATTGTGCTTCCAATTCCAGTTTCAACAGGGTTGATCATAGCAAATCCTTCAATTTTTTGTATTCTTTCAAAGGCCTGCTTAAGTTCAGCAAATTCTTTTGCAGTATCTTTTCCTTGCTCACGGGCTAATTCATATTCATGAACTTTCTTTGAGTTTGCAACATAATCAGGATCTTTTCTACTCAAAGTAAATTCAGCAAGTCTTATAGGATTTGATCTGTATGAAGAAGTTTCTCCAGAAGGAATCAATTCGTCAGTTGTTGTAACTGGGTCTGTAATGTGAGTAACAACTTTTACAACTATGTTTTCTGTCACTTCAGGCATTTTAGGCCAAGGTTTTATGTTTGGTCCGTATACAAGCTCCACAGAATCATCTGCCTTGCCCCATCCGTTGTAAACTTTCTTTTCGTAAATTGATTTATCAAAGTGGTATTCTGTTTCTGAATAATCAACATCAATTTCATCTGCAGCTGTTAAAATACCGCCATTTATGGCTGTTGCTGCAATTGATCTTGCATCCATTAGAGCAACCATTGAAACCTGTCCTTCAGTTGGTTTTGAACCATCTCTGTTCGGGAAGTTTCTTGTTGCATGTCTGATGGAAAACTCGTTGTTTGCTGGTGTATCTCCGGCACCGAAGCAAGGTCCGCAGAATGCTGGCTTGATAACAGCTCCTGCTTCCATAAGGTCAGCTACAACCCCGTTTCTTACAAGCTCAATATAAGCTGGCTGGCTTCCGGGATATACGCTCAAGGAGAACTTATCATTGCCTGTTGATTTGCCTTTCATTATGTCTGCTGCAGCAACTATGTTGTCAAAAGTTCCGCCCGAACATCCTGCGATGATTCCCTGATCAACATATATGTTGCCGTCAACTATTTTGCTCATCATGTCAACTTTTACGTCGTTTGACTCAAAAGTTTTCTTGCTTGCTTCTTCTATTTTTGCAAATATTTCTTGAGGATTCTTTTTAACTTCTTCAATTGTATATACGTTGCTTGGATGGAAAGGAAGAGCTATGGAAGGTTTAATTTGTGATAAGTCAACTTCCACAATTCCGTCGTACAATGCAATTGCTCCAGGGTTGAGCATGCTGTAATCTTCTTCTCTTCCGTGAACTTCATAGAAATTCTTAACTTTCTCATCTGTTTCCCATATAGAGCTCCAGCATGTTGTTTCAGTAGTCATAACGTCGATTCCGTTTCTGTATTCAACAGACAGATGCTCGATGCCGTCACCAATAAATTCCATAACCTTGTTTTTTACAAAGTTGTTGTTGTAAACTTCCTTAATTATATTAAGAGCAACATCATGAGGGCCAACGCCTTTGTTTGGTTTTCCTTTAAGATAAATTGCTATAACTTCTGGGTAACTTATGTCATAAGTCTGCTCAAGAAGTTGTTTTGCAAGCTCTCCGCCGCCTTCACCTATTGCCATTGTACCAAGAGCACCATATCTTGTGTGGCTGTCAGAACCCAAAATCATGTTTCCGCACTTAGTCATCATTTCTCTGTTGTAAGAGTGAATTACTGCTAAATTTGGCGGAACATAAATTCCACCGAATTTCTTTGCAGAAGACAATGCAAATTTATGGTCATCTTCGTTAATTGTGCCGCCTACTGCACAAAGACTGTTGTGGCAGTTTGTCATTACATATGGAAGAGGGAACTTCTTCATTCCGCTGGCAATTGCAGTCTGAGTTATGCCAACGTATGTTATGTCATGGGCAGTTATGGAATCAAATTTAAGCTGCAGTTTTTCCATGTTATTTGAATGATTGTGTTTTTCTAGAATTCCATAGGTCATAGTGCCTTTTTTTGCTTCATTTTTATCATATGTCATGTTGTTTGATTTTGCTGCTTCACAAAAATCATTTTCCTGAGAAACAATGGTCCTGCCGTTGATAATGAGGACAGGATTGTTAACAATTTTAATCATTTATATCCTCCAAGGTTTTGAAATTAATAATTGTACATTTTACTTACTAAGTGTATAATAATTGTGAAATATAGTCTAATATTGATTTTATTATATTTTATATAGGCAAAACCTATGAATGGAGTAAATTATGAACGATAGAGAATTAATATATGTAAAAACAATTGCTGAAACAAAGAGCATTTCAAAAGCAGCTCAAAAACTTTTCATTGCCCAGCCCTCTCTAAGTCAGGCTATACAAAAAATTGAAGATGATCTGGGAACAAAACTTTTCATAAGAAAACATGATGGAATTTCACTTACAATGGCAGGTGAAAAATATTACCTGGCAGCAACTGAAATACTGAACATTTATGATGATTACAAAAATGAGGTAACTTACATCAACGATTTAAAAAGAGGAAGAGTGACTATTGGCATAACAGTCTACATGGGAACATATCTGCTGCCAAAACTATTGCCAATGTTTGCAGAAGAATTCCCCAATATTGAAATATATATAAAGGAACTTGATTCCGTCAACATGGAAAAATCTTTGCTGGATGGAACCATAGATTTTGCTGTCATGCACACTCATCCGCTGAAAAACAGCGAGCCTCTGAACCATGAAGTGTTGTACAAAGATCCCTTCATGATTGTAACACAAAAAAATCATCCTCTGTCTCAGTACGCCAAAAAAGTTCCGGACAGCCATCACTCTTCCATTGACTTGAATTTGTTCAAGGATGAAAAGTTCATAATGCTTCGAAAAGATAAAAGAATCAGACAAGTGTGTGACATAATTTTTCACAGGGCAGGAATAAATCCGGCAACATGCCTGACGCTGCAAAGTTATGAAAGCGCCAGAAGATTGGCGAGCACTGGCTATGGAGTAACCATGATTCCTCTTCAGTACATCAACATATTCGAAGGCCAGTATGATGCAGACTACTTTTTCATAGAGGACAATGAATATGCATTTTGGTATACATGTATTTCTACAAATCCTAATATGTACTTGTCAAAGGCAGCCAAGGTTTTCATGAATATGATTAATGACTATTTCAACGACAATCAGCCAATTTAAATTAAATTCATAAGATAGGGAGGATAATATGTTTAGAGAATCAATAGATGTTTCGTGTTCAATAATAAGAGGAGGCTCAAGCAAAGGTGTTTTTTTTCTGGAAAATTCACTGCCGCCTCATGGAGAATTAAGGGATAAAATTTTGCTTGCTGCTTTTGGAAGCCCTGATGCAAGGCAAATAGACGGCTTGGGAGGTGCAAATTCACTTACAAGCAAAGTATGTATCGTAGGACCTTCGCAAAGAGATGATGCGGATGTTGACTATACATATGGTCAGGTAAGTATAGACAAAGCCATGATTGACTGGAAAGGAAACTGCGGAAACATGATTTCAGCAGTTGGAATATTTGCAGTTCAGAACAATTTGTTAAAGGCTGTTGAACCTCTTACGAATGTTCGAATTTACAATACAAACAGCAACAAGATAATACATGTCACATATCCGGTGAAAGATGGACGTGTGTTGTCGGAAGGAGATTACAGCATACCGGGAGTTCCCGGCACAGGCGCAAAGCTTAAGGTTGAATTTTTTGATCCGTCCGGCTCAGTAACAAAAAAATTGCTGCCTACAGGAAATACAAAGGACACCATAAGTTTAGGAGAAAATAAAATATTTACGGTTTCAATGGTTGATTCAGGAAATCCTGTTATATTTGTGAAAGCTGAAGATTTGGGAATGAATGGAACAGAGCTTCCTGCAGAAATCGAATCTGCACCCGGAATATTAAATACCCTAGAAGAAATAAGAAGCATATGTGCTGAACTTTCAGGAATAGTTTCTGACAGAAAAGATGCTCTTTCTAAAAGTCCCGCGTATCCCAAAATCTGCATTGTTTCTGAACCTAAGGATTATATTAATTCAGAAGGAGCATTGGTTAAAGCCGAAGAAACTGATCTTCTTGCAAGGATGGCAGCTCTTCAGAAAATGCATAAAACTTTTGCTGTTACTGCTGCCGTTGCAACAGGGGCTGCATCAAAAATTAAAGGAACAATAGTTAATGAAATAGTTGGTGATAAAATATCAGAAACATTAATCATAGGTCAGCCCTATGGACCCATGGAAGTAACAATCCACATGGAAGACGGTAAAATAATTAAAGAAGGAATTTACAGAACTGCACGTAAAATAATGGATGGAAACGTTTATATTCCATATTCCAAACTAGAGGTATAGGCATTGCCTATACTAGGTATAACATAAATATATTTGCTTAAATAAAACTATTAACATATAATTGTATACAAAGATTGTATACAATTATTTTTATGTTGGTGAACACAGTACAGTTAACGAAAAATTCATAATTGGATGTGAATGTATGAATGAGTTAGAACAGCTTTCAGATTTTATTTTCAACTTCGACTTGGAAAAAACTCATTGTGATGTTGTAGAAACGGCGAAAATATGCGTATTGGACTCATTTTCTGCAGCAGTGGGCGCTTCAAAGGATAAATTGATAGTTGATATAATCAAAAAATATAAAGAGTTTTATAATTCTGAAAATGAAAACGGTATTTACGTTTGGGGACATAACATAAAACTTCCGGTTGTACAAGCTGCATTTATAAATGCAATGATGGGACATAAACTGGAGCTTGATGATGTCCACACAAATTCAAAGACGCACATTGGAACTGTTGTGGTTCCTACGGCAATATGCCTTGCTCAATATTTAAAGTCTTCGCCAAAGGAATTCCTGGAAGCAGTAATATGCGGCTATGAAGTAATGTCAAGAATAGGAATGGGTTTTGGAGTATCAAGCCACCGCAACAAAGGATGGCACGTCACTTCCACAGCAGGAACTTTTGGAGCTGCAGCTGCTGCAGCAAAGCTTTTAAAGTTAAATGTTAAAGAAACAACACATGCTTTAGGAATGGCTGGTACCCAATCATTCGGATTGTGGGCGTTTCTTGAGGACAGTGCAAGTTCAAAGATTTTGCATCCTGCAAGAGCTGCTTCAAGCGGAATTGAAGCTGCAATGCTGGCTAAAGCAGGAATGACAGGACCGGTAAGCATACTTAGTGCAAATGATGGAAACCTGTTTAAAGCCATGTCTGATGAATATGATATGGCAAAAGTAACAAAGGACCTTGGTGTCGTATTTGAAATAAAAAATGTTGACAACAAGCCATATCCGTGCTGCAGGAGCACACATTGTGCAATTGATTCAGCAATACAATTAAAAAAATTATACATCATAGATGTTGATGATATTGAAGAAGTGCAAATAGGCACTTATCTTGTTGGGTATAAACAATGCGGACTCACAGAAGGAAGCAAAAACCCAGGAACTTCAACAGAAGCAAAATTCTCAACACCTTACACATTTGCAACTGCCATGATAAACGGAAATGTATCTTTGGAACATTTTACGGCTGAATCTATAAACAATGAATACGTACATTCATTGCTAAAAAAAGTTACTGTTTATTCTGACGATGAATTTACAAAGAGGTATCCAATGCATTGGGGCTGCAAAGCCAAAATAGTCATGAAGGACAAAAATGTATATGAAATTGAAGTCAAAGATGCATCAGGCAGCGTATACAATCCTGTTTCTAAAAATGACATAAAAAACAAAGCAATTCCTCTCTTGAAAGTAGCATATGAGGATAGTGTTATTGAAAAAATACTTAACATTGAAAAGTATTCCGACATGTTCATGGAATCTTTCATGAAACAGGAGGCAGAAAATTGAAAAAAATCGTAGTACCCTACGGCAATAGTTTTCAGCAAGCGGAAGTTAATGAAAGTATAATAGTGGAAAACATTGACTTGGCAGGCAATGACAATATAGATTGTGAAGAGAGTCTTTTAAAAAAAGCAATGGATAATCCTATTGGTTCGTCAAAACTTGAAGACATGGTAAAAAATGATGACAATATTCTTATTGTTGTCAATGACCACACAAGACCGGGACCAAATAAAATAATAGTTAATGAAATAATAGAAAGAATAGCATCTAAAGTTGATGATAATAAACAAATAAAGTTTATCATTGCAACCGGCAGCCACAGAAAGCCCACAAGGGAAGAACTGGTCAATATATTAGGTGAAAATATAATAGATAAATATGAAGTTTTAATACATGAGTGCAAGGATGAAGACAGCTTAAAATATCTTGGAGAATCATTGTACAATGTTCCAATTTATGTGAACAAGGCTTTGACTGAATGCACATTTTGTATAGTAACAGGACTTATAGCTCCTCATCATTCAGCTGGATTCAGCGGAGGAAGAAAGAGCATAGTACCTGGTCTGGCTGGATTTAATACACTTAAAATCCACCACTCTTTACCTATAAGGCCTTATGAACCGGCCATGGGAAATATATATGGTAATCCATTCCATGAAGTTGCTTTGGATGTTGCTTTAAAAGCTAATGTAAAGTTTATGGTTAATGCAGTTCAAAACCCACATAAACAAAACATAGCTTTTGTAGCAGGAAATCTGATTGAAGCACACAAACAAGGAGTTGATATATGCAAGGACGCCAGTGAGGTGATTATTTCAGAAAAGGCTGATATTGTAATTGCCAGTCCCGGGGGATATCCCAGAGACAGAAATCTTTATCAGTCACAGAAAGCATTATCAGTGGCAGAAATGCTTGGAAATCCTGATTGTACTTTTATCATATCTGCAGAGTGCAGAGACGGGTATGGGGAAGGAGTACTTAAGGAATGGTTATCTGCCGCAGCTAACCCTCAGGAAGTAGTTGAAAGATTTAAAGCTGAAGGTTATGATGTGGGCAGCAACAAAGCGTTTATGTATGCCAGGGCAATGATTAAAGGAAAAGTAATTATTGTTTCTGAATACTTGAACAAAGACGAGCTTGACGAAATGATGTTGGGATGGGCTCCAAATCTTGAGCAAGCTTTAGAAGAAGCATTTAAGAAAAAAATACCGAATAAAATTCTGGTATTGCCCAATGCAGTAAATATAATTCCTACAACTTTAAAAGGAGAATAAAAATGAAAAAAAGATTTTTATTAGCTACAATGGCACTAGTTTTATCCCTTTCTATCATGGGATGCAGCAAGAAAGAAGCAACTCCAGCACCAGCTGACGGAGCTTCAGGAGCATGGAAATTCGAAAGACCTATTGAAATTGTAATACCTTTCGGACCTGGAAGCGGTACTGATACAACTATCAGAGCATGGGCTCCATTGATGGAAAAAGAACTTGGAACAACTATCAACATTAACAACGTTGCAGGTGCCGGCGGAGTTCAGGGTGCTGAATTCTTTGTTAATCAGCCAGCAGACGGATATACATTTGCAATGTATACACCTTCACACGTAATAGCTGCTGTAGACGGAACAGCATCATTTGATATATTGAATGACACAATGCCTGTAGTAAGACTTGTACAGGACTCTAACATAGTATTGGCAGGAAAACACGTTCCATACAACAATTTAGAAGAATTGATAGCATATGCAAAAGCTAACCCAGACAAGAAACCTACACTTGGTATGATGTCAATTAACGGTATTGACGGCGCAGCTGCTAAACAACTTTTTGATGCAGCAGGAATTGAAGTTCAGTTCATTCCATATGCAAGTGGAGCTGAAGCAAATGCAGCAATAATGGGTGGACACACAGACATGGTTTTAACAAGCCCATTTGACGGAAATGCTTACCTTGAATCAGGTGACATGAAAGCCATCGTATTGCTTGCTGAAGAAAGAGCAACAAACCTTCCAGACGTACAATGTACTGGTGAACTTGGATATGAAGCATACATCGGACCTTGGAGAGGAATCGTTGCAGCAAAAGGAACTCCACAAGAAGCTATTGATGCATTAGAAGCAGCAGCAGTAAAAGTTAATGAAATGAAAGAATGGACTGACTGGAAAGAAACTGTAGGACTTAATGACAGACCAGGTTTTGCTACTCAGGAAGAATTCAAAACAATCTGGATGGAATACTATGAAACTATGAAAGCCCTCAGAGGAAAATAGAAATTAAATAGTATGCATATAACCTTCTTGGAATATTCAGACAAAAAGTTCAAAGAAGGTTATATTTTTCAAATAGTATAGTAATAAAAAATTGTAATATTTTAAAAAAATAAAGGAGTGAAAAACAGTATGGCTTTGGAATTATTGTTTAACTTGGGTTTAGCGGTATTTTTCATTTATTGTTTCTTTTTCGTGGGTTCAACTGTACCTGCTGCGTTACCCAATACATTGGGAGGAGCTGAGTGGTCAAAAATATTATTGGTTCTTTTAATTATAAGTTTGATTGCTAATGCTATTAAGATCGCAAGAAGCAACAGCGGAAACATCAGCTTTAAATTTAATTTCGATATTAAAAAATTTGTTACAAATAAAATGTTCATAGGCAGCATCATAATGCTGGTATATGCATCTGTACTTGATACAGTTGGTTTCCTTACAAGTTCTTTTATTATGTTCTTGTTCTATTCACGTCTGCTTGGAGAGAAGAAAATCAAGACACTTTTGATTTCAGCTTTTGGATGTGTTGTGCTTTTATACTTGATTTTCGACGTGCTGCTTGGCATCATGCTTCCAAGAGGAACAGGCATATTCAGAACATTTGCATTGTTCATTGAATCGTATATTTAAGGAGGATTAAAATGGAATTAATTAAATTAGGAATTGGAGTAGTCTTTGTTCCACAAACACTTCTTCTTATATTCTTTGGTACAGTAATCGGGGTTATTTTCGGCGCATTGCCTGGAGTAAGTGCTTCAATGGCTGTAGTATTAGGTTTAACATTCACTTATGGACTTGACCCTGTTACTTCAATAGCATTTCTTGTTGCAGTATATTGTGCTGCCATTACCGGAGGCGGTATAACAGCAATTTTGTTTAAAATACCAGGTACACCTTCAAGTGCACCGACAACATTTGACGGTCACCCAATGGCTCAAAGCGGACAACCGATGAGAGCACTTAGTATTGCTTTGATAACTTCAGCTATAGGTGGTATATTTGCTGCAATTGCAATGTTTATGATAAGCCCTCAGCTTTCAAAGGCTGCACTTAAGTTTGGTCCTTCTGAATTGTTTGCAATTTCATTCATGGGATTGTCAGTACTTACTGCACTTGATGAAGGAAATGTTTTAAAAACTTTGATTTCCGGACTTCTGGGTCTGTGGCTGGCTACTGTGGGAATGGATCCTATAGATGGTTTCGCAAGATTCACATGGGGAAATTCAACATTATTGTCAGGAATTGAAATGATACCTGTAATGATAGGTATGTTTGCAATCACTCAGATTCTTAAGGAAACAAGAAGCAGAAGCAAGATTGAAAATCTTGATGAATCTAAGTCAGACAAGAAAAATGATAAAATAGTTTCTCTTAAGGAATTGTGGGATATTAAAGGAACAATTGCAAGAACCGGAATCATTGGAACAATAGTAGGTATTCTTCCTGGAGCCGGAGCAACTATAGCTTCTTTCTTATGCTACACTTCTGAAGTAAAAATATCTAAACATCCTGAAACATTTGGAAAGGGTGAAATAAGAGGTATTGCAGCTTCTGAAACTGCCAACAACGCAGCTACAGGAGGTTCTATGGTACCGCTATTGTCTCTTGGTATACCTGGAGGAAATGCTGCTGCCATCATGATGTCTGCTCTTGTAATGAAGGGTGTACAGATGGGACCGCTTCTTCTTCAAAATCAGCCACAATACATGGGCAGCGTGTTTGTATCAATGATAATTACAAACATAATAATGGTTTTCGTATCATTTGCCGTTGCGAAAGTATTTGGTAAGATACTGGGAATTCCTTACAGCATACTTGGAACATTGATAATCATGCTTGCTGTTATAGGAAGCTATGCTCTGCAGAACACTACAGGAAATGTTGTTCTTATGGTTATTGCAGGTATTATCGGATATGCATTTGCTGAATTCGGTTTCAACAATGCTGCTTTGATCCTTGGTCTTGTTCTTGGAACAATGGTTGAATCAAACCTTAGAAGAGCAATCATGATCGAACAGGGAAATATAGCAGCTGTATTCTCTAAACCTATTACAGCTACTTTGATGGTTGTAAGTGCTATTTCATTGTTATGGCCAATTGTTAAACCTATGATAATGAAAAATCGCAAAACTGCCAACTAAATATAATTAAAATAAATCCTTATTTGCGTAAAAGCAAATAAGGGTTTATATCAATATGCCTAAATTAACGCAGAAATTTGCAAAAGGTGGAAGCAATGCTGAATTTTATATGGACAATGTTAGCTGGATATTTGACGGGACGTATATTTTTGAAGGTTAAAATTCCAGGGGGGATGATGATTGGAAGCATCGCAGGAGCTGCTTTATTGAATATTGCCACCAATATGGCATATATGCCTTATGCAGGCAGACTTGCTGCTCAAATCATTGCAGGAGCTTTCATTGGAGTGGGGCTGGAAAAGTGTGATCTTAAAAGGCTTAAAACAATTTACAAACCGGCAATTACACTTATAGCCGGAATGCTGGTGTTAAACATTGTTTCAGGTTTTATGATTTATTACTTTAGCCATTTGGATTTAATGACTTCACTGATGAGTGCCATACCTGGAGGAATAAGTGATATTCCTATTATCAGTGAAGAAATGGGTGCAGATTCTTCAAAAGTGGCATTACTGCAATTTGTAAGGCTGGTTTTTGGTCTTGGTGTATTTCCGTCTATGATAGCCAAAATATCTAAGATGAAATATTTTGAAAACAGCATAAATAAAGATGTTTACAAAAGGACTTCAAGCAGTTTCTACAACTTAAACTGCATGTTATTGACGTTGGCTGTAGCAGCTGTCTTTGGAATAATTGGAAAATTATCAGGCATACCTTCAGCTTCACTGGTTTTTTCAATGATCAGTGTTATCGTCTTGAAACTTTCAACCAATAAGGCATGCATGCCAAGATCCATGAGAAAATTTGCTCAGCTTTTGGCAGGATGCTACATAGGAAGCAGTTTTACGTTGAGTGATGCTGCTGAAATGAGGTTTCTCATAGTGCCGTCAATAATTTTGCTAGTGGGATACTTTACAGCATGTTTTGTAATTGGAAACATTTTAAACAAAAAATACAGGTTGCCTTTGGATGAGGCAATGCTGGCCGCTACACCGGCCGGTGCATCAGATATGGCATTGATTTCAGCAGAAATCGGTATAGAAAGTTCTGATGTTATAGTGCTGCAGATAATTAGAATGATAACAGCGGTATCATTGTTTCCTCAGATAATGAGAGCTATAGCAATGATAGCATCCTGATATATTAAAAAGACCATATAATCTACGAATGATTGAAGGATTTAGTATGTATTATAATGAACAGCCGGGAGTTTAAAAAATGTTTGGACAAAATGTTGAAATCAGAACAATAAATTTAAATAGTATCAGGGAAAGAAATGAAGTTGATGTTTTTTTACAAAAGCAAGATTTAATCCTTGAAAGGGATGTTGAATACACCCTGGCTATGTATGAAGAAGACAGGATTGTTGGAACAGGTTCAATTTCAGGAAATGTTTTAAAATGCATTGCAATTGATCCGGAATATCAAGGCGGAGGATTTTCAAATAAAATTATATCCTTGCTGTTAAATGAACAATATTACAGGGGCAATACACACTTGTTTATTTTTACAAAACCTAAGAATAGAAAATTATTTTTGGATTTAGGCTTTTATGAAATCACTTCAGTTGATGATTTTGTTACCCTGCTTGAAAACGACCCGAGAGGAATCAGGGATTTCGCAGAAAATCTTAAACTGCAAAAACATGATGGAAAAGTGGTTTCAAGCATTGTTATGAATTGCAATCCTTTTACACTGGGACATAGGCATCTTATTGAAACTGCTTCAAAAAACAGCGATGTTGTTCACATTTTCGTTGTATGGGAAGACCGGTCAGTTTTTCCAAATGAAGTAAGGTACAAACTCATAAAAGAAGGTGTCAAGGACTTGAAAAATGTTTTTGTACACAGAGGCAAAGATTATATAATTTCAAATTCAACATTTCCTTCATATTTTTTAAAGGAAAAGAATGCAATTGTAAAAATCCATACCATGCTTGATGTAAAAATTTTCGGAGAATTCATAGCGCCTGCTCTGGGCATTAACAGAAGGTATGTGGGGGAAGAAAAATCAGACCCTGTTACTAATGAATATAATCTTACAATGAAAGAATTGCTTAAAGATTATGATATAGAAGTTGTTGAAATTCCAAGAATTAAAAACGACGAAGCAGCCATAAGCGCTTCAAGAGTGCGCGAACTATTAAAAAAAGATGATTTTGATTCATTAAAACAATTGGTTCCGCAAACAACATTTGAGTTTTTAATTTCGGAAGAAGCCAAGATTATAATTGGCAAAATCAAAAATGAAAAAAATAAACTATAAAGGAGGCAGGCAGATGGAAATTAAAAAAGTTGGAGTAGCAGGTACTGTTGAATCCAGTGATATAAATATTGTCATAGAGCCATCTGACAAGAAAGGTATTGAAATTGAACTGCAAAGCACTGTAATGAAGCAATTTGGCAGGCAGATCAAAAATTTAATCGAAGAAACGCTTAAAAGCGAAGGAGTTGAAAGCGCAGTTGTAAGGGCAACAGACAAAGGCGCCATTGATTTTGTTATTAAAGCTAGAGCGCTTACAGCTTTATACAGAGCTGCAGAAATAAATGAATATACTTGGGAGGCTTAATATAAATGGTAAAATTAAGAAGAACTATGATGTATGTTACAGGTAACAATCCTGCAAATATTATGGAAGCCCATTTATATGGTTCAGACTCCATAATGTTTGACTTGGAAGACTCTGTTTCTTTAAAGGAAAAAGATTCAGCAAGATTCCTGGTATACAATGCATTAAAAACAATGGATTATGGTAACGTGGAAACTGTAGTAAGAATAAACGGTCTTGATACTCAGTTTGGAAGAGATGACCTTGAGGCAATGGTAAGGGCACAGCCGGACATAATAAGACTGCCAAAGACTGAAACAAAGCAAGATATTATAGATGTAGACAACATGATAAGTGAAATTGAAAAACAAGTAGGACTTGAAGTTGGTTCAACAAAGATTATGGCAGCAGTTGAAAGCCCTCTTGGTGTAATGAATGCTTACGAAATTGCAACAGCAAGCAAGAGACTGGTTGCCATTGCCATAGGAGCAGAAGATTTTGTAACAAACATGAAGACTACAAGATCTCCTGAAGGCATAGAACTGTTGGCAGCAAGAAGTAATCTGTTGATGGCTGCCAGAGCAGCAGGAATATATGCACTTGACACTGTATATACAAACATCAAAGATGACGAAGGTTTCATGGATGAAGTTAAGCTTATAAAACAGCTTGGTTTTGATGGAAAATCAGTTATACATCCAAGACAGATAGGCATGGTTCATAAAATTTACACACCTACTGAAAAAGAAATCAGAAATGCCGTTAGGATAGTAGGAGCAATAAAAGAAGCTGAAAGCAAAGGCAGCGGTGTTATAGCATTAGACGGAAAAATGATTGATGGTCCTGTTGTTGACAGAGCATACAGAGTGCTGGAACTGGCTAAGGCATCAGGAGTTTACAAGGAGGAAGAGCAAAATGACTAAAAACGGAGTAGGAAGAGAAATCCCATCATACATTGAAGGAATAGGCCAGATTAAACCCTACGAAAGTCCATTCAGTGTTATTCCTGAAGGAAATAAGGCCGGAGCAAAATTGAAGAGACCCCTGCCTCATAAAAACAAGCTTATAGATTCCATTGAAGAAGCAGTAATCAAAACCGGACTTAAAGATGGAATGACCATATCTTTCCACCATCATTTCAGAAACGGCGACTACATCGTTAACATGGTAATGGATGCAATTGCAAAATTAGGAATCAAAGACTTACGTATAGCACCAAGTTCATTGGGTACATGCCATGGTCCTTTGATTGATCACATAAAAAACGGAGTAATTACCAGAATTGAAAGCAGCGGTATAAGAGAACCTCTGGGAACTGCTATTTCAGAAGGAATATTGCCAAATCCTGTTGTATTAAGATCTCACGGTGGAAGAGCAAGAGCAATAGAATCAGGAGAAGTTAAAATTGATGTAGCATTTTTAGGAGTTCCTGCCTGTGATGACTATGGCAATGCCAATGGATTCTCAGGAAGATCTGCATGCGGTTCTTTGGGATATGCCATGGTTGATGCAAAATATGCAGACCAGGTAGTATTAATTACAGACAATCTTGTAAGCTATCCATGTCTTCCTGCAAGCATCAATCAAACTCAGGTTGATTATGTTGTGAAAGTAGACGAAGTAGGTGATCCAAAGGGAATAGTATCGGGTGCAGTAAGAAACACTAACAACCCTAAGGACCTTCTCATTGCAGAAAATGCTGTAAAGGCAATCGTAGCATCAGGTTATTTCAAGGAAGGATTCTCCTATCAGACAGGCGCAGCAGGTTCATCTCTTGCAGTTACAGGATTTTTGAGAGAAAAAATGATTGAACAAAATATAAAAGGAAGTTTTGGACTTGGCGGAATAACATCACAGCTTGTGCAGCTTCTGGACGAAGGTCTCATGGAAGGCTTGTTTGATACACAGTGTTTTGACCTTGTGGCTGCTGAGTCTCTTGGAAAAAATCCAAAACACTTTGAAGTTGATGCAGGATTCTATGCCAACGGGCACAACTCAGGCTGTCTTGTAAACAATCTTGACATATTGATGCTTGGTGCTCTGGAAATAGACACTGATTTTAATGTTAATGTAATTTCTAAATCTGACGGATATATAAGTCAGGCTGTAGGCGGACATCAGGATACAGCTGCAGGTGCAAAGCTGGCAGTTATATTGGCTCCGCTTGTAAGAAGCAGAAATCCAATAATAGTTGACAAGGTTACTACAGTATGTACTCCAGGTGAAACAATAGATGTTGTTGTAACTGATTACGGCATTGCTGTAAACCCTCTGAGACAAGATTTGATCGATAATTTCAAAACAGCCGGTCTTAAAACATATACTATTAATGAACTGAAGGACATTGCAGAAAAACTTACTGGAAAACCAGACAAAATAGAGTTTGACGAGAAGATAGTAGGTATAGTACAATACAGAGATGGATCGGTTATTGATGTAATCCGAAAAGTCAAGTAAGATAAATTATTAGCCGGTAAATAACGACTGGAGAAACTTATGAAAGATATTAATTCTAACATGAAAACATTAATGGAGATTCTTGAATCTAGAGAATTAAGGGCAAAAAAACAAATAGAACTTTTAACAAGATACCCATACACATTAATATCATTTACTTTAAATACGCCAGGACCAATAAAAAGCTCTGGCCTATACACAAACATTCACAAGGCTGGAATACAGCATTTGATGAAGGTTTTACAGGATATGGATGTAAATATAGTTCATATGGAAACAATCGAGAAAAATACCGGAAGAGAAGGATTTATATCAGTGGATTTGGACCCTTACCAGGCAAAGAAAATTGCTGCTGAAATAGAAGATACACATGATCTGGGAAGAATATTCGACATTGATGTTTTTGACCAGCTGCACAACCAATTAAACAGGGCTTCTATCCAATTAAAACCAAGAAAGTGTCTGCTATGCGATGAAGAAGCTTTAGTATGCATGAAAATGAAAACTCATACCTATGAAGAGTTAATCGAGAAGGTAGAAGAAATCGGAAATTCATACTTCAGTCCAACAAGCAAGGAAAAGAAGGAAAACTTTAAATCAAAAATTTCAATGAGTGAAAGAGTATATCAGAGAATAAAGTCGGATATTTTGGAAAACAAGCTGAAGCCCGGCGAAAAGCTCGTAGAAGAAAATCTGGCCAATGAATTCAATGTGAGCAGGACTCCTGTAAGAGAAGCATTGAAGCAGCTTGACCAAGACGGCCTCATAACATATTACCCAAGAAGAGGCTCTGTTGTAAGCCAGATATCCATGAAGGATGCTCAGGAACTTTATGAGATAAGAGAAGTGCTTGAAGGCCTTGCAATAAGACGAATTTGCATGGAAATTAACAGCCACAACATCAAAATCCTTGAAACAATTATTACAAACATGGACAAGGCCATTGAAAGCAATGATTACAGCACCATGGAAAAACTTCACAGAGACTGGACTGAAGCAACTCTAGAAATGACAAACAATGAACTCTTGAAAAGTTATCTTCTGTCTGTAACAAAAAATCTTGGAAGACTGAGAAAAATATCTTTGTACAGACCAGTCCAGAGCATTGATGCTTACAAGGAAACAAAAGACATATATAATGCAATTGCGAACAATGACCCGGATGAAAGTGAAAGACTTGCAAAACTGCACGTTAAAAATGCGAGAAAAAGATTTGAAAAGAATTTATTAGAATTGTAAAAACCTGCCTCGGCAGGTTTTTTTAATACAACCTCTCTTCATTAAACTTTAAATTGCGGTATACATCAACCATTACGTTCCATGTATACTCATCAACTATGCCGTTGGGCTCAAGTCCAAACTTCTGCTGAAATGTAATGACAGCAGATTCTGTTATGGGTCCAAACACGCCATCAATAAGTTCATAAGGCACATATGTTACATCAGGCAGCACAGATGAAATGTATGCAAGATATTCTTGAAGGACTACTACTCCGGGACCCTCAGAGCCTCTTCTGTAAACTATTCCCGGAAATGCAATTCTTGGAAAAGCCAATTGGCCAGGGGGAAGTGTTATTAATATACCTAAAAGCACTTCGTTTATTTTAAACCAGGTTGCATCATCAATTATTCCTGTAACAGGGAGGTTCATTGTTTTTTGAAATTCTATCAGTGATTGGCTCGTGGCAGAATCAAGCACACCGGTTATCTCAACTTCAGGAATGGTATTGTAATATGATGACAATATATTTAAATAATACTGAACAAGCTGTACTCTTGGCACTACTATGCCGTTGCTTATTCTTGGAAGTTCACTTAGAAGAAGTCCCCTGGAAGTTGTTTCTGCCAGCTTTCTCACAGCTGCATGGATAGACTTAATTCTATACCAAGTACCCTTGTCAATTATCCCTGTAGCAGGCAAGTTGAAAATTGTTTGAAATGATTTTACAGCTGCTTCAGTCTGGGGTGTAAATACACCGTCAACGGGAAATATTTTTGGAATAGCAGGAAAGTTAATTGAAATATTGTTCAATTGAAGCTGTGCTGTATAAACCGGCACACCTGAATCACCAAGTTTTAAGGGACTCCCCGGATAAGATATTCCTATTTCACCTAAAGGGGCATTATATACAAGGTCTATGTCTTCTCCATAATAATACCTTAAAATTTCAATAGGTCTATAGCCTTGATTAGCTAAATCGACAGATCCCCACTGATACATGCCGTTGCACTGTGACACACGGCCGTCGCAGAAAACAGCAAATAAAGGCTCAAACCTTGTTCCTCTTACTATATAATCATCAAATGTTTCATCAACAATTTTTGATATGTTATCAAATATACCTCTATTAGGTACAAATGACTGGTCAAACTGGGTAGAATTTGTAATGTCAAAGTTATAGCCCCTGCTAGGGTACCATTCAGTGTATATTCTGTTAAGGGCAATGGACACTATGGCGTTAATGTTGGCTCTTAAAGCATCATCCGGCCATGTAGGAAACAATTCACTGCTGGCAACATTCTTTACATAATCAATAAATGGAACTGTAATATTCTCTGCCGGGGAATCCGGCGGTCCTAAATGGACAGTTATTGTTTCAGGTATATAAATATATGATGATCCGGACGGTTGAACACTCATTATAGTCCTCCAAACAAATAAAAAAATATTTATAGCAATAAATATTATATGTTTAATATATGCACCCACAAACATTTGATTACTTCATAAAGTTTATGTGGATTAATTTCTTATGCGTTATAATCTCAAGCTGAAATTTATTTATTATTTATATTTATTGAATAATTAAGAAATAATAACTATAAAATCAATATATAAAGGAGAAACAAATGTTAAGATTTACATTACCTAGAGATATGTATTATGGAAAAGGTGCATTGGAGCAGCTTAAAAATTTGGAAGGTAAAAAGGCAATGCTTGTAATAGGCGGCGGTTCCATGAAAAAATTTGGTTTTGTGGATAAAGTTCTGGGATATTTAAAGGAAGCGGGTATTGAAACTTCGCTGTTTGAAAACGTTGAAGCAGATCCTTCTGTTGAAACTGTAATGAAAGGTGCAGCTGCAATGAGAGAGTTTCAGCCGGACTGGATAATATCAATGGGAGGAGGTTCATCCATTGATGCTGCAAAAGCTATGTGGGTGTTTTATGAATATCCTGAAACTACATTTGAAGAAATCATAAAGCCTTTTTCATTTCCTGCCTTAAGAAAAAAAGCAAGGTTTTTGGCAATTCCATCAACTTCCGGTACTGCCACAGAAGTGACTGCATTTTCTGTAATTACTGATTATTCTACAGGAATAAAGTATCCTCTTGCTGATTTTAACATAACCCCAGACATTGCAATTCTGGATCCTTCTCTGGCCGAAACAATGCCTCCAAAATTAACTGCATATACAGGAATGGATGCATTGACTCATGCAATAGAAGCATATGTTTCTACATTGAACAGTCCTTTCACAGATCCTCTGGCACTTAAAGCAATACACATGATATTTGAGCATTTGATTGACTCCTATAATGGAAATATGGCATCACGAGAGCAAATGCACTATGCCCAGTGTATGGCCGGTCAGGCATTTACAAATGCCCTGCTTGGAATCACACATTCAATTGCTCATAAAACAGGTGCAGCATTTTCTACAGGCCATATACCTCACGGATGTGCAAACGCCATTTATCTGCCGTATATAATAAAGTTCAATGCAAAAAATGCACAGAAGCGATACGCTGATATAGCAAGAAGCATAGGTATTTCAGGAACAGATTCTGAATGCGTAAGCACTTTGTGCGATAAAATCGATGAATACAATTTAAAACTTGACATTCCAAAGAGTCTTAAGGATTATGGAATAAACGAAGAAGAATTTAAAAACAAAGTTGCCAAAATTTCAGAGTTGGCCATTTCAGATGCTTGTACCGGTTCTAATCCAAGAGACATAAGTCCAGATGAAATGGAAAAGCTGCTTACAAGTATTTATTACGGAACAGAAGTAAATATATAAAAATAAAGCGTCAAACTGACAAATGTTCGTTTGACGCTTTAATGAATTTACTTATGATAAGCTTCACCTGAATTTATTTTGAATGCTCTGTATATTTGCTCTAACAGTATTACTTTAAACAGCTGGTGGGGAAATGTCATTTTTGAAAATGAAAGCTTAAAATTGGCTGCTGTTAAAACTTCGTTTGAAAGTCCGTTGCTTCCTCCAATTATAAATGTTATGTCAGATGTGCCGTCTATTCCAAGCTGATTTATTTTTTGAGCCAAATCCTCAGAGCTTATAATTGTGCCTTTAACATCAAGAGCAATGACATATGAATTCTTGGGTATCTTTGCAAGTATTTTCAAGCCTTCCTTAATCTTAACCTGTTCAATTTCTGAATCAGAGAAATTTTCATCCGCCCTTTCATCCTGTATTGTTTCTTCAGTGAATTTACAGAACTTGGACAATCTTTTTGCATATTCGTTTATTGCTTCACTATAGAATTTCTCTTTAATTTTTCCTACGGATATTACAGTAATTTTCATTTTTCCACCTTGGTTATTAATTTCTATTTTCATAATATAATATTATATGACTATATTCAAGATTTACATCATTAAATATTACAGTAAACGTTTACAAATTTATATTGAAAATGATTTCACGTTGTGCTATAATTTTAATACTGCTATATAAAATTAACGGAGGTATGATATGAATACATTTAAAAGGATTTTATGCATTGTTTTATGTTTTTATATGCTTAATTCTCCAGCCTACGGCTTTACAGAAAAAATTGAACCTCTAGATGAATCTGAAATTAAAACAAACATTGAGGAGGAATATGGATTAAAAATCATTTACTCCAAAGATGATGAAAATATAGATTACATGGACTGCATGCTTGTTCTTGAAAGAAGTTTAAGAAGATTTCCGGAAGGTGTAATAAAAGAAATTACAGATTATTATTCTAAAATGGGCATAGAAACAAATGTTGTTATAAATAAGACTGAAAAGATTGCAGATTTATTTTCCGAATATGTGCTTGGGGACAAGTCAGCAACCGTCTACATAAACGCTCTTCAAAACAGCATGTACAATGACGAATGTGTTGCTTCTGAAGAAAGCACTGTCCATGAACTCAGTCATTTAATAAGCGATTATATGTATGAAACATATGGACATGATAGGATGGAAAATGACTTTTTAAAATTTAACGGTGGTTTTCAGTATGGAAATTGGGAAGAAAAAAGCGATGTTTTCTTAAACAAACATTCTGCCATGAGCTTTGAAGATGAAGTAGCAGATTTAATCTGGTACACAGAAGTTCATCCTGAACTTTTAAGGACTTTGGATTGCGAAGAAAAAGAAATAGTCCATAAAAAAATTGAATATCTGGCCGAAGTATTTGATCAGTGTTTTGATTCAGTATCGGAGAATACAAAGCTATGGATGGATGCTTTTCCACAGGAACCTGATATGTGGGCAATAGATACAATTACGCAGCTTAAAAACGCCTCTATTATTCCCGAAGAATTTGAAGGGATGTATGATGCTTACATTACAAAGGAAAATTTCTACACTTTAGTAATGAATGTTGTTGAAAGCAAGTTGGGAAAAGAAGAGCTAAGCAATAACTTCAATTTGTACATGCAGGAAGAATATGTTTCACTTGACCCGGTTAAAGGTGAAATATTTATGAATGACGGAATGGCTGTTCTTGACAGGTCAATGCTCTGCAGCAACAAGGAAGTTATATACAAAGCTTACCAAATGGGATTTTTAGGCCACGAAGGAGCTGGACTTGAGCCTGATAGCTACATTACGAGGCTTGAAGCGGCAAAGATGTTTGCATATATTGCAAATAGCCAGGGTATGGATATCTCAGACTATGAAGTAATAAATTACACTGATATAGATGATGTTCAAGACTCAGAAAAACCTTTCATATATTTCGCTGCCACAAAGGGGATTTTAAAAGGATACGGTTACAATTTTAATCCTAATGGTTATTGCACTTATCAGGAAACATACATAATGTTAATGAGGCTTTATAACTTATTGTAGACTAAAATTAAATATTTAATAATTACTTCATATATGGTATAATGGTTAAAATTAAATGAGGGATAGCACTATGTTTGACGTGAGAAGCATTGTAATCGGCATTATATTAATGCTTAAGAAATATACCTGCATCAACATTACCATATACGAAGAGTCAAGCAATGAAGATTATAAAAACGGAATAATGGCACTGCCTTTAATTGGACTGGCCATAGGCTTTTCGTCTTTTTTAATAGCGTCACTGGAATTTGTTTATGACGGATTGTTTGTAAGTGTTCTTGTGCTGGGATTTTACTGCATAGTTACAAGATCTGTGAATTTAACTGACACATACAGGACATTAAATTATATTATAAAACCTAAGAATCAATCAGAACAAATTGTGGGTATCATAGGAACCACAATAATTCTTTTGTTGTATTTTTCGCTTTTCAGGATAGTTCCCGTTACTTCCCTTATAATAATGCCTGTTGCAGGCTACTCAAGCCTTATAATTTTAAGCCCTGTAATCAAAAGAAACAAAAAAAATACAGAAATAATGAAGTGTTGCGGAAAGTATCATACAATTGCTGCTTTTGCCATTTCATTTTTAATTGCAGCCGTGTTTAACTACAAGCTTGTTATCTCATTGTCGCTTACATACATGATTTCAGGATTTGTAGTTTCCTATTTGGACAACAAAGTAAGTGTTCTTCCAAATTCGGCGGAAGGGCTGATTGTTGAAACAGCACAGATACTATTTTTAATCATAACATATATAATAAGAATATAGGCATCATGGATAGGGGCTGCTTCTTTTTATAAAAAGCCAAAAAATTTTGACAAATAAATGCTGTTGTAGTATAATCACAAAAACGAGACTTTTAGAGTTTTCGCGTCCTTTGAGGAAGAAAGCTCTTTTTTATATAAAAAATACGTTAGTATTTTTTACGCGGTCAGGGGACATAGGTCCACCTAGCGGAGTTGCGGAGCAACTTTTTATTATATGGAGGATAAATATGGAAAACAAAAAAGTTATATTCAGCGGTATGCAGCCTTCCGGGTCACTGACACTGGGAAATTATCTGGGAGCACTTAAAAACTGGGTACGACTACAAAGCGAATATGATTGCTACTACTGCGTTGTTGATATGCATGCAATTACAGTTCCCAAAGAACCAAAGGATTTGAGAAAAAACACTCTTGAAGTACTGGCAAACTACATAGCTGCAGGCTTGGATCCTGAACAGGTTACATTGTTCATACAATCTCATGTTTCAGCCCATGCAGAGCTGGGATGGCTGTTAAATTGTTTTTCTTATTACGGAGAACTTGGAAGGATGACGCAGTTTAAAGACAAATCCAAGAAGCAGGACAGCAATGCCATAACTGCAGGACTTTTCACTTACCCTGTGCTCATGGCAGCTGACATACTTTTATATCAGGCAGACCTGGTGCCAGTGGGAGAAGATCAAAGGCAGCACCTTGAAATAACTAGAGACATTGCACAGCGTTTCAATAACCGTTTCAGCGAAACATTCAAAGTTCCTGATCCTTTTATTTCAAAAGACGGAGCAAAGATAATGAGCCTTCAGGAACCTGAAAGTAAAATGTCAAAATCAGATTCAAACGATAATTCATATATATTGCTCATGGACGGGGCTGATGCCATAAGAAGAAAATTCAAACGGGCTGTAACAGATTCAGAGGGAGTTATAAGATTTTCAGATGCTCAGCCGGGAGTTAAAAATCTTATTAACATCCATTCAAAAATAACTGACAAAACTCCTGCGGAAATTGTGGCAGAATACGAAGGCAAGGGATATGCTCAGTTCAAGGACGACGTTGCAGAAATAGTAGTTGATGAACTAAAACCAATTCAGGAAAAAATAGATTATCTTTTGAAGAATAAAGACTATCTGGAGAAAATATATATACATGGAGCGGAAAAAGCAGAGGCTGTTGCTCGCAAGACATTAAGGAAAGCATATAAAAAAGTAGGCTTCATACCAAGATTTTAACCAAAATATGGAGGAAACATGTTAGCAGTTATTAATGGTTTCGTGAAAACCATGAGTGGGGAAGATTTACAAAATGGACAAATAATAATTGAAGACGGCAAAATAAAGGCCGTTGGCACAAATTTAGAAATACCTGATGATGCACAAATAATAGATGCTGCAGGACTTCTTGTAACACCAGGTCTTGTGGACGGACACTGCCACATAGGAATGTGGGAAGAAGGAATAGGTTTTGAAGGTGAAGACGGCAATGAGGATGTTGAACCCATTACGCCTCAGCTTAGAGCAATAGATGCAATTAATCCGATGGATATGGGATTTCAGGACGCAATTGAAGGCGGAGTGACAACTGCTGTAACAGGGCCAGGAAGTGCCAATGTTATAGGAGGCACATTCCTTGCCATGAAGACATATGGAAAAAGAGTAGACGACATGGTAATAAAGGACCCTGTTGCCATGAAAATTGCTTTTGGAGAAAATCCAAAAAGAGTTTATAACGAGCAGCACAAATCTCCTGTAACAAGGATGGCAATTGCTGCAATGCTTAGAGAAACTCTGTATGAAGCAAAGCAGTACATGGAAGATTTGGAAGCTTCCGCGGAAGATCCGGACAGAAAACCGGATTTTGACTTGAAGCTAGATGCTCTCTTACCTGTCATGAAAAAACAGATTCCTTTAAAGGCGCATGTCCACAGGGCTGACGACATATTTACTGCTCTTAGAATTGCAAAGGAATTTGACCTTGACATAACACTTGACCACTGCACCGAAGGACACCTGATCCCTGAAGAACTTGCAGCTGCTGGTAAACCGTGTCTCATAGGTCCAACGTTTGGTTCAAGAACAAAAGTAGAACTTAAAAACAAAAGCTTCGAAACTCCTAAGGTTCTCATGGATGCCGGTCTTAAGGTAGCAATCATAACAGATTCAAACGTCATTCCAATTCAGCACATCAACATGTGCGCAGGCATGGCTGTAAAAGCAGGGCTAGCGGAAGATGAAGCATGGAAATCAATCACAATTTATCCTGCAGAAATAAACGGAATTAATTCAAGAGTTGGAAGCATTGAAGAAGGCAAGGATGCAGATATTGCAATTTTCAAGGGAAATCCTCTTTTGGACATAGATTACGAAACTATGATGACCATTATAGATGGAAAAATTGTTTATAAAAACAAAAAAGCAAACATACTAAATTCTCTTTGATATAATTTGCATTTAATGGATGATAAACCAATTGTTCCAAGAATTAAATGCAAAAATAATCAAAAAATAGTATTACAAAGTTTTAGATGGACATAATTGAATTTATTTAGTTAAAAGGGGACGCTATATGCGTTCCGTTTTAAATTTCGGAAGTTTAAAAAAATATTACAGATATTGATAAAAAAAACTTGCAAATTGTCAATAAAAAGAATACACTAAGCTGTGGAAAAAAAGAGGAAGGTAATTATGAAGAAAAAGATTATAAATATAGCAGTTATAGCGCACGTAGATGCAGGAAAATCAACATTGGTAGATGCATTTCTACAGCAAAGCGGAGTTTTTAGAGAAAACCAGGAAGTAGTAGACCAGGTAATGGATTCAAATGATATTGAGCGTGAAAGAGGAATAACAATTTATTCAAAAAACTGCTCAGTAATGCATAATGATATAAAAATTAATATTGTAGATACACCGGGACATGCTGACTTCTCTTCGGAAGTTGAACGTATAATGAAGACTGTTGACACAGTTATATTGCTGGTGGATTCTGTGGAAGGCCCTATGCCTCAGACACGTTTCGTTCTGCAGAAATCACTTGAAGTAGGATTAAGACCGATTTTATTGATCAATAAGATCGATAAGAAAAACCATAGAGCCGAAGAAGTTGTTAACATGGTATTTGACCTGTTCGTTGAACTAAATGCCAATGATGAGCAGCTTGACTTCCCAATATTGTATGGTATAGCAAAAGAAGGTATTGTTCAGTACGAACTGGACGAGCCAAGTGAAAATATTGTGCCTTTGTTTGACACCATAATAAAGCATGTTTCTGCATATCCTGACAGAGATTCAGAAGACCTTCAGTGTCAGATATCATCACTTGCTTATGATGATTATATAGGAAGACTTGGTATTGGAAGAGTAACAGCAGGAACAATCAGAGAAGGTCAGACAGTTTCTGTTGCAAAGCATGATGGTTCTGTTGAAAGACAAAAAATCACAAGCATATTTGTGTATGAAGGATTGAAAAGAACTCAGGTTTCCGAAGCATACAGCGGTGATATAATAGTTGTATCAGGAATTTCAAATATTTCCATAGGAGATACAATTTGTACTGAAGGCAAGGTTGTTCCTATGGATACAATCAAAATAGAAGAACCTACATTGTCCATGAACTTCCTTATTAATACATCACCTTTCGTAGGCATGTCAGGAAAGTTTGTTACAACAAGACATCTTAAGGCAAGACTTGAAAAAGAACTTGAAGTAAACGTAGGTCTTAGAGTTGAACAGCTTGAAGGAGCCTTAGACGGCTACAAGGTATCAGGAAGAGGCGAGCTTCACTTGTCAATACTTCTTGAAAACATGAGAAGAGAAGGCTATGAAGTTGCCGTGTCAAGACCTGAAGTTATTCTTCACAGAGAAGACGGCGTTGTAAAAGAACCAATTGAAAAAGTAATTATAAATGTTCCGGAAATGTATTCAGGATCTGTTATTTCAAAGCTTAACCTGAGAAAAGGAATGATGAATTCCATGACTCCTGACGGAAATTACGTTAAAATAGAATACATGGTTCCAACCAGAGGACTTCTCGGATATCGTACAGAGCTTATTAACGATACAAGAGGAGAAGGAACAATGGTTAGAAGCTTTGACCACTATGAAAAATACAGAGGTGAAATTCCTCAGAGACTTAACGGCGTGCTCATATCAAACGATCAAGGTGATGCAATTGCTTATTCATTAAACAATATTGAAAGCAGAGGAACATTGTTCATAAATCCAGGAGACAAGGTTTATGAAGGAATGATAATCGGCATGAATGCAAGGGGAGAAGACATTGTCGTAAATCCTTGCAAGGCGAAGAAACAGTCAAATACAAGATCATCTTCAGCTGACGATGCAATAAAATTGGCACCGCCAAGAGTTATGACTCTTGAAACAGCACTGGAATTCATCAACGATGATGAACTCGTTGAAGTTACACCAGACAGCATTAGAGTAAGAAAAAGATATCTTACTGAAATGGAAAGAAGAAAAAACGCAAACAAGCTAAAAACAAACTAAAAACAAAGGATTTGTGCCATACACAAATCCTTTGTTTTTAATTATTTGACGGGTAGTTCAAATTTTCTTCAGTGAGGTTTAAAAGGACTTCATTGTAAAATTTCGCTGCTTCAAACTTTGCCATTGGAAGGTTCATGTCAAGGTAATTGCCGCATGACATGGGGTCAGCGCCCGGAATATCTCCTTCAAAATTCATTATGAATTGAAACATTTCTTTTACTATGCCCACAACGTCCTGTGAAGTCAAGTCTCCCTTGAAAATTACATAAAAACCAGTCCTGCATCCCATGGGCCCGAAATAAACGGTTAAACTGTCATATATGGAGTGATTTCTTAAAAATGTTGCTCCTATGTGTTCAATGGCGTGACTTTCGGCTGTATTTATTACAGGCTCTCTGTTTGGTTGTTTCATTCTTATATCAAAAGTTGTAACTATGTTTTCTCCCACCACGTCTTTTCTTGAAACATATATGCCTCTTTTTAAATCAATATGGTTAACCTGAAAGCTTTCTATTTTTTTCATTTTATCTCCCTGCATTATATTTAAAATACTTAATAAAGTTGCTATTAATCTAATAAAAGCAATTAGTAGTTCCTTTTATTAATATGATTTTACACTATAATTGTTAAAAAGTAAACTTCGAACATTGTAAAAAACGTATTATTATGTTATAATTACAATGATTCAATTCCTATTTCGGGAGGATAAGATGAAATCAAAAGAATACTTGTCTATACTGCAAAATATTTTGCGCCTTGTAGATGAAGGCGTTCATGTACTGGATAAAGATGGAAACACCATAATATATAACGATGCTATGTCAAAACTTGAAAAAATGGAGACCAAGGAAGTAATCAGAAAGCCATTTGGCGAAGTTTTCAAAAATTTGACCGGAGAAAACAGCACTTTGCTCAAAGCTTTGATGAGCAGAGAAAGCACAATGAATCAAAAACAAACCTATTTAAATAAAGACGGCAAAGAAATTACAACAATAAATTCCACTCTTCCAGTAATAGTGAAAGACGAAGTCATTGCAGTTGTAGAAGTTGCAAAAAATATTACAAAAATGACAGAGATGTCTCACACCATTCTGAAACTGCACGATGAAATAGGAAAGCCTGAAAAAGCTAAATCAAAAAAAATAAGAAAATACAACTTCAACAACATAATCGGCAATAGCCCTAATTTTATTGAAGTTATTGAAAAGGCTAAGAAAGCAAGCAAAAACCCTGCAGCTGTGTTCATTTACGGTGAAACAGGCACAGGAAAAGAACTTATTGCTCAAAGTATACACTATGAAAGCGACAGAAGAGAAAAGCCTTTTATAGCACAAAACTGTGCGGCTCTTCCTGAATCACTGCTGGAGGGACTTTTGTTCGGTACGTCAAAGGGAGGCTTTACAGGTGCTGTTGACAGGGCAGGACTTTTTGAACAGGCCAATGGAGGAACTCTTCTGCTGGATGAAATAAACTCAATGCCTTATGAACTTCAGGCAAAGTTATTGAGAGTTCTTCAAGAAAATTATATAAGACGTGTGGGGGGAACAAAGGATATTCCCATTGATGTCAGAATAATTTCAACCAGCAACGAACCACCGGAAAAAATACTGTCAGAGGGAAATATAAGAAAAGACTTGTTCTACAGACTAAATGTAATTCAAATTAGCATACCTCCGCTTCGCAAAAGAAAAGAAGATATACTTATGCTTGCTAACATGTTTTTAGAAAAGTACAATGAAAGAATGAACAGGGAAATAATTGCAATATCAGATGAAGCAAAAGAAAATCTGCTGAATTATGAGTACCCTGGAAATGTTCGAGAGCTTGAAAATATAATAATGTCAGCCATGAGCATGGCAGATGATAATGTGACAGTTCTTGACAGCAGCTGCTTTTCAATTAAGCATTCTATGCATAGAACTGAACAAAATTTTGAAGGAATTGGTGATGAAGGTATAGATGAATATCTTGCAAGGCTGGAGAAAAATATAATAGAAGACACGCTTGAAAATAATGGGAATAACATTACAAAAGCAGCGGAAGATTTGAAAATTAAGCGTCAGACGCTTCAACACAAAATTAAGAAATATAACATAAAAATATAATTCTGCAATGAATAGCAAATAATTTTGCACCACATGCAAAAATATTTGCTATTTTTGTGCAAATAATGCATCTTTTCTAAGAATAATTATGAAAACGATTTATATGTATAAAATTATTTTTTTTATTAATATTAAATCAAAAGCTGATATTTAAGGGTTATTTTGGTATCATTATTTTAATTTCAATAATGGGACAAAAGTTGGCATAGTTATTGCTTGTTATATTGGTAACTTAAATAAAATAATATTAGGAGGAATTGTAATGCAAAACGTAAAGGTTATTATATGGGGACTTGGAGCTATGGGCTCAGGTATGGCTAAAATGTTACTTAACAAAAAAGGTGTTGACATAGTAGGTGCAGTTGGAAGAGGATCAAAAATCGGAAAGAGCATGTATGAAGTAATCGGTGTTGAAAGAGGAGACAGACCAGAAGTATTGATTGGATCTGCAGAAGATGTAATCACTGAAAAGGCAGCTGACGTTGTTCTTTGCTGTACAGATTCTTATACAAAAGTTGCTTTTGAAAGATTGAAATTTGTTTTGGAGAAAAAAATCAACGTTGTATCAAGTGCAGAAGAAATGTCTTATCCACAAGCTCAACAGCCAGAACTTGCTAAACAGCTTGATGAAATTGCTAAGGCAAACGGAGTATCAATTCTTGGAACAGGTATTAACCCAGGTCTCATAATGGACTTGCTTGTAGTAGTTATGACTGGATGCTGTGAATCAGTTGATCACATTATATCAAGAAGAGTTAACAGCCTTTCACCATTTGGACCAACAGTTATGACTGAACAAGGTATAGGCATAACTGTTGAAGAGTTCAAAAAAGGTGTTGAAACAGGTCATTTGGCTGGACACGTTGGATTCCAGGAATCAATCAGCATGATTTCTGATGCTATAGGCTGGAATGTTGAAAAAATTACTACATCAATGGACCCAATAGTTACAGATGTTGACAGAAAGTCTCCATACGGCTTTGCAAAAGCTGGAAATGTTGCAGGCGTTGCTATGAAAGGCTACGGCTATATAGACGGAGAACTGAAAATCGAAATGGATCATCCTCAGCAAATAGAACCTGAACAAGTAGGCGTTACAACAGGAGACTATGTAATAATAAAAGGAACTCCTAACATCAATATGGTTAACTCACCTGAAGTACCGGGAGGAATCGGAACAATAGCTATGTGCGTAAACATGATACCTCAAATTATCAATGCAAAACCAGGTTTGAGAACTATGATTGATTTACCTGTTCCAAGAGCAATAATGGGAGACATGAGAAATCTTATAGATCCAGAATGCAAAATAGTTAAATAATAGCCCTAACCACCTGCGTGACAATGCAAATCAATGTAATATATATAAAGGAAGTGTTTTAAATGATAAAAAAAGGCGAATGGGTTTTAATCCACAGAAATGTATTAGAACCATCACAAAGAGCCCCTCAGGTTCCAGATGACACAAAACAGGTACCACTGGAATTATGGGTTAAAGGATATTTGCAGTCAGATGCAAATATTGGAGATGAAGTAACAGTTTTAACAAGAACAAAGCGTGAAGAGCGCGGAACATTGTTGGAAGCTAATCCATATTACAAACATGATTTTGGTAAGTTTGTTCCTGAACTTTTGGTAGTGAGTGAACAAGTAAGAGACATCTTATTTGGAGGTGCAGAAAATGAATAAAGATATGAGCTACGCTGCAGTCATGGCCAGAAGACCGGAAATAATGAAAAATTCAGCAGGACTTGATTTTTCTCAGTTTGAAAGCGGTTCAATTGCATTTGACTATGAAAGAATGATGAAAGAAGCAGGATTTACAATTGCAGAAATTCAAAAAATTCAGTCAGAGCA
>NZ_VLKH01000003.1:417365-489981 GCF_007830175.1 Sedimentibacter saalensis | reverse complement strand
ACACACCCGTTCCCATCCCGAACACGGAAGTTAAGCTCTTTAGCGCTGATGATACTTGGTGGGAAACTGCCTGGGAAAGTAGGACGTCGCCGGGTAAAAAAACCAGCTGATATAGCTGGTTTTTTTATATACCAGGAAAGTTCTATTTTCTAGTATATAAAAAACGGGGATTGCAAAGGGCGGGACGCCCTTGCCGTCAAGGGGGGTGCTCAGCAAAAAATACGTTAGTATTTTTTGCGCCGAAGGGGGACATAGGTCCCCCTAGCGGAGTTGCGGAGCAACTTTTTTATGCCATAAAACAGTTTGCTGTGTATAAATATGAACATGATACATAAATATTAAAAATACCTTGACATATTAAGGAAAAGTTAATACAATATATATATACAATCGCAGATTATTGTACTAAATTTGTTTGTCAAGCAGGATGTAAAATTCAAATATTGTTAATAGTTATGGCATTTTGGTGATTATGCTTGAAATGATAACGATTTTTTTACACTTAATGACGAATGAGTTGACATATATCGCGCGGCTGCTGCCAATCGTTTTTGCATTCAAAATCAGATATGGCATATATAATATATGGTGGTGATAATATTGAATGATACAGCAATAAAAGTTTATTCAGAAATAGGAAAATTGAAAAAAGTATTGCTGCACCGACCTGGCAAAGAACTAGAAAATCTAATGCCGGAGTATCTTGAAAGATTGCTTTTTGATGATATTCCTTATTTGGAAATAGCTCAGCAGGAACATGATGCATTTGCAAAAATTTTCGAAAGCTTGGGAATAGAAGTAGTTTATCTGGAAGATTTAGTGGTGGATTCACTTTTAAATGACGAGATAAAACTGCAGTTTATCAAAGAGTATATTGAAGAAGCTGGAATTAAGGAAAGCAGAGAATCCAGCATGTTAAAAGATTACTTCCTGTCCTTTACTAGTCCTAAGGAAATGGTTCTCAAAATGATGGAAGGCATCAGAAAGTCAGAAATCAATGATTACAGGGGTCCAAGATTGGCTGATTTTTTAAGCAATCAGTATCCATTTATAATTGACCCAATGCCTAATCTTTACTTTACAAGAGATCCTTTTGCTACAGTTGGAGAAGGAGTATCTATTCATAAAATGCATACTGTTACAAGAAACAGAGAAACGTTATTTGCCAAGTATATTTTTAACTGCAATCCTATATACAAGGGAACAAAGTTAATGTATGACAGAACTGAAAAGTATTCACTTGAAGGCGGAGACATACTGATTTTAAACGAAGAAATAGTGGCGGTGGGTATTTCTCAAAGAACAAATCCTAATTCCATTGAGAAGTTTGCAAATACCCTGTTGACAGAAGACAGTTCATTTAAAAAAGTATTGGCAATAGACATTCCAAAGACAAGGGCATTCATGCACCTAGATACTGTGTTCACAATGGTTGATTACGACAAGTTCACAATTCACCCGAACATTAAATCTGACATTGCAGTCTATGTTCTTGAAAGAGGAGATGACGGAAATATAAAAATTACCGAAGGTAAAGGGTCTCTTGAAGATATTTTGAAGAAGGCGCTTAATCTTGATAAGGTAAAACTAATAAAATGCGGCGGAAACAGCATCATTGATGCTGCAAGGGAACAATGGAATGATGGTTCCAACACATTGTGTATTGCTCCAGGTGAAGTAATTGTTTATACTAGAAATTATGTAACAAATCAAATTTTACAGCAGGAAGGTATCAAAATCTATACAATGCCGAGCTCAGAACTGTCAAGGGGAAGAGGCGGTCCAAGATGCATGAGCATGCCGCTTATAAGAGAAAAAGTATAGAAAACAATTGAAATTATGAAAAGATTCTGTTAATATATAAAAATACAATAAAATCTATAATTAAACACGGAGGTTTATTATGTCAGTAAATTTAAAAGGAAGAAGTTTTTTAACATTAATGGATTTTACACCACAGGAAATCAGATACATGCTGGATTTAGCTCATGATTTGAAAGCAAAAAAAAGAGCAGGAATTTACAATTATCTGTTAAAGGGTAAAAACATTGTGCTGTTGTTTGAAAAAACATCAACAAGAACAAGATGTGCGTTTGAAGTTGCAGCTCTGGAAGAAGGAGCACACGTTACTTTCCTTGATTCAGGAAGTTCACAGATGGGCAAGAAGGAATCCCTGGAAGATACAGCAAAGGTTCTTGGAAGATTCTATGACGGTATTGAGTACAGAGGATACAAGCAGGAAGTTGTTGAAGATTTGGCTAAGTATGCAGGAGTACCTGTGTGGAACGGTCTTACAGATGTAGATCACCCTACTCAAATATTGGCTGACTTGCTTACAATAGAAGAACACATTGCAAAACCACTTAATAAGGTTAAGGTTGTTTTTGCCGGTGACATCAGAAATAACATGTCATATGCATGGATGTTCGGATGTGCAAAAATGGGAATGCATTTCGTTGCATTTGGTCCTAAGGAACTTCAGGAGCAACTTGATAAGGATACACTGAAGAGAGTTCAGGAAGTTGCTGACTATACAGGAGCTACAATCGAAATATCAGACAGCATTGAAGCTGTAAAAGGAGCAGACGTAATTTACACAGACATTTGGGCATCAATGGGCGAAGAAGCTCAGATACCTGAAAGAGTTAAGTTACTCACTCCATACAAGGTTACAATGGACCTAATCAAGGCTACAGAAAACAATGATGTAATATTCATGCACTGTCTGCCTTCATTCCATGACTTTGAAACAAAAATGGCTAAAGAACAGATGGCTCTTGGCTTTGACATAAGAGAAGTTACAGATGAAGTTTTCAGAAGCAGACATTCTGTAGTGTTCGACGAAGCAGAAAACAGAATGCACACAATAAAAGCAGTTATAGTAGCAACTATAGCTTAAAAATTAGGACAAATTCAAGAGGGGTTAATCATGAACAGAATACCAAGAGTAGTTATAGCGTTAGGCGGAAATGCCTTAGAAGATAAAAGCATGCCTTCTACAGCAGAGGCACAGTTGGAAGTTGTAAAGAAAACAAGTGAATATATTGCTGAAATAAGCTGCTCCAACTATGAAATAGCAGTCGTTCACGGAAATGGCCCTCAGGTTGGAAGAATCCTTTTGGCTTCAGAAGCTGCCAAAGATATTACACCACCAATGCCATTTGACGTTTGTGGTGCAATGAGTCAGGGTTATATCGGGTATCATATTCAGCAGGGACTTAAACTAGCTCTGGCAAAAAGAAACAGAATTTTGCCTGTAGTTACAGTTGTGACCCAGATGGTTGTGAACAAGGATGACAAAGCATTCCAGAACCCAACAAAACCAATAGGACCTTTTTATTCTGAAGAGGAAGCAAAAAGACTTGCAGCTGAAAAAGGCTATACAGTGAAAGAAGATGCAGGAAGAGGATGGAGAAGAGTTGTTGCCTCTCCTATTCCAGAGAGAATAGTTGAAATCGGTACAATCAAGACGCTGTGGGACACAACAATAACAGTTGCATGCGGAGGAGGCGGAATTCCTGTAATAGAAAATGAAGACGGCTCTTTAAAAGGTGTGGCAGCTGTAATTGACAAGGACTTTGCAGCAGAAAGACTGGCTGAAGACATGGACGCTGACATTCTTATGATTCTGACTGAAGTTGAAAAAGCATCAATCAATTTCAAGAAACCAAACCAGGAAGATTTGTCCGTAATAACAATTGAAGAAGCTGAAAAGTACATTGAGGAAGGCCATTTTGCACCGGGCAGTATGCTTCCAAAAGTAATGGCTTCAGTAAAGTTTGCAAAATCAAAACCAGGAAGAAAGTCAATAATAACATCTCTGTACAAATCAATGGACGCATTAAATGGTTTGACAGGAACAATAATTCAAGGTTAATTAAAACTAATAAGTAATAAGAAGAGTATGCAATAGATTTTCCCTCGATTCAAATGAATCCAGCGGAAGAGGCAGGCAATGAGACTCATGGATGAATCTTTTAAGCTTCAACTGTGACGCTCATATGACGAAGCAGCTCTTCTTTTTTTTATGCCCTAACCCAGATTTTTCGACCGTAGGGAGAAAAAATCTGCGGTAGGTCAAACGCAACGAAATCCAAATTTATGCGACCGGAGGGAGCTGATAAATTTGTGATTGAAACTGCGCATGCCCTAACCCAGATTCTTCTGTGAAGAATAATCCTAATATTGTGTCATTAATATAGTTCTGCATGACAGATTGCAATTTAAATTTTGTAAATTGCAAATTGCAGGATTATCTTCAGTAAATTAAAACTTAAGCGTTTAAACAACAAAAAACAATCAAATTAATTTTAAAATATTTCCTATTTAATAATATTGTTGTAAAATCAATAATAATCAGAATATTACGGCAACGAATTCCCAATGCAAAAATATAAATATCTTGACTTTTATTAAAAAAACGGTTATTATTTAAAACATAAGTTTGAAATATGCATACATTTGCGTATAAAAAAGCATCGAGGAGGACTACTGATATGCAATCATCTAAAGAAATCATGCAAAAAACAGAAAAATTCGGAGCTCACAATTATCATCCTAAGGAGATTGTGTTTGAAGAGGCAGAAGGTATTGTTGTTACTAATCCAGAGGGTGAAAAATTTTATGATATGTTAAGCGCATATTCTGCATTGAATTTTGGACACAGACATCCTGAGCTGGTACAAGCTGCAAAAGATCAGCTGGATAAAGTAACTTTGACTTCAAGGGCATTTTATAACAGCGTTCTGGGAGACTGGATGCAGAAACTTTGTGAGGTTACAGGTAAAAACATGGTTCTTCCTATGAACACAGGTGCTGAAGCAGTTGAAACGGCCTTAAAAACTGCAAGAAGATGGGGAAATTTTGTTAAGGGCGTTGAAGATGGAATGCAGGAGATAATTGTATGCGCCAGCAACTTCCACGGCAGGACTATAACAATTGTTTCTATGAGTACAGATCCAGATGCCAGAAAAGGATACGGTCCTTTTACACCTGGATTTAAAGTAATTGAGTACGGTAACATCGAGGAACTAAAATCAGCCATAAATCCAAATACAGTAGCATTCCTGGTAGAGCCTATACAGGGCGAAGCAGGAATAATTGTTCCTCCCACAGGTTTTATCAAACAAGCATATGACATTTGCAAAGCAAATGACGTATTATTTATTGCCGATGAAGTTCAGACAGGCTTTGCACGCACAGGCAGAATGTTTGCATGCGACTATGAAAATGTAGTTCCTGATATATATGTTCTTGGAAAGGCTTTAGGTGGCGGAATCATAGCTGTGTCTGCAATTGCGGGAAATGAAGATATCCTTGGAGTGTTCGAGCCGGGTTCACACGGTTCAACTTTCGGAGGAAACCCATTGGGAGCAGCTGTTTCCTTGAAAGCTCTTGAAATTCTCCAAAGAGATGATTTTGCTAAGCAAGCTGAAGAAAAAGGCAGTTACTTCATGAATAAGTTAAGAGAAATAAATAATGATGATATATTTGAAATAAGGGGTAAGGGCCTTTTAATAGGAGTTGAGTTCAAGAGTAACGCTGCACCGTATGTGAAAAAATTGATCCAAAACGGTGTTCTTGCAAAGGAAACTCATGAGAAGACAATAAGGTTTGCACCTCCAATTATAATAACATATGAACAAATTGATGATGCTGTTGAAAGAATCAAAAAGGCATTTTCATAATAATAAAAAATACCGGCTCAGACAGCCGGTATTTTGTTTGTTATATGTTTTGTTCCTGAAGATGTTTCAGTATTTATTTTGTTGTATGGCCTTCAATTTACTTCATTGATAAGAATCCATCGTCATCATGCAAGTGCATATTTCTAAATGCACTGGTCAGCATGAGCTTTATACGGTTAATCTGGTTAACTTCACTTATGCCGGCATCATAGTCAATTGGAACTATATTTGATAATGGATATGCATCCTTAAGCTTTTTAATCATTCCCTTGCCTGTGATGTGGTTAGGCAAACATGCAAATGGCTGCAGACACAATATGTTGCTTACACCACTGTCCAAAAGCTCAATCATTTCGCCTGTGAGGAACCATCCTTCTCCAGACTGGTTTGCAAGTGAAAGGAATTTTTTTGCCTTGTGGGCTAATTCCTCAATATTTGCAGGTGTTGAAAAGCGTTTTGATTCTTTGAATGCCTTGACACTTGGTTTTTTGTACATTTCTATTGCTTTGACAGCAACATTGTTGAATGCCTTTGTCTTTGGACTGCCGCTCAAGAGCTCATCATACTTTATAACTCCGTTAAATGCACTGTATGAGAAGAAATCAAGCAAGTCCGGCACCACAACTTCTGCTCCTTCTTCTTCAAGAAGAGAAAAAACATCGTTGTTTGCATTTGGGTGGAACTTAACAAGAATTTCACCAACTATTCCAACTTTAGGCTTTCTTAGTTTTTCATCAAGTTCAATTGTATCAAAATCATGAACTATATTATTGATTGTATTTATATAATGTTTTATATTACCTTTTTCTATTACATGTCTGCATTCTTCAACCCATTTATCATACAACTGGTTTACAAAACCTTTAACTTTTTCATAAGGTCTTGTTCTGTAGGTTGCACGCATGAGAGTGTCTCCTAACACAACACTCATTACAAGTCTGTTCACAAATGAAGTTGTGAAGCTGAAGCCCGGCTGTTTTTCAAGTCCAACCACATTGAAGGAAATAACAGGTATGTGCCCGTATCCTGAATCTTTAAGCGCTTTTTTGATAAAACCGATGTAATTTGTAGCTCGGCATCCTCCGCCTGTCTGAGAAATCATGAGTGAAGTGTTGTTCAAGTCATATTTTCCTGATTCCAGAGCGTTTATAAGCTGGCCCACAACAATTATGGAAGGATAGCAAGCATCATTGTTTACAACCCTGAGCCCCACATCAACGGCCTTCTTGTCAACGGCAGGAAGTACAACGGCGTTATATCCTGACATTCTTGCAGCTGTTTCAATAAACTGGAAGTGCATTGGAGACATCTGAGGAATGAGTATTGTGTGCTTCTTCTTCATTTCCTTTGTAAATACAGGACGTGTGATTTTATCGTCCATGTGCTTGTGCCTGATGCCTGTTTTGTCTCGTTCTTCTATGGAAGCAAGAAGTGAACGAATACGAATTCTTATGGCTCCAAGGTTAGTGATTTCATCTATTTTTATAAGTGTGTATATTTTGTTGTTTTTGTCAAGTATTTCATTTACCTGGTCTGTTGTTACTGCATCAAGGCCGCATCCGAAAGAGTTAAGCTGAATGAGTTCCAAATTATCTGTATTTGAAACGTAAGTTGCAGCCCTGTACAGCCTTGTATGGTATGACCACTGGTCAATAACCCTGAGAGGTCTTTCTATGGGATACTTGTTTTCAAGGGAATCTTCAGACAATACAACCAGACCGTAGCCTTCTATCATTTCAGGTATGCCGTGGTTTATTTCAGGATCCACATGGTAAGGCCTTCCGGCAAGAACAATTCCCTTTTTATTGTTTTTGATGATGTATTCTATGGCCTTCGCGCCTTCTTTTTTTACATCCCGTTTGTATGCATAAAGTTCTTTATATGCCTTTTCGGCAGCTTCCTTTATTTCTTCGTAAGACAAGTGCTCAGCCTTTGCAATTTCCCTGTAAAGCTTGTTTATGAGCCTTTCCTTGTCATTTAAGTTAAGGAACGGCTTGTAGAACTTCACATTCTTAAGGTTTATATTTGCTTCTATTGATTCCGGATATGAAACAACAACAGGACAGTTAAAGTGGTTTCCTGCATTTTCATCTTCCTTTATGTTGTAGGAAATACACGGATAGAATATTTTAGGAACTTTTTTGTTTATGAGATCAGTTATGTGGCCGTGGGTTATTTTACCCGGATAGCACACTGATTCTGAAGGAATTGTTCCCATTCCAAGCTCATATATTTTTTTACTTGATGCTCCTGATAAAACTACTCTGTATCCCAATGTTGTGAAGAATGTGAACCAGAATGGATAGTCTTCGTACATGTTCAAGACTCTTGGAATTCCAATCATACCTCTTTTTGCTTCGGAAAGCGCCAGAGGCTTGTATCCAAATACTCTGTTGTACTTGTACTTGTACAAGTTGGGCAGAGATTCTTTTCTTTCTTCGTGAGTGTATTTTTCAGCTCCTCTTTCACAGCGGTTTCCTGATACAAAGTATCTTCCGTCAGAGAACTTGTTGATTGTCAATAGGCAGTTGTTTGTGCATAGGCCGCAGCGTTCCATGGAAGTGTCAAATGAAAACTTTTCAAGCTCGTGAGGTTTTACAAATTTGCTTTTAACAGAGGGAACATATTTATTTTTTGCAATGATGGCAGCGCCAAATGCTCCCATTATTCCTGCTATGTCGGGTCTTACAACCTCACGTCCTGTTATTTGTTCAAATGCTCTTAAAACTGCGTTGTTGTAGAATGTTCCTCCCTGAACAACAATCTTATCTCCTATTTCATCGAGAGACTTAAGCCTTATGACTTTGAACAGGGCGTTTTTAATTACAGAGAAGGAAATTCCTGCGGAAATGTCGCTTAGGGTAGCACCTTCCCTCTGGGCTTGTTTAACTTTGGAATTCATGAACACGGTGCATCTTGTTCCAAGATCAACCGGGTTTTTTGACAACACTGCTGCTTCAGCAAATTCATGGACGCTCATATCAAGTGATTTAGCGAATGTTTCTATGAAAGAGCCACAGCCAGAGGAACAAGCCTCATTAAGCATTATGGAATCTATTACTCCATTTTTTATGATCATGCTTTTCATGTCCTGTCCGCCGATGTCAATTATGAAATCAACGCCGTTTAGGAAAAAGTCAGCAGCTTTATAGTGTGCTACTGTTTCTATTTCGCCTGCATCCACATTAAGGGCAGCTTTAATAAGATGCTCCCCGTATCCTGTTACAGCAGTGCTTGCTATTTCAATACCAGGATGTAGCTTGACATAAAGGTCCTTTACTGCTTTTACGGCTGAGTTAAGAGGGTTTCCTGCATTGCTTCCATAATAGGAATGCAGAATTTCACCATCATCAGTGATCAAAACAAGTTTTGTGGTAGTGCTGCCTGCATCTATACCTAAAAATGCCTTGCCTGAATAATCATCTATATTTCTTGTTTTTGCCTTATGCATGTTGTGACGGGACAAAAATTCTTTGTAATCTTCCGCACTTTCAAACAATGGATCTAAGTCTTTCTTGCGGTATTCTATACTTGAATGTTCAAGTGTATTTTTTATTTTAATATAAAATTCGTTGAAATCTATGCTCTCGTTTTCGGAAGCCATTAAAGCGGCTCCCATGGCAACATAATAATTTGCATCTTCAGGGCATACTGAATTGTCTTCGGTGAGTTCAAGGGTTTCCTTGAATCTGTTTCTCAGCTCAGACAAAAAATACAACGGTCCTCCCAAAAATGCCACATTGCCTTTTATTGGCCTTCCCTGAGCAAGGCCGCTTATAGTTTGGTTTACAACAGCCTGGAATATGGAGGCAGCAATGTCTTCCTGCCTTGCACCTTCGTTTAAAAGAGGCTGTATATCTGATTTTGCAAAAACACCACAGCGGGAAGCAATCGGGTATATCGTTTTATGTTTTTTTGAAAGCTCATTTAATCCTGTTGCATCAGTCTTCATCAGAACAGCCATCTGGTCTATGAAAGCTCCGGTTCCGCCTGCACAGGATCCGTTCATGCGCTGCTCCAGGTTTCCGGTAAGGTATGTTATCTTGGCATCTTCTCCGCCCAGTTCTATAACAACATCTGTAGAGGGAATGAATTTTTCTATTGCTTTTGTTGATGCTGCTACTTCCTGTACAAATGGAATTTCCAGATATTTTGACACATCAATGGCACCAGAGCCTGTGATGCATATTTTAATCATGCTGTCATTTAGTGTCTGGGATGAGTTTTTGATTATTTCACTGACTGTATTCTTAATGTCTGAATAATGTCTTTCATATTGCTTGTATACCACATTTTCCTTACTATCTATTACAGCTATTTTTACTGTAGTAGACCCTATATCAAGCCCCACCAAGTAATTTTTCATTGTATCCTCCAAAGCCGTACGGCTTTAAATAATCATGCTTTTATATATTATGTAAAGTATATTATATCATGTTAAATTTTAAAATCAACTTAAATAAATCTTAACAATAGCAACATTCATGCCGAAAAGCATAGAAAAGCATATGTTATTTTTTTATCACAAAATAGAAGAAAATGTAAAATTTCCGGCTAAATAATGAATACATAAATCTTGCATTATTTTAAATAAACGTTTATAATATATAAGACATAAACGTTTGCATAAGGAATATTTACAAAACTTTATACACATAATTTCAGGAGGGTTTTATGAGAAAAAAAGTTTTATCCTTAGTAAGTTTATTATTGATTTTAACAATGCTGCTTTCCGCATGCGGAGGCAAGACAGCTGCTCCTGCCGGAGAAACAATTAAAATCGGCTGGATAGGATCATTGACAGGAGACCAGGCCGTATGGGGAACATGTGAAAGCAACACAATAAAAATGCTTATTGAAGAAGTAAATGCAAAGGGCGGAATATTGGGAAAACAGGTTGAAGGAATTTATTATGACACAAAAGGCGATGCTGCTGAAGCAGTAAATGCTACAAAGAGACTCATAACACAAGACGGTGTTGTAGCAATTCTGGGACCGAATGCCAGCGGACAGGCAATTTCCATTTCTGCAGTTCTGGAACAATACAAGGTTCCTGATATTGCAACAGTTGCAACTAACCCTAAAGTTACAGTAAGTGATGATGGAAAAGTAAAAGAATACAACTTCAGAGTATGCTTCATAGACCCATATCAGGGAGCTGTTGCAGCAGGCTATGCTTATGACAAGTTAGGATTAAAAAATGCAGCAGTGCTTTATGACGTAGCAAGCGACTATTCACAGGGATTCACTGAATATTTTGAAAAAACATTTACAGAAAAGGGCGGAAAAATTGTAGCAAAAGAAGGCTTCAAGGAAGGCGATGTTGACTTCAGACCACAGCTTAGCAAAATCAAAGAAGCTAATCCTGATGTAATATTGATGCCATATTATTACAAAGAAGTAGCTCTTAGTGCAAACCAGGCAAGAGAACTTGGAATTAAAGCAACATTGGTGGGCGGAGACGGATGGCCTTCAGACCAGCTGATGACAATGGCAAAGGATGCAATTGAAGGAAGCTACATAGTTAACCATTTGGATTTCAACGACCCAGAAGTTAAACCTCTGCAGGATGCTTACAAGGCAAAATACAATCTGTCCATGGAACTAAACGGATACATGGCAAATGATGCATTCTTGCTATTGCAGGCTGCCATTACAGCTGCAAACAGCACAGATCCTGTTAAAATAACAGAAGCCCTCACTCAGGTTTCAGTGAAGGGAGTTACAGGAACAATTCAGTTGAGCAAAGAAAATCATAATCCAGTAGGAAAACAAGCTGCAATAGTTAAAATAGAAAACGGCGGCTATGTATTTCAGGAAAAATACGGAGTTGAATAAAATGAGGCGGGTATATCCCGCCTTCGTTTCAAAATCAGCAGGAGGTTTTTATGAGCGGATTTTTGCAGCAGGTTGTTAACGGATTGTCCATAGGAAGTGTCTATGCTCTCATGGCAGTGGGTTATTCTCTTGTATACAGCATAATGAACTTTTCAAACTTCGCCCACGGCGGGGTTATTATGATTGGCGCGTATATAGGTTATTTTTGCCTCACATTGTTAAATGTACCTTTTTTTGTAGCATTTTTATTGTCAGCCATCGGTTCCGGACTTTTGGCCGTAAGCATGGAAAGAGTGGTTTACAGGCCTTTGAGGAAGCGCAATGCACCTTTTTTGTATTTTATTATATCTGCAATGGGAGCATCAATATTTCTTGAAAATATAGTAATCGCATCACCAATAGGTCCCACATTCAGGACCTACCCCGCTATTTTCTCAACGACGCCAATAATGCTTGGGAATATTGCATTAGGAAGAATAGATCTTTTAATGTTTGTTATATCTACAGTGAGTCTGGCTGCTTTGATATTTATAATTGAAAAAACAAAGATAGGGCTTTCTATAAGAGCTACTTCCTACAACATCAAGGGAAGCACACTCATGGGAGTCAACGTGGACATGGTAATATTCATAATATTTGCAATGGGAGGTATACTTGCCGGTCTTGCAGGAATGCTTTTCGGCATGAAGTACACAGTATATCCACAGATAGGAAACATCACCACAAAATCATTCATAGCGGCTGTTTTCGGCGGGCTTGGAAGTCTTCAGGGAGCTGTTATAGGTTCCATATTACTGGGTCTCATTGAAACAATGGTGTCTGGATACTTTTCATCTCAGTACAGAGATTTAATCGCATTTGCTCTTTTGATATTTGTGCTTGTTGCAAAGCCAACAGGACTCATGGGCAAAAATACGGAAGACAAGGCATAGGAGGTTATCATGAGCTGGGGTTATATATCAGGTATTTTAATACTATCAGGAATAAACTTAATGACGGTTCTGGGACTTTCTTTGCTAACAGGTTTCACCGGAATGTTTTCCTTCGGACATGCAGGATTCATGGCCATAGGAGCATATACAGCTGCAACCATGACAATGAAATTTGCTGTTCCTTTCATACCTGCTCTTCTCATTGGAGGAATTGCAGCAATGATTGTCAGTCTGTTTCTTGGTAAACTGACACTTAATCTAAAGGGTGACTATTTCTGCATTGCCACACTTGGGTTTGGTGAAGCTACAAGACTCATTCTTGACAACCTGCAGTATTTTGGAGGAGCAAGAGGACTTTCAGGAATACCTACAGAAGGAACTACAACCTTATTAAATGTTGTTCTAATAAACATTGTTGCAGTATTTGTGCTTGTGAGCATTATAAGGTCAAGGCACGGAAGGAACATGGTCGCCATAAGAGAAGAAGAAATGGCAGCACAGATTATTGGAATAGATGTTTTCAAATACAAGCTGACTGCACTTGCCATTAGCGCACTTTATGCAGGAATTGCAGGAGGAATGCTTGCCCACTACCTGGGGTACATTCAGCCTACAATGTTCAAGATGGTGAAGTCCACAGAAATGACAATAATTGTTATTTTCGGAGGATTGGGAAGCATTTCAGGAAGTGTTGTTGGAACAGTGCTTTTAACTTTCCTTCCGGAAATATTGAGAAGTTTCTCGGACTGGAGACTTGTAATATATGGAGCTGCAGTAATTCTCATCATGATTACAAGACCGCAGGGTTTAATGGGAGGAAAAGAAATAAGCTTCAAGAAAATTTCACTTGCAATTAAAAACAGGAAAATCAAAAAAGAGGAGGTAAAATCATGAGTGTGCTTTCTCTTAAGAAACTTACAAAAAAATTCGGCGGCCTCACGGCAGTTGACAATGTAAACTTCAGCATCGAAGAAGGAGAAATATTCGGTCTTATAGGGCCAAACGGCGCGGGAAAAACAACAATATTCAATCTTATTACAGCTATTTACAGCGTGACTGAAGGAGAAATTTATTTTTATGATAAAAAGCTTGCAGGGCTTAAGCCCTTTGAAATAGCCAACATGGGTATAACAAGGACGTTTCAGAACATAAGGCTGTTTAAAAAGCTCACTGTATATGACAATGTGCTGACTGCATGCCATAAGCTTGCTGATTACAGCCTATGGAACAGTGTTGTGAGAATAGGAAAATACAAGAAGCAGGAAAGGTTGCTTAACAGCAAGACGGAACAGCTTTTGAAACTCATGGGACTTTGGGAATACAAAGATATTGTTGCATCAAATCTTCCATACGGACTACAAAGAAAGCTTGAAATAGCAAGGGCACTGGCACTGGAGCCAAGACTGCTTCTCCTTGATGAACCTGCAGCCGGAATGAATCCTGAGGAGACGTTGCAGCTTATGGAGCTTATCAAGGAAATAAGAAACAAATTCAACCTTACGGTTTTAATAATTGAGCATCACATGGATTTGATAATGGGAGTGTGTGACAGAATATTTGTGCTTAATTTCGGCATCCCTCTGGCTATTGGAACTCCGAAGGAAATTCAGGAAGATAAGAAAGTAATAGAAGCTTATCTTGGAAAAGAGGAGGTACAAGATGCTTAAGGTTGATAATTTAAATGTTTATTACGGAGGAATTCATGCTCTTAAGGGAGTTTCCATAAATGTTGATGAAGGACAAATTGTATCAATAATAGGTTCTAACGGAGCAGGCAAATCAACCCTCATAAATTCCATCAGCGGTATTGTAAAATACAAGGAAGGTGAAATAACCTACAAGGGAGATAAACTTCCAAAACAAGCCCACAAAATAGTGAAAGCAGGAATATGCCAGGTGCCTGAAGGAAGAATCATATTTGCAAACCTTACGGTTATGGAAAACCTCAATATGGGTGCATTTTTAAGAAATGATAAAAATGACATCGAAAAGGACAAAAAAAGAATTTTTGAGTTATTTCCAATCCTTAAGGCAAGAGAAAATCAAATAGCAGGAACTCTGTCAGGAGGGGAACAACAAATGCTTGCCATGGGAAGAGGACTGATGTCCAATCCGGACCTCATACTCCTTGATGAACCGTCCCTGGGACTGGCGCCTCTACTTATAAACACAATATTTGACATAATAATTGAAATAAAAAATATGGGCAAGACAATACTTCTTGTGGAGCAAAATGCATTCAAGGCTCTTTCAATAGCCGACAAGGCATATGTACTGGAGCAAGGAGTTGTTACCCTGGAAGGAGATGCAAAATCTCTCATAAAGGACGAAAAGGTTCAGGAAGCTTACCTTGGCAAGAAAAATACACAGACTGTATAACATGGATCCCGATTTTATCGGGATTTTTTTGTTGATTTTATTTGTATATAATTGTATTATAAAATAAACATTATAAAGGACGGTGATTTAAATGAAACTTACTTATCTTGGGCATTCGGCTTTATTAATTGAGGAAGGACATTTCAAGGGAATTATAGACCCTTTTATTTCCGGTAACCCTTTAAGCAAAACAAGCGTGGATAGTCTCGTTGATATAACACACATTTTTGTCACTCACGGTCACGGAGACCACATTGGAGATGCTGTTGAAATCGCCAGGGCTAACAATGCGCTTATCATTGCTAACCATGAAATTTGCGCATATCTTAACAGGTTCAAAGTAAGAACCCACTCCATGCACATAGGAGGCAGAAGGAAGTTCGATTTTGGAACCGTAAAGATGACAAATGCTCTGCACGGCTCAGGAATATCTGATGGAGGAACCATCATTTGCGGAGGAAATCCCTGCGGCTTTATTATAGAAGTTGGGGGTATAAAAGTATATCATGCAGGAGATACAGGTCTTACACTGGATATGAAGCTTCTTGAAGACGAAAAAATTGATGCTGCTTTTCTTCCCATAGGAGGAAATTACACCATGGACGCTGATGATGCTGCAATTGCTGCCGGTTTTATTAAGGCAAAGATTACAGTTCCCATACATTACGATACTTTTGGTCTTATTAAGGCAGACCCGTTTTATTTCAAAAGCAAGGTTAATTCGTCAGAAGTTGTTGTTCTGGAGCTAAATGAAGGCATTAATATTAATGCAAATATTTAATATGCATGTATTGAATAGTAAAAATTCATATGGTATAATGACAGGGCAGCACGATTAGGGGAGGTTCAAATGTTTGCTTTGATATTGATTTTAAATGACATTTACAAGCTTGATGAAATACATGAAGTGTTTTATGAGGAAGAAATTGGTGCAACAACAATTGACAGCCAGGGAATGGGAAAGGTGCTGTTGGACCACAATATAAATGTACCCATGCTTGCAAGCATGAGGAAGCTTATTGACGGGAGAAAACCCTACAGCAAGATAGTTTTCAGCATTATCAAGGATAGGGAAAAACTTGACGCCGTAGCAGAAAAAATACAAAAAGAACTTGATTATTTCAAAGAACCGGGTGTCGGATTCATGTTTGTAATGCCGGTAATAGAAGTATATGGTTCAAACACTGATGATATAAAGTGAAAGGCATAACTGCCTTTTTTTTATGCCCTAACCCTGTTTTTCCGACCGTAGGGAGAGAAAAACAGCGGTAGGTCAAACGCAACGAAATCCCAATTTATGCGAACGATAGTGAGCAGATAAATTGGTGATTGAGACTGCGCTATGCCACGCCCTGAAAAGTCTGTAAAGATATATAATATATTTGCAGCTAAAAAAACATAAATATTCTTTAAAACCTGTTGACAATTCATATGGGCAGTAATATAATACAGATAAAGTAAATGATAATGATTATCAATATCGAATAATCATGAAAAGGAGAAATATGATGACTCTAGACAATATAAAGCCTGGTCAAGGCGGAGTAATTACAGCAATAGGCGGGCAGGGGGCTCTCAGGAGAAGGCTTCTTGACATGGGGTTGACTCCCAACACCCGAGTTCAGGTAAGAAAAGTTGCTCCAATGGGTGATCCCATAGAATTGTCTTTAAGAAGCTATGTCTTGACTATAAGAAAAGAAGAAGCATCGAAAATTGAACTGAAAGAGGTATTCAGCATATGAAATTTGTATTTGCCCTGGCAGGAAATCAAAATTCGGGAAAAACAACACTTTATAACAATCTGACAGGCAGCAATCAACACGTTGGAAATTTTCCCGGGGTGACAATAGAAAAAAAAGAGGGGCAAATAAAAAAGAATAAGGATGCGTACCTTGTGGATTTGCCTGGAATTTATTCATTGTCTCCATATACAATGGAGGAAGTTGTAACACGAGATTTTCTTCTCAAGGAACACCCGGATTTAATACTTAATATTGTCGATGCAACAAACATAGAAAGAAACCTGTATTTGACGCTGCAGCTCATGGAGTTATCAATTCCCATGGTAATTGCCCTCAATATGATGGATGAAGTGAAAGCCAGCGGTAATTCAATAGATGTAAAAAAACTATCGGACCATTTGGGAATTCCTGTTGTTCCTATATCAGCCAGCAAGGGTGAAGGAATTTCAGAGCTTGTGGATGTGATCATGAAGACTTCCTTGGAGAAGAAATCCCCTAAGAAACTTGATTTCTGCACAGGCGAAGTTCACAAGGCAATTCATTCCATATCCCATCTCATAGAGGAGCAGGCTGAAAAATCAGGCTACCCCTTAAGATTTGCAGCAACAAAGCTTGTTGAAGGGGACGAGCCTACTATGAGAGAGCTTGGCATTTCTGAAAATCAATCACACATAATAAGTCATGTTGTTGAGGACATGGAAAAGGCCCTTGATACAGACAGAGAAGCAGCACTTGCAGACATGAGATACACATATATAGAAAAAGTCTGCAGGGATACCGTGATTAAAAAACAGGAAACAAAAGAGCAGATTCGTTCTGAAAAAATAGACAGGATTTTAACCCACAAATATTTGGGCATACCAATATTCTTCAGCATAATGTTTTTTGTGTTCTGGTTAACATTCGGAGCCATAGGAGCGCCGCTGCAGGGATACCTTGAAACAGCCATTGGAGCATTCACAGAAATTGTTTCTGAAGCAATGAATGCAGCACAGGTAAGCTCATGGGTTCACTCACTTGTAATTGATGGAATATTTGCAGGAGTTGGAAGCGTGCTTTCATTCCTTCCTCTCATAGTAATATTGTTTTTCTTCCTCTCACTTCTGGAAGACAGCGGATACATGGCAAGAGTTGCATTTTTAATGGATAAAATGCTTAGAAAAATAGGTCTGTCGGGAAGAAGTTTTGTTCCAATGCTCATAGGCTTTGGGTGCAGCGTTCCTGCAATTATGGCCACAAGGACCCTTTCAAGTGAACGCGACCGTAAAATGACAATTGTGCTTACACCGTTCATGTCATGCAGCGCCAAGCTTCCAATTTACGGAATGATTACAATGGCATTTTTCCCGGAAAATGCAGCCTTGGTAATGATAGCTCTCTATATGACGGGCATCCTTACAGCCATTTTATCTGGACTTCTTTTAAAGAGCACAATATTCAAAGGTGAACCTGTTCCCTTTGTAATGGAACTTCCTGCATACAGAATTCCTTCAAGAAAAAGTGTATTGGTACACATGTGGGAAAAAGGAAAAGATTTTATACAAAGAGCATTTACGGTAATATTCCTGGGAACAATCATAATATGGTTCCTGCAGAGCTTCGACTGGTCATTGAACATGGTAAGCGACAGCACAATGAGCATTCTTGCTTCCATAGGAACTTTGATTTCTCCTTTGTTCATACCTTTGGGATTCAACGACTGGAGAGCTTCAACAGCTCTCATAACAGGATTGACTGCAAAGGAAGCCGTTGTGAGCACACTGACAGTTCTTACGGGAGCCGGAACCGACATTCAGCTTTCGGCAATTTTAAACACTATGTTCACTCCATTAAGCGCATATGCATTTCTTACATTTACGCTTTTGTACATGCCGTGCATAGCTGCTTTTGCAGCAACAAAGAGGGAGTTAGGCTCAATGAAGTATGCAGTGTTAACTGCTTTATATCAGACACTGACTGCATTTGCGGCAGGAACGCTCGTTTATCAAATTGGCAGTTTATTCATAGGAGGTTAATATGAATGGTGCAGATTTATTAATAGTAGGAACAATAGCAGCAATAGCTGCATTTATAATAGTATACATGAGGAAACAAAAGAAAAACGGTGCTAGCTGTTCCGGTTGTTCCGGATGCAGCAAGAGCTGTTCTTCAAGGCAACAATAACTAACCGCTGAGAAATCAGCGGTCAGACTATTGACAAACCATGATGCAGTCATCCTGAACGATAGTGAAGGATCTCATTTTTATTGAAAACCTGAGATTCTTCGGGCTAAGCCCTCAGAATGACAACGTCGAAAGTTACTTTGCCATCAACCTAACCGCTGAGAAATCAGCGGCTTTTTTATACACCAAAATATACATTACGAATATATATGAATATATAAATTTCAATATGAGGTGTAATATGGATGATTTAATATATAATCAAAGATTCTGGCCTGACAGGGGCAATGTAATGAGAGCAGAAGATGCTGTTATTGAAAATATAAGCATGGATAACAGAACAGGATTTGTTACAATATCCTACAGAGATACTAATGACTACTGCATGAATGAACAGGTTGTAGTGCTGGCAGTTGACAGGGATACAGTAATAAGGGATGCATTTGGTAACCCTATGTCCTTCAGGGATTTGAGGCAGGGAATGACAGTGGATGCTGAGTTTTCAGCAATGATGACAAGAAGTATGCCTCCCCAGTCAAGAGCTTACAGAATAACAGTTGTAAACAGAATGGAAGAAACTCATGTTACAGAAGGAATGGTTCTTGATGTTGATTTAAATAACAGATTTTTGTACACTGGAAATCCTAACGACATATACAGCCAGATAAGATTTGTTATCACTGATTCCACTGTAATCAGAGACAGAAGAGGAAGACAGATAAGGCTTAGAGATTTGAGAATAGGAGATTTTGTAAGAGTAATCCATGCAACATTCATGACCATGAGCATACCGCCTCAGACTACGGCTTTTGAAGTACAGGTTTTGTAGTCAAAACAAAAAGACCGCATTTGCGGTCTTTTGTTGTTTATATGAATAAATTTACGTTGGATTCTTCAGCATCTCCCAGGTATGTTCCTACACCTGCAAATTCAACTCCGTCAATTAATTCTTCCTTTGTTATTCCCATTACATCCATGGACATGGTGCATGCAATCATTTTAACTCCGTTGTCCATTGCCTTTTTAACCAGGTCTTCCAGTGAATCAATGTTTTTGTCCTTCATCACCTTGCGCATCATCGCTGTTCCCATTCCGCCCATGTGCATTTTGGAAAGCTTAAGCTTGCTTACGCCTTGAGGCATCATCATTCCAAACATTGCATCAATAAGAGGTTTTTTAACATTTTGCTTTTCTGTTTTTCTCAACACGTTCAATCCCCAGAATGTGAAGAACATTGTAACAGGTCTTCCCATGGCTGCTGCACCATTGGCAATTACAAATGATGCCAGAACCTTATCCATGTCACCGCTGAAAACTACTAATGTTTTTCCGTCATTGGCAGGAACAGGAACTCCTATATTGCTTGCTGCTACTTCAGTTGCAGCAGGTGCATTGTTAATTCCTTTCTGAAGAGTAACAACATTGAGTTTGCCCTTCTTTTCAACACCCAGAAGAGTGTTGCCTGTTCTGCGGCACCATGTTTCCACATCTCTGGCAAAGCCTGAATCTGTTGCAGAAACCTCAATAATATCTCCGTCTTCAACTTTCTTAATTGTTTCATAGACTTTCATTATAGGTCCCGGGCACTGAAGTCCGCTGCAGTCAACCTGTATGGATGCTTTTGCTTTTGGTGCTGCAGCGTTGTTAAAATTTACTTTTACTTCTTCCTGTGCTGCAGGGGGTGTGCTCATTCTGTTTTCTGTTTTATTGAAGAAATTGTAGTACACCTGTTTGTAGAAGTTAGTTCCTGCAGGGTATACAGTTACATTTTTAAATCCGTTTTCCATCAATGTTCTTGCTGCATTGTATGAGCGAACTCCAACTGCACAGAACACAATTATTTTATCGTCCTTATTGAGCTCATTTAATCTTTTTCGCAGCTGTCCAAGAGGAATATTTACAGAGTTTGGAATTTCAAGAACCATCAGCTCAGCTTCTTCACGGATGTCAAGGATTGTAACGTCATTTTTTACTTCAGGATTTATGTCATTCCATTTTGATAACTTCACTTTGTTTTGAATTATATTTTCAGCCACAAATCCAAGCATGTTTACAGGGTCTTTTGCTGAGGAATATGGAGGAGCATATGCCAGTTCAAGTTCCTTGAGGTCATAAATGCTTCCGCCCAGACGTATGGTTGTTGCAATTGTATCAATTCTCTTGTCAACTCCGTCTTCACCCACTATTTGAGCTCCGAATATTTTCTTGCCGTCAGCAGAGAACACAAGCTTCAAAATCATTTCAGATGCTTCTGGATAATAACCTGCATGTGACTTCTGGGAGATTATAGCTGTAAGGTAATCCTTGCCTTCAGTCATGCCCATTTTTATTAATGTCTTTTCGTTTGTACCTGTTGATGCAACTGTAACATCAAATACCTTCGCAACAGATGTTCCCTGAGTTCCTTTGTACTCTTCGTTGGCACCATAAATGTTGTTGGCGCATATTCTTCCTTGTTTGTTTGCAGGACCTGCAAGAGCAATCATGGCTCTTCCTTTGTTTATATATTCTTCAACCTCTATAACATCCCCAAGGGCATAAATGTTTGAATCAGAAGTTTTCAGGTATTTATCAACTACAATTGCGCCTCTCTGGTTCATTTCAAGACCTGCATCCTTTGCAAGCTGTCCATTTGGACGTACACCTATGGATAAAATGACCATGTCTGCTTCAAGAGTTCTTCCGCTTGCCAGAGTTATAGTAACCTTTCCGTTTTCACTCTTAAATTTTGAAACACCATCTCCAAGAATGAGATTAACCTTGTTTGCAACCATGTTGTTCTGAACAAGCTGTGCCATTTCATAATCAACAGGAGCCATTACCTGGTCCATTGCTTCAGCTACAGTTACTTCAAGGCCAGCTGCATGGAGGTTTTCAGCAACTTCTAATCCTATGAAGCCTCCTCCTATTACAACTGCATTCTTAGGCTGTCTTTCGCTTATGAATTTTTTGATTTCATCAGTGTCCGGAACTGTCCAGAGGGTGAATATTCCAGGAGAGTTTATTCCTTCAATAGGTGGCTTAAGCGGTGAAGAACCTGTTGATATTACAAGAGTGTCATAGCTTTCTTCATAAGTTTCACCTGTTTTTACTTTTTTAATCTGAACCTTCTTGTTTTCTTTGTCTATGGATATAACTTCAGAATCTATTCTTACATCAACGTTGTATTTTTTTGACATGGCTTCCGGAGTTGTTACCAGAAGTGAGTCTCTTTCCTTAATAACATTTCCTATATGATATGGAAGACCGCAGTTGGCGTATGAAATGTATGAACCTCTTTCAAACATTATGATTTCTGAAGTTTCGTCAAGTCTTCTAAGTCTTGCAGCTGTAGAGGCTCCGCCTGCCACGCCGCCGATAATAACTATTTTTTTACTCATCATTTCCTCCTATTTTTTATTGCAGAATTTCTTCTACAATATGTCTTACTTCTTGATTTTTGATTTTATAAATTATTTCTGTTCCGTTCCTGTCTGCAGAAACAATGCCTGCAGATTTTAGTTTCGCAAGGTGCTGTGACACTGTTGGCTGAGGAACGTCTATGCAGCACTGAATTTCAGTCACATTGCTTTTTTCTTCCTTTATGAGCATTGCCAATATACAAAGCCGTACAGGATGTGCAATTGTCTTGAACATCTCTGCTTTTTCAGCCAGAAGATGCTTTGTTTTTTCTTTGTCATTAAAGTCTATCATGATCTACCTCGTTAATATTCTTATATTAATATATTAGCATATTTGAATATAATGTCAAGAAGAAATGTAAAAAAATAAACAATATTTTTTGATTGTGGAATATGCAAGTATTTTATGCTAAAATTATAATAATATAAAAATAATCACATTTGATGAATGGAGCTGAAATATATGAAGGAAATTTATTTGGCCGGCGGATGTTTTTGGGGACTTCAGGCCTACATGGATTTAAGGAACGGCATAGTTGAAACTGTGGTTGGGTATGCCAATGGAAACACAGAAAACCCAACGTACCAACAGGTTTGCACTAATACAACAGGTTATGCTGAGACAGTCTATATTAAATATGATGAAAATATAATCACACTTGAAAAAATACTTCAGGACTTCTGGAAAGTTATAGACCCAACACTGCAGAACCGTCAGGGAGGAGATGTGGGTACTCAGTACAGGACAGGAATTTATTACACAAATGATGAAGATTTAACAACCATAAACAAGTCTATGGACAGAGAACGAGAAAAATACAATAAACCCATAGTTACAGAACTGGAAAATCTTAAGAATTTTTATCCTGCAGAGGAATACCATCAGAAATATCTTGAAAAAAATCCAAACGGATATTGCCACATAGACCTGACACTGTAGAGGCATTTATGTATTCAATGGATGAGCTTAAAAAATTCACTGCACGATGCCGCAAGTGCAGGCTGGCAGAAACAAGGACAACCGTTGTTTTCGGTGAAGGGAACGAACATGCAGACATAATGTTTGTGGGGGAAGGTCCCGGATATAACGAGGATGTGCAGGGCAGGCCCTTTGTTGGAAAAGCAGGTCAGCTGCTTGATAAGATGATTGAAGCGATAAATTTAAAACGTTCGGATGTATATATTGCCAATGTGGTAAAATGCAGACCTCCGGAAAACAGAAATCCCATGGATGATGAAGCAGAATCATGCATTGATTATTTAAGGTGGCAGGTAAAACTCATCCGTCCTAAAATAATTGTGTGCCTGGGGGCTGTGTCTGCCAAGAAGCTCATTGACCCAAACTTAAGCATAAGCAGGCAAAGAGGGGTATTTGTAAAAAAAGGAGACATTTTTTTCATGCCCACATACCATCCTTCATACCTATTGAGAAATGAATCAGCTAAAAAGGATTCCTGGGAAGATTTCAAAAGCATTGCAGCTAAGCTTACAAAACTTAAAAAAGAACAAAACAACCAGCCTATAGGAGGCAACTGAAAATTTATACATTTATTCACTGTCATTCTGAGAGCTTGCTCAAAGAATCTCATGTTTTTAAAAAGATGAGATCCTTCGCTATCGCTCAGGATGACAGAAATAGATTTTTTTAGTAACGTCTCCTGTAGATGGTTGTATTTATTTATAGTTATTCCTATTTTACTGCGGCGCTTACATAGTTGTCCTTTACAGTTTCAAGAAGTTCCTTGATGTTTTTCCCGCTGAGGTAATCATCCACATATTGTTTGTCAAATATGAGAGGCATGCGGCTGTGTATGTAGTTCAGGGAAGGATGAGCGTTCTTTGTTATTATTGTGTAGTAAATATCAGTATCGTTGTCGTCAAACAGGCTAAGCTGCCTGTCCTTGTGGCGAACCACACTGTAAAGTCCCGCCATGTAAAGAATGGAGTCCGGGTTTTTTATCATATATTTTGTTTTAAAGGTTTTTTCATTTTTCCATTCAAAATAATAAGAAGCAGGAACAATACACCTGTTTGTGGAAGCCAGGTTTTTAAACATCTGTCTTTCGTGGACAGATTCCATTCTTGCATTGATTATTATTCCTTTTCCGTCCCACTTTGGGAATCCCCATTTGGCAAGTATGGGTCGTGTATCTTCTCTATCGTGAATTAATATAGGAGCCACATTTGAAGGAAATATTTCTCCGTTCTTGTACTCCGGGTAAATGATATTTTCTGCTTCATCAGCAATTTTTTTGATTTCTTTGTCATCAATATCCATATAATATCTTCCGCACATAAAAACCACCTCACCTTATTATTGCATTCAATTTGTTATATTTCAATAAAAATTTCCATGAACAAAAACAAGGGTTTTTTCGTCTATAAAAAAAGGAGGTAATTATGAAAAAACTGTTATATATATTATTGATTATTAGTGTTGTATTGATAAGCGGCTGCACAGCTAAAGAAGCACCGGACGCAGCAGGAGCATATGAAGCTGCCATTGATAAGCTTTACAACGAAGACGAGGCACTGAATCTGAATATCAAGTACCTGGCTGTGGACACAACAAAGATGAAGAACCTCACAGAAGAAAGTAAAAAGACGTTTTTAAAGAACCTTGAAAAATATGGACTGACTGTTCTTGATACCACAAGCGCGGAGCTTGAAAAGAATGGATATATAAATGACACAAATTTTGAGGAAGGGATATTGTTTAACCTGGAAGATGAACAGATGAAGAACAATACCATAAAAATGAATGTTTCGAAATTTCGTTCAGGACTGGGAGCCATAGGCTATGAAGGAATGGAGCTTAAATACAGAAATGGGAAATGGGAAATAAAAGATACCGGAAGCCCATGGATTAGCTAGCCAAATAATTAATTTACAGCACAAAATATTAACAACCCCCAATACAGTCATCCTGAGCGTTAGCGAAGGATCTCATCTTATAATGTTGAAAACATGAGATTCTGCAGTTTCGCACACAAATTTATATGTTCGCTTTCACTCACATAAATTTGGTGCTCATTGCGAGTGACCTACCGCTATTTTTCAAGAAAAGCTGAAAAATAGGGTTAGGGCATCTTTCGGGCTACGCCCTCAGAATGACACAGTCGAAGGTTATTTGTTATCACAAAAGCCGTCAACAACAATTGACGGCTTTTTTGAGTAATTATGCTTCCTGCTTTATAAGATTGTAAACTTTTTCTGCAATGTGCATCATTCCAAGTTCCTGATACTTTTCAAGTGTTGGAATTGCAGTTTCCTTGTCATAGGAACATGCTTCGTAATACTTGTCAAGAGCTGCCTCCATGTCTGCAACTCTTCCTTGCGGAGGACCTCCGGTGGCAGGCTCTGTCATGAAGCGTTTAGGAAGTCGGTCATCTTTTCTTCTAAATCCCCGGATGTAGTTTATTGCCCTTTCAAGTGCAATTGTTCTTTCAGCGGTTCTCAGGAGTTCATACTTGTCAATTTCAACGCCTGTTATGGCCGTATAAAGTTCTGCCATGGTGGAAGGCTTCATTTCAGCATTTATTACATTAAAGTCACAAATTCCAGCAAGGTTTGTAACAACAAAGCATTCCTTGAGTGCTTTTAGCCATGTCTTGTCTTCTGTGTCGCTGAAAGGATCCTTAGGCTCATTTATGTCTAAATCAGGATACAAATATCCGAATGCATCAATTGTTGCAGCATATGGTCTCATGTGGCAGGCACCGCGCTCACTTGTTCCGAAAGCAACTGTCATGGAAGAAGAGCCCCTTGGGTCGGTTGCCGAAATTTCCATGCCCTTGACAGCCATTACATAATCCATTGCCTTGCCGCCGATTTTTTTGGCTGCAGCAAATGATCCGTCTGCATACAAGTCACCGCATCCTTCGCGAAGGCACATTTTCCTAAGCATTTCTGCCATTGCAGGACCGTTTCCAAAGTTCATTTCAAGGCCGTCGGTCTGTTCCTTGGTGATTATACCTTTTTCATACCATTCCATTATTGCACTGATGGTAGAGCCCCCTGATATGGAGTCTATTCCGTAAATTGTTGTATAATATCCTGCCATACATATGCTTTCATAATCAGAAACTCCGCAGCGTGGGCCAAATGCAGCAAGAGATTCATATTCCATTTCTCCTACTTCCACATCTCCCATAACAACATATTTATGGCACCCAAGCTGGCAAGCGTAGCACGTTCTCCTGGCAACCTTGTATTTATCCGTGTTGTTCCAGAGATTGTATGGAAGTACCTTTTCAATTTCCTCAAATTTGTTGTCAATGAAGTTCCTTGTTGGAAGTATTCCGAAGTCATCGGCACCGCCAACCCATGCAGGAGTGCCATAGCCATGAACAGGTCCCCATGTGTATGCTTCTTCGCGAAGTTCTCTAATGGAATTCCTGAAGGCCCTTTTAAATGCATCTGTGTCTGCAATTTCAACCTTGCCGGTTCCGCGGACAGCAACAGCCTTAAGGTTCTTGCTTCCCATTACAGCACCAGCCCCGCCTCTTCCTGCAAAGCAGTCATCGCTGAATATACAGGCAAGTTTTGACAACTTTTCTCCGGATTGACCTATGCAGCATACCTTGATGTCTTGACCTTCGGCTTCCTTTATTTTTTCAGTTGTTTCCCTTGTATCCATTCCCCAGAGGGAGGAAGCATCCTTTATTTCTACATTTTCATTGTCTATCAGCAGATATACAGGCTTTTCGGCTTTTCCTGTGAATGCCACAGTGTCATAACCTGCAAATTTTAGTTCTGCTCCAAAATGGCTTCCCATGTTAGAGGCTCCTATGGTGTTTGTCAGTGGTGACATGAAGCACACGCTGGTACGTGAGGCTGAAGGAGCAGGAGTTCCTGTCATTGGGCCAGTGTTGAAGCTTAGCAGGTTTTCCGGAGAAAGAGGATGTGCGTCAAGAGGCATGTGGTTCCATAAAAGGGCAATTCCATAGCCTTCGCCGCCTAAGTACCTTTTGATGTAATCAGCATTTAAATGTTCCTTTTTAATGTTTCCATTTGATAAGTCTACTTTTATTATACAGTTTTTATATCCCTTCATGTTAGCCTCCTACCACGACAGCGCCTGACGGGGGCACGCAGAAACACATTCCGGCAATCCGCCGCACAAGTCACATTTAAATGGTTTAACTTCACCGTCAAAATCAGTCATAACAATTGCACTGAAAGGACATGCTTCTGCACATGAGCCGCAGCCAATACAGCCTTCACCTATTACAACGGCTCCCGAATACGCGTTGCGGGCAATTATTTTTTCCGGGCATGCTTCTGCACATGGCATGTCAAAGCATTGCTGACATACAGTGATTTTGAATTTCCCAAGCTGTCCAAGTTCTGAAATCTGAATACCTCGTGTCTGAGGTGACACAGCATCCGTGTGATTCAGGGAACAAACTGCTTCGCAGGTCCTGCATCCCTGGCACACTTCCTTGTTCGTTTTAACTTTAATTACTCCTGGTTTCAATTTACACCTCCTGATTTTTTTAACCGCCGCCGCCAATGGGAAAGAGATAAAGTTCATCACTCTCCTGAAGAACGTATGACTTGTTTTTAAGGCTGCCGTTTACGCTGCTTTTTATCCAGATTCCGCTTACGGGAATATTCATGAATGTTATGGCTTCTGCTATTGTGAAATCGTTTGGAAGTTCCACAATTTTTTCCCTGAAACCGCATGAGGCAGCCAAAAGTCCAGTCAGTCTTACCTTTACTTTCATAACATCTCCTTTCTAAATAAGAATACAAAAATACCGCAGCAAAAACATGCTGCGGCTCCTTTTCAAAAAGGGGGGCGAACAGATTGCTCCATCCACCTGTCGTTCTCAAAGGCCCCGTGGGTCCATGAGAATCGGAGCTATTCTGATTAAATTATAAAGGTTATTGCAACTATAAGGTCAAGAAATATTTTTTGAGAAAATTAAATTTTTACAGGAATTTGCAGCTTAAAAAACATGCCTCTTTCATTTTCGATAAAATCGGGCAAATCAACAATCACTTCACATATGTAATCTCCTGTAATTATGTAGTTTCTTAAAACTGCTTCATCCAATAGCTTGTTTGCATAGGGTATCTCCATTTCAAACCTGTTGCAGTATATACAGAGGTATGTGTTGGGAGGTACTGCAGTCACCAGTTTTTCAGGAACATTCTCAATATCCACGAACACAAACAGCTTATCGGAAACATAATTTCTGCTGATTATGTTCTCCTGTGAAACAGTGCTTCCTGCATTGCAGAAATAAGTGCTGCGAAGTCCCTTGCTATCCATGTCTTCCTTCAGTTTCCTCAGCTGCTCCTCATAAACTTCAATGCCGAAATTGTAAAAGTTTGTGTCGGTAGTGTAGCTGTATATCCACCTTTTTTCAATGTATTCAAGCACAATGGTCCCATCGGGCGGCGAAGACTCGTATCTTTCATAATTATCAACTGCACGCTGCAGCGCTATTTTTTGAAACTTCAGGGATTCAATCTGTTTGTCGATTTGCTCCATTTTTTTCTCAAGCACATGTTTTGTAAGCTTAACATCACAATTATTAAGCTGATCTGAAATATCCTTCAAGCTCATTCCAAGGGACTGCATATACTGAATCATGTCAAGGCGGGCGCTTTGTTTGATGGAATAAAATCTGTAACCGGTAGCTTTATCCACTTCCACGGGTTTTAATAATCCTATTTTATCATAATAGCGAAGCGTTTGCTCAGACACGACGTTTATTTGCGCCATCTGACCGATTGTCAGCTTTTTCATGGATGCCTCCTGAAATATTTATATAATTAAATCATATCAAAGTTTTGAAATATTACAATAAAATTTTATTTTGTTATATGGAAAAAATTTAATCATAATATACATTGTTCAACATTGACTTTAATAAAATTAAGATGTATATTTAATATTATTAAAAATAATGATAAAGTAATGTTGAATAAAAATTGAGGTGGAAGTATGGGTGTTGAAGTGTTGCCAGAATGGCTGAATAATCTGGAGGAAGAAGATATATCATTTATAAAAAAGTTTTTGCTGTCATCAGGATCTCTTAAAGAAGTGGCGGCAATATACGGGGTTACATATCCCACAGTGAGGCTGAGGCTGGACCGTTTGATTCAAAAGATACAAATAAGTGAAGACAATGCAAAGGAACCGTACATTTCCCTCATAAAAAGGATGGCTGTCAATGAAAAAATAGATTTTGAAACAGCTAAAATATTGATTTCTGAATATAAAAAATTAAAGGAGACTGAATGATGAGTAAGGTATTGGTGTTTTTAATAGCTGCTTTAATTATTATAGTTCTTTTAGCAGCTCTTCAAATATTTCTTTCCATGAGCAAGAATAAGTATCTTGGGTTAATTCTTCCTGTAATAAATTTACTTGTTGCAGCGTTCATGTCTTTTGGAAACATGATATATACTGGAGATATTGCTCCTATTTTAGCAGCATTTGCTGTATTTTTAATTCCTGCAGTCATAAATCTGGCAATTTACAAGGCATGCAGAGAAAAAATCAAGGAAAAAAACAATCAGGAAATAAACAAGATGAATATACAGGATTTAGAATAATACCATAATAACAAAAATCGCTGGCACGCCAGCGATTTTGTTTTGTTTATTTTGCTGCAGATTGACCGGCAATGCGTCCAAATACTGTGATGTCGGCTATGGCGTCACTTCCCAGTCTGTTTGTTCCGTGAATGTCTCCCGTTACTTCACCGGCTGCATACAATCCTTTTATTGCTTCACCATTTTTGTTTAAAACCTGTGCTTCTGAATTGATTTTTATTCCGCCCATTGTGTGGTGCACAGCAGGCTTGGAAACCATTATATAGTATGGCCCCTGACCAAATTCAACCAATGTTCCTCTTTTGTTGAATTCCTTGTCAACGCCGTCTTTAGCATACTGATTGTAGTTTTCAACTGTTTTCTTAAGCTCTGTAGCATCTATTTCAAAGAAAGCTGCAGCTTCTTCTATTGTGTCTGCCTTTACTAACTGTTTTCTTGCAATCAAGCCGTTATATTCTGACTCATGAGTAACTGCCATGCCTGAATCTGTCATGGCAGACTCATCCCAGAACATGTAGGATACTCCGCCTGTTTGCTCAATCACTGCATTTGAAATAACATCTCTTCTTTCAAGTTCCTCAACAAATCTTTTTCCTTCCTTGTTAACAAGTATAGATCTTCCTTCCATACGAACATCACCTACATACAAAAGTGAACCGGATTGTGTGTCGCATGTTGGGTATGTCTGAATGTATTGCATATCTACAAGCTCAGCACCGATTTTTTCAGCCAATGTAATTCCGTCTCCTGTGCTTCCCACTGAATTTGTTGAAAGAATTTTTTCATTCATGTTTTCGTTGTATTTCATTCTCATATCAAGACTTGCACCAAATCCGCCGGTTGCAATTATAACACCTTTATTTGCATTGTATGTTATTGTCTGACCGTCGTAGACTGCCTTCACACCTGTTACCTGTCCGTCAGCATTTTGAATTAATTCTGCTGCAGTGGTATTTTTGTGAAGAGGTATATTTTTTTCTGTGAGTCTTGCGTTTAATTTGCTTATCATTTCATAACCTGTTGCATTTTTTGGAACCAAGCTTCTTTCAACTGAATGACCACCAAAGAACAACATGTGATCTTCAAATACCATTTTAATGTCATCCTTCAGCCAGTTTGCTCCATCCAGAGCATTGTCAGCAAGAATTCTTACAAGTTCAGGATTGCCTTCATTGTCTCCGCCTTTTAATATGTCTGCATAAAACTTATCAGCGCTGTCTTCGATTCCTTCTTCAACCTGGATCCAGTTTCCCGGAGCTGCGTATTCACCGCCTGAAAGAAGAGTGTTTCCGCCGATTATTGGCATTTTTTCAAGAACAATTACGCTTGCTCCATTATCGGCAGCTGTTATTGCAGCAGTAAGTCCTGCTCCGCCTGCACCGATTACTATAACGTCTGAAGTGTATTCTGATTCTCTTTTTTCCTTTTCAACTTTTCCAGCGGAAACAAGCACGCTTTTGTCAGCTCCTGTTTTTGAAAATGCATCAGCAACTGCTGTTCTGAATCCTGCTGATGTTATTGTAGCTCCAGTAACACCGTCAACATCAAAATTGTTTGTTGCAATCATTTCTTCAGTCATGATGGACATTGCTTCATTCAATCCTTCTGTTTCATGTTCTTCTTTAACCTTTATATCGGAAATTTTGTTGTCAGCAATTGTTAATTCTACTACAATATTTCCGCCCTTGCCTGTTCCTGTTCCTTCGTATGTTCCATCAATAGATGATTCCTGAGCAGACTCCTGTGATGGTTTTTGAGTGTTTGCCTGGCTACAGCCTGTAATTCCAAGCACCATTGATAAAGCAAGCACTATAGATATTAATTTTTTCATTTTTCCTCCCGTTTGTTTATAATTTGTATATTGTTTTTCGTTTCACATTGTAGTATAATTTCAAAGCTTTGTCTTTATAATATGAAATCGCAATATTTAACTTTTACGAACTATTGAGGTAAAAATGAAACTACAAAGAAAATTAACCGTTTTTTTTGCAATATGTCTGACAGCAATATTCTCAATTGCAGCTGTTATCATAAGCATACGCATCAACTACACAAACAGCAGGCTTACAGAAAATCTCAGCACACAGCTCATTGAATCAAAAGCAAATGAAGCAGGAGCATGGCTGGCCCAAAGAATAAGGGAGCTTCATACAATCAGCCGAACTCCAACAGTAGTTTCCATGGATGATGAAGCAATCAAAGCATATATTAATCAGCTGAGCAATGACATGGATTCCTATTACGGAAACAACTATGGAACATTTTCAATAAACAAGCTTGACGGACTTGAATATATCAATGAAAACCAGACAATCGACGTTTCGGACAGAGAATATTTCAAAAGAATTTTAAACTCGGATGATGAATATGTAATAAGTGAACCTATTGTATCAAAAACAGACCAAAGCTTGATAACTGTGGCCTGTTATCCCATATATAACACCAGCTCTGAAAAAATAGGATTTGTAGCTGCTGCCATTTCACTTAGAAAGCTTACTGAAATAACGGACAACCTTTCTTTTTATAACGGAAAATCAATGATTGTGGACAGTTCAGGCACCATATACACACATACGGACGAGGGACTGTCAGAATCATTGATTCAGGACATAATTGCTCATATTCCGAAAAACTCTGACGGAACTCTTACCAGTGAAAGAATGTCCGAAGAAAACAAAGGTTATGTTGCATTTTATGCTCCCATTCCAAACAGCCATGACTGGTATCTGTGCACATCGGTTGAAAAGGCGGAGCTGTACAAAGACACAAGGATTTTAAATGAATCACTCATAAGCATGTGGATTCTTCTATTGCTTGTTGCCATAAGCGTGAGTTATTTTGTAAGCAACGCTGCAACTAAAAGGATTGCAGTATTGAGCAGCGCCATGGAGAATGTCAGGAAAGGAAATCTGGAAACAAAAATTACGTTGCCTGGAAATGACGAACTTTCAAATCTGGCAGATGATTTCAATGCCATGGTTGTTGACATCAAGGAATTGATGAATCAATCATATGAGCATCAAAAGGAAAAGAGGCAAAGGGAACTTCAGGTTTTGCAGTCCCAGATAAATCTGCATTTTCTTTACAACACTCTGGATACATTGCAGTGGAAAGCTTTAGAATATGGAGCTCATGAAATGGCAGATCTTATAATGTCTCTGTCTTCATTTTTCCGTATTTCACTGAGCAAGGGGAGAGAATTCATAACTCTTGAAAAGGAACTGGAACATGTGAAAAGTTATCTTAGCATACAGCAGCACCGCTACGGGGATATTTTGAATTATGAAATCAGTTGTGATAAAGGATTGTATAAATTGTGCCTGCCCAAAATTCTGATCCAGCCCTTGGTTGAAAATGCAATATACCATGGAATTAAACCAAGTCTCAAAAGAGGAAACATATCCATAAACATTTTTGAAGAACATGACAATTTAAATATAGTGGTTGAAGACGACGGTGTTGGAATTCCAGAGGAAAAACTAACAAATATAAGGGATAATCTTCATAGACACCTTACAAGCAGCAATTACGGCCTTTACAATGTCAGTCAACGCATATATCTTCATTATGGAGACAAATACGGGTTAAATATAGAAAGCAGAGAAAGTGCAGGAACAAAAATTACTGTAAGTCTGCCCAAGATAGAGGAGGATGAAGTAAGTGTATGATATATTAATATGTGATGATGAATCAACAATCAGAAACGGACTTAAACATCTTATTGAATCAAGCACCATGAAGTTTAATGTTTCCGGAACTGCTTCAAATGGATTTGAAGCGTTAAGGCTCATAAAGGAAATAAAGCCTGAAGTGGTTTTGATTGACATAAACATGCCGGGACTTACAGGTCTTGAGGTTATGCGCGAGGTGTCCGTTCATGCACCATTTACAAAATTCATAATTATTTCCGGATATGATGAATTTCAATATGCACAGCAGGCTATTCAGCTTAAGGCGTTTGATTATCTGCTTAAACCAATTGACAAGAAAAATTTATTTGTTGTAATAGAAAAGGCATGTAATTGTGCCGTTAAGGAAAAAAAGGACTGTCATTATCCTACAGCTGAAAATTTTAATATAACAGATGAAACAATTGACTATATATATAAGAATTACAGAGACAGTGAACTGTCTCTATCCAATATTTCAAAAGACCTTCACGTGAGCGAGTCCTATCTTACAAGAATAATAAAAAAGAAAACAAACATGAGTTTTTCTGAATTTCTCACAAAGCTTAGGATGGAGGAAGCAATATCACTAATTCTTTCAGACTCGTCCATATCAAGCCTGAACGTATCAGAGAAAACCGGATACAAGAGTCAGCATTATTTCTGCAAGGTTTTTAAATCTTATACGGGAATGACTCCAACTGAATACAGAAAAAAACATATGTAATGAAAATAAAGAAGAGCTAATGCTATCAGACTATTGACAAACCACAATTCTACAAGACGTAGGGGCGAATCTTATATCCGTACGGATAATTAATCCAATAATTTTGTTTTCTTCGGGAGGACACGAGGTCCTCCCCTACAAACTTAGATTTCTAATTCACCGACAATTATCAATATTAATTAAAATAACTTTGTCATCAACCTAAGAGCGAATGCTATTTTTGTGAAAAATATATTGCATTAAATCTTTTTTTGATCTATAATGACTATAAATACAAATATAGTCAAATAGTACAAGGAGCAAAAATGCCAAAATCATATTCTTCCCAGGAAAAGGAATACATTGTAAAAAGGTTAAAAGAGGAAGCATACAACTGCCTCAATTTGTACGGAGTAAAAAAAACCACAGTTGATGAACTGGTAAGACGCGTAAACATACCTAAAGGCACATTTTATTTGTTTTATGATTCAAAGGAACTATTGCTTTTTGATGTTGTAAATGATTTGCACGATGAAATTCAAAAACATTTCATAAGAGAAGCAAATCTCATTAAAGGGAGAATAACTGCTGAAAATCTGACTAATCTGCTGTTTAAAGTATATAAAATGGTGGATGACACATTCCTTTTAAAAGTAATGACAAATGGGGAGTTGGAACTCATTATTAGAAAACTTCCAAATGAAATTGTGGAAAAGCACTTCAGAGATGATTATGCAATGATGGAAAAGTTCATGGAATTAATTCCTCATGTAAAGGAAAAAAACGTGCAGTATTTTAGCGGTGCATTGAGGGGTGTATTTCTTACCATGCTTCATAAAAGGGAAATAGGGGAGGAAGTTTTTGACGGTTCCTTGAAATTGATGATTAATGGTTTGGTAATTCAATTGATGGAGGAATAATATGATTCAGGTTGTTGATTTATCATTTAGCTACACAAAGAACAGTTTTTTGGAAAACATTGACTTTAAAGTTTCAGAAGGAGAAATATTCGGATTTCTTGGTCCATCAGGGGCAGGCAAAAGTACACTGCAAAAAATTCTAACAGGCTTAATTAAGACCTATAAAGGTCGGTCAATTGTAAACGGCATTGAAAGCAAAGACTTCAGAAATGATTTCTATGAAAATATTGGAGTTGATTTTGAATTCCCAAGTCTTTATGAAAAGCTCACAGCAAGAGAAAACCTTGAGTTTTTCGGTTCGTTGTATTCAAAAAAACTGCGCAATATTGATGAAATGCTGGAAATGGTGGGACTTAAGAACCATGAGGACAAAAAAGTTTCAGAATACTCCAAGGGTATGAAGTCAAGGCTTAATTTTATAAAGGCGTTGCTGCACAATCCGGACATTTTATTTCTTGACGAACCTACAAGCGGCTTGGATCCCAACAGCAGCAGAGACATGAAGAACATAATACTACAGGAAAAGAAAAATGGTAAGACAATTATACTCACAACACACAACATGGCAGATGCTGCTGAGCTTTGCGACAGGGTGGCATTTATTGTGGATGGAAGGGTCAAGGCTTTGGATACACCTCATAATCTTATTATGTCAAAAGGAGCGTCCAAAATAAAGTATACTTATTTGGACGGAATTGAAAAAACAGGGGAATGCCTGCTCAGTCATACATCTGGTGATAAAAAGCTCCAAGAGCTTATTGAAAGCAACAGAGTTTTGTCCATACACAGCAGCGAGCCAACATTAAATGATATTTTTATGGAAGTGACGGGGAGAGTGCTTCAATGAGAATTATAAATTTAATAAAGGGAGATATAAGGTTCCAGTTCAAATATGGGTTTTATTTTGTTTATGCAGTGTTCACTGCAGTCTATCTATCTTTAATTTTTGTCATGCCCCAATCCTGGAGGGAAAAGGCTGCAGCAATAATGATTTTTTCAGATCCAGCAGCAATGGGACTTTTCTTTATGGGAGCCATCGTGCTGCTTGAAAAAAGCGAAAGGATATTGAACTCTCTTGCCGTATCACCTGTAAAAACAGGAGAATACATATTGTCAAAAGTAATATCTCTTTTGTTCATATCTGTTCTTGTAGGAATAGCAATTACATTGCCATTAGGCACAAAAAAATTATATGCTTCTGTCATAGGAACGGCCTTTGGTTCAGCATTTTTCACCATGTGTGGATTGATTGTTGCAGCTAAAATATCAAGTCTCAACCAATTTCTTACGACGGCAGTTCCAATAGAAATAATCAGTTTTTTGCCGCCCATAATGTACTTGTTCGGTTATGACAGCATGTTCATGCTTATTCACCCGGGCTGCATCATAATCAGTCTTATAAGTGGAAACAGCAAACATCTGTTGTTGTTTTCAGCCATATTATGTATATGGCTTGCGGCAATGTACAAAGTGGCTCATAAGTATATTCAAGACATGTTTCAAAATACAGGAGGTGTAAGTTTATGACACATAAGAGACTGTCGATTTCATTTATGCAGTATTTAAATCAAATAGCAAGAGATGCCATGCTTTTTCTCTCATGTCTGGCGCCGGTTCTATATGGACTGTTCATGAAGTTCGGAATTCCCGCTGCTGAAAAGTTCCTTACGGGATATTACAGCCGTGAAGAAGTACTGGTTCCATATTTTCTCATATTTGATTTATTTCTTGTTGTATTGACTCCTATGATGTTCAGTTTTGCATCTTCTATGGTTATTCTGGGAGAAATTGATGACGGAATCACAAAATACATGTCAGTTACGCCTCTTGGCAGGGGAGGATACTTAATTTCAAGATTGATTCTTCCTTTGACACTTTCATTTGTAGTATCAATAATTGTCATGAATGTATTTTCATTGGACATAATTTCTTTTGAAATGATAATATTACTGTCTTTTTTATCGTCAGTGCTTGGTTTCATAACTACTATGATGGTTGTATCTCTTTCGGCGAATAAAGTGGAAGGAATGGCAATTACTAAGATGTCTGGAATTTCAATGATAGGTATTATATTGCCGTTTTTTGTTCTGACAAGAATACAATACCTGGCAATTATGCTGCCGTCCTTTTGGATGGCAAAGTTTGCACTGGAAGGTAAAATCACATACTTGATATTATGTGTAATGGTTTCAGCAGGATGGATATTGTTGCTGCTAAGAAAATTCATGAAGAAAACTATGTAGAGAGGGCTTGGTTCCCTCCCGTTCATCTATTTTTTTTCTCTTATCCAACATTTGTCTTCAAAGCATTCCAGAGCTTCTCTGGGGTTGTTGAATCGAATGTATTTTGAGTATATTATATCAGAATCATTTTTTCTTTCGAGCTTTATTACATTGCTTCCTTTTGTGAAGTAATAATAATCTATATAATCAGGATATTCAATATTTTTTACCATAACTTCCTCCTTAACAACACAATCATAACATGCTTCGCTTAAATACATCTTAAAAAAAAACTGCTTCCATAAAAAATAAAAAGTCGAGTTACGGCAGATAACAAACAAAAATTGTTGAAATAATAGGGTTTGCAGCAATTTTATATTGACATTTATATCAATAAATAATATAGTGAAAATGTTACCACTAATAAAATATGAAGGCGGTTTAAGTCATGAAGATGAAAAAATTGATTCTAATTGTTCTGATTTTTGCAGCAGTTGTAATTGTGGCAGGAGCTATAGTTGTATCAAATTTAGAAAAAAATCTTAATGAATTGACAACCATGGAAATAAAAGATGTGGACTTATCTAAAGTTAAAGATGGAACTTTCACCGGTTACTACCAGGTATTGCCCGTTGATGCAAAGGTGGAAGTTACTGTTGAAAACCACGTGATTAAAAACATAAATCTTGTGGAGCATGGAAACGGAAAAGGTCAGGCTGCAGAAGTAATACCACAGATGGTAGTTGAAGCACAAAGCCTTGAAGTTGACTCGATATCTGGAGCTACCTATAGCAGCAGAGTTATTTTAAAAGCAATAGAAAAAGCACTTATTGAAGGATTGAACTAGGAGGCAGAAATGGGAAATGTTGCAGTAATTTTTAAAACCAAGTATGGACACACAAAACAATATGCAGAATGGATTTCTGAGGAATTAAAATGTGACTTGTTTGAACAGTCAGAAATTTCAGGTGAAAAAATGCTTGAATATGACACTATTGTTTACGGAGGAGGGCTTTATGCCAGCGGCATACTGGGAGTAGATCTTATTACGAAAAACTTCAGCAGAATAAATAACAAGAATATTGTTGTTTTCACAGTTGGACTGGCGGATCCGGATATTAAATCACAGTTTGAACCTATAATCAAAAAAAACTTCACCGATGAAATGCAAAAAAGAATAAACATATTTCACCTCAGGGGGGGAATAAATTACAAGGAGTTGGGAATTGTTCACAAGGCAATGATGGCAGCTCTCAAATCCTCGGTTAAGAAAAAGGATGAACTTACGGATGAAGACAGACTGATGCTTGAAACCTACGGAGATAAGGTTGAATTTACAGATAAGAAAGACATAGAACCTTTGATATCCTTTGTACGGTCATTAAACTAAAATTAAACTGACATTAACCTAACCACCCATGCGGTGGTTTTTTTATGGCGTTTAATTTACACATCCAATAATTACCATGAAACATTTATATATATAACCCGTCTAAATAAGTGTAACAAGAAAGGAGGTTAATCCTTACATGGCCATGATGTAAAATTAAACATTAAAAAATAAATTTAAACTGAGACAAATAACTAAAAATAGATTAAAAATAAAAATTAAAAAATGAGGTTATTATTATGAATAAAAATATTATAAAAGTATTATCTTTAAGCGCATGCCTGTCAATGGCAACAATGACAGCTGCTTTTGCCCAGACTCTGGAACTTCCTGCTGACTCCGTTAAAATTCAAATTACTTCAGTAGATGAAGCTATGTATGAAAAGCAGGCAGCTTTCGATAAAATATTGTTTGAAGAAAAACTAAAGGAAATTAACGAAAAAGGAATAACAGTAACTCATACTTATCCTGCAGACGGATATGTTGAAGTTGGAATAACACCTTTCAATGAAGAAAACCAGAAATACATCATTGAAATTCTTGGAAGCGATGAAGTAGAGGTAGTGGATGGAATTATGGCAGTAACTTTAACGGATGAACTTATGAGCACAACAAGTGCCCCTGACGTAAAGATTGTCAGTGCCCCTGATGCAGCAACAAGCGGTCCAGCTGAAGAAGCTGCACCTGAAGCTCAGGTGGTAAGTGCAACTGATGCCAAGGTAATCAGCGCAAAGGATGATGTTAAAGAAAAAGGAATTTCTCCTTTAGCTATTGGGGCAGGAGCAGCTGTTCTCCTTGGAATAGGAGCGGTATTGTTCAAGAAGAAAACAGCATAATAAAAATAAAAGGCGGCAGTTTCACTGCTGTTCAGACTACTGACAAATCCAATTTTCCATATTCGTAGGGGCGGATCTTGTGGACGTCACTGAAAAAGTCTTTCCTGTCATCCTGAACGACAGTGAAGGATCTCATCTTTGTTGAAAACATGAGATTCTTCGGCTACGCCTCAGAATGACAGTGAATAAATGTATAGTTTTTCAGTGGCCTCATCTTGTGTCCGCCCGGTTTATTAATTCGATAATATTGTTATTATCTTCAGGAGGACGGTAGTCCTCCCCTAAATATTGAACTTTGTCAACAGTCTGACAGCAGTCGTATCTGCTGTTTTTTTATTTGTACTGTTGACAATTTTATTTTTTTGCAGTATTATTTAATTAGTAGTTTAGTAAATTAGTAAATAAAGGAGAACAAAATGAAAATACCTACAGCCTTAAAACATAAACCGGTTATTGTTTCAGAAAATTATGAAAATGTTGATGGAAGATATGCATACAATTCAGATGCAAAAGGGCTGTCTTTAGGCCTTGCCCAGTGGAACGACAGAGGCAAGGTTGATATTTCAGCCAAGGTTTGGAGATACACAGGAGAAAAATGGTCAAGGCAATCCGAAGAACTGCCTTTGCACAGAGTGCTGGACCTTGCTATACTTGTTTGCAGAACACAGCTCCATTTCAGGGAAGCATACCGTTATGAAAAACTTTATGACCCTGAACATCCTGTTATTGACAGAGTGGGTCTCCAGGGAGATGCAATGACAGTTGAAGTATGCACGGACAACGAAAAAATAAATGAAGACATAAAATTGTTCAATCAGGCTTTAAGTGATGATGGCGAAATAATAGGAGAAAGACTGAGGACTTTGTCATCAATATTAAAGGAAATGGGTTATTAAAATGGACAGGAAAAAGGAACTGAAAGAGCAATACAAGCAAATGAAAAGTGAAATGGGAATTTTTGCAGTGCGCACAAAGGACGGTACAAAATATTTCCTTGAAACAACACAAAACCTCAAGGGTAAAATCAACAGCACAAGATTTCAGCTGCAGCATGGCTCTCATCCAAACAAGGCTATGCAGAATGAGTGGAACCAGAGAGGGGAAAATAACTTTGTTATAGAAATTCTTGAGAAGCTTGAATATGACAAGGATGATGAAACAAAGACAGACTACAGCGAGGAGCTTTCCATTATGAAAATGCTGTGGGAAGAAAAGTTAAATAAAAATTGACAGGAGACAATATGAGTTTAATACCTATAGATTATCACCCTTCGTGGAATAAATTCTTAACTGAGGAAATAATCCTGCAGTTAAAAAATATCGAGGAAAAAATAGGGAAAAATATTAACCCTGAATATGAAAATGTACTGCGCTTCATGAGATGTAATCTTGATGACATAAAGGTTGTAATACTAGGGCAGGATCCATATCCTGAAAAAGGAAGAGCCACCGGCCGGGCATTTGAAGTAGGAGATCTGCATTCATGGGATGCGAAGTTCAGGCAGGTTTCCCTTAAAAACATTGTAAGATTAATACACAAAAATTACAATGATATCAATGATTATTCTGAAATCAAAAAATTTTCCCAGATTCAGGAGGAAATCAAAAAGGGAAAATTCAAAATACTTCCACCTGATGAAATATTTAAATCATGGGAAAAGCAGGGCGTGCTTCTTCTCAACACATATTTTACAGTTGAACATGGAATCACAGGAAGCCACATTGCCATATGGGAGCCTTTCAGCATTGAACTCCTTAAATACATTTCCGGGGAAAACAAAAACATAAACTGGTTTTTGTGGGGAAAACTTGCAGAGGAAAAAAGCAGGTATCTATCAAGCGGGAAATTTTATATAAGCAGGCATCCAATGATGTGCTCAGAAAAATATGATGATGATTTCCTGAAAAATGAATGTTTTAATGATACCAGAAAAACAATAAACTGGCTTGGAAATGAATGATAGCAGAACTTTTCTGGATGTTCGGTTAATATACAATTTTGCAGCAGAATTAAATAAAAGACATGCAGAAGCATGCATAAGTTTGATGATAAAGTTGTTTCAATAATGTAGGGGAGGGCTGCTGTCCTCCCGAAGATAACAAAATTATTGAATTAGTGATACGGGCGGACACAAGATCCGCCCCTACGATTAGTGAAGATTAGGGTGTAAATAGTCTGGAGACATGCAGCTGCATGCCTTTTTTGTTTTTTGATATACAGATTCAGCTGTTCAAATTAATGTATTCGGTAAGAAAATTAGATTTGATTCTGACTTATTGGCTGAAATTAAGGGTTATCATTTTCCTTGCAAGAAGTTATGTAAATATTGCAAGAAATGACGCGTAAAGTAGCAATATTAAATTATTACATAAAAGAAATAATTTTTGAACTTGACTGATTTCAAACATCGCATTATAATGTGAAACATAAATCAAAAAAGTGAGTAAATACAAATTTGCAATTTAAAACATAATTCTTTCATAAACTAACCCGGAGGTGCAACATGAAGTATAATCCAGTTGAAGCAATGAAACCAAATCTATACAAATATGTTTTTCCATACGATGAAATTCCTAAAATCAAATTTAACAACATTCAGCTGCCCATGGACATACCTGAAAGCATATGGATCACTGACACAACATTCAGAGATGGCCAACAGTCCATGACGAGCATGAACACAGAACAGATGGTGAAAATCTATGATTATCTTCATGAGCTTGACAACGGGTCCGGTATAATAAAGCAGACAGAGTTTTTCCTTTATTCACAGAAAGACAGGAATGCCGCAGAACAATGCATGTCAAGAGGTTATGATTTTCCTGAAATAACTTCGTGGATAAGGGCAAACAAAGATGACTTCAATATTGTTAAGTCCATGGGAATCAAGGAAACAGGAATTTTAATGTCATGTTCCGATTACCATATATTCAACAAACTGAATAAAACCAGACAGGAAGCAATGAAGATGTATCTTGACATTGCTTATGCATCACTTGAAAACGGCATTGTTCCAAGATGCCACTTTGAAGATATAACAAGAGCAGATTTTTATGGCTTTGTTGTACCTCTTGCGAAGAATCTTATGGACATGATGAATGACAGCAAAATAAATGTAAAAATCAGAGCTTGTGACACATTGGGTCTTGGGGTGTCACATGTGGGAGTTGAACTTCCAAGAAGCGTTCCGGCAATCATTCACGGGTTGAGATATTACGGAAATGTTCCGTCTAGTTCTATTGAATGGCACGGACACAACGATTATTACGGAGCAGTTACAAATTCCACAACGTCATGGCTGTACGGAGGAGCCTCTGTGAACACCACAATGTTTGGAATAGGTGAAAGAGTTGGAAACACTCCTTTAGAAGCTATGATAATCGAATATGGACAAATCAAAGGTAACACTGCGGAAATGAACCTTGAGCTCATAAATGAAATAGAAAAATTTTTTGAAAAGGATCTTGATTATGCAATTCCTCCAAAGACACCTTTTGTAGGAAAAGAATTCAATGTTACAAAGGCAGGGATTCATGCAGACGGTCTTTTGAAGGACGAAGAAATTTACAACAGCTTTGATACACGCAGGATTTTGGGAAAACCTCCTTTGGTGGCAATCAATTCTTATTCCGGTATTTCAAGCATTGCATACTGGATAAACAGCTACTTTAATCTTTGCGGAAATGAAAAAATCCATAAGGGCGATAACAGGCTCATACCTGTTAAAAACAAAATAGATTCAGAATATGACAGCGGGAGAACAACAAACATCTCCAGCGAAGAAATGGAAAAGCTTGCAAAATTATATATTTTCAACAACTATCAAAATGAAAGGGCAATATAGGAGGGACTATGGCTACACTTGCAGAAAAAATTATCAGGAATCATCTTGTTACCGGAGAAATGAAAGCTGGAAATGAAATTGGAATAAGAATAGATCAGACATTAACTCAGGATTCAACGGGCACAATGGCATACCTTCAATTTGAGGCCATGGGCATAGACAGAGTAAGAACAAAAAAATCAGTTGCTTACATAGATCACAACATGCTTCAGTCCGGACCTGAAAATGCTGATGACCACCTGTTTATACAGACAGTTGCTAAAAAACATGGAATTTATTATTCCAAACCGGGAAACGGCATTTGCCACCAGGTTCATCTTGAACGGTTTTCAGTTCCGGGAGACACTCTTTTAGGCTCTGACAGCCACACTCCAACCTGCGGAGGAATGGGCATGATTGCCATGGGAGCAGGAGGTCTTGATGTTGCCGTTGCCATGGCAGGCGGTGAGTACAGACTGGTGATGCCAGAGATAGTCAATGTTGAACTTAAGGGTAAATTGAACAAATTTTCTTCAGCCAAGGATATTATACTGGAAGTTTTGAAGAATTTCACAGTAAAGGGCGGAGTAAACAAAATATTTGAATATACAGGTGAAGGTGTAAAATCTCTTTCAGTGCCTGAAAGAGGAACTATCACAAACATGGGGGCTGAACTTGGAGCTACAACATCTTTGTTTCCCTCTGATGAAAGAACACTGGAATTTCTAAAGGCGCAGGGAAGAGAAAATGATTTTGCTGAACTTAAGGCTGACGATGACGCTGTTTATTCGGAAAAAATCACCATAGACTTGAGTCTGCTTAAACCCAATGTGGCATTGCCCCATTCGCCGGATGCTGTAGTTCCTGTAAGCCAAGTAAGGGGTACTGCTATTACCCAGGTAGCCATAGGAAGCTGCACAAACTCTTCATACACAGATATGATGAAGGTTGCTAATATACTTGATGGTAATACGGTTCACGAAAATGTTTCGTTAGTTATATCTCCAGGATCAAAGCAGGTACTGGCCATGCTTGCAGCAAATGGCGCTCTATCTAAAATAATTGCTTCAGGTGCAAGAATACTTGAGATCGGGTGCGGGCCATGCATTGGAATGGGTCAGGCGCCGGGAAATAACGGCGTATCCTTGAGAACATTCAACAGAAACTTCCAGGGAAGATGCGGAACTGATTCAGCGGGAGTATACCTGGTAAGCCCTGAGGTTGCAGCGTTTTCTGCAATAAAAGGCTTTATTGCAGGGGAAGAGGACTTTGATGAAAATGTTGATCTTGACATAGATATTCCTGAAAAGTTTATGGTAAATGATAACATGATAATAAGTCCTGCAGATGATGGAAGAGATGTTAAGGTAGTCAGGGGACCGAATATCAAGACATTCCCAAAAAACTGCAAGCTTGCAGATCATACAGGATGTGTGGTTCCTGTACTTATCAAAGTTAAAGATGATGTGACAACAGATGCAATCATGCCTTCAAATGCACATCTTCTTCCGTTCAGATCAAACATTCCTTATTTGTCGGAGTTTTGCTTTATGCAGATTGATAAGGATTTTCCTAAGAACGCAAAGAAAAATGGCGGAGGAATAATTGTTGCAGGAAAAAACTACGGTCAGGGTTCAAGCCGCGAGCATGCAGCTCTTGTTCCTTTGTACCTGGGAGTAAGGGCAGTATTTTCAAAATCATTTGCAAGAATACACAAAAGCAACCTTGTGAATAACGGAATAATACCTTTAACATTCAAATATGAAGCAGACTATGATGATATAGAAAAGATGGACGAGATGGAAATACCAAATCTGTTGAAACAAATTGAAAAAACAACGATAATTGTGGAAAACAAAACGAAAAACAAGCAATATGAAATGGAACTGAAATTGTCAGGAAGACAAATTGAAATCATAAAATCCGGAGGGCTTTTAAATTATATGAGCCTGAAAAATGTATAGGAGGCATCGCATCATGAAAAGAAAAATAACATTGATTCCCGGAGACGGAATAGGACTTGAAATAATGCATGCAGCAACAGAAATCATAGATGCGGCAACTGACACAATTGAGTGGGAGGAAAATATCGCTGGATTTGCAGCATATGAAAAGTGCGGAGAGCTTCTTCCTAAGGAAACAATTGAAAGCATAGAAAGAAATAAAATTGCATTCAAGGGTCCTATAACCACACCGGTTGGAAAAGGCTTCAGAAGCATAAATGTACAGCTTAGACAAAAATTCAATTTGTACAGCAACGTTCGTCCTGTAAAATCATATGAAGGGATAGATGCTCTCTACAAGGACTTAGATCTTGTAATTGTCAGGGAAAATTCTGAGGATTTGTACATGGGCATAGAATATATGGCAAAGGATGATGTTGCACAAAGCATCAAGGTAATTACAAAAGGGGCAAGTGAAAGAATCGCAGATTTTGCATTTAAGGTTGCTGAAAAGGAAAACAGAAGCAAAGTTACACTTACTCACAAGGCAAACATCATGAAGCTGTCTGATGGTTTGTTCCTGGAATCAGGACGTACAGTTTCAAAAAACTATCCGGACATAAAGTTTGAGGATGTAATAGTTGATGCCATGTCAATGAAGCTTGTAATGAAGCCGCAGGATTACCAGGTAATAGTTGCTCCGAACCTTTACGGGGACATACTATCAGACATGGCAGCAGGTCTTGTTGGAGGGCTTGGAATGGCTCCAAGCGCCAACATAGGTGAAGAAACAGCAATATTTGAGCCTGTTCACGGTTCGGCTCCTGACATTGCCGGCATGAACATAGCAAATCCAACTGCTGCAATATTGTCAGGAATAATGATGCTGCGACACATAGGTGAGGATTCAGCAGCATTAAAGATAGAAAACGCCCTGAAAAAAACCCTTAAAAACAAAAAGCTTCACACAAAGGACATAGGCGGAAACTTAAGCACAACTGAATTCAAGGATGAAGTTATAAAAGCAATGTAATAACCCGGGCTTAAGCCCGGGTTAAGTTGATGACAAAGTTTAAATTTGGCGTTGTCATTCTGAGAGCTTGCTCGAAGGATCTCATGTTTTCACAAAGATGAGATCCTTCACTATCGTTCAGGATGACAGTGCTGAGGTTTGTCAATAGTCTGTCCCGGGCTTAAGCCCGGGTTATTTTTTATGGACTTAAAATAAATTTATCATTATAATATAATAAAAAGAAAAAGCAGGAAGAAAAATGCCATCATACAAATTAATGCCCCATATAAATAATGAAAGTCTTTTCAAAAAACTTCATATAAAAGAAGGTACTGAAGTCTTTGACAGCGCCAACAAAATAATTGATGAAATAAAGGAATTCATCATAAAAAATATGAGTATATCAGCATATTTTGCAAAAGCACATATTAATTTAATCGGACTCTATGAAGGAGCTGATAAAGACTGTATCATCTGCCTTGTATCATCAAAGGATGACATAGGTGATTTTTCCCGGGAAATGATAAATAGCGGAAATTACCTGAAAGGATACCTTTTGTACGAGGCTGCGAACCATGCGCTGTTTGAAGCTTCGGACAGATTCAGCAAGTTCGTGAGGCAAGAAGAGCTTAAAAATGGACGTAAACTCAGCAGAAGATATTTTGCCGGTGATGGAGACATTGATTTAAACATGCAGAAGGAAATTATGGGAATGTTAAAAGAAAAGGAAGATGTTGAGGCATACATTAATGAAAGAAATGTGCTTTTTCCTGAAAGATCCCTTCTATATGTGTTTGTAGCAGAAGAAGCGGAAGATGGCTGCTGTATTAATCAGGATGAAGAGAATGAATGTGAGCGATGCAAAAATTATAATTGCCGGTACAGGGATGAAAATGAAAAAATACCATGTTAATTTTATAAATCAAAATATTGTATTGGAAGCAGAAGAAAATTCAACTGTTGCTGAAATTTGCGAACAAGCAGGATTTCCACTGGATCTTGTGTGCAGCGGAAAAGGAACATGCGGCAAATGCAGGGTTGAAATAGAAGAAAATGGGAAAAAGGAAGTTGTTCTTGCATGTCAGGCCAGACTTTCCGGACCCATTAACATTTACATAGGAGAAAATGACTATTCCAAAAAACATCAGATACTGGAATGCATGGAAACAGAAGAAAAATTTAATTTTGATCCTGCTCTTAAAAAAACATACGTGGACATAAAGAATTTAAAGAAGCAGCAGGGAGAATTTTTAAGAGGCTGTGACCTCAAGACATTAAGAAAGTTCTCATCACTGATTAATGAAAAGGGAATAAAAGGTGTCACATTTGTCCTATATGAGGATAAAATCATTGATGTGCAAAAAAACAACACCACTGAATTTTTATATGGTGCAGCCGTTGATATTGGAACAACAACTGTGGTTATGTACATATATGACATGAACACAGGGAAATTAGTAAAATCATATTCAGGCAGCAACAGTCAGTCATCAGTGGGTGCTGATGTCATAAGCAGAATATTCAAAGGTTCAAGTAATGATGGAATAGAAGAGCTCAGCGGAAAAATTATAAATACTTTGAACAATTTGGCAGACAAAGCAAATATTGAAGTGCCATTTTTGGCTGATAACATGTATAATATTATTCTCTGCGGCAACAGCGCCATGCAGCATCTGTTTTTCAAATTAAGGCCTGACAGGTTGGGAATAAGCCCATTTACAAGCATTACCATGGATTTTGTTGAATGCTATGGTGAAGACATAGATTTAAATTGTCCGGACAGGTGTAAAATCATATTTCTTCCTCTTCTTGGAGGCTTTGTAGGCGGGGATACAACCGCTGTGCTTCTGGCTGCAGGAAATAAAGACAATTTCAAGCTTATAGTTGATCTCGGAACAAACGGAGAAATTGCAGCAGGCAGCAAGAAGGGCTACCTGGTTTCTTCCACTGCATGCGGTCCGGCTCTAGAGGGAGGAAACATTAAGTTTGGAATGAGAGGAACTGTTGGGGCTGTTGAACATTTTAAAATAGAAAATGATGAATGTTTGTTCAATGTAATCGGCGACGCTGAGCCTGATGGAATATGCGGCTCAGGCATAATAGACATAACTGCAGAAATGCTTCGAAACAACATAATAGACAATACCGGAAAAATGCTCACAAGCCATGAATACAAGGAATTAAACCCTGAGTCTTCTATTTTGGGAAAACTAAGAACAATTGACGGAGAAAACTGCTTCATAATTTACGAAAACAATGAAAAGAAAATATTCATAACTCAAAAAGATATAAGACAGGTTCAGCTTGCCAAAAGTTCCATATATTCAGGGTGTATGGCTGTATTGAAAACACTTGGAAAAAATCCGGAGGATGTGGATGAGGCAGTGGTTGCCGGAGCATTCGGAAGCTACATCAACATAAATAATGCGCTGTATATGGGGCTGCTGCCTCATGGACTTCCTGAGATAAAATTATTGGGAAACGGAGCAGGAAAGGGTGCTTCAATGTTTCTTCTTGATAGGAAAATGAGGAAAATATGCAATAATATAGCAGAGGGCACTTCACATTATGAATTGGCAGACGATAATTACTTTAGTGGGGAATATATAAAGAACATAAATTTTATCGGAGAAAATTGTTAAGATTTATTAAGAAATAGGAATTCCTTGAAATTTCAGTAAAGTAATTTTTAGCATTTTATATAAAATGTGGATATTTCAATATAAATATATTTTGTCAAAGAATACAGGATATACTATATATTGACACAGTCATAGCTTGATGCTACAATATGTAGTGTCATTAAAGATGCATTATAAAAGAACTATGGAGAAAGAGGGATTGTATGATAAAGATATTGAAAAGAACTGGAAACTTCGTTGACTTCAATGCCGATAAAATAACCAGCGCCATAATTAAGGCTATGAAGGAAACGAAGGACGGGGTGGATGAAGAACTGGCAAGAAAAATAAGCAGCAAAATTGAAAATGAAATTTTAAGCAAATCTTTCCCGATACCTGTTGAAATGGTACAGGACATGGTTGAAAATGAACTTATGGACAGCGAGAGAAAAGATGTTGCCAAAAAATACATATTGTACAGATATGAAAGAGACAAATCCAGAGATTCCCGCAAGAGAAAAGACTACAAACTTTTAAGTGAAGAATTTATAAGCCACTACAAGCATGTAGGTTCACCAATGAACCAATTAGGAAACTTTGTTTATTACAGAACATATTCAAGGTGGCTGCCTGAAGAAAGAAGAAGGGAATACTGGTGGGAGACTGTAAGACGTGCAGTTGAATATAACTGCAGCCTTGTACCGACTAAGAAGGAAGAAGCAGAGCAATTATACGATAATATATTCAACCTGAAGCAGTTCCTTTCAGGCAGGACATTCTGGGTGGGAGGAACTCCGGTTTCATACAATTACCCTATGGCAAATTTCAATTGTGCATTTGAAATAATAAATGATTTCCATGCTTTCAGAGATTTGTTCTACCTGCTGATGATAGGTTCAGGGGTTGGAGTAAGAATATTGAAAAAGGACGTTGAAGAACTTCCTAAAATAAGATCAAACTACAAAATCATGCATGAAGATTACTCTCCTGTAGAAAAATCAAAAAGAGAAGATAACACAGGCGTTGAATTCACTCAGAACAACTCTGTAAAAATAATAGTTGGAGACAGCAAGGAAGGCTGGGTTCAGGCTCTTGACCATTACTTGAGCTTCATCACAAGCAGTGAATACAGAAACATATCAACAATTATAATCAATTACAACAATGTAAGACCAAAGGGAGAAGTTCTCAAGACTTTCGGAGGAACTGCCAGCGGCCATTCAAGCATGAAAAACATGTTTTCTAAAATAGACTCCGTAATTAAAAAGCGCGGAACAATTGAAGGCAAGGAAAGATTCAAGCTTAAGCCGATAGACTGCCTGGACATTGCGAACATAATAGGAGAAAATGTAGTTGTTGGAGGAGTGAGGAGAACAGCTGAAATAATGCTTATCGACTACGACGACACTGACTGCATCGAAGCAAAAAACAAGCTGTACAAACAAATAGACGGACAATGGATAGTTGATAAGGATATAATCCACCGCTCCATGAGCAATAATTCTATTTATTACAGGAAAAAACCTACACGTGAGCAGCTTAAGTGGCAGATTGAACAAATGCGCTATTCAGGCGAGCCTGGATGGGTCAATGAAGAAGCAGGGAACAAGAGAAGACCAAACATGAACGGAGTGAATCCATGCGGAGAAATTCTCCTTGATAACAAAGGTCTTTGCAACCTCACAACTATAAATGTATATGCATTTGTTGATGAAAATGGAAACCTTGATGAAAAAGGGCTGTTAAAAGCACAGAGACTTTCTGCAAGAGCAGCATACAGAATGACATGTGTTGAACTTGAACTTTCACAGTGGGACAGAGTTCAGCAAAGAGACAAGATAACAGGCTGTTCATTAACAGGATGGCAGGATATGGTCAATGCTGTAGGACTTGACAGAGAACAGCAGGCAGCACTTTTAAGAAAATTAAGAGATGCAGCCAAGGATGAATCTGAACGCTATGCAGGTGAGATAGGAGAGGGTGCTCCAATACTTGTTACAACAATCAAGCCTGAAGGAACATTGTCACAGCTTCCTGGAGTTTCAAGCGGTGTACATTATTCACATTCACCATACTTCTTAAGAAGAGTAAGAATCAACAGCCATGACCCATTGGTTAAGGTGTGTGAAGAGTTGGGATATCCGATTTATCCTGAAGTTGGTCAGGAAATGAAAACCTGCACCACAAAGGTTATCGAGTTTCCTGAAAAAGCTCCTGTGGGCAAGACAAAGTATGATGTTACGGCAATTGAACAGCTTGAAAACTACAAATTGTTCATGGAAAACTACGTTGACCACAACTGCTCCATAACAGTACATGTGAGAGACAAGGAATGGGATCAGGTAGAGCAGTGGGTATGGGACAACTGGGACGATGTGGTTGCACTTTCATTCCTTTCACTGGATGACAGCTTCTACCAGCTCATGCCCTACGAGTCAATCACAGAAGAAGAGTACAACAATAAACTGAAAGAAATGAAACCTTTCATACCATCTCTTTTGAGCACATATGAAGTGCAGGAAGAAGCTTTGGATGTTGGAAATGAAGGATGCGATTCAGGAATTTGTCCTATAAGATAATATTATTATATTGATAAAATGCAGCGATTTGTAAAAATCGCTGCATTTTGTACTTTGCTATGCATTTTTCACCTATGTCTTTTTTAAAATTTTTTTTATTTTGTTCATGTCTCAATAATTCTAAAAATAAAATACGTATTTTGTTTTATAAAATCATGTATAAAAATTTATAAAAACACAAAAAATTAATATAAATTTAATTTATAAATTATGTTAAAATTAAGGCAAAAGTGGTATAATATATGTATCAACTTTTGGGAGAAAACATGTTTGATATACAGGAAGAATTAAAAAAAGTGCCAGACAACCCTGGCGTCTACCACATGAAGAACCAATTCGGTGAAATAATCTACGTGGGTAAGGCAAAAAACCTTAAAAAAAGAGTTCGACAATATTTCCAATCTAAAAATCACAGCCCGAAAATTCAGGCAATGATAAATAACATTTCTGAATTTGAGTATATAATTACAGACAACGAAGTTGAAGCACTGATACTTGAAGCCAATTTAATAAAAAAGTACAGGCCCAGGTACAACACGCTCTTAAGAGATGACAAACAATATCCATATATTAAAATTTCAGCTCACGAAAAATATCCGCGCATTTACAAGGTAAGAGAAGTAAAAAAAGATGGAGCCAGGTATTTCGGACCATATCCAAGCGCTTATGCAGTCAATGAAATCATAGACATAATAGGAAGTCTATACAAGCTGAGAAAGTGTTCCTTAAAACTTGACGGAACCAAAAAAAATCAGAGGCCATGCCTGAACTATCATATTAATAGATGCACAGCTCCATGCATGGGAAACGTTAGCATAAAGGAATACAAGGAAGAAGTAACAAAAGCCATAAGCCTTCTGTCCGGCAGGGAAGATGAGCTTATCAGGGCTCTCAGAGAAAAAATGCTTGCAGCTTCAGAAAATATGGACTATGAACTTGCTGCAAAGTACAGGGATCAGATAAACGCTCTTGAACTCATTGCAGAAAAACAAAAAATTGTTTCTGCAAACTCAAGCATTGATCAGGATGTAATCGGAAGTGCAATGGGAATCGAAGAAGCGTGCATTCAGATTTTCTTTATAAGAAATGGAAAAATCATGGGAAGAGAGCATTATCTCCTCACAAACATAGAAAATGAAACTAGAGAGGAAATAATCAGCTCATTTTTAACGCAATTTTACACCGGAACCGTATATATCCCTAAAGAAATATATATTGAAGCCGAAATAGAAGATATGGACGTCCTAGAAAAACTTCTGTCTGAAAAAAGAGGAAACAAAGTCTCCATAAAAGTTCCTGCCAAAGGGGACAAGAGCATGCTCATAAAAATGATCAAGAAAAATGCTCTTGAAATTCTTGAAAAAGGAAGCCAGAGGATTAAGAAAAATCTGGATGAAAGCATGCAGGTAGTAGGAGAACTTAAAAACTTACTGGAACTCGATGAACTGCCTTTAAGAATTGAAGCATATGATATTTCAAACATTCAAGGGGTTGAGTCCGTAGGCTCAATGGTTGTTTTTGAAAGGGGAGTTCCAAGCAAGAGTAACTACAGGCGATTTAAGATAAAGACAGTGGAAGGCCCCAACGATTACAAAAGCATGGAGGAAGTTCTTGAAAGACGTATAAACAGAGGTTTGGACAACAGCGATGAAGTGAAGGGTTTCAATAAGATGCCGGATTTAATTCTCATTGATGGTGGAAAAGGTCAGACTAAGATAGCTGAGGATGTTATAGCCAACTATGGATTGAGAATTCCTGTTTGCGGAATGATCAAGGATGACAAGCACACAACCAGGGGCTTGATTTTCAACAACAGGGAAATTGAATTCAAAAAAACAGACCCTGTTTACAGGCTAATTTACAGAATACAGGAAGAAGCTCACAGATTTGCAATTGAATATCACAGAAATTTAAGAGATAAGACGTTATTCAGGTCCGAACTTGATAACATTGAAAATATCGGCGAAAAGAGAAAATTAAACCTGCTGAAAGAATTTGGCTCCGTTGATAATATAAGAAAAAAGAGTGTGGAAGAATTGTCTGCTGCACCTGGAATGAATATAAAGGCAGCAGAATCAGTTTTCAATTACTTCAACAAGCAGAAAACATTACAATGAAGAATGAAGAATATTTTCTTCACTCTTCATTATATAAAAGGTGGTAGTTATGCAGTACGTAAAACTTGAAGATTTAGTAAGCTATATAGGACTGGAGACAGTTTATTATCCGGAAGATGTTCAGTCGAGAATTTATACAGCAGAAATAATCAGGCCGGGCCTGCAGATTGCAGGTTATTTCGACTGGTTTTCTTTTGAGAGAGTCCAGGTTATGGGCAAGTCTGAAATGCTTTATATAAAGACATTGGATGAAGAAGTAAAAAGGCAGAGAATTGATAAATTTTTCAGCTTTCCAATACCTGCATTGATTGTTGCCAATGATATGGAAGTTGATGATGTTATTATTCACTATGCAAAAAAATACAAGAGACCGGTACTAAAATCCAGTGAAAAGACAGATAAGCTTGTAAATGTGATGATAAACTTCCTTGAGGAAGAACTTGCAGAGGAAACAATCATCCATGGAGTATGCCTTGAGGTGTTTGGAATAGGCGTATTAATAAAAGGAAAAAGCGGAATAGGAAAAAGCGAAACATCCCTTGAACTCATAAACAGAGGTCACAGACTGGTTGCTGATGATGCTGTAATAGTGAAGAAAGTTGACGGCGGGCTTAAGGCCACTTGCCCTGAACTCACCCAGCACCTGATGGAAATAAGGGGTATTGGAATACTTGACATCAAGCACTTGTTCGGTGTAGGGTCAATCAGGCTTGAGCAGTTCATTGAAATGGTAATTGAACTGGAGGAATGGGATGAAAACAAGGAATACGATCGTATAGGAGCTGACGAGGATTTCACTGAAATTCTTGGAATTAAGGTGCCTACAGTTGTTGTTCCCGTCAAGCCAGGAAGAAATATATCTGCAATAGTGGAAATTGCAGCAAAAAATTATAGACAAAAGCTTCTTGGGTACAATCCTCTTGAAACATACAACAAAAAATTCAGAAATCTTGCACGATAATAAATACAATTGCAAGACGGTATAAAAATGATCTCAGTCAGAATTTCAACGAAAAATGCTTTTGACATTATTTTATCATGCAATTTTACATAATTATCTTGCATAATAAATAAGTTTTTTATTTGTTAAAAGTTTTGTAAAACAAACGTGAAAACGATAAAAGCCTAATTAAATAAAAATAAACTGCGAGTTTTCACTTATATTATTAGCCAGTCTTTCAATATTAGCAAATATTGAAATATTTATGGTTGCAAATAAATAACCTTTAATATATAATCAATGTGGTATTGATTTTTATAAACAATATTTGGGTTACATTATATTATTAATTATTATATAGGAGGATATATTAATGTCAAAAGTTATGAAAACTATGGACGGAAATACAGCTGCTGCGTATGTCTCATATGCCTTTACTGATGTAGCTGCAATATTCCCAATAACACCTTCTTCACCAATGGCTGAACTTGCAGATGAATGGGCAGCTCATGGTCAGAAAAACATCTTCGGACAAACTGTCAAAGTTGTTGAAATGCAGTCAGAAGGTGGAGCTGCAGGTGCTGTACACGGTTCATTGCAGGCAGGTGCTTTAACAACTACATACACTGCATCACAGGGTTTGTTGTTAATGATACCAAACATGTATAAAATAGCAGGTGAATTATTGCCGGCAGTTTTCCATGTTAGTGCAAGAGCTCTTGCAGGACATGCTCTATCAATATTTGGAGATCATTCAGACGTAATGGCAGCAAGACAAACAGGATTTGCTCTTTTAGCTTCCAGCAGCGTTCAGGAAGCAATGGACTTAGGAGGAGTTGCTCACTTGGCTACTCTCAAAACAAGAGTTCCATTTGTACATTTCTTTGATGGTTTCAGAACTTCTCACGAAGTACAAAAAATTGAAACAATTGATTATGCTGACTTAGCTAAATTAGTAGACATGGATGCTGTAAATGAATTCAGAGCCAGAGCTTTAAATCCGGAACACCCAGTAACAAGAGGAACTGCTCAGAATCCTGATATATTCTTCCAAGCTAGAGAAGCATCAAACAAATTCTATGATGAAGTACCGGCAGTTGTTGCTGACTACATGACTGAAATTGAAAAAATAACTGGAAGAGAATACAAACCATTCAACTACTATGGAGCACCAGATGCTGAAAATATCATAGTTGCTATGGGTTCAGTAACAGAAACTGCAAAAGAAGTTATAGATAACTTAACTGCAAAGGGAGAAAAAGTTGGTATAGTAATAGTTCACCTGTACAGACCTTTCTCATCAAAATATTTCTTTGATGTAATGCCAAAGACTGTTAAGAAAATTGCAGTACTTGACAGATGCAAAGAACCAGGTTCAATTGGAGAACCATTGTACTTAGATGTTAAATCATTGTACTATGCACAGGAAAAACAGCCATTGATCGTTGGCGGAAGATACGGATTAGGTTCAAAAGACACTACTCCTGCTCAGATATTTGCTGTTTACAACAACTTGAAAGAAGATGCTCCTAAGAATGACTTCACAATAGGTATAGTTGATGACGTTACTTTCAAATCACTGGAAACTCCAGAGATAGTTAACACTTCAGCACCTGGAACAATCAGATGTAAATTCTGGGGTCTTGGTTCAGACGGAACAGTTGGAGCTAACAAAGACGCTATAAAAATTATCGGTGACCATACTAACATGTATGCTCAGGGATATTTCTCATATGACTCTAAAAAATCAGGCGGTGTTACTGTATCTCACTTAAGATTCGGTAAATCACCAATCAGATCAACATACTTAATAGATGAAGCTGACTTTGTTTCATTGTCACAGCAATCATATGTTGACAAATATGATGTGTTGACAGGACTTAAAAAAGGCGGCACATTCTTATTAAATACTCTTTGGTCAAAAGAAGAGTTAGAAGCTAATTTGCCTGCAAAATATAAAAAATATTTGGCACAAAAAGAAATTAACTTCTACACAATCAATGCAACAAAGATTGCTCAGGAACTGGGACTTGGAAACAGAACAAACATGATCATTCAGTCTGCATTCTTCAAACTGGCAGATGTTATTCCAGTTGATGAAGCAGTAGGATACTTAAATGGAGCTATTGTTAAATCTTATGGTAAAAAAGGTGAAGCAATAGTTAACATGAACAAAGAAGCAGTTCAAAAAGGTATCACTGAATTAGTTAAAATAGAAATACCTGCTGAATGGAAAGATGCAAAAGATGCAAACACAAACAGTGGACTTGCTGTACCATTTACAGAAGAAGAAAAACCAGATTTCATTAAAAATGTTGCTGACGTTATGAACAGACAAGAAGGTGACAGCCTTCCAGTAAGCACATTTGCAGGAATCGAAGACGGTACATTCCCAATGGGAACTTCAGCATACGAAAAAAGAGGTATTGCTGTAACTGTACCTAAATGGTTGCCTGAAAACTGTATTCAGTGTAATCAATGTGCATTTGTATGTCCTCATGCAGTAATCAGACCTACATTGCTTGATTCAGCTGAAAAATCAGCAGCTCCGGAAACTTTTGAAACTATAAAAGCAACTGGAAAAGGACTTGAAGGTCTTGAATACAGACTTGTTATAAGCCCATTGGATTGTACAGGATGCGGAAACTGTGCTGACATTTGTCCAGCTAAGACAAAAGCTCTTGTTATGACTCCTATCGCTGAAGAAGTTGAAGCAGGATTACCAAACTGGAAATATGCAATGGATGAAGTATCTATAAAAGATAACTTAATGGACAAAGTTTCTGTAAAAGGAAGCCAGTTCTGCAAACCATACTTCGAGTTCTCAGGTGCTTGCGCAGGCTGCGGAGAAACAGCTTATGTTAAGACTATTACTCAGTTGTACGGCGACAGAATGATGATAGCTAATGCTACAGGATGTTCATCAATTTGGGGAGCATCTGCACCAGCAACACCATACACTACAGACAAAAACGGAAGAGGTCCATCATGGGCTAACTCATTGTTCGAAGACAATGCTGAATTTGGTTTAGGTATGGCAACAGCTGTAAGACAAATGAGAGAATCAATTCAGATGTCAATGGAAGCATTGCTTGAAAAAGAAATTCCTGCTGAATTAAAAGCAGCATGCCAGGAATGGATAGCAGGAATAGATAACGCTGAAGCATCAAAAGTAGCTTCTGCTAAAGTTCTTGCAGCTGTAGAAGGATTTACACCATGCAAAGAATGTGAAGAAGCAGTTAAAAACATTATAGACAAGAAAGACTTCCTTGTTAAGAAATCACAGTGGATCATAGGCGGAGACGGCTGGGCATATGACATAGGATACGGCGGATTAGACCACGTATTGGCATCAGGCGAAGACGTAAATGTTCTTGTTCTTGATACAGAAGTTTACTCAAATACAGGCGGACAGTCTTCAAAATCTACTCCTACTGCTTCAGTTGCTAAATTTGCAGCTTCAGGTAAGAGAGTTAAGAAGAAAGACTTAGGTATGATCGCTTCAACTTACGGCTATGTATATGTAGCTCAGGTTGCTATAGGATCAGACAAGAACCAATTCCTTAAAGCTTTGAAAGAAGCAGAAAGCTACAACGGACCATCATTGATTATAGCTTATGCTCCATGTATCAACCACGGAATCAAAGCCGGAATGGGCAAGACTGTTGAAAGAGAAAAGAAAGCTGTTGATGCAGGATACTGGCATTTATACAGATTCAACCCACTTCTCAAGGAAGAAGGCAAGAACCCATTCATACTGGATTCTAAAGAGCCAAAGACTTCATTCAGAGAATTCCTTGAAGGCGAAGTAAGATATGTATCATTGAAAAACTCATTCCCAGAAATAGCTGAAGAATTATTTGCCAAAGCAGAAAAAGATGCTAAGGAAAGATATGACGGCTATGTAAGAATGGCTGAAATGAAATATTAATAAAAATATAGAACGGTTCTTTTAGAACCGTTCTTTTTTTGCTCTGGCTTAGACACTCATTTAATCAATCTTTATTATGAGTTGTTCCATATGCAGAGCTTGTAGGCAATTTTGAGATTGCAGACCGCAGAATCACTCTTTTCATATTTTCCATAATATGTTAAAATGAAATCGAGTTATAAAATAGGGCTATGTGTCTAGGGATATGGGGGAAGATATGACTAATGAATTTCTATTTATTATTGTATTTTTGTTGCTGATTGGTGTAAAAGAGATTGTTTGGACTCAGATTGGAAGGATAAAAAGAAAAGATTCAGAAATCATTGTTTTGAACAAAAAACTCAGCATATGGGGATTGCTTTACCTTCTGCTTCTAATTGTTTGGATTGTTTTAGCCACAAAAAATGTATTAAAGGTGTACAATCTGCTTAAATATGATTATGTAGACAGTATTTTTCAAATGTTCAACATACAATATATGGAGAAACTCATTGAAGGCTTCTATAAAAACAATGATTATGTCTGGTACTTCCAAACATATAACTATACGTCGAATTTTACCAGTGGACTGTTCTGGATGGCATTTTCGCTGAGCATGTCCATGACATTCTTATACAGAGGATCTGTAGGAACCATCATTTGCGAAGAAGGAATCACTGACAGCGGTAATTTTTACAAGTGGGAAAAGTTTAAAGGATACTATTGTTGCGGACCGTACAAGAAGACGGTTAGAGAAGGAACATATTACAAATTCATATTCAATCGTCCAACATTTTTTTCCAAGGATAACACATTGGTCTTGAATGTCAACAGTGAATACAAGGAAGCAGTTGAAAAAACAGTATCAATCAACGTGCAAAAAACTGAGGAGCAATAATAGAAGCAATTTCTTCGAAAATTGGCAATACCATTTATGGGTTTTAAAATTGTATATTTTAGAACTTTAATTATAATTTTGCTAGGAGGAGATGTTGGGATAATGAATAATATAAATGACAAACATTTTAGAATTAGAAGAGTAATAAAAAATAAATGTTTTCTTAAATTGAGTATGATTAGTTTACTTTTGATTTTTTTATTATGTTCATGCAACAAAGACGATAGTAATTTGTATGATGAAATTGATGCACTAAGCCAAAGTGATAATATCTCTGAAGAAGCATTAAGTAAGGTCCGAGATGAGGTTAAGGTTTTAACCGGGCTTGATGATGTTGAGGCTTCAGAGCTTTTTAGTATTGAAAATACATATTATATAAAGGTGAAAATACACGATTTAATGTTACATAATGATTATATTCAAGCAGGTGACGGTGAGTATACTGCTGTTACAAATTATACTGATAGATCGCTAAATAACATAGAAGAAAAAATCAACGGAGATGTTTATGAAGTATGGAGATATGAAAATGGTGATTTAAAAAGAATCCTTTATAACATGGAGGATGTTGTATATAGTCAGGATGATGATAAAATAATTATAGATGGAGCATATAATTCATACATTATAAAATTAGAATCTGACAATGAAGGGAAAGAGAAAATTTCATATGAATGCTATTATACGGATATATTAAACAGTGATAATGGAGATTTCACCTGCTATATAAATAATTTTTTCTCTATTTGTGTCGTTGATAATAAAGAAAATAAAATTATTCTAAATAAATACATAGATTTAGAACACGAATTTTCGAAAGAAGACTTCAAATTAGATAATAATAAAGTTCTTTTTCCTTCAATAATGTGGGTTATGGAAACAGGATGGATTAAGAACTCCAATATGGCATATTTCACATGCTATGACCTGTCAAATGTAATTTTTGTAATAGATATAGATAAAAAGATTTTATCACAGCCAAACTTCACTACCGGAGCAGGTTATGAGGGCTTTATTGATAAAGAAAACGGATACGTAATAACGGGTGACACGTACTATGCGCTGGATGTATACTCCTATATGATGGACCATCTGGAAAAGCAATATCATTACTATTATCTGATTAACTTATATACATCAGAAAAATTTGAAATCGCAAAATCAATAAGGACAAAAATTGAGCTTAGAAAAGAAGATGAAAAAACGATCAGCTATACAGCAAGTTCAGGCGAGAGGGTAAAAGTAGATATATCAGACATGATTGGAAAAGACAGCGCTTATACAAGAGAAGGCTACAAAGATACGCTTGTTTCTGAATTGAGCATTGATGAAGCCGATAATACAAAGCTTATTAAATTTAATGATATTGTTTATGCTGTTGTTGATGATGGCGAAAGTAAAAAACTGGTTCAATACACCCAAAATAACAAGGTAAATATTGTTGCAGATAAATTTGACGATATAAATTTCAGTGAGCTTGGTAAATACATAAGCCTGTACAATAAAAGCGGAAATCTTATTGTGCTTGACAGCAGCGGAAACAAATACTTTGAAGACAATGTATTTGACTATTTTTCAAATAATGATTATAACATAGAGCTTGGGGTAACAGTATGGGGTGAAAATAATGATAAGCTTTACATACTGACTAAAGAGGACGACAGACTGAGAAACATTTTTGAAGTAAATCTGGTATACAAATCAATCAGGGATTTGGCTTGCGATATTGACTGCAGATATGAGAATATTTATATAGATATACCAGGAGGCTTTACAGCGTACAGCACTTTTCCTGGCCCAATATTTTATACATATGATAAAGAAGTTAATGATGATGTGTGTTTATATGTAAAGTATTTTAATACCGGTGAAAAAGTAGAAATAGCACGTACAAAAGGTGAAAGCATACATTTCTATATATTTGACAATGAGCTTAATTATTATTGTATAGAAAATGATGATATTCAAGGTGTTTATGAACTTACTGCGGGCGGAATGGCCAACACATCACAGGAACAACAACTTTTATTAAATGGAATATCACTGACAAGGGATATTATAAGCAGTGTTTATAGAGGAGAAGAAAAATATACCTATGAAGTTTTATTATTTTCACTTGCTGGTAATGATGATGAATACAATTTGTATAAAGGATATTTTCCTTTTGACGAAAATAAGGGCTTTATATTTCCATTAGATAAATCAAACGAAGTATTGACTCAAGTTTTTGGTGAAAAGGAATACCCACCTCTTGAAGATGTTTTTGATTATGATGAAGAATCTGATATTTATTATAAAAATTTAGATTTTGGTTGGAACACTCCATACAGAGCAGAAAATGTGACGGCTAATGTAAGTGATGATAAATCAAAATTATATACAGAATTTGATCTGATAAATTTATGGTATGACGTAGAAGGAGATCCGGTTCCAACTTCAATTGCAAAATGTGAAATAACATATAGCATAAATAAAATCAATGATAAAACATATCTGCAATATGAAAATATGGAAATTTCAAAATTGGTTGATTAAGAAAAGGCAGGAACTGAAATTATGAAGCACTTTGAATTAAGTATTTAGGCCCCTCTTATAACAAACCAAAGAAAACACAAAATGAAAATAGAGAATAATTACAACAAAGCTATAACACTTATATTAAGGAGAATATTTTTCTGAAACAAAGAATTAGAAACAAAGTCAAACTCAAGTGTAAAAACAAACATAAAAGAATGTTATATACCTCATGAATATTACAATAAAATTGATCCAATAACCTCTATAAAGTGAAGTTTGGAATGGGAGGATAGGAGGTAAAACAATGAAACGATTAGTAATAATTTTATCTTTAATGCTTTTAATAGCTTGTAGTTCAGCCCATGATAATGATGAAAAAGAACATAAAGATGTATCATCAGAAACTCCTACAATAGATAACATACATACCGATAAAGATATAAAAATTATTGAAAATGAAACATTGGAAAAGATAACCAATGAATATATAACTTCTGAAGGTTATAGGGTAATAGAATACGAGGATGGATATACTACAACTTTTTCACCTGAAGGAGTTCTGGCTATTGTGAAAACACCTCAATCTGTTGATTTTACGAAGTATGATTATAATTTAGAAGAATTACCACAGGAAGAAGGAACTGAATTTTTCCATGATTTAAGGAGCAGAGATTTAACTAGAATTGATCTTTCTAATGAGCTTGATTACTTGTTGACTGCAGATTTTGATGATGACACGAAGTGGCCAAGCAGTGTGCCTAAAGAGTACGATATTGAAAAAATCAAAGAATATGGAATGGATCCAGGTTTAGGAATAAGGAAATTGCACGAGAAAGGGATTACTGGACAGGGAGTAGGTATTGCCATAATAGATCAATCTATTCTGGTAAATCACGTAGAATATAAGGATAGTATTAAATTATATGAGGAAATTCATATTAATTCAGATTCTGCTGCAATGCATGGACCTGCAGTGGTATCTATTGCAGTTGGCAAAAGTGTAGGTGTTGCTCCTGAAGCAGATTTATATTATATAGCTGAGACTCATGGAGTTTATATGGAAGATGGATTTGATTGGGATTTATACTGGATTGCAAAATCTATAGATAGGATAATAGAAATTAATGAAGCATTGCCTGTAGATAAAAAGATACGTGTAATTTCAATTTCTTTAGGAATAGATAACCCAGAGAGAAAAAATCTGGAGTTAGTTAAAGAGGCTATAAATAGAGCATCTAATGAGGGAATATATACTATTTCTGTTGGAAATAGTTTAATGGGAACTGGACGGAAACCTTTAGCTGATCCAAATGATTTAAGTTCCTATACAAAAGGGCATTTTTGGAGGGATTTTGACAATTATAGAATAAAAAGAAATATATTGGTACCTATGGATTCTAGGTATGTAGCTAGCCCTACAGGTAATGATAAATATGTGTTTTATTACTCAGGGGGTATGAGTTGGGTGGTACCATATACAGCTGGACTTTATGCTTTATGCAGTCAAGTCAATCCTAATATTACACCTAGTGAGTTTAATTCTGCCATATATAATACAGCTACTAAGGTGCATTTAGACGATACCAATGATGAGTATAACATATTAAATCCTGAAGGATTAATTAATAAAATTAAAGGTAAATAAACCAGAATCGATAAAGCACATTATTCATTTCTTAATAATAGACATATTTAAGCTTATTTTACAATAATAGCTGGCATATAGCTTCATAGATTATCGAAATTATAACATTTAAATCGCGTAGAGAACTCGTACTCACCTTTTAGTTGTAAAAAAATTATATTTATAGTAAAATAAGGTATACAAAATACGAGGGGGCAACAGGTATGGTGAAATGATATTCGCTATAATCTGATTGCAAGGAGGAGAAATGTTTAAAAGAACAATTTCATTGATGTTATCATTAGTTATGCTAATTTCTGTACTTACAGGATGCAGCACAAACGAACTGGGTTATCTCAGCTTGTCGAGAGAACTGGCGGCTTTGACTCAGTTTTCATTTGAAAATACAACAAACATTGAAGTTACTGAAGGTGTGGCAGGGGAAGACTACAATGCAGCAATTAATTTAAAGGGTAAGGCAAACATAGAAGACTTAAACTCAATTTACATGAATGTTGATGTAACATTCAGTTTAAATGGAGTAAAATCAACTGACCCAATCAATTTCATAATTGCTGACAATAACGCATATGTTTCAAAAAATCTGGTTTTGCAGTTAATTACATTTGATGAAATGTTAAATGGCGAAGCAACAGAAAGTGTGGAAGTTATAAATGATTTCTACAACAATGGACTAAAGGATGTGGAGTACATACTGCTTAGTGATTTAGACGAAATGGGCAGCATCGAATATGAAACAGATTACAAGGAAATGCAGGATGATGCAATTGACTATATCACAACAGCATTTAAGGGCTTTGATTCAAAACTCATAACTAAGATAAACGGAGGTTACTCCATTGAACTTACTTCACAGGGCGCTTTAGAATTTGTGGAAAGACTCATAACATATGTAAGCGAACATAGAGAACATGTGTTTGACGAAACAGTAAAGTATGTTGAAAATCTGTACAACAACACAGAATTTGAAGGAATGACTGCTGAGGACAAGGAAACATTAATAGCTGAATTAGAAGCAAGCAGACAGGATTTTTATGATTTCCTGGATGAAGCAGTTATGATACTTGAAACTGAAGAACTGGACTCCATTGAAGAGCTTGTGAGAGGAAGTAAACTTAAGCAGGCTATTGTCAAAACTGGAAGCTCATACAAAGAAAATTCATCTGCAGAAATTGTGTATGAAGGAATATCCATGGGAAAACTTTCAGCAGAAACTTTAGTAACACCTGAAAATGTTGAAAAAATTTCTGTTACAGAAAGTGTTATGACTATAGAAGATGCTGAAAGCCTATACGAGAAGACAGAAAACAAAATTAATCCGGCTCAGACAATGCAGCTAGTTTGGTATGCAGACGGTGAAGATCTTGATGTTGATATAACAAGAGAAAGCGGCAAGACAGATTGGAATACACAGCCATATACAATCATTGAAAACAGAGTTTACCTTCCTTTGAGATACATAGGCGAAACATTTGGAGAAGAAGTATATTGGGATAATGATGCAAGAAAAGCATATGTTATAAGAGGTAATGAAAAGATTGATATGACAGGTGTGATTGTTGATTCAAGAACTATGGTTAAAGTGAGAGACTTTGAAAAACTCGGATATAAAATAACTTATACTCTTGATGGTGATTTTTCCACTGCAGTAATTGAAAAATAAATTTGTTAATAAATATTAAAAGGACGGCATACGCCGTCCTTTAGTTTGATGACAAATTTTATATTTGGACGTTGTCATTCTGAGAGCTTGCTCGAAGAATCTCATGTTTTTCACCAAGGATGAGATCCTTCACTATCGTTCAGGATGACAGCGTCAGGGTTTGTCAATAGTCTAAGGACGGCTTGTGCCGTCCTTTAATTTAATTTTCTTCATTTACAGTCTTGCTTTTCCATGATATTTTTGATTCGCTTTTCAGTCCCTCAAAATACAGTCTTGTTTCAGATTCAATAACTCCCCTGAGTCCAATGAGAGCTATGAGGTTTGGTATTGCCATGAGTCCGTTTACAATGTCTGCAAGAATCCATATCACATCAAGCTTGAGGAATGATCCTGCCCCTACAAGTACAATGAAAATCAATCTGTATAATTTGATTGCCTTAACTCCAAACAGATATTCCGTACATCTCTCACCATAGTAGTTCCAGCCGAGAATTGTTGTAAAGGAAAAGAATATCAATCCTACAGTAACAATATATGGTCCGATTACAGGCAGCCCCTGGTTGAAGGCTTCATTTGTCATGCTTGCACCTTGGAGACTTCCGTTCCATACACCTGTCATAATAAGCATCAAACCCGTCATGGTGCATATAATTATTGTATCAAAAAATGTGCCTGTCATTGAAATAAGTCCTTGTTTTACGCATGAATTAGTTTTGGCAGCAGCAGTTGCAATTGGTGCACTTCCAAGGCCTGATTCATTTGAGAAAACACCTCTGGCAACGCCGTTTCGCATGGCATACATGACGCTTGCTCCTAAAAATCCGCCGGTTGCAGCAGTTGGAGTAAATGCGCTTTTAATTACCAACAAAAATGTCTGTGGAATAAGCTGAATGTTTGATATCATTATGAACAATGCTCCCAGCACATAAAAAACAGCCATAAAAGGAACAATGATTTCTGAAATTTTAGCAATGCTTTTGATTCCTCCCAATGTTACAAGTGCAACTATTGCGGTTATCACTATGGAAGTCGCAAGTACTGGAATGTTGAAAGTAATTTTTACGGCATCTGTAATTGCATTAATTTGTGGAAATGTTCCTATGCCAAAGAAGGCAACTCCTACGCCGAAGGCAGCAAACATTTTTGCAAGGACTTTGTTCCCAAGTCCTCTTTCAATATAGTACATAGGTCCTCCGGACATTTGTCCGTTTTCATCAACAACCCTGTACTTTACGGAAAGAAGGCATTCGCCGTACTTGGTAGCCATGCCGAAGAAAGCTGCAACCCACATCCAGAACAAGGCTCCAGGTCCTCCTGCCTTGATGGCGGTGGCAACACCTACAATGTTTCCTGTTCCGATTGTAGCCGCTAATGCTGTGCAAAGTGCACCGAAGCTTGAAACATCACCTTGTGCATTGCTATCAGTGTCTTTGGAAAAAACCAGTTTCAATGCCAGGGGAAGCTTGAAAACCTGAATGAGTCCGAGTTTGAATGTAAGGTAGATTCCTGTTCCCACCAGCAGCATCAGCAGTGGCGGTCCCCATATAAAGGAATCGGCCTTTTCTAAAAATAATGTTACGTTTTGCATTTTGTACCTCCCTAAATTTTATAGTGCGTTTAAGGAAGCCTCTTAAAAGACAAAAAGCCAGATCAAAAAAAGACCCGGCCTCAAAAAATTACAGCATAGCTCTGTCCTTTTACCTGAGAGATTGACCGTGTAACCGGCTTGCTCCTTCGGTGCTCATTTGAGGCTCTCCAGAGTTTCGTCCGATAATGGTCCTTTTGCCTGAAAGTGTAACTCCTTCGGCGGATCATATGATCTCTCTCCCACTATCTTCATCCGAAATATTTAATTTTATCACTGGGCATGATTATAGCATGTAATAGGAAAAAACAAAAGGGAAAAATTTAAATACGACATATCATAATTATGAAAACGGTTATCAACAAGTTTTCGTCAGCAATGTATGCTGTATAACAAAATACTTACTATTTCCAGATAATATGCTATAATGATATAAACTAAAATATATTGTCAGGTGGTTTTATGGAAGAAAAAGCATTGCAGAAAAAATCCTATACAAAAGTTATAGATTATATTAAAAAACAAATTGTAAACGGAGATTTAATAACAGGAGGAAAACTTCCATCAGAACGAGAATTGTCTGATATTCTGGGTGTAAGCAGGAACTCTGTCAGGGAAGCCATCAGGATGCTTGATTTCATGGGTATTATTTCTAGCCAGCAGGGAGCAGGAAATTATCTTACAGGCAATTTTGAAAACAATCTTGTGGAATCCATGTCCATGATGTTTATGCTTAATCAGATAACTTACCAGCAAATAAGCCAGCTGAGGCGTGCACTGGAACTTGAGGCGCTGATGATTGCCATTGACAATGTAACAGATAAAGAAATTGAACAGTTTGAAAATATAATTTCCCAGCTTGAAAATCAAACAGAAGAATATAATGTAATTCTAGATAAGCAGCTTCACTACAACATTGCAGCAGCTTCCAGAAATACTTTGATAATAAATATACTAAGAGCTCTTTCAGAAGTGATGGATAAGTTCATAGCTGACCTGAGGAAGGAAATATTAAACTCTGAAGCCAGTAAAGATTACCTTCACGATGCACATGACAAAATGGTGAAGAGCCTTATAATCAAGGACAAAGCTCTTGCTTTTTCTGCAATAAACAAACACTTTGACCTTATTGACGAAGAGTTGGATAGAATGACAAAAAACATATAAATAGAAAGCAAAAAAGAATTTTTAAAATATCAATGTTAAAAAAGTGACTATTGTTGACAATGATAACATTTGCATATATACTTAATAAAGTAAGTGGTACTACCAGTTGAAAATGCGCAGGCATTTTTATTTTTATCAGAAGTGGTACTACCAGTAGTGAAAACGAAATTATAGTTAATGTATTCAGAAAGGGAAAAGGTAAACATATGAACATTTTGGTTTGCATCAAACAAGTTCCTGAAACAAACAAAGTTGAAGTAGATCCTGTTACAGGAGTGTTGAAAAGAAACGGCGTAGATTCAAAAATGAATCCATACGACTTGTATGCCATTGAAACGGCATTGAGAGTGAGAGAAAAAACAGGCGGAACCATTACTGTTATAACCATGGGACCACCACAGGCGGCAGGAGTAATAAGAGAAGCATTTGCCATGGGAGCAGATGAAGGTGTGCTCATTTCCGACAGAAAATTCGGCGGAGCTGACGTTCTTGCAACAAGCTACACACTTGCTCAGGGAATAAAGAAAACAGGAGACTTCGAACTCATTCTCTGCGGAAAGCAGACTACTGACGGAGATACTGCCCAGGTTGGACCTGAAGTTTCTGAATGGCTGAACATACCAAGTGTTTCAAATGTGTGCAAAATTATAGACATAGAAGAAAATTCCATTTCAGTAGAAATGGATATGACAGATGACATAGAAATTGCCAAGGTTGAATATCCATGCCTCCTGGCTGTTGACAAGGATATTTTTATGCCGAGACTTCCTTCCTACACAAGAAAAATTAACACAAAGGACAAACAAATTACAGTCATGAGCCTTGATGACATGGAAGACAAGGATGAAAAACACTATGGACTCAATGGTTCTCCAACGCAGGTTCAGCGCATATTTCCTCCTTCTGTGAACGCTCACAGGGAAATGTGGGCAGGATCAAACTCAGAGCTTACAACTCAGCTGTTAAATAAATTGAAAGAAATGAAATTCGCATAGGAGGCAATCATGGCAAAATTAGTTGTTAATCAGTCAAAAGTCGGCAACATGCAGGAACTCATAAGCATATGTCCCTTTGGAGCTCTTGAAGAAATAAACGGTGAACTTCAGATAAACGCTGCGTGCAAAATGTGCAAGCTTTGTGTTAAGAAGGGACCTGCAGGAGCAATAGAATATGTGGAAGAAACAAAGGAAGAAATAAACAAGAGTCTGTGGAAGGGAATTGCAGTGTATGTTGACCACATTGACGGAAACATTCATCCTGTTACTTATGAGCTCATAGGAAAAGCAAAGGAGCTTGCAGAAAAAATAAATCATCCTGTTTATGCAGTAATGGTGGGCAGCGGCATTTCAAAGCAATGTCATGAAATTCTTCATTACGGTGTTGACAAAGTGTTCGTATATGATGATGAAAAACTTGACAGATTTAAAATTGAACCATACACAGCAGTGTTTGAAGATTTTGTAAAAAGCATCATGCCAACTGCCATACTGGTTGGAGCAACACCAGTTGGAAGACAGCTGGCTCCAAGACTTGCTGCAAGACTGAAAACAGGTCTTACTGCTGACTGTACGAAACTTGAAATCAATGAAAATACAGATTTGGTGCAGATTCGTCCAGCCTTTGGCGGAAACATCATGGCACAGATACTCACCCCTAACAACAGACCTCAGATGGCTACTGTTAGATACAAGGTAATGGATGCACCTAAAAGAAATCAAGAGGAAGCAGGAGAAATAGTTAAGTGCAGCATTGAATCAGAAAAATTAAACTGCAAGGTTGAAGTAATAGACATAATACCAAAGGAAAAGGAACAGTTCATTGAAGCAGCTGATGTGTTGGTTGTTGCAGGAAGAGGAATAAAAAAAGAAGAAGACCTGGCAATGATAAAAGAACTTGCTGATTTATTGGGAGGACAGATGGCATGCACAAGACCTATGTCTGAAGCAGGATGGGTTGAAGCAAAACGCCAGGTGGGACTCAGCGGAAGAACAGTAAGACCAAAGCTCATAATAACCTGTGGAGTATCGGGAGCAATTCAGTTTGTTGCAGGCATGAACAATTCAGAACAGATAATTGCAATAAACAAAGATGAACATGCACCTATTTTCAAGACTGCCCATTACGGACTGGTAGGAGATTTGTATGAAATTATTCCTAACTTAATAGAACAAATAAAAGCAGGCAGGGAGGCATAAAATGGACTACAAAAAACTGGACAACGAAGATTTAAAATATATAATAGATTTAGTAAAAGATGCAGACAGAGTGCTTTACGGAGAAAATATAAACGAAGAGTACAGCCACGATGAACTGAGCGACACAACAAGCTATCCTGATGTTGTTGTAAAGGTAACTTCAACTGAGGAAGTTTCAGAAATAATGAAATATGCATATGAAAACAACATTCCTGTTACACCAAGGGGATCAGGAACAGGACTTGTGGGAGCTTCCGTTGCTATAGAGCATGGAATAATGATAGATACAAGTTTGATGAATCACTTTCTTGAGCTTGACGAAGAAAATCTTACTCTCACAGTAGAACCTGGCGTTTTGTTGATGGAAATTTCAGCTTATGTGGAAGAAAGAGATTTGTTCTATCCTCCAGATCCCGGCGAAAAGTCAGCAACCATCGGAGGAAACATCAGCACAAATGCAGGCGGAATGAGAGCCGTAAAATACGGTGTCACAAGAGATTATGTAAGAGGTCTTGAAGTTGTTCTTCCTGATGGCAGAATTGTTGAATTTGGCGGCAAAGTTGTAAAAAACAGCACAGGATATGCCATGAAAGATTTGATGGTTGGTTCTGAAGGCACTCTTGGTATAATCACCAAGGCGATTTTAAAGCTGATTCCCCTTCCCAAGAAGGCAATAAGCCTGTTGATTCCTTTCCCAACATTGGAGCAGGCAATAGGAACAGTTCCATTGATAGTAAAGTCAAAATCAATACCAACAGCAATTGAATTCATGCAAAGAGAAGTAATAATAGATGCTGAACAATATCTTGGGAAAAAATTTCCGGACAACAGTTCTGATGCATACCTGCTGTTGAAGTTTGACGGAAACTCAACAGAAGAAATTGAAAGAGCATATGACAGTGTTGCAAAAATCTGTCAGGAGCAGGGAGCCATAGATATTCTCATATCAGACACAACTGAAAGAGAAGAATCCATTTGGAAAGCAAGGGGAGCATTCCTTGAAGCAATCAAGGGTTCAACAACATACATGGACGAAGTGGACGTTGTAGTTCCAAGAAGCTCGGTTAATGAAATGGTTGAATATATCCACAACCTTTACAAGGAAGTGAATATCCGCATAAAAAGCTTTGGTCATGCCGGCGACGGAAATCTTCATGCATATGTGCTGAAGGATGATTTAAGCGAAGAAGAATGGGAAGAGAAAATGACACTGGCCATGGACAAAATATACAACAAGGCAAGGGAACTTGAAGGACAGGTTTCAGGAGAGCATGGAATAGGATACGCCAAGAAGTCATACCTTATGAAATCTCTTGACCCAGCCCATGTGGAGCTCATGCTGGGAATCAAAAAAGCATTTGACCCCAAAAATATTTTGAATCCGCACAAGGTCTGTCAACTATAATGAAATCAAATATTAAGAGGTAAAGATGAAATACATCTATCAGATAGTCATAATATTCATAATTACTTTTATAGGTGAAGTTTTATATAAATTTATACCGCTGCCCGTACCGGCAAGCATTTATGGGCTTGTTATAATGCTAGTATGTCTAAAAACAAAAATAATAAAGCTTGACCAGGTTAAGGGAGCAGGAGGCTTTCTCCTTGAAACCATGCCTATAATGTTCATTCCTGCTGCAGTTGGACTTATCACTGTCTGGAAAGATGTTATAAACATTATAGTGCCTATAACAATTATTGTTGTTTTGTCCACAGTGCTTGTAATAGCAGCAACAGGAAGGACAACACAGTTTATGCTGCAAAGGAACGGGGGGACGAAACAATGAAAGAGGTAATAGGAAATTCAGTATATTTTGGTGTAGCTCTCTGCCTTTTATCATACATTGCCGGCATATGGATTAAGAAAAAATTGAAGTGGGCCATATTAAATCCGCTTCTTGTGTCCATAGTAATTGTAATTGCCGTGCTATTGATATTCGACATCGATTATGAGAGCTTCAACAACGGGGGAAAGTACGTGAGTTATTTCCTGACTCCTGCAACGGTTTGTCTTGCAATACCTTTATATCAGCAGCTTGAACTGCTGAACAAAAACTTCAAGGCAATCATGGCAGGAATTTTAGCAGGAGTTTTTACAAGTCTTTTCACCATCCTGGTCATGTCGTTCCTGTTCAAGCTAAACCATGAACAATATGTTACCATTCTGCCGAAATCAATAACAACAGCAATTGGTATTGCAGTATCCACAGAGCTGGGCGGAATCAAGACAATAACTGTGGCAGCAATTGTTATGACTGGCATACTGGGAAATGTTATGGGTGAAGGATTGTGCAGGTTGTTTAAAATAACAGACCCAATAGCAGTGGGATTATCTTTTGGAACTTCTTCACATGCCATCGGTACTTCAAGGGCTCTGGAACTGGGAGAAATTCAGGGAGCCATGAGCAGTTTGTCAATTGCCATATCAGGACTGTTGACGGTAGTTCTGGCGCCAATCTTTGCAAGTTTTCTATAAAAAACAGAAAAGTTCTTATTAAATAAATTCTAGAGGCGGACCTTGTGTCCGCCCGCTTTGTTGAT
>NZ_VLKH01000003.1:0-416496 GCF_007830175.1 Sedimentibacter saalensis | reverse complement strand
ATTCATGTAAGACATCATTCATCGATGCGTAGGGGCGGACCTTGTGTCCGCCCGCTTTTTATATTAATTGTATTAATTCACAAGCATTGATGAAAATATGAAGAGAATTATGAGCATCACTGCATTAATCAATGTGAATACACCTAAATATTTAAGTGGTTTTGCATTTTCAGTCTGCACATAGAGCTTGTATGAAATGAGGCTTGCCAGTGATGCAACCAGAGTCCCAAGGCCTCCTATGTTTGTTCCCACAATCAAAGATTTGAAATCAACAGTAAAGTTTGAAAGCAGTACTGCTGTTGGAACATTGCTCAATACTTGGCTGAGCATTACAGAAAACAGCATCTCACGCCCCTTTATAAGCGTGGAAAGATAATTTTTAACCGGCTCAATGTTTCCTATGTTTCCTGTAAACACAAAGAAGAAAATAAATGTTGCAAGAAGACTGTAATCAACCTTGCTGAACAGGCTCCTGTCAATTACAAGTACTGATACAAGGACAATTACAAAAACAATTTTATAATCCACAAATCTGAACACTGCTGCCAGGCTGAGTACAAACAGCAAAATAAAAGCATAAAGATTTTTTTTGCTGCTTATAGTTTCCTTGAGACTAAATTCAACATTTATCATTTCACGTTTTCCGAAAATCGAAAAAAATAGAATGAGAACAAGTCCCGCCAGGGTTACAGGAAGAGTAATCCTAAAAAAATCCAATGATTTCATGTCATAAAATGAGTACAAATAAAGGTTTTGCGGATTTCCAACAGGCGTGAGCATGCTTCCTAAGTTTGCTGCAACAGTCTGCATTGCTGTAACTGTTATGAGATGTTCTGTCTGTGCAGTGACAGTCAAAACAAGAATTGAAAATGGAACAAAAGTTATGAGGGCAACGTCATTGGTAATAAGCATGGAGCTGAAAAAACAAATGAGCACAAGGCTTAAAAAAAGTCCCCTTGTGTTTCTGGTGCCGGATGTCATTTTCTGTGCCAGAACATTGAATAACCCTATTTCCTTAAGGCCTGCCACTATTGTCATAAGACAGAAAAGTATTGCCAGCACTTTGAAGTCAATGTAGGAAATATATTTGGCTGAAGGGGGTACAAAGACTGCTGATACGGCTGCTGCAAGTAATGATATGAAGAGTACGGCTTCTTTTTTTATTATTCTTTTAAATTCATTCATAATAATCTCCCTTAAATAATCACAATGGACATTATACCACAAAAGACTTAAACAGTATCATGTATTTACAATTTTTTACCCTTGTAATAATATAGAAATTACAATATAATTAATTGATTAAAGTATAAAAGTATTACATAATTTTAATAATTAGAAGAAGGTTTGCTATGATAAAAATCAGGATAAAAGAAGCAGCAATCATTTTAAATGCACAATGCGCTGGAAACTTTAGCGGGGAAGACTTCATCGAAGGTGTTAGCATAGATTCAAGGAAAGTATCACAAAACAATTTGTTTGTTCCCATAAAGGGGATGACAGTAAACGGTCACAAATTCATAAATGATGTCATTGAAAAGGGAGCATGTGCAACTTTGTGGAACAAGGACGAGCCTAATCCGCCTGAAAATGTTGCAGTGCTGCTGGTTGAAGACACTTTAAAAGCTTTGCAGGACCTGGCTCTTTGGTACAGAAACACTCTTAAGGCCAAAATAGTAGGAGTAACAGGAAGCAATGGCAAGACTTCCACAAAAGACATCACTGCAGGAGTTTTGTCACAGAAATTCAAAACTCAAAAAACCATGGGCAATTTCAACACAGAAATAGGAGTTCCCTACACTCTTTTAAGCCTTGACGAAGACTGTGAAGCAGCAGTTATTGAAATGGGTATGGAAAGAAAGGGAGAAATAGACTTCCTGACTCGCCTTGTTCAGCCTGATATAGGAATTATAACAAGCGTGGGACTAGTTCACATAGACAATTTTCCTTCAATTGAGGAAATTGCTAAGGCAAAACTTGAAATTACAGAAGGAATAAAGGAAAACGGACTTTTCATATATTTCGGTGATGATGAGCTCATTGAAAGAACAGTAAACTCAACAAAAATAAAAGAATCCATAAGGAAGCAGACATTCGGACTTGAAGAAAAGAACACACTTTTTTTGACTGATTTTTCTGAAAGCATGGAAGGAATTAATTTCAAGGTAAATGACCACAGTCTAGGCGAGCTGCATGTTGAAATGCTTGGAAAGCACCAGGCGTTAAACTCAATGGCTGCAATACTTGCTGCCAGAGAGCTTGGCATGAATGATGAAGAAATACGCCTTGGACTTTTAAGAATTGAAAAAACAGGACTTAGAAACGAAGTTATAAAAATAAATGACTGCACTATACTCAACGACTGCTACAAATCAAATCCCGTAAGCATAAGCGCGGCACTTGATATATTTGAGCTTATAGATGCAAAAAATAAAATAACAGTGCTTGGGGATATGCTTGGCTACAGGGAAATGAGTCATGACATGCACTACAATGTTGGGAAAAATCTGGCTTCTCATAAAATTAATGAGCTTGTAACTATAGGACAGGAAGCAAAGTTCATGGCCAAGGGTGCGAGGGAAAACACAAATATAAAAAGCATTGTCGAATTTGACACAAAGGAAGAAGCAACAGATTACCTGAAGAAATATATGAGCGAAGACTGTGCAATTCTCATAAAAGGATCCAGATTTTTAAAACTCGAATATATAGTTAACACATTAAAGAATACGGAGGGGAAAAATGAATAAAACTAAACTTGCAATACTGTTTGGTGGAAAATCCGACGAATATTCAGTTTCACTGCATTCAGCAGCTGCAATAATCAAGAATGTGCCGGAAGATTTATTTGATGTAACTTTGATAGGAATTACAAAGGACGGAAAATGGCTTCACTATGAAGGTACGGCTGATAAAGTAAATGATGATACATGGCATCAGGAAAAGTTAAGTCCTGTTCTCTTGAGCATGGACAACAACTTCAAAGGACTGATAAAGCTTGATGAAGAAAAAGGTACATTTGAGAAAATAGCAATTGACTGCATATTCCCGGTTCTTCATGGAAGAAACGGCGAAGACGGAACAATACAGGGACTTTGTCAGATGACTGGAATTCCTTTTGTAGGATGCGGCATGACTGCATCTGCTGTCAGCATGGACAAGGAATTCACTCATGTAATCTGTGAAATGGCAGGAATCATGACAGCACCTTTCATGAGGGCAGTTAACTCAAATAAGCTTAATGTAAAAAAATTATATGAAGAAGCTCTTGAGAAACTTGAGCTTCCAATGTTTATCAAACCTGCAAACAACGGTTCTTCCCTTGGAATAAGCAAAGTAAGAAATTATGATGAGTTTGAAAAGGGAATAATGGAAGCCTTTGAATATGACGACAAGGTAATAATTGAAAAAATGATACAGGGATTTGAAATCGGCTGTGCTGTAGTAGGAAATGAAGAACTTATAATAGGTGAAGTTGACGAAATTGACACAAAAAATGATTTCTTCGATTATGTGGAGAAATATTCTCAGCATAATTCAAAAATCCACTGTCCTGCAAGAATAAGCGATGAGCTTAAAAAAGAAGCAAAACAAATAGCTGAAGGAACATATAGAGCTTTGGGCTGCAAGGGACTTTCAAGAGTTGACATGTTTGTTACTCCTGAAAACAAAATTTATTTAAATGAAATAAACACAATTCCCGGACTCACAGATTTAAGCCGTTATCCTTCAATGCTTAAGAAAATAGGCATTGAATACAAAGACTTGATTGTGAAGCTTGTGGAATTGGCAATGGAAAAGTAAAATTAAGAATGAAGAGTTTAAAAGAATAAAAAAATGGGCTGTTGAATTAGTGCTTAATATCGTGTCATTCTGAGGGCTTTAGCCCGAAGAATCTCATAACTTCAAAAGATGAGATCCTTCGCTATCGCTCAGGATGACATGAAAAGCTAAATGCAACAGTCCATTTAATATTTTTATAACTTATTTTACTTGTAATCCAAGGATTGCTCTTGCTTCATCAGGTGTTGCTACTTCACGGCCCATTTCTCTTGAAAGTCTTGCAACTCTTTCAACTAGCTGTGCATTTGATGTTGCAATTTCGCCTTTTTTGTAGTAAATGTTGTCTTCAAAACCTGTTCTAGCATGGCCTCCAAGCATGATTGCTGCTATGTTAAGAGGAAGCTGATATCTTCCAACTCCTGCAACTGTCCATGTGGAATCAGCAGGTATTGATTCAACCATGTATAACAAATCTCTCAATTCTCCGCCCATTGCTCCCGGAACTCCAAGAACAAAGTCAAAGTGCATAGGAGTTTTAATAAGTCCCTTTTTAGCAAAACGAAGAGCTGTGTCAACCATTCCTTTTTCAAAGCATTCAAGTTCAGGTTTTACTCCAAGTTCATTCATTCTATTAGCAAATATTTTAATGTTTTCTTCAGTGTTCATAAACACATCATCAGCAAAGTTGCAAGTACCCATGCTCAGTGTTGCCATTTCAGGACTGAGTTCAATTGGCTGCATTCTCTGCTGAGGTGTATGCCAGGTAGCTCCTCCTGTAGACGGTTGAAATATGATGTTGCATTTTGCTTCGATTTTTTCCTTTATTTCTTTGTAAACTGCATAGTCCTGCGTAGGATTGCCCTTTTCATCCCTTGCATGAACATGAACCATTGATGCACCAGCCAGGTAGCACTGGTATGCTGCTTCAGCTATTTCATCCGGTGTCAGGGGAAGATTTGGCTGTTGTTCTCTTGTTACTTCTGCTCCTGTTAAGCAAGCAGTGATAATTAATTTTTCCATTGTAACCCTCCATTTTTATAATTCTTTGCCTACCAACATTTTAACTGATTTGCATAATATAGTCAATTGATTGTTAATTATTAAATTTTCATAATAAATAATTGTATGAAAAGAATATACAAATAGTACAAATTGTAGCATTATTAGTATGATTTAAAAATTGTAAAATATAACGTGTCATACTTCACAAAATCTGTCGAATGTGTTACACTATAAAAAAACAATAGGGAGATTTATATGGATAGAGAACTTGCGCTTAATATAGTAAGGGTTACAGAAGCTGCTGCACTGGGCTGTGGAAAATACATGGGAAGAGGAAACAAGGAAATTGCCGATCAGGCTGCTGTTGACGGAATGAGAAGCATGTTTCAGGTTCTTGATATTTCAGGCACTGTTGTAATAGGTGAGGGTGAACTTGATGAAGCCCCTATGCTTTATATCGGAGAAAAAATCGGAACATGGGAAGCAGGTTCCCCTGAAATTGATATAGCAGTAGACCCTCTTGACGGAACAAAACTTGTGGCAAAGGGATTGCCCGGAGCATTGGCTGTTGTTGCTGTGGCACCTAAAGGATGCCTTCTTCATGCTCCTGATATGTACATGCATAAAATTGCAGTTGGACCTCAGGCAGCAGGACACATTGACATCACAGCTCCAATTGAAGAAAACCTGTACAATGTTGCAAAGGCACTTAACAAGGATATAACTGAAGTAACTGTAATAATGCAGGACAGGGAAAGACATGCAGATTTTATTAACAGAGCAAGGGCTGTTGGTGCAAGAATTAAGCTGTTTGGAGACGGTGACGTTGCTGCTGCCATAGCTACATGCTTTGATGATTCCGGAGTGGACATGATGATTGGAAAAGGCGGAGCTCCCGAAGGAGTAATTTCAGCTGCTGCCATCAAGTGTCTGGGAGGAGAGTTCCAGGGAATACTTGTTCCTGACAATGAAGAAGAGAGAAGAAGATGCAAGGAAATGGCAGGAGATAACTGGGACAGAGTTCTCACTATGGAGGACCTGGCAAAGGGTGATGACATTATTTTTGCAGCGACAGGAGTTTCAGACGGTGAACTATTAAAGGGAGTAAGGTACATGGCTAACAACAGGGCACAGACCTTCTCAATGGTTACCCGCTCTAAGTCAGGCACAATACGTTTCATAGACACAATTCATGTATTAGACAAAAAGCCCACATACGCATATGTGAAATAATAAAAATTGTAAAAAATCCTATGGAGAATATTTTTAACTCCATAGGATTTTTATTTGTACTATTGAATTATATTAAGCAAATTGTAGGGGAGGACTACTGTCCTCCCGCATTTTGATGACAAAGATTAATGTCTTAAATAAGCTAAATTATTTTCCTATTGAAACTGACATGCTGCTTTGATACCAGTTAATTTTATATCCAAGGGATTCTGCTGCAGCACGAAGAGGAACATATACACCATCTTTGGCATCTATTTCTATTTTGCTACTGCCATTATTTACATAATACTTATTATTAACTTCATCATATGTAAATTCTACTCCAAGGCTGACAAACAGATTTTTAGCCAGTACGTAAGTTGTTCCGTTTTCAAGAACAGGAGCACTATCAAATACCATCTTGTCACCCTGGAACACAACTGTTACATTAGAATTATCCTTAGTATATACTACTTCTCCTCCAACTACAGTAGTTAATGGAAGTATGTCTTTTATATCGCTTGATGGACATGTCATATAGTCTCTGTCAATGACAACAAAGTCTGCAAGCTTTCCTTCTTCTAAAGAGCCTTTTATTTTATCTTCAAATTGTCCATAAGCAGCCCAAATAGTAAATGAACGCAATGCTTCTTCACGTGTCATACATTCTTCAGGATACCATCCGCCAACAGGTTCTCCGTCTCTTCCTGCTCTTGTTACTGCTGCATATAATCCATGATAAGGATTAACAAGTTCAACATTTGCATCTGAACCGTTCACTATGATGTTTCCTGTATTTAAAACCTTGCGCCATGCATATGCACCTTTTATTCTCTCAGAGCCTACTCTGTCTTCAGCCATATTTTTGTCTGAAGTTGCATGTACTGATTGCATTGCAGGAATTATTCCTAAGTCAGCTATTCTTTGGATATCTTCCAGTGTAGCCACCTGGAAATGCTCGATTCTGTATCTGTGATCTTCAAGAGGATTCTCACTTAATACCTTTTCATATATATCTACAACCTGTTTGTTTGCAGCATCACCTATTGCATGAGTTGCCACCTGGAACCCATTATCTCTTGCTGCCTTGATCAATTCATAAAATTCATCGTAAGTATGTCTGCTGTTACCGAAATGCCCTGCTCTGTCTGAGTATTCTTCAAGCATCCATGCACTTCTTGCACCTAATGAACCATCAGTATAAAACTTAATGCAGTTCATAGTCAATCTGTTGTCATACAGACCTACTTCAGGGCCCTTTTCGTAATATGCTTCAGCATCCGGACCTGAATCAACCATTACATACAATCTTATTTTCAAATCTCCGGATTCATATAAGTCTTTCATTTGCTGTATATCTTCTACTCCTGAACCTGCATCCATTGATGTAGTAAGCCCATATGAGAACAATTCTTCCTGTGCCAGAAGCAAAGCTTCTTTTTTTCTTTCTTCAGTCAATGGGGGAATTTTGCTGTTAACAAATGCAGCAGCTGTATCAGTCAATATTCCTGTAGGTTCTCCGTTTGCATCCTTTAAAATTTCGCCGCCCTGTGGATTTGGAGTATCCTTTGTGATTTCGCCTAATTTCAGCGCTAATGAATTAACCCAGGTTGCATGTCCGCAAGTTCTTTTTAAAGCAACAGGGTTATTTGGTGCTACAGAATCTAAATCTTCCTTAGTGGGAAATTCAGGAATGTCCCATACTTCTTGATTCCATCCGCCGCCTGTAATCCATTCACCGTCAGGAAGTCTGTCTGCTTCAGCTTTAACAGCTGCCAATATAACATCTTTTGGCTTCCAGAATACATCAAGTTTAATTAACTTTTGTCCTTCACCCGGATAATGCATGTGTCCTTCAATCAAACCAGGAATTACTGTCTTGCCTTGTAAGTCAATAACCTGTGTTGATGGACCAACAAACTTGTCAACTTCTGTTTTGCTTCCTGTTCCAATGATATACTGTCCTTTTATGGCAATAGCCTCAACCTTTGAAAAGTTTTCATCGACAGTATAAATGTTTCCATTCATGTACACTGTGTCTGCAGTTACAACATCTGCAAATACCTGAATAGGAAATAAAGTTGTTAACATTGCAATTAACAAAATAAAGATGATTTTTTTGTTTCGCATATGGACCTCCTACATAATTTGGTTAATAAAATTATAACTTAATGATACAAGCTATTTTGTAGTATTTTGTATGTATGAAAAAAAAGAGCAAGGATGTCCTTGCTCTATAATTAATAAGTATTGAATTCTACAGATTGTAGGGGAGGACCTTGTGTACTCCCGCGGGCGGGCAGTAACCCTCCACTACAAAACTGAATTTATAAATACATCACATTAATATTTTTCCCTGCTTTTTTTAATTCTTCCATTAACCCTTCAACAATGTTTTGCTTGATGTTGTAGCCCATGGGGAAGTTTGGATTTTGATGGGCAGGGTTTACGGCTCTTCCCACATAAAAGTTAATATGTGTGCCCACATCCATCAGAAGGTTTGTCAAAATAGAGCAACCATCATATTCATTGTACTCTATAGAGTCTTCATAGCTTGCTTTGTTTAGTTTTTTAATGTTTTCAAGAGTTTTTCCAAGAGTTAAAACTCCTTCTGTAACAAGATCAAAATCATCCATGTATGCTATTGGAGGAATATCATTTTTCATTGATTCAAGATCAACCATCAGTTCCTTTTCAAGTTCTCTTTCAGCAATGAGTGCTGTTGTTCCGCCGCAAATTATTTTCATGTTATTGCTTGTCTTCATTATGTTTGCCAGATAAGTATCAAGCGTTTTGTCAGCAGGGGGACCTACAAACACATCTATAGCTTCAGTCTTTCTAACCTTTACAGTTAAAATGGTCGTATCATCACCGGGCTTGTTGTTGTAAAGATTGTTGCATACTCCTATGAAATTTCCATTGACCAGCTGAGAAGAGCGATTTACATTATTCAGCTCCTTCAGGTATCCGTTTACTTCATTCCATGACCAGCCCAGATTTAGCATCTGACCTATGCCGGCATGAATTGCTCCATCACTTACAACACAGATGGTATCTCCCATGTTAAGCTGAAAGTTGGACTCATAAATCTTTTTGTCTCCAATCATTCGCTCCTTTTTTTCAACAGGAATAATTCTTTTGCCTGAATAATAAAAATAGGGAGGATTGTCATATTCTGCAATGTATACATTGTTGTGCTTATCAATTTTAATTATGGTAAATGTTGAATAAGCAAGCTTTCTCACCTTGCACTCAGGCAGCGTGTTTATGATGGTTTCAATGGTGTCATCTATTGAAGCTCCGTTTTTCAGCATGGTAACTGCAATTTTAGTCGTCATGGTTGCAAGGATGTTTGCTTTTACGCCGCTTCCAAGGCCATCAGACATTACAATGATATATCCGTCGTCATCAGAAACATATTCCACCTTGTCGCCGCAAAGTTCTTCGCTGTGCTTGTTTATACTTTTATAATTAATATCTATAAAATTATCCATTGTTTTCACTTTCCTCTAGGACGACTTTTTTAAGCTTGAGAAGAGCAGCCTTTGTTTCGGCTGTTGTTTCACCTAGAAGCCCTGCGATTTCCTGCGCAACTCTCATTTGTTTTTCAATTACTCTGTCAGCCGTTTCCAATGTATTCAGCTTAAAGTTTATTATTTGTTCCTTTTTCATTTCATCATCAGTGATGTCGTTTAAAATTCCAAACAATATTTTATTTTTGGGCAGATATATGATGCGTTCGAAGACTATTATGCCGTACTTATCCAAAGTGAGCTTCCTTCCAACCGTATTTTCTTCAGTTGTAAGAACTTCCTTGAAATCATCAACCGGCATAAGAGTTGAAAGATTTTTGTTCCTCACAGAGTTTATTTTTGTGTTGAATGCTTTTTCTCCCACAGGATTCAAATCAAGTATGTTCAGGTCTGTGTCAACAATAACTATGATGCTTGGAGAATACTGAAAATATATGTTTGATATTTTTTCAGCTTCGCTTCGCATGTACGGCATGCACATCTGAGGGTGAGAAAGGCCTTCCAGAACCGAGATTGCCTTGTCTCTGCATGTGTCATAACCGCATGCGCCGCAGTTTAATTCGTCTGATTTTGAGTGCTTGCCTGTTTTTTTAAGAACATCTAATATTTCTTCTTCTGAATAAACAGGATGTACATATTGCTTGTTTCTGAAATTTCTCACATAGTCCAAATCTTTTTCTTCATCTGTGTAATTTTTAATATTTATATTTTTGAAAGGTCGTATTTCAGTCCTTGTCTTAGTCTTCCTTACAAACACATTCTTGCTTTTCTTAGGGACAGCAGGCCCCCCGAGACATCCTCCAATGCAGCTGTTTGCTTCTATAAGCACATTATTAAGGTCGCCGTTTTCCAAAGCTTCAAATGCCCCTCTTAAATTATCAATTCCTGATACTGAAAGTGGAGTGAACTTGTTTGAAGTGATGGTGTCTTTCATACCAGACAATATGCCGTTTTCAAGAGGATATTTTTTGCCTGTATAGTTGCCTTGAAGATCAGGCAGACTTTCTTCAAATTTTGATATGTCAATGTTTCTTGTTTCAAGCAACTTGTCCAGTTCTTCAAATGAAATTACTCCATCAATGATTCCGGATATCTGATACCCATAGGCTTCACATTTTTTTGATATGCATGGTCCAAGAAAAACAATGTAGGCATCTTCGCCGTGACGCTTTCTTATCATTTTGCAGTGGGCAATCATAGGAGAATCTATTGGCAACATGTATTTAATCAAGTCAGGGTAATAAGTCTGAATCATCATATTTACAGAAGGACAGCAGGTTGTTATGAGGCTGCTTGAATCTGTGCTTTCAATATATTTCTTGTATAGTTCAGTAACCTTGACTGCACCGATTGCTGTTTCTTCAACAAGAGAAGCACCCAGGTACTTAAGCACAGAAATAAGCTTGTACGGCTCTTCGTAAACCCCAAGATATGACGGTGCAATAGTTACTATGATTTTCTTTCCTTGCTTGAACGCTTCAGAAACATTGTCAAGATCGCTATGAATGTTTCTTGCATTTTGAGGACATACCTGGAAACAGCTGCCGCAGGCAATACATTTTTCTTCCACAATTTGAGCCTGGTCGTCAATCATTTTTATTGCCTTCACAGAACAATTTCTCACACATTTGTAACAATTTTTGCAATTAGTAGGATAAAAATCTAGTATTCTCATAATAACTCCTCACATAGACTGTCCATAACATGTTTATCAAAAAAAGTTTCAGCATTTTCAGGTGCAACTGAATAGATTTTATCATTCAGGCACACAGAAACAGCTTCTGTGCAATGGCCCAGGCAAAAAGCACCCTTTATTTCCACTTTGTCAGAAACATTGCGGCTGTCCACGCATTTTTTGAAAATATCTATTACTTCTGTTGAACCCTTCAAATGGCAGGCGCTGCCTACGCAAATCTTTAATTCAGTCATTTTATCCCTCTGTAATATTGTATTTATCTTTATATATTCATTATATATTTATAAAAATTAAAGTCAATGATTGGTTAATAAATTAACAAATAGTAAATTATAATCCAGTTAACGAAAGGAAAGGAATTGCAACAAGATTATCCTTGACTATTATTTAATTAAATGTTATCATTGTACCACTTACCGAACACTTACCTTAATTTTCCTATGAATTGACAAAAACTAAATAAGTATGGAGGTTTTTATGGAGAAAAACCAATTGGCAGCCTTGAAGCTTACTGAGCTTAAGGAACTTGCTAAATCTTTGGGGATGCATGATTCCTATAAGTATAAAAAGGAAGAATTGTTAATTAAACTTAACAACTATTATGATAATTTGAATGAAACAGATAACAATGCTCAGGTATTTGTTAGCGAAAATATAGAAGATAAAGATGATGAAGGAAAATCAAGTGTAAAATTTGTTGAAAAAGCAAAAAGTTTGGAAGTGTTTGAAGCTGAAGAAGAATCAAACAAGAAAAATTCAATGCCTGATAAAATAGTCGAAGAAATTGAATCCAGCGGAGAAGGTGCAGTAAAGGTTGAAGGAATACTTGAAACACACCCTGACGGCTATGGTTTCTTAAGAACAAATAACTATCTTACCAGCGATGAAGATGTATACATATCCCCTTCTCAAATCAGAAGATTTCATATGAAGACAGGAGACAAAATTACCGGAATAACAAGGCCTCCTAAGCAAGGCGAAAAATTCAAAGCCTTATTGTACGTGAAACAAGTCAATGATGAAAATCCTGAATTGGCAAGAAACAGAAAAGATTTTGATTCTCTCACCCCTATTTATCCCAATGAAAGAATAAAACTTGAAAAATCTCACAAAGAAATTGCAATGAGATTGATAGATTTGATTGCTCCCATAGGTAAAGGGCAAAGAGGGATGATTGTTGCTCCTCCTAAGGCAGGAAAAACAACAATTTTGAAAAACCTGGCTAACAGCATAGCTGAAAACTATCCTGAAATAGAAATTATTATGCTTCTTATAGATGAACGTCCTGAAGAAGTTACAGACATGAAGCGTTCCGTAAAGGGAGACGTTGTTTATTCAACATTTGATGAGCTTCCAAAAAACCACATAAAGGTTGCTGAGATGGTTCTTGAAAGAGCAAAGAGGCTTGTGGAACACGGTAAGGATGTTGTAATTCTTTTGGACAGCATAACAAGACTTGCAAGGGCATACAACCTGACAATCACTCCCACAGGAAGAACATTGTCCGGAGGTCTTGATCCTGGAGCACTGTATGGTCCTAAAAGATTTTTCGGAGCTGCAAGAAACATCGAGTTCGGAGGCAGCCTGACAATATTGGCAAGTGCGTTGATTGAAACAGGAAGCCGTATGGACGACATGATATTTGAAGAGTTCAAGGGAACAGGCAACATGGAAATCCATCTTGACAGAAAACTTTCAGAAAAGAGAGTCTTCCCTGCCATAGACATAAACAAGTCAGGAACAAGAAGAGAAGAACTGTTGCTGAATGCAGAAGAAATGCAGACAATATGGCAGCTTAGAAAAGCAATGAGCAATTTCTCAGTTGCAGATGTAACTGAAAGAATAATCGACGGGCTTATAAAAACCAAGACAAATGCTGATTTTATCAAGCAGGCTTCAGCACAGCTGCTTAATATCGATAAAATGAAAGATGATCTTGACGACAGAAACTTTTAAACAAAAAGTAATAATTATATAAAGCAAAAAAATATTGTATTATATAAAATGGTATGATATAATACTCAAGGTAAATTGAGATATTATTTAATTAATATATAGAGCGAGAAAGAGGTGAACGGGATGAAACAAGGTATACATCCAGATTATAAAACTGTTACTGTACACTGCGCATGTGGAAATACATTTGAAACTGGTTCAGTATTAGACGAAATCAAAGTTGAAATTTGTTCAGAATGTCATCCATTCTTTACTGGTAAACAAAAGTTTATCGATAAAGGCGGAAGAGTTGACAGATTTAAGAAAAAATACAACTTGGACAACAAATAAGAACATTGACTTTTGGGCAAATCCTAAACATACGTTATGGATTTGCCTTTTAGTTTGCTTTGATTTCGGCTTCGCCAAAATATTACAGTAACTACTTATAAATCAACAGAAGGCGAATTTAGTATTGAATATCTAAAAGGTTGTGGGTATTCTGTGTCATTTGTTACCGGGACTACATATTATGCACGAACTACAATAGATGATTTTAGATACTCGTATAGTTAGTATTAAGATTAATAGTATAAGTAAAATTAATGGGCATAAAAAAATTTATGCCCATTAAATATATAAAAAGTGTCTTTAAATACTTCTGCCTGTGCTATAATATCCATATAGCATTTATTAAAAAATTATATTGGGGTGAATATTGTGGGAAAAGAAAAAATATATGTTTATAGAATTGTTGCCGGAATTGTTTTATGGTTTTCTAATAATGAAATTACATGGGAAATAGTGAATTATTTCGCTAATATGAATAATAGTCTTAATGTGGAAATGATAGTTTTTTTTAGAACTATATTTATTTTAATATCATTAGCAGGGTTAATCATCACATTACTTAGCGCCATTTTATTGCTTAAGTGGACACTGTCAAGAAAAAAGGCTTAGGGGCCTTTGCATGAAGAGTAAGTTTAGATTTATTAGTTTTGCGCTAAAGCGCAGGATTGCGCTGTTTTTTTCTAAAAAACTGAAGAACCTCATTTAATCAAAAAATGAGATCCTTCACTATTCCTAGAATGACTGGAATAGATTTTTCAGGTGCTATTATCTGATACTACTAATAAAATATTGCAAACACTTAACAAAACCACCCGATTAGTTCAGAAGGTTTCTTGGTGAGTTTTCTTACTGCCTCAATATCTTTTTCATCCAATGTAACCAGGCAGCAGCAGGATGGACCTCCTGATTGTTTCAAATCTATTGAAATATCATCCTTGAATTTAAAAATTAATCCGTTGTAGCTGCAAAGTTCTTCTAGTTCTGCTCCTGTTCCTCTTGAACCAACAGGAAGCATTTCCTTAATCATATGGGACAAATACAATTCTTCAAAATCATCTATGTCCAGAATTTTGTCCGGATTGTTAACCACATCATTTCCCACAAGCGGAAGACCGATGAGCATGCACACATCATTTTTAACTGTTTTTTTGTACTTAAGTTTGTCTTTGTCGCAAACTCCTATGCACGTAACCCCCATGGAAGTCTGGACAGTAGGTATATTTTCCTCAGTGCTTCCTGTAAGGTGAACCTTTGAAGTTTTAAGCTTTGACAAAACTTCATTAAAACCTTCTATGAGTTGTTTGCCAGTATCGTCCATTTCAACAGCCAGACCGTCGGCCATTATCATAGGAGCAAATCCCATGCTCATAAGCTCAGCAAGAACAACCTTTCCTGTATGATAAGCAGTAAGCTGCGGAGGTGCCTTTACAAAATCATGTTCCTTTAATCCAATTCCTCCGCATGAATCACAGGAAATGCCAAGGTATCTTTTTTCATCAAAATCTATTACAGTTAAATCTCGTATTTGTTTTATATTCATGTTTAACTCCTTAAAGAATAATGTTAATTTTACCACAAAATGCATTATATTTCAAAATTTTTAAACAGAGATTAAGTTGAATATTACAATTTTCATAATTCATTGCTAAATTATAAAAATTGTACGTAAATGTAAACTATGATATAATTTAAAGTATGCAGTAAATCTTAATATTTATATGGGTGACATATGAAAGGCAAAAATTTCGAAACAGAAAAAAGGAAAGTTATGAAATATCGCTGGGTAATTTATATTCTGCTTTCAACGGTATACTTTCTGGCTAATTTTCACAAGTTTTCAACGGGTGTAATGCAGGATGAACTGATTGATTCATTTAATCTTTCAACTGCCGCATTTGGAAACTTAAGCAGCATGGTCTTTTACTCGTACCTTATTATGCAGATTCCATCAGGACTGCTGGCCGACACCTTAGGTGCCAGAATGACCGTTACAGCAGGATGCATAGTTACAGCAATTGGTTCATTTTTGTTTGCTGCTGCCCAAGGTGCAGCCATTGCAAACATCAGCAGATTTGTAATAGGAATCGGTATATCTGTAACCTACATCTCACTTATTAAAGTTCAGACAAAGTGGTTTTTGTCAAGAGAGTTTGCAACCATGACAGGACTGACTTTTCTCTTGGGAAACCTTGGGAGCGTCTTGGCTCAGACACCATTGAGGATGCTGGCAGACATGTTTTCATGGAGAAGCATATATTTTGTTTTCGGTGCAATGTCTGTTTTCATGGGTATACTAACATTTATAATCGTAAGAAATTCTCCGGAGGATATGGGGCTTCCTTCAATTGAGTCCATGGAAGGAAAGATTATTACCATAAATCCTAATAAAGAAAAAATAAAAATTCGAAATGCTGTTGGAAAGATACTGCTAAACCGTTACAACTGGCCAACATTTGCAGTAGTGTTTTCACTGGGTGCAATACTTTCCATATTGTCTGGTTCATTCGGCAGCGTGTATGTACGTGATACTTACGGAGTATCCATGGTTGATGCTTCAAGGTACACAATGATACTGACTCTGGCACTTGCCATAGGCTCAACAATACTTGGACTTGTTTCTGATCGTTTCAGAAAAAGAAAAATATTCATGCTTATTCTTAATGGTACCATGACTGCAGTCTGGGTTTACATAGTTGTAATAAGCAAGGGAGAACCTGCTTTTGATAAACTGAAAATGCTTTACATGCTTACAGGGCTGTCCCTGTCATCATGTCTTTTATCCTACACAGTTGCCAAGGAATCCAACGACCTGACATATGCAGGATTATCAGTTTCCTTTGTAGGTCTCATGGAGTTCATTGGAAGTGCAGTGGGACCGGTAGCAGTTGGAAAGATAATTGACATGAATCCTTCATTAGTCGGAGGAGAGCTGTATTCCAGGGCATTTATTGTGCTTGCGGTGTTAAGTGCTGTTACATTTGCAGGAACTATGTTTGTAAAAGAAACTAACGGAGAAAATATAACAGTAGCTGATAGTATTGTGCCTTTGCAGCAATAATTATTAGACACTGTTCAAAAGCAATAATTACAATGTTGTGCATAGGTTTTTTTTATGCTATAATTATTAAAAATTACCAGATGAGGTCAGGTGGTTAAGTTGTCGCATCAAGCAATATACAGAAAATTCCGTCCTAAAATATTTGATGATGTACTGGGGCAGGAACATGTAACTAAGACTTTAAAAAATCAAATATTGTCGGATAATATAGCTCATGCATATCTGTTCAGCGGCATCAGAGGAACAGGCAAGACATCCACTGCTAAAATATTCGCACGTGCTGTTAACTGTACAAACAGCCATGACGGCAATCCGTGCAATGAATGTGAAATATGCAAAAGCATATTGGATGAAACCAATATGGATGTAATAGAAATGGATGCAGCTTCAAACAATGGAGTTGAAGATATACGAGAACTGAGAGATAAGGTGAAATTTCTCCCTGTAAAAAGCAAGTACAAAGTATACATCATAGACGAAGTTCACATGCTTTCAAAAGGAGCATTCAATGCCCTTTTAAAAACACTGGAGGAACCTCCGGAACATTTGCTGTTTATCCTTGCAACAACTGAGCCGCAGAAAATTCCTGCAACAATTTTGTCAAGATGTCAGAGATTTGATTTGAAAAGAATCAAATCATCAGTAATTGTGGAAAACATGGAGAAAATATGCCAGGAAATCAATGTGAAATATGATGAAAAGGCACTGAAGCTAATAGCTGCAAATTCAGAAGGAGCCATGAGAGATGCACTTAGCATCCTTGACAGGTGTGTATCGTTCAACAATGAAGAGGTTGATTACGAAACTGTAATAAATTTGCTGGGTACCGTTAATTACCAGGTTGTAATGGAAGCAGCAAGTTCCCTTATGGACAAAAGCATAGAAAAAACCATGATTTTGGTTGATGATATATTAAACAGCGGAAAAGAGCTTTCCTTTTTCCTGGATGAGCTCATAATATGCTTCAGAAACATGTTGATTATAAAGACAACAAATTCAACTGATAATCTCATGAGAGTTTCAGAGGATGAAGCAGAAGCGTTAAAAAATGCAAGCTCAAAGATTTCAGTAGATGAAATTGTAAATTATATTGAAGATTTGTCAACAGCTCAGCTTGAATGTAAAAGGTCTCTTAATCCAAGAGTTTTACTGGAAACAAAATTGATAAAAATGCTTCATGGTGTAAATCATACTGATATTGAAACTCTGACAAAAAGAATTGAAGAGCTTGAAAATATCATTAAGAGTGGAAATGTTCCTGTTGCAAGGCAAAGTGCTAAAGCAGCACCAAGCAGGCAGACTGCTGTACATAATGATTTTCCTGCTCAGGAAACAAGAAAGACTGTGGTTTCCGAACATGCAGTAAAGCAGGAAACTAGTCATGATACTTCTAATTCTGTTCAGGAACCACGAAACTTTGAAAACAAAAGTGATGAGGCAATTTTCAATGCCATAATAAACGGATGGCAGGCAATACTGAAAAAAGTTAGAAGTGAAAATGCAGGATTGCAGGCAATCATAAGAGAATCAAAACTCACAGAAGTGGTGAACAAAAAGGCTGTATTTGAATTTGACCCTAAGTTCACTTTCCACATCAATGCTGCAAATCAGCCCAAGAACAGACAAAAATTCAAGGATGTTATCAGCTCATTTGTAAATGATAATTGTGAAGTTGAATTTATTTCAAAGAGAGAAAAAGAAGAAAAATCAAATAAACCAAAACAAACAATAGAAGATATCTATGAAGATTTGAAAAATGAATTTGGTGAAGAAATAGTAGAATTTAAGCAGGAGGATTAAAATGAGTAAAGGTAGAAGAATGCCCATGGGAATGCCAGGGGGCGGAAATATGAACAACATGATGAAGCAGGTTCAAAAAATGCAGAAACAAATGGAAGATATGCAGAAAGAACTTGAGCAGAAAGAAGTGGAGGCAACTTCAGGCGGAGGAGCAGTTTCAGTAAAGGTAACAGGCAAAAAAGCTCTGCTTGAAGTAAAAATAGATCCTGAGGTGGTTGACAAGGATGATGTTGAAATGCTTGAAGACATGATTGTTGCAGCCATCAACGAAGCTTTCAGAAAAGCAGATGAAATGATGGATACTGAAATGAAAAAAGTAACAGGTGGAGTAAGCATTCCAGGGTTATTATAATGGAGCAGTACACACCGCCGATTACAAAGCTAATAGAAGAACTGGCTAAACTTCCCGGAATAGGAAGAAAATCAGCTCAACGCCTTGCATTTCACATACTTGACATGAAGGGCAACGATGTGGTGGAACTTGCAAAAGCAATAGTAAATGCCAAGAAACTTACAAAACACTGCAAGACATGCGGAAACCTCACAGAAGGAGAAACTTGCAGTATATGCAGCAACTTTAAAAGAGACCATTCAACAATATGTGTTGTTGAGGATGTGAGAGATATTGCTGCAATGGAGCGCACCAAGGAATACAAAGGTGTTTACCACGTCCTCCATGGTACTATCTCGCCTCTTGACGGAATAGGTCCTGAAGATATAAACATCAAAAATCTGGTAAGCAGATTAAATTCTGAAGTGACAGAAGTAATTCTTGCCACTAACCCGACAATTGAAGGCGAAGCAACAGCAGTATACATATCAAGGTTGATAAAGCCAATGGGAATCAGAACAACGCGTATAGCCCACGGCATACCAATCGGAGGAGACATAGAGTACGCTGATGAGGTTACACTCATGCGTGCAATGGAAGGCCGCAGAGACATGTAGTTGAATGCATGTTTTTGTCCCCCCAAATAATCTCTTATCAAAAATCTAAATAGTTTTATCAAAAAGCACATCGAAGAAATAAAATGTGCTTTTTTTAATTCTACAATTTTACTTATTGTTTATCTCTCATCACGTATTTCTTTTTTGATATGAAGTAAATCAAGGGAAAGTTTAGTTGAAACGTTTTCTCAACAGGAGTATAATGTTTTCAAGGTCATTAGTATTATAAGACATAAGATTTATTTATTGAAAACCGATAAATAGGAATTTGAAGGGAGAATGGATGAATGTTATTAGATGATATCAAACAAAGATTGAAATTGGATAATTTAGAAGTTAAAGATAATAAGTATGAAGATATATTAGATTTATACAAAGGTAATGAAGAGTTTGCAAAACTATCTAATAATTATCCTGTTACTATGGAAAATGTAAAAAGAGATATTGAAGATATACCACCTTTTACAGATAGTGCTCGTAATCATTTTATAAGTATATATAATATTCAAAATGAGTTGGTTGCAGTATTAGATATCATCGATGGATATAGTTTTCAAGATGCGAATAATAAAAATGCTATTTGGATTGGATTATTAGAAATTGATAAAAATAGGCAAAATATAGGGCTAGGAAGTTTAATTATTAATGATTTATTTGATGTTTGTAAAAATAATAGAAAAACAATAGTTCAACTAGGTGTAATAAAAGAAAATATAAAGGCTTTAGATTTTTGGAACAAAATTGGATTTGAAATTTTTAGAGAAGGAAGTAATGGTGAGTTTGATTTATTTCTAATGGAGAAATCCATTAGATAAATTCCAATTTGTCGAGTTGAAAAAATAAGCATAAAATTGGATTTATCTATGACACATTATTCTTATGTTGCGATGCATAAGTAGTATATTGTGTATTAAATCAATAGATAAAAGGGAGTAATGAAATTGAGAATTTGTCGTCAATGCCAAAATGAAATGATTGAAGGATTTGACGTGAAAGTTGAAGGGGCAGGATATGGTATTAAAATTGCTAAAGGTACAGGTGTTTTTGCTAAGAGAATAGAAGTCCTAAAGTAGCAATCTGTCCTAAATGTGGTGAAATTTCTTTATACATTGAAGGTGTGGATAAAATTGAATAGTAACTACAGATTTTGTTATAAATATTTAGAATAATTCTGCTTTTGGAGGTATTAAAATGAGTATACCCGATGAACTTTCACTGTTGTCATTGTTTGAGTGTGAACCTAAGTTTTTAGATAATAATATTCCTTACTTTTATAATGAAGCAACGTATGAGTTTTGTAATAAAGCCAGCGAAAGGTTTGTTGTAAGTATTTGTCCATCATATTCCGATATAAAAATACAGGTTTATTCTGATGATAACAATGAACTTTTATCATTATTAGATTTTAATAGTGTAGATAGAATTGAAATACTTTCTGATAAGAAGGAAGAGTCAAAGATAGTGATAAAAACTGAATGTGGTTTAGTTAAAGTTAATTTCAAACCAAGATTTAAAGTGTTTCTTAACCTTACAAATTATCCCTAATTTATTACAGTGATAGTTCGGAATATTCAAATATTACGTCGAAACCGTAAAATAATTTGAACAAAGGAAAGGTAATTATGATTTCATTAATTGTTGCAGTAGCAAAAAATAACGTAATAGGTAATAATGGTGTAATACCTTGGAAGATAAGAGGTGAACAAAAAAGATTTAAAGAATTGACTACAGGTAAAACAATAATTATTGGAAGGAAAGCATTTGAGGAAATAGGGAAACCACTACCCAATCGAAAGACAATACTTATATCAAACACACAGAAAATTAAGACAGAGAATTGCACAACGGTAAAATCACTGTTTGAAGCCTTTTCTTTGGTAGATGATGAAGAAGAGACATTTATTGCTGGTGGAGGTCAAGTATACAAGGATGCTTTTCCTTATGCTGATAAAATATACATTACGGTCATAGATAAATCAATTGAAGGTGATGTATTTTTCCCAGTAATATGTGAAGATAATTTTATAAAAATATATGAAGAACGAATTGAAGGTGAAATACCATATACATATTACACATATGAAAGAATGAGATAATAGCCAATAATGTTATATAATAGATTAGATAACGTTGTCATATTTCATGGGTGCAAATACAATGGGGGATGAATATGGATGTTAATATATTAATAGCAGAAAGTAAAGAGGCTTCAGAAATAAATTATATTTTGAAGAGTGCATTTAAAAAATCATTTGAAAAATATAGATTTTGTCCGGCATATGAAGCGGAAGATAGACAAATATCTGAATGGATTATAGATTCTTTTGCTTACAAGATACTGGTAAATGGGCAACTACAAGGAGCTTTATTTGTAGTAGAGAAAAACAAACAAGAGTGTGAACTTAGTATAATAGCAATTAATCCGGAATTTCAAAATATGGGTATAGCATCAAAGGCAATTATTCTCGTTGAGCAAAGGCACGCAAATACTAAAATATGGACTTTGCAGACTCCAGAAAAAGAAACTGGCAATATGCATTTATATGAAAAGTTGGGGTATGTAAAAGTAGGAAATGAAAAAGTAAATGAACATCTAAATTTAGTTAACTACAGAAAGGAATGGTAAACATTAAGTGATTGAAGTTAAGTTTTATGATTACGTTGAAGATGGTCTGCTAAGATTTGCAGTTATTGTAGCCAAATATAAAGGGAAGTGGGTAGTCTGCAAACATAAAGAGAGGGATACATATGAAGTTGCAGGTGGTCACAGAGAAGAAAATGAGAGCATTTTTGAAACAGCAAAAAGAGAATTATATGAAGAAACCGGAGCATGTGAATTTGATTTGAAGCCTGTAAGTGTTTATTCTGTTACAGGAAGAAACAGAGTTAATTCAAGCGGTGAAGAAATATATGGAATGTTATATTATGCTGACATAAAAACAATGGAAGAATTACCAGATTCAGAAATTGAAAAGGTATATTTATTTGATAGTTTGCCAACAGAGTGGACATACCCTCTTATTCAGCCTATTTTAATTAACAAAGTTGAAAAACTAATCTTTAAAAACAATATTAGTAACTAACATAATTATGTAGATAGAACTAATACGAGTGTAAAAAAATTTTTACTGAGGAAATATTAATGAAGGAAGCAGGGTTGAAGAAGGGTGCTGCAATAATAGAACTTATCAGAAAGTTGTATATAGGCTTGAAAAATAACATTCATTAATTTACAACTTCAAATATCTTAAAATTGTAAAATATTACTATTTAAATGCAAAATTGTGTAACAAATCTTTTGTTCTTCTCGTCTAATATAATAGTGATTAAATTTCCCCCGCAATATAGGTAATATATTTATAGTGCAAAACAGTAAGTTATTCTGAACAAAATTATTTATATTTTTGGGAGAGAAAATGATGATAATATGGATAAATGGTTCTTTTGGAATTGGAAAAACAACAATATCATATGAGTTAAATAAATAATAAATTCTTTTATATATGACCCTGAAATGGCAGGAGAATTTATTTGGCATAGTTCCCTATATTTATGTTTTCTCAATTGAGCATTAAATTAATAGATTTAATATTTTAAAATATAATTTATATTTCTCAACAAACAATATTATCGCATTATTTAAATTTTATTAACAACTGTATTATAATGTAATAATGAAAAGATATATATTCGGGGGGGTAATTTATGATATTAGAAACAGAAAGATTATTACTAACAGATTATAAACTTGAAAATTTAGATGTGTTTTTCAAATTAAAGTCTTGCAATGAAGTATGGAAATATTCAACTTTTGATCCTTTAAAGGATAAAGACCAGGCAAGAATACTACTTGAAAATTTAATTGATGAAGGAATAGATGAAAATTATATTTATAAGGCTCTTTATAAAAAGGATTCTATGGAATTTATAGGTGAGGCAGGAATAATTGGATATATTACCCATGCCAATAGGTGCGTGATAGGTTATAATTTATTACCTCAATATTGGAACCATGGTTATGCAACGGAAATTACAAAGAATTTGGTTAAGTATTCCTTTGAATTTTTAGGTGTTGAAAGAATCGAAGCACTTGCATTACAAATCAATACGGCTTCTTGCAGGGTTTTAGAGAAGAGTGGGTTTCTATTAGAAGGTGTTTTAAGAAATTTTAATAAATGTGAAACAGGATATAGAAATGTATGTTATTACGGAATGATATCTTCGGATTTTGATAAAAGATAAGTATTGTAAAAATTGTTATTTAAATTACAGTATTTAATTATCGGGTCACAATTGTAAAAAATTGCAAAATTAGAAAATAAATAGGACATATTTGGAGGGTGCAATGATTATTGATGTTAATATTGTGAATCAACCACTTTCATGAGAATATGAAGAACGGATATATGATATCTCAAGTCAATGGAATTCGCAAAAATGGACTTGGATAAAATTCACAAATGATGATTTCTATGAATGGTGTGGTGAATTTAGAGGGGAAGCAAGAGGCGTAGCATTATCTAAAAATACAATCAGATATTAATACTTACTTCTGATTATCTATATCAATTCGATTGCCTTAATGAGGAAATAAGGGATTATAAAGAACAACCTCAATACCAAAACTTAACAGTAACGCCTTCTGGAGATTTTATTTTAGCAGATTATTACAATATTGAACTTATTGAAACAACAATAAGAGATACGAAGCAACTGGATAGTCCAATTAAAATGGATATGATTAAATTCTGCAAATGGCATGATAATAAGTTATTAATCGTTTGTGAAGAGTTTTTTAACTGGGGCAATTATGTAAAACTTGAACTTGACGAAAATACTTTTGAAATAACAATAAAATAATTGCAATTAGAAAGAAGGTTCGTAAATTTCAAATGTTATGTCAGAAGATTATATAATGCGAAATAAAATTCCGGAGGAGTGAGATGGCTAGGTGGTATTGAAGGGAGAAAAAATTGTTTTAGTTCCATACACAATAGCAAGGTGCCATGAGTTTTATAAAGAATATGTTGCTGATCCTGCTATGACCTATGAAACATATACTTATGATGTAGAGGAGGTCAATAGATATTTTCAAAATAAAGTTCTAGATTTGAGTAGGCTTTTCTTTGCAATATGCCATAATGACAAGATTGTTGGTGAAATACAAATAAAGCAAATAGACCTAGAAAAACTATCTGGTACTTTAAGTGTTCATTTAGTTAATGATTCATATAAAGGAAAGGGATATGGAACAGAGGCTCAGCGACTATTAATTGACTATGCAATAAATAAATTAGGCCTTAAGACTATTTATGCAGATGCTATCCATAGAAATATTAGAAGCAAACACGTTTTGGAAAAGTTGGGATTCGAATATCTTTATGATAATGATGTTTTTACCTATTATAAATTTAGTGTTAAATAATGTCATTCGCTTTTTTCGAATTATTCGATTCAGTAATAAAAGGTGCAGTAAAAATTATTTATATAACATACAGATAAATAAGAATTTGTGAGGTGCTGCGATGAATAACCCTTGGGAAAATATTGACATAGAAGACTATGAAAATCATATGAGTTTAGACAGTGTGTTTCAACTTCAGACCATGAACCAAATGATGAAAGAACAATTTTATACCTATTCCATAAAATCCATTATGATTTTGGGTATAGCGGGTGGGAACGGATTAGAACATATAAATAAGCAGTCTTTTGATAAAGTTTATGGAATCGATATAAATGAAAACTATTTGAATACGTGCAAAAAACGATACCAAGAATTACAAGATATACTTGAGACAATATGTGTAGATTTGAATCAAGATACGAATCAATTGCCATGTGCAGACTTGATTGTAGCAAATCTCTTAATTGAGTATATTGGATATGAATGCTTCCAAAAAGTGGTTAAGAAAGTAAACCCAAGGTATGTGTCTTGTATTATTCAAGTCAATACAAACGATTCATTTGTATCTGATTCTCCATATCTTCATGTATTTGACCGTTTAGATGAGGTTCTCCATCATGTTGAAGAAAATGGGATAGTTGATGCTATGCGTAAAGTCAATTATAAAAAGGATAAGCAGCAAGAAAGCAAATTACCAAACGGAAAAAAACTTGTGAGAATAGATTTCACTCGTTAGATTTCAGTTTGTCGCAGATGTTTTAAACGAACACTATTAAATTAGTTCCAAGAAAACAATATCAAAGGGATTTGGTTTTGGCTTAGTCTTGACTACAAAATTATCTCTGAAACAGAATTACAGTATGATACAACAATAGTTTTACATATGAGAAAATACATATAAACTTTATATTACTTGTCACAATATTCAAATAATATTTCATAGATATAGAAAATCATGAAGCGGAGGAAATTATTATGGATAACCACCAAAATTACCAGGACTCTAAAGAACTTTATAAGAAAGAGTATTTATTAAAGGATGGTCAAAAACTTATTGTGCGAATTCCAGAACCAGGCGATGCAGAAAGTTTAATAAGTCAAATGCAAACTGTTGATAGTGAAACAAAATTCTTATCAAGAGAGCCTGATGAATTTAATCTAACAGTGGAACAAGAAAGAGAATTTATTAAGAATTGCACAAACGATGAAAATGTGCGTTTTCTAATTGGAGAATTAGACGGTAAAATCATAGCAAGTTGTTCAGTTGGATTAATTCAAATTAAAAGAAGATATCTCCACAGAGCAGGAATGGGTATTGCAGTGTTAAAGGATTATTGGAACAAAGGAATTGGGATAATAATGATGCAGGAGTGTATTAATTGGTGCAAAGAAAAGGGTGTTGAACAACTTGAACTTGAAGTTGTTACTGAAAATAATCGTGCTATTTCAATGTATAAGAGTTTAGGTTTTGAAATCTATGGTACAAAGAAACATGCATTGAAATATGATGATGGAACTTATGCTGATGAATATATTATGACTTTGTTCTTGAACAATATAAAGCCAATGTAAATATAGTCTTTGGTTAATTTCACTTGTTGATTAATACTGTCAAAATCTAAATTATTCATGTGTAGTGTTTGTTGAAGACAATGAACTTATCATAATAGGTTCGTAGTCTTAATATTATGCGTATGTAAAAATGGGCGAATTAAAATATATAATAAAGGAGTTATGAGTGATGGACTGGATTATTACAGCAGGAATGTATGTGTCGATTATATTTAATGTAGTATATGAAATTGCAAAATTTATAGCAGTTTTATTATTTATAAAGGTATGTATAACTTATTTGAAAAAGAATGAATGAAAACAAAAAATAATAGAACGACATATCCTTCAAATTTACACCGCATAAGTATTATATGCCGAATTAAACATCATTTATATAATATTTAGGAGGCCTAAAAATGAGTAAACCGCACGGTATAATTGTGTTTGGGGCAAACGGAAGTGGCAAGTCTACGCTTGGACATGAACTGGCGAGCATTTTGAACTTTAAGCATATGGACATAGAAGATTATCACTTTGAAAAAACAGAAACTCCATATACCGTAGAACGCTCACATGAAGAATGTATGAATTTAATGCTTGCTGACATAAAAAAACATCGCTCGTTTGTCATTTCAGCGGTTTCTGGAGATTTTGATAACACAATTCTTCAGTTGTATGAACTCGCTGTATATATTTCAGCACCGTTTGAACTGCGTATAAAACGCATAAAGCAACGCGAGTATGAGAAACACGGAGAACGCATCCACAAAGGTGGTGATATGTATGAGCAACATTTAAGGTTTATTGATTTCGTAGCCTCGCGTCCACTATCAAAAATCGAAAAATGGGGAGAAACTCTTGTGTGTCCAGTAATCCGTATTGACGGTACAGGAGATTATCGTATGAATGCAAAGAATATAGCAGAACGCTTTTATGATAAAAATGGTTTCATCAAAACAACAATGAGTATATGATTATGATACCTATTTACCAAATGAGCATAATTCGAAATAAGGTGAATTCGCTATTTTCAAAAATTATGTAGCCTAAGTAGAAAGAGGGGAGCATATTGTATGATTAGAGAATTTAAAGAAGATGCAATTGGAGTATCTGCCTTAATCGCAAGAACATTGGGAGAAACAAATATCAGAGATTATACTGAGGAGTTTATTGAAAATGACGTAAAAATTTTAACTCCAGAATATTTAATTCAAAATTCTTACTGTACACATAGTTATGATGTATGCGATGAAGATAAAATAATTGTATGTGGTTCAATAGGACCTTATTGGGGAAAAGAAGATGAAAGTAGTCTACTTAGAATATTTGTTTTACCAGAGTATCAGGGACAAGGTATTGGCAGAAAAATAATTGAAACATTAGAAAATGATGATTATTATATGAGAGCAAAAAAGAATTGAAATTCCTGCTTCTATCACAGCATGCCAATTCTATCGAAAAATGGGATATGATTATAAAAATGGCGTTAATACCATTGACGAAGAACAATTATATCGATTAGAAAAATTCAGATAAGTATACAAATTCTATTATGTTGTTTGGGCTAATTCGTATAATGCAGATTTTACTTATCAGAAGATTGTATATAGGCTTGAAAATAACATATTAGCAACTTAAAAATTTTAAAATTGTAAAAATTAAAATTACTATATTAAATGTAAAATTGTGTAACAAAACTTTTGTTTTCTCGTCTACTATAATAGTGATGTATGTTTTATTATAGCACAGATTATTAATATATGTTAGGAGGTAATTATAACTGTTAGTATTAAATTTTGAGTCAATATTACCAATTACAAAAGGCTGGTCGGGTGATAAGAAATATTGTGTTACAAAAGCAGACAGTAAAAAGTATCTGTTGCGTATTTCTCCCATAGAGCAACATAACTACAAAAAGGATGAGTTTGAAATGATGCAGCGTGCTGCGGCTTTTGGTATTCCAATGTGTCGGCCAATAGAATTTGGAATTTGTGATAGGGGTGTATATTCTCTGCATACCTGGATCGATGGAAAAGATGCTGAAGAAAAGTTTCCGTTTTTGTCTAGAAAAGAACAGTATGCTTATGGACTTGAAGCAGGTCAAATATTAAAACTTCTACATTCTCTTCCTGTTTTATCAACACATGACGATTGGGAGATTCGTTTTAATCATAAAATCGACCGAAAAATTCAAATGTATATTGACTGCCCGATAAAATACGAAAACGGAAAATTCTTTATTGATTATATAAACGCAAATCGCCAGTTATTGAAAAATCGTCCACAATGTTTTCAACATGGTGATTATCATATTGGTAACATGATGATAGATAATGATGGCAAGTTACAAATTATTGACTTTGACCGTTACGATTACGGCGATCCGTGGGAGGAGTTTAATCGTATCGTTTGGAGTGTACAAAAATCACCTTTGTTCGCCTCCGGTATAGTAAATGGCTATTTTGATTGTAAGGTGCCGTTAGATTTTTGGCGATTGTTAGCACTTTATATTTCAAGCAACACTCTTTCATCTATTCCGTGGGCAATTTCCTTCGGACAAAATGAAATTGAAACGATGATAAATCAGGCAATAGATGTGCTTAATTGGTATGACAATATGAATAATCCTGTTCCAACATGGTATAAGAGTATCATATTGGAATCGGATTATCAAGATCAAGCAAATTCCAATTTACTATTGTAATTAATGTAAATAATTCAAATTTAGCGTCACATCAGTAATATTCTATATAGTAAACTTAAAATATATATTAGGGTGATCTAAAAATGAATATAAAAGAAATTAATGATAAACAAGAAAAAAGAGAAATATCTTCTAACATTTTAAAATCACTTCCAAATTGGTTCGGGATACCAGAATCTACACAAGAGTATATTAATGAAAGTAGCAAATTACCTTTTTTTGCTGCATTCGATAAATTAAAGCCATTAGGTTTTATTTCAATAAAAGAAAACAATCAATATTCTGCTGAGATTTATGTTATGGGTGTCCTTTCTGATTGCCATAAACAAGGAATGGGTAAGGCTTTATTTGATGTTGCCTTACAATGGGCTAAAGAAATGGGATATGAATACCTACAGGTGAAAACTCTTGATGAGTCTCATCCTGATATATACTATGCAGCAACAAGGAAATTTTATCAATCAGTTGGATTCAAACCCTTAGAATGTTTACCGGAATTATGGGGAAAAGAAAATCCTTGCCTTATTATGATTCAGCACATAGTTTAAAATATATATTTAGATGAATGATAATAATTATATTTTTTCTGTAAGTTTTTAAATGTTAATATTAACGGGTAATTCGTATTTTCAAATATTGCGACGCATAAGTAGTATTATTCGAACCAAGGATGTGATTATATGTTTCAAGGTGGATTTCCAAAATATTTGAAAGATGATGTGGCTATACCTGTTGGATTGATTCCTCATAAGACTTCTGAAAATGTAAATGTTGGTGTATCGCAGGAAAATATTCAATACATTCAAGATAATAGCGTGATTCAGTTTCCCTATCGTATCTACTACACTGATATTTCAGATGAAGATATAGATAATTTAAGTGCACGACAAAAAATGATTTTGCACTGCATCTATTCAAGAAGTTGTGACGGGTTTATTCGGCAAAAACATTTGTATTCGTTGCTTCAGACGGATTATGAAGATTGGGCTATACCGTATATTGTAAAAATATGTGATGAATATATCGTAGAAATATTAGAAATGACTTATGATATTTTAAAAGAACAGGATACAGAACGAAAAAAGAGATTTTGTCTTGAAAATATTAGTCTGTTTTACAAAAGCTACAATAGAATGAGTAGCTATTGGAACGAATATTACAGGTATAGATATAGAACTTTCCAACATTATATTGGAAGTAAGCTGTTTAGAGAATGTCTTGGTTACTCCAAATCAATGGGACATAGAAAATAAATGTCATACATAAAATTTAATAGTCTGCTTATATCAAATTATAGGTCGCAACAGTAAAATTATGCGTCCTTGGCTTATTACTTTAAACAAATAATTTTAATAGCATCACTATTATCCTATAAAGAGTTTAATATTGGTATATGGTTCTGAGTTACATTCTTAATACAACCAGTTATGACGATTGTATTTTATTCTCTCGACATTTTGGTGTTTTGATATATGGAATGATACTTTAATTGCTGAACGGATTGAAACTTGAAAAATGGATTGAGAATAAGAGAGGTGAATGGTATGAAAATCACAGTAAATAAAGAAACTGTGGAAAAGGACAAATATTATTTATGGAATAGGTTTATAGAAGGATTGAGTAATGAAGACTTCGGTGATGATTTGTCTAAAATACAGCAAATTGCAAAACGTTGTTTTTGGTATGATGCAGAAATGAACAGTGGTGGTCATAGTGGATATTTTGATTGCTTTACAGACGAAAATTTTAACGAAGTTGAACAAGCATTAATTGAGATAGATGCAGAAAAATATTCGAAAAATTTTAGGAATGCTATAGATGCAGGGGAAGAGGATGAATATATGAGTACAGATAGAAGGTTTTATGAAATAACTCCTGAATTAACTGATATAATTATAAAATATGTTTTGGATAATATTAACGAGTTTTTTATTATAAAATAGACTCAGTAGTAAGATAACGTCGTAAAAGTAATATAGTGCGAAATAAATGTATTATCTAAAATGGTGGTGATTTGTGTGTGTCAAATATGTGATGATTTACATGAGACAATCAGAATTGAACATCCATATCAATACTACAGTATTGTTGAACAAATTAAAACTATGATGCAAGAAGGTATATTATTCTTAATTCAAGGTAACTGTGATTTTAGTCTGATAGAAAGAGATATGCCTTTTCTTAATGATGTTCCGTGCCATGTTTTCATGTGTAAAAGTTGCGAATGTAAATTTGAATTATGTGTTGAAACATTTCACGGAAGTGGAGGCAGATGGGAAGTTATACATGAGTAGTTCTCAATATTCAAAAATTAGGTCACATTAGTAATTAAATGCGAAACAAAGATTATTTATATTTGGTGAGGTGTGTAGCAAATGATAATCAGAAGATTTAAGCCAGAAGATGCTGAAAAAGTATCTACAATTGTTTGTAGAAATTTTATTGAAATTAATAGCCGTAATTATCCTTTGGAAGAAATGCAAACATTGGCGTCAGTTTATAATCCAGAAAAGATACTGCAAATTGCATCGTATGCTCATACATACGTGATATGTGATGAGAACATAATCATTGGGACAGGCTCAATTAGTAGCTTTTGGGGAAGCGAAACATAAAGCATACTACTGACTATATTTGTTTTACCAGAATACCATGGTAAGGGTTTGGGTAAAAAGATTATTGAAACGTTAGAACATGATGAGCTGTTTTTGAGAGCAACTCGTATAGAGATTCCGGCGTCAATAACAGCATGCAAATTTTATGAGAAAATGGGCTATCATTATAAAAATAATGCAAAAATGCTTGATGATGAGGGACATTATCGAATGGAAAAATTCCATTAATTCACCCACGCAAAATGAGCATTATCTTAGTTGGCTTAATGTCATATAAATCATATTATGCGTAACGATTGTAAAAATGGGCGAATTAAAATATATAATAAAGGAGTTATGAGTGATGGACTGGATTATTACAGCAGGAATGTATGTGTCGATTATATTTAATGTAGTATTTGAAATTGCTAAATTTATAGCAGTTTTATTATTTATAAAGGTATGTATAACTTATTTGAAAAAGAATGAATGAAAACAAAAAATAATAGAACGACATATCCTTCGAATTTACACCGCATAAGTATTATATGCTGAATTACACATCATTTATATAATATTCAGGAGGCCTAAAACTAAGTATAAGGAGGGACTATTTGAAAAACAAACAATTTGAATTAATATTCATATTTATGATAACAATTATATTTTTAGTTTTATTTACATCATGTTCTAATATTAATAAGAAAGAAATATTAAGAAAAGAACAAAGTCCTTGTTTGTTTATAGGAATTCTTGTGAAATAATATTAATTTCTTTAAAGAAAGAAATTAATGTCTCTGTATGTTGTATAGCTATTATACTTGCCCTCAAAAAAATTATATGATTTTTTAATAGCAATAAAGTCAGTATTCACATATTGATTAAATGATAAAAATACACATTATTCAAATTATGCGAATCAACCATATATAAAAAAATGCCTAAAGCGTTGTTTACTTTAGGTATTTTTTATTTGTGGTTAAATATGAGATTTTTACAAATTTAGCTTCAATTTTTACTGTAAAATGCTTGAGATTTTTGGTGTGATTTTTAAATTTGCACTAGAGTAAAGAATAATGCCATTGAAATTAGAATGAAAAATTAAAACCATATTAAAGAATATTGAAATCGTGGACATATTAGCCGAAAAGCAATCTGATTGTGGACAAAATAGAAAAAAGAGTGTAATATTTAATAGGACATGCACTGGGCGAGAGACTACATAGGGTATTTTCAAAGCAACAAGACAGCTTATGAAAAATCTTACCGGATAAAAAATTAAATGCAGATCACTTTTACAATATTTGAAAGACAAAAATAAAGATATATAAATTTTCTTATTAGTATTCAAACTACACGAAAATCGGCATATGTTTTTGCTGTTAGCATAAGGGGGAGAGTTGTATGCAGCAACATGTATTACAAGCGTATGATCATGCAAAAGAATGGCTTGGTCAAGGTAAAGTGGCAAGTTATATTCCACAGCTTGCCTGTGCAAATTCGAATAATCTGGCGATAGCTATAACTAATTTAAATGGAGAAGTGTACGCGGCAGGAGATAGTGAGGTTAAATTTACAATTCAAAGTATTTCCAAAGTTATTTTGCTTGCCACTGCATTGAATGAGGCAGGCTTTGATAAGGTGTTTGAAAAGGTGGGAATGGAACCTACTGGGGACCCATTTAATTCCATATTGAGGCTTGAAAGTATGATGAAAAAACCTCTTAATCCGATGATAAATGCAGGGGCCATTGCAATCACTACCTGTATTACAGGTCAAAACAAGAAAGAAAGATTTGAAAAGATATTTTCCACTGCAAAATTATTGTTTGATGATGAAAATTTAACATATGATAAATATGTATTTCAATCTGAAAAGCAGACAGGCAACAAAAATCGTTCGCTTGCATATATGATGAAATCCAACGGAGTGTTTGATGGAGATGTGGAAGAACACCTGGATATCTATTTTAAAACTTGCTCAATTCTTGCAAATTGTAAACAGATAAGCTTTCTTGGTGCTGTTCTTGCAAATGGAGGGATATGCCCCAAAACAAAAAGACAGCTTTTGGCTCCGTTTATAGTTAAAGTTATATGTTCACTGATGACCACCTGCGGAATGTATGATGCTTCTGGCGAGTATGCCATAAGAGTGGGAATACCGTCGAAAAGTGGAGTTGGAGGCGGCATAATGGCAGCAGCTATAGGCAAAATGGGTATAGGAACTTTTTCACCAGCTCTCGACAACAAGGGAAATAGTTTTTGCGGAATAAAAGCCATGGAATATTTATCTTCAAAGCTTGGATTAAGTATATTCTAGGAGTCATAGATAGACAAATAAAAACTTAGTTATTATATAATTCAAATCCCTTAATTCAAGGGATTTTATAATTTTTTGAGTTAAAAGTTATGTTACGAAATTTTTTGATAAATGATATATTTTATATGAAACTTATTCTTAAGATAAATACTTATCATAATTTACGTTAGCATTATAGTTGTAATGTTGATTATTTTCACAAAGTCTATGAAAAATATAACTATAAATTATATATTCGGGTATTATTTTAGCTATAGTACAAAAATTAATCAGGAATTTATTGACAAAATTAACATTTTATATATATAGTAAAGTGTTTGTATAATAAGTGGGTAAAAATTATTTAGCATAAATATAAAGGGGGGTAAATGTTGGCTGTAATTTTCATGCTAACCAAATCAAAGAGATACATTTGTTCTTATAATAAATACTATTTATTAATATCAAACAATTATACAATACAGGGGGTATTTTTATAAGAAATTATTTAGATAATGAATGCTGAAAAAGATTGTTTAAGCAATAACAATGTAAAGTACCTCATGTAGCCAGGATTTTAATAAGGTTATTAAGAATAGTAAAAGATTGGAAATGTATTATTGATTCTTGGAATGAAAAAGGTACTCACTAATTTTAATTAGAGTATTTAGCTGAAGTACTTATAAAAAATATTCAGTGACATAAGAAAACTATTAATGACATTTTAAGTATAAGAGGAGGATTTAAAGGTGAAAAAAATAAGGATTAGGGGATTAAAAGGAAAACTGATATTAAACTTTTCTATTTTAATTTTAGTATCATCAATAGCATTAGGGTATATTTCAATACAAAAATCTAGTGAGATTGTAACTCAAGAAGCAGAAGAAGCACTAGGCTTATTGACTATAGATGCTTCTAAATTAACTGAAAGCAGAGTTGAGACACAATTAAAAACTTTAGAGATCATATCAAAAATACACAATATAGATACGATGAATTGGGATTTACAACAACCTATTTTGCAAGAACAACTTAAGAATACAAACTTTCTTGACTTAGCAGTAGTGTTGCCAAATGGAACCGCATATTATACAGATGGAACTGTCAGTGAGTTAGCAGACAGGGATTATGTGAAAAAGGCCTTAAATGGTGAAAATAATGTGTCAGACTTATTGATCAGCAAGGTAACAAAAGGTATTGTTTTAATGTATGCTGTACCTATTGAAAAAGATGGCATGGTCATCGGTGCATTAATTGGACGAAGAGATGGCAATGCACTTAGTGAGATTACAGATGACACAGGTTACGGTGAAAGTGGATATGGATATATTATAAATAATGACGGAACGGTTGTCGCACATCCTGATAGAGAAAAAGTAGTGAATCAATTTAATCCAATAGAAGACGCTAAAACTGATGATAGTCTAAAGTCTCTGGCAACTTTATTTGAAAAAGTTATATCAGAAAAAACTGGTACAAGTGTCTATTCATTTCAAGGAAATGATTTGTATGCAGGATATGCACCAATTGAAGGTACGAATTGGAATTTTATTATAACGGCTAATCAGGATGAAGTGTTGTCTTCAATTCCACAATTAGAAAGCATTATAATGAACTTTATGATCATTATTCTAATCATTAGTATTATTATTGCTTTTTTAATTGGAAGTTCAATCACTAACCCAATACTTAAAGCAGTTCAATTTTCTCAGAAAATCTCAGATCTTGACATAACACAAGATGTTCATGAAAAGTATTTAAAGAAAAAAGACGAGATCGGAGATTTAGCAAAGTCAATGCAGAAAATTATTGATAATCTTAGGGAGATTATTAATGAAGTCATCAACACCTCTGAACAGGTATTGGCTGCATCTGAAGAATTAACTGCTGCTTCTCAGCAATCAGCAACTGCAGCAGGACAAATTTCACAAACTGTAGAAGAAATTTCAATGGGTGCTGCAAATCAGGCACAAAATACTGAAGAGGGTTCATCTAAGGCATACTCATTGGGACAGATTATAGAAGAAGATCAAGTTTATATGAAAAATTTAAATGTTGGTTCAAATAAGGTAACGGAAGTTGTTACTGAGGGACTAAAGGAAATTGATAACTTATATAAAATTACTGAAGAAAGTAATGTAGCTACAAATGAAATCAAGGAAGTAATTTTGAAGACTAATGAAAGTTCAAATAAAATCGGACAAGCAAGCAATATAATTTCTAGTATTGCTCAACAAACAAATCTATTAGCCTTAAATGCTACTATTGAAGCAGCAAGGGCTGGAAATGCCGGAAGAGGTTTTGCAGTAGTTGCAGAAGAAATAAAAAACCTTGCACAACAATCGGCATTGTCGACGAAAGAAATAGATGAAGTAGTTAATGAACTACAGACTAATACACATAATGCTGTGAAAACAATGGAAAGGGTAACTGCTATTTCTAAAGAACAAACAAACAGCGTAATTAGCAGCAGAGATAAGTATCAACAAATAGAAGAGGCAATGACGGAAACAGTAGAGATTGTTAATCAACTTAATGTTGCCGGAAAAGAGATGGAAGGCATGAAAAATGAAATACTTACAACAATGGAAAATCTTTCGGCAATTGCAGAAGAAAATTCCGCTGCTACGCAAGAGGCAACAGCATCAATTGAAGAACAGGCTGCTTCAGCAGAAGAAATTGCTGGAGCAAGTGAAGGATTATCAGCTCTTGCCGAGAATCTTCAAAAAATCATTACAAGGTTTAAAATATAATGCGAATTGACAAAGCATATAAGGGAAAATAAACATGATAAATAAGAAAGAAAAATCATATGTACCAAATGGCGAAGTATTAATTATTTTAATATATAGTATACTTGGATATAGCATGATATTATTAACAAATACAATTCTTGATATATTAGTAAAAGATTATGTAGTATTTAAACAAATACAACCATATAAGGATTTAATCTACATATTCTTAAATACAATAATTGTCTATATGATTGTAAAAGGCCATAAACAAATAGTTAAAACTTCAGATTTACATACAGAATTAGGATCATTTCATAATGAACTAATTAATTACGAAGCAAAATATAAGCATTTAGTATTTTATGATGAACTGACTGATTTACCTAATAAGACTATGTTTAAAATTCAAATTAACAAGTTAATATGTAAGAGCATGGGAAAAGAAAGGTTTGCGATCTTATATATAGACATTGATAATTTCAAGTACATTAATGATACATTGGGACATTCAGAAGGTGATAAACTAATAAAAGGCATTAGTGAAAGTCTCCAAGACGAAATTAAACAGCCGAACTTTATAGTAAGGATGGGCGGAGATGAATTTGTAATCGTGTTTACTGAAGTATTAACAGATGAGTTATTATTCAGAGACATAGAGGAAGTAAAAGAAAAAATAAGTAAGGTATGGCCTATTGATAATCACGCATTTAATATTTCAATAAGCGGAGGTGTTGCAATATATCCCAGCAATGGTAGGGATTTGGATACACTGTTAAAAAATGCAGACATAGCCAGAAATGCTGCTAAAAAGGAAGGTAAAAATAAGGTTATATTCTATCAGGAAAATATCCATAATTCAATTTTAAGGAAATTGGATATCTCAAATAAAATTAAGCTGGGTTTAGATAATAATGAGTTTACTCTTTATTATCAACCACAGTACAACCTTAGTACGCGTGAATTAGTTGGAATGGAGGCATTAATAAGATGGCTGCATCCAATTGAGGGATTTATTCCACCATCGGAATTTATTCCAATTGCTGAAGAGTTTGGATTAATATATAGTTTAGAACAGTGGATTATCTTGACTGCATTAAATCAAAAAAAGCAATGGGAAGAGCAGGGATATAACGACTTAGAATTGTCAATAAACCTTTCAGGCAAGACTATAGCAAGCGAAACATACTTTACAATACTAGAATCTTTATTAACAACATATAAGGTTGATTATTCAAAAATAATTTTAGAAATTACGGAGACAGCATATATCTCTGACATTGACGTAGTGGTAAGAAAATTAGAAAGATTGAGAAATAAGGGATTCAAAATTGCATTAGATGATTTTGGGACAGGATACTCTTCTCTTACTTATTTGAAAAAATTGCCAGTTAATTATATAAAATTAGATAAAAGTTTTATTGATTTAATTCCACAAAACAATATCGATTCTTTAATTATTGAAAAAGTAATATCCATGGCCAGCGGGCTAAAATATGGAGTTATTGCTGAAGGCATAGAAACAAATGAGCAATTAGAATATCTTCAAAATAATCATTGTGATAGTGGTCAAGGATTTTTATTGAGTAAGCCGTTATCTATAGAAGATGTTAGTGAATTGATTAAACAACATATAATAGGGATAAAAGGAATTACAGAGGGGTGTGTTGTATAGTATTGCGTATTTTCAAACTATTTCTAATATCTAAGGTACACTCCGAAGGTTTTTACTAAGCTATGATAGGGAAATCAATGGGCTACACTTTGCTTAGCCTAATGATAAGTTTCCGAAATTGGTTTATAAAAAGATACTCAGATATTTTCGAGTATCTTTTTTTACAGTGATGATTAAGCGAACAACAATATTTATTAATTACTAAGTTATAAATATCAATAATAAGTAAATCAAGGAAAAGTTTAGTTGAAACATTTGCCAAATGGAGTATAATGGATAATTGAGGCTGAATATGGCTTATGAGTATTTCATCTTTGGAGGCTTGAATTTAATGGATTATAAGTTTTTCTTATTAATAATACTAATAATAAATGTATGTTTACTGTATCTTCATGTATTTTTATTTAAGAGATATAAAAACAATAAGGAAACAGGAGCATTTTATAAATGGTTATTGGATTATAGTAAGGATAGTTTGTATTATTATCAGACATACCCTGATATAAAGTTTAAATATATCAGCCCATCAATAAGGGACATTATAGGAATAAAAGAAGAAGTCTTTATAAATGATTATAAAGAGGCATTTAAGCTCGTCCATCCGGATGATTTTGAATCTGTATATAAAAAATCAATAGGGCAATTCGATTACAACAAGAAACAATTAGCGAGATGGATGAATGCAAATGGCGAATATGTATGGACTGAAGACTGGGCAACACCAATTTATGATAAATCAGGGAAATTGGTTGGCATAGTCGGCAGTATGCGAAATATTACGGACAGAATCAAATTGGAAGAGGAAATAAACTACAGAAATAATCATGACAACATGACAGGATTGTATAATAGAGCTTACTTCGAAGAATTATTTGATAAATTGGACAAACATACAAGTTGTAAGGTTGGAATAATAGTTTGTGATTTAAATGGGTTAAAAATGATAAATGATAATTACGGCCATAAAATTGGTGATTTACTAATTAAAGAAACTGGAAATCTTCTTAATAAATACTCGTCAGAAAATATTATAATATCGCGTATCGGAGGAGACGAATTTTCAATGGTTTTGACAGATGTCAATGAATCCGATGTCTTAGATTTAGTAAATAATATAAAAAATGATATTATTGAACACAATGAAGAATGTAAAGAAATAGAGATAAATATGTCCATAGGATATTCTACATCTCCATACTCCATTGGTTTCATGAATGACATATTTGTGGTAGCAGATCAAAATATGTATCGATCAAAAAGAAAAGATAAGATGGATGATTATGAAAAATTAAAGTTAATTCTTAATTATTAATTTGCTATAGATATTTTTATAATTCTATTACAATATGTCATGTCAATATAAATAATCTAAAATATGTGAATGTTACTTATGATGGGTGCAAATATAATGCGGGATGAATATGGATGTTAATATATTAATTGCAGAAAGTAAAGATGTTTAAGAAATAAATTATATTTTGGTAAATGAACATCTAAATTTAGTTAACTACAGAAAGGAATTATAAATATTAAATGATGTTTTGAAAAAGTTGGGATTTGAATATTTTTATGATGATGCTTTAACATATTAAGCACAATAAAAAAGGGGGAATTTTATGAGTACATTAATGAAGAAAGTTATTAAAATTGTAGTCCTAATATGTGTTTTGATTTTCTTAGGTGTTATGGGTTTGCTTGCTTCAATACAGAATAATCGCAACATCTTACCTTTAAACTTAGACCCTTTTCCAACAATCAATATTAGCACACCAGATGCTAACAATCCTACAAAAAAAGTCGTAAAATTTGAAATTACGGTTGTAAATAAAAACGATAAACCTGTAAATGTAAAATTTTACTTTACTAAGAAAGAAGGAATTGAAAGCTGGTATCCATATTATAAAATTATACCTGATTTGCACGAAACGGAAGTGTATCATCTTGAACCTGGGCAAATAGAGGAAATTAGTTCTATCATAACTGTTGAAACGGATGATAATAGATTGGTTACATCTCAGTTAACAGATGTTAAATGCCAATACAAAATAATAGAATAGGAATGAATTTAACTGCCAGCATGTGTAATTGCTAAAAGTATCTAATTTTAAAACAGGTATCATACGAAACGTAAATACCTGTTTTTTATTGCTTTTCATTAATTTTCGAAATTCCATTTTGAGATAAGTTTATTAATATGAGATCAAGGGAAAGTTTAGTTGAAACGTTTTCTCAACAGGGTTATAATGGTTATAAAAGTATTAATATAATTGAGTTGTTAGAGAGGGGATAATAATGAGAATTTGTCGTCAGTGTCAATGTGAAATGCTTGAGGGGTTTGATGTAAAAGTTGAAGGGGCAGGGTATGGAATTAAAATCTCTAAGGGTACTGGTATCTTTGCAAATAGGATAGAAAAGCCTAAAGTTGCAATCTGTCCGAAGTGTGGTGAAATCTCTTTGTATGTGGAGAGTTTAGATAAAATTACAGAAGATAAATGTTAACTATTAGTGGTAAAATATAAGTTCATATTTAAAAAGATTAGAAAATGTACCTTTATATATATAGTAAAACAATTAATTCAAACCAAGTTGTATGAAAATAATTATGTAAATGTAGAGTATTATTTCAATTATACTCGATAGTATTACTATGTGTCATAAGAATTATTTTTAAAATTAGATAATTTATAATTTAATGGAGAGATGAATGAAAATTGCTATTATAGGTTACAGTGGTTCGGGGAAATCAACTTTGGCAAAAAAATTAAGTCAAAAATATAATTGCCCGATTTTATATTTGGATACCGTAAATTTTGAACCAAACTGGGTTGAACGAGACCGTGAAGCTGCCAAAAGTATGGTAGCAGCATTTATGGAAAATGAGTCATGGGTTATTGACGGAAATTACATAGAATTTTATCAGGAGAGAAGGCTTGAAGAAGCCGATAAGATCATCTTTATGGACTTTTCTATATTTACATGTTTTTTGCAAGCATACAGGAGAAAGATAAAGGCAAAAAACACCACTCGAGAAAGCATGGCGGATGGCTGCATTGAAAAATTTGATTTAGAATTTGCCAGATGGATCGTAAGAGATGGTAGGACACAAAAATACAAGGATAGGTATCGAAAGATCTGCGAAAAATACAGGGATAAGGTTCTCGTTTGTAAAAACAGAAAAGATGTTGAAAATTTACAAATTTAGCGACGAAACAATAAAATATTGTGTAACAGTAGAAAATTGATACAAATCCAGTGATGTTAATTATCTTATGTTAATTAGGAAGGATAAGTATGGAAAAAGCAAGAAGGTATTATGAAGCCTATGACGATAGATACAAACAAGTGCATAAAGAATCTCTTACTTGGTTTTCTGATAACAATTCTAAAATTGTAATTGATACTATTAATCACTATTTCAACAATCGTAAAATTAATATACTTGAAATTGGATGTGGTGAAGGTAGGGATGCTAATTTCTTGCTAAAAGAAGGATTTAATGTGTTAGCAACTGATATTTCTTCGACAGCAATAAATTATTGTAAAAAAACCTATCATGAAAAGGCAGAATGTTTTCAAGTATTGAATTGTTTAACTGATAGACTTCAAATGAAATTTGATTTTATCTATGCTGTTGCAGTTATTCATATGTTAGTTAAAGATGATGATAGACAGTCATTTTACGAGTTTATTTATAATCAACTATGTGAATCGGGAATTGCCTTAATATGCTCTATTGGTAATGGAACTGAAGAAAGAAAAACTGATATATCTCAGTCTTTTGAATTGCAAAAAAGAACACATGAATCTACAGGCAAAGAATTATTAATTGCAGGGACATCATGCAGAGTAGTAAGTTTTGATACTTTATTAAATGAGATTAAAGATAATAATTTTACTTTGCTTAACAGTGGCATTACATCAATCGAACCAGACTTTCCTGCAATAATGTATACTATTATAAAAAAGTAAATTTGCTATTTAAATGTAAATTATGTAACAAATCTTTTATTGTACTCGTCTAATATATTAATTATTATTTTTTCCCGCAATTAATTGGTAATAAATTTGGTTGCTAGTATGATTAAATAGAAATAAAGAAGAATGCTACAGTTTGTTAATTAATAAATTTGGGTGGAACTTTAATCTAGTTAATGTAGGTGTAACTATTGAGTTGCTTGATAAATCATATGATGATGTAAGTAAATAAATGTAATGAAATATTTAGCAAGGAGGTATCTATGAAAAGGAAAAGACTTTTTTCATTAACATTAGTAATTGCTATTGTAATAACTTTAATCGCCTGTTCAATCAAGGCGGACACACCTGAATTCTTAGCAAAGGAAGGGATTATACCATACGAATTATCAGAAAGTGAGAAATATATATTGCAGTCTTTTGGAATGGAAGGCAATTCGCAAATTATTTCTTTTCATGCACCAAAAGAAGCAATAACTTTAAATGTAAATGTTTATAAGCTTGAAAATGGTGTAAGTTGGAGCAGTATTGGTGGCGGAGCTGTTTCAATAGGGACAGAAAGAGAGCCTGTTGAGCAATTAACTGGAACCTTTACAATGCAACTAAAAGAAAACTATGCAATTGATTTCAATATAAATGCCAGTGGAAGAGCTTCATATAAAACAGATGATATCATACTTGATACAGAAACAATGGCTTCTACTAAAAGCTTTTTACAGGAATTCCAGAAGATACAAATCAATAAGGAAATTCCAGTTGCTCTTATGGTTTATGATAATGGTACAAGTATGAAAAGTTATTCTCTACAAGACTATTTTGCTCCATCTAAGTTCGACGGAATGGACTTAGTACAGGTAGTAACAGTAACCTTTACTGATAAAGAATTGTAACTATTGCATTATGAATATACCGTATCTTTCAAATTATATATAACAATATTAAATTGTAAAATAGGAATAAATCGAATCGTATTAAGGGAGAAAGTTTGATGAACATATCTTTATATAAGGCAGAACTGAAAGATGCAGAACTTATTCATGTTATGAAAATAAAATCATTCATGCCATTATTGGCTAAATATCAGGATTTTGAAACCAGCCCAGCAAATGAGCCAATAGAAAAAATAATTGCTGAAATTAAACAGCCATATACAAACTACTATATCATAAAAAAAGATGGGATTTCTGTTGGCGGAATAAGAATAGTAAAAATGGATAACAAACACAATCGTGTCAGCCCGGTTTATGTTCTGCCGGAATACCAAGGAAAAGGGATTGCTCAGAAAGTATTTCAAATGGTTGAGCAGATATATTGTGATGTACATGTATGGGAATTAGATACTATATTACAAGAACAAGGAAATTGTTATTTATATGAGAAGTTAGGTTATGAAAGAACAGGAAAAACAGAAATTATAAATAGCAAGATGACATTAGTATACTATGAAAAACATTTTCTTCAGATATGATTATTTAAAATAATTGATGAAAAATAGCAGAAAGGTGTTATGAAATGGAAGTCATGTCTATAAAAAAGTCCCCTGAATATAAAGATAAAGCAATAAAATATTTTCAAAGCAAATGGGCATCTACAAATAGCATGAAAGTCTACGATGACTGTATTACAAACTGCATTACTACTTCCAGCCCATTGCCACAATGGTATCTGTTGCTGAATAGAGATGAGATAATTGGTTGTGCTGGTCTAATAACAAATGATTTCATTAGCCGTATGGATTTATATCCTTGGGTGTGTGCTTTATACATTGAGAAAGAATTCAGAGGAAATGCCTATGGTTCGCTTTTGTTAGAAAAGGCTAAAATAGATGCGAAAATAGGAAACTTTTCATACTTATACCTCTGCACAGACCATATTGGGTATTATGAAAAATATGGATTTAAGTATATTGGTACTGGCTACCATCCATGGGGAGAGAGTTCTCGTATATATTCTGTGGAGGTTTAGCATGTTTCTTCAAATGGTACATGTCAGTAGAATTACGTGAAGTTATAGTCATTTATGTTAATGGAGTGATATTATGGAGATATACTGGATATTTATTATTCTTGGAATAGTTATTGCACTTAATTCAGGTAGAATTGATGAGGCAGTACGAGCAAATAGTAAAATAAAGAAAGTACTAATAGCACTGAGTGCTTTACTTATATTAGTAAATATATATATTCTGATAACAATTTTTATATAGTGAATTATATAAGTAACTGGAAATTTATACCAACAAATAAGAATTCATCGGGCAGCTTATCAAAGGAGTGTATGATGAAAAAAATAGCTATCTTCACGTTATTATGTATTTTGATATTTGTTTTGTCTGGCTGTGATTTAAATGGCGATAAAGGCACAGGGGAAATAAGAGACGTTAAGGCATATATGAATTCCAAAACAAAAGATATAGTTACTGACATCGAAATGATAAATATAGAAATAATCCCCCAACGAATCGAAACACATGAATTTATTTTAGATGGGACCACTTTTTATGATGGCAAAGATGAGACAATACCAGAACATAACGTAAAAACATTCAGGGCATTTTCAAAAAAATTAGATTCCTATGTCTTCCTGACGTTTAACGAGTATTCCAAAGAGTATAATATGGTACAAAATTATGATATTTTAGAAGAAAAACAGGGTGCGCTTGAGCTGACAAACTTACTGCAAGATATTATGGAAGCAAATCAGATACCGATAAAAGCCTTAAATTACAGTAAGTTTTATCAGGAAACAACAGATTTGAATGATATATATAAGCTGTCCGGCGACTACGATATTTCAAATTATTGTCCTTCCTGTCCGTTATGGATAATAATAACCGTCGATTCTTCCTCCAATGACATCAGAAGTGTCAAGGATATGATACAAGAGACGATTAACACCACAGAAGAATATATTTCGTTAGAAATAAAAACAAGCGATAACAGAACAATTGCATTTTTTAAGGATGGTCAGCCGCTTATTGATGAAAATGGAGCGGGCGGGTTAAAAACTGATTTTTAGGAGTACTCCCTCGTCGCGTGGTATGATTTAAATTCTTTAGCTAATTTATAGGAGGTTTACAAATGGAAAAAATGATTAAGATTAGGATTGAAGAAGAAACAGATTATAAGAAAGTAGAAGAAATCACAAGGAATGCTTTTTGGAATTTATATATTCCGGGGTGCATTGAACACTACTTAGTTCATGTTATGCGATCCCACAAGGATTTTCTGCCTGAGTTGGATCTGGTGATTGAAGCAGATAATCAGATTATCGGGAATATCATGTATACAAAGGCAAAACTGGTTGATGAGTCTGGGGAAGGAAAAGAAGTTCTCACCTTCGGTCCGGTTTGCATTATGCATGAATACCAAAGAATGGGTTACGGTAAAATGCTTATGGAGCATTCTTTTGAAAAAGCGGCTGCACTTGGCTATGACGTGATTGTAATATACGGAAACCCATACAATTATGTAAGCCGAGGCTTTAAGAGCTGTAAAAAGTACAATATATGTCATGAGAATGGAACATGCCCATCAGCAATGATGGTAAAAGAACTGAAGAAGGGTGTGTTGGACGGAAGAAAATGGTTTTACTATGAAAGCCCTGTGATGAATATAAACGAACAAGAAGCCGAGCGATTTGATGAAAGTCTGGAAAAAATGGAGAAGGAAATCATACCTAGTCAGGAAGAATTTTATATTTACAGCCATTCTATTATACAGTGAGTTTCCTTTAGTGGTATGATGATAAGTTACAACTCACAAAATTATACAGAGTTTTTGGCACGAAAATTGATCATTTATAATTTTATATTATTGCGTATTTCACATATTTCGTCGCATAAGTAATAAAATGCGACATGCGATATTTGTTAAAAAACAATAAATAGGAATTTGTCAGGTAATTTGAACTGTGGGAATTTATAAATTGTGTGGCAGGAGGAGATAAAAAAATGTTAAAAGCGACACCGAATTTTCATTTTAGATGTCAATGCAAGCAAGCTATTGAACTATACAGACAAGCTTTTGGAGCGGAAGTAAAAGAATTGCTTTTTAATTGTGATGCAAACCCGCAGGATTATCAGGTAAAGGATGAAAGTCATAAAGAATTAGTATATCATGCGGAAATTTATATCGGAAATCAACGGATGTTCCTTTCTGATTTGTTAGATGATACGATTCCCGCTGGGAATACATTGTCCCTAGTTGTCACCTTTGAGATGGCAGCGGACGTTAAGAAAGCCTATGAAATAATTAAAGATGGTGCTACCTTGATTACTCCTATGACAAATACGACATACAGCTCCTGCTTTGTTTCCCTGATTGATAAATTTGGCATGCGCTGGGAATTGATGACTGAGCAAACGGAGAGATGAATCATTGCTAGGATTTAAGGATTTTAGATTTGATGCCGGAATAGGTGTATAGTACGTAATATGTGTATTTATGGAGGTCAATTATGGCAAAGTATGAAAAGAAATTAATCGGTAATTTTCAGGAAATAATAAACAAACTTGAAAATGAAATTATGAATAGTGGTTTTTCAATGAATTTAGTTGATGAAAGCAACTACAGTTCAGGAGATTCATATATAGCAGTTCGTGTATATGATAAATATTTTATGCGAAACTCAAGCAGGGCAAGTTTAAGTTTAACAGTAGTTGGTCATGGCAATGATATTTTTATTTCAGCTATTGGAGCAGGCGGCGGACAAGGAGTAATTTTTAACTTCAGTTTGGGAGCTGAAGATGAATTGGTAGACATCGTTAGATATTGCATAGATGAATTAGAATAAATATATGAAATAATTTATGCAGATAAATGTTATAAAAATAAATAATATAGAAATTGCTAATGTTGAAAGTAACAACTTATTGGAGGTATAATGTGAAGAGGATTAATTTAATAATTATGATACTAATCTTTTTAATTACAGGATGCACAAATACTGTTCCGGAAAAAACAGAAGTTACTGAAAAACCAATAGAGGATGAGGAAATTGACAGAACAAAATATTTAACAGGTGAAATTATAACAGATGGCAATTTTGATTATCCGGAAAATCATAATGGTGGCGCTATATATTTTGTACCTGATGAAGAAAGCAGTAAAATCATAAGTGAAAAATACAATTTTTCATCCGAAAGCTTTTTATTATTTTATGATAATATGTCCAAGGTGGAAAATCTCCCTCATGAATTAGGAATATACAAAGTAAAAGTGAAAGCTGATTGGGATGAAATTGGTAAATCATTTGTATTAAATGATATACTATTAACTGATGAAATAGGTACCGTAGTATACGAAGGCAAGACCTATGAAACTAATGAGTTAGATGAAAATGTCAAAGTAAAAGACCAGGTGTGCGGACTTATTGTCAAATGGATTTCCAGAGAAAAAGTATCTGACAGCATTGAGATTCGTTTTGCCGGAGAAATCGAAAGTGAAGGTTATTACACTATTGCCTATAGTGATATGTATGATGATAATTATGGAATGATATATTTTGATGAAAAATATTTTGACGATATTCCGTTTTATGGTGAGAGGGGTCACAATAACTTTTACTTTGCAAAGACAAATGAGTTATTCGATGAATTACAGAAATTTTCTACCTTTGGAAAAGGCAAATTTAAAACTTCAAACTATTACCTGGTTTATAATATAGGAATGGGCAGACCGGCAAGTGATTATCTGACGGAAATCGTATCATTAGATGAAGCTTACAAGAATATGTTTATGTTTGATAAATATAAGTATGTAACTCCTGTTGGTATCAATAAAGATTTTTTGATTGTATCATCAGCTAATTATGATGAAAAATTAAACTATGTTTCAACTGACTATTTCTATGTAAATAAAAACAAGCCTGAAAAGATTTTTTTATTTAATTCTGATGGTTATAGGTATGATTTAAAGCTAGCAGCAAATGAAAATGAATTTATATTATCTACGGAAGGGTATAACTACATAACCGGTGAGCAAGTAGAAGGACACAGTATGATTTGTAAGATTGCGGAAAGTGGTGTTGTTACAGAAAAGGCAGAGGGCTTAAGTATTAATCCAAATAATATAGAAGACAATGGCCTGAGTTTCAACATGCAAGGTAATGTTGCCGGTATTGAAATAGAAGAGAACACGGTAAAGTTGTCATTAAGAGATGTAAAAATGAAGGAAGAGGATGCTCTTGCTTTTGGAAAGACTTTAAATAAAGATGATTTAATAGAAATCCTAATCATTGATAATAACAGAAGTGGTCCGTTTATTAATATTGGCGATATGATTATGGTATCATGTCGGTATACGATAGATGGACAGCTTTTATATACCATTGGTGCCGATATTACATCAAGAAGTTAATGAAGAATGTGGATTCTAATATTTTAAATTATAAATAATGAAATTGGTCTAATATTTGATATCATAAAAGAATGATCGGAATTTAACTAAAGCTGTCAAATTGAGAGATAAAAGTACCTAACTACATAGCTGTAGAAAAAAATGGAACTAAACCATGTAAAACTATTGAGAGGATTTTTATGAACATTTTGGTTATAGGTGGGACAAAATACTTCGGGATTTATCTTATTAAAGAGTTGTTGGAACAGGGACATAATGTAACTATTGCAACGAGAGGCATTGCAAAAGATAATTATGGGGATAAGGTTTCGAGAATTATCTTTAACAGGACGGATGCTGACAGTGTGAAGGAATCATTATCTGGCAAGTTTTTTGATATTGTATATGATAAACTTGCCTATTGCTCAAATGATGTAAAATATTTATTGGATGTTATAAAATGCAATAAATATATATTGATGTCCAGTACAGCAGTTTATGAAAAGCATTGGGACACAAAGGAAGATGACTTTGACTCCAAGAATAAAGAACTAATTTGGTGTTCAAGAATGGATTTCCCATATGATGAAGCCAAAAGACAGGCTGAGTATGCATTGTGGCAAAAATATAATGATATAAATGCAATTGCAGTGAGATATCCATTTGTTATTGGACAAGACGATTATACGAAAAGGTTATATTTTTATGTAGAACATGTAATAAAAGGAATGCCAATGTATATTGATAATATTGATTGTCAGATGGGATTTATCCGATCAGACGAGGCGGGTTTATTTATGGCATTTCTTGCTGACAAGGATTTTTCAGGTCCTATTAATGGAAGTTAGCATGAAACTATTTCTATAAGAGAAATATTGAAGTATATTACAGAAAGAACAGGAAAAGAGGCTGTCTTATCGGAAGATGGCGAAAAAGCACCATACAATTGTGAACCTGAATACAGTATTAATACAAATAGGGCTGAAAAATTAGGATTCAAGTTCAGTAATCTAAAAGATTGGATATATGAGTTGATAGACTATTATATAGAATCAGTCACCGCCATAAATCCTTAAGATATATTTATATTTTATTTTGTGTATGAGGTGTATTGATGAAAAAAATATTAACGATGCTAATAGTCTTTGTCTATTTTGTACCCATGTCTCTTATTCTTTCGTTTTATTTAATTTCAACGCAAAATTTGCAGGGGTCTTCGACACTTGCCGCTCTATCAATGCCATTCGTATTTATGCTTGTGGTCTGTGGGATAGTAATCATAAATATTGTAGGGTCAATGCGTTCCGTTGTGCAACAACAGTGCCTTTCGTTTAGAACTGTTATGGTCTTTAAATTATGGCTTATCCCATTCTATATTGTTAATTTTGCATGTTGGGTGCTTGCTTCAGCCGTATTCCATATTGCCATAATAGTTTGGCCAATAATTCCTTTAATTACTGCATACACTTATTTCTCAATGCTTGGAACGTCTGCACACATCATAGCCAAACTGACTGTTTTGCGCAGAAGCAAGAAGATTACCGCAAAACAATTTGCTATTCATTGCATATTGCAGATTGTTTTTGCGGCTGATGTAATTGACAGCATCTATTTAGCGATAAAACAAAAAAAATTCGAACCAACATTGGAGCTACAGTGACAATTAAGAAAATGAATAAGAAAGAAAAAAATATATGAAAAACAAGAGGACATTGACAAAAACATTAATTTATGAAAGTTTGCAACTAACAGTTGCGGAAATTCAAGGCTGTTTTGGTTTAATGCAACTGGATTTATTGATATAATGAGAGTAACAATTTTTGGAGGTGTCTATGTGATTTTAGGAGAAAAAATACAACAGTTGAGAAAAAATAATAATTTATCTCAAGAACAATTGGCAGAACAGATTTCAGTCTCAAGGCAATCCATTTCAAAGTGGGAATTGAGTGAATCTATTCCTGATATCAATAAAATAGTGCAGTTGAGTAAGGTATTTCAAGTTTCAACTGATTATCTGTTACTCGATGATATTGACAGTGAAATGTGTATTCCTGCTGTAAAAAATGATAGAGAACTTATAAAGAAGCAGTATAACTTAAAAACTCTATTTGCCGTGTGTACTGGTATAAGCATTAATGGTTTATTTATGTCTTTTGTAGCATTATTTACTTGGGCGACTATGCTTTCACATAGTGTAGGTATGATTGTACAAATTATAAGTTATATTATTTTTGAATCAATAAGTATCCGTTATACAACTGAAAATGAAAGAAAAATTATAAGAAAACACTTCTATGCAATAAATGTATGGCTGATATCACCTATTCCAGTAATATATTTTTCTGAAGTATTTGCCAATCGAGTTGAATATGAGATCTACTTGCTATGTACGGTGATGGTATATTTTATTTTCTGCGGCGTTATAACGCTAATTTTAAGAAGAAAGACAAAGAAAAATCAAATCGATTAAGATTCTAAGCTATTTAGTCCAGATTAAAAAAACCTTTTGAAGAAAATACTTACTTATCATTTGAAGATTCATAAATAGAGAAGGTTATATACTAAAATCTAAATTCAAGAAATCGGGGGTATTATGGATAAATTCGTTTTAATTAAGCCGAATTTTAATTATGAAAGTGATATTGAAGCATTTCGTAAAGAAATGCTAGAGGCCGACAGCTCTATGGATGGGACAGGTCCATTGAGGCGTATGGAAAATATTATAGAATGGCTTGAATTTAATAAAAAATGTGAAAATGAAGAAAGTGCACCCGAAAATTGGGTTCCATGTGAACAATTCATTTATGTTCGTGAAGCAGATAATAAAATAGTTGGTATGATTCAATTTAGACATTATTTCAATGAGTTTCTTGAAAAATATGGTGGGCATATCGGATATTCGGTACGCCCTGATGAAAGAAGAAAAGGTTACGCTAAGCATATGCTGGCTGACTGCCTTGAAGTTTGTAAAGCATATGGGCTTACGGAAGTTTTGATAACGTGCATTCAAGGAAACGAAGGTAGCAAATATACCATCCTGGCTAACAATGGCGAATATGAAAGTACAATTTATTGTGAGCCAGATAATGTATATCTCGAAAGATACTGGATACATTTGTAAATTATATTTGTAAATAATTGACTATTGAGTCTTATAAAAGGAGGGATTATGAATAAAAAACTAATCGGAATCACATTGTTGCTATGTTTATCTACCGTTTTTTTTGCTTACAGAAGTTTCAACTTGAATAATCAACTTGAACAATCAAACGATATTATAGATTCAATAACATGGAGTGAATTAATAAATCTAAACAATTCACTCCATAGAATATCAAACGAACTTATGGATTATGATCATAACTTGGATGAGAAAGAATTGTATTTTACTTTAATTGGCAAAGAAAGTAGCCGCTTAAATGAAATAGGTGTGAATTTGCAGAAATTGCTTAGCTCAGATAATCTTATTTATGAAGAATACATCTGGAAGATATCGGTATTCATTAATGACATAACAAGTGGCAGATTGATAGATGAAGAAAAAATTCATCAAGTAGCCGTAGTAATTGATAAACAACAAATGGATTTGCAAAATATGTTTTTTTCATACAATGCAATTGGTGTTTCAGGAGTTAATAATGCAGAAAATATTGAACAAATTAAAGACATATTAAATATTATTATTGATGAAATTAATGAAGTTAACTAGTTAACAAAACAAGTATAATAGGTATTTCCGATAAGCAATCTAAGATTTATAAAATTAAGTAGCAGACACAGATAAGTTAGTGGCTTTTAATAAATGTCATATCTTTTGTTATGTCGCCTTCTTCATATATTATGTCATTAAAGTAGAATATAGCGAACCATAGACTACTTGAAATTCGTTAGGGGAGAATTATATGAGAACGTTAGAGACAAATAGGTTAATACTAAGAGAATGGAGAGAATCCGATTTAGATGATTATTTTGAATATGCACAAAATCCAAATGTTGGTCCTAATGCTGGATGGAAACCATATTCAGATAAATCAGAAGCATTAAAGATGTTAAAGACATTTATAGAAAATGATGATTTGTGGGCGATTGTAGATAAAAATTTAATAAAGGTAATAGGTTCTATTACATTACGTAATGATGAGAAGAGAGAAAACACAAAAACAAAAATGATGGGATTTGTTTTATCAGAATCGTATTGGGGCAGGGAAATTATGTTAGAGGCGGTCAAGTCGGTCTTACAATATGGTTTTGAAGAATTAAAATTGGAAATAATATCAGTTTATCATTTTCCACTTAATTATCAATCTAAAAGAGTTATTGAAAAAGCAGGATTTAAGTTTGAGGGTGTATTAAGAGACTCATTTACAAATTTTAATGGACTAGTATATGATGACTGCTGCTATTCAATGAAAAAAAGTGAATATTTTGAAAATAAGAATAGATTTTAATTAGCTTTTTAAATAATGTGTGCAAATTAGAATATTGTTTATTAATTATTTTAGGAGAAGAAATATATGGAAAATGATTGGGAGAAATATTATAAAAATTCAATAGGAATATGTGGCTCAATGCCAGATTTCAGGTTAATTCAATATTTAGATTTAGTTAGTAAAGGAAATGTTCTTGATTTAGGGATTGGAGAAGGGAGAAATTCTATTCCATTTGCTGTTAAGAGTTTTAATATTGATGGCATTGATACATCAGATACAGCATTAAGTCAATGCAAAGAAGTTTTTGATAAACAAGGCTTGAATGTTAATTTAGTTAATTGCAATTTAAAAGATTATAATATTAAACAGGATAACTATAATTTAATAATTATCGCTAATGTTCTTAATTTTTTTAATAAATTAAATATTAATATGATAATTCATGGGATTAGGGAAGGGCTGAAAGAAGATGGCATTTTATATTTATCTGTATTTTCAACTCTAGAACCAAAATATAGCGAATTAAATATTAGTCAAAAACAAGTTGAAGAAAATACATTTTATCTCGAAGAAAGAAATTCATATGTCCATTACTTTACTCAAAACGAAATCACCGAATATTTTTCGGATTTTGAATTAATTTGTTTATATGAGGGGATAGAGTATGATATAAGTCATGGAAATCCACATTATCATGGTGGTATTGAATTTATGGCTCGGAAGAAAAGGATAATAACATAATAATTTTATATGGAACATTCAAGTATGAAGCATAAGTTATAAGGAGTAGTGCATGAATCATAAAGGGACTATTTTAATTGAAACAGATGGATTAATATTAAGAAAATTTAAACAAAATGATGTAAATGATATGTTTAAGAATTGGGGTAGCGATGATAAAGTAACAGAGTTTTTATCATGGCCAACTCACAAAAATATTAAAGATTCAGAAGATATAATTAAGCAATGGATATCTGAATATGAAGATAATAGTGTTTACAATTAGGTAATTGAACTAAAAAATAGTAGTGAAGCAATAGGTAATATATCAGTTGTTAAATTAGAAAATGTTAACGATGCCTGTGAAATTGGCTATTGCATTTCATGTAAACACAGGAATAAAGGTATTACAACGGAGGCTTTTAAAGCAATAATAAAATACCTGTTTGATGAAATAAGAGTAAACAGAATATGTGCTAAACATGATATTAGTAATGTAGCTTCCGGAAAAGTAATGCAAAAATGTGGAATGATTTATGAAGGAACATTAAGGAAAGTTCAAATTAGAAACAATAAATTTGTAGTTTAGCAGTTTACTCAATTCTAAGAGAAGAGTGGCTTAATAATATAAACTCATCTTGTGTATAACTTTCAAAAAGCACAATAGAATGATTTGTAATAATTTTAGGAATATTCGTAGGAGGAAAAATGCAATGAATGCTTCAGTAAAGCCAAATATTACTTTAGATGAACTTGATAAGATTGATATTAGAGTAGGAACAATAATATCAGTTGAGGACATTAAAAGTTCGAATAAATTAGTTAAACTTTCAGTTGATTTTGGTGATTTTATGAGGACCATATTAGTTGGAATAAAAGGTGAAAGAGAAAATCCCAAGGAAATAGAAGGAAAACAAGCATTATTTGTGGTTAACTTGGCCCCTAAGAAAATGGCTGGAGAACTTTCTGAAGGAATGTTATTTGACATTGGATATGCAGATGGTATTGTTCCTGTATTGGCTCAACCCGAAAAAACAGTGCCTAATGGCACAAGGGTTGGATAATATTTCAATTTAAGTGTAAAATTGTGTAACAAATCCTTTGTTTATCTCGTCTAATATAAAAGTTATTAATATTTTTTGCGCAATAGGTTGGTAATTAATTTGGGTGCTAACATTAAGTATAACAATCCTATTAAACTTTAGTGTGTGAGGAATACATTGTAGCTATATTACAAGCAATGTATTATGTTTCATTTATTATTGTTTCATTCAAGTCTGTGCAAGCTTTAAATATTTATATTAATAAATAAGGATATACCCTTATAGGATAGAAAAAGTGTGTCACAACAGTAATTTGTTGCGTACGAGTGAACCAGATATGAAACAGAAATAAATTAACTTTCAAAATATGAGTCATGGAGGATAATGAAATGCAATGCCCATATTGTAATGAAGAAATGAAAAAAGGTTATATTCAAAGTCCAAGACAGCAGATATTTTGGGGAGAAGAAAAGCGTAAAATACTTATTATTCCATTAGGTGATGACATTAGTTTATCACAAGGAACATTTAATACTCCATACGTAGAATCTTATTGCTGTCCAAAATGCAAAAAGATTATAATCGAATTCTAATACATTGTATAATAAATTAATAAATTAGTTCGTATAATTCAAATTTAGCGTTGCAACTGTAATATATTATGAAGCAAGGATTATATTATTACGAAGCTGTTATTTGCGGTTTGGTACATATTACCTCTGAAGAATCAGGCTATAAAGAAAAGTTTTAATAAGGTGAAATAATATGTTAATAAAACCAAGACACTTATGTTATGGTGATACCATTGCAACTGTAAGCCCTTCTAATGGTTGGGCTGGGGATTATAATATTAATTGGAAGTATCACCTTGGAGTTAATAGACTAAAGGATTTATTCGGCTTGAATGTTGTTTCTGCGCCAAATTCACTAAGAGGAAGCGAGTATTTAGAAAAAAATCCACAGGCACGTGCTGAAGATTTAATTTGGGCATTTACAAATCCTAAAGTAAAAGCAATCATATCAAATATTGGTGGTAATGATAGTATCAAAATTCTGCCTTTCATAAATCAAAATGTAATAAAAAATAATCCTAAAATTTTCATTGGATATTCAGATGTTCTAAACGTACATATTTTATGTTATAAATTAGGGTTGTCTACTTTTTATGGCGATAATTTATTAACCAATATTGCTGAAACACCTGAAATTCACGCATACAGTAAGAGATGGTTTAAAAAAGTATTATTTGACCCTTCTCCAATTGGCTTGATAGAACCTTCAGAAGATTGGACTTATGAAAAAATTGACTATTCAAACAGATTATCAAAAAGAAAATATTATATAAATAATGGATATTCAATAATTCAGGGACAAGGTAAGTCTTGCGGCCGTTTAATAGGCGGGCATACAGGAATAATGGAATTAGTTGGAACCCCAATTGAACTAATTAAAGATGACTTCAAAGATGCAATTTTATTTATTGAGGATATACCTGAATTTTTTTCTCCTGAAAAACTTCAAACATTTATAGACTGGTTAGGAAAAATTGGAGCATTACAATTGTTAAAAGGTATTGTTATTGGTAAATTAAATGAGAACATAGGTATCGATGAGCATAAAACAAAAATGCTAAATATAATAAATAACAAATATTCGATAACTTCTTTACCTATATTATATGGACTGAATTTTGGACATAGTTCGCCTACATGTATTTTACCATATGGTGTAATGGCTGAAATAAATTGTGAGAATAATAGTTTTTCAATTCTTGAATCAGGAGTAATTTAATTAAATGCATGCACTTATGATAAAGAGAATGTTGTCAAATATTTTCAAAATGTTAAAAGCCAATAAATAGGGATTTGAATTATTAAAGGGAGAATTTGCGATGAAATCATTTTTAAGAACTTTTGTTATATGTATCATTTTAAGTTATGTTTTCTTACTAATTATTGGAGGACTGATTTCGGAAAACGGTTTGGCATTGCTCGTTTTTGTAGCATTTGTAATTACAGTCCTTATTACAATATTTACAAATCAAGAATCTAAAATTGAGGATTTAGAAAAAAGACTAACAAAACTTGAAGAACAAAACAAAGAAAATGAATAGTACAAATTCCAATTTATATAGTAGTCAGCATAATTTTTCAGTTGTAAGGTTTTAATGTTTGGTTATAATGTTGCAATAGTATTATATGCGAAGCAAGTATAGTTTATTTAATTTGAGGAGTGAAGAGTATGAAGTATATATCAAGCAAAGATATAAAACTTGGTACCTGTTTAATTGTTTTACATGGAATTTCAATAATGGGTGGGTTTATTAAATGGCCTTTGTTTATTTTTGCTGGTATATTTATGTTTTTCTATATCATATTAGATAGACATAGATTAAGATGTCCAAATTGCGGGGGATTTGAAAATCTTGATAGATTGAATTATGCAAAAAAACATGTGTTTCATTGTAGACATTGTGGAGAACGAATCAATATTTTATAATGATATAAAAGAAGTGTAAATGCCTTGCAAATCAATGTACAAAAAATATTTTATAGGGGGATTAAAATGAACTTTAAATTATTATTATTTGCATTTTCACCATATGTAATTGGTTATATGGTGAATTATGTATTGATGAATTGGTATGGAATGATTTCAATGGTTTTAGGGATATTATTTTTGGTTTATTGGTATTACGTGGGATATAAGTCATATGATTACGTTCAAAACAAAATGAAATCTATATTAATAGGTAATAGTTTCGTAATTATTAATATCATTTTAATTTTGGTTCAAGAGATAATTTTAAAGGAATATATGCTTAATATAATTGGGTTATCATCACAAATGTTTTATTTAGCTCCAATTGGCATTACTACAATATTAGGCAGAATTATTTTCTTTTTTACGTCAAGTTATAAAGGGTGGTATTTTCATATTTTGTCATTCATATTAATGATAGCCGTGTATTATGCAGGCTATAGTGCTAAACTGAAAAGTAAAAGAAATTACAAGATGTAATTAAATTTAGTTGATATTGATAATTAAAACATTTAAAACGTTATATTTATTATTATGAAGAAGGTACGGTAACAAGAAAATCAAGTCGTGCAATATTGCTAAATGAGAAAGTATTCTTGTTTAAATTTGAATTTGCTTCTTTATCGGAACATAAAACTCTTTGGGTAACACCAGGTGGGGTTAGAGTATACAAGTAGAATATAAATTGAATATTAAAATGGGGGAATAAGAGTATGGATTTAGTGTATAAGCATCCAAATATGGATTCAGTAGAAATAAGACAAGATGTTGTTTATAAAGTTAGTGATGAAAAGTTATTGAAGTTGGATGTTTATTACTCGAATAATACTGATGTGTCGAGTATTCCTACTGTTGTTGTAGTACATGGCAGTTCAACAATGGAAGATATTAAGGATATAAAACTTTTTCAATCATGGGGAAAAGTGCTGGCAGCATCTGGGTTTAATACAGTTGTATTTAATTGGAGACCTGAAGAATGTCCGGGTGATATAAAAGATCTTATTTATTTTCTTCTCGATAATTCAAATGATTTGAAATTAAATGTCAACAACTTAAGTATTTTTGCTTTTTCTTCAGGCGTAGAAATAGGTGTTAAAAATATTATGGAAATAAATACTGGTATTATTAATAAGATCATTGCTTATTACGGAAAACTAGATTCAAGTATAATAGATATGATTAACAAATCCTGTCTGCCAAAATTTTTAATTGCAATGGGATCTTTAGATGATGTTTATTCTTCTGATTGTAACGATAATTTTATTGAAGAAGTAAGAAATTTAGGCTGTGAAGTTGAGTTTGTATTACATTCAAAAGGTGAACACGGTTTTGAAGTATTCAATGAAGGTGAAGAAACTAATAGAATCATTGACGATACAATTAAATTTATAAAAAAATAGTCTGAAATCTAAATTAAAGAAATCGTTAAGGAGGGTTTACAACATGACTGTTTATATAGCATTGTTAAGGGGCATTAACGTAGGCGGAAAAAATATAATCAAGATGGCAGATTTGAAAAGAGTATTTGAATCAATTGGGCTTTGCGAAGTGAAAACATATATTCAAAGTGGAAATGTTCTATTCAAATCAAATGAATCAGAGGAATTTTTGTGCAATAAAATTGAACATGAGATTGAAGCAGTCTTTAGTATTCCTGTAAAAGTTATTTTGAGGACGTCTATGGAGTTAGAACAAATTATTTCGAATTGCCCATTTTCCAAGGATGAAGTAACAGAAGCAGAGACTTTATCCGAAGTAGAGAGCCTATATGTTGCATTATTGACACATAATCCTTTAAAAGAAAATATTGAGTGCATAGATGTTTATAGAAGTGAAAGCGATAAATATCATATTGTAGGGAGAAACATTTATCTTTTATTCCATCATAGTATTAGAAATTCAAAACTTGCGAATAATCTTTATAAATTGAATGTTCCGACAACTGTTCGTAATTGGAAAACATTAAGCAAACTTTCAGCATTAGCAAAAAGTATGGAAATGAAATGTCATTGACTGATGAAGCTAGAATTTATAAATTTGTTGAAATGGGAATATTTAGAGTTAAAACTACTCTTAAATAGAAGGGGGAAGAAAGAATATGAATATTAACAAGGGAGCAAAGATTGGTATCGTGATTGAGATTATAGCACTTGCCATCATGATTCTTACTGCTATTTTTAATAAAACTATTCCATCTGCAGTGAGTTGGATTTTTACCATAGGACTAGCGATTGCATTAACAGGAACAATGGTAGACCTTTCAAAAAATAATAATAAAATATAAAAATGATATAGATTCAAACTTGCAGTATTATATACGAGTCGTAAAAGGAGTTGTTTATGGTTGAAAAATGGATTGCAGTAGTTGGAAGTCCAAGAAAGGGTAAAAACACAGACCTAATTGTGGATTATTTTATTCAAGGGTTAGTGGAGAAAAACATTGAAGTAGACAAGTTCTTGTTAAGCAGTTCAAACATTACGACTTGTACAGGATGTGAATATTGTATTAATTCAGGTACATGTATTATTGAGGACGATACATCCAAGATTATTGAAGGCATGAAAAAAGCAAATGGATATATATTTGCTTCACCTTCATATAATTACAACGTGACAGCCCAAATGAAGGCTTTGTTAGATAGGACCTTTTGTCTGAATGACTATAGTAATGGCTGTAAAAGCCGGCTTTCACCCAATAAAAAGGCAATCGTAATTGGTGTGTGTAAAGGAAGTAAAAAAGAGTCAATGGGGTTCACAGTGGAATGCATGAGCAAAACTCTTTCAGACCTAGATGTTAATATCATCAATACACTTGAATATTATGATACAAAAAACATGCCCGTTGCAAATAATTATAGCATTAAAGAAAAAATTAATGAATTAATAAGAGATTTATAATTTATAAATATCAACTGACTGCAGAGCATTGGCTGGTTCTTAATAAATGCTTAGGAGTAGGCTAGAGTTGTTTTGTATTGAGCTGTTAAAAAATAGACAATTTTATCATGTTTTTAGGTGTAAATATAATGGGGGAATATTATGAGAAATTTAATAAGAATTAATGATTATTCAAAAGATGAAGTATATGAAATATTCAAAATTGCTGAAGAAGTTAAAAACGGAAAATACACAGATTTTCTTAAAGGTAAATCTATTGTGATGTTCTTTCCGAGTTCAAGCATACGAACGAGAGTTACATATGAGAAGGGAATTTATCTGCTTGGTGGACAATCAGTTTTGTTTCCTTCTGATACACTTGATAAAAAGGAAAATATCAAAGATGTTGTGGGATATCTCAATAACTGGGCAGATTGCATTATCGTAAGACATAGCAATATTGAGCTTATTGAGGAAATGTCTAAATCATCGGCTGTTTCTATAATTAATGCTATGACAAGTGTTAATCATCCTTGTGAGATATTGACGGATTTGTATTCCTTATCCAAAATAAGGGATGATTACTTAAATTCAAAATATTTGTTTGTAGGGGCTAAGGGGAATATTGGAATGGCGTGGAAAGAAGCTTCTGATTTATTCGGTTTTGAATTGACACAGAGCTGCCCTGTAGGATATGAAATTAATGGGGTTACTGTTGAGCATAATTTGAGAGAGGCTATTATAGGAAAAGATATAGTGTTAACTGATCCAATAAACAAGGATATACTTAAAGATTTTGTGAATCATCAGATTACAAAATCTTTGATGGATACTGCAAATCCAAGCGCTCTGTTAAATCCATGTCCGCCATTTTATAGGGGCGAAGAAGTTTCTGCCGATGTTATTGACAGTCACTATTTTGTAGGATATGAGTTTAAAAAGCATTTGCTTGAAGTTCAGCAAGCAATAATTATTTACAACATGAATAACTGAGAAATGAGAATTTTATTTTGGAGAAGGTAATACTTGTTTGTTTGATATTACCTCTGAAAAAGCACAGAAAATTTTAAGTTCATGGGGCTATAAAGAAGAGTTCAATCAGGTGAAAATAATATGTTAAAAAAACCAAGACATTTATGTTATGTTGATACCATTGCAACTGTAAGCCCTTCTAATGGTTTCGCCAGAGATTACAATATTAATTGGAAGTATCCCCTTGGAGTTAATAGACTAAAGGATTTATTCGGCTTGAATGTTGTTCCTGCGCCAAATTCACTAAAAGGAAGCGAGTATTTAGCAAAAAATCCACAGGCGCGTGCTGAAGATTTAATTTGGGCATTTGCAAATCCTAATGGATTGTTTATTATACAGGATTGGTATACCCATGGATATTTGTTGGTATAGACGTATTGCCATCCATATATTTCATATCAGTCGAACTGTGGCTAAAAAATTATATTGCAATCATACTAAGTATTGTCTTAGGAATAACACATGTTGCAATTACCTGCTCCAATTTCTTGTAGTAGCACTCATAATTCTAAGTTATGTTTTACCAGAACATTCTAAAACTTCGTCACATTAGTATAATAAGACAAAGGATAAAAAAAGGTTGGTGAAATGAAAAAAAAAGACTTATATTCAGATAAATTCATTAAATCATTAAAGAATCATGACTTATATAATTTAAGAATGATACCAAAATCAGATTTACATAATCATTTTGTATTAGGTGGTAGTAGAGAATACATCCAATTACAAACTTCAATAGAAATTCCATTTATCAAAGAAGTTCTATCTTCAATGCAGGATATGCATAAATGGAATGATACTAATATAGGCACAAGATTCAATACAAAAGAAATGAGAAAACTACTAATCGATGCTACCTTTGTTCAAGCCAAAATAGATGGGATTACAATTCTTGAGATAGGTGAAGATGTTTGGGGTTTAGGAGAATTTTTTAATAATGATATCGATGAATTAATAAATGCATTTATAGATGCTAATCAAAGAATTGCACCTGAAATTGAATTGCGGCTGCAGATAGGATTATCAAGGCATTGTCCTGTAAATTATTTATTAAAGTGTTTAGAACATTTTTGGGGACATGACATTTTTTATTCTATTGATCTATATGGCGATGAACATGCACAGCCAATAGAAAATTTTATACCTATTTATAAGAAAGCCAAATCTGAAGGTTTAAGGCTTAAGGCTCATATCGGAGAGTGGGGAACTGCTAATGATGTTAAAAAAGGAATTGAATTGTTAGAGCTTAATGAGGTGCAACATGGAATAGCAGCTGTTAATTCAGAAGAAATAATTCATTTTTTGATAAAGAATAATATCCGGTTAAATATCACTCCTACAAGTAATGTTAAACTTGGAAGGGTTCAACACTTAAAATCACACCCTATCAGGAAACTTTATAAATCAGGTGTTGATGTAACAATAAATTCTGACGACATATTGATTTTTGATAGTGATGTATCAAAAGAATATCTTAGATTATATGAAGCAGAAACTTTAACAGCTGAAGAATTAGACAATATACGAATTAATGGTTTATGTAAAGTAAATTAAGCGAAAGTACATACTATTCAAATATTGCGTCGCATCAGTAGAATATGGCGAATTAGAGGTTATTTATTTGTGTGGAGGAGACCAATTTGGATAAAGTTTTAATACTAGTTGCAGGAATGCCTGGGACTGGAAAAACAAGGTTTGCAAATTATCTGTCCGATAAATTACAAAAATCCTTAATATGTAAAGATAAACTAAAAGAGATAATTTGGGATAAGTTGCATTATGATGCTTCAGAAACCCAAAAGTATGGCGGTCTTGCTTATGATTTATCATTTCACTTTTGTGAAATGCTTATGAAATCAAAGCAAACAATTATTTTTGAAAGCAATTTTAGTAGTACATGCCCTGATATTCTCTTAATGATGGTTAATAAATACGGATATAAAGTTATAACAATTTTATTTGACGGTGATGTTGAAGTAATTCATAAACGCTTTGTAGAAAGAGATAAAACAGAAGAGAGACACCCTGGACTAGTATCAAATGGATGTTTTCACGATTTTGATTTTTTTAAGAAAGCAACTCAACCTTGCAGAGATTTTAATTATGGAGACTGTATTATAACTGTAGATACAACAGATTTTTCTAAAGTTTCATATGATAATATAATCGTAAAAATAATTAATTCTTTGTCAGAATAAAAATTAAGTTAGTACGCATTATTCAAATTTAGCATCGCATCAGTAATATTATAGTGGTAAACTAAAGTATAATTAAAAAGTATTGAAAAGTTGATAATTTATATAAAAAAGATAGGAAAAGAATTATGGATATAGATGAAGAAAAAACAATATTAAATCCATGGAAAAAGCCAATCATGGAAATCACTTTGGGATTTGCTTTAACTTCTATAACCTTAAACTTTCTATGGCTACAGTATATTTTGCCTGCAATTGGAACAGTGCTGATATTTATTGGGGTAAGAAGCTTACGAAAAGAAAACAAATATTTTACTATGGCTTATTTTCTTGCAGCATCTCAATTGGTCATAAATGCTATTAATTTAATTATTATATCAACACCATTGGTCGTAGAAATACAAAATGATATTATTTTTTCTTTGCTATTAATAGGGTTTCGACTTGCTTTGTTTTTGTCATTGAGTTCAGCAATCAGAAATATCTTTCAAAAGGCAAATGTTTCAAATATTCAAAATTCATTTTTTTTAGCATTTATATGGATATTATCATTTGCTTTACTTGCAATATCCCCACTTTCTAATAGCTGGATGGCATTTATATTGTTGACATTCTTTTGCATTTTGGTTATTCGTTCTTTACAATGTTTAGGAGACGAATTAGGGAATATTGGATATGGCATTATTTCTATTGAAGATAGATTGAGTAATACTGTTGTTGTAAGAGGATATTTGATTATATGCCTTGTTCTTGTAATAAGTTGTGGGGTTGCTGCAAATCATGCAGTTCCAAACTTTACTGAAATAAAATCTTCTACGGCTTCTGATACTCGAAACATACTAATGGAGTTTGATGTGCCAGAGGAAATTCTTAATGATATGTCCTATGAGAATATTTCTATGCTACAAAATGCAATTCATGTTGATGTGTATACAGATTTGTTAATGTTTGATGGCGTAAGTGAAATGGTTGAAACAGGCACAAGAATGTATAAAGAATACATTAAATCTAAAAATCGTACTATAGAGGCAACAACTGTTTATACTGAATTGCCGGATAATGAGATTTATGTTTTAGTGTATTTTAAATGGCAAAAGCCAAACGCTTTTTGGAATGATGGTTTTACTATTTGGGGTGAAGAAGGAATTGAACTTTTAGATGGAAAACTTTTTTACCAAAAGGATGGCACAGATTACGAAGCGTCAATACCAAGACTTAAAAATGACTTTGTAACAACAGAAAGCATGTTTTTTGGGGCAAGTCAATCTAAGCAAATTTCCGGTGGAGTTTGCTATCCCTTTGGTTCGGAAAATCAGAGAGGGTATGTTTTTTATCGTTTAAAACTTTCTGAGGAACAGGGAATTGTACCTAACTGCATTAATTATTTGCATTCTAAAAACCCTATTTCGCTACCTTATACTTTTGCTGAACAAAAAATATTATCAGGGCAGCGCGAATATAAGCAGCACTATACCACTTATGATCTTAAAAAATATCAAGATATGCAAGAATGACAGATAATAAATTTAATTTATTAAACAAAAATACGGAGAATTGTATAATAATATTATTTGCCATAGCGGGAGGTCAAAGACCGCTCCTACAACACATAATTCGAATTTTGCGTAGAAACAGTAGAATATTCATTATGAAGTGTTTATCATAACGATAAATAAGAATCTGGAGGTTTGAGATGATGAAACGAATTAACTACTCGGTGCAGTATTAAAACTGACAGCAGATTGTATCGAGGTTAATTACTGAGGCTTGGCCTATGTTGTCAGGAACTGCACCAATCAGAACATATTAAATTTTGAAAGGAAGCAGAAAAGATGAATGTAGAAGAATTAAAAATAATTTGGAAAAAAGAAGAGGAAATAGCACATATACATGGATGGGACTTCTCTCATATTCATGGGAGGTATGAGGAAGAAAACGACTTACCATGGGATTACGAAAAAATAGTTAGACAGTATCTAAATAGTAATTCAGATATCTTAGATTATGATACTGGCGGCGGTGAATTTTTACTTTCATTAAATCATCCATATAGTAGGACATCTGCAACAGAAGGTTATAAACCAAATGTGGACTTGTGCAGAGAAAAATTACTACCTCTTGGAATAAACTTTAAGGCATGTGATAAACCTTCTGAAATACCATATGATGATGAAACATTTGACATAATTATAAATCGTCATGGTGATTTCGACGCTATAGAATTATATAGGCTTCTAAAAAATGACGGTGTATTTATAACGGAGCAAGTCGGTGGTGATAATGATAGAGAGTTAGTAGAAATGGTTCTGCCAGGCACTGAAAAACCATTTCCACATTCGAATCTTAAAGAACAGCGCAAAGTATTTGAAGAGGCAAGATTTCAAATCATTCGGGCTGAAGAAGCATATAGACCCATTCAGTTTTATGATATTGGTGCGTTTGTATGGTTTGCACATATTATAGAATGGGAGTTTCCGAATTTTTCAGTGGAAAAGTGTTTTTCACAGTTATTGGGAATGCAAAAAATGATTGACAAAACCGGTAAAATTGAGGGAACTATACATCGTTACTTAATTATTGCAAAGAAATAAGTTTTAGTTTATGTGGCAGGAATAATACCTGCCACATAAAACATGAAACCCATATCCGGAATAACTTTATGCAGTTCTATGAAAGAAGCAAAAGAACTATATGAATTTTTAAATATATAAAAAGCTGTCACAGCAAATAGGTTCGTGCTAGCAGAATATTATGTCATATTAGTAGTCAATTTCGGACTAATTATTATAATGGGGGAAATATGAAAAATAATAAAATAACTGCAATTATAATTTTTTTTATAGTTACAATAGCACTTATGTTTTGGAGCAGTACAGAAAAGAACAATAATAAGTCATTGAGTTATTACAAAACAGATTTAGATGGGTTTAAGAGCATTTACAGTGATTTAACAATTTCTTTAGATACTTTTATTAAATCACCAAACATTGAAAATTATGCTGAGGTTCAATATTTAATGGGAAGAACTATTGGGAGATTAGGTTCATTAGATAGGACAATGTCCGAATGTTATAAAATGGGATTGTTGCAAGAGGATAAATTAAAATATAAAGATTCTGATGTTACTGTTATAGTGGCAAGAATAGTAAAAGACTCAAAAAAATTAATAAATGAATCTATTGAACTTATAGATAACAAAATAATTATGGATGAAGTGGTAATCAACTCAGTGTATGAGGAATTAATGTCTGTAAATGATTTAATGAAACCATACTATGATACTGTAGACTAATTTATTAGTATTAAGAGGCATTCTTCAAATATTGTGACCAATATTCAACTAATGTGTATTATTAAAAAATAGGCATTGGGAGGATAAAATATTCGTGGAGGGTTAACTTTATATGCAAAAATGCAAAAAGTGTTTTAATAAATTCAAATATAAAGATATATTAAAATCAATGTGGGTGAAAGGATATGCTCCTATTGTATGCACTGAATGTGGTACGAAACATTATGTAAATTGGTCAACAAGGTTAATCCTCAGTTTGTCTATATTTACGCCATTAATCATTATCAATTTTGTAAATCTGAGTTCTAATCACTTTATTAACTTTTCTATAATACATTATTTGATTTGGGTTTTTGCAGTAATATGTATAACACCTTTTTTCGCTAGATATCATAATAAAATAAATGATGAAAAAAATGATGGAACAAAAGCATTATTAACTTCAAATTTAAATAGCATAGAGGCTGAAGTTATTATTTCGATTCTTGAATCGTATGAAATACCCTATTTTAAAATTTCGAGAAGAACAGGTCCAATGGAAATTTTTACGGGAACTAATAACTTAGATATATATGTTCAGCCTCATATGCTTCAAATGGCAAAAGAATTAATAAATCCTCAGAATATAGATTCAAATACAACTAAGGATGATATAGGTGTCTGAACATTTTTCCTCTAATCGGTTAAATTATGTAATTCAGAATTTTAAAATATTTTTCGCAACATTAGAATATTGCGACTTTACTTAACTAAATAATACAGATAGGAGTGAATATTAATGATTAATATAGGAATTTTGGTTTTTGATGAAGTTGAAGAATTAGATTTTGTAGGGCCTTTTGAAGTTTTATCATATGTTAATAAAATAAAGACTGATAGTGTAAATGTGTGGCTTATAGGCATTGATGAAAAAATAATTCGAGGATACAATGGGTTACGATTTTTCACTGATTATACAATTGATAGTTGCCCGCATTTAGATGTCCTGGTAGTTCCAGGCGGGCAAGGGAGAAAGATTGCCATGAAAAACATTAAAATCCTTAATTTTATAAAAAGTCGATATACTGAGTTGAAATATTTATCCTCTGTTTGCACAGGTTCATTGATAATTGCTTCTACAGGACTTTTGAAATATAAACATGCAACTACTTACCATACTGCCTTCGACGAGCTTTCTGAAATGGGAGTAATAGTCGAAAAATCAAAAGTAGTTCAAGACGGCAACATTATTACAGGAGCAGGGGTTTCCTCTGGAATAGATGTAGGGTTATATTTATTAAGCAAACTATTCGATGAAGCAACAGCACAACAAGCAGCTGATAAAATTGAATATATTTGGCACAAGGATTAATTCGCACTGCTCAAAATTTATCTAATACCAATTTAATATAATCTATATTGAGTGTAAGCAGAACATTGTAATATTAAGTCATATTTAGGGGGGAAATATGGATATTAAATTTGATGAAATAGCATTAGAAACTTATTTAAGAAAATGGCAAGATATTTTACGGTTAAGAGATTGGAATATTAGATATAGAATTGTCGCTACAGAGTGGAGAAAAACTGGAGATATTAAAATTGATATGGCAGACAAAGAAGCCATATTAATGATAAATAATTATAATCCAAAACATACTAACTTAGAGGCTGTAGTAATACATGAGTTACTTCATTTGAAATTATGGGGAATGGACCAAATGATTGAACAACTTATTTACTCAGTTTTTGGACAAGAAGAAAATGATCCTAAATTTGATTTTGCTTATAATCAATTTATGAATACATTAGAGTCTACGGTTGAAGATTTATCAAAGAGTTTCTTATTATTAGGCGGTGAAAATAAAGATATTTCATTTGGCAGGGTAGAACAACTGGTTAGAGAGGAATTACATGGAAATGAGGAATAGAGCAGTAAATAAATAAGAATATTTTTATAAAATTTAAGGTGTACTTTTCATATATGTTGTGCATATCATGACTATTTAGCATTGTTTACTAAGTTAGCGAAATATGGTATATTATTATGGATATGGTTAAAATGTAAATAAAATCACAAGCAAGATAGGCTTAATATTAGAGGGGGTGATATTAATGCGTTCTGTTATATCTTTATTCCTATCAATTATTTTCTTCATTGTATATTTTAAAATTTTATCGCTTTTTAATTTTCCAATTTCACCGACAGCAAACATTATACAACTTTTCATTTTAATTTTTATCATAATTCCCTTATCTGTATTTAGTTCTTATAAACTAATAGAAGTAATTAAAAAAATGTAGTTGAGATAGATAGGCTGTATCAATAAACAATAGAACTGAAGATTCCTCAATAAATAGATGAGTTTATAAATAAATGGTTTAATATCAATCAATAGTTTAAAGGAGCAATAAACATGAACGAAAAATCAAAAGATATACTTATTGCTGCAGCAATTTTTGTGCTGGCAATAATATTTGGAGGATTTTTTATAGAAAAATCGAACTATGGGTATACCGAATCTGCTTTATTGTATTTAGCAGGCGTTATGGCTGCAGGGTTATTTTGGGTCGGACGTAAATAATATGTTAATACGTAATTTTAATGTTGCAAATCATTATTATAATGCAAGATATCGTATTTAAATTATGAGTTTATTTGTTACAGATTTTGATAGGAGGCAAGTATGATGATAAATGAAATTGAAAAGTTACCTCAGGTATTTCACCCATGGCGTAGATATTTAGCGAGAACGATGGACTGCATTATATACAATTTGCTTTGGTTAACTTTTATTGCATTTATATTTCACGTAAACGTGGCGGCAAGAAGAGGCTTAGATAACGTACTTGATTCTTTCATTACACTTGTTATAATGATGGGTTTAGAGCCACTATTGCTCCATTTATTTAAGACTACACCTGGCAAGGCAATCTTTGGGCTTAGGATAGAAAACTGTGATGGAAGTAAACTTTCTTACGGAGAGGCTTTAGAGCGAACATGGAGAGTTATAGGAGAAGGCATGGGATACAACATTCCAATTTATAGACTAGTCCGCCTTTGGAAAAGCTACAATTTGTGCAGCGAGAATGAAACTCTGCCATGGGATGAATCAATATCCTACACCATCAAGGACACTAAATGGTATCGAGGTGTGTTTTATGTATGTGCATTTGTATGCTCTTTCGTTGTTGTATATGCCATTATATCTGCACAGCTGATTCCTCCCAACAAGGGTGATCTAACCATAGCAGAATTTGCAGAAAACTATAATTATTATGCAAAGCATTTTGACATGAGCTTTAGAGATGAATATTTGGATGAGAACGGGAAATGGAAAAAGAAAGATTCTGACAGTATGGTAATATATATCAGCCATAATGATAATCCAGAGTTTGATTTTATATTGAAAAATGGATATATTACAGATGTTTCATTTGAAATTGAAACCAAAAATAATGAATATATGCTTAGTCCATATGACAGGCAAATGATTTTGGCATCACTGGCTTTTGCAGGCGCACAAGATGAAATGAAATTATTTTCAAAAATTCCAAAACGAATAATTGAACAAATCGAAAATAACACTTTTAAGGGCTATCATTTTGCGGAGGGTGGCATAACCTTTATCTGTGATATTGAGCATTCTGGCTATTATGAAACACAATCCTATCTGTTGCCATCCGATGATGAGAAAGAAACATATTTTAATTTAAAATTCTCCATGAACAAGCAATAATCAAAAAATAAATGTTACGAAACAAATTCTCAAAATAATGAAAGGGTCAGAAAAAAATGAAAAAGTTTTCAAATTATATAATAATAGCTTTACTAATAATAAATATAATTTGCTTAATGCGAATAAATAATCTTAAAAATACAATGGACAATTATTACCAGCAAATTGTGTCTGGAATTAATAGAAATAATAACGAAATTTCAAATATTTATTCTAATATTAATTCTATTCTTGATAAACAGGGTAGTTTACTTGATAGTTATGAAATAGAATTCGGAGATAGTCTGGATAAGGATAATTTAACAGTACCAGTTAAGTTTACTGTTGTGCCTAAAGAATACTCAGAAGGACTTACAGTAAATATCCAATTAAATGATGAAAGCTTCATATTGAATAAAAAGGGAACATCTTTTGAAGCAACTGTTGATATAGATATTTTTGATACATTTCAACCAAAAGTAGTTATAAGTCAGAATGGAATTCAAAAAACAGAAAGTATTGATGAATATTATGATTTATATAATAAGTTTCTGTTGCAATTAGAAGGATATTATAACGGAAGTACACAATATAGTAATGGTAAACTTATATACAAGGGCAACATTGATCTTAGAATCACTAATACAAATGACACTATGCCTGAAAAAATTAGTATTGTATATGATGTAAATGGAAGCACATTAAGAGAAGATGAGGTTGATATATCAGAATTTAGTAATGAAAGCTATGCAACTAACTTTATAACTACAGGTACTATTGATGAAGTGATGTTAAGCGCTAATGAAGTATTAACAGTCTATGCAAATATACAAGATAAATATGGTATTAATTATAAATATGTAGTTTTACGTAATGAAGTAGATAAAAACGGTGAACCTGTTTATAATAGTCCGGAATGGGCAAATGGTAGTATTGTTGAAATAACTAGAAACGGGAAGGTTTTGAATGTGCCAAATTACAAGTATTAAGGTATGTGTCCACAAAATTATTTAATTAGTCGGAGGTCTTTGTTGAAATCAATTAGCTATAGAGAATTAAAGAAATCTGAAATAAGCGAATCATTATTTGCAAACTTTAATCGATACCAAAATGTAAAAAAGTGTTGGCGCAAGGAAAATGGTGAATGGATATTAAAAGACATTGCTTTTACAGAGCAATGGAGTTCAGATGAATATAAAGTTTTGATTGAATGTCTTCAAAACACTGTAAAAACAGGTGGTACAGTATTTGGAGCTTTTAGTGATAATGTGCTTGTTGGATTTGCATCCATTGAAAGCCAACTTTGGGGTTCACAAAAGGAATACATTCAACTTTCAAGCATTCATACATCTTATGAATGTCGTGGAATGGGAATAGGTAAAAAATTGTTTTCTCTTGCTAGTACAAAAGCAAAAGAGATGGGTGCTAAAAAGCTGTATATATCAGCACACTCATCTGAGGAATCACAAGCTTTTTATAAAGCATTGGGCTGTGTAGAAGCTTTAGAGTATAATAAAAAATTAGTTGATGAAGAGCCATATGACTGCCAATTGGAATATAGATTACTAATATAACCTTACTAAAGTTATGTAAAAATCTTTTTCAAATGGTTAGGAGATAAATGATGAAGTATAAAAAATTTTATATTCTATTAATTTTCATGGTGATTTACATATTATATGTTTCTGTCAGTATATATTCATACAGTAATATAAATGATTTAAGGAAAGCAGATGCAGCCTTAGTATTAGGAGCAGCAGTATGGGGAGAAGAACCATCTCCTGTGTTTGAAGAAAGAATAAATCATGGAATTTGGCTATACATGAATGGATATGTTGACAAATTAATTTTTACCGGGGGGAAAGGTGAAAATACGTCTATTTCAGAATCTGCTGCTGCAAAATATTACGCTATAGAACATTCAGTTCCTGAAAATGATATTCTAATTGAAGAAAAATCTACTATAACTCAGGAAAATATATTGTATGCCTCTAAAATTGTCAAGGAAAATAATATATCGTCCGTTTTATTGGTAAGTGATCCTCTTCATATGAAAAGAGCAATGTTAATGTGCAAGGATTATGATCTTACTGCTTATACCTCGCCCACCCCAACGACAATGTATAAAACAACTAAAAATAAAATTATTTTTTTATCACGGGAGGTTTTTTTCTATATAGGATACCAGATATACAGGTTATTTTAAACACTCTAATGTGCTGGATAGGTTAAAAAAATACCTGATTATCCTGAATATATTGTTACTTTAGAATATTAAAATGTATGAAACAGTAATACAAAACAACAATATTAATACGATAAATTTAAATTTTCAGTATAAAAATATTAATAAATTGAAGGAGTACAATGACATGAATACAGAATGGCAGAAACTTTATGATTTGGCAATGGCAGTAATTAACCCTCACGAAATATCAAAACAGATGTACGTAGGAAGTGTTGCGGCCGCAGTATTAACAAAAAGAGGAAACATTTATACAGGTATATGCATAGACACGAGCAGTTCCTTGGGAATGTGTGCAGAAAGAAACGCAATGTCAACAATGCTTGCAAATGGAGAAAATGATATAGAAAAAGTAGTTGCTGTTTATAAAGATGGTACAGTAATGGCACCATGCGGGGCGTGTCGAGAATTTATGATGCAGTTAGGAGAAAGCGCAAGGAATATAGAAATCCTGCTCAACAATGATGGAAAATCAATGAGTTTAAGCGAACTAATGCCTGAGTATCCATACTGATAAAGAACATGGATTAAACTGACAAATTCTGATTTGTATAGTTGAGAAATTGAGCTGTATGTGAGTCTAAAGAACTTATTAATAGGTGGCTTAATTATATAAAGAAAAATTCTCGAGGAGATAAAAATGTTAAAGAGAGCGTTAAAATTTGCAATAGGTCCGAGCATAGGTGTAACAATAGGTGGTATAATTATTCCAAGAATTATTTTTTCGAACCTATATAACGCAACTTATCCACCAATAATAGTACATGCAGGGTTGTACTTTATTGCAGGTTATATTGTATCATTCTTAGTTTTTTTATTAATTGAATGGGTTAAGTTAAAATTTGATAGTAAGCATGAATGATAATAAGGAGGGGATATAGTTGAGCAAAAAGTTGTCTTCCATGTTAATCATATTCATTATCTTATCAGTGATGATAAGTTGTAATAAAAATGATTTATTATTTACAAAAGTAGACCTAAATAATGTAAACGAGGAGATTAAATCATCCTTGAGTAATTATTACAGTGAGAATGGTATTTATCTTTATGAAAATGGTGCGGATGAGGTGTATTTATTTTTGAATGGTTACAATGTAGAACAAGGAGAAAAATCATCTTACTATGACGATATAAGTATGGAAGTTAAAGATAAAACATTGTTTATTAATTTCAGTAAAAAATATGCAGATAACTATGAAAATAAGGAAGTCGAGAACAGACAATTATATAAAATTAACAAGCCTGAAAATATTGATACCATAAAGGTTTTCAGTAATGAACAAGAAACACATTTCGATGCAGTAATTGTCAGTAAATAATATTCAAATATTATTAGATGTATTTAAGGGGTTAGTATATGAAGAAAAAACTATTTATTTTTGGAGCCATTATAATTTTTTTTTTAATATTTATAACTGTCGATAGAACGCAGCTACATAACTTATACAACAAACAGATTACATTGCCTACCGATAAAATTACCTCAGGGGAAGTTTCAGATTCACGTATAGGGGGAAAATTAAGTCACGAATTATCATCTACTGAACTTAATGGATTTATTAACTTTTTTAACAGTTGCAATATTACTGAACGAGAATGCAGGAAGATATCGGGAAAACATACTTCAATATCGGATTCATCCGATATAACTTTACAGATGAATAATGGTACGGCAATATACTTTATGGCATTTTGGGATGGAGAAATATATGTTACTGATGAATATAGTAGCAAGTATTATTCATTATATGACACAAGGTTATTAAACTATATTTTTGGTATGGGTGAATGCCTATACTCAAAAGTTAATTAAGAATTTTTCTAGATGTGATGTGATCAATACAGTTAGCATAGTAACTAAATAATTCGTATTCTTATTATGCTATTAGTAATTTTTAAATATTGAAAATAAAAACACAAAGAAGTCATATGGGTTTATAAATGGAGGAAGCAGTGAATAGTGAAATAAAACATAAGAGAATTTTAGAAATAGTTCAAAATAAATTGACTTGTTCTGCACATAATCTGGATCATGTAATGAGAGTCTACAATCTTTGCTTAATGATTTCAAAATACGAAGAAAATGTTGATTTAGAGATATTGATTCCTGCAGCATTGCTGCATGATATTGCCAGAGTTGAAGAGAGTGAAGATAAGACAGGAAAAAATGATCATGCTGTATTGGGAAGTGAAATTGCAGAAAATATATTGAAAGATTTAGAATATGAAGAGGAAAAGATAGAAAAAATCAAACATTGTATTATTACACATAGATTCAGAACCGGAAATGAACCAAGAACAATAGAAGCAAAAATACTTTTTGATTCCGATAAGCTAGATGCAATAGGTGCAGTCGGTATTGCTCGAACTTTTATGTTGTCAGGACAATGTGGACAAAGACTGGAATTAAATAATTCAATCAGCGATTACTTAAGTTATAACACGACGGAAAATGGAAGGATAAAGGATATGTCAAAGCATAACCCAATCATTGAATATGAAGTCAAATTGAAAAAAATTCCAGATAAATTATATACAAAAAAAGCAAAAGAAATAGGTGAAGACAGGATTGAATTTATGGAGCAATATTTCAATAGATTAAAATTAGAATTACAATGCAATGTGGACTAAGTTCAACTAAAATTTATAACTAGAAAGAAAATTATAGGAGGACATTGTGGATTTCGGAGGATGGTCATCATGGCAAGTTATAACAATAATTATTTGTATTACAGTAGCCATTGGTCTTAGTAAAAAAAAGAGGCAGCAATAAAAATAGGAGAGAAACATATTGGAAAATAAAGATGTTTTTAAAGATATAATACAAGATTATGAAACAGCACGACCAGGGTATACATCTGAACTATACAATGATTTTTGAATTGAGGAGTGTATTATGAATAAACGAATAGGAATGTATTCATCTATTGTTACATTAATTGGTGTTGTTGGGTTTGCACTTTCTATGTTTATAGGGAGTGATGATGGAAGTTATCTCTTTAGCCTTTTTATTTCATGGGGGTTTGTTCCAATGATTTGCTCTTTTTCCGCAGTTGCTTGTAAAGAAAACAATTCTGCTGGTTATGCAGCAATAGCATTTTCTGCTATGTATGCAGTAGTTGTTGGATTAGTTTATTTTGCACAATTAACAACTATACGATTATCAGAATTGAATGAACAGGTCCTTGCCATATTAGATTATAAAAACCTAGGAAGTTTGTTTTTTAACTATGATTTATTTGGTTATGCTTTCATGGCAATTGCTACATTTTTTATTGCATTAACAATAGAAGTCAATAACAAAAAAGATAAGTGGTTAAAATTACTTTTGTTAGCTCATGGAATTTTTGCAGTATCTTGTATTGCTATGCCAATAATGGGAGTTTTTAGCTCTAATATGAAAGATGGTAACATTATTGGTGTGTTAGTTTTAGAAATATGGTGCGTTTATTTTACTCCCATATGTATTCTCTCATACCAATATTTTAAAAAATAAACGTATTACTTGTTTAGTATAAAAAGGAGTGAATGATTATTATGGATTTTAATACAATTGGATATACTTTATTTCTTGCTTTTCTAGGAATAGTATCTTTCTTTACCAAAGAGATAGTAACATTTGTGATGTTATGTTTTATAATAATAATATTAACAAATATATATAATGTATTAAAAGGAATTTTGGAAAAATTAGATAAAACAATGGAATGATACGTAATTATGGATAGTTTGCCTAAATTATTAATTTTACGAATAGTAAGTTTATGGAGGAAAGACCATGGCTAATGTTAAGTTAACAGTGGTAGAAAGCAAGTGCAGAAACGGATATTGTAAAAAGGGTGATAACTATATTGTTGATGATTTATGTCCACCAATTTGCCATGAGTTGTGGAATTGTATGTATCCATTAATATATGCATTGCAAAATGGAGCAGATTTAGATTACGGAGAAATGCGTTCTCCGCAGTTTGATGTAAAATGCCCGGATGGCGGAAGGGTTTTGGTTCATGGTGAACGCATTGAAAATTTAACGCATTAATATAATTTGAATGTTATATAAAAAACAAGAAAAATATATAAGACACATAAAATTATATAAGAAAAATTGAAATTAAGAAGGAGAACAATAATGAAACCAGAAATTAGCCTTATCACAATTTGGACAGATAAAATAGAACAGATGAAAAGTTTTTATAATCAAGTTCTTGGATTTGAAGTTGAAAATGATCTTGGCAATTATGTTGAATTTAAAAATAATGGAGTAAGATTTGCCATCTGTTTGAGAAATGTTATGTATGGATATAGCAATGAATATAATAAAAAAGCAGCTGGTCAGTCTTTTGAACTGGCATTTCCATGCAAAAATCCAAATGATGTTGATAAATCATTTAATAAGTTAATTGAGATGGGGGCAACTCCTGTTCATGAACCACAGGACATGCCTTGGAACCAAAGAACTGCATTGTTTGCAGACCCGGATGGCAATATACATGAAATTTTTGCAGAGATTATTTAGTACAGTAAAAAATTATAATAACAAGTATTATTCTTACTGTTAAATAGTATTTTTGTAGAGGAGAATAAATGTGGATAGTGTATATGTAAGTTGCCCTGAATTCGAAAATAAACGATTTTTATTAAGATTTATTTCCATAGATGATTGTGATGATTTGTTAAAAGTATATTCTGATAATAAAGCAGTTCCTTTATTTAATAGCGATAATTGTGGCGGAGATAATTTTTACTATAAGACACATGAAAGAATGAAGGAAGCTCTTGATTATTGGAAATTCGAATATGACCGAAAAGGTTTTGTAAGATGGTCAATTATAGATAAAAAAGATAATTCTGCAATTGGAACAATAGAATTATTTAATAGAGAATCAAAAGATTATTTTAATAATTGTGGGCTTCTACGTTTAGATTTGAGAAGTGATTATGAAACAAAGGACAATATAATAGATATTTTAAAAATAATTATTGATAAAACTTATCAAATGTTTGAATGTAGTATGATAGCAACAAAGGCACTCCCTATTGCAAAAGAAAGAATAATGGCTCTAAAGGAATTAGGCTTTTCACCTGCTGAAAACAAGTTGATTGGTCATGATGGGACGGAATACTCATCATATTATTTTATAAAGATGTAGGATGGTAGATACTTGAAAAAGATAATAATTTACGTATTTTTAATATTTTTTGTCTGGTTCGTAGTACATACTTTGATAATTACTTTTGATGGATTTAACGATAGTATTGGAGTTTCAGATGCAGCTGTTGTTTTAGGAAGTAAAGTAGAATTGGATGGAAATCCATCTAAGAGATTACAGGGCAGATTAGATAAGGCTGCAGAACTTTATGATAAAAATTATTTTGATTATATAATAGTAAGCGGCGGAACAGGTAAGGAAGGATTTGATGAAGCGGCTGTTATGAAAGAATACTTAATTAAAAAGGGAATTCAAAGTGATAATATACTATTAGATCCTGAAGGATACAATACATATATGACTGCAAAAAATACAAAAGAAATAATGGACAATATGGGTTTGAAATCCGTAACGATAATTTCTCAATTTTATCACATTACAAGAACAAAATTAATATTTCAAAACATCGGTTTTGAACAGATATATTCAGCCCATTCAACACATTATGAACTAAGAGACATTTACTCTCTCTTCAGAGAATTTTTTGCATATTATAAATATCTCCTTTACTATTAAAATAAAGGAAAATACGCCCGTGATGTAGTGATAGTTGGCAGTAGAAGAAAGAGAGGTAAAATGAATTCATTTATAACATTAATACCACTTATAGTTATAAGGTTTGGACTTTTAAGCATACTGGATAAGGAAGCTTTAAAACGTGCAGCTTTCTTCGCTCCCTTGGTTGGAAAAGAAAAGGTGGCATACTTGTTTTATCAAATTACAAACATTATGATTTTTGTATATCTGTGTTTTCTCAAGATTACGACTGATCCATACTGGTTTAATTTAGGACTGGTGATATATGGATTAGGAGTTTTATTGTGTCTTATATCCATATTAAACTTTGCAAATCCTTCAGAAAATGGTATCAATCTGAAAGGACTTTACCGCTTTTCCCGAAATCCTATGTATGTGGCATATTTCATTTATTTTCTAGGTTGTGTGCTGCTTACGAAGTCATTGATATTATTTTCAATAGTAATAGTTTTTCAAATATCAGCACATTGGATTATACTATCTGAAGAAAGATGGTGCGTAAAGGAGTTTGGTAAAGAGTACATAAATTATATGACTAATGTAAGGCGATATATTTAAGTATGATATGTATTATAGAATTAATAAAAATTGCATAAATCAGAAGCATAGGAGGGAATATCTATGAAAAAGAAAATGGCATTTATAATTATATTGCTATTAGCAGTGATGGGTACTTTATTTTTCCTCACCGGTGGAAAAAGAGCTGATATTATATTAAATGATTATACTGTATCCGAGGATGGAAGTATCATGACAATTAATGTTGGTGTAGCAAGCAGCATGGGTTATGTAAGAACGCTTAAGGTAAAAGAAGATGGAGACAAAAAGTATATTACCTTTTATGAAACATATGGAATAAATAGTAGTCTTGGTGCTGAAAATGAATTTCAAATTGAGTTGAATCCATCATGTAAAGGAATATATTTTTATAGAGGAGAAGCTGGATATGATTTGGTGCTGGAAAAGAATGATGAAACACAAGAATGGCAATTGAAAAAGTAGCGATTAATGTGACACCCAAATATTATGTACCAACTACAGAATATGACTATTAGGGGTTAGTTGTAATTATAAGGTTGAATTTATATATGGGGGAATTTATGAAAAAGAAAAAAACAGTAATAATTTTAATATCAATATTAGTAGTAACGATATTATCAATTATGTTTTATGTTTTTAAGCAAGTTAATTATGATAATAATGATTTTAAATTAGCGATAAAATCAGTATTCAGACAAGAACTTACTTTAGATGAAATGATAAACTCTAATTTATATAAAGCATATGAGCAAATAAATCCCAATTCTAATTTAATTGAAATAAACAATTTCTTAAAAAAGAAAAATGACTATTTAGGACCCTTTGCAGTCTGGGACTTTGTGTATGGCAGAATATTGGTAGGTTACAATGAATACACTGAACCTAAAGTAAGGTTGAAATTAATTAGTTTCGAAACTCCATACACTATTGAACTTAATGATGATGAATTTGATTCAATTTTTGAGTGTAAGACTATTGATGAAGTAATTGAAATTCTTGGAGAACCAATTATTAAACTGGAGGGGTTTAGTGAAAATGATATTAAATATTCTTATGAATGGTGCGTAAAAGCAAAATACTTTGAACCAAATACATTTGGCGGACCATTAAATTTCCCATTACCTTATAAACGGAAGCTTAGAGTAAATATTGATGTTCTAGAAGGCAATTTAATTCATAAGTTGTCTATTGTAAAATATTAAAGTAGAAAATAATTATACACACCTTGTAAAATATCGCCTAAATTGATATAATGTTTAAGGTTATCCCCCGATAACCAAAATATATTCCCAATACCCCTTTTATGCATTTAATGCATAACAAGAAAGGCCGAAAGGCCTTTTGTGTTTTTTTAACATAATATTACATGGACCGCTTGAGATCTTGATTTGATTTTTTTCTAAAATTTGCTTTTAGTCAATATTACTATTATAATAGTAATAAAAATGAAATAGTTTCAGGAATATGGAGATGCATTATGGTAAAACACTATAAAGCAATATTTTATGCCATACTGGCAGCAGCATTATATGCTATTAGTGCACCAATATCTAAACTTCTATTAAAGGAAGTTCCACCTACAATGATGGCATCTTTTCTTTATCTTGGTGCAGGACTAGGCATGTCTTTTGTAGATATGATTAAACAAAGGAAATTTGCAGAAAAAACTGAGGCAAGGCTTACAAAACAGGAACTTCCTTACACTATTTGGATGGTTGCATTAGATATTGCAGCACCTATATTTTTGATGCTTGGACTCACAATGACATCTGCTGCTAATGTTTCATTGCTTAATAACTTTGAAATTGTTGCTACATCAATAATCGCATTGTTGATATTCAAAGAACCTATAGGGAAAAGGTTATGGGGTGCTATTTTTCTTATTACCATTTCAAGCATTATTCTTTCTGTGGAAGATCTGAGCAGCTTTTCATTTTCATTTGGTTCAATTTTTGTATTATTAGCATCTGTTTGTTGGGGAATGGAAAACAACTGCACAAGCAAGTTATCTGTAAAAGATCCATTGCAGGTTGTCATTATTAAGGGATTTGGTTCTGGTATTGGTTCTTTGATAATTGCATTGGCACTGGGAGAAAAGGTAAGTAACATTTATTATACAATTGCAGCCTTAATATTAGGATTTTTTGCTTATGGCTTAAGCATATTCTTTTACATATATGCACAAAGAGACTTAGGGGCTGCAAAGACAAGTGCATATTATGCTATATCGCCATTTATCGGAGTAGGAATTTCATTGACAATTTTTAATGAAATACCAACAACCTCATTTATCATTGCATTATCAATAATGATTATAGGAATGTATTTTGCTTCGACAGAAGGGCATAGACATAGACATCATCATATTGCAATAACTCATGACCATTTCCATAGCCATGATGACGGGCAGCATAATCACATTCATGATAAAACTGTTAAGGGGAATCATACGCACATTCATACTCATGAAGAATATACCCATTCACATAAGTACAGTCTGGATATACATCACAACCATGCTCACTAAGATGAAATTTTATATTACACAAATCCCTAAAGGATTCACTAGAATCTCTTAGGGATTTGTTGAATTTAAATTTATTCGTCAGAGTCATTGTACATATCGTCATTTTTGTATTGCATACTAAACTTATATAGTAATATAATGGAATTATTAAGCATAATGGAGAGTTAATCATGAAAAGTATAGTAGCTTTTGTTGGAAGTGCAAAACATAATGGTAATATTGATAGCATCGTTAATAAAGTATTAGAAGGTGCAAAAGAAAATGGGTCTGAAACAAAAATATATTATCTAAATGATATGAATATAAAATGCTGTCAAGGATGTCTATACTGCAGAAAAAATGATACTTGTTGTATTAAAGATGATATGAAGACTGTTTATGAAGATATAAAGTCAGCAGATACCATAATAATAGGGTCTCCGGTATATATGTGCCAGGTCTCTGCTCAGACTAAGATATTATTGGACAGACTTTACCCTTTAACTGAAATAGATATGGGAAAGCATATACCAAGATTTGGTGAAAAGCAATTAATAATGGTTTATTCACAAGCAGCACCGTTTAAGTTTATGTTTAGTAAATATTTCAGGTATGTATCTAAAAGTTTAAGAGGAATTGGATTCAAGGAAATCAAAAGAATAGTGGCAATAAGATCATTTACACAGGAAGTTGCTTCAAATAATATTAAATTAATGAAAGAAGCATATAAAATAGGACAATTATTATAATACAAAAATAGTGGGGTGTTGGGGATGAATGAAGATAAGTTAAAAAAGTTAATGAAAAACTTTAAACAGAGAAATATAGAAGTCGAGTATTTTGAAAGCTTAGAAGATGTTAAGTCACTCATACTGGATATGGTACCAATAGAATCGACAATAGGAATCGGTCATTCGGCAACACTCCAAAAGATGGATATTACAAACTTATTATTAGAAAGAGGAAATATAGTATATGATAAAGAGCTTGCAAAAAATCGAGAAGAAAGCAAAGAATTAAAAAGAAAGGCTCTTACTACAGATTGGTATATAACTGGTTCAAATGCCATATCGGTCGATGGGAGAATTGTTAATGTGGACCATAGTGGTAATAGAGTAGCTTCAATCATCTATGGACCAGATAAAGTAATAATTGTAGTTGGTAAAAATAAAATTGCAGACACAGTAGATGATGCTATAAAAAGAGTTAAAAATGTAGCATGTCCCACAAATGCAAAGCGTGCAGGATATAATCCTCCATGCGTAGCATTGAACAGGTGCGTAGGTTGTGTAGGGGTATGTAATATACTTTCAATAATCGAAGGTCAGACAGACAGTAATAGAATTAAATTGTTCATAGTTAATGAAGAATGTGGATTCTAATATTTTAACTATTCCATAAAATTCATAATGATTTTGTGATGTATAATAAAAATAACAGGATAGGATGTGTTGCTTAAATGGCATTAAGAGAAATAAGATTGTTTGATGATGAAATATTGAGGAAAAAAAGCAAGATAGTTGATGTTGTAGATGATAAAATAAGACAAATATTAAATGATATGGCTGATACAATGTATAATACTGAAACTGGTGGTGGATTGGCCGCCCCACAAGTAGGTATATTAAAACGATTAGTTGTATTAGATATGGGACAGGGACTCATAAAGCTGGTAAATCCAAAGATAATTTACCAGGAAGGAACGCAGGAAGTAATAGAAGGATGTTTAAGTATTCCAAATAAGTGGGGTAAATTAACAAGACCTGAAAAAGTAACAGTACAAGCATTAAACGAAAATGGAGATGAGGTATTATTGACAGGTACAGGAGAACTGGCAAAATGCTTCTGCCATGAAATAGACCATTTAGAAGGCATTCTTTTTACTGATTTTGTTACTGAATATGTAAAATAAATTGTGAGTTAGTAATTATTAGGATTATTAACAATATGTCTACATTTTTTTTACAGACAATAAAAATATGAAAGGACAAAACTATGAATAATACTATTTTACTGGTTGTTGATGTTCAAACAGCATTGATTGAAGAACATCCTTATAATGAACAGAATGTAATTGATAATATCAAAAGGCTTATAACTGTTGCAAGATACAATGAAAAAGAAGTTATCTATGTGCGCCATGATGATGGAAAGGGCGAAGAGTTAGAATATGGAACTGACGGATGGCAGATTTATTATGAAATAAAACCTAATAATAACGAAAAGGTTTTTGAAAAACAATATAACAGTGCATTTCTTAAAACTGGTTTAAAGGAATACTTAGACAGTAAGAAAATAGATACTATTATATTGACGGGACTTCAAACAGAATATTGTATTGATACCACTTGTAAAGCTGCTTTTGAACATGGATATAAACTAATTATTCCTGAAGAAACCAATACAACTTTTGATAATGAGTACCTAGACGGTCAAAAACTTTATAATTTCTATAACTATAAAATTTGGAATAATAGATTTGCAAAAGTTCTATCGTTAGATGAAACAATAAAAGTTCTAATGTGCAAATAACAAGAGGATTATATGATTAGAAAACTTGATTTGAAAAATCCAGAAACAGCAAAATGTATATTGGAATTACAAATAGCTTCATATAGCATAGAAGCTGATATTATAAGGTTTAATGATATACCGCCTTTAAAGGATACCGTTGAGAGTATAAATAAATGTGATGAAATTTTTTATGGTTATTATATTAATGATGTTTTAGCAGGGATAATTTCCTACAAGATTATAGAAAAGGTTATTGATATACACAGGGTTGCAATACACCCATTATTTTTTAGGATGGGCATTGCAAATAATCTGATTAATTTTATAGAAAAACTTGAAAACAACACAAATAAGGTAGCGGTATCTACTGGAAAAGAAAATTTACCAGCTGTTAATTTATATTTAAGGAATGGATATAAAAGAAAAAATGACATTGAAATTTGTAAAGGAATGTATATTACTGAGTTTGAGAAGGATTTGAAATTACCAGATTCATAAAGGTATTTAAATTGGGAATTTATATGGAGGGCAATATGAACAAATTTCAATTATATTTACAAAATCATCCTAAGGTACTTAAAAGATTTATTTTAGGATATATCATATTTGCAGGATGTTTTGTATTTCCTTTTGGAAATGAGCATTTCCCGTTTGATTTCACAAAGGCATATTTAGTTATTGCTTCTTATGGAATAATAGGATTAGGATTCGCAGGAATATATGGTACACATAAAGAGAAATTTGTATATGCAGCAAGTTTGTTTTTAACTGTTTTAGGAATGATATGCCGATATATTTTAGAATATGGTGAAGTATCAAACACAATGAATTTTACATTATTTAACATAGTCTCTTATGTTGCCGTAATACCTGTTTTTACTGTGGCTGCTTATTATTTTTCTATAAGATATTTGATTATTAAGAACTAATCTTTACTTCAGACAGTCTATGAGGTTATGGCGAATTTATCGTACATAAGAAGTATAATATAATTCAAACAAGGAGAAATATCCATGATATTAGAAACAGAAAGATTATATTTGCGTGAGATGAACCAGGAAGACTTTCCATCATTGTGTAAGATATTGCAGGATAAGGATGTAATGTATGCTTACGAACATGCCTTTGATGATGCTGAAGCACAGGGGTGGCTTGACAAACAATTTATGAGATATAGACAATATGGTTTTGGTCTGTGGGCAGTAATATTGAAAGAAACCGGTGAAATGATTGGACAATGTGGGCTTACCATGCAGGATTGCAACAATAAGCAAGTGCTTGAAGTTGGGTATCTTTTTCAAAAAGCATTTTGGCATAAGGGCTATGCCAGTGAGGCTGCAATAGCTTGTAAAAAATATGCTTTTGAAGTCCTTCATGCTGATGAGGTGTTTTCAATTATTCGTGACACCAACATTGCATCACAAAATGTTGCAAAGCGAAATGGCATGACAATAACAGACAGATTTATTAAACATTATTATGGTGTTGATATGCCGCATTTGGTTTTTTCCATTAAACGCAGTTAATTAGCATCGATGCTTTTTTATAATTTTGATATGAATTCTATTTCAATATATTGCACCGAAAAATTAGTAATGTTATAGTTGGATAACACCAATCTTAACAAACATATGTAGTCTGCATATAATAATTTAAATAGTTATTTTATAAAATGCTAAGAAAGGCGTGTAGTATATTGAATAATAGATATCAACAACAATTAAATAACATACATATGAAAAAAGATGGAAACTTATATCCCAATAATTTAAATATGTTAGAAAATGCAATTATGAATAATACTGGATTTATGAGACTTAATATTGTTAAGCAAAGTGATAAAACACCTGTAACTAATGCTACTATAACAATCTATGTTACTGATGGCATGCAAAGAGATATTCCTGTTATGCATTTAATAACAACAATTAACCCGATTAGAATTGAATTACCCATGGCTAATGAATTAGGCACTAAAATAACAGGACCTGAATATAACTTTTCAACATACAATTTAAGAGTAGATGCCTTTGGCTACATTGCAAGGAATATATATAATATACGTTTGTTTCCTAATATCACAACAAACTATGAGATTGGAATGCAAACTGTAACAGATCTTGATGTTCAGCCACTTATTGAGGAAAGGCTTGATTTTCCACCTCACCCAAGGGATATCATAGAGGGTATTCCTTCAACCTCAAGTATTTGGACATTTTCAAGTATTAAAAATCAAATGACAAGATAAGATAATTAATTAAGCACTCATTGAGTTTTTAATATAAGGTAAATTAACCAACTAATTTAAGGGAAAATATTCAATTATGTTATATAATAGAAATGAATAATAAGGATAATATCATTTGATAAATTAATAATACGAACTATAAAAGACCAGGGGAAAATAATATGGAAGTTATTATGTTGCTGCTTGTAACTATACTTGTTTTATTCTTAATTATAAAAGGTGCGGTGCATCAGGGTACATTTGACGCACTTAAAGAATTTGATGAGTATTTAGATAAAAAAGAAAAAAATAAAATAGAATGATTAACTATGAGGTTTTGCGCATATATAATATTTTGTTGACATAAATATTCCATTATGCTAAAATTCATATGTAATTTACATAATACAAATATATTTTTTGTTTTCTAGGGTTCCGCAATTTATATTGGCAGGTCCGAGAGAAAACGCACAGTTGACTGTGTACACGGAAGGATAAAAGCCTGGGAGATATTGAATAATATTTCTATGGGCTTTTTTATTTTATTAAATTAATTTGGAGGTATTTATTATGAAAAAGTTTATTATTGAAGATTCTTTTTGGAGTTTATTTCCTGATGCAAAAATAGGAATTGTTATTTGTAATGGTATAGATAATTCTATAAAAGATAAAGAACAATTTGCTGAAATGATTTCAGCGGGAGAAACAGAAGCATTGAAATATTTGCAGGATCCAGAATTCAGCAATAACCGTGTAATAAAAGTATGGAGAGAAGCATTCCAGAAATTTAAAACAAAGAAAGGTGTAAGGGCTTCCATAGAAGCGTTGTTAAAGCGAATACATAATGGAAATCACATTGGAACCATAAACCCATTAGTTGATATTTATAATTCTATTTCATTAAAGTATGCATTGCCTTGCGGCGGTGAGGATATTGACAAATTTGCAGGTAATATTAGACTGACTGCGGCTGTTGGAAATGAAGAATTTATTCCTCTGGGAACAGATGAAAATTCACCTCCATACGAAGGTGAAATAGTCTATAAAGATGATATGGGCGCAATATGTAGATGTTGGAACTGGCGTGAAGCAGTAAGAACAATGCTTACTGAGAATACAAAAAATGCTTTCATGTGTATTGAATCAGTTGATGAAACTAGAGCTGCGGAATTTGAGAACGCATTAAATGAGCTTGCTGCAAATGTACGTGATAACTTAGGCGGAACATGTAAAATTTCGGTGCTGGACATTAATAACAAGGAACTTGTAATAGAGTAATTTACATGAGAAAAGGCTGTTTTATCATGATTTGAGCATCGATGATGAAACGGCCATTATCCCCTAAGAGTTGCTATCAATGCATTTGTATTTAATAACAAATTTATTCCATCTTCAATGGATTTAACCAATATAGTTGCTTCTTTTAAGAGTGCGACGCACAAGCCTTCCTTTTCCAGTACTGCTACAGAAAGAGAGGCAGCTTCAAACATTTTTATATCATTATATCCGTTTCCAAAGCATATTGTTTTGTCTTTGCCAAGCTCATTTACGATTTTTAATTTATAATCAGCAGCATTGTCTTTTGGAAAAGTTTTTAATGTTAAATTAAGCCCTTCACATTCCTTTGCTGCAGAGCCATATGTATCTGCAGTAAGCACATATACATCAGCCATGTTGCACAGAATTGATAATTTTTCTCTAGTTGATTTGGAGATTATTCCATTTACAGCAATAGTACCGTTATAATCAAATACTATGTTCGCTATATTGTAGGGACTTCTGCCGGGTATATTAATATTTATCACTCAATCACCTCATTAATTATTCATATACATTATATATTCTTTAGTCCTTGCATCAACAGGATTATTAAATATTTCATCAGGACTTCCCGTTTCAACCAGAGTGCCTTCTTCCATATACATCACACAATCAGCAATTCTTTTAGCTTGAGCCAGGTTATGAGTGACAATTATTATGGAGTATTCATTTTTTAGTTCTAGGAGCATTTTTTCAATGTAAGAGGTATTTTTAATATCCAATGCAGAACAAGGTTCATCCAGCAAAATTATTTCAGGATTTACCGTCAAACATCTTGCTATAACCAGACGCTGCTGCTGCCCTCCTGATAATCTGGAAGCCGGCATGTTCAAATCATCTTTGACCTCTTCATATAGATTTGCTTTCTTTAAATTATCAACAACAATATTATTTAATCTATCTTTGTTTTTTTCTCCATAATAAATAGGAGCGTAAGTCATGTTTTTATAAATTGAAAAAGGAAACACAACAGGAGATTGAAAGACCATCCCTATGGAGTTCCTAAGCCTTTCAAGAGGCATATCATTAATATTCTTATTATCTAATATAATACTGCCTGATATTTGTCCTCCATATTCCTCAACTGTTTTATTTAATGATTTTAAAAATGTAGATTTACCACAGCCCGATGGTCCGATTATGGCAGTAATCTTATTTTTTTCAAACGAAGCATCAATGTTTTTTAATATATTGTTTTTACCATAGTTAACACATAAGCCCTCAGTATTTAAAATAATTTCACTCATTTATATATCCTCAATATTGCCGACAAAGTGGCAGATTAAATTAATAGAAAGTACAATAACAATTAAAACAAAGGCAGTACCGTATGCCATATCAACAGACAATCCTTCATTAACCAAAATATATAAATGGTATGGCAACGCCATGAATGGATCTGTTAATTTAGAAGGAATTCCTGAAATTATAACAGCCCCTGTGAACATTATAGGTGCTGTGGCTCCCATGGCAAACACTATACCTAATCCCAGTGAAGTCATTATATATTTAAATGCATTTGGAATAACAAGCTTTACAATTGTATAACTCTTTGGTATACCAAGGCTCAAGGAGCAAATAAACTGCTCATTTGACGTTTCTTCCAACGCCTTTTTAATTCTTATAGAAATAAACGGTATAATCATAATTGTTAAGGTGATTGATGCACTCATCAGACTTTTATGCATTCCTAAGCCTACTATCAACAATGAATATCCAAACAACCCTATTACAACAGACGGAATTCCTGCCAGGCATTGCAGTGCTTGTAAAATGTAATGTTTTACTTTTTTATTTTCACAATAAAATACTAAGTAAATTGCAGTACATAAACCTAATATTCCCCCAAACAGACCGGACAACAGCCCCGATAAAAGAGAACCTGCAATTGCAGGAAATATTCCTCCTTCTGTTCCTAAAGGGATTCCTTTTGGTGAACCAAAAATAAATTCAGTTGAAATAACATTAAAGCCTTTGTACAACAGGTAAGAGAATACCCCAATTGTTACAGATATAATTGTTAATCCTGATAAAATAACCCAAAGCTTAAATAAAAAGTCCTTAATTTTATTTTCCACTAGAATCACCTCGATCCTATTTTGTTTATCTTGTGAGCAATAAATTGAATGATTAAAATAATAATTATTAATATGAGTCCTGCGGCATACAATGATGAATAATGAATGCTTTTGTAGGTTGAAGTTCCCATTTCAAGCGCAATTAAAGAAGGAATTGTTTCAGCCCTTCCTAACAGTCGCGGGAATATAGGTGAATTTCCGGTTACCATCATAACAGCCATTGTTTCACCCATAGCCCTGCTAAATGCTAACAGCATGTTGACGAAAATACTATTTGCTGCAAAGGGAAGCATTACTTTTCTCATTGTATACCATTTAGATACTCCTAAGGACAAAGAAGCAGTATAATATTTCATCTTGCCTTTTTCAAAGGTTTCAGTACAGCCTGTAACTATATACGGAAAAAGCATTACTGCTAGAAGCATTCCGCCTGCCAAGACACTTTCACCAGTACCCATGTTTAAATTATTTTCTAAAAACTTAACCAGAATAATCAAGCCCACAAAACCAAAAATTACAGAAGGAATACCGGCTATCATATCAATAAAGGATAATAATATTTTAGTATACTTTTTATTGACATGAAAGCTTAAAAACAGTGCACAACCTACTCCCAGCGGTGTTGCTATGAAAATAGCTAAAAATGAAACATATAGAGTTGCAAGTATCATAGGAAGAAATGAGTATTTTTCGGTACCTAATGGACTCCAGGTGTCTCCAAATAAATATTCTTTTATTTGAACTTCTCTAAAAAAAGGTATGCTTTCTTTTAATATATAAAAAAATACCAACAGAACTAAAATACTTGACAATATAGCTCCAATGGTAATTAAACTTTTAAAGATTTTTTCTTTATACTCTTTCATGATGACTCCTAACTGTAGGTCATTACTATTTACATTTCATTATCATTCCAAAAGAAGGTGAAGAATCTCATTAAAAATATGGGATCCTTCACTTCGTTTAGAAAGATACAACTATTTTACAGGTACAAAACCCATAGATTCTACAACTGCTAATCCTTCTTCACTCATTACATAATCCATAAATGCTTGCTGGGGAGCAGTAAGTTCACCGTTAAATATTGCTATTAAAGGTCTTTGAATTATGTAGGAGCCATTAATAATATTTTCTTCAGAGGCTTCAACACCATCAACACTTAATGTTGCAACCTTGCCTATATTTTGGTTAACAACTCCAAATGAAGCATATCCGATTGCATATTCGTTTTCGATTATTTTTGTAACCAATGCTCCCATTGAAGGAGCTTGAATTGCATCTGCTTTAACCTGTACATCACCCATTACTTTAGATTGAAATACTTCATGAGCACCGCCGCCTATATCTCTTGTAACTACTATTATTTCTTTATCAGGAAGTGAAGCATCTAAATCTTTCCAAGTTTTGAACTCACCTGAAAATATTTTTATTATTTCATCCTTTGTTAAGTTGTTTTTAACTGTTAGAACAGGATTGTTAGGATTTACACCCAATGTTAAAGCATCTATACCAACTTTAAATTCCTTTAATTCAGGAAGCTGTTCCTTTTCAGTATCCTTTACTGTTCTTGCCACCATTCCAAAGTCACTTGTCTGGTCGATAACTGATTTAACACCTTGTCCGGAACCGCCGGCTGAAACATATATTGCTATGTTTTTTTCAGGGAATGAAGCATCAACTTTGTCCCATGTAACATTACCTTCAATAAAATTTGTAGAAATAGAAGCCATTACAGGAGCAAGAGTAGATGATCCGTTAAATAAAATTTGAGGATTAAATTCATCTTCCTTTGGTTCTTCAACCACCGGTGTTTCTGCAGGAGCTGCGTTTGGTTCAGCAGCAGCAGGTTTTTCAGTGCTGCAGCCTGCAAGTACCATTAAAAGTATTAAAAAAATACCTAAAACATTAAATTTTTTCATTTTGCACCTCATTTATATTTTGTCGATAATTAATAATATAACATATATTGGCAATTTAATATAATGAAACAATTTCATTATTCCAAGTCAGTTATTAAAAAAAGTAATAATAAAATCACAAGAATTAAGTTGTTTTTTATAAACAGACAAAATATGTTAATGCATTTTTTAGTCAATTATACAAATTTTGTATAATATGTGATATAGTTGTGTTATAATATTGGTAAACGATTGCAATTTGCAGATAATTTAACGGGGGGATTTTATGATATTTATGCCATTTATATGCCTAGGCATTGGATTGTTGCTGGGATTGCGCCATCTGCCACAAAAAATATTGAACATAACAGACAAAGTTATTAACGTTGCTTTGGTGTTGTTAATGCTGACCATTGGATTAAATATAGGTATAAATGACTCAGTTATGCTGAATTTGGATTCAATAGGCTTTAACTGTCTGATTATTTCCCTATGTGCTATTTTTTTCAGCGTTTTATTTACTGTAATAGTAGAAAAAACTTTACTGCCTTTGGAAAAGTTAAAGAATAGGATTTGTGCAGAAAATGTCAGCATCAGTGATGAAATTAATATTTCTGATGAAGAAGGTAAGGGTGGTTCTATGCTTGTATGGATCATGCCTGCAAGTATTGTTTCAGGAGTAATTATCGGTTATTTTCTGTTTCCGGATAATAATTTAATATATGTTCTTGACTATTTGCTCACTGGTTCACTGATAATTTTATATATGAGTGTAGGCTTAAGCCTTGGCTGTAATATTAATGTATTCAGATATATTAAAATACTTGGGTTCAGAGTTGTTTATATTTCTATAGCTATTCTTATAGGCAGTATTACAGGCGGAGCAATTTCAGGGATTGTTCTTAAACTGCCTCCACACATATCAATAATTTCAGCGAGCGGAATGAGTTACTACAGTCTAACCGGAGCATATATGACACAGGTATATGGAATTGAAACTGGCACATATGGTTTTATAGTAAATGTCATGAGAGAGTTCTTTACAGTGTTGCTATTGCCTTTTCTTATAAAAATAAGTACAGGAAGTCCTATTGCCGGAGGAGCTGCGGGAAATATGGATACTATGCTTGTTCCGGTGACTAAATTTGTGGGAGTTGAAATCGGATTGGTAACATTGATTACAGGTGTTATATTAACTTTTACAGTACCGTTTATGCTTCCGATTTTGTGCGAAATATTTTAAGGTTGTATGAAATACTCAATCAGGAGATTTGATATCATCTTGAACCTGAAAAAGTGGAACATATAAGTTCTGAAGTGATTGTCAAGACTGATGATCTTAGATTAATCACTTCTCACTTTACAGATGCTGATGTGACATATGAAGTTATAAAATAATGGAGGGAAAAATGTTAAAAGAAATTGCTTGGCGTGTTATTATTGTGTATTTGACTTTGGTTATAATTTTTTACTTTTCAAAACCGTACAGGTTGGGAGGTTATGAAGAATTAGCAATTACCAGGTGGGATTATGCATTGGAAGAAATCGAGCCAAATAAAACTATAATCTCTTACGGCGTATTTTTCACCAATAAAAGTTTAGGCAATATATTCATAAGAATACTTAAACCAAATTATAAAACTGAAGTATTAAATAGTATAGAATATGACAATGTTATCATGCTCAATAAAGAAATAGTGCCTGAAGAAGTGTTGGAGGTTAATTGGAGCATAATTGTAGACAAACAAGGGCTGACAGTCAAGGATGCTAAATTAATACTGACAAGCGTGGGAATAAATGCAAGAGTTAAGGGAGAAAAAATTATAGAACACGAAATGGTTGGAACATTTAATCATTATTAAAGGAATAAATGGGGGATGGGATAATGAGAAAGTGGATGTTATTGTTTATTTTGTGCGTATGCGTATGTGTTTCAGGCTGTGAAAACAAAGGCACTACTTATAAAGAGACTACAAATGAAAACATCGCCAACGATGAAATTAACAGGAAAGAAGCAATAGACAAAGAAAGTTTTTTTGAAGACAGTGCGGGATATAAGTTTGATAAGTATATTGTGAGTGATCATTTTGAATTATATTACAATTCGAAAAATGAGCTGAACAAATTCTATGCTACTAATTCTATTAAGATATTGGAAGAAGAATATAATAGAATTTTAGAATTTTTAAGTGTAGATAGCACAAATATGCCTATTGTTAAAATTAATATGTATGATGAATATGAATGTTTAAGACAATCCATTATATCGGAGGCGTTTTTTGACCCTGATGACATGGACATAAATTTCGCAGGTGTAATGTTGAGCAAAGACACATTTTACTATACTCTGAAACATAAATCAGGTAAATCAGTAGATTTAGAAACAGTTCTTGTTCATGAATTTGTTCACACTGTTGCAATGGCCTTAACAAATGGAAAAATGCAAATTGATTGGTTGTGGGAAGGAACAGCAAGGTACCTGACAGAGGATACGGATTATAGTAAGGTTTATTACAAGGAATTGATTGAAAAAGGAATTCCGGATAGGTATTTATTGAAAAGAAATGTAAAATACAGATATAATTACGGGTACAGCATGGTTGAATTTATTGTTGAAACATATGGCAGAGAAAAATTAGTCGATTTGTTGTTGGATTACGGAGATATAGAAGAAGTTCTAGGTATTACGGAAAGTGAGTTTAAAGAGGGCTGGAAAGTATTTGTTGAAGGAAAAATAAGCTCAATGCAGTGACTAAAATTTGTGGTTTATCATTATTTGCATAGAATTGAGAAACATTCGGCATTTATAAAATATTGAAAATTATATGGAAAATTGTGTAACAAATCTTTGTTTTTCTCGTCTAATTTTATAATGAGCATTAATTTTTAGGAGTAAGTAGAAGAGTAATGAAAAAAATAGTAGCTGGTGCTGGGGAATAATGTGATGAAAAATAAATATATAATGGCTATTAGTATTTTATTTATTGTTATAGGTATTTCTGCCTTATTTAAATTGTATTTAACAAATAGAAATTTAATAAAACTAGTTGATGAAACGGAAAAAAAGTACCAGGAACTTAGAGTTCAAAAGTCACATGATAATTATATGGAAGCAAAAATTCTGAAACTATCAGTAATTGAAGATAATTTTAAATGGATGAAGGATGTTGAAAAAACTGATAAGATAACATTAGAAAACTATGATGGCAATATTTTAGATATAAAAGAAGACACATCAATAAACAAAATTATACTTCAAGGGTTATATCTTGGTGAAGATGTTATTACGCCTGATGATTATATTAGTGTTCAATTGCATAATGATTACCGTCTTCATTATATTTTACGATATCATTTCATGGATACTATCAACGAAATATTAATTTTTGACGATGGAACTATAAAATATAAGGATTCATATTACCGTTCTCCTATTTTGTTATGTGCAGCTCAATCATTAATGCCAATTGCAGAAGAAGTGAATCATATAAAAAATAATGCACTAAGTGTAATGGTTAATTCCACTATGGCTACTTGCTCAAATTATATGTTATCGGAAATTGATAAGTCATATATGGAACAAAGATTGACGGAGTTATGGGATAATGCAGTTAGATTAAGGGCTTCGGCGCATTTTATTAACAAGAATATGGTTAAGGTTGATAATAATGTCGATGAAACACTCGAAATGCTTGTTACTAAATCCAGTGGATATAGTGAAGGAAAGCAAGTTGATATGTATATTTTTGCCATAAATGGCGGAGAAGTAGATCACGTAAAATTAGTATATGAAGATGTTGAAGAAATTTATAAATTAAAAACAGAATTAAGTAAAGACAAGAAGTACTTATATTTTGATAATATTTGGACTGCTGATTGATAATTTGAATAGTTATGTTAATGAAATGGGGGATGTTAGATGGGCAGATGGGCAGGTTTAGGTTTTAGCAGAGCTTCAGTACTAAAAACAATAATTGTGTTTATTATTGCAATTATCATAATGAGTTATTTATTTCGATATCTTGTTAAGTCAAATAAAATAAAACCAAGTAAATTATCAAAGTTATTTTATATGGATGATGAACAATACGTCAAGTACTGGGAAAAGGAAAGACGTAAGGGTAAAATAAAGTTTGTTTTGTACATGGATGTCCTTATAAGCATAACCATATGGGGTACTGCCATTGTGGTCATAGCAGCGACAGATGGAGATTTCAGTAAACTTAAAAGTACTTTGCCTATATTTTATGGTTATTTAATCGGAAGCACAATAGGCCAGCCACTGAGATGGAATATAAATGAAAAAAGATATAAAGAGTTAACAAAAAATATTGAGTAAGTAGAGAAAATTCAATGCAAAAGGACGGTTAACAGATGATATACAATTTTAAGTCGATTGTTCACAAAGAAGGCAATAGAGCATTTATTAAGATTCCATTTAATGTCTGGGAGAAGTGCGGTCAAAAAGGACTTATACCTGTTAAAGTTGAAATATCTGACATTTCTTTTGAGTGTAAACTTGTTCCAAAAGGCAACGGTATTTATTATATACCAGTGATAAAGGAAGTTTGCAAAAAAATTGATTTTGATAATGAACTTGATGTACATTTTAAAATCATTGATGGACTTAGTCGAATAAACTCAAATAGCCCATATAGCCAAGAACATTCTATAAGAAAAATTGATGGCATAACCTACATAAAACAACCGCATAATGGATGCTGCGGTCAAACGTGCCTTGCCATGCTTGCAGGTATTTCTGTTGAAGAAGTTATAAAAATTATGAAGAGTTCAAAACATCAAGCCAGCATTAGCAAGGTGATTGAAACATTGGACTACTTTGGATTTTCTCATAAGAAACCGGCTTATACTAAGGGTAGAAATGTTCAATTGCCAAAATGTTGTATTATAAATGTCAGAGGAGAAAACAAAAGTCATCTTTCAATATATTATGATGGTATATATTACGATCCTACACAGGGGATATTACCGGTGTATCCATATGAAAATTTAATTAGCTATATAGAAATATGCGTATGAGTTGACAGTAAAATATTCGGACAGGTTGTATTAAATAAGCAAAAGATGTTGTATTAGATGGACTAAATTTATTGATACTTTTATCAATCTATTAGAAAAAGCTGTGTCAATTAAAAAAGTGATATTTTAAAAAATCAGTGGACTACCAGGAGGGGAATTAAATGAAGGAAATAATAATAAACGGTGAGAAGTTAATAATCAGGAGGTCTAAGCCATCTGATGCTGAAGCATTAATCAATTATATCAATACCGTAGCAGGAGAATCTGACTTTTTGTCATTTGGAATCGGAGAATTTGACATGAACGCTCAGCAGGAAGAAGTATTTATAGAAAACATATTAAAAAAAGATAATGCCATATCAGTGGTGGCAGAATTAGGCGGCAAAATTGTTGCAAACTTAAACTTTTCAGGTGGATCGAGGAAACGACTTGCTCATGTTGGAGAATTTGGCATAAGTGTTCTGAAGGAATATTGGGGATACGGAATAGGGGAAGAACTTATTAAGTACCTAATAGACTGGAGCAAGAGTTCATGTATTATCAGAAAAATAAATTTGAAAACCAGGACCGATAATTTTAAGGCAATAAAATTATATAAAAAGCTTGGTTTTGAAGAAGAAGGTATGTTGAAAAGGGACATATTAATAAATGGAACATTTTATGATACTCTATGCATGGGTATGATGATTGATTGATATTGTTGATTAAAGGGGGATATTATGAGTATATTGAATTCATTTGACAATGAAACGGAAGAAATTTTGAAGCCAAGTCATGTTACAGGAAAAATAGACAATTTTCCTGAAGTTGTTGTTGCTACGTTCAGTGACAAGATAATCAACCTGGTTAAAAATATGAGTAGTGCAGTACAGATAAGTGATATGTCGGCAGGATATACTATTCCAATTTACAAAATAAATTATGATGGCAATGATGTTGCTGTATATCAAACAATACTTGGAGGTGCAGGTTCCGCAGGCCTCATGGAAGAGGTAATAGCCAAGGGAGGCAAGAAGTTTGTGTTCTTCGGTTCATGCGGAACATTAGACCAGGGCATTGCTGCAGGTCATTTTATAGTACCGGTTGCTGCATACAGAGATGAGGGCACCAGCTACCATTATGCGCCGCCGGCTGATTATATAGAAGTACGTACAGCAGATAAACTTGCCGGTATTTTTCAGCAGTTGGATATTCCTTACATAAAGACGAAGACTTGGACAACAGATGCCTTGTACAGGGAAACAAGAAAAAATATGATGAATAGAAAATTGGAAGGATGCCTGGCAGTTGATATGGAATGTGCATCGATTATGGCAGTGAGTCAATTTAGAAATGTTGAGCTGTATCAATTCTTGTATGCTGAAGACACATTGGACGGAATTGAATGGGACTCACGGACTATGGGGAAAATCAGTAGAAGCACATTTGAGAAATACCTGCAGATAGCGCTGCAGGTAGCATCCAGAGTATAATATATAGAAAAATTATCAGGAGATCTTATGAACAAAAAAAATAAAATTGAATTACCTAAAGAAAAAAGAGAAGAGATGATTTTAAAAATAAAGAATTACTTTTTAAATGAAAGAGATGAAGAACTAGGCGATTTGGCTTCAATTATGATTTTTGAATTCATAACAGAAGAGTTGGCAGCAGAGTTTTATAACCAGGGAGTCTATGATTCCTATAAATATATGAATGACAGATGTGAAGATTTACTGTCCATTCAGAAATATTAATAAATTCATTAGTGCTATAACGGAAGTAGGTAATTGATTAATATTTAAAATCTATGGAGGAATCATGATTTGCTGCAGAGACATACCATTTAATGAGATTTCAATAATTAAAGAATTATGGGAAAAAAACAGGGAATACCATGAAAACATTTCAGAGAATTTTGGAAACCTTTATGCGGATTTAGTTTTCGAAGAACGTATGAATCATTTCAGTTCTTTTGATAATGAACATTTAAAGATTACAGCAGCACAAGAATCTGAGAATAACATACTGGGATATGCCATTTCTACATTTGAAGAAAACGAAGGGTGCATTCATTCCCTTCATGTTGCTGAAAATTACCGTGGCTCAGGAATAGGAAAAAAATTGATGAACAGCCATATAGACTGGCTGAATGAAAATGGATGTAAAGACATTTCCATAACAGTGGCTGTGGAAAATTTAAATACCATTGAGTTTTATAAAAGACTGGGGTTTAAAGAAAACACAATTGAAATGAGATTGATGTAGTGAATGGCTACAAGGTAATGGTAGGGAGGAACGTTGTGATAGAGGTAATGTTTGGAGAAAGTGAAGGCGGGGGTATGAAGGCAGCAAAGAATTACCATAAGCCTGACATTGATAATATGGCGATTTCATATATAGGTAATGGGAAGAAGCCTGATAGAGAAGAACTTGAGAAGATGTTTGAAGGTCAAGCAGTCGGTGGTAATTCGTCACAAGTGGTTTGCATTCCGTTCTTACTGGATATGGGACATATAGATGTTCCGGTTGACAGCGAGTACAGAAAGAATCTAATAATTGATATGTATACCATAAATGGATTTAATGACAGAGATGTTATGAAAAGCTTAGAAGAGGCGTGGGGAAAATACATTAGTGAAATAGAGAAACTTAAGAGATATGCAGCTCTTGGAGAAGGCATCCGCTTATGGTACAGCGATGCCCCATATTCTTTGTGTGGGTTTTATTTTGTGTGCAATTTATTAAAAGAATATGACTGCAGTGTTTTTGCTGTGAAGCTCCCCCACCATGTGCAGATTTCAGACAATGAAATACAATTTTACACCACATGGGGTGAAGTGGCAGCTGGAAAGTTCTATGAATTTCTTCCTTTGGCAAAAGAATTGTCTGCTTGTGAAATACGTTCCTATGCATCAAATTGGACTGAATTAAAGGAGGAAAAAAGTACTTTGCGCGCTGTTGTTAACGGAAAGGTCATAGGTGTGCCGGAAAATTTTTATGACCACATCATTCAAAAGGAAATCCCGGACGGTGAATTTATCATGGCTCGATTAATAGGAAAAATACTAGGAAAATATCCTCTTGGAGTCGGTGACTGGTGGTATGCCAAAAGAATCAATATGATGATAGAACAAGGGAAACTGGCTGTAGTGAAAAAAAATAAAGAAATTTACAGCCAAACACTAAAAAAGATGTAGGTTATTATATGTAAGATACTTAATGTGCAAAAAATAGAGAAAAAAGTACCATGATGAATTAATTAAGAGGATTTGATACGTTCAATTATTGACATATGACATGAAAAGAGATATAATTTTATTAAACAACATATGTCATAAAAGTTGACTATAACTAAATATAGTGAAAATTTGACGACGCAAGTCTATTTTAATGGAGGTAATTATGTCTTACAGTCCTTTATTAGGAAGTTCCACAACTCATACAAAAGTTAGGACTCCGGAAAACGTTTCTAAATTTTCGGGTATGTGTTCAGTTTGCACATCAAGTTGTACCGGTACATGTGAAATAGGGTTATCTGCACTTAGAGGTTCTGAAGCAATTTATCCATATGAAACTGATGTAAACCAATTTGCTTCTGAAAAAGAATATCCATTGGATTTTTCTCATTTTAATATTAATGGAAGAGTTTTTGGTACAGTTGGATGCGAAGAAGACGCCTATGCTGCTACATATCCAAAAGCTAGTATCAATATAGATTTTGGCATAGAAAACAAAATAAAAATGAAGGCTCCAATAATTTTGCCAGCCATGGCAAAGTTGAATTGGAAGGATTATTATGCAGGTGCAGCCATGGCCGGTGTCCTAGTGGTTATAGGAGAAGATGTAGTTGCAAAAGATAAAAACCTCCTCATAGATAAGGGAAAAGTTGTTTCTTCACCGCTAATTAATGAAATGGTTAATTCCTTCAGGCAGTATTATAGAGGTTATGGTGATATAATTCTGCAGGCAAATTATGACGATGAGAACTTGGGAGTATTGGATTATGCCATAACAGAACTTGGAGTGAAATCTGTGGAGCTGAAGTTCGGCCAGGCAGCTAAAGGTATTCAAGGCATGGGAAGGGTAAAAAGCATAGACGAAGCAATTAAATTTCAAAAGATGGGATATTTGGTCTATCCTGATCCTTCAGACCCTGAAATTGCCGAAAATTATAAAAATGGAAAAGGCCAGGTTTTTGAAAGAATAGGCAAGCTTCCTATGTGGAATGAAGAAATACTTATTAAACGTGTTGCTGAATTAAGGAGCTTAGGAGCAGAACATATATGCTTTAAAACTGGTCCTTTTGATCCAAAGGATTTGGTGAGAATTATCAAAATTGCTTCAGCGGCAGGAGTTGATTTAATAACATTTGACGGAGCAGGCGGAGGAACCGGAAACAGTCCTGTGAAGATGATGAATGAATGGGGTATACCAACAGTTTATCTGGAAAGCATGCTCTATGATATATTAAAAAAATTTAAGTTTAGAAATTATAATCTCCCTCAAATTGCCATAGCAGGAGGATTTGCTTCAGAAGATCAAATTTATAAAGGATTGGCTCTTGGGGCTCCATACATAAACTTTGTTGCTGTAGGAAGAGCAGCAATGGCAGCTGCAATGTCCGGTAAAAAAGTAGAAGAATTGATTAATTCAGGTACAGTACCAAAAGAGATACAGCGTTTTGGCAGTACAAAGGAAGAAATATTTGCAGATATAAGAGAACTGAAGTTGTATTATGAAAATGCTGAAGACATTTCAGCTGGTGCAATTGGTGTTTATTCTTATATAAACAGATTGTCTGCAGGAATGAAACAGCTCATGGCCTTAAACCGAAAGTTCAAATTAAGCTACATAGACAGAAGTGATATAATTCCAATGACAGAACTTGCAGCACAAGTAACATGTCTGGATACTTATGATGACATATTGATAAGAGAGTTGGAGAAGTTGTAGTGAAATAAATATATAATTAGGTGGGTTCAAGAAATTCTTGAACCTTTTTTTAATTTAATTATTGACATATGCCGCAAATAAGTTATAATAAAAATATAAATAACATATGTCATAAACTATAACGTTAATAGTTGAGCGAGCAATTAAAATAAATTTAAAAGGAGTGTAATTATGAAAATAGCAATTCCAGCAGAAGAAAAATCTATGGACTCCAACATAAATGAGTCCTTTGGCCGTACACCATATATACTTCTGTACAATACAATTACAAAAGAAAGCGAATTTTTGGATAACAGCGCCGTTGTAGCACAAGGAGGAGCGGGAGTAAGGGTGGCACAGGTAGTTGCGGATAATGGAATAAAGGCTCTTATTACACTTCGTTGCGGTGAAAATGCTGAAAAAGCATTGAACAGTGCAGAAGTGCTGATCTACAAAGGGATTAACGAAACTGTAAAACGAAATATTGAAAAGTTTATCGCAGAAGAACTATATCTTCTAGATGAGTTTCATGAAGGATTTCATGGACATTAGAAATAATCTGAGTGATTGAGTAAAAGAATTTAATTACAAGGGAGAAAATATATGAAGATAGCTGTGCTAAGCGGCAAGGGAGGCACAGGAAAAACACTTGTATCAGTTAACTTGGCTGCTGCAACAAATGAATCAGTGTACATAGATTGTGATGTTGAAGAACCAAATGGACACTTGTTTTTCAAGCCTTATAATGTGAGCAAAAAAAATATTTCTGTTAAAATTCCCGTTGCTGATGAAAATTTATGCATTGGGTGTCGCAAATGTGTTGAGTTTTGCAAGTTCAATGCTTTGGCATACATTAACAAAAAATTAATTGTTTTTGATGAGGTTTGTCATTCTTGCGGAGGATGCTCATTGCTTTGTCCTGAAAAAGCTATAACTGAAAGAGAAAAAATAATCGGAGAAGTACAGATAGGCGTTTCAGATGGTGTCACTGTTATAACAGGAATATTAAATACCGGCGAAGCATCAGGAGTCCCAATTATAAAAAGTTTGTTGGATAATGAAGAAGCAGGGAAAAAGGTATACACGCTTATTGATTGTCCTCCGGGAAGTGCTTGTGTAGTTATGGAAAGCATTAAGGAGGCAGATTATTGCATTTTGGTAGCTGAACCTACTTTATTCGGAGTTCATAATTTAAGTATGGTTTATGAACTGGTAAGACTGTTTAATAAGCCTTTCGGTGCAGTGTTGAACAAATGCCTGGATGGCGAAAACCCTTCTGAAAAATTCTGCACAGATAATAATATAAAAGTATTAGGTAAAATACCTTTTGACAACGAACTTGGAAAAATAAATTCAAATGCGCTCATATCCGTAAGAGAAAATGAAAAATACAGAGAAATGTTTTCTTCGCTTCTTAAAATTGTTGCTAAGGAGGCAGAATATGAAACAGCTATTAATTCTTAGCGGCAAGGGTGGTACAGGCAAAACAACAGTTGCCAGTGCCTTTATAAAACTGGCAAATGCCAAAGACTATGCAGATTGTGATGTAGATGCACCTAATTTACATCTCATTATGCAGCAGTCCTCAGAACCAAAAAAAACAGATTATTATGGATTGCCCAAAGCTGAAATCAATACGGACTTATGTTTGCAGTGCGACATGTGCAGAGATAATTGCAGATTTGATGCAATAAAGATAGACAGCGTATCTAATGAATATAAAGTTGATAAATTTGCGTGTGAAGGATGCGGTGTATGCCAGACTGTATGCAAGACAAATGCTATATTCCTTGTTCCTGATATTGCCGGAGAATTGATGCTTTATAAAAATAATGCTGTATTTTCAACTGCACAATTAAAAATAGGCAACGGTACTTCGGGAATGCTTGTGACAGAAGTTAAAAAACAGGTGAAGGCAGCTTCTCCATATTCTGAACTGGCTATTATCGATGGTTCTCCTGGGATCGGATGCCCGGTAATTGCTTCAATCAGCGGTGTCGATATGGTTTTGATAGTAGCAGAACCATCAATATCTGGTATAAGTGATATGGAGAGAATTATAAAGACTGCTTCAAAATTTCAAACTAAAGTCGCTGTATGTATTAATAAATATGATACTAACATTGAAAATACAGCAAAAATAGAATTGTTTTGCAGAAGTTGCAACATACCATTTGCAGGTGAAATACCATTTGACTCCAATGCTGTTAAAGCAATAAATAACGGACAGAGTATTGTTGACATTGATTGTGCTGCAGGCAATGCCACAAAAAAAGTATACAACGAAACTATAAAAATTTTAAACTTTATGGAGGAAGCAATATGAAAATAGCAGTAGCAAGTGATGGCGAAATGGTTACAGAACACTTTGGACATTGTGAAATCTTCAGCATTTTTGAAGCAGAAAACAATAAAATAGTAAAAAGTGAAACAATAGCAAATCCAGGGCACAAACCCAATTTCTTACCTAATTTTTTAAACGATAGGGGAGTTAACGTTATAATAGCCGGAGGAATGGGAAGCGGGGCTATAGAAATATTTGATGAAAATGGAATAGAAGTGGTTATAGGCGCAAAAGGAAATGCAAAAGTAGCTGCAGAACAGTATATATATGGTAAACTTAAATCTACAGGATCTGTTTGTCACGAGCATCAGCATCATGATGAATGTGGCAATTAGATAAATAACTTTCCTAACCAAATATGATAGTACAGAGCAGGTTATAGATTTCTATACCTGCTCTGTTACTGATATGTAAAATTAAATTAAGTTTAAGAAGTGCTTATGATTCATAACAATTGCATGTAATCATATAAATATAATAAAACATATTTGTAGGAGTACTTATGATTGCTGATAGAGTTACAGATAATGATTCTGACATTAACCAAGGATGTATTACAATAGGCAGACTGGCTCCGGATTTTGCTGCATCTTCTACTCATGGAGTTGTTACCATGTCACAGTTCAGAGGAAAGTGGGTGTTGTTTTTCAGCCAGCCAGGAGATTTTACTCCTGTATCTGAAACTGAATTAATTTCTTTTACACAGCTCTACCAGGAGTTTGTAAAAAGAAATGTTCAACTGTTGGGAATAACAATAGACAGTACTTTGGCTGACATTGAATGGCTATTGGACATATCTGTAAGAACAGGCATGACAATTCCGTTCCCCCTGTTGTCCGATCGTAATGCAGAAATATCAAATCTTTATAACATGGTAAACCCCGACAGAGTATTTGAAGAAAGTGTGAGAGATGCTTTTATAATAAACCCTGAAGGAAGAATACGTGCAATAATAACATATCCTGTTTCCTGTGGAAGAAATACATATGAGATATTGCGTGTGATAGATTCACTCCAATTGACAGATGGTTATAACTTATATACTCCTGCAAACTGGATGCCGGGAGATCCCGTCATAGTCCCACCGCCTCACACATTGGAAGAGGCTATGCAAAGAACAAAAGGAGAATCTGAAATTTCAGCTAATTGCAATAGCTGGTACTTGTGTTATAAGGACTACAACACAATTAATAATACAACTCAAAACAATAACACGAATTCTGATTTTAGTTCAGTTCAAAAATTAAAGAAAAATAAGTTTTTAAGCCAATAACTTTCTTATAAGGTTATTGGCTTATTTAAATACTGATACATTTTACTTTCTTGTGAGACAACATTATATAATAAATATTACTATAAATATAAAATTATAAATATAACTAAATTAAATTATCTTGTTGTCGATATAGTAATGGCAGAAATAATTGAACATCTAGCATCAATTATCAAATACTAGCATTAATAAGCGGAGGAATAGTTAAATTGAAAAAAATCAAATTAAGGGGTATCAAAAGCACACTTGTTTTATGCTTCTCAACTTTAATTTTAGTATCATCCATTGTCTTGGGTTATACATCAGTGCAAAAATCAAGTGATGTTGTTACAAGTGAAGCCGAGAAGTCACTGACTTCATTAACTTCAGAAGCAACAAAATTTACACAAAGCAGAATAGAGCTGCAGATGCGCTCATTAGAAATGATTTCATTTATGCAGGGCATAAATTCAATGGATTGGAACAAACAACAGTCTATATTGATAGAACAGTTGAAGAATACAAGTTTCATGGACATTGCTGTTGTTAAGCCTGATGGAAATGCATATTATTCAGATGGAACAATCAGCCAGTTAGGCGACAGGGAATATGTAGTAAAGGCATTAAACGGTGAAAAGAATGTATCAGATGTAATAATAAGCCGTGTTACTAATAGTGCGGTATTGATGTATGCTGTACCCATTACGAGAGATGGAAAAATTGTTGGAGCATTGATTGGAAGAAGAGATGGAAATGCACTCAGCGAAATTACTGATAATGTGGGGTTTGGAGAAAGTGGCTATGGATACATAATAAATGACATTGGAACCGTAGTTGCACATCCTGACAGAGACAAGGTAATGAATCAGTTTAATCCTATTGAAGAAGCAAAAAGTGATGAAAGCTTAAAGTCATTGTCAGAAATGTTTGTAAAAGCCATTAAAGAAAGAACAGGAGTAAGCAGTTATGTCTTTAATGATAAGAACTTATATGGTGCTTATTCTCCTATACAGGGAACAAACTGGATATTTGTTATAACTGCAGACAAAGGGGAAGTGCTTTCAGCGATTCCGGAATTGGTTAACTCCATTGTAAGAATATTAATAATTACTTTAGCAGCAAGTATTTTTTTTGCTGTTATTATTGGTAGTACCATTGCAAATCCAATAGTAAAGGTTATCGGATATTCGAAAAGAATAGCGGATTTGGATATTACAGAAGATGTATCTAAAAGATATTTAAAGAAAAAAGATGAAATAGGTGATCTTGCTGGAGCAATGCAAAGTATAATTGATAATCTAAGAAGTATCATTAAGGAAGTTGCCAACACTTCGGAACAATTGCTTGCTTCATCAGAAGAATTAACTGCTGCTTCACAGCAGTCTGCAACTGCTGCTGAACAAATATCACAAACTGTTGAGGAAATAGCAAAGGGTGCTGCTGACCAGGCACAGAGCACAGAACAAGGTTCATCAAAGGCTTTTGCACTAGGTGAAATAATTGAAAACAATCAACTTCATATGAAGAATATGAATGCCGGGTCAAATAAGGTGGCAGAAGTTGTTGAGGATGGGCTTAAGGTTATCGACAACTTATATAAGATTACAGAGGAAAGTAATGTGGCAACAAATGATATCAAGGAAGTAATAATGAAGACAAATGACAGTTCTGTAAAAATAGGACAAGCAAGCAGTGTTATTGCCACAATTGCACAGCAAACGAACCTGTTGGCATTGAATGCTGCAATAGAAGCAGCAAGAGCAGGCAACGCAGGCAGAGGATTTGCTGTTGTTGCTGAAGAAATAAAAAATCTTGCGCAGCAATCAGCTTCATCCACAAAGGAAATTGATGAAATTGTATATGAATTGCAGTCAAACACTGAAAATGCTGTAAGAACAATGGAAAAAGTAACTGCAATTTCAGCAGAACAGACAAACAGCGTAATTGACAGCAGAGATAAATACCAGGTTATTTCTGAGTCAATGAAGGAAACTGTTTATACTGTAAAGCAGCTTAATGATGCCGGAGCAGAAATGGAAGGTATGAAAAATCAAATATTGATTACAATGGAAAATCTTTCAGCAATTGCTGAGGAGAATTCTGCAGCCACTCAGGAAGCAACTGCATCTATAGAAGAACAGGCAGCTTCAGCTTCAGAAATTGCAGGTTCAAGTGAAGGATTATCATTCATAGCACAGAATTTGCAGGATATTATTACTAAGTTTAAAATATGATGACTAAATAAAGCAAATAAACTAAAGGGGCTGTTGCTTTAAGTATATTTTTGTCATCCTGAGCGATAGCGAAGGATCTCATCTTTTGAAATTCTGAGATTCTTCGGGCTAAAGCCCTCAGAATGACACGTTAATAATAACTAATACAACAGCCCCTTGGTTTACGTATATGAACTTTATTTAGATGATTATAAGTTTCATATCTGAATACTTGGCTTCAAACAATTTTTTCTTAAGCTTGAAAGCCTGTGTCTCATATCCTTTTACGTCAACAACTGTTTTTTCGCCGTTCATATGGTATATCAAAAAATCTGCTATGTATGTAATTTTTCTGATTTTTTCTCCATTTTTGATAAAAGAGTCCTGAAGAAGAAACTTGGGTTGGAGTTCAAAACCCTTGATGTCTTTTGCTTTTACTCTCATTTTTAATTCAAGATAAAAGTTAGCTTCCTTCATGCTGTCAAATGTTATGTCATCGATTACAACCTTGTTGTTTCTGTATTTTGAATGGGTTGTTTTTTTCGATTTCATTGCATACTCATTGTATTTATCCTTGTCCCAGTTTTCCTGTTTTGAGCACTTGGTGTTTCTGCTCTGCATTAAATCGTAAAATTCTTTTTCATTCCATCCCATATGGCTAACAACTTCTCCTTCTGATGTCTAACGTATATATTATAACATCGAAACAAATGTTTGGCAAGATTTAGGAATTTATTTAATCTTGTTGATAATAATTTGATTAACTCACTATTAAAGTAAAAATAATGCAAACGATTGACTAAAATGGTAATAAATAGTAAAATAATGTTGCTATTGTTGAGCTAAATAAAAACTAAAGCTATGGCTCATTTTATATAATTTTTAACAATCGGAGGGGGAAATATGATAAAAAGAAATTTAATTTTTAAACGGGTTTTTAAAGTAATAGGATTTCTGCTGATTACAGCCATGTCATTGAGCTTTAACATTGCAGACGTTGATGCTGCTGTTACAACAGGATTGATTAATTTTAATTCTGGCTCGGGTATGATTAGCAATATTAACGGTTTAAAATTTTCTGAAAATGATTTTTCTTATGACACATCACTTCTGAAGGATGGGGTAGGAAATTCTGTCTTAGTCTGTGATGACGAAGGAGATTCATTACTTGGAACAATAGAAGGTGAATCAGGAGAGTTCTTTGTTTTAAATTCCTTGTATGCTGGTTTTTTATCAGGAGATGTAGGAAATGTAACTTTTACAGGTTATAATAATGAAGCAGTATTGTGGACAAATGATATTAATATTCCATCGGCTGGTACTTATGTTAAAATCACATTTAATTCATCAGTGCCTATCAACAGACTTACAATATCATCTGATAATTATTATGTATTCATAGATGACCTGGATGTTACCGGTATTGTTGAAAAGCCTGGTGCTCCAATCATTGGTACAGCAACAGCAGGAGATGCACAGGCATCAGTAAGCTTTACTCCCCCCACATCAGATGGAGGAACAAGTATAACAGGTTATACAGTTACGTCAAGTCCTGGAGGATTTACCGGAACAGGTGCTACAAGTCCAATAACTGTAACGGGGCTGACAAACGGAACTGCGTATACATTTACAGTTACTGCAACAAACAGCGAAGGAACAGGTTCACCATCAGCTGCCTCAAACATCGTAACTCCAAAATATTCACAGACTATAAGCTTTACTAATCCGGGAGTGCAAGATTTTGGAACGTCACCAACTCTGACAGCAACAGCTTCATCAGGATTGCCAGTGACTTTCACTTCTTCTACTCCAAGTGTATGCACTGTTACAAGCGGAGGGGTTCTTACATTTTTAAAATCCGGGACAGCAACAATCAATGCCGACCAGGCAGGAGACGGAAGCTATATGGCGGCTCCGACTGTCACTCAAACCTTTACTGTAAATGCAGTCTTACCTGGAGCTCCGACAATTGAAACTGTAGCAGCAGGAGACACAATAGCAACAGTCAGCTTTACTCCACCTGCATCAGACGGAGGAACAAGTATAACAGGTTATACAGTTACATCCAGTCCTGGAGGATTTACCGGAACAGGTGCCGCAAGTCCAATAACAGTAACAGGACTTACAAACGGAACTACATATACATTTACAGTTACTGCAACAAACTCTGTTGGAACTGGTTTACCATCAGCTGCTTCAAACAGCGTAACTCCAAAATATTCACAGACCATAAGCTTTGCTAATCCTGGAGCACAGAGTTTTGGAACGTCACCAACTCTGACAGCAACAGCTTCATCAGGATTGCCAGTGACTTTCACATCTTCTACTCCAGGAGTATGCACAGTTACAAGCGGAGGGGTTCTTACTTTTTTAAAATCCGGGACAGCAACAATCAATGCTGACCAGGCAGGAGACGGAAGCTATATGCCGGCTCCAACTGTTACTCAAAGCTTTACAGTAAATGCAGTTTGGCCTGGAGCTCCGACAACTGTAACAGCAGCAGCAGGAGATACACAGGCAACAGTAAGCTTTAGTCCTCCGACATCAGACGGAGGAGCAAGCATAACAAGTTATATGGTTATGTCAAATCCAGAAGGATTAATTGGAATAGGTGCCGCAAGTCCGATAACAGTAACAGGACTTACAAACGGAACTACATATACATTTACAGTTACTGCAACAAACTCTGTTGGAACTGGTTTACCATCAGCTGCTTCAAACAGCGTAACTCCATTAAGTTCACAGACAATAACCTTTAGTAACCCTGGAACACAGAATTTTGGAACGTCACCAACTCTGACAGCAACAGCTTCATCAGGATTGCCAGTGACTTACACTTCTTCTACTCCAGATGTATGCACTGTTACAAGCGGAGGAGTTCTAACATTTTTAAAATCCGGAACAGCAACAATCCATGCTGACCAGGCAGGAGACGGAATCTATATGCCGGCTCCGACTGTTACTCGAAGTTTTACTGTAAGTGCAGTCTTACCTGGAGCTCCGACAATTGGAACTGTAGCAGCAGGAGACAAACTTGCAACAGTAAGCTTTATTCCACCTACTTCAAACGGAGGAGCAAGCATAACAGGTTATACAGTTACATCAAGTCCTGGAGGATTTACCGCAACAGGTTCCGGAAGCCCAATAACTGTAACAGGACTGACAAACGGAACTGCATATACATTTACTGTTACTGCAACTAACACTGTTGGAACTGGTTTACCGTCATTATTCAGTGCTGCTGTGACACCTGCACTGTCAAGTTATAATATTAGTTTTAATGCCAATGGGGGGGTAGTAAGTACGACGTCATTAACAGTCACTAACGGAAACAGCATCATACTACCGACACCCACATATTATCAAAACAATTTTAATGGATGGTATACTTCCCCAATCGGAGGGAGTAAGGTTGGAGATGCAGGAACCAGCTATGTTCCCAGTTCTGATATCATTCTTTATGCACAGTGGACGCCAATGAGCATTCCAAGTGTAACTACTTATAATCCATATTCGGTGTTAACAACATCTGCAGAATTAGGGGGTAATGTTACTTCTGATGGAGGAGATACAATTATAGACAGGGGTATTGTATATTCTTCTGTAGACAGCACTCCAATCATTGGAGAAGCTGGAGTGTCTCAAATTTCTAATGGCACAGGAACAGGTGAGTTTAATGTTTCATTGAGTTTACTTACTGAAGATACTACATATTATGCTCAGGCATATACTATTAATTCAGTAGGAACAGCCTACGGAGGAGTAATAAGTTTCACTACTTTATATGATGCTACTCAGGATAATTTGGATATTGCTGAAGTCAAGGCTGCAATAGAAGGAACAACTTTTTCTGCAACTCAGGCAGCAGCAGGATCATCCGAAATGGCACTTTCTAAAGCACAATCGCTGGTTAATATGCTGAATTTGAGAGGATGTACAGCGATTGTTGAGGCCGAAACATACAATGCAGCAATAGCAGGAACTTCTGTCGATAAGGATGGAACAGATGGTTACTGCACATTTACTGTAAAAATATCAAAGGGCAGAGGAACTCTGCAAGTTTCAAATATAAAAACAATGACAATAATAGCTGAAACATATAAAAATGATAACTACACAGGTGGTGGAAGCGCAGCTAACAGCACCAATTCTTCGGTTATTGTCAATGGTAAAGTTGTAAGTGCAGGAACAATTGCAAATACAAAAGTAGACGGAAAGAAAATATCAACTATATCTATTGATGAACAAAGACTTGAACAAATACTTGCGGAAGAAAAGATTAATCCTGTTATTACTATACCTGTAAGTACAGAGGCAGATGTTATAATAGCTGAACTAAACGGCAGAATGATTAGGAACATGGAAAATAAAAAAGCAACTATTGAAGTAAAGACTGATGTGGCTTCATACGTGCTTCCAGCTATGCAAATAAATATAGAAAGTATTTCAAAACAAATTAACAAAAATGTAGAACTTAAAGACATTTTAGTACGCATAGAAATTTCCAAACCTACTAATGAAGAGGCAAAACTAGTAGAAAACTCATCAGTAAGAGGTGGTTTTACCATAGTTACCCCAGCTGTTGAATTTAACATAACGTGCACACATGGTGATAAAACAATAAAATTAGATAAATTTAGTAGTTTTGTTGAGAGAACAATTGCTATACCTGAAGGAGTTAACCCTTCAAAAATAACTACAGGAATAATTATTAACAATGACGGAACGTTCAGACATGTTCCTACAAAGATTGTTGTTATTGATGGCAGGTACTATGCAAAAATAAACAGTCTAACAAATAGTCTTTATTCTGTTATCTGGAATCCCATAGAATTTACTGATGTAAGTAATCATTGGTCGAAAGAAGCAGTAAATGACATGGGCTCGAGAATGATAATAAATGGTGTAGGAGACAAAATGTATGAACCCGACCGTTACATAACACGCGCAGAATTTGCGGCTATTGCAGTAAAAAGCCTTGGACTTAAGCCTGGAACGGGAGAAAACAAATTTGATGACATAAAATCTACGGACTGGTACTGTCCGTATATAGAAACAGCTTCTGAATATGGCATTATATCGGGATTTGGGAATGGAAACTTCGGTCCTAATGATAAGATAACACGTGAACAGGCAATGACCATGATTGCCAGAGCAATGAAAATAACAGGACTTGAATATGAATTAAATTCTTATGATACAGAATTAACTTTTTCAGAATTTGAAGATTCTGCAGAATTTTCTGAATGGGCAGTTGAAAGCATGGTTAAGTGTGTTAAGACAGGAATTGTGACAGGAAAGGGTGCCAACACAATAGCACCAAAAGATCAAATAACAAGAGCAGAAGTAGCTGTTATTATACAAAGACTGCTGAAAGCATCTAATTTGATATAGCTTAATGTATTGAATATAAAAATCAAAGATTAGCCGAAAAATGTTTCGGCTAATCTTTTCATATATGGCTATAATTCAACAGCTCCGGTTCTGAATGCCTCCATCATTTCACTTGTGAGACTTATGTTCAGTTCTGCAGGTGGGATATCCACTTTGTTAACCCATACTCCAAGGGAAAGTTCGTCTTCTTCAAGAGTTATGGTATCATCGCCGTCAAGCTCAGCATAAAAACCTGCAAGGAGAGTGTCTGTAAATGGCCATGGCTGGCTCTTATAAAATTTAAGGTTTTTTACCTTAAGGCCCACTTCTTCCTTCACTTCCCTGTGTACAGTCTGCTCCAGACTTTCTCCTATCTCTGCAAATCCTGCCACAAGAGCGTATCTGGTGTATGCTCGTCCAGCATACTTTGTAAGAAGCAATCTGTTGCCGTCATGTACTGCAACTATAACGCATGGAGATATAGTAGGGTATGTCTGGAAACCACAGGATTCACAGTACAGCATCCTTTCTTTTTCAGAACGTTTCATTGTTTTTCCGCACTTGCTGCAAAATCTGTGACTAGAATACCAGCGGTTTAACTGCCAACCAACTGCACCTGCAAAAGATCTCCAATATTTCAGCTCAGTTCTGAACCTGTTTGTGGTTGCGTATGTCCATCCTTCTGCAGAATCAAGGCTCTTTTCATCCACAAGATAGTAATTGATTTCATCAATGGTGAAAAGAAATTGAGCATCATCTATTAAATGAGGATAATCTTTTTCAAAATCAGAAAATGAAGGATACCATAGTTTGTCCTTGTCTTCTCTGACCAGGACTGTATCTCCTTCATATGAAAGAAACAAATCCTGCGGTTTTGCTTTTTTATTATTAAATTTATTATTGAATATTCTAGGCTCTATGTCTTGGATCATCTTTATCTCTCCCAACTAGTTTAATTAATTTTTATTATATCACAACATAAAATGCTTGAAAATGAATTTGATGAAATACTCTATAAGTAAATAAAGTCCAGCGTTAATTGCATGGTAATTAAATTTAAAAAAGTAAATTTAAATATTGACAATTAAATGACAAAGTGATATTTTAATATTAAACAGTGTTCAAAATATAAACGACGTTCAACAGAGGTTAAAATGTATAAGAGAAGAGAAAGAGAAATTGAAGCAATGAGAGAACTTATAATCTCTGCTGCCAAGGAAATTATTGCAAAGGAAGGATTTGACAATCTTTCAATTCGAAAGATAGCCAATAAAATTGAATATTCACCTGCAATCATATACCATTACTTTAAAGACAAAGATGAAATAATGAATCAGGTCATGAGAAACGGCTACATGAGAATTATCAGTGCAATTACTAAATCCGCTGATGAAGATTTAAAACCATCAGACAAGTTGAAAAGAATAACTAGGGATTACATAGAAGAGGCGCTGAGCATGCCTGATGAATTTCTTGCAGCACAGTTAAATCAATCTCCTTATGCACTCAAACACACGTCATCTCTTTATAGGGGAGCATCTAAAGAAAAGCCTGCATTAACAGCACTTTGCAAATGTTTAAAAGAAATTTACACAAATCTGGATGATGAACAGATTGAATTGAAATCACAAATGATTGTAGTTTCAACATTTGGGTTGATTGTAAAATTAGTAATTGAAAAAGACCTGGACGAAGAACAAAGACAAAGATTAATTGAAACATTTATAGAAGAAGTTGTGTGCAAAATATAAAAATTAAAGGGAGAAAGAAATGAAAGTATTAAAAATTATAGGACTGATATTACTTTTGTTAGTGATAGTTTCTGCTTCAGGCGTGTTTTATCTGAGCCGTGGTCTTGAAGAAGGAGTAAATGTAGTCATTAATCCAGTAAATTTATCAGAAATCAAGGATGGAGTATATAACGGAAGGAATGATTTTGGAAGGTGGACAAATGAACTGAATGTAACTGTTGCAAACAATAAAATTACGAACATAGAAATTGTAAAAGACGTAAAGATTGCAAGTCCTGAATTAAGCACAAAGCTATTTCAGAATGTCATTGAAGAACAAAACATCGACGTTGATGTTGTATCAGGTGGGACGGTTACAAGCAAAGCATATCTTAAATCTATTGAAAATGCGTTGAATAATTAATTGGAGGGAATATGAATACATTAATAGCTTATGGAACAAAGTATGGATGTGCACAAAAATGTGCAATGGAATTGGCCAAGGAATTAGACGGTAATGTAGAACTTGTTAATTTAAAAGAAAAAGGAACTGTGAATCTTTCCGGCTATGACAGAGTAATAATCGGCGGTTCTGTCTATATTGGAAGAATACAAAAAGAAGTTTCAGAGTTCATTTCTGCTAACCTGAATGTATTGTTGAAAAAGGAAGTTGGACTGTTTATTTGCGGCATGCAGGAAGGCGATATGATGGAAAAAGAAATAGCTGATAATTTTCCGGCTGAGCTTATAAGCAAAGCAAAATCAGTAAAAAATTTTGGAGGAGAATTTATTTTCAAAAAGATGAACTTCATGGAAAAAGCAATAGTCAAAAAAGTTTCTAAAATTTCATCAGACAGATCAGACATACATCATGACAATATTAAGAAACTGGCAATGGATTTAAATTAAATATTACTTATAGACAGTTGGATGTTTTCATGCTTGACAGACGTAGCATTTTTCTGAATACCACTGTACAAATGGAACCTATTGCAATTTCAAATCGTCTAATATATTATTATCATAAGGTGGAGGGAAAAATGAAGAAAAAATCTAAGATAATATTTTTGTTGTGTTTTATGATTTTGTTTACCGTATTAAATAAGCCAAGTGTCTATGCAGCAGAAGTGCCTGTTACATTGCCCGCTTTTGATGTGGTTTTGAACGGTATTAAGATTAAAAATGAATACAGGCAGTATCCTTTAATAGTTTATAAGGATATTACATACTTTCCTATGACATACTTTGACAGCTGGTTTTTAGGAATTGAAACAAAGTGGAATGATGTAACAGGTCTTGAAGTAACTAAGTCTTCAGAAACTTCAGTCACTTACGAACCATATACCATTGCCAGGAAAAACCTCAACAAATATGCTGCTTCAATTCCTGCTTTTAGTATAAAAGTTAACGGAAATGCAATTAAAAATTCAAATGAAGAATATCCTCTTCTTAAGTTCAGAGATGTTACATATTTTCCTATGACATGGAAATTTGCAGTTGATGAATTTGGGTGGAAATATTCTTTCTCCAATAAAGATGGACTCATAATTACAAATCCGAAGTATAGCGGTCTTAAGGCAACAGAGGTTGAACTTCCTTTGGCAGTAAGGGATGGCGGAAGCTTTATAGGGGATTTTATTGTTGCAGGCAAGTATTATTATTACGAAGGAGAAAAGGGAATTATTTATCAGTCTCCAATCGATAATCCTTCTATAAGAAAAAATGTTTATGAACTTCCGCTGTGGACATATGGTAACAGTTATGTTTATGCATCATTGGAAACTGTTGATGACAAAGCAATTTTGTCATACCATCAGGGAGGCGCCTCCATGGGCACTGACTATAAGATTATTCTCAATGAAGACGGTACAAATGAAACATTTTCTGAGGGCTATTCTAATAGAAGGGACTTTGGCAATTATATAATAAATGTGTGTCAATTCGTGCCTCCGTCACAAAACAACCTTTCAATAAAGAAGGTTGGTGAAGCTGAATATAAACCAATCGGTGATAATAATTATATTTATGGCTGGACCTGGAGCAGGACAGAAAACAGCGAGGGAGGAGGTCCAAGCAAAGACCTTTATCTGATAGGTGATGATATATACGTACTTGCATACTACAAGCCCCGTTCTGAAAATGGAACCACAGGAATTCACAAGGTAAATATTAATACCGGTGAAACTACAAGATTATGCGAGGAGTCTGCTGTAAAGTTTATAATATGTGATGATACCATTTATTTTATGGATATTGAAGGATACTTGTATAAGTTGCCATTAGACGGCAATATGGCTGAAAAGCTGACAGACTTTACTGTTAGTGACTTTACTGTTTTGAATCATGTTGTGTACTATGTTTCTGCAGATAATAAGGGTCATGAACTTTTTAAACTTGGGCAGTCAAGTTCATTGAATCCGGGAGGAATTGTAAAATCACTGAACATACAGGATGGGTATGTTGCAAGTTCATTTGAAAAAAGCAGCAATTCTAAATTTAAAGTAATGATATTAAACAGTGAAGGAAAAGAAGTTTTCAAATCATCAATTGCTGTAAAAAAAGTTATCATAAACGATAATCAAGTATTTTATGACTGTGAGTAATGCATATATAAAATCTTTATTCAGTTGAAGCTGAATAAAGATTTTGTTTTATTTGAATTTGCTTGTTTTAGCAATGGAACATATTTTGTTTTCAAATCGTCAAATATACGAATGTATAATATAAGGAATGGAAATAACATATTGTTAAAATACAATACGTTGATGAGGTGATGACATGAAGAAAATTATAATTATATTTATGGCTGTATTGCTTGCTGCAGGAAGCTCAGGATGCATTTACGTAAAAATTAATGATCAGGAAAAAGAAATTAAAGAAGATGAAAAAAAACCTGAAAATAATGAAGTAAAGTATGAGCTAAATGAAGAAGGCATAATAAAAACGGAATATGCTAAGGAGATAATTGAAGAAACTTCAGCTGAATTGATAAATGCAATAAGCGATAAGGATTTTGAAAAAGTTTCCGAATATGTCCATCCGGAAAAGGGAGTGAGATTTACTCCATACACAAATGTTTCCGTTGATAATGATGTTGTTTTAAGCCAGGAAGAAGTGAAGAATTTTTTCAATGACAAAACAACATATATTTGGGGACATTATGACGGCAGGGGTGATGATATTTCTCTTACTCCCGGCGAGTATTATGATGAGTTTATTTATTCAGAAGATTTTATAAATGCAGAGGCTATTGGATACAATGAAGTTTTAAGCAGCGGTAACATGGCTGAAAACCAATTTGAAGTGTACCAAAATGCCATAATAGTTGAATATTACTTTCCTGGTTTTAATCCTGATTTTGGAGGAGCAGACTGGAAAAGCCTTCGCCTGGTGTTTGAAGAATATGAAGGCACTTGGAGACTGACAGGTATTATTCACAATCAATGGACAATTTAAATTACAAAAAGATTTTGGAGGGAGAAATGTCGGTAATAGTGAGAGTTAAAAACACAGAAAAAAATTATATTTTACTGGGAACAGGATATGGAGCATACAAGGCCATAACACCGAGTTTTTTGGGAGGAAATCTGTTCCCAAATGAAGAGGAAGGAACACTTCCCATGGCAGCAGTTTGTGACAACAGCGGAAACATTTTGTGGTTAAACTCGGACTCGTTGCAGGTAATTGAAATTGACGGTGTAAAAATATCAGATATAAATTTATAGGATTTTGAGAAGCAACTGTTTGAATAAATAAGAAAAATCAGCAAATAATTATATAATTAAAACAGTTGGAGGAATCATATGAACAAATTGATGGCAATAAAGGTGGACGGAAGAAATTCAAAGGCTCCGCACCTTCAGGAGATACTTACTAAATACGGCTGTATCATTACAACCAGGGTTGGGTTCCATGAAACCGGAGAAAATGACAATTGCAGTACTCAGGGTATCATCATACTTCAGCTTACAGGAGAAGAAGATGAAATTAATCACTTGAGCAATGATGTTGAAAAGTTAGAAGGTATATCATCTAGGTTTATTGAGTTTTAAGTTGGTAGCTTAAAAGATACGCTCAGATTGCTTGTAGTGAAGGATGACTACTGTACTCCCTAAGATATCAAAATTATATAATACTGCGGGCGGACACGAGGTCCGCCCCTACGCATTGGAATATTGACATTTGTCTGTGAATCTGGATTCCATTTTGTAGGGGAAAATCTTGTATTCTCCCGCATATAATTATTGAATCAATAACAACGGGCGGACACGAGGTCCGCCCATACAATTATGAAAAATATGTTTGTCAATAGTAGATGTATCATATGATACATCTTATTTTTTGTCTTTTAGTTGTAAGATTCCAAATATTCTATTGCGCTTTTTATCATATCAGGTGTGACAACATATGGATAATGTTTTACATCTATTCCCTTGAGCGCCTTTTCAATTACTTTATCCACATCATTCATAGAGCAGTGCAGGTGAGACAGCTTAGTTGGAAGTCCTAAGGCGCTGTTGAATTTATGAATGCGTCTCAGTTCATTTTCTTGTTTGTCTACAGCAAGCAGTACAAGAATTCCATATGATACAATTTCTCCGTGAAGGTGGTGATGCTCTTCAATTTGCGGTATTACGGTAAATCCGTTATAAATAGCATGTGCAAGCCCTGTTGTCAAGTCAATGTTCAACAGATTCGATGCAAATCCGGTTGATACAATGACACCCAAAAGTATTTCTTCAAGTTCGCTTGATACTATATTTTTCTTGCAGTCTTCAAGAGCTTTGACTCCATATTTAAGGAACGGACCGTTGCACATTGAAGCAATAGTAACACCCATTTCCTGAGAATGAGTAAGCTCATCTCCTCTGCTTGATACTGAACTTTCAAAATATTTTGCCATAGAATCTCCGATTCCTGCCCAAAGATACTTATCAGGTGCATTTGCAATGATTTCGCTGTCTATAAATATGTGCTTTGAAGGTATTGAAGAAAATGAATATTCTCTCAACGAACCATCAGGATGGTACAATATACCAAGGCTGGTGCAGGCTGCACATGTAGAGGCAATTGTAGGGAAAGCGAAAAACGTCTTGTTTGTTCTTTGAGCAAGAACCTTTGCAGTGTCAATGGCCTTCCCTCCGCCAACTGCAAAAATCATGTCTGATTCTTCAATTTCGGGAATTGACTTTAGCCTTTCAATATTTTCTACTGATGCCTCGCCTCCGTAAGGGAAAAATCCTGTGATGATTAACTGACTATCAGCAACAGCATTTTTTATTTTATTTTTAGCTGCATTAATGGCGCGCTCGCCTCCTATTACAGCAATCTTTTTTCCAAATGGCATACAAATCTCTGCTATTTCGTTGTACGCATCAGGTCCTATGGTGTAGCTTGGAAATAATTGTGTTTTCATGATTTCTCCGTTACTGCATGTTGCAGTTGCCGCTTCCTGGCTGCGGCTACCAAATTTAGTTAGTTTTCTGTCAAATGAATATTTGCCAGGCTGTTAAAATTCTGTTTTTTCAGTAAATGTAATGTTTATGTCAGAGTTTTTTTCTCTTGATTTGTTGTTTTCTCTCAGGTATTTGCGGTTTTTATATGCCCCCACTGTAAGGAATGGTACTATTATAATTGCAATTCCAAGGTATCCCATGTATCCATAGCCGTATTTTATGATTTTATCCAGACCAACCATAGAAATTCCCATTGATAAAGACATTATAAATGCTGATACAATGACTCTTCTCGCTATGACCTTTTTTATTCCAGACAATGCCTTAGCTTTTTCAAATTTTTCAACAAAACCATAAATTGTTGTTACTCCTGTGGAAATAAAGCACAGGAACAATGAGATGTTGTATGCCCAGTAAACATATGGTTTTCCCAATTGTTTTGTTATATACAATGAAGGCAGTGTTGATTCGCTTGCTGCTTTAAATTCCGCATACCATCCTAACAGCATGATGACAGACAAAACAAGTGCAATTGAGTTTATTATGAAAGCAATCATCATTGAGCGGGATACTTCCTCCTTGCTCTTCAATGACTTGCCGCATGATATCATGGTCGGAATGACTACAGATTGAAAACCTGCATAAGTAAATGCTTTTAAAATCCCCTTGAATATGCTGCTGGTGCTTTCGCGGGCTGCAAAAATTGTACCTATCTCAGGCATTTTAGCATTGATTCCCATAATGAATATTACAGCACATGACGTCAATATTCCAATTGACATAACTGTTGATGCTTTGGAAACCATAGCGGCTCCAAAAATGGTGAGCGTCAGCAGTATTGCTCCGATTGAAAGTACTGCATAAGCGTAGGGAATGCTGTATGTTTTGTTAATCAGTGAAGCAGCTCCTGCAACTACTGCTCCTACAGCACATAAAACCATGATATAAAAATAAATATCAAATAATACAGACATCTTGTCAAAAGGATGATAAAGAGTTTGGAAAAGCTCCTTGTAACTTCCTAAACCTCTGGAATTGTACATAATCATACATTCCCTGATAGTCAATGTTAATAATGCCATGGCCAATACTGCCATAAAAGGTGCTGCCCATCCATACTGAACATAGTACTGAGTTGCTTGATTGCCTGTTGCGAAGCCACCGCCTGCATGAGAGCCGAACAACACGCATGCGACTGCAAAGGCTCCTGTAAATTTCATGTTTTTTGCTGATGATTGTTTTTCCATTTTTATACCTCTCCAGATTTATTTTTTATACACAAGGCGGATACGCCTGAAAAAGGTATAAAAAAATCTTCCTCTCTCAGGGAATTATCCCTAAGAGACGGAAGATATAATCTTTCGCGGTACCACTCTTATTCATTTCATACGAAATGCCCTCTAGATACGGATTATTTCTAATCGATATCCTGCCATTTTAACGACTGGCTGCCCGTACATGCCTACTTGTATATTTATTTTCGGCAAATCCGCTCCAAGGCTAGTTCGGCATATCGTCTGATGTTGTTTTTCACCAACCAACAACTCTCTGAAATCACTGATGATGCTTAATACTCCTTATCACTGCGTTTATGTTGCTCATTAAATTGTGTATTGTCCGTGAGTATATCACCAGCGTTTTTATTTGTCAATCACTTTTTTGAAAATTTTTCAAATTAATTTAAAATAATCATACATTGGTTGTAATTATAATTCGTCTATGCGCCTAAAGATTTGTTATGTGTTATGGTTTTTCGTCATAATATCTTTTGATAAGAACAATTTTTTCAGCAGTAATTATAAACAGAGTTTGTACATAAAATGTATTATAAATAATTATTGCAGAGGTGGTTATGAAAAATATAAAAAGAATTGTAGCTGCATTGTTGACAATGCTGCTTGTTGTTATTATGAGCTTCAACGTTGAAGATATAGGTGATGCTGTTCCTGCAGCAGCAAGACCGTCAGTAAGATTGCCTGTTTTAATGTATCACAAGGTTCTAAAAAACAGGAACAGTCTGGGAAAGTACACTGTTTTGCCAAGTGAGCTGGAGGCTGACCTCATTTACATGAAGGAACATGGATACACAACAGTTACAGTGGAAGATTTGGTTGCCTATGTGTACAATGATGTAAGTCTTCCGGAAAAACCAATAATGCTTACATTTGATGATGGTTTTAGAAGCTACTACACTTATGTGCTGCCACTTTTAGAAAAATATGAAAGCAAGGCAGTCATGTCCATAATTGGAGAATATGTTGACAAAAGTTCTGAAGATAAAAATCTTAATCCTTATTTGAACTGGTCTCAGGTTGAAGAACTTCAAGCTTCTCCATATGTGGAAATTCAAAATCATTCATATGCAATGCATAAATTGAATAATCGTGTGGGATGTACCATATTGGACGGAGAATCCTATGATGAGTATAAGAAGGTGATTGTAAATGATGTTGGGTACCTGCAGCTTCTAATCAGCGGCAAGACAGGTTATACTCCAAGTGCATTCACGTATCCATTTGGAGCCATGTGTAAGGAGTGCAAGAAAATACTCAGGGAAATGGGATTTTTGGCTTCGCTGTCAAGCACATCCGGGGTGAATATCCTAACAGGCGACGAGGATGATTTGTATGAGCTTAAAAGAATTAATCGACCTTCTGGAATAAACCACGATGAATTTTTCAAAATGCTTGAAGAAGTAAAATAAAACGGAAATGCCCGTTGTTCTATCAATATAGAATGACGGGCACTTCTTTGTTTTGAAACTTCTTGCAGGTACCTATAGCGCTGCAATGAAGGCAGTTTCTTGATAGTTTATCGGCACGGTAAAGCAAATCCCCAAGTACAGATGTGCTTTTAATGTTTCGGTGAGATTCTATTGCTGTTAAAATCTCTTGAATTTCTGTTTCGCTGAAATCGCAGTCCAGTAGTATCCCTTCTGCAAGATTTTTGCTTGCCAGCGCATGGTCTATGCCGCTTTCGTATTCCATCCATCTTCCGATATCGTGCAGAAGGCCCATGGCATACAAAATTTCCTTGTTGACATTTAATTTTTCTTCCAGCGAGATTATGTATGCAATTCTTGAGACATCAAGAAAATGAGCTATGTCGTGATGGCAGTAAATTCTGTCACCTTCTGCTTCTTTGTTTTTACTCAGATATTTTATATAATCTTCATTTGCAAGTATTTGATTTATCCTTTTCATACATCAAGCCTTTTAATTTCTTCACCTTTAAAACTTTCCATCATATTTTTAAGGCTTTTGCCGTCAATGATCAAGTCCGGTGATATTTCAAAAAGAGGATACATAACAAAAGCCCTTTCAGTCATCCTCGGGTGTGGAATAATAAGAGTTTCTGTATTTATTTTTACACTTTCATACAAGAGTATGTCTACATCTATTATCCTTGGACCGTTTACAATTGTCTTTACTCTTTTCATCGCTTGTTCGATGCTTTGGGTGAAAACAAGCAGGTCTTCCGGAGACAAGTGAGTTGTTCCTTCCACAACAATGTTCATAAACCAAGGCTGATCCTTGTATCCCACAGGTTCTGTCTCATAAAATGAAGAAGTTTTTAAGATGTCTATTTTTTCTGAAAGCAGCTGTACTGCATATGTAAGGTTTTCTTTTTTATTTCCAAGGTTTGTTCCAAGGCTTAAATATATTTTGCTCATGATCGTTCCCTTTCCATTTCAACTCCAAAGTAATCGAAAATTCCGGCAACAGGCGCTTCAGGCTTTTTAATCCTTACAGTTATTTTTTGAACATCCTGAAATGAGCTTAAAACTTCGCTGCATATTTTTTCTGCCAGTGCTTCAAGCAGATTGAACTTTTCTTCTGTAACTATCTTTTTTATGGCTAAGTAAACATCTGCATAGCTTACGGAAAAATTCAAATCATCTGTTTCACCTGCTTTTTTTAGGGGCAAGTATAGGTATGCGTCCACAAAAAACTTCTGTCCTATGGTTTTCTCCTGTTCCAATACGCCGTGATAGCCATAGAAACCCATATTTTCCATAATTATTTTATCCATTTAATTTCTCCTGATTATTGCATCAGTTACTTTAGCAGCATGAACATTGGCCAGTACGTTGTGCACTCTCACAATGTCCATACCCTGGACTATTCCTAATGCAGTTGTTGCAGCGGTTCCAATATCTCTGTCCTTTGGAGGAACATCAAGCACTTTGGCAATGATGCTTTTTCTTGATGTGCCTATGAGAACAGGGTATCCAAGGTCTTTTATTTCACCAAGACGGCACATGATTTCAAAGTTGTGCTCAACTGTCTTGCCGAATCCGCCCAGTCCCGGGTCAAGAATTATCATATCATCCTTTACACCGGCTGATTTAGCAATTTTTACGGATTCCATGAGAAATTTTTTTATTGCTTCCACAACGTCACAATCATATTCATTTCCAACATGGTTGTGCATTAAAATTACCGGAGTCTGGTACTTAGCAGCAACATCTGCAAGTTTTTTGTCCTCCTGAAAACCCCATATGTCATTGATTATGTGAATACCGTTTTTAATTGCTTCCTCGGCAACCTCTGCTCTGATGGTGTCTAATGACATTATGGCATTAGTTTCTTCTCTCAGCCTTTTGATTACAGGAATTACTCTTCTCAATTCTTCTTCGGTGCTGATTCTTGTGTGGCCGGGCCTTGAGGACTCTCCTCCAATGTCAATTATGTCTGCGCCGTCTCTTAACATTTCCTTGGCATGTTCAACTGCTCTGTCAACAGATGAATAATCGCCTCCGTCTGAAAATGAGTCGGGTGTTACATTCAGTATTCCCATTATCAATGTTCTTTCCCCAAACTCTAGTTCACGGCCTGAAAATTTCATAGTCCTTTTTTGTGGAACAATTTTTATATCCTTTTTATCCATCTCTACCTCTTATTTGTTTATCATTGACATAACTTCAGCTCTTGATTTTGGATCCGTTCTGAACATACCTCTTACTGCTGATGTCATTGTTTTAGAACCGGGTTTTTTAACGCCTCTCATTGTCATACACATGTGCTCAGCTTCTATTACTACTATGACTCCATAAGGATCAAGTTTTTCCATGATTGTATCCGCAACTGTTGAAGTGATTCTTTCTTGAAGCTGAGGTCTTTTAGCCACAGTTTCCACAACCCTTGCAAGTTTGCTTAATCCTGTAAGCCTGCCGTTTTTAGGCAGATAAGCAACATGAGCTTTTCCAAAGAACGGAACAAGGTGATGTTCGCAAACGGAATAAAATGGTATGTCCTTTACCAGCACAAGCTCCTCATACTTTTCTTCCTGAAAATAAATCTCCAGGTGCTTTGCAGGGTTCTCATGAAGACCTGCGAATATTTCTTCATACATTTTTGCCATTCTTCTAGGTGTATCTTTAAGACCTTCTCTGTCAGGATCTTCGCCAACTGCAAAAAGAATTTCCCTGACAGCTTTTTCGATTCTTTCCTTATCCATGATATTTCTCCTTTTATGTAATTTTGTTTTCTATATAATGCTTGATTTAGTATGCCGAATTGATTGTATTGTATAATTATATCATAAAATTAATCATGTTCAATGTTTATGTTTGTGGTAAAAAAATTGACATGTTCATAATATTTATGGAAAATAGTTCTTGTGGGTTATATAATGATAGTAATAAGCTTATAAGAGATTTTAAAGGAGTACAAATGAACAATAAAATGATTAAAAAATTGGTGATGATTTTTACTGTTTTTTGCACAGCTGCAGCTGCATTGGGTATTTCATACCAGTACTTGCTTCCTCTTTACCTGTCATACAAGTTAAACAAAGATTTAAGCGATGCAAGTGCTATAGGTATTATAGGAGGAGCTGATGGACCTACAACAATTTATCTGTCAGGTTCCGTGTCTCCCGGACTAACAGCAGTATTTGCCGTATTTGCGGCAATAGGAATTGCATACCTTTTAATTACAAAAAGAAAACATAGCTAAAAAAAGCAGCTTCCATGGGAAGCTGCTGTAAGTATTTAATGTTGGCATTCATGTTCATGAGCGTGGCATGAATCTCCTGAGTCAGTAACTGAACCTGCAAGATAATTATTTGCAACTGTCTGGACATCACCTGAACAACCGCGTATAACTTCTATGCCTGAATTACCCAAGACTCTGACAGCTCCATCTCCCATGTTGCCTGCAAGCATTACTTTGACGCCCATTTCTGCCAGTGTTTGCGCTATGTTGGATTTGCAGCCGCAGCCCACTGGTGAAGCAATAGTTTCTCCATTTGTAATTTCTTTGTTTTCGTTAACAGTATAGACTGTGAAATATTCACAATGTCCAAAGTGGTCATCAATGAGATTTTGTCTTGATGGCAATGCTATTTTCATATATTAATCCTCCTAAATATTATTAAAAATGTTCTCAGGAATAGATAAATCCTTTACTAGATAATACTCCTATAAATGTCATATGTCAATAATAAAAATTACTTTTACTTAATAATGGCATTAATTGCTTTACTGCTGTATAATAATTATGCAAATGTTAAAATTTGTTATATTTGAAAATTACAAGAGAAATACATACAAAAAATTCGGAGGAAACATGACAAAAGAAGGAATTATATTTGATCTGGACGGAACTCTTTGGGATTCTTCAGAAAGTGTAACCAATTCATGGAATGAGGCCATTGCAACATATGGCAATATAAATTATAAAATGACTGTACAAGCAATGAAAGGATTCATGGGAAAGACCATAGATGAAATAGCAGCGTTGTTTTTTGCTGATTTTTCTTTAGATGAAAGGAAACAAATAGTTGACAGATGCCTCATGTATGAACAAGACTACATTGAAAAAAACGGGGGCATTTTGTTTCCCGAGGTTGAAGAAACGCTTGAATTACTGTCTTCACAGTACAGTCTTTCCATTGTAAGCAACTGTCAGGAAGGATATATTGAGGCTTTTCTTAAATACTACAATCTGAATAAGTATTTTGATGATTTTGAAAATCCCGGCCGCACGGGAAAGACAAAGGGTGAAAATATAAAATTAGTTACGGAAAGAAATAATCTTGACAGAGCTGTGTATATAGGCGATACAGAAGGCGATTTAAGCTCTGCAAGATTTGCCGGAATTCCTTTTATCCATGCAAGATATGGCTTTGGTAAAATAAAAGACGTTGTTCCTTATGTGAACAGTGTTTCTCAAATTCCTGCAATGGTCAAAGAAATAATAAAATAGTATCCATATATTTTGGTATATCGTGAATAAAAAGGAATCTCCTGTCTATAATAATATATATAGGAGGTTTTTTCCATGAGCATGATTTCAAACAAAGAATTGAGAATTAAAAATATATTAGAAATTTTCAAACATCCGCAAAAATCAGAAGAAAAAAAAGATATATACATAAATATTGAAAATGCAAAACGAGAGTGGGAAGACGCTAAAAACATATTTGAAAATGTGTCACAGCCTGATCTGGTTGACTATGCAATTTATAAAGTAGAAGCAGCAGAAAAAAAGTATATTTATCTGCTCAGACAAATTAAAAATGGTAATACAAATTAAAGGGTGAAAACTGTACGTTACACCCTTTTAAAGTTCATTATATAAGTTCCTGATCAAGAGATTCAAATATTTCAGCCGAGAAAAAATCCTCCAGGGATATTTCTAAACCGTCACATATTTTTTTTATCAATACAATGCCGATGTCTTTTCTGTCCGAGTCAAAAACGCTATAGACTGTTGAAGGCGTAATTCCGGATAAGTTTGCAAGCTTGTTTACAGCAAGCCCCCTGTCGGAACAAATATCATTAATTCTATTTATTACTGCCTCTTTTACACACATAATATACCTCCCATTACAATAAACGACCTTTAAAAGTATTGTAACACAACTTCGTCATGACGTATACGCCAAAACGTATAAAATACATAAAATACCACAAAATATTATAAAATTTTATATAAATGGGCGAAAATCGTCTTTGTTTGCATAAATATTTAAAATGCGAATACATATTTACCAATATAAATCTGATTGATTTTATCTTATATAAGTGGTAAACTTAAAAATATATTTTAGAAAGTGATGTGATTTAATGAATTTATCAGCAGAAATGTCTGAATCTATAGAATTTGGGAAGAAAAGTAAAGACAAGCTCTATGAACTGGATTACATAAGGTTTATAGCTTGTCTGGCCGTAATGATTGTACATATTACAGCAACAGGTATTACCGGTTATATTCATGGAAGCTTTCCACATTTAGTAATGCTGTTAATCAACAGAAGTTTGAAGTTTACCACTCCAATCTTTATTTTTTTAAGCGGCGTTACAAGTTTTTACAGCTACAGACAAAAGGAATTCAAGTACTTTTCTTTCCTTAAAAAAAGATTGGCCAAAGTGCTTGTAGCGTATCTTTTATGGTGTGTCATATATTATAGGGCATATATTAAGATTGGATATTACACATGGGACATTAATTTTTTTATTACGAGGGTTTTCCAGGGGACAATGTCATATCATTTGTATTTCGTAATAATAATTGTTCAAATGTATGTTGTGGGACCGTTACTTTATTATATCCTTCGAAATACAGACAAAAAAGTTACTGTATTGATAGTTGCAGCAGTTATTACATTGCTGAGCGCTGAGTTTATAAGATATGAACTGTCAGACAGGCTTTTTTTAAAGTATGTTGTTTTTTATATGCTTGGTATTTATGTCACTCTGGAGAGAGAGCTATTTCTGTCCTTTGTTAAAAGACACAAGATACATGTGACAGCAGCATATTTAATAACAGGCCTTGCATACACAGTCGTATCTTATTATGATATGAGTATAACAACATATGTCTGGTTTTTTTTCTCAGCATCATCTGTGTTCTTCGTTTATTATGTGGGACTGGTAATGAAGGAAGTTTTCAGCAAATACTACAGCTTCATAAAGCTGTTCGGACAAAGTTCGTACTACATTTACCTGATGCATCCTCTAGTTCTTACAGTAATGATTTTGTATGCTGAAAACAATGGTATTTTGTCTGTTACAAAGAGACTTATACTTTATTCAGCAACTGTAATGCCTGTGACTATAATATCTTGTCTTTTGTTTACAGCAGCAAAGAACAATATTAAGAAGAAAAAAAGAGCAAAGATTGCTGAAGCAGCTAGCTAAAAGAAAAATATTGAAATTTATTTAACATTTAAACCCACAAGTTTAGTAAGGAAACTTGTGGGTTTTTATTTTTATGAGCAAAAATCATTATGTTGAAAATATGTAGCAGAAATGTGTACAAAAAAGAAAATGCGTTTTTGATGATTAAATTTAAAGTGTATTCAAAACTAGCACAAAATAACGTTTAGTTGCATATAAAACGAACATAGGCGAAACGTATGCTTTTCAATGATATTAAGCCGTTTCGAGTAACTTTATGTTATAAAATTCTAAAAAAAGTATCGTTATTGAAAGCTTGAAGCTAAAATAATTACCAAAACTTAATAAAAATATTGTAGAATTTTAGCAAAAAAATAACAAATTTCTATTGACATATTTGTCAATTAATGATAACATTCGCATATGCACTTGATGAATACACAAAATTCACGCAACGTCTGCGAAATAGATACATCCGGAGTATCTGACATACGTATGCAAATAAAAATGAGGAGATTAATCAAATGGCAGAAGAAAAAAAATTCAAATTAGGTCTTATACCCAGAATCATCATTGGTATCATAGTTGGTCTTGTTCTAGGAAGTTTTGCACCAGTTTGGCTTGACAGAGTATTTGTAACTTTTACTTCAATTTTCGGAAACTTTTTAGGTTTTATAATCCCGTTAATAATTTTAGGATTTGTAACAGCCGGTATTGCTGAACTAGGCACAGGCGCCGGCAAACTTTTGGGAATAACAGTTGGACTTGCATATTGCTTTACATTGTTCTCAGGGTTTACAGCATATTTTGTAGGAACAAGCTTTTTACCTTCTTTTATTACTCCAGAATCTGCAAGCAGCATAGCTGAAGCAGCAGCTGACTTAGAACCATTCTTCAAAGTTGAGATGCCAGCTGTAATGGGAGTTATGACAGCACTGATTTTATCTTTCATTTTAGGTTTAGGAATTTCCGTGACAAAAAGTGAACCTCTTAGAAAAGCAGCAGAAGACTTTCAGAAAATTATATCTAAAGTAATTGAAAGCATTATAATTCCATTGCTTCCGTTATATATAGTAGGTGTTTTCGTAAACATGACTTATACTGGACAAGTTACAACAGTGTTCTCTGTATTCTGGAAAGTATTCTTAGTTGTAATAGCAATGCATTTAGCAATGATTGTTATCCAGTTTGTAATCGGTTGCACAATCAGTAAGAAAAATATATTCAAATGCCTGAAGATTCAGATAACAGCTTATGTTACTGCACTTGGAACACAGTCTTCAGCTGCAACTATTCCTGTTAATGTAAATTGCTCAGAAAAAATGGGTATTTCCAAAGGTATCAGAGAATTCGTTGTACCATTGTGCGCAACAGTTCACTTATCAGGAAGCACGATAACACTGACTACATGTGCATTGGCTGTAATGATGCTCAATGGAGTTCCGGTAACATTGACTGCATTTGCAGGATTTATAGCAATGCTTGGTATAACGATGGTTGCTGCACCTGGAGTTCCTGGAGGCGCTGTAATGGCAGCTCTTGGAGTATTGGAAACAGTTTTAGGATTTACAGAACCAATGCTTGCATTGATGATAGCATTGTACATTGCTCAGGATAGCTTTGGAACAGCATGCAACGTATCAGGAGACCAGGCGATAGCTATGTTAGTTGATACAATTCAAGGCAAACAATCAGATAAATAGTATAGATTAAGGCAATCTGTATTGGTAGTCATACAAAACAAATGACAGATACGGTATGATTTAAGGAGATAATAATGAGAGATTATAGTGTTTTTGATATAATTGGGCCGATTATGATTGGACCATCTAGTTCACACACTGCGGGTGCGGCTAGATTAGCTAAGATAGCAAGAACAGTAGCAGGCGGTAAAATTATAAAAGTTGATTTTATTCTTCACGGTTCGTTTGCAGAAACATATAAAGGGCACGGTACTGACAAGGCTTTGGTTGCAGGAATTTTAGGTATGGATCCATGGGATGAAGACCTGAGAAATTCATTTGAACTGGCAGCTAAGGAAGGCATTGAATACAATTTTATTGCAGCAGATTTAGGAGATGTTCATCCTAACACTGTAAGATTTGTCATGACAAAAGCAGATGGCAATTTAGCAGTAGTAATGGGATCTTCTATAGGCGGAGGCAATATAATTGTTTTCGACATAGATGGACAGGAAGTTGAGTTTACAGGCGAGCGCCCTACTCTTCTTACAAAGCATAAGGATATACCAGGTGTTCTTTCTCAGATAGCAAATATTTTGTATGATGAAAATATAAATATTGCCAACATGAGAGTATACAGAAACGAAAAAGGTAAAGAAGCTACTATGGCTATTGAAACAGACAGCATCATTCCCGAAAAACTATTGGAAAAAGTAAGAGACATCAAAGAAATACATTGCGTAAATGTAGTTAACCCAATTATAGAAGGAGCGATATAACATGTTTGTTTCAACAGGAAAAGAAATACTTGACATTTTAAAAAATGAGAATATTACTCTTGCAGAATATGCAATAAGAGAAGAAATGAACAGAAGCGGGTTTACTCGTGAAAAAGCAATTGATAAAATGAGAGCAAACCTCAATGTTATGCGAAAATATTCTACAAATTCTCAGGAAAAAGAAATAGAAACAGCAGGAAACCTTATTAAAGGTGATGCAAAAAGATTGAAGGAATACTCAAGAAGCGGAAAAGCACTGACTGGTGAGTTTATGGTTGATGCAATGTCAAGAGCTATGTCATGTTCTGAAACAAATTCAGCTATGGGAAGAATTGTAGCTTGCCCTACAGCCGGTTCTTGCGGAATATTGCCGGCAGTGGTGTTGTCTGTCGGAGAAAAACTTAATAAAACAGAAGATGAAATGATTCAGGCATTGTTTGTTGCCGGCGGAATAGGAATTCTAATAGCTAAAAATGCTACACTGGCAGGAGCAGAGGGCGGATGTCAGGCAGAATGCGGAGCGGGCTCTGCAATGGCGTCTGCAGCTGCTGTTCATATGCTTGGTGGAACAGCTGAGCAGGAAATGGATGCTGCAGCTATAGTAATAAAAAACATTCTTGGTCTTGTATGTGACTCTGTTGCAGGAATTGTTGAAGTTCCATGTGCAAAGCGTAACGTAGCCGGAACAGTAAGCGCTATAGCAACAGCTGACATGGTAATGAGTGGAATAACAAGCAAAATTCCGCTGGATGAAATGATTGTTGCTATGTACAAAGTTGGAAAGCAGCTGCCTGCGGAACTAAGAGAAACATCACTTGGCGGAATTGCAGTGACTCCAACAGCTTTAAAGCTAAAAGAACAAATTGAAAAAATGAACAAAATGGATTAATAAATAAAATCCCCCCAAAAATAAAAACAACTCAGCATTCTGGCATGGATGCTGAGTTGTTTCTTATATTTTCTTAAATTATTGTAGAGAAGTTTCGTATGCTCTCATAGCCTGCAGAGTTTCTTCCAGAAGCTTATCGAGTTCCCAACCAAGCATGTTTGCTCCGTCTTGAATTGCATCTCTTGAACAGCCTGCAGCAAAACTTGGAGTTTTATATTTTTTCTTCAAGGATTTTAATTCCATATCCAATGTGCTTTTAGAAGGTCTCATAAGTGCTGCGGCTCCAATTAAACCTGTAAGTTCGTCAGTTGCAAACAACACTTTTTCCATTGTGTGCTCAGGTTTTATATCTGCCGGAGTCAATCCGTAACCGTGGCTTGCAATGGCACGGGTAATTTTAGGGTCTATTCCCTTTTCATTCAATATTTCCTGAACCTTCATGCAATGCTCTTCAGGATACATTTCAAAGTCAAGATCGTGCAATAATCCAACGATGCCCCAAAATTCTGTTTCATTCTCAAAACCTAATTTTTTGGCAAAGTATTCCATTACAAAACTCACTGTTTCTGCATGCTTCAAATGAAATTCATCCTTGTTATATTCCTTTAATAAAGCCCAAGCTTCTTCTTTTGTAATTGTGTTCACAGTATCCCTTCTTTCCTTTTTTAAAATATAAATTTATTTTAACTTATTTGCTTAATCATGTCCATATAATTTATAATATATATTTTTTGAAATATATATAAAATTATAAATAATACATAAATTGATAAAAAATAAATATGTAGATATTATGAAGAAAAGTGAAACAAATGTTTTATTTTTTTAACAATTATAAAAAAAGCAAAAAAAATTCTATTTCTTTTTCATATAAGTGTCATATGTGGGAAACTGGAGCTTGAAATTTTAACATTTTGTCAAATTCGGCTTTTAAGGTTGATTTTTATGGTCCTTCATGTTAAAATGCAAAAGTCTTTGTGATAAGAAAAACAAAGATGCAAAATAATGCATAACAAGATAATATTAGCAATGAAAAAACGTTGACTCATTAAGAACAATTTGTTAATATTGTATCGATAACAGAAATACGGTATAATCGGCAAAAGCCGTTATATATATAAAATTATTGTAACTTTGGAGGGTGACAATGAAAAAATCAATATTATTATCATTAATTTTAACGATGTCTTTATTTGCTTTTGCAGGATGTGCAAAAGAAGAAGCACCGGTTTCAAATGATCCTGTTGTTGAACAACCAGCAGCAGAAGAGCCAAAGACTGAAGAACCAGCAGGAGAAGTTGAAGTAACTGAAGATTCTGTAAAAACTGGACTGGCAGTTATTTCTTCAGTTGAAAAATCAGCTGATGCAGGCGAAAAAGACGGTTTAGCTCAGACTGATTCTGTTGTAATGGCAGTAACAGTTGACCAGGACGGCAAAATAGTTAAAGCAGCTATTGACACTGCACAAACTAAAATCAACTTCACAAAAGAAGGAAAAATTGCTTCTGACAAAGAAGCTGAATACAAGTCTAAACAAGAACTTGGAGCAGATTACGGAATGGTTAAAGCTTCTTCAATAGGCAAAGAATGGTTTGAACAAGCTAATGCTTTAGCTGATTACATGGTTGGAAAAACAGTTGAAGAAATAAAAGCAATACCTGTAACTGACACAGGAGTACCAACAGAAGCAGACTTAACTTCTTCTGTAACTATTAAAATAAACGGATATGTTGCTGCAGTTGAAAAAGCAGTTGAAAATGCTGAATTTTTAGGAGCAACTAAAAATGATGAATTAGGACTTGGAGTAGTAACAACAATTTCTAAATCTAAAGATGCAGCTGCCGATGCAGAAGGTGTTGCACAGGCATATTCAACATTTACTGTAACAACATTCGATGCTGACGGAAAAATCACTTCAAGCATAATAGATGCATCTCAGTCAAATGTTAAATTTGATGCAACAGGAAAAATCACTACTGATTTAACTGCTGATGTATTGACTAAAAATGAATTAGGCGACAACTATGGCATGAAAAAAGCTTCTAAGATTGGCAAAGAATGGTATGAGCAGGCAAAAGCATTTGCTGATTTCGTAGTTGGAAAGACTGCAGAAGAAGTAAAAGCAATTGCAGTTGACGCAGAAGGAACAACAACTGATGCAGACTTGGTATCATCAGTAACTATAGGAATAGACGCATTCCAGAACATAGTTGCTAAGGCTGCTGCTTCAGCAAAATAATAACTAGCAAGTAATTTAGGAGCATTTTCTTCAGGTTGATACTGAAGAAATGCTCTTTTTTTACTTTTTTAAGGAATTTGAACTTTGTTTATAAATTCTCCACATATAATGTCGTTAATATAAATTTGACATAAGTGTTAAATTATTATAAAATGAATAAACAGTACAGATAAGATTACATATACATTTAATAAGCCCAAGGTATTTTGCTTTGGGATTTTTTGACAGAGGTTATTATGGATGCCAAGAATAAGTTAAATTTAAAAACTATTTATTCATATACCAGGGGCTACAGAAAATTCATAGCCCTTTCAGCTGCTGCAACCGTTGTCCGCGTTCTGGCAGGCTTTACTACGCCTCAAGTCATAAGTTTCACGGTGGATTCTATTATAGACGATGTTCCGTACAAACTTATTTCACCTTTGATGAAATTAATAAGTATGGCTGGAGGAAGAGAGGGGCTTAGGCAGAATTTGTGGCTCTGTGCAGCATTTGTAATTGCTATAGCCATCATTGCTTCTCTTAGCGACTTCGTTGGCAGAATTTCAATTGCAAAGGCAACAGAAGGAACTGTTAAGACCATAAGAAACAAATTGTTTGAACACATACAAAAATTGCCTTACAGCTGGCACATCAAAAACCAGACAGGAGACATCATACAACGTTCAACATCTGATGTGGAGGTTCTTCGTAATTTCATAAGCACACAGCTATCAGAAATGTTCAGGACAATAATGCTTGTTGCAATATCCCTGGCACTGATGTTTCCTATGAACCTGAAATTAACTTTGATGGTCCTTGTCTTTGTTCCTGTGGTCATTTTGTATTCATCAATATTTTACGGAATATTATCAAAAAAATTTCTTGTGGCTGATGAAGCTGAAGGAGCACTTTTTACTGCAACTCAGGAAAATTTAACAGGTGTTAGGGTTGTAAGGGCTTTTGGCAGGGAAAAGTATGAAATAGAAAAGTTTTCAGAAAGAAATCTCAAATTTTCTGACTTGTGGGTGAAGCTTGGATACCAGCTGGGGTACTATTGGGGAATAGGAGATCTTGTAACGGGACTCATGGTTATGACAATTGTTGTTGCCGGAACTTATCAGGCTGTTAATAATGTAATCACCCTTGGAGAATTTCTTGTTTTTGTGTCATATACTTCAATGATTGCATGGCCTCTTAGAAGTTTTGGACGTATTCTTGGAGAACTGAGCAAGACCAAGGTTTCAGCACAAAGGATATGCGAAATATTAAGCGAGCCTGAAGAGTCTGAAACTCCTGAGGCAGTTGAGCCTGACATGAACAAGGACATTGAATATAAAAATGTAACGTTTAAATATGACGGAAGTGTTCCTGTCCTGGATGACGTCAGTTTTAAAATAAAGGCAGGAACAACATTTGCAGTGCTTGGAGGTACAGGTTCAGGAAAAACAACTCTTATGCACCTTTTAAACCGTCTGTATGACCTTCCGGAGGATAGCGGAAGCATAACAATAGGCGGAGTTGACATACGCAAAATAAAAAGAGAATATTTGAGAAAAAATATAGGCATGGTGCTGCAAGAGCCATTTTTGTTCTCACGTTCCATAAAAGATAACATAACCATTGTAAATGAAAATGCAACAATTGATGATGTTAAGGAAGCTACATCAATTGCTCACGTTGATGAAGCTATAGAGGAATTTTCAAAGGGTTATGATACAATTGTAGGAGAAAGAGGAGTTACGCTGTCCGGAGGACAAAAGCAGAGGGTTTCTATTGCCAGGATGCTTCTTCAGAAAACTCCCATTATGGTCTTTGATGATTCTCTTTCGGCTGTTGATGCAGAAACTGATGCAAAAATTCGCGAGGCACTAAAAAAAGACAAAAAAGATTCTACCATAATATTGATTTCTCACCGTATAACAACTCTCATGCAGGCAGACATCATTCTGGTGCTTGACAAGGGCAGGGTTGCTGATATGGGAACTCATGATGAGCTTATTGAAAGGGACGGCATATACAAGGAAGTATTCAATGTGCAGATGAACTTATCTGATGTTGATTAGGGGGAGTTTATGGAATATTACGAAGAAGATACAGGATATAAATCGTTAAATATAAAGACGTGGTTTAAGCTTGGCAGGTTCTTTTTGCCATACAAAAAAAAGATATTGGGAATTGTTGTGTTCATGCTTATTACAGCACTGATGGATCTTTCCATTCCATTGTTTCAAAAATATGCCGTGGACAATTTCATAGTCAGGGGTACCACTGATAGGCTGGACATGTTTATAATTGCTTACTGCGTAGCACTCATTGTTATGGCATCTTCGGTCAATATATTCGCCAGATATGCAATAGTTGTGGAAATGCACATAGGCAAGGACCTGAGGAAGGAAATATTCACTCACCTCCAAAATCTGTCCCTGTCATATTACAACACAACTCCTGTAGGTTACATACTGGCAAGAACTTTAAGCGATACAAACAAGATCGGCTCCATGATTGCCTGGGGTCTCGTTGATGTTTTCTGGTCATGTACATATGTAATAGGAGCATTTGCTGCAATGATGCTTTTAAATGTAAGACTGGCCCTGATTGTTATGGTTGTTGTTCCTTTGATGGCAATAATTACATTATACTTTCAGAAAAAAATGCTTTCAACAAGCAGAAAGTTAAGAAAAGTAAACTCGAAGCTTACAGGTCAGTTCAATGAAGGGATAACCGGGGCCAGAACTACAAAGACGCTTGTTATTGAAAACAAAAACCTTGATGAATTTAAAGGCGTGAGTCTTGATATGGAAAAAGCATCTCTCAGAATGGCAAATCTTAATGGTTTGTACATTCCTATAATAGTTTTCTTTGGCTCGGTTTCAACTGCCATTGTATTGGCAAGAGGCGGATATCTGGCTATGGGTGATGTAATACAGATTGGAACACTGTCGGCATTCATATCCTATGCAATCAACATTTTTGAACCTGTACAACAATTAGCCAAGACATATACAGATGTTATTGCACTCCAGGCCAATGTGGAAAGAGTGACGGACCTCTTAGAGAAGGAACCCTTAATAAAGGACAGGACTGACGTTGTTGAAATATATGGGGACAACATTAATCCGAAAAAACAAAACTGGGAAGAAATAAATGGTGACATAGAATTTCGCAATGTTACTTTTAAATACCCTGACGGAGATGAAGAAGTTCTAAAAAACTTCAACCTCCACATACCGGCAGGAACAAATGTAGCTATAGTAGGAGAGACAGGAGCAGGCAAAAGCACTCTTGTAAACCTTGCATGCAGGTTTTTTGAGCCTACTGAAGGAGAAATTCTAATCGACGGCAAGGATTACAGGGATAGGTCCCAGCTGTGGCTTCATTCAAATATAGGCTATGTGCTGCAAAATCCTCACTTGTTTTCAGGCACCATCAAGGACAACATATGGTACGGAAATCTGGAGGCAACAGATGAAGAAGTAATAAAGGCCGCTGAAATAGTGTCTGTAAATACAGTTGCCGACAAGCTTGAAAATGGATATTTGAGTGAAGTGGGAGAAGGAGGAGATAAACTTTCTACAGGTGAGAAGCAGCTTATTTCCATTGCAAGGGCAATTCTTGCAAACCCAAGAATATTTGTGCTTGATGAAGCAACTTCTTCAATTGACACACAGACAGAAAAATTCATCCAAGATGGAATAAATTATCTCCTAAAGGGAAGAACTTCATTCATAATTGCCCACAGGCTTTCAACAATAAAAAAAGCCGACATCATTCTTGTTGTTAAAAACGGAAAAATTGTGGAACAAGGAACCCACAAAAGTCTCATTGCCGAAAAAGGATATTATTACAAACTTTACACAAAACAGTTTGAAGAGGAAAAAACTCTCGAAGTTTTAAAATAGAATTTATCCAGATTAATATTGACTTGAAATGCTATTTGTGTTATTATCTTAATGCACTCTGTCCGAGTGAAAACTTGGTCTCGCGCAACAGAACCCTATGAATCTTGTCAGGTCCGGAAGGAAGCAGCAATAAGTAGACCGTTTTGTGTGACGTGAGGAAGCCTGGTTGAATCTCGGCAGGGTGCTTTAATTTAAAATTTAATCTGTAATCTATCAAAAATATTAAACTGTATCTTTTAAAGGGTACAGTTTTCTATATAATTTAATTAAAGTAAATTACAGGAGAATTATATGAAAGATAAAAATATAAAGGATTTGGTTTACACATCATTGTTTGCAGCACTTATCTGCGTTGCTACGTTCATAATCAAGGTTCCGTCAGTTGTAACAAACGGATACACACATCTTGGAGACGGTTTTATTTTTATAGCTGTTATTCTCCTTGGAAAAAGAAACGGATCCTGGGCAGGAGCAATCGGTGCGTCTCTTGCAGATATTATTGGAGGCTATGCATACTATGCACTTCCAACATTCATAATCAAGGGTATCATGGGACTTATAATGGGAACAGTTATAGAAAGACTACCTGAAACTAAAAACAAATGGGTGATGGGTGCAGCAATGGGCAGTGTATGGCAGATTTTCGGATACTACATGGTTGGCTCTGTCATGGTTGGCAACTTCATTACAACAATAAGCGAAATACCAGGCAATGTCATTCAGTCAGCTGCAGGAATAATTGTAGCTGTAATGTTTCTGGCGGTGTTTAAAAACACTCCAATCGGAAGAGAAATGCTTGAATCATAAATTAAATTGTAATAAGTAAAATAAAAATAGACTGTTGCATAAGTGTTTATAATCGTGTCATCCTGAGTCTTTAGCCTGAAGAATCTCAGAATTTCAAAAGATGAGATCCTTCGCTATCGCTCAGGATGACATGAACATACTTAATGCAAAAGTCTTCTTTTTTATGATTTTTGTATGAACTTAGTGCCGCATTTTCTGCACGTTACTGATATTTTACCTCTGCCTCTGGGAGCGCGCATAATTTGCTTGCAGTTTGGACATTTGAAGTATTTGTAGTCTTTGCTGTCTTTAACAATGTTATATTTTGATTTTGACCATGTCTTCACTGGATTCCAGTATTTAAGAAACATGAAATTTTCCTTCTGCCTTGCTAGGATGTTTCTTGACAAGGTTCTGTAAACGCAGCCTATGAATATGGCATAGGTTAATATTGTCAAAAATTCAAGATTAAGGGCATCGCCTATAAATGTCAGCACCATTCCTGTTATCAGCAGGAAAAGTGTAAACTGATCTGTTCCGTACCTTCCGACCATAAAATTTCTAAAACCATTCATATGATTTCCTTCTTTCTAGTTGTTTGTCTGAGTTGTATTTTCAGGGTTTATAAACTCAGGTGCATATAATATTCCTGTCAAATCTATTCCTTCCACATAATTTTTCAATGCTTCGCCTTCCACAGTAATTCTTATGCTGCTGATTCCCGGTATTGTTGTAAATGTGTATGAGAAGGAATCAATCATCATCTGCCTTAAGTCATTTTTGCCGTTGTAAGCATTCATGAGGCTGTCAGTAAAATCCAATACAAGAGTTGTTCCCTGCATGGCTGCACTTTTTAGAATTACACTTTCAGGTATTGGATTAATTCCGTAAGGGATATCTGTATCCTTGTATGCATCGAACATTTTCTGAGCTTTGAGCTCTGGTGCATCTGTTTCGCTTATTCCTGCCTGTTGTGTATCTATCTTGTAATCAAACAAGTAGTATCTTCCGTCAACCTTGTATGACATGTAAAGTACATAGTTATTTTTTGCATAAGGCAATGAAGTAACATTGTCAATACCGTGAAAATATGAATCAACACTTTTGCGGTCAACTGTAAATGAAAGGCTGTAAATAGGCCAGTATCTTTTAACACTGAAAATAGTCTTTTTAAATGCTTCATAAGATAACAGACCACCGGTGCTTCCGTTGTTGTAGCTTTCATAGGAACTTGGAATGTCTATTACAACATTTCCGTTGTTGTATGTGGTGTTTGTAACATCTCCTATGACAGTCCTGAGGCTTCCTGATTCAGGTCCGTTTTGAAGCTGTTCTATTGCCATTCTTGTCAATGATTTATCCTCAACAACAAATCTTGTGACAGGAATTAATGTGTCTGCATTTGGCGTTGCAAAATAAAGTGTAAGACCTTTTTTACCGGACTGTGCAGCTTTTGAAGCAGGGAAGTATGTTCCGGCTGTGTCGTATGTAACATTAACAGATACGGATTCATTTTCCTTACTAGCTATTAAGTTTGAACTGAAAACAAAATTGTATGTTCCATCTTCAAGACCAAGTTTTTTCTGACTGATGTCAAGGGTTGTAACCATTGGATTGGCAGAATCAATTGAAATGGTCATATTAGATGAAGGAGATACAAGTTCCAGATTTTTAATATTTTCCTTAACCGGCACATTGCCCTTGTACACGCTTACAGTAAAGATGCTGTCTGCTACACTTTTAAGTACTTCTTCATTTTCTGACTCATGTTTTATTGTTATTGATTCAGGATTCAAAAGCTCCTGTTTTTCTGTTGTGAGCCTTAAGGCACTTTCTTCCACCGGTGTTTCAATTTCAATGGTTCCTCTGTAGTCTATGGGTGAAAGGTTAAACAAGTATGTGGACGAAAAAAGTCCAATCAGTGCTATTATTAAAATATTGCTGAATATTTTCATATCAATACCTCAGTTCAAATTATATAGCTTTATTATATAACAAATCTTAATAAAAATAAATATATTTTAATTGTTACCTTCTGGGTGCCATCTTTCATATAATACAAATAAATATGTCGAGGTGGTAATATGGACAGAAGAGGTCCAGACCAGGAAATGATCAATAAAATGTATGATGCCATTGAATTGATATATATTTTAAACAGGATGACCAATGGTTCCTATTGCGATGATTATTCAAGAGAATATCTTATCAGCATGCTGGAGGACGTGGATAATTTGAAATACAATTACGACAAATACAAGTTCAGGGATGAGGACAGAAGAATTGAAAGAAGAAGTTTTGCTCATGGTTCAAGGCGATGTGACAGCTTAAATTGTGATAATAAGGGAAATTTTGTTGATAAAATAATAAATTTTTTACAATCATTAAATGAGTAAATGAAGTAACAAATAAACACCCTTATGAATAATATATATCAAAATCAATTTTAGGAGGTACTATATGTTTAACAATATATTCGGAGATAATGGAGACAGCTTACTATTCTTCTTCCTGCTTTTAGTAGTTCTTGCTTGTTTCTCAGGTGATGACGGATTACTTGGCGGAGTAGGCGGATTTGGAGATAATGACAGCTTGTTATTCTTCTTCCTGCTTTTAGTTGTTTTGTTCTGCAGCTGCGACAAATTAGAAGGCGGACACTGCTAATAGTATCTGGCATAGTACATTGAATAAAACCTTCCAGCGCTACTGGAAGGTTTTATTGTATTAATAATATTTTTAATAATGGTTCTTGTCATTTTTAATTTTACTTCAAATATTTTTCAAACCAGTTTGTCATTTCTTCCAGTCTTCTGACCCTGTGCTTCGGCTTTCCGCTTCTTGAGAGTTCGTGGTTTTCTCCTCTGAACATGCATAGCCTTGCATCCACGCCGTGGTATTTAAGTGCAGTGAACATCTGAAGTCCTTCTGCCAGCCAGCAGCGGTAGTCCTCTTCCGAATGGATGAACAATGTAGGTGTTACTGCCTGGTTTGCATATTTAAGGGGTGAATGAAACCACATTTTTTCCATGTTGTCCCAAGGGGTTGATGATATTTGGTCAGCATTGAAATAATAGCCTATATCCGTTGTACCGAACTTGGAGATCCAGTTGGATATGCTTCTTTGAGATGCTGCGCATTTGAAACGGTCTGTGTGTCCGATTATCCAGTTTGTCATAAATCCGCCATATGAACCGCCTGTAACTCCTATGCGTGTTGAATCTATCTGAGGATATTTTTTTAGAACCTCATCTGTAAATTTCATTAAATCATCATAATCAATTGTGCCGTATTTTCCTCTTATATCTGCAAATTCATCTCCTCTGCCATCACTTCCTCTTGGATTGCAGAAAAATACAAAGTATCCTTCATTGGCCCATACCTGCATTTCGTGGTAGAATATTTCTCCGTAAACAGTCTTTGGACCTCCATGAATGTCAAGTATACCAGGGTAGCATTTGCTTTCGTCGTAGTTTACAGGCTTTAACACAAATCCTTCGATTTTTACTCCGTCGTTTTCAAATTCCAGAGGTTCAGGAACAATTATATTTTTTGTTTCAACTATTTTTTCATTGAATTTTGTTATCTGAGTTTCAACCCCATCTTCAGTTATGTAAATTTCCTGAAGCTTTGTTCCTCTTAATCCTATGAATATAATTCCATCGTTGCACACGTCAAAGCAGTCTACAGAACCGTTGTCTGATGTTAATTTTTCAATTGTTCCGTCAAGACTCAATTTTTTAATGAATGAGCTTTTGTTTTCAGTTGCAACAAAGTACAGGCAGTTGTCAAATACCCTGTGATCTGTACCTCCGCCGAAACGGCAGTCAGAGCCCACTGAATTGTGCATTCCGAAATCGTGGCAGCTTAAGAGTTGAACATCGTGGCCGGTTATTTTATAAAAGTTGTAGTTCTGGTTGAGGCCGTATTTGTCCATAGGAGATGCCGCAAAAATAATTTCATCCCCAACAAATTCAGCATAGTCTATGGAATATTCATCTTCTTCCACAAGACATTTTGCCTGGCTTGAATAAAGGTCATATATGTAAAGTTCGTTTGTAAGCTCCATTTTGTTTGTGTAGTTTTGAGATACATAAAGACCCTTGCCGTCCTTCACAGAGCATAGATCTACATTTTCAAACTGATTAGAAATTGGTACAATGTCCTTTGTTCCTCTGTCAAACAAATAAAGTCTGTTTCTTTTTTTGTTTGTAAAACCTTCGCCGTTGGACCAGAACGGTATTTCGTCTAACACTTCGTAGTCCTTGTTTTCCTTTATGAGGTCAATTGCCTTTGACTTTTCGTCTCCCTTGTGGGAATGAAGATTGATGCCATAGTGATCATATGTTGCTGCAATGAGAAATTTTTCATCGGCGATTTTCTTTATCTGGTTCACATTCATAGGAATGCGCATATATTCATATGCTTCGCCTCCATGAATGTTGATGGCATAAAAAACAGTCCAGTGCTCACCATCTTCAATTTTTTTCTTCAATTTTTCATCTCTTAATGATGAAAAAAGAATCACTTCATTGTCAAGCCAGATTAAGTTGTTTTCCTTGTTCATGGTTGTAAGCTTCTTGTATTCTCTTGTTATGCAGTTGTAAATCCAGATGTTGGACAAATATTTGTTTTCGTCGTAATCTGCAGAATTTACTATAAAAGCACCATAGTTTTTGTTTGGAGAAAGCTCAAGTCCGGACAAAAACTTATAATCTAAAAAATCTTTCAGTTTTAAGTTTTCCATAATATGCCCCCTTTGCTAATTTTCGTGTATAATAATATTATATATTCTATTTTGGAGTTATGCAATTTAATTATTGAATAATGCTCCGCTTTGGTAGTATAATCAACTGGATATAATAAGGGAGGGCGTTGACGGATATGGAACTAAACAGAAGTTTTACACTTAATTTACTGGAACAAATAATCAATATACCAAGTCCTACGGGATACTGCAAAAAAGTAATAGAGCATATAGAAAATTTAGCTCAGGAATACGGATACAAATTTGAAAAAAATAAAAAGGGAAACGGAATAATTGAAATAGAAGGAATAGACAATAGCTATTGCATTGGAATTCCTGTACATGTGGATACGTTAGGGGCAATGGTAAGGTCTGTTAACTCAGACGGAACAATCAGGTTCACCTCAATCGGCGGAAACATATTTCCTACCCTAGACGGTGAATACTGCAAAATACATACAAGATCAGGCAAAATTTACACGGGCACAATTCTTTCAACATCTCCTTCAGTGCATGTCTATGAAGATTCAAGAACAAAGGAAAGAAATGAAAACAACATGTGTGTAAGGCTTGACGAGGTTGTGAAAACAAAGGGAGACGTAAATGCTCTAAATATTTCAACAGGTGATTTCATTTCTGTTGAACCAAAGTTTGTTGTGACTGAATCCGGATTCATAAAATCAAGGTATATGGACGACAAGGCAGGAACAGCTTGTGCTTTAAGTCTCATGGAGCTTTTTAAAAGATTAGGCACAAAACCTAAGAATAAAGTGAAAATAATCATTTCCACATATGAGGAAGTAGGACATGGATGTTCTAATATTCCTGATGATATAGATGAAATGATTGGAATAGACATGGGATGCGTGGGACTTGACCTGTCATGCACGGAACAGGAAGTTTCCATATGCCCAAAGGACAGCTCCGGGCCCTATGACTATGAAATCACAGGACGTCTCATGGAACTTGCCAGGAAACATAACATTGGACATGCTGTGGACATATATCCAATGTACGGCTCCGATGTTTCTGCTTCAATGAAGGGCGGCAATGACATAAGAGGTGGACTCATCGGTCCGGGAGTTCATGCTTCCCACGGCATGGAAAGAACACACATTGATGGAATTGAAAATACAATAAAACTTATTTTTGCATATCTGACAGAATAAAATACATTAAAGGATGATCTTAATTGGAAAATTTGATATTCTCATTGAACGTGGTGGCGCCTATATTTTTGCTCATGTGCGTCGGGGCGTTCTTAAAAAGGGTAAAAATATTTGACAGTGAATTTCTGGTAAAAGCAAACACCTTTGCATTTCAGGTATTGTTTCCTGTTCTTCTTTTTAACAACATTTACAAAAGCAAGGTTTCGGGCGACGTGAACATAAAGCTGATTATTTTTGCCATTGCAGTAGTGTTTGCTATTATAGGAATATCATTGTTTGCAGTGCCAAAGTTTGAAAAGGACAACAAAAACAGAGGAATTATAATTCAGGGTCTGTACAGAAGCAATTTTGTGTTGTTTGGAGTGTCATTGAGCCAGAACATTTTCGGTGATGCGGGACTTGCTGCCGTAACAACACTTGTTGCCATAATAATACCAATTTACAATTTTATGGCAGTAATAATATTAGACATGTTTTCAAATGATAAGAGTGACATCAAAAAAAATATAATCAGTATTGTTAAAAACCCTCTGATAATAGGTTCTGTTCTTGGAATAATTGTTTCAGCTCTTGGAATAAAGCTCCCTGTCTTCATTGAAAATACAATAGGCGACATGGCAGATATGGCAACACCTCTTGCACTTATGGCTCTTGGTGGTGACATTGAAATAAATAACATCAGGAAAAATCTCAATTACATAACGGTTGTGACCATAGGAAAGCTTCTGGTAATTCCAGCAGTTGTTATAGTCATGGCATATGCGTTTGGATTCAGAGGACCAGAACTTGGAGCTTTGTTCAGCATGGTAGCACCATCTGTGGCTGTTTCAAGCTACACTATGGCTCAGCAGTATGACTGCAACTACGAGCTTGCAGGACAGCTCGTATTTGTATCCACAATGTTCAGTCCATTCACAATTTTCATATTTATATTTGTGTTAAAAACAGTGGGCGTATTTTAGGAGGGCTTATGGAAATAAAATCATATAAGAAAAATTTTGAACATTCATACACATTTGGAATGTTTCCTACTGTGGAGCTGATTACATCAAGACCAAATGATGTGGTAAAAGTGCTTGTAAGCTCAGGCTACAGGTCGGATAATTCCTTGGACATATTTGAACTGTGCAAAAAATACAATATTAAGACGGAAATTAACGACAAGGCAATCAACAAAATAAGCGACAAGGAAAACTGTTTTGTTGTGGGAGTATTCAATAAATATGAATGCAGCCTCGAAAAGAATCAATCACACATCGTGCTGGTAAACCCAAGCAACATGGGAAACATGGGAACAATTATCAGGACTCTGGTTGGATTTGGCCTTAGCAATCTTGCAATAATAAGCCCGGGAGTTGACATATTCGATCCTAAAGTAATCAGGGCGTCAATGGGTGCTCTGTTCAAGCTTAATTTTAAGTATTACGACAATTTCAGTGATTACCAGAAGTCTTTCAATGATCATAAAGTCTACACATTCATGCTGGATGGAGCTGTGTCCCTGAAAGAAATAAAACATGATGAAGACAGATGTTTTTCATTGGTGTTCGGCAATGAAGCAACGGGATTGGACTCAAGTTTTTCCAAGGCAGGAACAAGCGTATTTATCAAACACACAGACAGGATTGATTCATTGAACCTTACCATTGCAGCAGGCATTGCAATGTATCATTTTTTAAGTTAAATAAATCAATTTATGGAAATGAAATAAGAGTATAACATTTACAGGTTAAATATTTAAAACCCTTTTGTAAATAATATATAGAGGTTTAAAAAGCCCAATATCATTTCGAAAGGATGAAATTATGAAAAATTTTAGCTTTAATGAAAACAAAAATAAAAACAACAATAACAATGAAAAATTGTTTAACTGGGAAGAACAAGCCAAGTTAGACAGTCAGCAGAGCTTTAGGGAACAGCAAAAGCATATGATTGATGATTTGAGAAACGAAAACAATAACAACCGTCTTGACAACAGAAATGACAACAACCGTCTTGACAACAGAAACGATAACAACCGTTTTGACAACAGAAATGACAACAACCGTTTTGACAACAGAAATGACAACAACCGCTTTGACAACAGAAACGACAACAACCGTTTTGACAACAGAAACGACAACAACCGTTCAGACAACAGGAACGATAACAATCGTTTAGACAACAGAAATGATAACAATTTTGAAGACAAAGACAACAAAAAAATAAAAAGAGACAACAACGACAATAACTTCAGATAATAATAATTAATTGAACAAACAAAAAACGGTCATAGACTGTTCAGTTTGACGACAAAGTATATTTTTGGACGCTGTCATTCTGAGGCGTAGCCGAAGAATCTCATGTTTTCAACAAAGATGAGATCCTTCACTATCGTTCAGGATGACAACGTCAGGGTTTGTCAATAGTCTGAACGGTTCAGACCGTTTTTTTATTTCAATTTTAATATATCCTCAGCCATCTTGCTGATGCTTTCATTGTCAATTGAAGTTAACTCTCTTTTGTCAACTTTGAAGTTTTTCCTCACGGTCTTAATTATGAGCTGGTCCACTAATTTGTATGGCTTGACCTTTAGTCTGCCTCCGAAACATTGAATAGATACTGACTTGTTCAACAGCTTTTTAGGAATGTTATGAAGAAGGTATTGATTGATTTTTTCTGGAAACCCGCAGCATAAAAAAATAGCGGTATTTACTTTCATGAGCTTATCCAGGTTGTCCGCTACGAAGTTTTTAACTGTTTTATGAACATCGTTAAATCTAATACAACTTCCAATTATTACTGTATCATAATCGTTTATTACGGGGGTTGTTCGTTTTAAGTTTACAATATCAGCACCGGGAAGCTTTTCACCCAGTAATTTTGCGCACATCTGAGTTGTATTGTTGTTGCTTGCATACGCTATCAGTATTTTCATGGCCTGCTCCAATTTATAAGATAATTAATGATAATATTTTATTTGCCAAATGTCAAGCTTGTGCATTGTGATAAAACTAACATTAATAAAAATGCAGTTTTACATATTCTGAAAAGTAGATTTTTTCACGATTACAAAACTATTGACACGTTTGAAATAGGGTATTATAATGATGCTGTAATATAAAATAACATTTTTTCACAATTGAAATTTGAACATTAATATTTATAAATATAATTTTGAGTGAAAAGCACAGGAGAGTCCCCAAGGGGCGCCGAAGAAGCAAATAACACTGGTCGAGTGTTACGAAACTTTCAGGCAAAAGGGCTGCGCTTGGACAAAACTCTGAATAGTACAGCTAAGACAGAGGTAATGACATCGTTGTTACCCCTGTCTTTTTTTATAAATTAAAAAATATTAAGGAGTGATAGAGTGAAGAAAACACCATTATACGAAAAGCATGTTGAACTTAAAGGAAAGGTAATTGACTTTGGGGGATGGGCGCTTCCTGTGGAGTATTCGGGAATTATTCCTGAACATGAGGCTGTGAGGAATAAGGCTGGTCTGTTTGATGTTTCTCATATGGGAGAAATCACTGTTAAGGGCGAGGATGCCGAGAAATACCTGCAGATGATTGTTACAAATGATATTTCTGTGCTTAATGACAATCAAATTGCATATACTCCAATGTGCTATACCGATGGCGGAGTGGTTGATGATCTCTTGGTATACAAGTACAGCAGCACGGATTATCTTCTGGTTGTGAATGCTTCTAATACACAAAAGGATTTTGAATGGCTTTTGTCACAGTCTTTTGGAAATGTGGAAATAAAAAATGTTTCTGATGAATATGCTCAGCTTGCTTTGCAAGGCCCAGAAGCTCAAAGTATTTTGCAGAAGCTTTCTGAAGTTGATTTAAATTTAATTGAATTTTATCACTTTTTAGGTGATGTTAATGTGGGTGAATTTAAGACTATAGTGTCAAGGACCGGATATACAGGTGAGGATGGATTTGAACTATATTTTAAAGCTGAACACGGGCCACAAATGTGGGACTTAATTCTGGAAACAGGAAAAGAATACGGACTTGTGCCTGCAGGTCTGGGGGCAAGGGACACTCTCAGGTTTGAAGCAGCACTTCCTCTTTACGGGCAGGAAATAGACAAAGACATTACTCCACTAGAGGCAGGACTTGGATTTTTTGTGAAACTTAACAAGGATGATTTCATTGGAAAAGAAGCTCTTGCAAAGCAAAAAGCTGACGGCCTGAAAAGAAAAGTAATCGGATTTGAAATGGTTGACAGAGGAATTCCTAGAAGTCACTATGAAGTTTTTGCTGAGGGAAGAAAAATCGGCTATGTTACAACAGGAAGCTTTTCACCAACCCTTAAGAAGAATATCGGGCTGGCATTAATTGAAGCTGAATATGCAAAGGAAGGCACTGAAATAGAAATATCAGTACGTAACAAAAACCTTAAGGCAAAAGTTATCAAGAAACCTTTTTACACTAAAAAATACAAGAAAAGCTAAAGATATATAAATGAAGAGAAATGTTTAAAAGTAACAATATTTGGTAGAATTAAGTTAACAAAGTTATTACTTGATGAATTTGTTCATCATTAAAATCAATTATATGGAGGATATCATGAAAGTATTAAGCGAATTAAAGTATTCAGAATCACACGAATGGGTAAAAGTAGAAGGAAATAAGGCTTATATAGGAATCACAGACTATGCGCAGGATCATCTGGGAGATGTTGTTTATGTTGATTTGCCGGAAGTTGACACGGAAATTGAAGCCGGCGGACAATGCATAGTTCTTGAATCAGTTAAGGCAGCTTCAGAAGTTTTTTCACCTCTTTCAGGAATGGTTGTTGAAATAAACGAAAGTCTTTCCGACAATCCAAGTTTCATCAATGAATCACCATATGAAGCATGGCTTATTGCTGTTGAAATGTCTGATCCATCAGAATTATCAGGCCTCATGAGTGCGGAAGATTACGAAAAAATATGCGATTAAGGAGGGGTTTATGAGATATATTGGAAATACTGATGAAGACAGAGAACAGATGCTGAAAGAAATTGGTTATCCAGACATAGAATCTCTTTTCAAAGCTGTTCCCGATTCAGTTCATTTAAAAACTAAATTAAACATTCCTCAAGCTCAGTCTGAAATGGAGCTTGTAAATAATATGAAGTCATTGTCAAAGGAAAATTTAAACACTGATGACTATGCATGTTTTTTAGGTGCAGGAGCTTATGATCACTTTATTCCAGCAGCTATCGACCAGCTTATTTCAAGGCAGGAATTTTATACAGCATACACTCCATACCAGCCTGAAATAAGCCAGGGAACACTGCAGGCAATATTTGAGTACCAGACAATGATATGCGAACTTACCGGTCTTCCTGTAGCTAATGCGTCCATGTACGACGGAGCCACAGCATTGACGGAAGCTGCCATAATGGCATGCGATGCAACAAAAAGAAATGAAATATTAATAGCATCCTCAGTGCATCCTGAAAGCCGCCAGGTACTTGACACTTACGCAAAGTTCAGAGACATGACTGTTGTTGAAACAGCATACAATAACGGCCAGGTTGATCTGGAGGATTTAAAGTCAAAAATAAACAAAAATACTGCAGCAGTAATTGTTCAAAGCCCTAACTTTTTCGGAATAATCGAAGATGTTGAGACTGTAGCAGCAATTGCTCACGAAAACAAAAGCCTTCTTGTTGTAAGTGCAGACCCCATATCTCTGGCTGTCTTGAAAAGCCCGGGAGAATTAGGAGCTGATATTGCAGTTGGAGACGGTCAGCCCCTTGGAAATCCTCTCAGCTTTGGAGGACCTTACCTTGGATTCATGGCCGTTACAGAAAAATTGATGCGCAAGATGCCCGGTAGAATAGTTGGCCAGACTACCGATGAACAAGGAAACAGAGGATTTGTATTGACTCTTCAAACAAGAGAACAACACATAAGAAGAGAAAAGGCAACTTCAAACATCTGCTCAAACCAGGCTCTCAACGCATTGCAGGCTACAATTTACCTGACTCTCATGGGCAATGAAGGCCTTAAAAAAGTTGCAGAACTGTGCTTCAGCAAATCACACTACGCTTATGACCAGTTGATTGCCACAGGAAAATTCACCCCTGTGTTCACTGCGCCTTTCTTCAAGGAATTTGCAGTACAAAGCTCGGAAGGAATATCAAATTTGAACGACAGACTTCTTGAAAATGGTTTTATAGGCGGATATGACCTGGGTAAAAAATATCCTGATCATAAAAATGTTTGGCTTGTTGCTGTTACTGAAAAAAGAACTAAACAGGAAATAGACAATTTTGCACGAAAGGCAGGGGAATAATATGCAAAAACATAAAGCTTTAATATTTGAAATGAGCAAAAGCGGCAGAAAGTCATATTCACTTCCTGACTGCGACGTGCCTGAACTTAAGTTAAATGATGTAATCGACAGAAAATATTTAAGGGCGGAATCTCCTGATTTGCCTGAAGTGACTGAGCTTGATGCAGTGAGACATTTCACTCAGCTTTCACAGAGAAACCACGGGGTGGATTCAGGATTTTATCCTCTTGGAAGCTGTACCATGAAGTACAATCCTAAGCTCAATGAAAAAACTGCAAGGTTTGACGGATTTGCAAAAATTCACCCATATCAGCCTGAAAAAACAGTGCAGGGAGCGCTTCATCTAATGTATGACCTTGGAAACATGCTTTCTGAAATAACAGGTATGGATGGATTCACCCTTCAGCCAACAGCTGGAGCCCATGGAGAACTTGCTGGGTTAATGATTATAAAATCATACCACAACAACAGAAATGACATGAAGAGGACAAAAATAGTTGTTCCTGACTCAGCACACGGAACAAACCCCGCATCAGCAGCAGTTGCAGGATTTGATGTGGTTGAGGTTAAATCCGGTGAAAATGGACTTGTTGATATAGGATCGTTAAAAAGTGTCATGAGCGATGAAATAGCAGGCTTTATGCTCACTAATCCAAACACGCTTGGGTTGTTTGACTCAAATATCCTTGAAATAACAAAAATAGTCCATGAAGCAGGCGGGCTCATGTACTACGACGGAGCAAATGCCAATGCAATTCTCGGGATTTCAAGACCCGGAGACATGGGATTTGACGTGGTGCATTTAAACCTTCACAAAACATTCAGCACTCCTCACGGAGGAGGAGGACCGGGTGCAGGACCGGTTGGAGTTAAAAAGGACCTTGTTCCATTTTTGCCAGTTCCTGTTGTTGAAAAAAAAGAAAATGAATACTTCTTTGATTATGACAGACCACTTTCCATTGGAAAAGTAAAATCGTTGTACGGAAACTTTGGTATTCTGGTTAGAGCCTACACATACATCATGAGCATGGGTCCTGACGGGCTCAAATCAATTTCAGAAAATGCAGTTTTAAATGCAAACTACATTGCTAACAAACTGAAAGACAAATATTTTCTTCCTGTTGACAGGGAATGCATGCATGAGTGCGTGCTTTCAGGAGACTGGCAGAAAAAGAAAAACGGAGTATCAACTCTTGATATTGCCAAGAGACTTTTGGATTTTGGATTCCATCCACCGACAATTTATTTCCCTCTCATAGTTTCTGAAGCCATGATGATTGAGCCGACAGAAAGCGAATCAAGGGAAACGCTGGATGAATTCATTGCTGTTATGAGACAGATTGCTGATGAGGCAGAAAATGACCCGGAACTGGTAAAAACAGCTCCTCACACAACAATCATATCAAGACTTGATGAAGCAACAGCAGCCAGAAAACCAATACTTCGTTACACAAAATAAACCACTCAAAAACAGGCTCAAAGCAGTCTGTTCAGACTATTGACGAACTCCGACGCTGTCATCCTGAACGATAGTGAAAGTTGCCCTAACCCTATTTTTCAGGTGTTTTTCTGAAAAATAGCGGTAGGTCATTCGCAATGAGAACCAAATTTATGTGAGCGTTAGCGAATAAATAAATTTGTGTTCGAAACTGCGGGATCTCATCTTTTGAAAACATGAGATTCTTCGAGCAAGCTCTCAGAATGACAACGTCGAAAGTTTCTTTGTCATTAACCTGAACAGGTCTTAAGCCTGTTTTTAATTGATGACTAAAATAAAAGTATGCAAACGAAATCATAAGTGTTTTTAGTTTGATTACACTAATAGTTACAATTATTAATTGACACAGTCAATTTTTTTTGATAATCTATATGAAAAATATAAAGGTCGCTTCAAAAAACAAATTAAGAGGAGTAAAAAATGATATTAATAGTTGATTTTGGTGCACAGTACAGTCAGCTTATAGCCAGAAGGGTTAGAGAAGCCAATGTGTATTGCGAAATAGTGCCATACACATATACAATCGATAAAATAAAAGAAAAAAATCCGCAGGGAATCATATTGTCCGGCGGACCTGCAAGTGTTTATGAAGACATGGCTCCTACAGTTGACAAGGAAATATTTGAACTTGGAGTTCCGGTGCTTGGAATTTGCTATGGCGGACAGCTTATAGCACAAAAATTCGGCGGCAAGGTAAAAAGAGCCGACTCAAGAGAATATGGCCGAGTTAAATTAGAAGTAAACTCAGAAGACAAGCTTTTCGGTAACATTGAGCAAAACTCTCTGGCATGGATGAGCCATACTGATTATATTGAAAAATCTCCAGAAGGGTTTGAAATAACTGCAAAAACAGACACATGCCCTGTATGCGCCATGAGAAACACAGAAAAGAACATCTATGCTGTTCAGTTCCATCCTGAAGTTGAACACACTGAAAAGGGAAGAGAAGTAATCAACAACTTCCTGTTCAATGTATGCAACATGACAAAAGACTGGACTATGGGAAATTTCTGCGAAGAATCAATTGCTAAAATAAAAGAAATGGTTGGAGACAAAAAAGCACTGTGTGCAATGTCAGGTGGAGTTGACTCCTCTGTAGCAGCAGTTATGGTTCACAAGGCAATAGGATCAAATTTGATCTGTGTGTTTGTTGACCACGGCCTCTTGAGAAAAGATGAAGGCGACCAGGTTGAACAGGTATTCAAAGAAAAGTTCAACATGAATTTAATAAGAGTTAATGCAGGTGAAAGATTCCTTGGAAAACTTGCCGGCGTTACTGACCCTGAAACAAAACGTAAAATAATCGGCAATGAATTCATCCGCGTATTTGAAGAAGAAAAACAAAAGTTAAAAGAAGAGTTTGGACATATAGATTATCTTGTACAGGGAACAATTTATCCTGACGTTGTTGAAAGCGGAACTGCCACAGCTCAGGTTATAAAGAGCCACCACAACGTTGGAGGACTTCCTGAAGATGTTGACTTTGAACTGTTGGAACCATTAAGACAGCTGTTCAAGGATGAAGTTAGACAAGTGGGAAGAGAACTTGGAATTCCAGAAGAAATAGTTGAAAGACAGCCATTCCCAGGACCAGGTCTAGCAATAAGAGTTCTTGGAGAAATAACAGAAGATAAACTGGAAATAGTAAGAGAAGCAGATTTCATATTCAGAGATGAAATTAAAAAAGCAGGACTCCAGAACAAGATATGGCAGTACTTCGCATGCCTTCCTAACATCAAAAGCGTAGGTGTAATGGGAGACGGCAGAACATACTCACATACAGTGGCATTAAGAGCCGTAACATCAACAGACGGCATGACTTCCGACTGGGCAAGAATTCCATACGAAGTTCTTGAAAAAATATCAAACAGAATAGTAAACGAAGTGGACAATGTAAACCGTATAGTTTACGACGTAACAAGCAAGCCACCGGCTACTATTGAGTGGGAATAAGATAAAGATTGAAATTGAACTATTTAAGGTTTTAAGAATTTATAATGACCTGTTAGATTTTCGAAGCATTTTAGAAAATCTAACACGGTCATTGTTTATTTTTGACCTAAAAAGGAGATGTTAGATATGAAGACAGGAGATATCAAAGTGAACAGGGTGATAGAAAGTAGACCCAGTCAAAGAAATTTCAGACAACAAATCTGCTGATTTGAAATTTAATTTAATAATTTGGTTGATAAGTTAAAGAGCTTATATACATAATGATATTGAGTAAATGAAATACTCAACAGTAGCAAAATAAGCAGAGTCGGATTATAAATATTATGATATAATATAATTCATTAAGTATGGGAAAAAGGGAGACATGTTAAAAATATATAAATGAAGGGACTGTGAAAACAGTTCCATAGACCAAAGGAAGTTGTGGTGTTTTAATGAAAGGTTTAAAAAAGATTATAAGTGCGTCCATATTGGTTGCATTAGCATCTCAAATTAATTTAGGATTATCAGAAAGCGATTTTGTCGTTTCTGCAGGTGTAATAATATTTGTGACATTTCTTTATTATTATGAAGATATAAGCTCTATATCAATGGGAATGTTATCTGCAGTCATGGTTTTTATGTTAAGATTAGCAGTTTATCAAGTATCCATTGGTTATAACAATGAAGTATTCATTGCTTATATGCCGGAAATGTTATTTTATATTTTTTATCCATTATTATATAAATTATTAATAAAAAATGGTAGAAAGCACAATATAGGTTTTGTTTATTTGGCGCTTATTTCATGTGATTTTTTATTAAATTCTATTGAAGTTTTATTTAGGTATTTTATTTTTGCTGATAAAAGTTTAATTGAAGTTATTCCATCACTGCTGGTTGTCAGCATTGTTCGATCATCTTTAGTATTAGCTATATTAGTAGCATTTAACTATTATGATTTGATGTTAACAAAGAGAGAGCATGAAGATAGATATAAAAAGCTGTTATGGCTTACCTCTCAACTAAAAACCGAAATTTTTTGGATTGAAAAAAATATGGATAATATTGAAAAAGTTATGTCGCAATCTTATAATTTATTTGAGCAAATAAGCAATAATCAAAATAAAGACAACTGGGCTAACAATGCTTTAAATATTGCCAGAGATGTTCATGAAATTAAGAAAGAAAATGGATTAGTGGTTCGAGGAATTAAAAGCATTACGGAAAATAAGCTGAATGATAATGGTATGGAATACAAAGATATTAACAATATTTTGCTTGAAACAATGATTAGAGAATCCAAAAATATCAATAAACACATAGAATTCGAATTTATTATGGGTGAAAATTTTTATACAGAAAAGCATTATTACTTGATGTCAGTTTTGAGAAATCTAATAATGAACAGCATGGATGCTATTAGTGAATCTCAATTTGATGCAAAAATTAGCGTTGTTCATAGTGTTGATGAAATTGATCATATATTTAAGATATCAGATAATGGATCTGGAATTAATGAAAATGATATTAATGAAATTTTTTCACCGGGCTTTTCTACTAAAATTAATTATGAAACAGGAGAAATAAATAGAGGCTTAGGGCTTAGCATAGTGCAGTATATTGTTGAAGAACAACTTAAAGGTGAAGTGAAAGTAAATTCTAAATTAGGAATTGGAACGATTTTTAATATTAATATCCCTAAAATTATTTTGGAGGAAAAATCAAATGAGAATATTCATAGTTGATGATAATATAAATGTAGTTAGAATTCTTGAAAAAATAATATATGATAAGGAATTGGGAGAAGTAGTAGGCACATCTTATAATGGACCTGATGCATTGAAGGAAATTGATGCTATCCGACCGGATTTAGTTTTATTAGATTTGCTCATGCCAGTCAAGGATGGCATAAGCATTCTAAAGGAGATTAAAAATAAGTATCCAGAAATACATTATATAATGATATCACAGGTATCCTCCAAGGAAATGATATCAAAAGCATATGAGAATGGAATAGAATTTTTCATTTCAAAGCCTATTGATGCAATAGAAGTGCAAAGTGTAATTAAAAATGTTACATATAAATTCGAAATGAACAAGAAATTACAAACCATACAAGGTTTATTTTCTGATAAACAAAGTGCATCTGTTCTAGAGCATACTAAAGATAGCATTATTGGTATTAAAAGGGTTATGCAAAGAATGGGTATATTAAGTGAATCAGGAAGTCAGGATATTATTAATATTGCTAAATATTTAATTGATAATAATAAACACACGTCTGATGAGACTATTGCAGATTTGTGCAGCCATTTTACAGATAACCCTAAAGTTATGGAACAGAGAATCAGAAGGACTGCAGCTATTGGAATGAAAAATCTTGCTAACATCGGACTGGAGGATTATATGAATGAGATATTTACAGAGTATTCTAATGGATTATACAATTTTGAACAGATAAAAATAGAAATGGATTTTATTAGAGAAAAAAGTAAAAAAAGAGGTAAAGTTAATTTAAAAAAATTTATTGATGGTATTGTATACTACAGTGAAACAGAAAAAGCTTGAAAAAAAATTCGAAAAAATGACATCGTTTTTTTAATCACATGAAACTTACTGAAGATTTTTGAAGGTCCTCGATTAATATATGAAAACATTAAACACGATTGATTTAATGTATATATAATTAAGGAGGATTTATATAATGGAAAATTTCAGAAATTTTGTTGAAATGATTAATACAGTGCTTTGGGATTATGTGCTAATTTTTGCACTTATGGGTATTGGTATTTTCATGACTATTAAGCTTAAGTTTCCTCAATTTACTAGGTTAATTCCGGGCTTGAGGAAAATGATTGCCGACATCGCAAATAAGGAAAAGGCTGAAGAAGGTAAAATGACTCCTGTACAAGCCTTAGCAACTGCTATAGCTTCACAGGTAGGTACAGGAAACATAGTTGGTGTTGCAACAGCTATTGCAGCAGGTGGTCCTGGTGCTGCATTTTGGATGATAGTATCTGCATTCTTTGGAATGGCAACTATTTTCAGCGAAGCAGTGCTGGCTCAAAAATACAGAGAAAATAAAGACGGAGAACTGGTAGGTGGACCTGCATATTATATTAAAAATGGATTGAAATCAAAATGGCTTGCTGTGTTTTTCTCCATAACAGCCGTTGTAACTATGGGAATTGTCGGTACCATGGTTCAATCAAATTCTGTTGCCGGTTCAGTTAGTTCAGCGTTTAATATTCCGGTTATTGCAGTTACAGTGGGTCTTGCAATAGTAGTTACTTTGATATTGATGGGAGGCATGGGAAGAATAGCTTCTTTTGCTGAAACTGTTGTTCCAATAATGGCTGGTGCTTATATACTTGGAAGCTTGGTAATTATTGCTTTAAATTTAGGCGGGTTTATTACAGCTATTAAAAGTATTTTTATTGGAGCATTTACACCAGGTGCAATTGGCGGAGGTGTACTTGGTATAACAGTTCAACAAACTGTAAGATACGGTCTTGCCAGAGGATTGTTTTCCAATGAAGCAGGAGTTGGTTCCACACCTCACTCACATGCAGTTGCAGATGTAAAGCATCCAGCAGAACAGGGTTTTTCAGCAATGATTGGAGTGTTTATTTCAACATTTTTAATTTGTACATCAACTGTTATGGTAAATACTGCTGCAGGTTCATATAATTCAACAATACCTGCATCAGTAATGGCCGAAAGTGCAACGGTCATGACACAAAATGCTTTTACTTTAAACTTTGGAAGTGTTGGGGGAATGTTCCTATCAGTTTGTTTATCATTTTTCTCTCTGACAACAATAATAGGCTGGTATTTCTTTGCAGAATCCAATGTAAAGTTTTTGTTTAATGCAAAGCCTGTAACCTTAAATACATTCAAGGTTATAGTAATTGCCTCATTAATAATTGGTACATTGATAGATGCTACATTTGTATGGGAATTAGTAGATATGACTGTAGGACTAATGGCAATACCAAATATTATAGCTTTATTTGCACTGTCTAAAGATGTGCGTTCCATATTAGATGATTATGATTCAAAGGTGTTGAGCGGAAATATTAGTTGGGAATATAAATATCAAAATATAGAAGCAAAAAGCAGCAAGAAAAAACATTTGAACAAAAGGGTTTTTGGTACAACTATGTTAAAATAGATTTGGCAGGATTTAACCAGCACCTCATTAAACTAATGAGGTGCTGGTTTTAAGTATATAATATGGGAGAAAGATTCCTGGGAAAACTTGCCTGCGTTACTGATCCTGAAACAAAACGTAAAATAATAGGAAACGGATTCATACGTGTATTTGAAGAATAAAAATAAAAATGACTTCCAACTGGGCAAGTATTCCATACGATGTTTTAGAAAAAGTAAGTAACAGAATAGTAAACGAAGTGGACAATGTAAACCGTATAGTTTACGACGTAACAAGCAAGCCACCAGCTAGTTTTTATCTCATGATTCTAATTTAAGTCTGTTGCTAAATCTTGAAGTGCTGATGCAATTTTAATTTCGCCAAACTTAGTAGTGAAAAGATTATTTTTTCAGAGACGAGCCATTGAAGCTTCGATTTATGTTTCTGAGTGCCTTTTTAAATTCCCATTCTTCTTCAATTACAAACTTAAGTCCAAAGTTGTTTGCCATGCTTTTAATTCATTTTTTTGAATATAAAGAAGATATCATATTTTTTGAGTGACTTAACATTATATTTTGAAAATTAATTTAGCTATAAATTGTTTTATATTTGATTGTTTTAATATAGCAAATGAAAAATGAACATTTAGTGTAGTGAGAAACTACTGGAAGGGATAAGGTGTGAGTATACCGAACACCTCACGAAGGACATTACTTTTTCATAAGATTAATGAGGGGAAATAATACTCGCTGTCCCAGTACTATCAATTCTTCGCTTTCTTTACTCATACTCCACTGTGTTAAAACCCCTATGAGTGTTGCTCTGAAAAGTGCAAAAAAGTCAGCACAGCTCATGTTAAGTTGAAAATCACCATCGCGTAATCCTTTGCAGACAACTTTATCTATAAAGTTTTGTTGCAACTCTAAAGAGATATTTTCTTCTGTTGCCAATTCTTCATCAATCAGTGCTTTTACATAGGATTTGGTAAATGCATGACCATCCTTGCTCACATAGTTAAGGTAGGAAGTAACCGCATTTTGATAAAGTGTTACAGAGTCAAGGTTTTCGTCGTAAATAAACAACTGACTCAATTCCTTGTTAAACCGTGAAGTTAGTTTAATAAGAATATCCTTTTTTGAAGTAAAATAGCTATAAAATGTGCCCTTGGCTACACCACAGGCTTTACATATCTGACTAATGGTTACCCGATCATATCCATGCTCTCTCACCAGTCTCATTGCCATGTCGGTTACTTTTTTTTCAGTTTCAAGTGCTTGCAAGTCGCGGTTGGTTGGCTTTTTTTCCATCTTGAACATCCTTTCGCCTTTTCATTTAATTTATCTTACCATACATATTGTGAAACAACAAGCATGTCAAAAAGTTTTTAAATGAAGTTTAATATATAGAAGAATGTTCTTAACAAAAATGCAACGTATGAGTTGAAACCCATACGTTGCAAGTGTAAAAATGAGAATAGGTTACTTGTTGTTTACATATTCAGCGACAGATTCACCACAAACGTATGCACTTGTGAGAACCCAACCGTTGTTTGCTCCACCGTATGTTACATATGGTTTCTTTTCTGTGAAAAGAACACCTGCGCAGTCACTGCCGACGCAGAAAAGGCCTTCAATTGGTTCACCAGAGGTGTTAAGTATTTGTAAATTGGTATTTACATCCAGTCCTGCACAAGTGTTGTATGAGTAGCTTGCCATCTTTATAGCATAGTAAGGACCTTGACCAATTGTTTCGAGATATTTCGCATCCTTGTTAAACTGCTCATCCTTGCCGCTTGCACAGTAACTGTTATAGGTTTTAACCGTATTTTTTAGAGCAGACGAATCTATGTCTATGGCTTCAGCCAGCTTCTCAATTGTATCAGCCTTGAAAATGAATCCCATCTCAATTCCTGCGTCTAATACATCATACGCTTCAGGTAAAGGTGTATTTACGGGTATGTCCCCTGTGTAACCAAGAAAACCTGATGACACACCACCAAGGAAATGCTTGAATCCATTGTCACGTACGTTGTTAATCTGGTCACTGCTCCAGATGCTATAGAAATTAGGACCGGCAATCCAAGGATCAAGCATGGCTACACCAGTTTCTGCTGTGAAGCGTTCTCCATCCACACCTACAGCCAAGCTGTTGGGAGTAATTCCAAGGAACATTGGAAGGTCAGCAACAGACCAAACGCATTGTCTTCCTGTGTTAAAGCTTTTCTGACCTTCAACCCTGTTAATGGCAAAGCCGTAGCTGTGAGGTATGAACATAGGCGTGCCGGACATATGTACCTCCGGAGGCATTCCGATGTTATAAGTTGCTGCCCCCATATCAATAGCAGACTGTATCATCTTGCCGTCATTTCCATAAGAGCCGTAAACTTTCCAGGCACCCTTGAGCGGATAATATTCATCTGAAAGGTATTCGTTTGTCATTTCTTTATTGCCGAGGAAACCGCCTGTTGCTATAACAACTGCGTCAGCTTTGATTGTGTATTCGGTGCCAGTCAAGTGGTTTTTCGCCTTAGCACCCACAACTGCGCCGGTCTCATCTGTTATGAGTTCATAGGCTTCTGTTTCGAGCATATATTTTCCGCCCAAAGCTGTAAAATCTTCGACAAGCTTGTCGAAATATGAAGCAATCTCACGCTTGTTATAACCGTAAGTGGGTGCATTTGGGTGGTCAGGAGACGTGTTCGGATACCATTGGAATTTAACTTTATACCAGTCCTGAGGTGTAAAACCGGGTTTGGGGTCAAAATCGAACATGGCTCCATGATCAAGAGCCAACCAGTCGAATGCAGGGCCTGAGTTTTTAAAGTAGAGGTCCAGCATTTCTTTCTTGGCATCGCCTTCCGTATATTCTGTCCATGCTTGATACAGAGCTTCTGCGTCAGTAAAATTTTCACCATTGTTGTATTTCTCTTGTACACGCGGAGGATTGATGGATTGTATTTCGGAGGTGAGGGCAGTAGTGCCGCCGTAACGTCCCTGTTTTTCTATAACTAATACATCAGCACCGTTTTCTGCCGCACGAAGGGCAGTATATGTGCCGCCGCCGCCCATACCTATTACTAACACCTGTGTTTCTAGTTCCTCGCTTCCGCCAATTTTTTCTTGTGTCGTTTTGAATGCGCTGATGGCGGATTCTTCATTGCCAGCCGCTACAATTGCCTGCTTGATGCAGTCTTCAATTGCCGTACGAGCTGCAGCGCTGGTAAAGGTTGCGCCGCTTACCATGTCTACATTGATAGATTGGTTTTCGAGTATTCGTGGAAACATATTTGCTGCCACAGCATCAATCATGGAAGCCGTGCTTCCGGATTCTTCGTCAAATGCGATTGATTCTATTGCATTTTCGGACACTGTAACATTGAGTATATCGGGCCAGGACATGCTGAAACCATATACCTGTGCAGTGTATGTTCCCGGTGCCATCATAGCCTTAGTGGTGCTGTCTGTGTTGACGGCAGATGGTGGCTGTATTTCATTCTGTTGCGTACATCCTGCTGCCATGATTATTATCATGATTAAACAAAGCAGCAAACTTAATTTTTTTTTCATTCTATTATCCCTCCTGTTTTAATTTCACTGACCGTGGGTCATTGAGATAATTATATAATAGCACTTTGATAATTCGTTGTCAATCCATATATAAGGTGCGCAGCGTTGAGGCTCATCTGCCACCTCCTGTGGTACTATTATATTGTTAGGTGAAATACACTATTGTGTATTTCTTAATGTATGATACGTCTTCATCACTTACTATTGCTCGTCGAAAAATTTCTAGTAATCTTGAAGATGTATTTTTTATTGCTTGTTTCAATTCTTTTAATACTTTAGTTTCTGCTAGATACAGCTGCATCAGAATACCTGTTATCTACGTCTATAAATAATGATTTTTCATGACATTTGGATCATATAACATAGCAGAAGTAAATCATTAAAATATAGAGATATTTATACAATCATGTTATAATGTTAATTAAATAGACACTATGAGAGGTTATCACAGATAGCCGTTTCATATTAAGCTATTTTTGCTATTAATAAATAAGAAAAGGATAAAGTAAAATAATAAATATACGATACTTTTATGGTAACCTAAAGAAAGGATTAGCAGATATGAAAGTAAAACTGAAAGACGTACTCAAAGCAATGAATTTTATCAATCCTGAAACAGAATATTATTACAGTACAAAAACAGAAGAAGTACTTATGATATTTGATGGCATGGTAAATGGTGATGATCCAGAGCTGATATAGAAATAAATTTAACAAATATATTCGAATGATTTGTGACAAAGCATAAATAGGAATATGAAGGGGTACTACATGGATATTAATTTTAGAGAAATAGATAAATTTAATTATAACACTTGTGTGTCTTTAAAGGTAGGAGAGCATCAAACTAACTATGTTGCAAGTAATGCATTTTCACTGGTACAAGTTTTTTATGAAGATGAATTATATCCATTAGCAATATATGATGGTGATGAAATGGTTGGGTTTTTATTATATGATTATGATGAAGAGCTATCTGGATGGTCATTTTCAAGATTTATGATTGATATTAAGCACCAAGGCAAGGGATTTGGCTCAAAAGCGTTAGAAGAGTTTTTAACTTTTTTCAACAATAAATTTCCAGGTGAAAATTTATATACAAGCGTAGAAATAGATAATCAAGTAGCTATTAAGCTGTATGAAAAATATGGATTTAATAAAAAGTATTCGTTTGAATATAAATTTGGGGATACTATCTACAAGGAATTTAGAATGTTGAAAGAATTATGGTAGTAAATAGGAAATTCAATTGATGGCAGATAATTTTTGAAGGAGGCGGACAGAGAATAAAATGAAGAACAGAACATATATTGCAATCGATTTAAAATCCTTTTATGCTTCGGTTGAGTGTATGGAACGAGAGCTTAATCCTTTGACCACAAACCTGGTTGTGGCTGATGCAAGCCGCACTGAAAAAACCATCTGCCTTGCTGTCTCTCCATCCCTCAAAGCGTACGGCATTCCAGGCAGGGCGAGGCTGTTTGAAGTGGTGCAGAAGGTCAAGGAAGTTAATGCAGAACGTCTGCGCAAAGCACCAGGGAGAACTTTTTCAGGCTCATCCTTCAACGATGCTGAATTGAAATCCTCACCTGATATGGCGTTGGACTACATTGCTGCTACGCCGAGGATGGCCCTTTATATAGAGTACAGCACGCAAATTTACAATATCTACTTGAAATACATTGCCTCCGAAGATATCCATGTCTATTCCATTGACGAGGTATTCATTGATGCCACTGATTATCTGATTACCTACAATCTTTCAGCTCGTGAACTTGCTACGAAAATGATTCTTGATGTCCTTAAAACGACCGGTATTACAGCATCAGCGGGAATTGGCACAAACCTGTACCTTTGCAAGGTCGCTATGGATATTCAGGCAAAGCACACCATACAGGATCAAAACGGCGTGCAGATCGCTGAACTTGACGAAATGAATTATCGGCGCTTGCTGTGGTCACACCAGCCTTTAACAGATTTTTGGCGCGTAGGCAGAGGGTATGCTAAGAAGTTGGAAGAACAAGGGCTCTTTACCATGGGAGATATTGCAAGGTGTTCTCTTGGGAAGCCAAACGATTATTACAACGAGGATTTACTGTATAAGCTGTTTGGCATCAACGCTGAGCTGCTTATTGACCATGCATGGGGTTGGGAGCCATGCACCATTGCCCATATTAAGGCGTATAAGCCAAGCACAAACAGTATCGGATCAGGACAGGTGCTGCACTGTGCCTATACATTTGATAAAGCAAAGCTGATTGTGAGAGAAATGACTGATCTGCTTGTCCTTGACCTGGTAGACAAAAAGCTTGTGACTGATCAACTTGTTTTGACGGTTGGATATGACATTGAAAATCTATCAAACCCTGTGAAAGAGAAATCATATAAGGGGACGATTACCACTGACTACTACGGACGTGTTGTTCCGAAATCTGCCCATGGTTCGGCAAATCTTGGCAGGCATACCTCCTCTACAAAGCTAATTTTGGATGCCGTCACAGAGCTGTTTGAGCGCATCGTTGATAAAAACCTTTTAATCAGGAGAGTCAACATTACTGCAAATCATGTTGTTGACGAGGCAGCTGTTCAAAAGACGGATAACAATGAACAGCTTGATCTTTTTACAGACTATGAGGCTGAACAGGCGAATAAAGCATATGAAGAAGCCGAGCTTGCTCGTGAAAAAAAGATGCAGAAAGCAATACTACAAATAAAAAAGAAATATGGGAAAAATGCCATCCTAAAGGGTATGAATCTGGAGGAAGGCGCAACCACAGTGGAGAGAAATGAGCAAATTGGAGGTCATAAGGCATGAAAAAATCATATGACGACATCATGAATCTTCCGCACCATGTCTCAGCGACACGCCCTCATATGTCGGCTATTGACCGGGCAGCTCAGTTTTCTCCTTTTGCCGCACTGACCGGATATGGTGACGCCATCACAGAAACCGCAAGATTGACTGGGGAGAAAGTGGAGTTGGATGAATACATGAAGGACGTTTTGAGCGTCAGGCTGCAAATCATAGCAGATCAGCTTAAAGAGCATCCAGAAATAGCAATCACCTACTTTCAGCCAGATGAAAAGAAGAGTGGCGGCGCCTATGTTACTGTTATCGGCAGGGTTAAAAAGATAGATGAATATGAACGGGTTGTTGTTATGATCGATGGTACAAGGGTCCCCATTGATGAAATAGCCAGCATTGATGGGGAGATATTTGAAACAATGTGAGGATATCGGGTTAAGTATGAATTTTGGATAGATGGTGATAATTACTGTATTTTTCGGTAATCAGAGCCATCTATTTTATTATTTTTAAGTGCATTCCTAATGGAAAATTTACTAGGGAATATGGATTGCAACAATAATCTGAACACTTTTTTAATTATATTTAAGAGTTGACAAATATATCGTGTGACGATATAATATAATTACGATATAACGACGGACGATATAACGAGTGACGAGAGGAGGTATAAGAACATGAATGAAAATCTAGCGTTGACTGAAACGACTTATTATATATTGTTATCGCTGTATAAACCTCAACATGGCTACGGAATAATGCAGCAGGCAGAGGAATTATCAAAAGGACGAATCAGACTGGCCGCAGGAACATTATATGGTGCGCTAAATACCATGTGTGAAAAAGGATGGATCACTCTTCTTCCGGTCGAAGAAGGAAGCAGAAAGAAAGAATATAAGATAACGGGACGCGGAGTGTCGATTTTAAAGAGTGAGATTGAACGTCTGAGAGAACTTGTTTATAATGGAGATTTAATTGTTGGGGGAGAAAAGTGATGAAAGAAAAGAAGACTATCCATAAATGGATTTGGGCATGGGATTTTGAAAAAGAGGAACAATGGCTTAACGAAATGGCGATGAACGGTTGGGTTCTTTGCGAAGTTAGCTTTTGCAGATATACATTTGAAAAGTGTGAACCCGGTGAGTACATTATTCGCCTGGAAATGCATGGAGTAGATGATGCATACATTAATTTTATGAAAGAAACAGGTGCTGTATACATTGGCCGCATAGTGCAGTGGATTTACTTTTGCAAGAAAGCGGAAGATGGTTCGTTCGATATTTTTTCAGACATTGATTCACGAATTAACCATCTGGATAGAATTGGGAAAATGATTGAAATAGCTGGGTTTGCAAACCTGGTTATTGGGGTTGTAAATACATTTAATCCAACGCATGCAGGTTTTATCAATTTATTGTGTGCAGCATTGCTTATGTATGGTCTTGGCAGAATTCATGGCAAAAAGGAAGCCATGATAAAAGATAGACAACTCTATGAATGATGAAACCATTGGATGCCATAGAGGACAGTTCTTAGTGTATATCCAGCAAGGCAAATTGCTAAAAAAGAATTTTGGTGAGTGTCAACGAACAGTGAGAACTATCCTTGTTGGCTCGAATGAAAAAAGTATAAGTGAGGAAAATATATGAGATATACGTGGGTTGATGAATTTTTAGTAAGTAAAAAAGGTGTTACTAAGGATCTTCAAAAGGATTGGAATTGGATTCGTTATCAGATTGGCGGGAAGATGTTTGCTGCTGTTTGTTTGGACGAAAATAATGAACCTTATTATATTACTTTAAAATTGGAACCAGCAGAAGGAGACTTTTTAAGAAGTCAATTTAAGGACATAATTCCGGGATATTATATGAATAAAGTACACTGGAATTCCATTAAGCCAGATGGAGAAGTACCAGATGATTTGCTAAAGGATCTTTTGGATAAATCCTATCAATTAGTGTTTTTAGGTTTTAGTAAGAAAAAACAGATGGAAATAATTTGTAGTGATAAAGTAAATTAGGGTAAAATATCCTGCGATTATTCACGCAGGATATTTTTGAACTATTCGAATAAATAGCTTGTCATGGACATGGAGCCCATAATACATTCGTCATTAAAGACGCTTAGTTTTTCATTTCCGTCTAATGCTCCCAGTACATACAAAAGCGGAGCAAAATGGTCGGAAATAGGTACAGCATAATCTGCAGATTTACCTATCTTTCTATAATCAACCACATTATTATAATTTTTGTCTTTAATACTTTTTATGATATAATTATCAAATTCCTCAGCCCAATCATATCCTCCATCCATTTGCCAGTTAATTCTACTTAGGTTATGTGTAACATTTCCACTTCCAAAGATCAGAACGCCTTCTTGTCTGAGTTTAGCTAATTGTTGACCAATATTGTAATGCTCCTGCATGGAAGCGTTACGGTCGACACTAAGCTGAATCAACGGAATATCTGCTTTTGGGTATATTCTGTGTAATACTGACCATGTTCCGTGGTCATAGCCCCATGAATTATCTATTTCCACTGGACGAGATAATATTTTAATAATGTTGCTAGAAAGTTCAGGAGAGCCTTTGGCAGCGTATATAATTTTATAAAGATCATCCGGAAAACCATACATATCGTATATTGTCTCTGGATGTTCCTCATCCATAATTTTAGTACCATTTGTATACCAGTGAGCTGAAACCGACAATATTGCTTTAGGGTTTGGTAATCTTTCTGTGAGCGACTGCCATTCACGAACAAATTTGTTATCTTCAATTGCATTCATGGGAGAACCATGACCAATAAATAATACAGGCATATTTTTCATACTATATTTCCTTCCAATACAAATTTTACTGATTAACTTATACCCATAAAACACTATTGAAAACAAATATTATTTATATACCAAACTAAAAAAGTACTATATAATGGCATTAGGTTGTAATTGTAAAATACTACGTTTTGTTAGTTTAAGCTTTTAATTATAAAAATATATATAATATCTAAAAAATTAATTGTTGATATTTTAATAATGGAGGAAGAATGGATAGTAAGATTGTAAATAAAGCAATTAAAAAAACTATTTGGTCATTTTTAAAAGAACAAGGTTTCAGTAATTTTACTGCACGAAATGCATGGCGATTCAACCAAGATAGAGTAGAAGTAGTAAATTTTCAATCGTTTAATTCATATTTGGCAGAATCATTAGGTTGTACTACATATTCTTTTGGTGTAAATTTAGGAATCTATTTTATTGATATTCCACATGAGATTCCAAATAATCCGATCAAAGAGAAAGATGGATGTATATTACCTGAAGAGTATAGATGTCATTTTAGAAAAAATTTATATAAAAGTTTAAATCAAAGAGAATTTAATAGGCAAGATATATGGTTTATAGATTCATCAGGCAATAATATTGATTTAGCCATGAATGACGTTAAGGAAATGCTTATTTCCGATGGATTTAAATGGTTTGAAAAATATTCGAATATGGACGAAGTACTTAAAACATTATTGAATGATGTTGAGGAAGTGAACGGAACTTGGGGATTTGGAAGAAAAGACTCTCCTTCTCGAAATTATATAAGTGGATATATTGCCTATTTCCTAAAAGAATATGGACTGGCTTTTCAGTTGCTTGAAAAAGCTAGAAATTCTGGATGTTTTAAAAATTTAGATGAAAGTCTACTACGAGATTGCCAGTGCATTAAAGATAAAATATCTTATTAAATCTATTGAATCTTCTTTTTAATTTGTGAATAAAATTCTGAGGACTGTCCTCAGAATTTTATTGCATTATTCAACGATTTCAAAAATGGTGCCTTTGTTATAATCGGTTACATTTGAAGAACCATAGACGCCTAAATATAGTCTTGATTGATTGAGATTAGTCCCCAGGCTGACATAATACGATGATTGATTGTAAAAATTATAATCCGGTTCAATAATACCGTAATCATTTTCTTTGCAATCTGGCCTTATTTTAGTGTAGGCTAAAACTCCTCTTGAAGGTGGTTGTGAATCTCTTAAGACAAAATCAGTAAAAATAACGCATCCCGTTAAATCGGGAATTTCACTTCCCATATATGGTTGAACACCTGTTAGTGCTGAACCGCTGAATTTTTCAGGACGTGAATCTATGTGATAATAACAAGTCAGAGGATGTATTCGACCAGTTGAAGTGCTTATTGCTTCATTTAAATAAGCAATGGTTTCCTGAGTTAAAGAAGGGTTCGATGAACAACCTCGTATAACGGGAGTAGGTAAATCACCTTCCCAGCCCCTCCATCCCAGATTTATGAGAGCTTCCTGATTAAGCTCACGATTTTGTGATGAAGCTTGAATTATTTCAGTGACCGGTATTGGAGTATAATAAACAAATGAAAAAATTGATTCTACCAAGTCCTGACCAACATTTCCCACATATTTGATGTATTGATTGTAATATCTTTGAAATGAAATGCCGGGAATATTTCTAACACCTTTGGCAATTACAGAAAGAGCTCTATAAATAGATTCAGGAAGTTCATCAAATCGCGTTACTTCTGGGATATCCATAAAAGTACTCATAGCTACATCAATTTCAATTACTTTGCCTGCAACTTCCATTATATCCTGACTTAAATTAAACGGATCATAACCTGAACCTCCATCTCCGGTTGTCAATATTAGTTTTTTGGTTTCAGGCGAAAATTTTAAGCTGTTGACACCATTATGATTCATAAAAGGTCTTCTTAAGTTAAGCAACGAACGTCTTCTATGAGTTTGACCGTTTGGCAGTAAAATCCATTCCTCAACTGTATCAATATGATCGTAGTTAGTTTCTCTGTTATTCCATTTTAGGTTTAGGGTATTAGGATTACAAGGGTTTGGCAGGAAAGAACCAGGTAGAGCTCCAGGGCCTTGGCTTCCGGCTAATGTATAATGAAGATAAAAAAGGCCATTGTTATAAAAATCAGGATGGAACGCTAAGCCCAATAGCCCTCTTTCATCATACCCACCATTAGCACCCAGCTCTATTATTCTCTGGCGAATATCTAAAAATAACCTTATATTTTCATTTCTTACATAAAAAATTTCACCCACCTGTGTCGCAATAAACAAACTTTCCATTGAGTCTCCCGGAAGAATGGCTGTTTTAATGACGGTTGGCAAGTTTATGTTATTCACTATGGGGCGCAGTCTAACATTTACTTTTTTCAATGATTACACTCCTTTTTGCTTTTTTATTAGTATATGTCTGGAATCATTCGATGTACTATAAAAAAACAAGCGTAATTAATGCTTAATTAAAGCATTAAATCTACGCTCCACATCAAGAGGAGTAAGTAAATTACCTTCAAATGCTGATTCTATATTTTTTGAAATTTTCACCCAAGTATATATTGATATTAACATCTTCTTTATTAAGAAATAAACTATTAGAACTTTAATTAAAGGACAATTAGGAGAAAATTACTCTAAGAATATCAGAATATTTAAAATATAAGTTGTAATTTTGGAAATATATGCATATAATTAAATATCATAGCTGTGGTAATACCACGATTCTATTAAGAGTGTTACACATGAGAACCAGGAGGGGTAATGAAAGGAAAATCAGCGGAAGCAATCGTTGAAGAGCTTCTTATAACGGGCATTTTAAACGGTAAGTATCCAGAGTTTTCTATGCTGAAACCAGAAAGAGAACTTGCAAGTGAATTTGGATATAGCCGACCGGTCATTCATAAGGCAATCATACGTTTAGAATCAAAAGGTCTGGTAACCATCATACCAAGGCAGGGGATTCGTGTAAACGATTACAGAGAAACAGGTAAACTTGGGCTTTTGGAAAGTATTTATGACCTTTATCATGGAGGCATCAGCAAATCACTAAATCAGTCCATGCTCAATTTTATTAAGAACAATCTTGAGGCAATGATTGAACTCTTGATTGATGGACCTTATGACAATCGAAGAGATTGTATTCAAAAGCAAAACCAAGTTAAATTTGAAGAAAGTCTTGATGTTTTCATATGGCTTCAAAATTTTGCTTTGTTTTGCGGCAATTCTGTTTATCCAATGCTGCTCAATGAATTTAAAAGTGGTATTCTGAATGTAGCAAGTGCAGTCTTGCTTCACGGAGATCGAAGTCTGTTTGAAGCAAAACTCAAGGCTGTGACATCACTTTTGTCAGATGATTATGAAATTGATATTCTGAAAAACAAGCTTGAAAATAATAATATTGATAATAAAAACACTGCACAAATTAGAGAAGTTGTTGCTCAGACGGTACAAGTACTTTTCACATTTATAGAAAAAAATTGGCTTTTGGAGGGGGAGAATCATGAAACAAAAAAATCCAGCTGTTAAGACATTTTTGAGCGCGGCAATCGTTTTAATCGTCATGCTGTTTTTAACGGGTTTGCTGACTTACTTAATTCCTAATGGTGATTTTAATGCTGAAACGATGACATTTACTATAAGAGAAGAACAGGGAATCCCAATTCTCACTTGGATAGGTGCACCAATACTGGTGCTCTTCAGTGAATCAGGAGCACTTGTGATAGCCATTATTCTTTTTCTGTTAATCATTGGTGGCTCTATTCATCTTCTTAAAGAAACGGGACTGATAGAGGGCATCATTTTAGCCATCGTAAAGAAATTTAAAGACAATGAACTTGTACTTCTTTGTATGCTTGTCTTTGTTTTTATGGCTCTTGGTGCTTTCATCGGGGTATTTGAAGAAGTAGTACCCCTCGTACCACTCATTATTATCCTTGCAAGACGAATGGGGTGGGATGAATTGACAGGGCTGGGCGTAAGTGTACTGGCAACCGGACTTGGTTTTGCTGCTGCAGTTACAAATCCATTTACCATAGGTGTTGCCCAAGGCCTTGCAGATGTTCCTATTTTTTCTGGGGCATTGCTGAGACTATTGGTATTTATCTCTGTTTATGCTATTTTAGTTGCATTTTTGTTCAGTAGAACAAAGAAACATCGAATAGATTGTGTGGAAAATGAACTTACAAGCAAGCAAGATGTTTCAAAAAAAGCATATGGCTTTTTTATAGTTCTAATGCTCATCATGTTTATGCTTGTGGGAGCTACACCTTTTGTGGAAGCCTTAAGAGATTACACATTGCCATTAATCGGTGTTATTTTTCTTGTGGCAGGCATTGGTGTGGGGCTTATTTCAAATGGAAAACCCGCATGGGTGGCAAAACAGTTTGTCATTGGTGCAAAGGATATGTCACCAGCCATAATTTTAATTTTACTGGCTACAGGAATCAAACACGTTATGATTGAAGGTCATATTTTGGATACAATTCTCTATCAAATTTCACAAAATATCAGTCACACATCTCCGTTAATAGCAGTTTTTATTGTATTTATTATTGTTATGATGATGAACTTTTTTATTGGATCAGGCAGTGCTAAGGCATTTATATTAATGCCGATTCTTGTGCCAATTATGGACCTGTTGGGAATAGGAAGACAACTGGGAATTTTAGCTTTTCAGTTTGGAGACGGATTTTCAAATGTACTTTATCCAACTAATGCGGTGCTGCTGATTTCACTTGGACTGGTTCAAGTAAGCTATGGTAAGTGGATTAAATTCATATTGCCGCTTCAAGGGATTTTGATGCTTTTATCGATATTTTGGCTTACTGTTGCCTTTACAATTGGGTATGGATTGTAAAATGCTTAATTATAAATAAGGAGGATAAGGATGACAATTTATATTTTATTAGGATTAATAATTTTATTTGCAGCAAGTATATTTTTAAGAGCAGCATTTTTTAAACCCGAAAAATCAAAAGAGATAAAGCAAACACTGACAGGAATAGAAGATTCAGCTGTTGAAAACGGCGTCGTTCAAAGATTTCAGGAGATGATACAGCACAAAACCATATCGTATAATGACCGTTCAAAAATAGATTTTAAGGAGTTTGAGCGATTCAAGGAAATGCTTGTAAGGAATTATCCTAGACTTAATGAAGCTTGTACGAGAGAACTTTATGGTGATGCAGGTGTTCTGTATAGATGGCCCGGCAAGACTGACGGCGATCCTGTGGTGTTAATGTCACATTATGACGTCGTTCCAGTGAATGAGGAACTATGGACAAAGCCTGCGTTTGAAGGCCTTTTGGAAAACGGCGTTATTTGGGGACGTGGGACACTTGATACAAAAGGAACGCTTTGTGGTGTGGTTGAAGCTGTAGAAAAGCTTATAGGAGAGGGATTTGTGCCTGAAACAGATATCTATCTTTCTTTTTCAGGAGATGAAGAGATTAGCGGTAATTCTGCACCAACTATCGTCGAAGCGTTAAAATCACGTGGCATTCGCCCAAAACTCGTTTTGGATGAAGGCGGTGCAATTGTTGAAAATGTATTTCCAGGAGTCACAAAGCCAAGTGCGCTCATCGGTGTAGGTGAAAAAGGATACATGGATGTGGTTTTAGAAATGTCTGGTAAAGGTGGTCACTCATCAGCACCTCCTTCACATACATTAGTAGGAAGATTGGCTAAAGCTGTGGTAAAGCTTGAACAGCATCCTTTTAAAGCAAATATTTCCCCGGCGGTTAAGGAGATGTTTGAAAAAATGGGAAGACATTCAACGTTTATGTACCGTCTAATATTTGCGAATATGTGGTGTTTTGGACCGCTTTTAAAAGTTCTTTTTACAAAGCAAGGTGGAGAGATGAATGCACTCATTAGAACCACCCTTGCACCGACAGTTATGGAAGGCAGCCAGGCGTTCAATGTCATGCCTCCCAAAGCCAAGGTAGGACTGAATTTACGCTTGATGGTTACCGACACTGTAGAAAGTTCTTTAGCGCGTATTAACAGTATAATATCAGATCCCGAAATTCAAGTAACTTGCATAGGGGGACATAACGCTTCACCAATAGCGAATACCACATCGGAAGGCTGGAAAAAGGTGGAGCGAGCCATAGAAGAAACATGGCAAGGAACAATTGTGTCACCTTATTTGATGCTAGCTGCAAGTGACTCAAGGCATTTTTGTGCAATTAGCGACAATGTCTTAAGATTTTCTGCAATGACACTTTCATCTGAAGAGAGAGGCATGATTCATGGCAATGATGAGCGAATCACTGTAAAAGCATTGATGGAAACTGTTGCGTTTTACATCAGATTGATAAAGCAATTATAACCCCTCGTCCCCATGATATTCTATGATTCCATTGTTTACGAAAAAAACAGCATTCGACTTTTTAATCTGTCGAATGCTGCGTTTAAAATTATTTACTTATTTTCATCCTACAAGTCTTTTTGCTGCATAATATGGTGGAGTTCCTAATTTCTAATCTTCAAATAACGGTAACTTTTCCAGGAAAATAATATCATTTCTATTTGCTGCATCACCTTCTGCAAGTATGGCTGCCTTTGCTGCTATGATACCGCCTGCTGATTCAACAAGTCTTTCAATTGCTTTTATAGATTCCCCTGTACTTATAACATCATCAATTATAGCAACTCTTTTACCTTTAATGCTCAAGGCATCCTGCTCATCCAGAACTAAAAGTTGTTTCTTTTGAGTTGTAATAGATACAACCTCATCAATAATAGGTGAATCCATGTATGGTTTGACACTTTTTCTGGCTACTATGTATTTTTTCATTTTCAATAATCTTGATATTTCAAAAGTTAAAGGAATTCCCTTTGCTTCAGCTGTAACCAAAATATCTAATTCAGGCAGTTTTTTTACAATTTCTTCAGCAGCAGCACACACCAATTCTGTATCCCCTAATATTACAAAGCTGGCAATGCTTAAGTCTTCTTTTATTTTAATTATGGGAAGATTTCTTTTAACTCCTGCTACTTCAATATTATATGTATTCATAATAAACCTCCGTTACATTCCAACTAAACTTGCTACAGTTCTAAAAATAACACCTGCCAACATTCCGTAAAATGGATCGCTTATGGCTGTCACAGTCATAGTGATACCTCCAACCATAGCTCCCCCGGGGATACCAGTTACACTTAGTGCTGCCAATGCATTAACAGGTACGGTAACTATTGCTCCAAGCACGAACAAGAAACCTGCTATTGATTCGCTTGGCACATACTTACCGATTTTAGGCAGAAGTCCCGCGAACAATATTATTGCCATAATGCCCATCATTATAACTGAAGATCGCAGTGGATCAGGCGCTCCGCCCGTAGCAGAAATAATTGATTCAACAGGGCCTCCTCCAAATGATGCAGATACAAGGTCTGCAAGACTGCTTACAATTGATAAATGATCTATATTAACGGCAGTGTTTGCAATTGAACCTGTAATTTCTCCAAAAGCAATATTTGCTCCGATATTAAGACAAATCATTGCTAAAGCCCCTTGTATTACAGTTAAGTTTACTACAGGCTTTTGAAATGAAATTTTTTCTCTTTCAGTAATTATCAAATCTGATTTTTGTTTTAATATTACTGCTAAAATGCTTGTACCAACTACAGATATTGTTACAGTGTAAACCAAATCTTTTGTAATCATGTAAACAATAAAACTGACTGCAATTGAAGCGTACCCAACAATTTTATTTTTCTTTGCCATATTTAACGCAACTCTTGCAAGCATTATTCCAACACCTGCCATCATGCCGTTTGTAATTGCGGGGCCGATGAATGAAACAATTTTTTCCAGCAAACCAAACAATCCGATAAATGTCATGCCGATTGCACCGAAAACAATCATGGACAATCTTTCTCGCATGTTATTTCCCATTGTTCCAGCCAATGTAATAGTCTCAGCCTGAAACGAAATTGGTGCCACAACTCCAAGAGCCAGGCAGCCAACAGCACCAACCAAAAAAGCAAAAGCTGTCGGTACTGATGCAAAACCAAAAGATAATGCTAATAATCCTTGCGGCAATCCGTTAAGAACAACACTTAATGCAGCAAGTAAATCCTTTAATAATTCCATAATTCCTCCTTAGTTGCACTCTGATTTATGAAATGAAAAGAACAAAAAATCTGGAATTCTTTTTGAGGAGAATTCCAGATTAGGCACAATAAATCAAGGCCTTAAAGACCCTATTATCTGTTATTCTTCTCATAGTAGGATAATTTAAGGTCATCCCGTAGAAACTTTCGAACCATATTTTCGAAAATATATGAGAGTACATATTTTATTAATATAACAGACTAAATAATATTTTTCAATAGCTTTTATATATAATATGTAAATATCAACCGTAGGGTAGTCATAGGGGACGGTTCAAGGTCGCTGAAAAACTATGCATTTATTCACTGTCATTCTGAGAGCTTGCTCGAAGAATCTCATGTTTTCAACAAAAGATGAGATCCTTCACTAACGTTCAGGATGACAAAATAGGCTTTTTCAATGGTCCCGGACGGTTCTTCGTGACAATTAGGCAATATAATGGATTAATTATGAATATTGCATTAGTAGTGTGCAAAATACACTATTGCATTATTACTTTTTAAGATATACTTAAAACGGTACATTTAATGAGATTAGATTATAAGAATTAAGTTTTTACTAATAAAGAATATTCAGAAGGTGTGTATACATAAGGGCAAATTGTAACATTAAAATAGTAATAATGAACTGATATTAAAATTATAATATGAAAAGATGGTGATATCTTGATTAATATTGAAAAAAAAGCTTATGACACTGCAGTTGCTCAAAACAGTTCCTACGTCATCAAATCTGTAATGTCATTTGGTGGGTGAGGCAACACTCCAATGAGCTTAGGTATTGAGCTTGTAAAAGATTTTGAAGATAACAACAATTATTATAATGAGTTTAACATAGACGGAGTGAATGTATTCATACAAAAAAGTATTAGAATGGATGGAAATGTTGAAATCATTCAACTAGGTTCTGTTTTTAAAGTAATAGGGTTAAATTTATAAAAAAATTACTGTTGAAGAATTTTTAGTTATTAATAGGTATTTATTTGAAACAGTTATAGGTAATAAAAATGTCAAATAATATGGGAATAGCAAATAAGCTATTCTTTTTTGTTAAGGGGTATTTAGCGGTTAATTTGTACAAAGTTATAAATACTTGCTTTGTGAGAAAAATTGCTATACAATCAAAGTGATAGGCATTCAATGAATCATAAGGATTTTGTCAATTTACACCCAAAAGTCGCTCAAATGTCGGTCAAGGTGTCGGTTAAATGTCGGTCAAGATTAAGATGATAGCAGGAGTTATTTATTTTTTAGGTAAACTATTTCTAAAAATAGATAATTTTCATGAGCCAGTATTGTGTATTAAACAATCATGGTGTGAAGTATTGCTAAATATGTATAATTATATGAGTGGAGGGATATGTTGTTGATTAAGAAATTAAGTGAATTGAGTGAAGAGATTATAAAAGAAATAAGAGAGGCTGAGTTAATCTGTAAAAATCATGATATGTTAAATGGAAATATTTTTCTTGATACATCTATTAACTTTAATTCTGAAATAAAAACCCTATTCCTGCTTTATGAGGATAGCAGATTAGTAAGCTTTATATCTATGTTTATTCCAACCAGCGAAGAAGCGGAAATATCAGCTTATACTTTGCCTGAATATAGGCGAAGAGGTTATTTCAAGAGTTTACTCGGTGAAGCTATAGACGAGATAAAAAAATATAACATATCAGAAATAATATTTGTATGTGAAACGCAATCAATTGATGGCAAAGAAGCAATAGCAACGCAAAATGCAGAAATTGTTTTTACAGAATATTTTTTAAGATATAAGGACTATTCAAACGATATAAGAATACTAAATGAATCTCAAGTGAAGTTATATAGGGCAGAACAAAAGAATTTAGAAGAACTTATCAGTTTAAGCCAAGAGATATTCAATGATGAATATGACGATGCAAAAAGCATGATAGACAGGACTTTTGAAGCAAATAATAGAGTTCAATACATAGCACTTGTAGATGAAAAACTTGTTGGAATGGGTTCTGTTAGCTTTGAAAATGAAGAAGCATCAATATTTGGGCTTGGTATATCACCTCAATTTCAAGGAAAAGGTTTTGGAAGAGAACTGCTGATGTTGATATTAAAAGATTTAAAAAAAGAAGGTATAGAAAATATAACAATAGAGGTAGACAGCAGTAATAAAAATGCTTTTAAATTATATAGGGGATGTGGCTTTGAAGTTGAAACATCGTTTGACTACTACAGGAAGAGTGTCATTTAAATAAATGTTTTATATGTCTTGCGAACTTTTGCTGGATAGCGTAAATTAATTTGGAAAGTTTGAATTTTCATAGATGGTTATGATTGCTGTATGTTAGTAATCATAACCATCTGTTTATACATTGTCCCTTATGTATTTACTGACCGTCATTCAAGGAATTGATAGAAAAAATATCCATAACTTATGATTCATATCAGAATTAATCCTACCTTTGCAATTAAATATATTCCTGTCCCTATGTTCAACTCTCACTAAAACTCCCATTTAGCATAAGATATAACAGTTTGAAAAAACTCTATAAGGAGGAGTAATATGGGTTTTAAATATACCATATTAGGAGGAGATAAGAGAAGCTTAGAGCTTGGAAAATTACTAATGAAAGACGGAAGAGATGTTTGCATATATGGGTTTGATATGCTGGAGGAGTATAATAACGAAACAGTAAGTTTAAATGAAGCGATTGAATATGCTGATGTTATTGTAGGTCCACTGCCATTTTCTACAGACAATTTAAATGTAAATGCTCCATTTTCAAATAAAGCAATCTCAATTGATATGGTGTTGGACTTCATGTCTGAAAAACAAATGATTATTGGTGGAAAATTCAATATTGAGCATGAAAAAAAACTAAAGAATAAGAATATTAAATCTTCCGATTATTTTAAAAGGGAAGAAATGCAGGTTTTAAATGCAATACCAACAGCTGAAGGAGCCATTCAAATTGCAATGGAAAAAACACCTGTTACAATTCATAATTCAAATGTCATAGTGCTAGGCTATGGGAGAATTGGAAGGGTTTTATCAAAAATGCTATATGGAATTGGAGCAAACGTGCATGTATCAGCAAGAAAATATAGTGATCTTGCATGGATAAAGAACTATGGTTATATTTCAGTACACACAAAAGACCTAAAGACATATTTGCCGAAGATGAACGTTGTTTTTAATACTATACCTCAGATGATACTTAATAAAGAATTGCTAAAAAGCATTGACAGTAATTGTTTAATAATCGATTTAGCATCAAAACCAGGTGGAGTTGATTTTGAAGCTGCAAGGGAAATGGAGATAAAAGCTATAAGTGCTTTAGGTCTTCCGGGAAAGGCAGCACCAGTAACTGCCGCTATGGTTATTAAGGACACAATTTATAATATCATAGAGGAGTTGGATGTATAAATATGTCAATAGAAGGATTGAAAATAGGTTTTGCATTAACAGGTTCATACTGTAATTTTAGTAATGTATTCCCAGTAATCAAGGACTTAGCAAGTAAAGGTGCAGATATTTATCCAATCATATCACATTCAGTAGATGCTTATGATACAAGATTTGGCACTGCTCAAGAATGGAAAAATAAATTAAAAGAGATTACTGGCAAAGAAATAATTAAATCAATAGTTGATGCTGAACCCATAGGACCGAAATTAAAACTTGATGTTCTTGTAGTTGCACCATGTACAGGTAATACAACAGCAAAACTTGCAAATGCAATAACTGATACGTCAGTGACCATGGCCTGCAAAGCTCATTTAAGAAATCAAAGGCCATTAGTTTTAGCTATAGCAACTAATGATGGACTTGGAGCTAATGCTAAAAATATCGGTTTGCTATTAAATACAAGAAATATATACTTTGTGCCTTTTGGGCAGGATGATGCAGCAAATAAACCAAATTCCCTCATAGCTAAATTTGATATGATTGAAGAAACAATAGAAGCAGCAATACTAGGTGAACGGTATCAACCTATATTAGTATAAGAACAGTCAAAAAACGGTGCAGAACAATCATTTATGACCAAGAATATATTTGGACGATGTCATTCTGAGGTAAGACGTAAGAATCTCATGTTTTCAACAGATGAGATCCTTCACTATCGTTCAGGATGACAACGTCGTGGGTTATCAATAGTCTGATGGTGCAGAATTTGCACCGTTAATTTAATAGAAGAAATTTGAATATAATCTTTGTAAAAACTCAGGAAGCAATTCATTTTTAACTTCGATTGAAGCCTGATCGTTAAAATATTCTGTATTAATTAAGTTATCTTTTTCATTTGTCAAAAACTTATCCAGTTCTTTTTTGATTTCATCTTTATAATCATCATTGAAAATAAATGATATAATTGAATTGTTTTCTTGTCTTTTTATTCCAAATCCTGTTATTTTTAAATTGTTTTTATCATTGGAAATCAGTGTGCCATTATCATCCGTAAATGTTGACAGGATTTGTATAGGTATATTATACTTCTTTCCCAATAAAACCGCATTCGGATGAATTACGGTTGCTCCGTTAATTGCCAGTCTGTACATATCATCATATGAAATTTTCTCAATATATCTGGCAGTTGGTACTAATCTTGGATCTGTAACAGCAACCCCAGGCACATCTGTAAATATATCTACCCTTTCGGCCTTTAAATATCCGCCCAGAGCAACAGCTGTAGTATCACTGCCACCTCTGCCAAGTGTTGTTATATCCAAATCCTCTGTGGCCCCTTGAAAACCTGCAACCACAACAATTTTATTTTCATTTAGATATTTTTGGATTTTATCTGTGTTAATATCAATTATTTTACTGGAATTAAAGTTATCGTCTGTAATTATTCCTGCTTGAAATCCTGTCAAGGCCTCTGAGGGTAAACCTTCACTTTCTAGCAAATGAGAAACAAGAGCTGCAGAAATTATTTCTCCAACTGACATAATTAAGTCTTTCTTCTTTGGATTTATGGTGATGTTTATTTTTTCTAATTGATTTATTAAAGTATCAGTAGCGTAAGGTTCTCCTCCTCTGCCCATTGCGGACACAACTACAACAAGCTTGCTGCCAATTTGTTTTTCTTTTTTTACTAGGTTAAGAAACTCACTTTGATTATTTAAATTTCTAAGAGAAGTTCCTCCGAACTTTTGAATTACTATGCCCATTATTGTCTCTCCCTCTTTAAATTTACTAATATTGCAGTAATCAGATGGTTTTATTTTATTCATGAGGTTAATTTTTGTTAGCAAATACCTGTATATTTCATAAAATGGATTACAGTATTTTTTTGAAAGGGGATATGATATGGTTAAATGGGGAAGATTGATAACGGCTATGGTGACACCTTTTGATGAAGAGTTAAATGTTGATTTTGAAGCTGCCAGTTCACTTGCAATTAAATTAGTTGAGGAGGGCAGTACTGCTTTAGTCGTAACAGGAACAACAGGAGAAGCTCCAACTCTAACAGAAGATGAAAAAATAAATTTATATAAAATTATAAAGGATTCTGTGGATGTTCCAGTAATTGCAGGGGTAGGGACTAATAATACAAAAATTACCATAGAAAATGCAAAGGCAGCACAAGAGGCGGGGGTTGATGGACTTCTGGTAGTTACGCCATATTACAATAAGCCTGACCAGGATTCTTTGTATTGTCATTTTAAGAAAGTTGCAGAATCTGTTGATTTACCAATTATGCTGTACAATGTGCCCGGAAGAACCGGGTGCAACATATTGCCGGAAACAGTAGAAAAACTTGCTCAAATTGATAATATAAAAGCATTAAAAGAGGCAAGCGGAAACATAATTCAGTTTGCCGAAATAATAAAGCGCGTCCCTGGGGATTTTCTAGTTTATTCAGGAGACGATTCAATGTTGCTTCCTGCAATGTCAATAGGCTGCTATGGAATAGTCAGTGTAGCATCTCATGTTGTAGGTCCTGAAATGAAGGAAATGATAGATGCTTTCATATCCAAGGATACTGAAAAGGCAAAAGAAATGCATCTTAAATTATTAAATATCTTTAAGAACTTATTTGTAATTGCAAACCCAATACCAGTAAAAGCAGCTTTAAATCTGATGGGAGTAAATGTTGGAGGATTAAGGCTTCCATTAACAGAAGCAAGGGAAAATGTATTAAAAATTTTAAGAGAAGATTTAAACGAATTAGGAAAAATTTAAAGAAGTCATAGGGGACGGTTCTGTCCCCTATGACCTTTAAATTAGTATTGCTGAAATTCGAATATGATGGTATTATTAAATAGTAAAATTAGCAAGATGCATTAGATGCGTGCAGGAGGACAAATGCTAAAGGAAATTAGTACAAAATACATACTGAAGGAATTCGATATTAGCAGGCAGACATTATATAATTGGATACATGAAGGATTGTTGAATGAACCTGTTAAGGATTGGCGGGGATGGCGAATCTGGACACAAGAAGACCTGGATCAGCTTCGAAAACTTCTTAGTGAAAAGAATAATAAGAATTTAAGCATTCAAAAACATAATGATGATACTTTATTAGAAATGTCAAACCGAAGATACTTGGGGAGCAAACAAAAATTGATTGATTTCATTGAAAGTATTATCAGAGAAAATGTTGAGAATTTTAATACGTTTTTCGAGCCCTTTGCCGGCACAGGTGTTGTTTCAAACTATTACAACAATCAAAACAAGGTAGTTATAGTAAATGACATTTTGAAATCAAATTATATTGCATATGATACTTTTTTCAGTTCTGAGAGCTATGATGCTGAAAAATTAATACATACTATAAAACAACTTAACGAAGCAATAATCAATGATGATAATTATATGTCTGTTAATTTTGGAGATAGATATTTTACAATACAAAATGCCAGAAAAATTGGTTATATCAGAGATGAAATCGACGTGTTATATGAACAGAATTCTATTAATGCCCGTGAAAAAAATATACTCATAACATCACTGCTTTATGCAGCAGACAAAGCAGCAAACACATGCGGTCATTATGATGCATATAGAGAGACTCTTGATAACATAAAAGAATTAGAATTATTAATGCCAAATATTAACGATGATGCAAATATAAACAATCAAATTTATAATTGTGATGCCAATGTGCTTGTTAAAGAAGTACAAGCAGATGTAACATACATTGATACACCGTATAACAGCAGACAGTACGGGGATGCCTATCATTTGTTAGAAAATATTGCAGAGAATAAAAAGCCTGAGCTGCAAGGAAAAGCTAAAAAAATAAAACAAAGAAGTCACATAAAAAGCAATTATTGTACTGTAAAAGCTGTAGATACTTTCAGGGATTTGATAGAAAATGTAAGAACAAAACATATTCTTGTTTCTTATAACAATATGGCTAAAAAAGGAAATGGACGTTCCAATGCAAAAATCTCAAATGAAGAAATTATTGAAATTTTAAAGCAAAAGGGTGAGGTTAAAGTCTATGAAACAGACTTTAATGCCTTTACAACCGGAAAGAGCAAAATTGACAATCATAAAGAATTGATTTATTACTGCAGAGTTAACTAAAGGAAGGACTATGGACTATATTAAATCTCCATTTAATTATACCGGGGGCAAACATAAATTATTGAAGCAAATACTTCCGCTTTTTCCTGATGATATTGATCAATTTGTTGATTTGTTCTCCGGTGGATGTAATGTTGGAATAAATGTTGTTGCAAACAACAAGAAGTTTATTGATTTTAATCCTCAATTAATTGAGTTATTAAATGTCTTTAAAGCTTATGAAATAGATATTATATTGTCAGAAATTGAAAACATCATAAAAACATATGATCTTTCTGACAGCAGTGTTTTTGGATATGATTATTATGGATGTACAAGCCCAGATGGGCTTGCTAATTACAATCGCGAGAAGTTCTTGAATTTGCGAAATGATTACAATTCATTGAAACATGAAAAAAATGGGTTTAAAAAGAATATTATGCTTTATACTTTGATTGTTTTTGGTTTTAATAATCAAATCAGATTTAACAAAGAAGGAAACTTTAATATTCCTGTGGGGAAGAGAGATTTTAACAGTAAAATTAAGAGTAATTTAATCACATTTTTGAAAAATATAAAAGATAGCGACTCTGAATTTATTAATGTTAATTTTAAATGTCTTACGGCAAATGATTTTAAAGGATCTTTCGTTTATGCTGATCCGCCATATTTAATAACAAATGCTTCATATAACGAACAAGGCGGTTGGGCTGAGGATTGTGAATACAAACTATATGAGCTTCTTGACAGCTTGAACAGGAATAATATAAATTTTGCTCTCTCTAATGTCATTGAAAATAAAGGCACTAAGAATACGATACTTGAAAGCTGGATAACAAACAATGATTATAAAATACATTATTTAGACATGAGCTACAACAATTCAAATTACCAGATTAAAGATCGTTCGAATAAAACTGTTGAAGTTTTAATAACTAATTATTAATATTATTTATTATATGAAACGGGCTGTCTCATTTTTGAAGCAGCCCGTTTCTGTTACTTCTAATGTCTAGAAAACTATTATACTTGTGACAAATTATTTGTTTGGATGCTGTCATTCTGAGGCGCAGCCGAAGAATCTCATCTTTTCAATAGATTTAAACATCTTATATTTATATCAGATAGCTTTTCTCCCAGGTATCTATGCAGTTGTCAATACTTAAAATCCAGTCACCGGAGTTGTTGTGTTCATCTACTTTTGAATAAACAATATCAAAAAGGCTTTTCAAAGTGCGTTGATTGACACGAATACTATGTTTGAAATATTTGTTTTTAACAATGGAAAGTATTTTAGTATATTGATCTAATGTTAAAGGGATTATCTTTTGACGAGCACCCTCATAGTCATATTTGACACTGTACCAAAATGTATTCACAGTATCTCTGTGCAGAGACGGTGCTAGAAATAAGCAATAATTATTTTCATTATGATTATTGCTTTCAAAATCCCTTAAGTGCCTCATAACCGGTTGTCCTTCGTTGTACCACTGGTCTCTTCCGTTAAGCAATGTTACTTCACAAATCATGCTAAAATCAATGTAGTGGCATTCCATATCCGGAGTATTGCCTGGTGCTGTAAATGTAGGCAAATTATCATCTCCTACATTGTAGTGAGGAATAATCTCTTTGGCATCATCTAAGGCCATTAGGGATTGGGCAACATTCCATTCAAGGTTTAACGGGTCTTGTCCAGAAATGCTTCTTCTTCGAGAAGATAACTTACTTATTTCAGAAATATAGGTATCAATATTTGATAGACTGCGTTCAAGCAAAATAGAATAATCAACATTTAATAAATTAATGATTTCTCTTGTTTCCTTAATGTGGTTATTAAGTATGGTCAAGTCACCTGATATGGCAGTATCAAATGTGAAACTGTGAAGACTTTGGCCTTGAAATTCAGACTCTATTTTAGCCTGTATATGAGTTGCTTCTTCACGCAGGTTAATTAACGCAGCTTGAAGGTCACCAATATTTTCCCAAGGAAGCTGGGGCATATTTAGGTTTGACATATAATCGAAATATTCTTCAATATCACCGAATCTCAATGATTCACCTGAAAAAGTTTCTAAGAGTTTTTCAATTTCAACACTTCTTCTTGGAGACAAGTCTATGTATCTGCCGTTACCCCTGTAATAAAATAAGTTTGTCATTCTGAAATATCTGATTGCAGAGTCTGCATAATCATAAAGGGTATTTATTTTCTTCTCTATTTCAAAGTCATCATCAGTCTGAAGGGAAAAAACATTTATAACTTTTTCAATAAACTGTGTATCTATGTAATTTTTCTGTTCTTCTCCATTAAGTTTTCTGCAATTACAACGAAATTCAATTAATTGGTTTGCAGTATCATTAATATCTTTGTAATTTGTTAGCGTGGGAATAAATAAAGCAAACTCGATTTTTGATAAACCAACCGGATTATTGCCCATTGAAAACCACATTTCATTTACTTGTTTTACAACATGCATGGTGGCGATAAATGGAATTATATTAAAGTCGTTAAATCCACGATCAACACCATTTGGCAATTGCCATTTTAAAAAGTACCTTAAAAAGATATTGCTAAAGTCAGGTGTGCCGGAAATAATCTCCATACCTAAAGGTGTTATTCTCACTGGTCCATGTGAATCCCGTGCCACTGCAGCACACATTTTATTTAGATTTGACACCGCTGTTCTGCCACGCATGGCATAAATATCTTCTATGTTATCAATACTCTTATTTTCATAACTTGCTAATGATAAGATTTCTGACAGTTCTTCATGTGTAAATTCTTCAGGGTCTTCATATTTATCTTTAATTCTCTTTGGAAGTCCCATAGGCATGTAATTTTTTGTTTGAATAAGTCTTTTAAATAAATTTGCTTGTGTGTTGCTGTTGAAAGGTTCACCTTCAAATTCTTGAAGAACTCTCAGAAAGGGGGCGTTTCTTTCCGGGTTCCTGATTGTAGTACTTAAACTCCAACATTTTGCCATGTTTTCACCTCATTAGTACTTGCTTCTATTTGTTTTCCATTCATTAAAAAAATCATTGCCGTATTGCTTAATTTGTTTGCTGTTATCCTTAAAATGCTTAAAAGACAAGCAGCGTTCGCTGGCAGTTTCAAAAATGGATTTTTCAAAGTTATCTTTGGAGATTATATATTTTGTTTCATTTAAAAAACCTTTATTATAATCTAAATCATTTATAATGCTAAACCCTATGTCATTGTTATTTTCACTGTAGTTTAATATTGAAAATTCTCCATTCAGCAATTTTGTAGCCTTCCACAGTCTGTTATATTTCATTTGATTATCAGGAACACCAGGAGGACCATATCCCCAGCAATACTTCATGGGGGTGCATACATAATTTTCCTTGGTATTTTTATAATTAAGAGCAAATTCTATATTAATTAAGGAATTACTTGCTTCAAAGAAAATGAAAAAATCAAAATCAAATCCTTTTGTAGTTGCTTCAATGAGATCTCCCTTAGGATTTTTATATGTTAATAACCTTTTAGTAAATTCCAGACCCTGGTCATCATCTGCATTTATATCTGATTTCCAGTAATTATATAGTAAGTTTTTTGCATATTCAGTAGAGGTTTTAACTTTACCCAAGGTTTTAGAATGAGCGTCTCCATCTATGTTGTTAATTTCAAGAAACCAATTTTGAAGATTTTCAAAGTTTCCATACTCATGGATACATCTTGTATGTATATCTTTATATTCAATAACTATTTTTTTATCTTCATCATTATTTGTATAGAATATTAAATAGTAGCATATGCTGCTGTTTGAAATCATAAGTCTGCGTATTAAACCATGTTTTTCATATGTAAATTTATCAAGGATTTCTTTAGCCAGCTCCGAGTTCCATGTTGCCTCAGTAATCCTATTGATATGTAATGAGTCTGTTTCAAAAAATTCAAAAATAATCAGTTTTTCTAATACTTCTGAATATTGAAGCCTATCAAACCAAAATAAACTCACAGCCTACCCCCATTTAATAAGATGACATAAATAAATTATATAATAAATCACAATTAAATGATATACCTATATGAAAAATAAGGAAAATTAATGGTATCGAACCTTATAAACACCCATAAGTTATATTTGAAAAAATTATTTTATACCTATAAATTATGTAGTAAAATATAGTATAAGGAAGACATTGAAAAACTACTATTTACAGAAAGGAAATATAGCAATGAATAAAGTTATTATCCAGGAATGTAAAGACTATTCAGTAGATGACATAATTGTTAAAATAAACAATGGTATGGAAAGATTAGGAGGATGGGATAAATTTGTCAAGACAGGTAATGTTGTATTGCTCAAGGTTAATCTTATAGGACCTAAATCTTCTGATTCGGCTGCAGTCACTCACAGTGAATTTGTAAGGGCATTAACAAGAATATTAAAAAATAAGGGTTGTACAGTGTGGATTGGAGATAGTTCTGGAGGAGCCATAGCCGGTATTGCACCAACTGCTCAAGGCTTTAAAGTTACAGGATATGACAAGGTAGCTGAAGAGGAAGGTGCAATCATAAAAAACTTTGACAGAGAAGGTGTCTTTGAAGTGCAGCCCCATGGTAAGTTCAAGGAAAAGATGTACCTGGCAAAACCGCTTTTTGATGCAGATGTGGTAATTAATGTGCCAAAATTAAAAACTCACTCTGCAAATATTTATACAGGAGCAGTAAAAAATGTATTTGGCTGCATACCAGGGCTTCGAAAGGCCATGTATCATAAAATGGCACCCGACAAAGAAGATTTTGGTGAAATTTTAGCTGATATACATGAAGCAGCTAAATTTGATCTTCATATAATGGACGGCATAATTTCCATGCAGGGAGAAGGCCCTACAGCGGGAACTGTTTACAAGTCAAACAAAATTCTGATAAGCACAGACCCGTTAGCTTTGGATACAATAGCTGTTAATATGCTTGGAATGATGCTTGATGATATACCTGTTTTAAGTGCAGCAAAAAAAAGAAACTTGGGTCAATATAATCCGGATGAAATAGAAATAGTTGGCGATTATAATTATATTCCACATTTAGAAGGTTTTAAGTTGCCTAAAAATTTCAGGAGTACAAAACAAAAAAATAATAAGTCAGTAATTAAGGTAATAGACTTTTTTAAAACAAAGCCTGAAATTAATAAAAAGAAATGTAAGCAATGCAATATGTGTGTAGAAAGCTGTCCTGTAAAAGCAATAGATGTAAGTACTAAGAAAATTGATTACAATAAATGCATTGAATGCATGTGTTGTCATGAATTGTGCATGCACAAGGCTGTTGAATTGAAAAAAGACAATGTTATAGCAGGCATAATAGCAAGGCTTAGCGTATAAGGGCTATACATAGGTGTAGCTGAAATAACCGGATATTTCCATGGTCATGAACTTAGGTGCTTGAAAAATAAGATGACAGTCAAGTATGTAGAGTTAGAAAAAGAAAAGGTGTTTTATGACCCACTGTGTGATTTAGTCGTTGGAACAATTTTAAGTTGTAAATAAGTACAATTATCTGGTAAATATAGACCTAATCAAACTAAACTATGGAATGGGATAAAAATGAAATTAAATATTAATAAAATAATACAAAAATAGCGCTAATGGTTATAGCAGTATCCCTTCAGATAAACCCTATTAGGAATATGGTGAAATAAAGTAAAATTTAATATATATAATCGCCAGGAGGAAATGTTCATGAAAAATGCAATTGTTTTGGTATTCATACTGTTGATAGTCATATTAAGTGGTTGTGATAAAAATTCGAATGATGTAAATAAAGTAGAATACATAACAGAAAAAATAGTGGTAGATGATGCTATAATTTCATCAAATGATGATTTTAGGGTTATTGAACCTGTTTGGTGGAGCGTGAGCATTTATGATGGCGAAAAGCAATACAACAAAGATTTAGCGAAATTCACAAAACCGCAACGATATGTTTTTGCAATTGAATGGTATTTATCAGAGGTAAATAACGGAGGTCATGACCAGTTTTATTACAATTCCACAGGAATAGTATGGGAAGATGCAATGAAAGGTTTTCAAGAAATAGGAGCGTCAGAAAACTATGACATAATTAAGGAATCTGCTGTTATGCTTGGCGGAAAGCCAAATAAAGACAGGGAAAAACGTCGTGATGAATTGGAAAAATATGAACCCGATTTCAGCGAACTTGATGACAGATATTATACCAGTGAGAAGTCAATGTTAGAGAAACTTCATGAATATATAAAAGCAAATGAAAAGGATTTTTATTTTAATGGCGAAGTAAAGAAGCCAAAATAAATAATCCAATAAAAAAGTAACGGGTTTACTTTAGATGTGCAAACAACAAGTTTCAATTGTTTTTGAGTGCAAAATTACAATAAGTTTTGCACTCTTTAATTTTATTTAAATTTCAACATTTATATTGCTTTTAATAAAGATTTCATTAATTTTTGCATAGGTTTTTGCAAGAAAAAGCATATGTAATAAATTCATTACACTTGCAAAATAGTGTGTAAAAATGACTGCAAAAATGCGTGCAAATAATTATGTAAAATATAATTTATGGTATAATATAATAAATTTTTAAATTACAATGCAACCAAAAGCTATCCTGAAACGTTCTATAGTTAAAGAGGTGGTTATGTAGACATGAATTTATTGATTGCGAACGATTTATATGTTAACCATGTTGAAAAATATTCTGACATGGTAACACGTATATGCTATCTCCGTTTTAATTGCCTCGCAGATGCTGAAGACTGTTGGCAAAATGTATTTATTAAGCTATATAATTCAAAGGAGATGTGGCAAAAACCAGATGAAGAGATTCGACGATGGCTTATAACCGTCACTATAAATGAAAGTCGGGATATACATCGGAAGCTATTTCGCAGAAATCACTTCGACATAGATAAGCTGGTGATTCCGTATATAGAGAAATTCGATTGGAGCTTGCTGTATGCAGTTAGAACCCTGCCATACAAATATTCCGAGGTAATTTATCTATATCATTATGAGGGATACAGCATTAAGGAGCTTGTTGAAATTCTCAAAAGAAACGAAAACACAATAAAATCTCAACTTAAACGTGGAAGAGAAATGTTAAAGGATGTGATTAAAGATGAGTGATTTCAATAACTTTAAAAATATTATAACACCGACAGAATGGAAGGAAAAACTATACGTTGAAATAGAAGGGCTGTCAGAAACCACAGTTAGACGTAGGCGATTACCTTTGACTGCAACTGCTGTTTTGATATTAGCAATAATTTTATCTACCACAGTTTTGGCGGTTTCAATTGTTGGAGGATATTTTATTCAGCTGTTTACAAATAAGGCGGAAAGTTCTGGTGGCGTATATGATTATATGAATGTCGAGCAACTTAGTGCTATTTCTGGAACAACAATTGGAACAGTTATCGAGACTAATGAAATTAAAATCGAAGTTATGGACGTTATATCCAGTGGAAATATGGCGATGGTAATGTTGAGAATTACTGCAAAGGAGTTGCAAAGTGTGCTATTTGATACAGGATATGAAACTCTCATGAATTATAGGTTCGAATCTGAGATTGACGGAAGCCTACTCAAAAACATGGAACAGACGAGTGTACGATATTATTATAGTGAGGATGATCCTACTCTTGCGGATAATCAGTTCGAGATACTCTACACTATAATAAACCATAATGAATTTGAAGCTGGTACGTATTCAATAATGCTCGAAAATTTTGGATATTATGTTAGCAATGGCACCGCTCTTGTAATGAAACCCTTATATAAGGATAAATGGAAATTCAAGTTGGAGCTAACAGATGGAAGTAAATACAGCAGAACTTTTCTTATACGGAAGCCAGTTACAGTAAATGAAAACAATTTTATGCTTGAGAATATTAAAATAACTCCTATGAGCTCTACAATAGTACTTTCATACAATTTACATAATAAGGATGTTATGGAGGCATTTTCGTCTGAAGTTGGGAGTATAAGTGTCACACTCTCTGATGGCACCATACTTTCAGAAGAGGATTTCAGCTATGTTATCATGAGTGGTAAAGACGGTGCGAATAAGCCAGTTTCGGCGTTTGTGATAAACATCTCTTACGATCTCCCTATTTCTGCAGAGCTTGTGAAGGAGTTTTATATCTTCGGTGAAACATTTTCGATTTCTAATTGAGCTTTAGCGTTTTTTCAATAAGTGAAAGTCAATGCAATGATAAATCAGCAGAAGTCATGCTAATATATTATCGCATTGGCTATTGCTATTTTCGTAAGATAATTCAAATTTATTTAAAGCATATTTTATATTGTATAATTGAAGTTGCATCTCTGAAGTAAACTCGTTATTAAATAGATGCACCTAATAAGTATATTGCAAGGTTTTGAATGATTTTATACAACCTTCTCAATTGAAATATGTAAATTCGTAACGTTAAAACGGCGTTTAATTGAAACATACCCGATTAGTGGAATATATAAATTTTAAAAAGATTCATAGAGTTTTTAATATTTTTGTAGTACAATATCATATTAAGTCGCAGTGTTATATGACGACTTAATATTTTTTATTTTATGTTTAAATTGAATTGGAGGTTAAATATGTTAAAAAGAGAATATACTCAGATGTCAGAATCATACGTGGTAGGTGCCTTGCTGGCAGTTGTTGGCGGGTTCCTTGATGCTTATACATATATTTCACGAGGAAAGGTTTTTGCCAATGCACAAACAGGAAACATCGTTCTTATGGGATTGAATATTTCACAGAAAAACTTTAGCAGTACAATTCACTACATGATACCAATTGCAGCATTTATTTTGGGAATTGTCTTATCAGAGTTAATTAGGAGCAGATTTAAACAAAATTCACTCATTCATTGGAGACAAATTGTTGTGGCTGTGGAAATTGTTATATTAACTGTTGTTGCATTTGTTCCTAAGGGAAACATGGACTTGATTGTCAACTCGGCAATTTCCTTTGTATGTGCCCTGCAGTTTGAGTGCTTCAGAAAATATACCACAACCATGTGTACGGGTAACCTTCGCAGTGCAACAGAACAGTTGTTTATATATTATCACACAAAAAATGTTCAGGAACTGACTAAGGGACTGGAGTTGTATGGAATTATCTTATTTTTTATTTTTGGAGTTATTTTAGGAACAGTCTTGACAAATATGATTATGGAAAGAGCCGTATTATTTAGCTGCATCATATTAGCTGTGGTGTTCGGAACAATGTTTAGAAAAGAAAAAATATTAAATTAATTTGTATATAGTTAACAAAAAACCTTACGCTGTCATCCTGAACTATAGTGAAGGATCTCATCTTTATTGAAAACATGAGATTCTTCGGCTGCACCTCAGAATGACAACGTCCAAATATATACTTTGCCATCAACATGTGCGGTATGAGCGAAATCATGCCGCTTATATTATCAAATGATATTGTATTCCTTCAATAGCCTTTCAATATCTGTTCCCTTAATTTTTTTGAGAACTTTTTTCAATACTATTTTTTCCTTGAAACCAAGGTCCATGTCAATTGCTTTTTTACCGTCACGAAGCTGTACTGTGGCGTTTAGCAGGTTGCGCAAATCATATACGCTGCCCCATACTTCCGGTACACCGCGGTCTATACCAAGAAGTGTGTAAACAGCTTCCATGCCTGTACGCATGGAATACTCGGTGGTGAAAATTGTATCACGGGCTGTTTCTGCAAACTGTCCCAGGAAAGCAAAGTTGACAGCTCCATTAGGTACAACATCAGGTCTGTCTCCATAAGCACGGGGCATGAAGAAAGCAGTGATGTAAGGCATCATGCAGGGAACGGTATTGGCACTTTTAGCAGCCATGTCTTCAATTTCGTTTTCAGGCACTCCTATGTGATACAGCCATTCCATGCAGATTTCTTTTCCTGTGCAATCACGCATGGGCTTTTTAATGTAATCACCTGGTTTATCGGAGAATAAACCGTATACCCACACAAGGCACTGATCCTTGGATTGCTGGCGGAACTGCGGCTGGCGATTGATTGTCCAGCTAAGAAGCCAAGATGAATCCTTCGCTGTGACGATGCCCCCGGTCACCACTTTGCCTGAGAATGGATCACGCTTGCAAATATTCTTGATATACGGAATAATACGCTGGTCGAGAGTTGTAACGGTAGCACTCATCCAATTGGACTGCTCCGGGTCATGGCAGAACTTATCGGGATGTCCGAAGGAGGGGTCCTGTGCTGCAATTTTACGCCACATGTCCCAGCCTCCACCTGCTTTGATTTCCGTGTTGAATACGGCTGGCGAATTCTGATCTCCAATTGTTGAATTTTCTACACAGCCGCCGTTAGTTATGAACACCAGATCATTTTCTGTCAAATCAATGCTGTCATTTTTGCCTTCACGAATTATTTCAATGCTAGTTGCCTGTTTTTTATTGCCGGAGCAATCAAACTTTACATTAACAACCTTAACACCGTAGTGGAACTGGACGCCGAAGCTTTCCAGATATTTTACCATTGGCAATATCATGGACTCATATTGATTGTACTTCGTGAAACGCAGAGCCTTAAAATCCGGCAGACCACCTATATGATGGATAAAACGCTGGATATAAAGCTTCATTTCCAATGCGCTGTGCCAGTTTTCAAAGGCAAACATCGTACGCCAATAAAGCCAGAAGTTCGATGACAGCACTTCATCATCGAATACATCAGTGATGCGCTTGTCCTGCAACTTTTCGTTTGGAGTGAAGAATAGATTCATGATCTCCATGGCACCCTTGTCTGATATGTCAAACTTGCCGTCTGTGTGGGCATCCTCGCCACGATTGACCGTTGCACGGCAGAGGGAATAGTTTGGGTCTTTTTTATTGAGCCAGTAATATTCATCCAGAACACTTACGCCTTCAGTCTCAATAGAGGGGATAGAACGGAATAAGTCCCACATAACCTCAAAGTGATTGTCCATTTCACGGCCCCCGCGCATGACATATCCTACATTCTCATACTTGTAGCCGTCACAGGCTCCTCCCGGGATTGGTTCTTTTTCAAGAATATGGACATGTTCGCCCTTCATTTGTCCGTCCCTGACGAGATAGCAGGCAGCAGTCAATGCTGCAAGGCCGCTGCCGACGATGTATGCAGACTTGTGTTCCACTCCTGCCGGTTTCAATGGTCGTGCAAATGCTTCATAGTTACCGCTTGAGTAATACATATATACCTCCAAAAATATTTTTTTATGTATGTATTTTATCAAAATAAAATAAATTCCACATTAAACAGAAATGCCGTCATGATAAAACTTTTATCATAACGGCAAGACTATAATATTTTTTATCATTCATCGGTTTTTGATGTATTGTTGTCGGTTCTATAACGGTTCAGTGCTGAGGTAATATTTTCATGCATCAGAACAGAAAGATGATCAATAATTATTTGTGGTTCTTCTTTCATATCGTTCTTAACCCAATCCAGCATCAATCCCACAAAAGCATATTTATAAAAATCAGCTATAAACTTCTTGTCCTCTTCTCGGACAGCCATATTAGCAGCCTTTTCATCCACAACACCTATCAGTAGATTGTACGTTAACTTATACAGATATATTTCTACTTGTTCCCGGCTAACAGAACGATATACATTAAGAATAAATGGTTTGTTCTCCAATACTGCTTCAAATATCTGCATAAAACCTTGCTGCCACGTATCATATGTCTTCTTGCCTTCAAGTGCTTTCGTTGCATCTTCAATGCACGACCATTCTACAAGGTCATATATGTCCTTAAAATGATAATAAAAGGTCATGCGGTTAATACCGCAATCTTCAGCAATATCGGTGATGGTTATTTTATCAAGGGGCTTTTTAAGAAGTAGATTTTTCAAAGAAGCTTCTAACGCCCGCTTTGTTATCTGAGACATAATGTTCTCCTTCCTGCTTCTTTCGCTATTTATATTATAAACATATACATCCAGTAAATCTACGTTTTTATTTATGTATTGAAAAAATATTGAGACAACTGCAACACCGTACCTGCCATAGAAGAGGCTGAAAAAGAATTGGTTCACTCAGCAGGAAATTTCTATATTAATGTAAAACCAACAGGAGCAGTAGTGTCACAGCAACCTTTCGGCGGCTCAAGGCTATCAGCACAAATGGCAAGGCAGGTTCAAAATTCAATCTGATTCGTTGGATGAGCCCTAGAGTAATAAAAGAACAATTACATATAAAATAATGAAAATATAGTTTGCATTGTGAATCATGAGAAGATTAAGGTAACAATAAATGCATGTCTGCATAAAATGATGTTAGGGAGGTGATTTGATGAGAAACAGAAATCACAGACACTCCTTTGAAGGAGCAACTACCATAGATGACGGTCACAGGCATTATTACAGAGGCAGTACATCTTCGGATCCTAACATTCCCGGTCATTATCATCATATTTCAGATGTCACAACATTCAATGATGGTCACAGGCACAGAATCCAAACAAGAACAGGCCCGGATATTCAGGTAAGAGGCGGTCACGTACACCGTTATGAAACTGTTACCACATATGAAGATGGACATACGCACTACACCGAAGGTTACACTTCCGTTCATTAAAGTAATCAACAGCTTTTGACATTTTGTCAAGGGCTGTTTTTATATCACATATTTTATCAGTTTGAATATATTGTTATATGCTTATAAAAGGAAGTGTTAATAATTGTATTATTGGGTTTTAAATTATCCATGCGATAAAATCTATAGTGGAACAAATCAAAAATTGTTTGTTTTGCATGAGCATGATAGTTCAGAATGTTCTTATTTAAGTGTTGATTTAACAAATCATGAAGATTTGCCTATTGAAAAAGCATTATTACATATATTTAAATCTGACAAATTTAATGAATATACTATTGTGATTAATTCCAATGGATACCATCCGGTTCAAATAAGCAATATACCATTTTACCCCGGGAAAACTTTAAAACTCTGTATTGACATGATTCCTGTCAATATGTGTATTTACAACATGCAGTCTGTTGAAGACATGGAGCATGTTCAAGATGATATAAGAGATATGACTTTTACGTTGGGTTTGGATTCTCCAAAAGGCTCCCTTGCTACTTTGTATGCAGAAAAATTTGCTGAAGAAGTAAATACATTGAGCAACGGAAAAATGAAAATAGAGGTGTTTACAGATGCTGCATTGGGAAATGACAGACAGATGCTCAGCACTACAATAAGTGAAGGAAGCCCGAATTTTATTATACAAACTACAGCTCATCAGGTAAATTTAGTTCCCGAATTATCCATACTGGATATGCCAATGGTTTATAATGATATAAACAAATTGAGAAACACAATGGATAATGAATATTTCTACCAAAAGATAAATAATATATACAGCAATTCCGGATACAAATTGCTTGGTATGGCTGATGAACAATTCAGAGAAATGACTTCAAATTTAGAAATTCAGGATATAGAACAATTTGGAGGAATTAAAATCAGAACAATTCAAAATCCAAACCACATAAAATTCTGGCAGCTGCTTGGAGCAATAGTCATACCTCTTCCGGTGGGAGAAATACATTCATCATTGCTGCGCGGATATATTGATGCTCAGGAAAATCCCTATGGAAACATTGCAGCATTTGAGTTTTATGATGCACAGGACTATGTTATAAACACAAATCATCTGCCTCATTTTTTACCTTTGATCACAACAAATGATATTTTTAACAGCCTCAATGAACAGGAAAAGAAAGTAATTGAAGAAGCTGCAAAAAATGCAACTGCCTATGCTCGAATTAAGGCAGATGAGCGTCTTGAAGATGTGAAACAAACACTTATTGACAACGGCATGGACATAGTTGATTTGCCGGAAAGAACAAGGCAGGATATGGTAAAATTTGCAGCAATGCCTGTTTATGACAGCATACGTACTCTGGTTAATGATGATGAAATAATAGACTTTTATATGGAAATGAGCAAATAATCCAAGATTTTGTCGACTTTTTTAGACATTATTTTTATGCAAGTATGATAAACTTATGTTGATACAATTTTGTTCGAAAAATAAACAAAATGGATATTTTATGTTAATAATGTAAAAATTTTAATTGATGACTTTTTAATGACAAATTTCAAAAATTTAGGTATAATAATTCTAGTACGATTTTTTGGATAGGATTAAAACTTACTTATATTAATAAATGTTTATAATTTTGGGGGAATTTGAACATGCATAAATTATATAAGCCTTACTTGATAGGAACCATTATTTTTGCTGCCTTTCTCAGCATACTTATGTTAGTCAGCTACAGAACAGAAATTGTTTTGCTAAGCGTATTCATTGCAGCATATGGGGCCGTTCTTGAGGTTTTGATGTTAAGGTATTCGCAGCACAGCGGAGCATCTCTTCGTGGGACTATAATCATTTTTGCAGCTTTTTTGTTTAATCCTGCAACGTGTGTATTCATAGTAACCCTTTCATTTTTAATTGAAACTGCAGCAGACAAGCTTTTAAAGCATGAAAATACATTTTCTTCAGCCAGCAAGGCATTATATAACTGGGCCATGCGCATAGTAAGCATTCTAACCGTATCAGCAGCAATCATTGTTCTTCATGGACAAAATGCGGTGTTTTTAATGATTCTTGCATCGACTTTACACAACACAATCAATGCGTCAATGTTAATGCTGATAATCTACCTGTACACGAACAATAAAGATGAAGCACACGTTAACAGCATCCATTCCATGACATCCTGCATTTATATCAGTGTAATTATAAATATCTTGCTTTACTACGGTTACGGGGCATATGGAATAAATGCCGTCGCAGTGATATTTTTGTTCTTGCTTCCTTTTCAGAATTCAATCATGGGGAAGGTAATGGGGCATGAAATAGAAACATCTGTCCTTGTTGATTCTCTTACAAATGTGTACAACAAGGCCAGCCTCACTAAAATTCTTACAGAATATGTTCAAAGCAAAATTCCCTTTACATTGGTGTTCATCGATTTTGACAATTTCAAAAAAATAAATGATACATACGGACATGATGTGGGAGACAAAATTCTTAAACATTTTGCAGTAACATTAAAAGGAAAGTTAAGAAAATCAGACAAGTTGTACAGATTTGGTGGAGACGAGTTTTGTCTTGTTATTGACAAGGAATGCGATGTCAATGTTGTTATTGAAAAGACAAACAGCCTAAAGGGGTCACTTGTATTTGAAGAAAATATATTAAAAATCCCATATTCATTTACAATAGGCAAGTATAAGTACAGTGGAGAACATGGGGTAACAGAGGATCAGATTATTAGCATTGTCAGCCACAGGATGATACAAAACAAAGTTTATAATGTATATATGCAGCCATAATAATTGTTAATGTTTGGACAAAGTATTTATTCCTTAAGATTGATAATGCATTGTCCTTATTTATTTTAAATATAAATGTTTTTATTTTACAAATTATATTTTCATAAACTTGTCCGCCATATGATTACTCACGTCTTTAAATTATGTCTTTTTTGCTCAGTTTAAATCTTTACAAATCTATAGACAAAAATGCAAATTTTGTTTATAATGAATACGTGACAATTAATGATATATAAATTAAAAACGTTTAATTTATAACAATTAAACAAAATATTAAATTAATTTTAGGAGGTTTTTACCAAATGAGTAAACCAATACTGTCAGCACATTTTGAATCAAGGACGCCATCAGATGTTAGACTGGCGCAGATGAAATATGAGGAACGTAAAGTTAAACCACAGGCTGTTATTAATGTAGGTATAGGGAATGTATCACTTCCAACTAATCCTGCAATGCAGAAAAGAATGTTTGCACTTGATGCACCAGAAAGCCCATTTGCAAAAGGCGTTATCAGATATACAAGCACTGTTGGTTTGCAAGAAACTCAGGATGCATTTAAGAACATCCTTAGCTGCGAAGGTTTTGATACCAGTAAATTATTTGTTCAGGTAACAGATGGAGGCTCTACTGGTATGGAATTATTGCTAATAGGCGTTTGCGGTGCTCCAGGCACTGGTGAAAAACCTCTTATGATGATAGATCCAGCTTACACAAACTATATTTCATTTGCAGAAAGAATAGGACGCAAGACTGTTACTGTAAAACGTCATTTGAACGAAGACGGAAAGTTCAGCCTTCCTGAACTTGATAAAATTGAAGAAACTATAAAAGAAAACAATCCTGGAGCTCTTCTTGTTATTCCTTATGACAACCCAACAGGACAGCTTTATGATTATGAAACTCTTAAAGGACTTGCACGACTGTGCGTAAAATACAACATGTGGATGATAAGCGATGAAGCATATCGTGAATTGTACTATGTAGAAGGCAGTGAACTTGTAAGTATATGGGGAATTACTGATGCAGATGTTCCTGGAATTGAAGGAAGAAGAATAAGTGTTGAAACTGCATCAAAGGTATGGAATGCATGCGGACTCAGAATCGGTGCTTTAATAACTGACAATGCTGATTTCAATAACCGTTCAGTAGCTGAATATACTGCAAACCTCTGTGCTAATGCCATAGGTCAGTACATATTCGGAGCACTGGCACATGAAAGCAAAGAACAAATTGCTGATTGGTGCAAAGGACTTCGCGAGTACTACAAGGAACTGATATTCAATGTATACAACGGATTGAAAGAACAAGAGCCTGGACTCATTGTTTCAAGCCCTGATGCATCAATCTACTCTGTAATTGATGTTAGAAACGTTGTAAAACCTGGATTTGATGCCATAGATTTCGTATTGTACTGCGCTGGTGAAGGCTCAGTTTCCATAGACGGAGTTGAAACAACACTTCTTGTTGCACCATTGAAAGGCTTCTATGATATTAAAGACGGCGAGTTCAACCCCGGAAGCACTCAGTTCAGAATTTCATTTGTTGAATCTCCTGAAAACATGGCAAAAGTACCAGAATTGTTCGTTAAACTCTTAAGACAATTTGAAGCACAAAGATAATATAAAATATCAAAAGGTTAAGCACAGTTGCTGCTTAACCTTTTTTATTTGTCACCGCCAGGGCTGCAGGGTAAACTTTTACACAATTATGACGATATATATGCATATGACAGTCTAACAAAGAACGGTTGGTGATTTAAGGAATGAATAAGTTTTTTAAACCATACATGTATACTGCAATAGTTGTTGCTGTGTTTTTAAGCGCCTTCATGCTTTTTAATTACAGAGTTGAAGTAACTGTTTTAGGAATACTCATAACAGTGTTTGGAATGGTGCTTGAGGTTGTAATATTAAGATATTCACAAAACAAGGCAATTTCATTCCTTGCAGCAGTGGCAATATTTGCAGTCTTCAAGTTCAATCCTGCCACTTGCGTTGTCATAGTAACATTGTCAATGATACTGGAAATATTAGCAGTTAAAATAATAAAACATGAGAGACTGTTTAATTCAATAAGCAAATTGCTTTACAACTGGTCCATGCGGGCAATATGCATATTGTCAGCAAAGTTAATCAGCACGTTGCTCCAGGGATATAATCCAATACTTGTAATTGTGGCAGCAGTTAGTTTTTATGACTTGGTGAACGTAGTAATGCTCAATATCATAATCTGTTTGTACACAAACAGTCTGGATGAGATGACTCCTCAGAGCATATACGCTCAACTGGCGTATGTATATGTATGTGCTGTTATAAACATCATAATGTATTACGGATATGAAGCTTACGGTGTCAGCGGCATTCTTATAATTTATATGTTTCTTTTGCCGTTCCAGACTTCAATACTTAAAAAAGCAATGGTAAAGGAAATGAAGGCTTATGCGATGATAGATTCATTGACAAAAGTTAACAACAAGGCCAGTCTTTCTGTGACACTTACTGATTATTTGAACAACAAGACACCGTTTACAATTTTATTCATGGATTTTGATAAGTTTAAAAATATTAATGACACATACGGACATGACGTGGGAGATAAAATACTGGTGCATTTTGCCGGTAAATTAAAAAGAAGTTTAAGAAAAACCGATAAGTTATACAGGTTCGGCGGAGATGAATTTTGTCTTTTAATAGAAAATGACTGTGATGTTGAGGCAGTTAAAAATAAAATCAATAATTTAAAAAATTCTCTTGTTTATGAAGAAGGAATAATTAAAATACCATATACATTTTCTTTTGGCATGTACAAATACACAGGCGGATACGGCATAACGGAAGATGAAGTAATAGGAACTGTAAGCCACAGAATGGTACGGAACAAAGTGTATATGCAGTGAAGGATGAAAAATCCGCTGAGAACAATCAGCGGATTTTTATGTGCAATAGGATTTTAGTTATTGTTCAATAACGGGAACTTCCTCGTTGTCTATGACAAAGAAATTGTTGAAAATTCCCAATACTTTGTAGGAGGAGCCGTCATTTTCTACGGTGTAGAGGCTTAAAACCTTGTAATCTTCTCTTACAACAGTGCTGTCTGCAACCAGGTCTGAAACAAATCCTACCACAGATTTTTCTATTTGCGTGGAGGCCCCCATTTCTTCATAGTCTTGTGTCTTGTTCCATTCCTTGTAATCCTCGTAGGATGGATTGGTGGAAAAGCCTATTAATGATACTATTAACAATATAACTGTTGAAAATATTATTCCTTTCATTTCTTTCTCCTTTCTGGTCAATGCTCATATTATTCTCAATATTTTCCAAATTATTCATGAAAAAGGAAGTAGTACACTAATGCATTTTTGACATATTGAAATCTATGGTATATATTAAAGAAAATATGTATTAATCTGGAGGATGCAATGAATAATATTGTAAAGCAAAAATTATCAAACAACGAAAAAGTTCTTGGCACATTTTTTCAAATGGGAAGCACCACAGCCATGGAATGTCTGGGTATAACAGGACTTGATTATACAATTATTGATACGGAACACGGACCTTTTGATGTTGAAAGTGCAATGGATTTTATTAGAGTTGCAGAGTTAAAGAATATCACGCCCTTTGTAAGAATCAAGGATATAACAAGATCTTCCATACTTAAGATGCTTGATGCAGGAGCAAAGGGTCTCATAATACCATGTGTTGAAACTGTTGAGCAGGTTAAAAACATTGTAGAATACGGAAAATATTCTCCTGTGGGCAAAAGAGGATTTATTTATGGCAGGGTTTCGGAATATGGAAATTCAGAAGATGCATCGAGTATCGACAAATATATGAAAATCTGCAATGATAACACAATGCTTATACCTCAGTGCGAAACTATCGGCTGTCTTGAAAATATAGAAGAAATTGTTGCAATGGATGGTGTTGACGGAATATTTGTTGGACCATATGATTTATCCATATCAATGGGAGTACCGGGACAATTTGATAATCCTGAATTCAAAAAAGCTTTGAAACGAGTACTGGATGCATGCAGAAATTCAAGCAAACCAATCTTCATTTTTACAGGAAGCATAGAAGCAGCAAAGTCATATTTCGAAGAAGGCTATAACGGTGTTGCATACAATTTAGATACTGCAATGTATATAAATGCTTTCAAAAAAGCAATTGAACAGATAAAAGCATGATCCCCGCCTGACAAAATTTTGCACAAACTGTTGGATTTTGTGGTATAATATTAAACATATTTTCAATTTTCAAAAATATCGTGGGAGGAAAGACTTTGAATGAAATAGTTATTTTTGCACCGACGGAAGGCATGTTGAAAAAAGCAAAAAAAATCATTGCTAAAAACAAGTATGACAATGTCAAGGCAGTGTATGGAAATATTCATGATGATATTGCCAGGACAGACAAATATGTCACAAAAGATACAAAGGTAATAATAAGCCGCGGCGGTTCCTACAGCTATTACAAGGAAAGGTTCAACATACCTGCCATTGAAATCAGAGTGGATGTATACGATGTAATTGATTGTTACAACAAGCTTGGAAAAACAGACGAGCCCATTGGGATAATAGGTTTTACCAATGTTATTTACGGTTTTGACATGATTGACCATTTCATAAAAAATCAAATTACAAACATAGCAATACAGGACAAGAATGATATCCACCATGCCATAAAAACAGCCATGGAAAACGGGATTAACACATTTATGGGAGACACGACTGTACGGCTTTTGTCAGGCATACATAACTTTCACGGTTCTGTCATTGAATCGAGGGAAGAAAATATAAGTGTTGCCATAAATGAAGCTTTGCTTGTATTAAGTGTCATTAAAAATGAAGAAAGAATAAGAAGTCAGACAGAAGCAATAACTGATTTCATTCACGACGGAATAATCACCGTGGATAAAAATAAGAAAATAACAGTGTTCAACAAGGAAGCTGAACGTCTGTTTGATCTCAGGAAAGATGAAGTACTAGGTAATAATATAGAAAGCATATTTGACAATATGGACATAAGTGACGTTTTACAGAGCGGAAATGCTGTCATTGCAAAAATCATGACAGTAATGGATAAAAAGATGATTACAAATCTTGTGCCAATTGATGTGAACGGTGAAATCCTTGGAGTTGTAATTTCATTTATAGCAGCCTCCGATGTAAGCGTTATGGACCATGAAATTAGAAGAAGCCTTGCGAAGCATGGCTTTGTTGCCAAGTATCAGTTCAAGGACATAATTTATAAAAGCAATAAAATGGAAAAATGTATTTCAACTGCAAAAAAGTATGCCCAGTATGACACACCAATACTTGTGTGCGGAAAATCGGGAGTGGGAAAAGAAATGCTGTGTCAAGGCATACACAATTCAAGTTTTCGTTCAAAAGGTCCCTTTGTTGCTGTAAATTGTGCGGCCATTCCATCGACGCTGTTTGAAAGCGAGCTGTTTGGCTATGAAGATGGAGCATTTACAGGAGCCAGAAAAAACGGCAAGGCGGGAATGTTTGAAATTGCCCATAACGGTACTATTTTTCTCGATGAGATAAGCGAAATACCCCTGGAATTTCAGGGGAGGTTATTAAGAGTTCTTCAGGAAAAGCAAATAATGCGAATAGGCGGAGACAAGGTTATTCCGGTTGATGTAAAAATAATATGTGCTACAAATAAAAATCTCGATGACCTGGTTAATCAGGGGAAATTCAGGGATGACCTTTTTTTTAGAATCAACACTCTCAACTTGTATATTCCTTCACTGGAAGAAAGAAAAGAAGATATATTGATTCTGGCTGAATATTTCATAAAAAAATATTCAAAAAAATATAAAAAAGAAGAAATTAAAATGCCGGAAACAGTTAAGGACATATTGATTGCAAAAAATTACAAAGGTAACATAAGAGAGCTTCAAGGCATAATGGAAAGGTGCGTAATCCTCAACTCTTTTGAAACGTTAATTGAGATGGAGGAAATTATAAAAATGAATCAAAATGCTGTAACTTTTGGAGAAGACTTGACTGTTGATCTTCACACTATGACTCAGCAATATATTGAAAAGGTATACTTAAACAACAATTGCAGCACAAAGGCTGCATGTGACATATTGAAGATTGACAGAACTACTTTGTGGAAGAGGTTGAAAAAAACAACATAGAGGTTGATTATATCAACCTTATTTTATTTTTTGAAGCAGTGATGTTTACCATAAATTCTCAACAATTAAAATAGTTTTTAAAAAGGTATTCTTATTTCAACGCTTAATAATTTAAACATGAATGTATGGAGTGATTTTATTTTTTGGCACGAAAATTGCTCTTATTTATTGTGACATAATATATATGAATGTGTCCTAATAATTCTGAATAAAATCCAAAGGGGAGGAATGATTTAATGAATGCAATCCTTAAAACTTCAGACAATGACAATGTGGTTACTTGTTTAAGATCACTTTACAAAGGCGATGAAGTAGTCGCAGATGGCCTAACATTTGTTGTAAAAGAAGACATACCTCAGTTTCATAAAATGGCTATAAAGGACATAAAAAAGGGTTCACCAGTTTTAAAGTACGGTCAGGTCATAGGCCTTGCTACAAGAGACATTAATTCCGGAGATTATGCTCATGTGCACAACATTGAAAGCACCAGAGGACGAGGAGACAAACAGGAGGCAGTAAAATGAAAATAACCGGATATAAAAGAGAAAACAATACATTCGGAATCAGAAATCATTTGTTGGTAATTCCTGCTTCGGTCTGTGCCAGTGAAACAGCTGTAAAAATTGCAAATCTTGTTCCCGGTGCAGTAGCAATACCTCATCAGCATGGCTGCTGTCAGGTTGGTGTGGATTACAGACAGACTGTAAGAACACTGACAGGTTTTGGATGCAATCCAAACGTAGGCGCAGTTTTGATTGTGGGTCTTGGATGTGAAGGAATAAATTCAAAAGATATGGCGGAAGATATAGCCAGGACAGGCAAGAGAGTTGAATACATTATAATACAGGAAAACAACGGCACATTGGGAACCATATCTAAAGGTGCTGAAATTTTAAGCAGTATGTCTGCCGAGCTTTCTGCACAACAAAAGGTTGAATTTGACATAAGTGAAATTATTCTTGGACTTGAGTGCGGCGGATCAGACCCTACAAGCGGTATTGCTTCAAATCCTGCCATAGGCAAGGCTTCAGACATGCTTGTTGCTGCCGGCGGAAGCAGCATATTGAGCGAAACAACTGAAGTTATAGGTGCGGAACATCTTTTGGTCAACAGATTCGACACAGAAGAAAAGAAAAAGAAGTTCCTGAGAATGGTCAGCGATGTGGAAAAAAGGGCAATTGCCATGGGTGAGGATTTAAGAGGGACGCAGCCTACTCCCGGCAATATTCAGGGAGGACTAACAACCATAGAAGAAAAATCATTGGGCTGCATGCACAAAGCCGGAACAATGTATAACTTCGAAGACGCACTAGAATATGCCCAAATGGTTCCAAAGGATAAAAAAGGACTTTATTTTATGGATACTCCCGGAGAAGACATTGACTCCATTACAGGAATGGTAGCCGGAGGAGCTCAAATTGTTGTATTCACAACAGGAAGAGGAACGCCAACAGGATGTCCCATAGCTCCCGTAATCAAGATTACAGGCAATACAAACACTTACAACAAAATGAAAGACAACATTGATATCAATGCAGGCAAAATAATTACTGATGGAGCCACACTTGATGACATAGGAAGAGAAATTTTCGACAAAATAATAGAAGTTTCAAACGGAAAACTGACTAAAGCAGAGGTTCTTGGTCATAAGGAATTCGGAATTTATAGAATTGGCTACACATTTTAAATAATTGGAGGAGAATAATATGAAAATTTTAAAGGGTATTCAAAAAGTTCCTGGAGGGTTAATGGTAGTACCATTGCTGCTGGGTGCAACGATTAATACATTTTTTCCTAATGCGTTAATGATAGGCGGATTTACGACGGCATTGTTCAAGAACAGCGCCAGCGCACTCATTGCACTATTCCTATTATGCAACGGAGCACAAATTGACGTAAAGCAGGCTGGAAGTTCTCTTGCAAAAGGCGTAGGCCTCACTATGGTTAAATTTATACTTGGAGCCGGATTAGGTTGGGCTGTTGGAAAAGTGTGGGGAATAAACGGAGTTCTGGGATTAAGTCCAATAGCAGTAATAGCAGCTGTGACTAACTCAAACGGAGGTCTTTATGCGGCTCTTGCAGGACAATACGGAGATGCTTCAGATGTAGGAGCAATTTCAATATTGTCAATAAATGACGGACCCTTCCTCACAATGATAGCATTGGGTGCAGCAGGACTTGCATCAATTCCTTTTATGTCTCTTGTAGCTTGCATTGTGCCTATTCTTATAGGCTTCATTCTTGGAAATGCAGATGAAGACATGAGAGAGTTTTTAGCAAAGGGTACAGTGTTGTGCATTCCTTTCTTTGCTTTTCCACTGGGAGCTGCTCTTAACTTCGGCCAAATCATTACTGCAGGAGTGCCCGGCATAATTCTTGGACTTGTTTCAACAGTTATAACAGGATTTGGCGGTTTCTTCGTAATGAAATTGCTGAAAGCGAAAAATCCGGCAGTAGGAGCTGCTATAGGAACAACTGCAGGAAATGCCGTTGCTACACCTGAGGCTGTAGCAGCAGTTGACCCTTCATTGGCGGTTGTAGCAGCAGCCGCAACAGTGCAGGTTGCAGCTGCCATAATTGTGACAGCAATATGCTGTCCGCTTCTTGTTTCATACCTGGATAAAAAGGTAAACGGAACATACAGAAAGAATAAAGAAGCATAATATGTTTCATGAATTTGAAGACAGACTCAGTCTGTCTTTAAGTTATGTAAGGAGGTTTTAATATTAACAGATATTTAATAATAGCGGATGATTTTACCGGAGCAAATGACACAGGCGTGCAGCTTAAAAGAAGAGGTATTGCTACGGATGTGGTGTTTTCTGCTGATTTAATAGGCAATTCCGGCACATCATATGTTTTAGACACTGAATCAAGAGGAATGTCCGGGGAAGAAGCATACAGTACAGTGAGAAAAATTATTAAGGACATTGATTTTTCCGGTTTCAAATATGTGATAAAAAAGGTAGACTCCACATTGAGAGGAAATATAGCCGAGGAAATCAAAGCTGTGGATGAAGCTTTCAAAAGCGATTTGGTAGTCTTTTCTCCTGCGCTTCCTGATCTGGGCAGAACAACGGTTGAAGGAGTACATTGTCTTAACGGTATTCCAATTACAAAAACTGAGCTTGCAAAAGACCCTATAAAACCCGTGACACAAGACAACATAAAAAAAATACTTGAAAAAGTATATGATGAAAAAATTACTCACGTAAGTATAAAAGATTTACAAGAAGATAATTTTAACTTTTCAGCCGGCAGAATATTCACATTTGATGCATCAAGCAATGCTCATATGCAGATTATAATCAAAAATTGTCTTGGAACAGGCAAAAGAATATTGTGGGTTGGAACAGCAGCTATGGCTGACAATCTGTTTGAAATTGAATACAGAACTCCTCCTTCACTGGCAGTTGTGGGAAGTGTGAGTTCCGTAACGAGAAGTCAGGTTAAATTTGCAGAAAATTCAGGAATAAAAATACTCAAGGTTCCAGTTTCTGATATAATTGAAGGAAAGAATATAAATAACACAGTTGATGAAGCAGTGAAAATTTTATCTCATGGAAATGACTTGATCATTATTTCACCTGCATCATACAGCTTGGAAGAATATGAATTGATAAATACATCAGGTGCCGGAAAGTCCATGACTACAAATGAAATCAGCATTTTTGTACAGGATTTGCTTGGTAAAATATCAAAGGAAGTACTTGAAAAAATAAAGGTTTCAGGAGTTTTCCTCACAGGAGGAGACACAGCCATAGGACTTTTCAAAAAGCTTGGCGCACTGGGGTCTTCCATAAGCGGCGAAGTCACAACAGGCATTCCTCTCATGAGATTAAGAGGCGGTTCATTTGACGGGCTCAAGGTTATTACAAAGGCAGGAGCTTTCGGAAAGGAAGACATACTTGTATATTCAATGAGAAAACTTAAAGAGGTGACAGATGGACAAAATTAATAAAATGTTCGGAATCACATTGGGAGATCCCTGTGGAATAGGAACGGAAATTACTTTGAAATCATTGAAAAGTGTGCCGAAATATGTGAATAGATGCATACTTTTCGGAAGTCTTGCACTTCTTGAGCATTACAATGAAATGTATGGTTATGGATTCAAATTCAATAAAATAGAAAATACAAAAGATTTCAAGGAAGGGTATGTGAATGTTCATGACCCCATGAATATTTCCCTTGATGATTTCGAAGTGGGAAAAGTAAGTGCCAATGGAGGTAAATGTGCATTTTTAAGCGTGAAGGCAGCCATTGACTTTGCTCTTAGAAAAGACATTTCATCAGTTGTCACTGCTCCCCTGAACAAGGAAGCGCTGCATCTGGCAGGATACAACTATGCTGGACACACTGAAATTTTTGGTGAATTTACTCATGGAAAATCTTATGCCATGCTTCTTTGGAGCGACAAACTAAAGGTTATTCACGTCACAACTCACATGTCTTTAAGGGATGCATGTGACAACGCAAAAAAACAAAGAATAATGGATGTTGTGCACTTAGCAGATGAAACACTTAAAAAACAGGGATATGTCTCTCCAAAAATTGCAGTTGCAGGACTTAATCCCCATGCAGGTGAAAACGGCATTTTTGGAAGAGAAGAAATAGAAGAAATACAGCCTGCTGTTGAACAATGCAAAAAAGAAGGTATAAATGTTTGTGGTCCAATACCTCCGGATACTGTATTTCTGAAGATGTACAACGGGGAATATGACATTGTGGTCGCCATGTACCACGACCAGGGACACATTCCTCTTAAACTTTTGAACTTTGACAGCGGCGTTAATATCACTGTGGGACTTGATGTTGTAAGGACATCCGTGGACCACGGCACAGCATTTGACATTGCAGGCAAAAATATTGCAAGAGAAGACAGCATGCTCAAGGCAATTGAAATAGGAATGAAGTTATAACGTTTATGAAAAAATCTAATAATTCAAATAATTAGATTATGTATCATAAATCATTATATATGTTTTAATCAAGGAGGTTATTATGACTAGTATAAAATTGCCTTATGGCAAAGAACACGTTTCATTGGAAATTCAGGAAGAAAGATTAAATGCAGTGCTTGTAAGCGAACTGCATCACTATAAACCGGAAGTGGGCCAGACAGAACTGGTAAAAAACGCAATGGATAATCCCATAGGTTCAGAAAAACTTTGCGACCTGGCAAAAGGAAAAGAAAAAATCGTGATTATTGCCAGTGACCACACAAGACCTGTACCAAGCAAAATAATCATGCCTCTCATGCTTGAAGAAATAAGAAAGGGAAATCCTGAAGCGGATATTACAATTCTTATTGCAACAGGCTGCCACAGGGAAACAACAAAAAATGAACTTGTTCAAAAATTTGGTGAGGAAATTGTAAATAACGAAAAAATTTATATTCATGACTGCGATGATGACAGCATGCTTGTAAAATTAGGAATCCTTCCCTCAGGAGGCGAGCTCATTATCAACAAGCTTGCCCATGAAGCAGACTTGCTTGTTGCAGAGGGATTCATTGAACCACACTTCTTTGCAGGCTATTCAGGGGGAAGAAAAAGTGTGCTTCCTGGAATAGCAAGCCGCCAGACTGTGCTTGCTAACCACTGCTCAGAATTTATTGCTGATCCTAAATCAAGAACAGGTATTCTTGAAGGAAACCCAATCCACAAGGATATGATGTGGGCTTCAAGAAAAGCAAATTTAGCTTATATTGTAAATGTTGTTATAAATGCAGAAAAGGAAGTTATATATGCAGTTGCAGGAGATATGGAAAAAGCTCATGCCAAGGGATGCGAATTTCTTTCAAAGCTCTGCAGAGTTAAGGCGGTTCCTGCTGATATTACAATTTCCACTAACGGAGGCTATCCTCTTGACCAGAACATTTATCAGGCAGTAAAGGGAATGACAGCTGCAGAAGTGACTGTCAAGCAGGACGGTGTAATAATCATGCTTGCAAAATCAAATGATGGCCATGGCGGAGATGTATTTTACAATACATTCAGAGATGAGGCAGACATTAAGAAAACTCTTGATTTGTTTATGTCAAGAGACAGAAACAAAACAGAAGCAGACCAGTGGCAGTCACAGGTTTTCATTCGTGTTCTTCAAAAAGCCAGAGTAATATATGTTTCTGATTCAGACGATCAGACTGTCATGGACTTTCACATGATACCGGCAAAAAGCGTTGAAGAGGCATTGAAAAAAGCAGAAGAGATACTCGGCAACTCCAAAGCAACGGTTACAGTTATTCCTGACGGAGTTTCTGTAATGGTAATAGAATAAGGTGATGATTTTATGAAAAAGGTAATTTTGATTCCCGATTCTTTTAAAGGCACATTAAGTTCTGAAGACATATGCAGCATTATGTCCAAAAATGTGAAAAAGCATTTTGCTGATTGTGAGGTTGTGTCCATTCCTGTGGCAGATGGAGGAGAAGGCAGTGTTGACTGCTTTCTTTCAGCCGTTGGAGGAGAGAAAATAACAAAGACTGTGAAGAATCCGTATTTTGAAGACATGGAGTCTTTTTACGGTACAATCAACGGTGGAGAAACTGCAGTCATAGAAATGGCAAGCTGTGCCGGTCTTCCATTAGTTGAAGACAGAAAAGACCCTAAAAAAACAACAACCTATGGTGTTGGACAGCTTATTATGGCTGCAGCACAAAAAGGATGTAAGAAAATCATTGTTGGTCTTGGAGGTTCGAGCACAAATGACGGGGGATGCGGAGCTGCTGCAGCTGTAGGCGTAAAATTCTTCAACAAACAGGGAGAAGAGTTTATACCTGTGGGAGGAACATTGAAGGATATTGCAAAAATAGACTTGTCCAAGCGCTCTGATCTTATTGCTGACATTGAAATTGTAACAATGTGTGATATTGACAATCCTATGTTTGGAACAAAAGGAGCAGCATATATATTCGGGCCTCAGAAGGGAGCCGACAAAGACACTGTTGTTGAACTTGACAATGGTCTTAGAAATCTATGCCATGTTATTAAAAGTGACATAGGCATTGATTTGGAGGACGTTCCAGGTGGAGGCGCAGCAGGAGCAATGGGTGCCGGAATGATTGCATTTTTTGATTCTAAGCTTCAGATGGGCATTGAAACGGTGCTTGATACTGTAAACTTTGACCAGGTAATTCAAGATGCCGACATGATTTTTACCGGCGAAGGTAAAATTGACACTCAAAGCTTGAGAGGCAAGGTTGTAATAGGGGTTGCCAAAAGAGCAAAGAAGAAAAATGTTCCTGTTACAGTAATAGTCGGGGGGGCGGACTGCGGAATTGACGATGCCTATGAAATGGGAGTAACATCCATATTCACAATAAACAGACTTCCTGAAGACTTTGCTGTGAGCCGCACAAAAAGTAAGGAAAATATGGAAGCAACCATGGATAACATTTTAAGGCTTATGAAAAGCGTAAATAAAAATAAATAATTTCTGCAACAAAAATTGTTTCCAGTTAAAAGCCTGTTCAGCACTATCAGAACAGGCTTTTATTAATATAAAATTAACGTTTCGTCTTCTGAATGATGGGTATATTAAATAGGTAAAAAATACAATGAAAACACTTAGGGGTGACGCATGAATAATTTTGATGAAAGAACTGAAAATTTAAAGGAATATGTAAAAGGGCTGGGGGCCAGGGCCGACGGTCAGGAGTTGTATCTAAGACACAAAGAATTCATTGAAAAAATAACTCCTCAGGAAGCCTTTGATGTTTTTAAGAGCATTCTTGATGAAGGGGCTGAGCCTCATGATATTTTGATTTATCTTGACAAGGCAATCAATGCATTTTTCAAGAGTTTGTCAGACTATAAGTGGAAAAAACCACAAAATGACAATTATATTGATGACATGCTCAAGGAAAACAAAGCATTGGTTGAAAAAACAGATGAAATAAAGATTTTGTTAAAAGAACCTGACTTAAAGGTAAAAAAAGAAAAAATACTTGAAAAACTTTTGGAACTTGAAAGTTTCAATGCTCATTATATCAAAAAAGAAAACATACTGTTTCCTTACATGGAAAAAGCAGCACCAAGGTTTGAAGGACTTTCTGTAATGTGGGCTCTTCACGATGAAGTGAGAGAACAATTAAAAACAGCAATTCAAACCACAAAGGATGAAAGTTCTAATGAACAGCAGATAAACATTTCGATAGCAAGGTTATTTTTTGGAATTCTCGGAGTGAAGAAAAAAGAAGAGCTTATATTGATTCCTGCTGCATGTGAAGTATTAAGCGAAAAGGACTGGTATGAAATGCACAGACAAAGTCTGGAATATGATTTTCCGTTCATAAATAAAGACAAGGAAACTTTTATGGAATCACTCTCTCATGACATGTCCGCAGCAGGTGTTTTCAGAACTGAAACAGGTGAAATGAACTTCGAAGAAATATTGATGGTATTTAACGCATTGCCTGTTGACCTGACATTTGTAGATGAATTCAACAAAGTCAGATACTTTAGTAACTCAAAGGACAGGATTTTTCCCCGTTCTCCTGCGGTAATAGGACGAAGCGTTAACAACTGCCATCCTCCCCAAAGTGTCCACATTGTTGAAGAAATAATACAGAGCTTCAGGGAAGGAAAAGAGGATTCAGCAAAGTTTTGGATTAATATTAAGGGAAGACTGATTTTGATTCAGTATTTTGCGCTGAGGGATGCAGCATGCAAATATAGGGGAGTTCTTGAAGTGAGCCAGGACATTACGGACATTAAAAATATTGATGGTGAAAGAAGGCTTCTGACCTGGGAAAAATAAATATATGTGACAATGTCACTTAAAAATTAATATGTTGTGATAGAATTATATTATGAAAGAAGGGATTTTATGAAAAATGTTACATTGTTTACATCAAAGACATGACCTTACTGCACTATGGCAAAGGAGTTCCTTTCAGAAAATAATATCCACTATGTGGAAAGGGATATAGGTGCAGATCCGGAAGCACGCAAGGAAATGATGAGAAGAAAAGTGACCGGTGTTCCAACATTTTTAATCGGAGATGATGTTGTGGTAGGACTTGACCAGCAAAAGATATTAGACCTTGTAGACCACAGGGTCAAAGCATGTTCCGTATGCGGCACAAAGATGCGTGTTCCAACAGATAAAGGAAAAGCAGTATTGAAGTGTCCGAACTGCAAGAATCAAATTGAATAACAACTAGTTGTCTTTATTTTGAACAATAAAGACATGGCAAGTTGAGTTTTTTAATTAGAAATAATGATGTAGCTTTATGTTTCCAAACGTAAGGCGTTTGGTGCAAATCAGTGCGTATAGATTGTTGTTGAAAAAAACATAAAAAAGATGTTGACAATAATTGTTTTTGATTATATTATGTAAAAAATATATAACGGCTGTGACAGATGAAAGTAAATCTGACGAATCTAACAGGGAGTACCCGTCGTAGACTGAAAGCGGGTATTAGAGAAATCATTTTGAAGTTCCCTCTTGAGCTGACTGGATGAATTAAGTAGTCCAGGACGTATTCCCACGTTACAGGGATAGAATATTATTGTATTCGAAAAAGTGCAGCACATGCTGAATTTGGGTGGTACCGCGGAATTATAACCTTTCGTCCCTATTTAATTATAGGATTCGGAAGGTTTTTTTATTTATAAAAAATTATATTATCGGAGGCAATTATGATACTTGTACTTAAAAACGGAACAAAGGAAGAAGAAATATTAAAAATAAGAGAGATGCTTGACAAATACGGCATACAGGTCAATTCAATAGTTGGCCAGAGCACTACGGTGCTGGGACTTGTGGGGGACACTACTGTCCTTGACATAAACTCCATATACCTGAACAAAAATGTTGAAAAAATCATTAAGGTGCAGGAGCCATATAAAAAAGCAAACAAAAAACTCCATCCGGAGAATACAGTAATTAAAGTTGGCAACATGGAAATAGGAGGTCCCAATGTTGTCGTTATGGCAGGACCTTGTTCTGTGGAAAGCAGGGAGCAGATAATAGACATTGCCAGAAATGTCAATGATGAAGGAGCTTCAATTTTAAGGGGAGGAGCGTGGAAGCCAAGAACTTCACCTTATTCTTTCCAGGGTCTTAAGGCTGATGGGCTGGAGCTGTTAAATCTTGCGAAGGATGAAACAGGGATGCCAATAGTTTCTGAAATAACAAATGCAGCTCACATAGAGATGTTCCTGGACTCTGTTGACATTTTTCAAATCGGTGCCCGCAACATGCAGAACTTCGAGCTGCTTAAAGAAGTTGGAAAAACAAACAAACCTGTTCTTTTGAAAAGAGGGTTTTCAAATACACTGGAAGAGCTTCTCATGTCTGCTGAATACATTATGAGCGAAGGAAACGAAGATGTTATTTTGTGTGAAAGAGGAATAAGGTCCTTTGAAACATACACAAGGAACACTCTTGACATAAGTGCCATACCTGCTCTTAAGAAACTCAGCCATCTGCCGGTAATTGTGGATCCAAGCCATGCTGCAGGCATGAACTGGATGGTTGAGCCACTGTCTATGGCAGCAGTTGCTGCAGGTGCTGACGGACTTATTATTGAAGTTCACAATGATCCTGCCAACGCTCTTTGTGACGGTGCGCAGTCGTTGACTTACGGTGAGTTCAAGGAAACAATGAGAAAGTTAAAAATGATTGCAAATACAGTTGGAAGGACAATGTAGGTGTTTTATGGACTATGATTATTTGATGGGAAAATTAAATGATTATGATGCAGCAATGAAGGATTTGTTCGAAAAACGCATGGCTGTTCTGGAAGAAATAATACTGGCAGACAAAGAAAGAACCGGAGATTATGGCATGGAATATAAATATTTTCTCAATATGCAGAAATCCATGGACATGAGATACAAATACAAATTGAATCCTGTTCTTGAAAAACTCGATTTCGGATGCAGGGAAAAAAAAGAGGTTGAAGTCGTATGTTACCAGGGACTTGAGTGCTCATATTCCGAAAGTGCTGCAAAGTCGCTGTTCAGTGAGGCTAAATTAATTAACAGACTCACATTTGAAGATGTGTTTAAATCAGTGTTTGAAGGAACAGCAGACATTGGAATTGTACCCATAGAGAATTCAACGGCAGGTTACATAAATGATGTTTATGACCTCCTTTTAAAGTATGACTTGTTTATTAACCACACATATGAGAAGAAAGTTGATCACTGCCTGGCTTGCTGTATTGATACCAATCCTGAAGACATAAGGGAAGTTTATTCCCATCCTCAGGCATTGGCTCAGTGCAGCGAATATATCGCAAAACACAAGTTTATAGGAAAGGATGAAATTAATACAGCCATTGCGGCTCAGAAAACAGCTGAACTTAACAAAAAAAGCACTGCCTGCATATGTTCTGAAGAAGCTGCAAAGCTCTACGGGTTAAAAATAATTGAAAAACAAATCAATGATCAAAAAAAGAATTACACCCGTTTTGCAGCAGTTTCAAAAAAACTGCTGGTTGAAGATAATCACAATAAAGTGAGCATTGTTTTCAATGTTCTTCATGAAACAGGCTCCTTAAGTGAAGTGCTATCAACTTTTGCTTATTATGGCTGCAATTTGTCATACATCAACTCAAGGCCCAATCGCATAAGAACATGGGAATACATGTTCTATGTGGATTTTGAGGGCAATTTATGTGACAACAAAATAAAATCAATGCTCAGCCAGCTTAAGACGGAACTTCCATACATGAAAATACTTGGAAGCTTCAAGGCTTAAAATAATAATGATTTATGCTGCTAATTTCAATTTTTAAAATAATTTGTTGACATCCGGATTTTATGTGATACAATACATATAATTTAAATGAAATCAGGAGGATCAGAATGAAAGTTGTAAATAAGTTTATGGCGGCTAAATTGTATAACTATTATTTTAGTAATTATTATTACTATTATTTTTGTACAAAAAAACTGCATAGATTTATTTATAAAGGATCAAAACTTAAATTCTTATCTTATGATTATGCTTAATCTATAATTATAATATTTGGAAATCAGGAAGAGTCCTTGGGGACTCTTTTTTTATATACTTGGAAAGTTCTCTTTCCTAGTATATAAAAACAGGGATTGCAAAGAGCGGGACGCTCTTGCCGTCAAGGGGGACATAGGTCCCCCTAGCGGAGTTGCGGAGCAACTTTATTTTATTAAAATTCAGGAGGGCAACATGATATTAGTAATCAACAATCAAGCAAGCGAAAAAGAAATTGAAGATGTAAAGAAGAAAATTCATCAATTCGGGTGTGAAGTGTACGAATCAATGGGCCTCAATCATCACATTCTTGGGGTTGTAGGGGATACAAGCGACATAGAATCCGGAACATTCCAGACAATAAGCATAGTCGACAAGGTTATTCTTGTGCAGGAACCTTACAAAAAAGCAAACAGGCTTTTTCACCCGGACAACACTGTGGTTGACGTAAATGACAGATCAATTGGGGGCAAAAAGCTGGCGATAATTGCAGGACCTTGCTCGGTTGAAAGTGAAGAGCAAATTTTATCCATTGCTAAATCTGTAAAAAATTCTGGGGCAGGATTTTTAAGAGGAGGAGCATTCAAGCCAAGAACATCCCCTTATGCATTCCAGGGACTGAAAAGAGAAGGGCTTGAGCTTTTAAAATTTGCAAGGGAAAAAACAGGGCTCCCAATTGTAACAGAAATAATGTCTACGGAATTTCTGGATGAATTTGTTGAACAAGTGGATGTTATTCAGGTTGGAGCAAGAAACATGCAGAATTTCGACCTTTTGAGGCAGCTTGGCAAAACAAACAAGCCGATTCTCTTAAAAAGAGGACTGTCTGCCACAATCGAAGAACTTCTCATGTCAGCTGAATACATTATGGCCGGTGGAAATGAAAATGTAATATTGTGCGAAAGAGGAATAAGGACATTTGAAAAATACACAAGAAACACTTTGGATTTAAGTGCCATACCTGCCATTAAAAAGCTCAGCCATCTGCCTGTAATAATAGACCCCAGCCATGCGGCAGGATTGTGGTGGATGGTTGAACCAATGGCGAAGGCAGCAGTTGTTGCAGGGGCAGACGGGCTGATTATTGAGGTGCACAACGACCCGGAAAATGCTTTGTGTGATGGTGCTCAGTCAATAAAGCCTGAAAAATTTGACCGCCTAATGGGAAAACTTAAGATTCTTGCCCAGGTAGAAGACAGAGAAATCTAGAGGTGCACTATGGATATAGCATGTGACTTCAATATTACAATTGTAGGGCTGGGACTAATAGGAGGTTCCATGGCCAAATCTATAAGAGAAAATTTAAGTGTTAAAAGCATATGGGCCTTGGATCTTGACAGGGATGTACTGAAGGAGGCCCATGAGTCGGGAATAATTGATGATTTATTTGAGGATGATACAATTCCTATTAAAAATTCTGACATAGTAATTTTGTGTACGTACCCTAATGCAGTACTTGAGTTCATGAAAAAAAACAGGGATAATTTCAAACACGGAGCTTTGATAACAGATACCTCGGGGATAAAAGAAAAGATTGTACAGGGAGCAAGAGACGTTCTAAGGAGTGACTGTGAATTCATAGGTGGTCATCCCATGTCCGGCAAGGAAAGCATGGGCTACAAATATTCAGACGGCAGCATATTTCAAGGCACAAATTACATCATAACGCCTGATGAAAAAAGCAATAAAGAATTGGTATTGCTTTTAAAAGAAATTCTATTTACAATAGGATTTAAGAGAATAATTGAAATGTCACCAAGAGAACATGACAGGATAGTTGCATACACAAGCCAGCTTCCACACATACTGGCATGCATCATGATGAACAGCAAGAGTTTTGAACGTAGCAAAGATTTACATGGCGGGAGCTTCAGGGATATTACAAGAGTTGCAGACATAAACTGTGAGTTGTGGAGTGAACTCCTTCATGAAAACAAACAAAATATAGTTGCAGAACTTGAAGCTGTAATTGAGGATATAAAAAATATTTCCAAAATGATTGACAACGATGACATTGATTCCTTGAAGGTAGTTTTTAAAAACAGCAGCATGCTGAGAAAAGAGATGAACTATGAAAAAGCTTAATATGAATTTAGGAAGTATTACAAGCAATATTATTATAGAAAAAGGAATTATAAAAAATGCAGGACATGATATCAGAAAAGTTTACAGCAGCAATAAAATTGCTGTTGTAACAGATGAAAATGTGTTTGGCTTATATGGTGAAATACTTGAAAAGTCCCTGGCTGCAGAAAATTTTACCCCAACATTCATAGTTATAAAGCCAGGGGAACAAAGTAAGACAGTTGATACTTTGAAACATGTGTATTCAAATCTTGTGAGCATGGGAATTACAAGAGGAGATTTAATAGTTGCCCTTGGAGGCGGAGTTGTTGGAGATTTGGCCGGTTTTGCAGCTTCAACATATTTGAGAGGTATAGATTTTGTACAAATTCCCACATCACTTCTTGCACAAATAGATTCAAGCATAGGAGGCAAGGTTGCAGTAAACCTTGATGAAGGAAAAAACCTAATTGGAAGCTTTTATCATCCAAAACTTGTGCTGGTGGATCCGGAAGTGCTGAACAGCCTTCCTGAGAAGTTTGTGAAGGATGGTCTTGGAGAAGCCATAAAGTATGGATGCATAAGAGACAAAGAATTGTTCAGTATGCTTCTTGACATCAAAAGCAATTTTGAACTTTTAGACAATATTGAAGACATCATTTTCAGATGTTTAAGCATAAAAAAAGAAACGGTTGAAATGGATGAAAAAGATAAGGGCATCAGAATGCTTTTGAATTTTGGTCACACCATAGGCCATGCCATTGAAAAATATTTCAACTATGAAAAATATTCTCATGGTGAAGCTGTTTCTGTTGGAATGTACTGGATAACTAAAAAAAGTGAGGAAATGGGTATTACCGAAAAAGGAACATCGGATAAAATTAAGGGTGCACTTGAAAATTACGGTATAGAATACATAATCCCTCATTTGGATAGAGAAGAAATAATTAAGAACATTTTGGTTGATAAAAAGAACATATCAGGCAAATTGAACCTCATACTTTTAAAAGACATTGGAAATGCATTTATTTACACAATACCTGAACAAGAAACAAGCAAATTTATTTAACGGAGAAATATATGTCTGCAATTAAAATTAAGCCAGCAAAATTAAATGGAAAAATATATGCTCCTCCGTCAAAGAGCATGAGCCACAGAGCATTAATTTGCGCAGGCTTAAGCTCTGGAGAAAGCATAGTGGAAAATGTTATTTTGTCAGAAGATATAAAGGCAACCATGGACAGCATGAAACAGCTTGGAGCAGAAATTGAAGTTTCAGGGGATGGTCCTTACAGTACTCTTTGCATAAATGGAAGTAAAGGAAATGTTTCAGAAGCATTCATAAACTGCAGGGAGTCGGGATCAACCCTCAGGTTTCTAATACCTGTGGGACTGATGCTTGCAGATAGATGTACATTCACCGGTTCCGGAAATCTGTCAAAGAGGCCTCTTGATGTGTTTTTCGAAATATTTAAAAGAGACAGCATAGATTATGAAACTAATGATGGACAGCTGCCTTTATGGGCAAAAGGAAATCTGAAGGGAGGAACTTATGAAATGACAGGAGGGGTAAGCTCTCAGTTTATTTCAGGATTGTTGTTTGCACTTCCCCTTCTTAGAAAAGATTCAACAATAAAGATAAAGGATAACTTAGAGTCTAGAGGTTATGTGGACCTTACCATAAACATGCTTGAAAAGTTCGGCATATCTGTAGAGAACCAAGACTACAGGGAGCTAAAAATAAACAAGGAATGTAAGTATAAGAATGCTAATTACAAAGTTGAAGGAGATTATTCTCAGGCTGCGTTTTTCATAGTCGCAAGAGAAATAGGAAACGATGTGGATTGTCTTGGACTTAACGTTGACTCACTGCAGGGAGATAAGGAAATTGTAGATATTGTAAGGAAATATGACAGCGGCATGGAACAGGTTACAATAGATGCTTCTCAAATACCCGATTTAGTACCAATTCTTACAGTGCTGGCATCTCTTAAGGATGGAGTAACCACATATATAACCAATGCAGAAAGATTAAGAATAAAGGAGTCTGACCGCTTGAAGGCCATTTCAACAGAGCTTGGAAAGCTTGGGGCTATTATAGAGGAGCGAAAAGACGGACTTATAATCAAGGGAAAAGACGTCTTAGACGGAGGGGCAGTTGTTGACAGCTGGAATGATCACCGCATAGCAATGTCTCTTGCTGTGGCGGCAACAAGGTGCCGTGAAGACATAATACTTACGGACTGCATGGCAGTCAACAAGTCATATCCTAACTTCTGGGAAGACTATAAAATGCTGGGGGGTGAAATAAATGAGTTCAATGATAGGCAATAAATTAAAAGTAAGCATATTCGGTGAATCTCACGGCGGTGCCATAGGCGTTGTAATAGACGGCCTGCCTTCCGGTCTGGAAATAGACATGAACTTCATAGAAAGTCAAATGGAGAGGCGTGCCCCCGGGAAAGACAGTTTTTCAACAGCAAGGAAGGAAAGCGACAAGCCAAGTGTTGTAAGCGGCTTGTTTGAAGGAAAGACTACAGGAAGCCCCCTTTGCGCAATTATATTAAATGAGGATACAAGGTCAAAAGACTATTCGTATCTTAAGTATGCCATGCGCCCTGGCCATGCGGATTATACGGGCCATGTGAAATATTCAGGCTTCAATGATTATCGGGGAGGAGGACACTTTTCGGGAAGAATAACAGCTCCTCTTTTGTTCGCAGGTGCACTTGCCATGCAGGTTCTTGAAAATTACAAGGGAATATTAATAGGTACAAGAATTAAAAAAATATATGGAATTGCTGATAACAGTAGTTTTGAAGAAAATCCCGAGACTGTTGTGAATATAAGAAGCATGGATTTTCCTGTCATAGATCAGCAAGCAAAAAAACTCATGCAGCATGAAATATTGAAAGCTAAAGAAGAGGGTGATTCTGTTGGGGGAGTTGCAGAAACAATCATACTCAACATTCCAGCAGGATACGGTGAACCATTCTTTGATTCTGTTGAGAGCAAAATTTCACACATGATTTTTTCCATACCTGCAGTAAAGGGAATTGAGTTCGGACAGGGTTTCAACATAACAAACATGAGGGGATCAGAGTCAAACGACCCATACTATACACAGGAAGGAAACGTGTTTTTAAAAAGCAACAACAATGGCGGAATCCTGGGGGGCATTACAAACGGAATGCCGGTTGTTTTCAGGACGGCTATAAAGCCTACACCGTCAATTTCAAAGCTGCAGGAAACAATAGATGTTTCAACCATGGAAAACACAACACTGCAAGTAAGCGGACGTCACGACCCCTGCATTGTGCAAAGAGCGATTCCTGTTATTGATGCAGCTGCCGCACTTGTTGTTCTTGATTTAATCATGGAACGGGAAGGTGAAATTTTTTTCAACAAAACTAAAGGTGACATATGAAAAACATTGTATTGATTGGAATGCCCGGAAGCGGCAAAAGCACAATTGGACTCATGGTTTCCCAAAAGCTTTGTATGAAGTTTATAGATATGGATGAACATATTGAAAAAAAAGAACATAAAACAATCAAGGAACTTTTTGCTATAAGCGAGGAATGTTTCAGGGATGCAGAAACAAGATGCGCCGAAGAGCTGAGTAAAATGGATAGCTGCATCATATCTGCAGGCGGAGGAATAATAAAAAGGAAAGAAAATATTGACTTCCTTAAACAAAGCTCCACCATTGTGTTCATAAACAGATGTGTTGAAGACATAGTAGCTGACATAGATATGAGCACCCGCCCCCTCCTCAAGGACGGAATAAAAAAAGTATATGATTTATATGATGAAAGAATAGACTTGTACAAGGAATACTGTGATATAGAAGTGTCCAATTCAGGAGATATTTCAGAAGTTGTACAGGATATTATCAAAAGAGTTGTAAAATAAAAAGACAAGATGCCCAATGTCATTAAGTTAAACATCTTGTGACAAATAGAATCATAGAATTATAGTCAATTGTAAGTTTGTGCACTTTCAATTGACTTTTTTTATTTCCGGCGATTTATTTTTTAGTGTTCATGAATGGTTCCTTTTTGGGGTTGAAAAATAAATTTAAATCTTTCTTCTCCACTGATCCTTGGGGTTAAGCCTACCTCATATGAAGCGGCCATATTAGGCCATATTTGAATATAGTAAATATACGCGTTATAATATCCTTCGTCAGAAATGCTCGCAGAATAAAATTCATTACTACCTATTAACTCATTTAATACTGGTAATTCTATATGGACTATACCATTATTATCTGTATATAATTCTGCTATTACTATACCTTCTGCACTTTCATTATATTGACCTGTATAAGAAATTTTAGCAATACTAACAAAAGCTTTTGATATAGGTCTGTTTCTATTATCTGATACTCTAATGTCTAGTATACCAGTTTCACTTGCATTTAATCTATTATATGAACGAATTGAGTACAACATTATATCATTTCCTTTCTTAAAGCTTATACTTTAATATATGCAGTAGAGTGATGGAGTTTATTTATAAAGAACTTATCATATGTAATATTTCTTTAGCTGGTGTTTTGCTTTGTCTTAATTTTGCACTTTAATAATTCATGTTTTATGACCTTAGTCATTTTTGTTTGTTAAATATTTATAATGTCGGTTGAAGCTCGCCATATCTCTGCTGCATATAGACTCTTGATAATTCATTCCACGTAGCTTCATCTATCACTCCTGTCGCCTCTAATCCAAACATTTGTTGAAAAGCTATTACTGCTCTTTCTGTTTCTTCTCCAAATATGCCATCTTCGCTTATATAGGAGATCGATGGAATAGCCAACGATATATAAGATAACATTTCTTGTGCTATCAATATGCCGGGGCTTTCTCTACCCTCACCTTTTCTGTAAGGTAAACCCGGAAATCTTAAATAGGGAATATATACTTCTTTTGGAGGCAATGTGGAGAATATTCCAAGTGCAGCCCTAATCAAAAGGTTTAATGTATCTTTATCTGCAATACCCGTTGCCGGCAGACCCATAACTTTTTGAAATTCAATGACAGCAACCCTGGTTTGTTCATCAAATATTCCTGTTATCGCAACACTTGGTACAGATTGGTAGAAAACTGACATAACACTTAGCAGATATTGTAACAGATCAACGCCAGGCCTTATGTCTCCTTTTAAAAAAGCATCTTTTGATATTTCGATTATTTGTTCATATATCGAACCTTCAACTACTAATTCGGATAACTTGGAAACCGCTGCGTAAATTTGTCTTATTTTATAAAATGTAGCTTTATCTATTATTCCTGTTACAGGCAAATTAAAGATTCTTTGGAACTCTCTGACTGTATTTTCTGTAGATTCCCCATAATAGCCATTTGTAGGAGCTATTTGGGGTATGGCAGGAAAATTCATTGCTATCCTGTTTAAACCTAATTGTTGTCTCAATATAATAATGCTTGAATCACCAGGCATAAGCGGCTCTCCGGGATATGCCAAACCTACACCTCCAACGGGGGCATTTTCAACTAAAGAAATATCATCTCCAAAATAATATTTTAAAATATCCATGGGAGTATAACCTTGTTCAGCTAAATCTACACTTCCCCACTGAAACAATCCATTGCAACTAGTCAACCTTCCATCACAAAATGTTGTAAAAAGCGGTATTACTTGACCATCTCTGATAACATAATCATTGAATATTTCATTAACAATTCTATCAATGCTTTCATATATACCCCTGCCTTTAACAAATGCCTGATCAAATTGTGTTGAATTTGTAATGTCAAATTCATATCCTCTTGACCTGTACCATTCTAAGATATACCTGTTTAATGCAACAGAAACAATAGCATGTATATTTGCTCTTAATGCGTTTTCAGGCCAGGTAGGATATAGTTCTGAAGATGCTACGTTTTTAATGTAATCAATAAATGGTACGGTTATATTTTCAGCAACTTCATCAGGGCGATCTAAATGCACCGTTATATATTCAGGAATAGTTACAAATTCTGCTGGAATTCCTGGTATATTTATAATCAAGTCTGTATTGTTATGATAATAATTATTTAATAAAAACATTTATATCTCCTTAAACATTTGATTAATCTATAGCCTTGAAGAAATAATAATTAATATATGTCATAAACAGTTACTTCAGCTCCTTTAACAGAAGAGCTGCTTCTAACTTACCTTTTTATGCTATTATATGTACCTTTATAAAACATTGGCACCTGTTGACAGTGCTTGAAGTTTAAATTATATTAAATTCCAACAATGAAGATTTAATAATTTTTGTTAATTAACAGTTTGCAATGCAATCAGATAAAGCCGATTGTAAATCATAAAGATGTTTTTAAAAAATTACATAAAAAAAACAGAGTTTTACTCTGTTCTTTTAAGGCATTATCTTAATTTAATGACATTAACAAGATGCCTTGAATTTGTTTTATTTTTTTGCACTGAAAGCCGTTACTTTAAAAGGCTTTTTGACAGCATCCATAACAGAATTCTTTGCGTACTTGATCAGATTCTTGTCCTGGTCTTTGCCTGGGATGAATGTAACATCATTATACAGATCTACGTTGATTTTTTCCTCATTTACAATTAACGTTTCAAAGACTGTAAGACCTGCTATGTATCTTCCCATCTCTTCATTTAAGTGGAAACCATCCCTGGTGAGCTCGTCTCCTATGGACTTCAGGTATGGATTTGTTCTTGCATTTTGAATTGATGTTCCGCAGGGAATAATTATTTGAATCTTGCTTTCATCAGCTGCCTGCTGGTATGTCTTGGCAATGGCTTTGTACATGGTGTCCTGGTTTCTTCTGTAGCTTCCATAGTCTGAATGGCTGCTGTCAGATGCGTATGCCCAAGTCATGTTCAATGACAGATTTGCATTTGGAGACAATTCTTTTACATATGAAGCAAGGTAATTGAGGTACGGCTTAAATGTTGTATAAATTCCCGAGTATCCTGAATACTGCTGCAGAATTATGTAGTCCCAATCTTCATCCAGCAAGGCTGTTTTCATGGTTTGTTTTGGCTTTTGACTCATGCCGTCGGATGTCCATTTTTGATAAGTGTAATATGCGTTGTTGCTGCTTGCATTAATCCAGTGTGTCTGAAGAGAGCAACCGTTGAAGTTAAGGTTGGCTGCAATCACATCAATTCCTGCAGATTTGGCAATGTCATATACCATGCTCAATGAATCGTTTGAAAATGAGTTTCCTATGGCAAGTATCTTAATTGTTGGTATTTCAGGCTCGACAATTTTGATTTTGCAAAATTCTGATTTTATTCCGCTGTTTTTTGCATAAATTATAACTTCACCCAGATCTTTTGCCAAAAATTCGCCGCGGGAATTAATAGATGCAATTTTTTTGTCCAGAGACCAGGAAACTTTTTTGTCTGTTTTTAATGATAAAGGAATGTCCTTATAAATGCTGATATCTTTAAAACCATTACCTGACAGACTTTGCTGTTCCAAAGTGGTATCAGAATATATTTTTACAGCATCAATTTCAGTGCTGCCTTTTACCATTATTTTTGCAGATCCTTCTTCTTTATTAACTGTGAGGCACTTTACATTCGAGTTTTCAATAAAGACTGAATTTTGCCCCGTTCCTTCAACAAACAATCCACCTGTAACAACAACATTGCTCAAATTTGTTTTTCCGTTTTTTACATTTTTTGTTATGTATATGTTGTTGTATACTTTGTTTTCAATTTTGATTCCGGGCTTGTCGATTGTAAGATCAGAAACTTCTTCAAAACCCAAAATTCCCTTCAATGCATTTTGCATGAACTTTGCCTGATCATTTACATCCAAATCTAACCCGTATGCGTTTGACGGCAATACTGCCGTAAGCATTATCATGAAAGCTAATAATGCTGTCCATATTCTTTTTTTCATTTTTACCCCCCATTATTACGTATGCATATTGTTGTGTCTAATTGTTTTTTAAAAGTTTTTCAAATTCATATTTATCCATGGGCCTTCCTAATAGGAATCCCTGAACTTCATCACAGCCAAGACTTGTGAGTATTTCAAGCTGATCCTCGGATTCAACCCCTTCAGCTATTGTCCGTATGCCTATGGATTTTGCAAGGGTGATTACTGCCTTTACAATTTCATAATCAAAACTGTCAGTTGCAATAACATCTATAAGAGGTTTTGCAATTTTAATTCTTTCAAAAGGAAATATTTTCAGATAGCTAAGTGCTGAATAGCCTGTACCAAAGTCATCTATAGAAACTGATACTCCAAGGCTTCCGAAAAGCGAGTTTATCTGATGGATTTTGTATTCACCAGCTACTGCCACGTTCTCAGTTATTTCAATGTCTATATACTTTGGAGAGAGACTATTTTCCTCAAGTATTCTTGTGAGTGTCTCTATTAAATTTTTGCTGTCCAGCTGCTTCGGAGAAACATTTATTCCAACTTTAACATTGTAGCACATTTTGTTCCATTTTGCAGATTGTTTTATTGCTTGTTCCATGACCCATAGGCCAATGCTGTTTATGCAGTCTGTTTCTTCTGCAATGGGAATGAATTCTTCTGGAGAAACACTCCCAAGCTCCTTGCTGTTCCACCTGAGAAGAGCTTCAGCTCCTATTATTTTTTTACTGTGAATATTAAGCTGAGGCTGATATAAAATGCTGAATTCTTTGTCGTAATCTGCACTTTTTAACAAATTTTCCAAAAGAAGCTTTCTTTTTGCTTTGTCGCTGAATTTTGAATCAAAGAATATAAAACCGTTTTTTCCGTTGTCCTTCATTTCATGCATTGCCAAATCTGCATTTCTCATGAGTGTATAGCTGTCCTTGGCATCTACGGGGTATACGGATATTCCTATGCTGGCTGATACATAAAGCATGTACTCGCCTATTTCAATGGGAGCATTGCAATCATGTATGATAGAGTCTGCCAGTTGAGAAAATTCGTCATATGTAAAATCACCATATTTCACTAGAACAAACTCGTCTCCCCCAAGCCTCGCCAGTATTGAATCATCATTGTCATATAATTTTAGCCTCCTGGATATTTCAATCAGTGCCATGTCACCAACATGATGACCGTACATGTCATTAATTATTTTGAAACGATCAAGGTCGATGTAAAACAATGCAGTTCTTCCGGAATCTAATGTGGATAAAAAACCATTATTGAATTTCTCAAAAAAATAGCGTCTGTTGTACAAATTTGTCAGATGATCTTTCTTTGACATATAATCAAGTTCAGTGTTTTTGATTTCCAATTGTTTGTTCTTTTTGGTAATTTCCATGGTCCTTTGTTTGATTTTATCTTCAAGCAGCATGTTCATTTCCTTTTCCTTGCTAAGAAGTCTTTCATGTTCAATATATTTCTGTATGTATGAGCTCATTATTTCACGAAAAACTATGATTACAAGAAAATTTGATATTATCTGAACATCAAAATTCCTGAACAAAAGGGCAATTACAGGAAATATAAAAATTGTAAGACGCCTGTGCTGAAGTCCTACATTGATATATGAGAAAGTTTCCCTTATTTTCAAATGTTCCCAGTAGTTTTTTGTAATTGATCCCATTGCAATGAGCAAGAAACCAACCATGTATGTAAAATCAGTCATGCTGTTGGGATTGTAAAGGTCATAAAAAGTCTGGTAAAGGTAGTGCAAATCACCAAGGATAAAAACAAAGACTCCGTATATGACCAACTTGGTGTATAAGCTTACCTTTCCCTGCCTAATTGAGAAAGCTGTTACAAGTATGCCGATCAACGCTGCAATGTCAAGTACAAACATTATGTTGTCCACTATGTGCTGCTGGGATATCATCTTAACAATTTCAAAGCTGCTGTTGAAGTATACAACCCATAATAAAATTATTGTTGACAAGGCAATGGATACTGAATCAAGTATCAATTGAAGCAAGTTCCACTTTTTGAAAATTTCAACAGCACATATAATTTCTGCTGCAAATATAAAAACATTCGAAACAGAATAAGAGTGTATCAGGAAAAGACTCTCCCCAGGATTAAAAGGAGTGAAAAAGTAATAAAATGACCATACAATATCCGATATTGTCCATGCCAGCACTGCAAGGGTAAGATATGCCCAAATTCTTTTGCTTAATGGCTGAGCCTTCCCATTTATACGAGATGTATTTCGGTACATTATTACAAGAGTAGCCATGCATGCTATGGGCGAAAAAATATTTCCGTAAAAATCCGACCTGAACAAAGACGATATAAAAAATGTGCAGTATATCAATATTAAAGTAAGTACAGTCTTCACATAAACTTTCTTATATTCCATATGTACCTCAAAACAATGTATGCAAATTTTGGAATATTTTGTTACACTGTTAATAATCTTTCATAAATTACAATAATTTTAACATAGACAGCAAAAAATATCAAGAAAACTATATTTTCGACAGCGAATATTCTTTGAAATTTAAGAGTTTTAAAGATAGTTAAAAAATATTAGCAAAATAATAAACATATTTGTAATTCAGTATAAAAAAACAAAACAATATGTAATCCATTGGCTGAAAATTATCATTACAAATAAGTTCTTGAAGTTTTATCAGTTTTACTGTATAATTTTTAAAAACTTGCTGGCACTTATAGTGCAAATGTTAGCTTAGTATCAAAAGGAGTTTTTATGGGTATTGTAAATGAATTTGAAATCAGAAATGATGTTTTAAGAAGGACTGCTGAAAAAATGATGACTGCAGCAAGGACTGCTCCAAAGGCCAAGGGAATTGACAATATTGAAATAGCAATTGCCGAAGGAGATACTGTTGTAAAGCTGTCTGAAAAACTGATAGAACTGGTTAATGAGGGCAAAGGGCCTGAATATTTCTTAAGAGATGCACAAAACATTTTAAGTTCTCACATTGTTGTGTTGTTTGGGACAAGGATTAAACCACTTGGAATCAAGTACTGCGGATTTTGCGGATATGAAAATTGCGAAGAAAAACTAAAAAATACCGATGTTCCATGCGCATTAAATACAGGAGATTTAGGCATAGCTGTAGGCTCTGCTGCAAGCGTAGCCATGGATGAAAGAATTGATAACAGAATAATGCATTCCGTGGGAGTTGCTGCTGTTGAACTTAAGCTTCTGGGAGAAGATGTAAAAATCATTTACGGAATCCCTTTGTATGTAGGATCCAAAAATGTGTTTTTTGACAGAAAATAGTTTAATCTAAAAGGAGAGCATATGAAATTTATTGAAAATACCTCAATTGATCCTCATTATAATCTGGCATTCGAGGAGTACATTTTTAAATATTTAAATCAGGATGAGGATTTTGTGCTTTTGTGGAGAAACGGCCCATCTATAATTGTAGGGAAAAATCAGAATACTGTTGAAGAAATAAATATGGAATTTGTTAAAGAAAACAATATAAATGTTGTGCGCAGAGTTACAGGGGGAGGAGCAGTCTACCATGACCTGGGCAATCTTAATTTTTCTTTTATAGCAAAAGCGGACAGCAATGAAAAAATAGATTTTAAGACATACAATGTTCCAATTATAAAGGCTTTGGAAAATCTTGGTGTAAAATGCGAGTTATCTGGACGAAATGACCTTGTTATTGATGGAAAGAAATTTTCCGGAATAGCACAAAGTATTACAAAAGGAAAAGTGCTTAACCACGGAACGCTTTTATTTGATTCCAAACTTGAAACATTATCAAAGGCACTAAATGTTAAAAGAGATAAGATTGAATCAAAGGGAATAAAATCTGTTGAAAGCAGAGTTACAAACATTAAATCATATGTTACAGAAGATGCAGATGTGCTGAAATTCAAGAATCTTCTCCTTACCAACATATTTGAATATTTCAATGAACCTATAGAAACATACGAATTATCAAATGAAGACAAGGAAAATATTCAAAAGATGGTTGATGAAAGGTATGGCACATGGGAGTGGAATTACGGAAGATCTCCGAAATTCAATCTCAAAGGTTACAAAAGATTTGCAGGCGGCTGTGTTGAAGCAAGACTTCAGGTAGAAAACGGACTCATAGACAACTGTAAAATTTACGGTGATTTTTTCGCAAAAGGAGATATAGCTGTTCTTGAAGACAGGCTGAAAGGTATAAAATATGATATAGATGATGTGAAAAATTCATTGAAAGACTTTTCGGTAGAAGATTATCTTGGAAGAATAACAAAGGAAGAATTTATGGAGTGCCTGTTCAGCTAATTAAATAATATAAATTGTAATGCTCAAATACCATTGCGTTAAATAATTGCGCAATGCTAAATATTTGAGCATTTTTTTGTGCAAAAAATAAACATTTAATTTTGAGCATGTTGAAAATGTGTTTTTTGATGCTCTGAAATTGATAGTTTTTGCAAATTAAATTTTAAAGTTAGCTGGCATAAAAATTGCATACATATTGTAGGGTTGCTTTACATTTTTGTAGCAACGGGGTAGCATAAAAGGTATTCGGAGGATAGGTATGATGGAACGAAAAGATGTGGATTTACATGAACAAATCAAAAACATTGCTGACAAAAACGAATGGCTTATTAAGCTTGCCGGTCCTATTTTAAGGGAGTTGTGCCTGCAGTTTTGCAGCAAAAATTTTGTTATAATGCTAACAGATTCAAACTCAAAGGTCTTATGCGTTGACAAGAGCAATGACTCTGAAAAGGTTGGAATTTTAATTAATCTTATTAAAAACCGCGTGTACATAAATAAAGCGGAAAACCAGTTGATAGAACTTCGTGTTTTAAATCAAAATAATGATAGTGCTGACTTCGAACAAGTTACATATGATTACGGAAACATCTTAAACCATGTATATACAATAAAACTCAATTCCGAAGCAAAAGCGTTTATAACTCTCACATTATTCAAAGAAGAAGAAGGCAGTGTATTAAACTCTTTCATGCCGGTTATCTGCAAATCCATAAGCAATTTATCTAATATGTACAGAAAAAACAAAGAACTTGAAATCCAGAACAATTTCAGGGGACTGCTGATTGATGCCTCATCTGACGGAATGCTTTCTGTTGATATGAAGGGAATAATAACATTTATAAATCCTGCAGGAATGAGAATTCTTAAAATTGACAAAGACGTAGTAGGAAAACATATTACTGAAGGCGTAGATTTTGAGCCCACAATACTTCATGTATTGAAGACACAAAAGGGTTATGTTGACAAAGAGTTCAGGCTCAAAAGCAAAAGAGGTGTTGTTCATTTTGTGAAGACTGCCATTCCCTTAAGGGATGAAAAAGGGGAAATGGTTGGAGTTTTGGATATTTTCAGAAGTATCAGAGAAGTTACCACTATGGTTAACAGAATGAACGGGGCACAAGCTAAGTATTCAATTTTCAATATAATTGGTGAATCCATACAAATAAAAGAAATTAAAAAATTGATTAAGATGGCAGGTTCAAACGAAAGCCCGGTTTTAATAGAAGGAGAAAGCGGTACAGGCAAGGATATTATAGCTCAATCCATACATAATTTCAGCCTACGCAGCGACGGGCCATTTGTTACTGTAGACTGTGAAGCGCTTCCAAGAAATCTTTTGGAAAGTGAACTTTTCGGATATGAAGAAGGATCTTTTTCGAAAAAAAATACAGGAGGACGCCCTGGAAAAATAGAACTGGCTTATGGAGGAACTTTGTTTTTAAACAATGTGGGTTATATGCCCCTTGATCTTCAAAGCAAGCTTTCCAATGCACTTAATAATAAGGCCGTTGTAAGGATTGGAGGCTTCAATGAAATACCCATAGATATAAGGGTTGTCTGTGCCTCAAGCATCAATCTTGAAGATATGGTTGCAGAAAACAATTTCAGAGAGGATCTTTATAAACTTATAAATACTCTTCACATTGAAACACCTCCTTTGAGAGAAAGGCATGAGGATATAGATTTAATAGCAAATCAAACATTAAACCAATACAATCTGATTAATGGAACTAACAAAGAACTTTCAGAAGAAGCAAGGAATTTGCTCCATAAATGGTGCTGGCCCGGCAACGTCAGGGAGCTGGAGAGAGCCATTGAATATGCTTATTGTATTGCAAAGGATAATATTATTTTACCTGAGCACATGCAGAATAAAATTTCCAAGGTAAACATAAAGATCAAAGAAAATCCTCTCATGAGCATCAGGGAAGCTGAAGCAGTTGCTGTTGTAAAGGCATTGGAGCATACGGGAGGCAACATTACACAGGCAGCAAAGATACTTGGAATAGGCAGAAATACTTTGTACGGAAAAATGAAGGAATACGATTTGTAACTGTCCTGAAATCGAACAATTTTATATTTATGTATTTTTGGTTTCATGGGATAAAAGAATTTTGGCACAATTATTGCTATATTTTGAGTAAAAGTAAAATTAGGAAAGGTGGTATTTAATTTTGAAAAACAAAAAATATTCAAAAGAAATGCTTCTTGACTTTTATGAAACAATGGTCAGGATCAGAAAATTTGAAACTAAGTTGACAGAATACTTTACTAAAGGAATGCTGTATGGAAATATTCATACTTCAATAGGTCAGGAAGCAGTTGCTACTGGAACAAACAAGGCTTTGGAGAAAACAGATTTAATTACTGCTACACACCGCGGACATGGACAAATAATAGCAAAAGGTGCAGACACAAAAATAATGATGGCTGAACTTTTTGGAAGAAAAACAGGATATTGCCAGGGCAAGGGCGGTTCAATGCACGTTGCGGACGTTTCATTGGGAATACTTGGAGCAAACGGTATTGTTGGAGCCGGTATACCAATAGCTGCAGGCTCAGCGCTTGCTTCAAAAATTAAAGGTACAAAAGAAGTTACTGTTGCAATCTTTGGTGATGCCGCATCAAACCAAGGTACATTCCACGAAGCAATTAACATGGCTTCTGCCTGGAAGCTGCCGGCAGTATTTTTATGTGAAAATAACAATTACGGTGTTTCAGTTAACATTCACACTGTAACTAATGTTGAATATATTTCAGACCGTGCAAAAGGATATAACATCCCTGGAGTAGTGGTTGACGGAAATGATCCAATAGCTGTTTATGAAGCTGTTAAACAAGCTGTTGAATATGCTCGTGAAGGAAACGGTCCATCAATAGTTGAATGTATGACATGGCGTATGAGAGGACACTATGAAGGTGATCCCGCTGCATACCGTGACAGAGCAATAACAGATGAATGGGCAAAGAAAGACCCTATTGATAACTTCAGAGTAAGACTGTTGGCTGAAGGAATAGAAGAAGCTGAAATAGCTGCCATAGATGAAGCAATGGAAAAGGAAATCAATGATGCCATTGAATTTGCATTGGAATCTCCGTTGCCTGATCCAAGTGAAGTTACAACAGACGTATATTCAAGTGATAATGAGAGGTGTGTTGCAAGATGAAAAAAATAAGCATTAGTAAAGCAATTAGCGAAGGTCTTCATGAGGAAATGCTAAGAGATGAAAATGTAATAGTTCTTGGTGAAGACATGGCAAAAATGGGAAACGTATTTGCCATTACACAAGGATTTCTTGAAGAATTTGGACCAAATAGAGTAATTGATACACCTATAAGTGAATCAGGATTTTTAGGAATGTCTGTTGGAGCAGCCATGAGAGGAATCCGTCCGGTTGTTGAGCTCATGTATGTTGACTTTATAGGGGTTTCATATGACCCTATCATGAACCAGGCAGCAAAAATGAGATATATGACAGGCGGACAAGTTACAGTGCCTATGGTACTTCGTGCACCTATGGGTTCAGGAAGAAGAAATGCCGGACAGCATTCATCATGCCTTGAAACATTGTTTACACACATGCCTGGACTCAAGGTTGTTTGCCCGTCAACTGCTAAGGATGCAAAAGGACTTATAAAGGCAGCAATTCGTGATGACGATCCTGTAGTATTTTTGGAGCACAGACTTCTTTATGCTAAGAAAGAAGAAATTCCGGATGAAGAATATATTATTCCATTAGGAAAAGCAGATATTAAACGTGAAGGAAAAGATGTAACAATAATCACATGGTCTCGTCAGGTTTATTTTGCCCTGGAAGCAGCTGAAGAACTTGAAAAAGAAGGAATTGATGTTGAAGTATTAGACCTTCGTTCACTTGTTCCGCTTGATTGGGATGCAATAAAAGAATCAGTTTGCAAAACTCACAATGTTGTAGTAGTACATGAAGGCGTAAAAAGAAGCGGATTTGGAGGAGAGCTGTCAGCACAAATTACTGAAGAATTATTTGATGAGCTTGATGCTCCTGTTGAACGTGTTGCAGCATTAAATGTTGTACCTCCGTTTGCACCAACATTGGAAGATGCATTTTTCCCACATCCTGCAGACATTGTAAAAGCAGTTAAAAAGTTATTAAATAAGTAAGAGGAGGTCATTTATATGGCAACAGAAATTATAATGCCCCAGCTTGGTTTAACCATGGAAGAGGGTACCATTGCAAAATGGATTAAGCAAGTAGGCGACAAAGTAGCAGTTGGAGATGTATTAGTTGAAATCACAACTGACAAACTTTCAAGTGAAATAGAAAGCGAAGTTGAAGGCGTTTTATTAAAAATAGTGGCACAAGAAGGCGAAGACATTCCTGTTAAGGGATTGTTGGCAATAATTGGAGCAGAAGGTGAACAGGTAGGTGCAGCCCCAGCTCCGGCAGCAAAAAAAGAAGAAGTTCAATCTGAAGCACCAAAGGCTGAAGCACAGCCAAAAGCTGCCTCAGTTACAGAAGGCGGAAGAGTAAAAGCATCTCCACTGGCTAAGAAAATTGCATCAGAACTTGGAGTTGATCTTTCAACAGTAGCAGGTTCAGGACCTAACGGACGCATTGTTCAAAAAGATGTTCTGGCTGCTGAAGTAAAACCAGCTGTTGTAGAGAAAGCTGCACCGGAAGTTAAAGCAGCACCAGCTGCAGCACCGGTACAGACAGCAAATGCAGATGTGGTAAAACCATTGACTAACATGCGCAAGGTTATTGCAAAGAGAATGCAGCAAAGCAAGAACACTGCTCCTCACGTTACAATAACAACAGAAGTAAATGTTGACAAAACAATAGCTCTTAGAAGTAAGCTTAATGCAAAGAATGCAGACGTAAGATTCAGCTATACTGACATTCTTGTTAAAATGTGTGCTACAGCTTTAAGAAATTATCCAAAAATCAATGCATCAATCACAGAAGACAGCATGATATTCCATGACAAAATAAATATCGGAGTTGCTGTTGCATTAGATGACGGACTGATTGTTCCAGTTGTAAGCAATGCTGACCGCAAAGGCTTGAAAGCAATCACAAAAGAAACAAAGGATCTCATAAATAAAGCAAGAACAAACACACTTTCACCTGATGAAATGTCAGGAGCTACATTTACAATAAGCAACTTGGGAAGCTATGACATAGATGGTTTCACTCCTGTTATAAATCTTCCTGAAGCTGCAATTTTAGGTGTGGGACGTATTGTGAAAAAACCAATAGTCAATGAAAATGATGAAATAGTGCCTGCATCAATGATGGTATTAAGCATGTCATTTGACCACAGAGTGGTTGACGGAGCACAGGCTGCAGAATTCCTTAAAGCTTTGAAGGGCTACCTGGAAGATCCAGACAACATGTACGTATAATCATTTCATATATGGCCGCTTTCCCAATCCTTGTGGGGTGAAGCGGCTATATCCACATAATATTATAATCGAAAGGAAGTGAATTTTAGTGAGCATGTCTCACTAATATATTATGAGCGATAAAACAAAGGTAGTTGTAATAGGCGGAGGTCCTGGAGGATATGTTGCAGCCATAAGAGCTGCACAGCTTGGCGGAGAAGTAACACTGGTTGAAAAACAATATTTAGGCGGAACATGTCTGAATGTAGGTTGTATACCAACAAAATCTTTGCTTCATTCTGCAGAATTGTTCGAAGAAGCAAAAGAAGGCGCTAAATATGGAATTGTATCAAGCGATGTAAAAATAGACTTTGCAAAAGTTCAGGAAAGAAAACAAGCAGTTACAAAACAACTGGTAAACGGTGTTAAGGGACTTCTTGCAGCTAATAAAGTAAAAGTTATTTCAGGAGAAGCAGCATTTACAAGCAAAGACACAATAGAAGTTAAGACTGAAAAAGGAACAGAAACTATAAAGGCTGATAAATTTATAATTGCTACAGGTTCAATTCCAGCAAAACCTCCTATTCCTGGCATTGATTCAAAACAATGCATAGATTCAACAGGAGCCCTTGAACTTAAAGAAGTTCCAAAGACTATGATTATAGTTGGCGGCGGTGTAATAGGCGTTGAGATAGCAACACTTTACAGCACACTGGGATGCAAGATTGTTATCATTGAAATGTTAAATGAAATAATGCCAATGATGGATGGCGAACTTACAAAGATGGTACGTGCAAAGCTTGCAAAAAAAGGTGTTGAAATTTTTACAGGAGCAAAGGTTATGTCCTTTAAGGATGCCGGAGAAAATGTAGAAGTTACAGTTGAAATGCCGGACGGAAAAAACCAGGTTTTTGCAGGAGAAAAAGCTCTTATATCAATCGGAAGAAGAACTAACACTGCAACAATCGGACTGGAAAAGGCAGGCATAGCTAATGACAGAGGAAGAATAACTGTAAATAATAAAATGGAAACAAACGTACCTGGAATATATGCAATTGGAGATTGTGTAGGACAAATCATGCTTGCTCACATTGCTTCAACAATGGGAGAAGTTGCTGCAGAAAATGCAATGGGACACAACAATGTATTCGACAGCAAGACTAACCCTTCATGCGTATATACTAAGCCGGAATTTGCTTCTGTTGGATTGACAGAAGAAGCAGCAAAGGCTCAGGGAGTTGATTACATTGTTGGTAAATTCCCATTGGCAGCCAACGGAAGATCTATGATCATGGGCGAAGACGGTATGGTTAAAATAATTGCCGGAAAGAAATACAAAGAAATTTTAGGAGCTCACATACTTGGACCAAGAGCTACAGATCTCATAGGTGAATTGGCACTGGCAATTGCTCTTGAAGCAACAATAGACGAAGTAATTGCAACAATTCATGCACATCCAACAGTTGCAGAATCAATAAAAGAAGCAGCTCTGGCAGTGGAAAAAAGAGCAATTCACATACCAAACAGATAATATAACAGCGATAGGTGAGCAGCATTGCTCATCTATTGCTGTGGTTTTTGAAATAAATTTAAAATAAGGAGTTGTTTAGTTTGAAGAAAATAGGATTTATCGGAATGGGCATAATGGGATTGCCTATGGCTGTGAATTTAGTAAAGAAAAGCAAACAGGAAGTTGTAGGCTTTGACGTAGTTGAAGAAAAAAAGAATATTTTTAAAGAAAATGGCGGTATTCCTGTTGATAATACTGATGAAATAACTAATGCCTGCGATATTATTTTTTTATGTCTTCCAACTAATGATTTAGTTAAATCAACCATTCAAAAAATAATAAGTTCAGGCAGAAAAGGAACTATAATTGTAGACTTAAGTTCAACTGCTCCTAATGTAATACGTGAAATGTATCCTGTTGCTGAAGAAGCAGGTATAAAACTGTTGGATTCTCCTGTAAGCGGAGGCGAGGTGGGTGCCATAGAAGGAACTCTGGCAATCATGTGCGGCGGAGACAAGGAAGTTTTCCAAGAAGTACAACCTCTGCTACATTGCATGGGAGCAAATGTTACGTATATGGGAAGCACAGGCTGCGGTTCTGTGGCAAAGCTGGCTAACAACATGATAGTGGGATGCAATCTGGCATCTGTTGGAGAAGCGCTGGCATTTGCAGTTAAGGCAGGTCTTGACCCGCAGGTGTTGTTCGATGCAATAAAGGATGGATTTGCAGGAAGTGCAGTCTTCAGTACAAAGGCACCAAAAATAATCAGCAGAAATTATGAGGCAAGTGCAAGAGTTGCTGTTCACCAGAAAGATTTGAAAAATGCAGTATTGCTTGCTAATGAACTTGGAGTTGAAATTCCTATGTCCGAAATGGTATTGGACTATATGAATGAGCTTGAAGCAGACGGAAGAATAAATGAAGACCACTGCGCAGTTGCAAGAATTTATGAAAAACGAATGGGTGTTGAAATTAAGAGCAGTGCCGAATAAAAATAAAATTGAATAAAATTTTAATCAATCACTCTTGACAAAATTTGTTAAAAAAGTATTAATATTGACTTAGTTATTCTACTAGTGTATAATAAATGAGCAATGAAAATGATTTCATTTAGGGAGTGATTTTTTTTGACAAATTTATTGTCTAAAACTTATGCAGATTATGTGCAGAACGGCTTTAAAAGATGTGAAGCGCTTAATACGGACAAGGACAGCAATGTTTGTTTTTTTAATATTTCAGCATTTGATTTAGATTTTCTTTTGGCTGAAAGCAAGGAAGTGCTGCATCAGTCTGAGCAAATTATGGAAAACATGTGCGAGTACATGGACTCTTTCATCTCGATTTTTTTTGTAAACAAGGATGGATACATTTTAAAGGAAAAGAAATGCAAGGGTTATAACTTGGATTTTGGAATGAACTTACCTTTAGGAGGCAGATTTACCGAGAAGTTTAACGGAAACACTTCCATCAGCACATCAATTGCAGAAAACAGACCAATTTGCCTTATGGGTGATGAACATTACTGTTCGTGTTATCACGACTATGCAACATTGAGCGCACCTGTATACAATGGCGGTGAAATAGTGGGGGTGCTGTCAGCTATATGCTTAAAAGAACATGCAAGTTCATATGCTCTTGGCATGATTGCTTCTTCAGCAAGAGCAATAAGCATAGGCTATGAAGCTGAAAAAATCAACAAGGCAATTGTTGAGAAGAACAAGTACGAAAGTGCAATAGTTGAGACGCTGACAGATGGTGTTCTCACAGTGGACAAGGACGGATTTGTAACTTACCTGAACCAGGTGGGTGCAGAAATACTTTGTGTGAACAGAGAAAAATCCATCGGAAAACACATATCGAATGTTGTGGATTTCAAGCCCGTTGTCTTGGATGTTTTGAAGACAGGAAAAGGTTACATTGACAAGGAGTTTCTCCTTACAAATGCAGCAGGAATTAAAATTCATTTCATTAAGACGGCAGTTCCCATAAAGGATGAAAATGGAAATGTTGTAACTGTTGTAGATACATTCAGAAAAATCAAAAGAGTCAACAAGTTTTTAAATGAAATGACCGGTGCCTATGCCAATTTCAATTTTGAAGATATTATAGGATCAAGTTCAAAGCTTCAGGACTGTATAAATACTGCAAAAGCTGCGGCCGGCAGCCTGTCAAATGTATTGATTACAGGAGAAAGCGGTACGGGAAAAGAGCTTATTGCACATTCCATACACAATTACAGCGACAGAAGAAAACAGCCGTTTGTTTCAATAAATTGCGGCGCCATTCCAAGAGAGCTTCTGGAATCTGAACTTTTCGGATATGAACCCGGTTCGTTTACAGGTGCTTCCACCAAGGGAAGAATAGGCAAGTTTGAGCTGGCTGACGGAGGTACTATATTTCTTGATGAAATAGGGGAAATGCCAATGGACATGCAGGTTAAGCTGTTAAGAGTTATTCAGGACAGAAAACTTACAAGGGTTGGCGGAAACAGCGTGTTTGATCTTGATGTAAGAATTATTGCAGCAACAAACAAAAATTTATTGGATCTTTGCAAAAAAGGAATTTTCAGAGAAGACTTATATTACAGGATTAATGTTCTTCATGTAAATCTTCCTTCATTAAGGGAACGCAAGGAAGATATTCATGAACTTATTCGACATTTCATTAAAAAAGTAAGTAATTATTTAAATAAGACTGTTAATGACATTTCACCGGGCGCCATGAAAAAAATATTGAGCTACAGCTGGCCGGGAAATATCAGAGAATTGGAAAATGCAATAGAAAGAGCAGTTAATCTTTGCAGCGGCAGTGTTATAACAGAAAATGAAATATTTAATAATGAGTGGAGTATTAACAATGCTGCAACAAGACAGGCAGAAGAATTTTCTGCAGCTTCCTTTGAAACACTTTCTGAAAGGGATATTGAACCGCTGGAAGTCATGGAAAGAAGGGCCATTGAAAGAGCTCTCAGCATTTCCGGAGGAAATATAACCATAACTGCAAATATGCTGCAGGTTACAAGAAACACAATTTATAACAAAATGAAAAAGTACAATTTAGCAGAATGATTATTTTGAATCAACAAATGAAAATTAGCAGTGCTAAAAAAATTGGCACTGCTAAAAAAATGCGCAAACGAGTGCACAAAATTTTAACATTCAATAAAATTACAGTTTGCAAATGTTTGTTTTGAGTTTGATGTAAAATTAACTTTATGTAAATGCAAATGTTTTTCTGACTTGGTATTAAAATTGGCATATCAATTGCAAGTATATATGTAATCAAAAAACTTTTAGGAGGAATTTAAGTAATGAAAAAAATATTATCCCTTATACTTGTAGCAGTCTTGACATTAAGTGTAGGCTTGACAGGATGCTCATCAAAATCAGAGCAGCCAGCTGGAGATAAGCCTGCCGGATCTACAGGGGAAAAGGTAACTTTGAAATTTAGTACTACAACTGCAGACACATCAACTTGGACTTTAGGTGCTAAAAAATTCGCTGAAATAGTTGGCGAAAAAACAAACGGAAGAATTGAAGTTAAGGTATATCCTAATGATCAGTTATCAGGCGGAAATCAAAGCAAGGGTATTGAAATGCTTATGTCAGGTTCAACAGATTTGACTTTCCACTCTAATATAATTTACTCAGTAATGGATGAAAGATTCGGAGTTGTAAGCTTACCATTCTTAATTCAAGATACTGCTACTGCAGATAAATTGCTTGACGGAGAAGCTGGAGAAGCATTAAATAAAATATTGCTTGAAAAGAACATAGTAGGTCTTGGTTTTGGTGAAAATGGTTTCAGACAATTGACAAACAGCAAAAAAGCTGTTGAATCACCTGCTGATATGGCTGGTATGAAAATAAGAATACCTGGAATCAAAATGTTCATATCTCTTTACAAAACTTTAGGCGCTGACCCTATAACAATGAACTTCGGTGAAGTGTTTACAGCTTTACAGCAAGGAACAATTGACGGACAGGAAAATCCAACAGACGTTATTTCTTCATCAAAAATCAATGAAGTTCAGGAATATATGACTGTATGGGATTATGCATATGATGCAATCATACTTGGAATGAACAAAGACAAGTTTGAAAGCTTCAGCGCAGAAGATCAACAAATCATTAAAGATGCTGCAAAAGAAGCTATTGCTTACCAGAGACAAATCAACAGAGAAAAAGCAGCTACACAAACTCAGCAATTTATTGACGGCGGCATGAAAGTAAACACATTAACACCAGAGCAAAAAGCAGTGTTCAAAGAAGCAGTTCAACCTGTATATGCTGAATATGAACCAATAATGGGAAAAGACCTTATTGATGCTTTCAGATAGTAGCAACAAATAAAATTTTTTTCTAAGCCGAAAGGCTTAGAAAAAAATTTTAACTTAAAGTAAAACGGAGGTAGCGATGAAAAAGTTTTTCGGTAATTTTGAGAATTACATCATGGCTTTTGGACTGACAGTAATGACCTTTATCACAGTAATAAATGTTATTTCAAGAAAGTTCCTGGGATTGTCAATGTCTTTCTTGGAGGAATTAACAACATCAATGTTTATACTCATAACATTGTTGGGAGCAGCCGCCGCAGCAAAAAGAGGCGGTCATTTAGGTTTAAGCGTATTAACTGACTTATTGCCAAAGAAATTTCAAAAGTATGTATCATTGGTTACTTGGGCAGTGGCAGCATTTTTCTCAGTTTATTTAATTAGATATGGTTTAGTTATGGTTAAGGGTGAAATTGCTATGGGAATTACAACCCCATCTCTGGGTTGGCCTGAATGGTGGTTTGGAATGTTTTTACCTGTAGGCGGAATATTTATCTTGTTAAGATTTACAGAATGGACTATTAAAGCTTTTAAACAATCAGATAAGGAGGGAAAATAATGAATACAGCAGCATTATTATTTATTTCCTTTGCAGCATTGTTATTATTAAATGTACCTATAGCACTGAGCCTTGGTGCCTCATCTCTTATAGCCATGGTAGTAACTGGACTGCCTTTGGACATGTTTCCAATGCAAATATATGCTAACATAGGTAAGTTTACATTGTTGGCAATACCGTTTTTCATGCTTGCAGGAAATACAATGGAAAAAGCAGGTATTTCAGATAAGCTGATCAATCTTGCCAATAAGTTTGTCGGACACAAAACAGGCGGACTGGCAATAGTAGGTGTTATAACTTCGTGCTTCTTTGCCGCAATTTCAGGTTCTGGTCCGGCAACTGTTGCATCACTTGGAGTAATTATAATACCTGCAATGATAAATGCAGGTTATTCAAAAGGAATGTCTTCAGCATTAATGGCAACAGCAGGTGGTATAGGAGTTATTATTCCTCCAAGTATTCCATTTGTTGTATATGGTGCAATCGCCGGAGTATCAATAGGTAAAATATTCATGGCTGGTATTGTTCCAGGTCTATTGATGGGAACAGCCTTAGTTATTGCCAGCTTAATAATGGCAAAGAAAATGGATATTGAACCAGTTCCAAAGGCTTCAGCAAAAGAAAGATGGGAAGCCTTTAAAGATGCAATCTGGGGCTTGATGATGCCGGTTATAATTCTTGGCGGTATATACGGAGGATTCTTCACACCAACAGAAGCAGCTGCAGTTTCAGCAGTTTACGGTATTTTGGTAGGTGTGTTTGTATACAGAAAAATTAAAGCAAAAGATTTATATGATTTGATGGTTGAATCTGCTATAGGTTCAGCAATAGTAATGTTTATAGTTGCTGCAGCAGGATTGTTTGCTTGGTTCTGCACAACAGAAGGAATTTCTGACATGGCAAGTGATTTATTATTGTCAGTATCAGGAAGCAAGTACATGTTCCTGTTCATAGTAAACATAATACTTTTAATTGCAGGATGTTTCCTGGATGCAACATCAGCACTTTATATATTTACACCTATAATGCTTCCGGTTGCAACTCAGTTAGGCTATGATCCAATTGCTCTTGGCGTTGTTATGACAATGAACCTTGCAATAGGAATGATTACACCTCCGGTAGGAGTTAACCTGTACGTAGCGTGCGGAGTTTCAAAAATTAGTCTTGGACAAATATCAAAAGCAGTTGTTCCTTACTTAATAGCTTCTCTGATAGTGTTGTTCCTGATAACTTATGTACCGGATATAATCTTATGGTTACCAAATATGATGGGAATTAAATAAATCAAATTATTTTAATCCTGTAAATTTATTTAATAATGAATTTAAGAAGATGGATTATTTAATCCATCTTTATTTTATCAAAAAATGAGGAGATATATAATGAATGTAAGGGAACATACAAAGGAAGCTAACATTAAAAGAGTAATTGTGGGAAGAATTCCAAGGGGCGAAGACCTGCTTACAGGAATCAGAGAAATATGCGAAGAATATGGAATAAAAAACGGATATATCACAGGACTTTTAGGAAGCCTTGACACAGGAAGATTCATTTATGCAATTCCAAATGAAGAAGGAAAAATAGGATTTGTATACAGTGATTCCGTAGATGTTGAAGGACCGTTGGAACTTTTGGCAGGTCAGGGACTTATAGGTACTGAAGACAATGGAAATTTGTCAATTCATCTTCATATGCTTGTAAGCGACAAGTATATGAGAGTTTTTGGCGGACACTTTGTAGACGGCGGAAATCGTGTTGCAGCTACTGCTGAAATAGTGATTCATGAAATTGAAAATGCAGAATATAAAAGAGAATTCGATAATCAAACCGGTTTTAAACTGTTTAAAATAAAATAATTAAGTTAAAACAACCAATGGGGCAGACTAAACTAATTTATTCAGGAGAAAAGAAATGAGAGCAGTGGTAAAAGAAAATGCTGGTATGGGCGCGGTTTTAAAAGATGTTGAAATGCCAGTGCTTGAAGAGGGCGAAGTATTAATAAAAATTAAAGCTGCAGCTATATGCGGCACAGATCAACACATCTATAACTGGAACAACTGGGCACAAAACAACAACATTACGCTTCCTACAATTTTAGGACATGAATGCAGCGCTGAAGTGGTTGAAGTAGGACCGGGTGTCAAGACATTGGAAGTCGGAGATTATGTGGCATGTGATACACATATTCCATGTGGTCAGTGCTACCAGTGTAAAAACGGACAGCAGCACATATGCCAGAATTTGAAACTGTATGGAGTACACACAAATGGATGCTTTGCAGAATACTCAAAAATACCTGCAGTATGCGCTGTCAAAATTCCTGAAACAATAAGCCCAAATGTGGGGGCGGTGTTAGAACCTCTTGGTACAGCAGTAAGATCATGCGTAGAAGTCCAGGCTTCAGGAAAAAATATAGCAGTAATAGGATGCGGTCCCATAGGATTAATGGCAGTAAACACTGCCAAGGCATTTGGAGCAGCAAACATATATGCAATTGATATAAATGAATACAGACTTGGTATTGCAAAGGAATTAGGAGCAACAGAAGTAATAAATTCATCATTGATTAATTCTGCTGACAAACTTAAGGAACTTACAAACGGGGTGGGCGTTGATGCATTTATTGATGCTTCAGGAAGCACTGCAGCTATTCTTGACGGTTTTAAGGGGCTGAGAAAAGGCGGCATGGTTGCTTTAATAGGTTTGCCATCAAGACCTCTGGAAATTGACCTTGGTTCACAGGTTATATTTAAAGAAGCAACAATTATAGGAATACATGGAAGAAAAATGTTTGAAACATGGACTGTAATGTCTAATCTTCTCGACAAGGGCCTTTTGAATATTGATCCTGTTATAACTCATGTTTTGAAGCTTGAGGAATTTGAAGAAGGATTTGATATTTCTCAAAAAGGAATTGGCGGCAAAGTAATTTTGGTTCCTTAATAATATTATTATTTCCACGCTGCAGCAAGGAATAAATTCATTGCTGCAGCAAAACAAAATTAAATAAATGCAATATGCTTAATATTTAAACAAAAATATGCTCAAAATTTTAGCAGCGTGCTAAAAATTTGAGCATTAAATTTATCAGTATTTAATCATATTTTAGAATTATGTTGAAATGAAAGGGTTTTCATAGTTGGCACATATTTTGCAAACATTTTCTCAGTATAATTTATGCAATGATTATGCGTGATAAACTTGACTTTCACGAGAAAACGATTACAAACCATGAATTCAGAAAGGAGTATAATTAATCAATATCAACTGTTTTTATTTAACGAGATAATATTCAAAGAATATAACCTAGGGAGGATATGAAAATGAAAAAAATATTATCACTTATTATGGTAGCAGCTTTAGTTTTAAGCATTGGATTAACAGGATGTTCACAAAAAACAGCAGAAAAACCTGCAGCAGAAACACCTGCAGCACAAGCACCGGCAGTTGAAAAACAAACTTTAAAAATGAGCGTTACAGCATCTGACACATCAACATGGGCAAAAGGTGCAGCAAAATTTGCAGAAATAGTTGCTGAAAAAACAAATGGTCAAATTGAAATTAAAATTTATCCAAATGATCAGCTTTCAGGCGGTAACCAGAGCAAGGGTATAGAAATGCTTATGTCAGGTTCAACAGACTTCACATTCCACTCAAACATCATATATTCAGTAATGGATGAAAGATTTGGTGTTGTAAGTCTTCCTTTCTTAATTCCTGATGTTGAAACAGCAGACAAGATAATTGACGGAGCCGGCGGCGAAGCTCTAAATAAAATATTGCTTGAAAAGAACATTGTAGGTCTTGGTTATGGACAAAATGGTTTCAGACAGCTTACAAACAACGTAAGACCTGTTGAAACTCCCGCAGATATTGCTGGAATGAAAATAAGAATACCTGGAATTAAAATGTTTATATCTCTCTTTAAAGCATTGGGTGCTGACCCTATAACAATGAACTTTGGAGAAGTATTCACAGCATTGCAGCAGGGAACAATAGACGGACAGGAAAATCCTCTTGATACAATTGCTTCATCAAAGATAAATGAAGTGCAGAAATATATGACAGTTTGGAACTATTCATACGACGTAATTATTCTTGGTATGAACAAGGATAAGTTTGAAAGCTTTGATCCTGCAACTCAACAGATATTACAAGATGCAGCAAAAGAAGCATGCTTGTATCAGAGACAAATAACAAGAGAATTAGATGCAGTTCATACAAAGAATTTCATTGACGGCGGTGTTAAGGTAAACGAACTTACACCTGAACAAATGGGCGTGTTTAGAGACAAAGTTCAGTCAGTATATACTGAGTATGAACCAATAATGGGCAAAGAACTCATGGATATTTTCAGACAAGCAAAATAAAATAGCATAAAAATAAGTCCTGTTAAGGACTTTAGACTATTGACAAACCTATTTTCCATAAGTTGTAGGGGCGGATCTTGTAGAGACCACTGAAAAAGTCTATTTTGTCATCCTGAACGTTAGTGAAGGATCTCATCTTTTGTTGAAAACATGAGATTCTTCGAGCAAGCTCTCAGAATGACAGCGAATAAATGTATAGTTTTTCAGTGACTTCATCTTGTATCCGCCCGTGGTATAAATTCAACAATTTTGTTATCTTCGAGAGGACAGCAGTCTTCCCTACACTATTGAAACAAATTTGTCATCATCATAATAAGTCCTGTTAAGGACTTATTTTTATACGTTAACCACCATTACAGGACAAGGTGAGGCTGAAATTACCTTCTGGGTAACCGAGCCTACAAAAAAGCGTTCAACTTTTGAAAAGCCTCTTCTTCCAATTACTATGAAGTCAAATTTTTCTTCAGCTGCAAGCTTTACAATTTCTTCTGCAGGCACTCCCACGATTACTTTTTTATTAATCCTGAGATTTTCTGTATCAATGTTTCTTACCAGAATATCAAGCATTCTGCCTTCTTCAACAATCAGTTGCTTCAGCATATTTTTGCGGTTTGCTATAAATGCATTTTCTACGGTCATTCCAAAATATGAATATTTGTCTTCTGTGGGAAGATTTGCAACTGTTATGAATGTAAGTTCTGCATCAATTAATTTTCCAACGGATACTGCTTTTTCTGCTGCTTTTTTAGAAGCTTCAGAACCATCAATAGGTATTAATATTTTTTTCATAGGATCCACCTTCCATTATTTATCATATATATGTTATTCATGAACTACAAGAACCGGGCAAACTGCATCTGACACAACTCTGTATGCCACGGAACCCAGAAAGAAACGTTTAACCTTTGTAAATCCCCTCTGACCGATTACAATCATGTCATAATTTCCTTCTTCAGCTTCTTTTAATATTTCTTCATAGGCAACTCCGGCAATCACTTTTTCACTTGTGTGAACATCGCTTAAATCAAGGCTGTTTATTATAGAATCCAGCATTTTCTTTTCGTTTTCTTTCAGTTTTTCCTTTAATTTTTTCATGTCAGGATCTATCAGCACTCCAAACTTGTTGTATTTTGATAAATCCGGTTCCAGTATTACAGTTATAAATGTTATGCTAGCACCAAATTGTCTGGCAATTTCAGCTGCCTTCACTGCCGCCTTCTGGGAAGCGGTTGAACCGTCCACAGGGACTAATATTTTTTTCATGGCTTCCTCCAATAAAAAGATTGCTTATTATACTTATACCGTAATTTATTTGTTGTAAACAAAATTGTTCTTAAAAAATACAAATTTTTAATTAACTTGTTCTAAACAACAGGATTTAAGTGAATACAAAGATTTACGGATAAATTAATATATTGAGGAGGTTTGATGACTGTGATATAATTTATAGGCCAAGAGTTAAATATTGCGGAGGAAAAATGGAATTATTAAACACACTTAACGAAAAACAAAGAGAAGCTGCGGCTCATGACAAGGGTCCCATACTTGTAATAGCAGGTGCCGGAACAGGCAAGACTAGAGTTCTTACTCACAGAATTGCTAATTTAATAGGCACAAACAAGGCAATGCCCTGGGAAATTCTTGCCATTACGTTTACAAACAAGGCAGCAAATGAGATGAAGGAAAGAATATCACAGCTCATTGATTATTCGGTTGATAAAATGTGGATTGGAACATTCCACTCTATTTGCGTCCGCATACTCAGAAGAGACATTGACAGAATAGGCTATGACAGAAATTTTATCATATACGACACCAGCGACCAGAAAACACTCATAAAAGACTGCATCAAGGAACTAGACCTGGATGTTAAAAAATATAATTCAAATGTTATTAAATCAATAATAAGCAACGAGAAAAACAACAGGGTAAATCCAGACAAGTTCACTTCTGAGCATTACGGCAGCTTTTATCACAGAAATGTGGGAGATGTATATGCTCTTTATGAAAAGAAGCTTAAATTAGCAAATGCCCTTGATTTTGACGACCTTTTAATAAAGGCCCTGGAACTTCTTGAAAGAGAGCAGGATGTAAGGGATTCTTATCAGGAAAGGTTCAAATACATCCTTGTGGACGAGTATCAGGATACAAACAACATTCAGTACAATCTTGTTAAAATATTGGGAAAGAAAAAAGGCGGCGAAAACAACGTGTTTGTGGTGGGAGATGACGACCAGTCCATTTACGGCTGGAGAGGCGCCGACATAACAAACATCCTGAACTTTGAAAATGATTTTGAAGGAGCCAAGACCGTAAAGCTTGAAAAGAATTACCGCTCTACAAATGTTATTCTAAGTGCTGCCAACGGAGTAATCAAGAACAACAGCCAGAGAAAGGGAAAAAATTTATATACGGATTTTCAGGATGGCAATTTAATAAGAATTTTTGAAATGGACAATGAAAAGGACGAAGCATTCACTGTTGCTTCTCTAATGAAAAAGGAAAACAGGGACAACCATGTTGAATATTCAGACATGGCTGTTCTGTACAGGACAAATGCCCAGTCAAGAGCGCTGGAGGAAGGACTGATTCGGGAAGGAATTCCTTACAAGATTGTAGGCGGACAGAAGTTCTATGAAAGAAAAGAAATTAAGGATCTTGTGGCCTACCTGATGCTCATCTACAACCAGAAGGACGGACTTAGCCTTGACAGAATAATAAATGTGCCTAAGAGAAAAATAGGGGCCAGGACAATAGAAATATTGACAGAATGCGCCAATGAAAATGGCATATCAATGTTTGAGGCATGCTTTGAAGCCAGTGAGCTTGGTCTTACTCCATCAGCATCAAAAAGCATAGGTGATTTTGTTTCCATGATGGAAATGCTCATGATTAAAAAGGAAGTGATGCCTGTTTCAGAATTTATACAGGCAGTGTGGGAAGACACCGGGTATAAAAACATGCTTATGGAGGATGATACCATTGAAGGAAGAAGCCGTGTGGACAACGTGGATGAATTTCTTTCTGCAGCAAAGGATTTTGAGGAAAGATACGAGGAAAACACCCTTGAGGATTTCCTCGCCCACATTTCACTTCTTGCAGATGTAGATAAAACCGAGGAAAAAGTTGACTGTGTAACGCTCATGACAGTCCATGCTGCCAAGGGTCTTGAATATGATACTGTGTTCATAACAGGCCTTGAGGAAGGAATATTTCCCATAATCCATCAGGACGAAGAAAGCGACGATGATATTGAAGAAGAAAGAAGACTATTCTATGTGGCAATAACCAGGGCCAAAAGAATGCTTTACATTACTCATGCCAATGACAGAATGCGTTTTGGAAATCATGAGATGAAATCAAAGTCAAGATTTCTGAAGGAAATACCTAAAGAGTGTATAGAGGAAGAAAATCCTCTTGCATTTGCTGCAAAGAAATTGGAAATGATGGATGAAGCATTCGGTGGCTTTAGAAGCTCCGATGGCAGCACCAGGAAAAAACCGTCGTTTGTGAAGGACACGTTCTTCAAGGGAAGCTCAACCTATGAGGAAGATAAAAAGCCACGCCTTAAGTCTGACAGCATAGAGGCAGGGGACAGAATAATGCATAAGGCATGGGGAGAAGGAACTGTAGTACAGTTAAAAAAAGACGGCAGCACGACAATAGCTGTCATTGCATTTGAAAACAAAGGAATAAAAAATGTCATTTTAGGCTATGCTCCAATTGAGAAAATACAGTGATGAAGGTGCAATATGGATAAACTTCAATTAATGAAAGAAAGAATAGAGATATTAAACAAGGCAAGCAAAGCATATTACCAGGAAAACAGAGAAATAATGTCCAACCTGGAATACGACAAGCTATATGACGAGCTTGAACAGCTGGAAAAACAAACAGGTACCGTGCTGTCAAACAGCCCCACAATTCATGTTGGATATGAGCTTTTATCAAACCTTCCCAAGGAGCGCCACGATAAGCCCATGCTTTCCCTTGATAAAACAAAGGAAGTTTCTGCACTGAAAGACTGGCTGGGACAAAATGAAGGGATGCTTTCATGGAAGCTAGACGGCCTTACAATAGTGCTCACATACGAAAACGGCAGCCTTATAAAGGCAGTTACAAGAGGAAACGGAGAAATAGGCGAAGTCATAACAAACAATGCCAAGGTATTTGTAAATTTGCCTGTGGTTATACCTCATAAAAAAACGCTCATATTGCGCGGTGAAGCAGTTATAAGCTACAGCGACTTTGAAAAAATCAACAGTGAAATCCCGGATGCAGATGCAAAGTACAAAAATCCGAGAAATCTTTGCAGCGGCTCTGTGAGACAGCTCAACAACAAAATCACAGCTGAAAGGAATGTGCGTTTTTATGCATTTTCCCTTGTAAGGGCTGAAGGTGAGGAATTTTTAAACTCAAGGATACAGCAGGTTGAGTGGTTGAAAAACCAGGGATTTGGAACAGTGGAATACAAGAAAGTGAATGGGGATAGCATTGAAGAGGCTGTAAGGTGGTTTGCGGAAAATGTGACTGAGAATGGTCTTCCATCTGATGGATTGGTTTTAACATATGACAACATTGCATACGGGGAATCTCTGGGGGCAACTGCCAAATTTCCAAGGGATTCAATTGCATTTAAATGGCGTGATGAAATCAAAGAAACAAAACTGCTTGAAATTGAGTGGAGTGCTTCAAGAACAGGGCTTATAAACCCAATAGCTGTGTTTGAGCCTGTGGAGCTTGAAGGAACAACCGTGAGCCGTGCCAGCGTTCACAACCTAAGCATTATGGAAAATCTTGATCTTGGCATAGGCGATACCATAACAGTTTACAAGGCAAACATGATAATTCCACAGATTTCTGACAACATCACAAGAAGCGGTAATATTTGTATACCGGACAGCTGTCCTGTTTGCGGTGGAGAAACAAGGATTAAAAATGATAATGACATAAAAACCCTTTACTGTATGAATGATGATTGTCTTGCAAAGCAAATAAAATCTTTCACTCATTTTGTAAGCAGAGATGCCATAAACATAGAAGGTTTGTCGGAAGCAACTCTGGAAAAGCTCATAGCAAAAGGGCTTATAAAGGAACTTGCAGACATTTTCCATGTGGAAAAATTCAGAGATGAAATTGTGGAAATGGAAGGTTTTGGGGAAAAATCATTTAGAAACCTTTCTGCAAGCGTAAAAAAAGCAAGAAAGACAACGGCAGCAAGACTTCTTTACAGCCTTGGCATACCAAACGTTGGACTTTCAAATGCAAAACTCATAAGCAAAAAATTCGGCAACAACTGGAGCAAAATTCAAAATGCATCATTTGAAGACCTGATTGAAATCGGCGGAATCGGGGATGTAATGGCAGGTAATTATGTAAAGTTTTTCAATGATGATAAAAGAAAAGTTGTAGTTGAAGATCTCTTACGGGAAGTGGAGCTTGAAGAAGCTGAAGAAAACAATGAACCTCAGGTTTTCGAAAATATTAATTTTGTAATAACAGGCTCTGTGGAACTGTTTAAAAACAGGGACGAACTTAAGGAAGAAATTGAAAAAAGGGGAGGAAAGGTCACAGGAAGCGTAACAAGCAAGACGAATTTTCTTATAAATAACGACAACCTTTCCAATTCATCAAAAAATAAAAAAGCAAAAGAGCTTGGAATTAAAATAATCACAGAAATACAGTTTGTTGAGTGGCTCAACAACGGTAGTACCGGAATAAATGCATAGAAATATAAAAAGCTTTATGAATTTCATAAAGCTTTTTTTAATATGAAAGATGCTGAATTAAATCATATGACATGCAACTTTATGAAAATTGCCATAGGATTTGAGAGGAGGGATTGATTCACGGCATATAGATTTTGCATTTGGGCATCTTTCAGCAAATCTGCAGCATTCCTGTGGATTTATGGGGCTTGGTATTTCTCCGTTAAGCATAATCCTTTGCTTGTTTTTTGCTATATTTGGGTCTGCTTCAGGTATTGCAGACAACAGTGCCTTTGTGTAAGGATGAATAGGGTTTTTATAAAGTTCCACAGCATCTGCCTGTTCTACAATCATCCCGAGATACATAACTATTACCTTGTCTGATATGTATTTGACCACGCTTAAATCATGGGCTATGAACAGGAATGTAAGTCCTCTGTCCTTCTGCAGTTTCTTAAGCATATTGAGCACCTGAGCCTGAATTGACACATCAAGAGCGGATATGGGCTCATCACATACTATGAATTTCGGGTTTACTGACAATGCTCTTGCAATACCTATGCGCTGTCTTTGTCCTCCTGAAAATTCATGAGGAAACCTGGACATGTGGTCTCTGTTAAGTCCTACAGCCTTTAAAAGACTTTCTATTTTAACATCCAGTTCTTTGTCGGATATTTTTTCATGAAGCTTTATTCCTTCACCAACAATGTCCTTAACGGTCATTCTGGGGTTTAATGATGAATATGGATTTTGAAATATCATTTGCGTATTTTTGCAGTATTCAAGATTTTGTTCATTGCTTTTGACATCAAATATGTCTTTTCCGTTGTAAAGTACAGTGCCCTTAGTTGGCTCATAAAGCTTTACCAGGCATCTGCCTGTTGTAGACTTTCCGCATCCTGATTCTCCCACCAGACCTACTGTTTCTCCTTCATAAATATCAAAAGACACATCTTCAACAGCCTTTAATGTTTCTTTCTTGTTTAATTGAAAATACTTGCTTAAGTTTTGCACCTGAATGAGAGGTTGTTTTTCAACTGTCATTGCATCACCTCATTTTTCAATTTTTTCTTGCAAGGTAAATCTATAGCTTTTGCATATTCATGCTGCAGCCAGCACATGGTTCTGTGGTTGTCAGTTAATTGGTATTCAGGCGGCATTGCTTCATAGCATATTTCCATAGCATATTCACACCTTGCAGCAAACGGACATCCGGCAGGAGGTGAAAACAAGTCAGGGGGAGTGCCTTCAATTGGTTCGAGCTCTTCATCCTTTTCTGTTTCAAGACTTGCAATTGAGCACAGAAGTCCTGATGTGTAAGGATGCTTTGTGTTGTAGAATATATCATCAACCATTCCTCTTTCAACAATCTTACCGCCGTACATGACAAGCACTCTGTCGCACATTTTAGCTATTACTCCCAGGTCGTGAGTTATAAGGATTATTGATGTATTTAACTTTTTTTGCAAGTCTCTTAGCAAGTCAAGAATTTGCGCTTCTATGGTAACATCAAGTGAAGTGGTTGGTTCATCGGCAATGATGATGCTTGGGTTGCCCACAAGGGCTATTGCAATCATGACCCTTTGTTTCATACCTCCGCTCAGTTCATGAGGATATTGATTGTATCTTCTTTCTCCATCTGAAATACCCACCAGCTTCAATATTTCCAATGCTTTTTCCTTCAATTCTTTTTTGTTGTACACATTTCTTTGAACAAAAATTTCTTCTATTTGTTTACCGATTTTCATGGTCGGATTTAATGATGTCATGGGGTCCTGAAATATGAAACCTATTTCCACACCTCTTATTTTTCTCATTTCCTTGTCTGTCATGGTTGTTATTTCATTTCCCTTGTATTGAATGGAACCGTTCTCGAAAAATCCCGGTGGTTCTGGATTAAGTCTTACAAGGCATTGTGCAGTAACGCTTTTTCCGCAGCCTGATTCTCCGACAATTCCAACAATCTCGCCTTCGTTTACATCAAAGTCCACCCCTCTTACTGCCTTTACAACTCCGCCGTATGTGCAGAAAGAAAAACTCAAATCTTTTACTTCCAATATTTTTCCCATTTTATCACTTCCTTTTCTACTCTGTGCCTCTGAGCCTTGGGTCTAGTGCATCTCTTAGTCCATCACCCAAGAGATTTAAAGCAAGCATGGTTGTACAAATGAAAAATGATGGTATAAAAAGCTGGTAAGGATATATTCTAAGCATTTTAACACCTGCTTTGGCAAGAATTCCCCAGCTGCATTCAGGAGGGGCAATTCCAAGACCTATGTAGCTTAAAAATGCTTCATTGAATATTGCCTTTGGTACTGCCATTGTAAGATTTGTAATTATTAATCCCATTACGTTTGGAATTATGTGTTTCACAATGATTGTAAAGTCGTTTACTCCGAGGACCTTTGCCGCTGCAATGAAATCCTGTTCCTTTAGCCTCAGCACCTCACCTCTGACAAACCTGGCTGTTCCTATCCATCCGACTATGACCATTGCAACAATCAACGATGTTATCCCTGTTCCCAGCACAACCATTACAAGTATTGCTACAATAAGGTAGGGGATACCGTACAAAATGTCTATAATTCTCATAAGAACTGAATCAAGCGTTCCTCCGTAATATCCGGATATACCGCCTACCAGTCCTCCTATTACAGTGTTAAGTATTGTGGAAATGAAACCTATTGCCAGGGATACTCTCGCGCCCCTCCATACTCTTGTCCACAAGTCTCTGCCAAGCTCATCCGTGCCAAACCAGTGGGATGAAGAAATAAATTGATTCATTCGCGATGAATCTATGTCGTTGTAACCGTATTGGCTGATAATGGGCCCGAATATTGCCAGTACAACGTATATTATAAGTATTATCAAGCCGGAAAATGCGACCTTGTTTTTCTTTATTCGCCTCCAGGCATCTTTCCAATATGTAAGATTAGGTCTTGTGATGGATTCCATTTTTTCCGAATTTTTCCCCACAGTTGTAAACTGCGACCTATTAAATGATGATTTAATGTCTTCCATGCTGCACCTACCTTCCTGAAACTCTTATTCTAGGATCTATTACACCATATAGTATATCGACTATCATATTTGCCAGAACGAGGAAAGCACCGTAAAAAATTGTCATTCCAAGTATCAGTGAATAATCAAGATTCTGAACGCTTTGAACATAATATTTTCCCATTCCCGGTATAGCATAAATTGATTCGATTACAAATGTTCCCGTCAGTACGCTTGCCACAGTGGGACCAAGAACAGTTACAACGGGCATGATCGCATTTCTTATTTGATGTTTGTATGTTATTCTGAATTTGGATATTCCCTTTGACTTTGCAGTCTTTATGTAATCCTGCTGAACAACTTCAAGCATACTTGCTCTCATAAGCCTGGAAACCATGGCCATTGTATAAAAACCAAGAGCTATTGACGGCAATATTGTGTGCTTGATTCCCTGGTATTGTGCAACGGGAAACAGCCCCCATTTTATACCGAAAAAATATTGCAGCAGTGCTCCTATTATAAAATCAGGAACAGAAGTTCCTATTATTGCAATTATTACACATACATAATCAAGCTGCTTTCCCCTGTAAAGGGCTGCAATAATTCCAAAAACAAGGCCCAAAGAAATGGACAAAGACAATGCTCTCATTCCCAAATCAAATGAGTACGGAAATGAGTCAGCAATAATTTTATTTACAGACTGGTTCACATATTTCATGGAATATCCAAAGTCACCTTTTACGATGTTTTTCATGTAAGTGAAATACTGCTCAATCAGCGGCTTATCAAAACCATAGTAACTTTCAATGTTTGCTTTTATTTCTGGCGTCATCTTGTCGCTTGAAAAAGGGTCTCCCGGCATGAGTCTCACGAGAATGAATACAATTGTAGCCAGCACCCATATTGTAACAAAAGAAATTATAACTCTTTTAAAAATATATTTACGCACATAATCACCTCTTTTTAATATTTCATGTTCCGGAATTAAAATGATAGTTTAAAGTTCTATGAGGTCTCTCACGGAGCTTGTCAGCACTTCATTGCCATCACTGGTAATCAGTACCTGATCTTCTATTCTTACTCCGCCCCAGTCAGGTATATAAATTCCGGGTTCGATGGTTATTACGTTATTTTCTTTTAATATTTCATTTGAACGAGGACCCATAAAGGGTATTTCATGGACAAACAAACCTATGCCGTGACCTATTCCATTGTAGTGATACTTAAAGTATTCTGTGTCTTTTATTGCTTTCACTGAAGCATTGTACACATCAGTTGCATGTGTTCCTGCTTTCATCATTGCTGTTGAATCTTCAAGCATTTTCTTTTCTAAAGCATAAACTTCTTTTTGCTTGTCTGTAGCCTTTCCTACAACCACGGTCCTTGTCATATCTGAAAGATATCCTTTGTAGCCGCAGCCGTAATCCATAAGAACGAAGTCACCGTATTCAATAGTTTTATTTGAAGGAATTCCATGAAGCAGGGACGTCCTTTTTCCTGAAATCAATATGTTGCCGTAGGGCTTTGTGTCTGCTCCTTCCATAACCATGTAATGGGATAGATTTGATGCCAATTCCTTTTCTGTTACTCCAACTCTTATGTCTTTAATGATTCTTTCAAATGCTCTGTCTGCAATCTGGCAGGCAGCGCGTAGATTGTGAATTTCTTCAGGTGTCTTGATTGACCTGAAGTTTTCTATTATTCCGTTCAAGGCAACTGCTTCAGCCTTATTTTCAAATGTAAGTTCTTTGTATATGTTGTATGTTACAAAATCTCCTTCAAATCCGAAGTTCTTTATGGACGTTTTTTCTATTGTTGATTTAATGGCATCAGATAATGTTTTTCCATGCTCTCTCCAGTTTACTATTGTAAAATCCGGACATTCCTGTTGAGCTTGTTCCGTGTATCTTGGGTCAGTTATAAAGAATTTTTCCGTATCTGTAATGAACAAATATGAATCTTCACCGGTATAGCCGCTCATATACCTGACATTTTGAGGCCGTGCTATAAAAAAGCCTCCTATTTTGTTTTCGTTTAAATAACTAATCAGTTTTTCAATCATTTGTTTCCCCTCATTTATTCAATATTTAAAAATTAAAGATGATTCTTTTAGAATCATCTTCAATTATCTTACTCAAATTATTCTGCAATATCAGCATACAGGTAGTCATAGTTAATGCCTACAAAGTATGTTTCAAAGCCTTTAACCTTAGGATTTAAAAGCATTGCGTTTCTTCTAAGCTGAAGAGGAACGATTCCGCCGTCTTCAAGCAATGTTTTTTCAGCATTAAACAAGGCTTCCATTCTTTTAACAGGATCCGCGTTTGTCAAGGCATCTTTTATGTATCCGTCATAAACTTCACTGCTGTATGATCCATGATTGTATGGAGAACCTGTTGGCCACAATTCAAGGTATGACATTGGATCAGGATAATCCGGAACCCAACCTGTAACAACCATTTCAAATTCATGATCTGATTCCATCTGAAGTCTTTGCTTGTACGGAACCTGTCTTATTGTAACTGTTATTCCAAGTGCTGTCTGAATTTGATTTTGTAAAACTTCAGCTTCTATACGTGTACGTTCTGCATCAGTAGTCAAAAGTTCAATATCTATTTTAGCAGGATCTGTAACACCAAGTGCTTCCATGGCTTTAGCCAGGTGTTCCTTTGCTTTTGCAGCATCACCCTTCAGAGGAAATGCTTCATATGGGTATTCATCACCGTAATCGCCGTTTATACCTTTAACCTGTGGCAGCACATATCTTGTGTTTGGCTGATACAGGTTTTGGCTGCTCAGCAATATATAATCTTCACGGTTTAGTGCATAGTTTATGGCAAGTCTAAGGTCCTTGTTGCTCAATTCGCAGCTACCGTCCATGTTCAGCTTCATGAAGTCGTTGGCTCCGTCATTGTAATATATAACCTTATCCTTGTAATTACTTAGTACTTCTGCAGGAACATTGACCTGATCCAGCTCGCCTTGCTCAAACATGGCAACTGCAGTCATTGGGTCTGTAACTGTGAGAATATCAACTTCGCCAAGTTTTATTTCACCGGCATTCCAGTAATTTGGATTTTTTTCAAGTATTATTCTGTCCTCGTGTTTCCATTCTTTTACTATGAACGGACCGCTGTAAACATTCTTATCGGCATCAGCTGAAAAATCTTTTCCATATTTTTCAACAAGGTCCTGTCTTACAGGGCATAGCTGAGACATTGAAAGCATGCTCAGGAAATAACCGGTAGGATTGTTAAGCTCAATTGTTAATGTCTTATCATCTACAGCCTTAACACCAAGTTCTTCTACAGCCATTTTGCCTGCATTTATATCGCCTGCGTTTTTAATCAATGAAGTAACTAAAAATGAATAGTCGCTTGCAGTGGCAGGATCTACCAGTCTTCTCATGGCATATTCATAATCTTGAGCTTTTATTTCAACACCATCGCTCCATTTTGCATCTCTTAAATGGAATGTATAAGTCTTGCCGTCTTCTGAAATATCATAGCTTTCAGCCATACCAGGTTGTATTTCGCCAATATGATTTCTCATTAAGCCTTCATAAATATGAAAGCCCACAGTCGAGCTTGGTATGGAATTCATAAGCTGCGGATCCAATGTGGGAGCGTCAGCAGTCAGTGAGTATCTCAGCACCTTCTTGTCAGGAGCAGTTTCTGAGGGTGTTTCGGCAGCAGCGTCTGCTGGCTTTGCTGGTTCCTGTTTTTGTCCCGGTGTAGAACATGCAGCCATTCCTAAGCACATGGCAATTGCTAAAAACATTGATATTACTTTCTTTAATTTTAACATTTTCCCCTCCATAATTGATCAGATTTCAATAATTATCTTATTGAGTAGTAAAATAAAATCCTAAGTAACCTCCTAACTTGTCTTAGTGGTTTTTGTAAATGCATAAACAATGCCATAAGATGCATAACAATAAAAATAAGGCATTTTAAGGAAAACGTTGCGTTAAAAAAGGCATACCTTTCGTTTGAGTTTATAATAAAATGTTGAACTAAACTACGAATTTTTCTGAGTATATTTTCTTATAGAAATTGACAAAATTATTGACATAATATGTAAAATATTCCGTCATATGTAATAAAAAACAGCAACAAAAAACCCCCACTAAGGGGGCTATTTGATATCAATACATATTTCTCAAAAGTCTGATTCTTTCTTCAATGGGCGGATGGGTTGAGAACAGCGATGCTAAACTGTGCTTAGGGTTGAAAATATAAATTGCAAGCATTTCATCTCCTCCAAGATCTTCAACCTGTTCTTTTGAATAATCGGTTGAACTTCCGGAAATTTTCTCAAGAGCATCTGCAAGCCCTTCTGAGTATCCGCATAGCCTTACGGCGTTTGCATCGGCAATGTACTCACGTTTTCTGGATATGGCAAGGTTTATGAGCTGTGCCAGCAGCCTGATTACAAATGAAAGAACAAATCCCGCAAGAGCAATCACGGCAAAAGCTGCAGCTGCATTTCCGCTACCGGAGTCTCTGTTTGAACGCCTTCCTCTTCCGCCGAAAAACATGTTGTACCTAGCCATTCTGAATAGTATTCCTCCAAGGATTATGGCGGCACTCATCAAATAAATGGATACGGTTGAAACAAGTATGTCCCTTTGAATTATGTGGGACATTTCGTGAGCAAGAACACCTTCCATTTCAGGTTCATCAAGTATATCAATGAGACCTGTTGTAACTCCAATATAAGAATTTTCAAGTTTCAAACCAGCCGCAAATGCATTTGGTGTGCTTGTTGGTATGATATAAACCTTGGGAGGATTTTTAAGCCCTGCAGCCAGTGACAATCCTTCAACAATATTTGCAACTCTTCTTTCTCCTGGATTTGAAGTGTCTATTTCCTTCCAGTTTGTTCGTGAACCGATCATTTTAGAACCTGTGAGTATTTGTATAGGAAGAAGCACCAAAATAATAAATGCAGCAATTCCTGCTCCAAGAACCACATTGTCTGCATAGTAACCTATGGAAAGGGACAGTATGATTATGAGCACAATGTAAAAAATAATCAGCAATGCTGTCTTTACTTGGTTGCTACGAACCTGTTCATGAATAACTACATGATTTTCCAACGTTTATCTCCTTTATAACTTGCTTATTCTTATGTTGTCAGAGTATTCTCTTTCTTCTTCGGTTATTTCATAAGTGTTTTCTTTTGTGAATCCAAGCATTCCTGCAAATAATGATGACGGGAATGTCTGTATTGCAGTGTTGTAGTCAACAACTGCAGTGTTGTACCTTGTGCGTGCATATGCTATTTTGTCTTCAACATTTTTTACATCGTCCATGAGGTGAAGAAATGATTCGTTTGATTTTAGCTCAGGATAGCTTTCAGAAATGGCCATAATAGAAGGCATCATTTTTGAAATGCTGTCATTTGCAGCCATAACCTCGTCCTTAGACCCTGACATTATCTTTGCTCTCATACCGATTATTTTCTCCAAAGTTTCACTTTCATACTTTGTCTGCATCTTTATGGTATCAACCAGATTTGTGAGAATGTTTGTTTTTCTTTTAAGCTGGACGTCAATGGATGCCCATGCTTCAGTTATGTAATTTTTCTTTCTTATAAGGCCGTTGTACATGAGAATCAACCAAACAGCCAGTATAACTACAATTCCTATGAATATTTCCATTTTTACTACCTCCGTTTTTATATTATCACTCTAAAATTAAACATTTCTTAATTAATTACAATATATCACAAAACAACAAAAATGATAAGATAGTAATATATTTTCAATACTCATATTATTCTATGTAAGCTGCTAATCTGTCTGCAGACAGTCTTATGCAGTAGGATTTTTCTATTATTGAATCCAGGTATTTTTCAAAAATATTTATAATTGATTTTTCTGTAGAATAATAAAAATTATAAGATGTTTCATCAGTATAAATGTCTGTGTTGCCCACTGCAATTGACGAGGGAGTTAAAAAAATAGAAGGATTGTTGCAGCACAAGTTGTTGAAATCAACAGTGTCCGATATGGAATAAAATCCTATGTTCTCGTTTTCTCTCATGCAGTTGCATATGTTCAAAATATGTTCTTTAACCTGTTCCTTAGTAAATACATGTTTTTTTCCGCCTATTTCAATTCGTCCTGTACTGACATAGTGCACAAGAAGTGACTCGTAAATTAAAACTTTAACATTGTTGTGTTTTGTGTACTTTTCAAAAATATTGCTGACCTGATCAAGATATTCAACATGTTCTTGCCATTCTGCACCTTGTAAGTTAAGTTCATTGTTATCAATCAATGTGCGTACAATACTCTTTGGAATTAATATTGCAGGTGATTCCGAAAACAATATTCTTTCATTGTCCTGTAAAAACTGATTTAGCTGGACGTTGGTTTTTCTAAGAGAAATGGGCATGGCATAGCTCAGTATTTTTTCCATGTGTCGAACAATCAGGTTGTAGCTGTTTGATAAGGATTCTATGTACATTTCATTGAAGCTGTAATAACACAGGAAAGCTACATTTTCAAGGCTGACTACATTCATGGCAATTATGTCGTTTATAACGAGAATCTGGGGAGTTTCTTCTTTTTGCCTATATATATTAAATTCAATAAAGTATTTCCCTGAAGTCAATGAAAGAAAATTGTTGCAAAATATCAGCGGGTCGTAGGAATATCCTTCAAATGAAGCACACATGTTTATTTTTAAGCTTTCCAGTTTCATTTTATGCAATTTGGAAATGATGTCTTCAATATGATATTCAAACTTCTGAAAAAGATTTAAAGTGGTGTTGATGGTTATATTCTTCACTCCTGAATAATCAAGCTGCTGTATAACTTCCACTATGAGATTTGTAACATCTTCTATAGATGTTATAAGGGAAATATTTTTATTCATGCTATTTTCCAGTTTTGACAATCCCATATCTGAGTGGTAGGCATTTATAAGATTTTGCTTTATTTTATCTTCGTTTTCACCGACGGAAAGCATTTTAGCCAGCTTGTCACAAATAAAATCAATACTTTTTTGTGAAGGCAGATTTTTTCCTGATATCCACTTGCTTAAGTATGTTGGATCATATCCTAAATTTTCTGAAACAATTTTTTCCTTTGTTCCTTTTTCTGCTATTAGCTTTTTTAAAACAGTTCCAAATTGATTATTCATTAAATACATTCCTTTCAATTGATTAAAACTCATTAAAATCGCAATCGTTTGCTTTCTAAATATATTATAACATAAAAATGATTGCAAGAGATAATATTTGTGTAAAATTGAAAAAAATGAATTCAATTTAATTCATATAAGTTCTATAGAATTCAATCTATTTTGGTGTTAGCATAAGATTATGAGGAGGTCAAACAGCAGAAAATTCAGCTAGCATAGGATAACGTATGCTTTTATCCGAAATTATTAAATGAAAAATCGATTAAAAAAGTAACAGAATAATAAAAGGAGGATACTATTTTGGAAAGCAATAAAATTACTATGGACGATAATAAAGTAAATATAGCTCAAGTTATAGCAATTGGCGGGGCTTTCATGGGGTTTGTAATAGGTTCAAGCTTTGCTTCAGGTCAGGAATGCTTACAATATTTCTCAGGTCATGGTGTATGGGGAAGTATTGGAGTAGGAATAATTGCAGGTATACTATATGCATGGTTTTGTGTAACTATTATTGAGGATGGTAGAAATTTAAAGTTGAAGCAAACAAATAAAATGTTTGAATTTTACCTTGGAAAATATTTGGGAAAATTTTGCGAGTGGTTTACACCAATTATGTTGTTCCTAGTATTTGCATTAATGATTTCAGCGGCAGGTTCAACATTTGAAGAGTATTATGGACTTAATGGTGATATCGGAAGAATAATAATGATAGTTGCTTCACTGGTAACAGTTCTGTTAGGGTTGAAAAATTTAGTTAATATTATTGGGTATATTTCTCCTTTTATCTTAATAGGAACAATAATAATAGGTATTCTTGCTATTTTGGATAATCCTCAAGGCATTAAAGAAGCAGATCAAATTCTTAATACCATTGAAGTTAAAAATAATTTTAACAACTGGTTCATTTCCGGGTTATTATATGCATCATATACAGTAACCGGAGTTGTTCCTTATCTTTCAGGTATAGGTGCCACTACAGCAACTAACAAAAAAAATTCATTGTTGGGCGGTCTTTTTGGAGGAATAGCATTTATAATTGCAGTTATGATTTTAAATTTCGGATTGCTTGCTAACATTGGAAATGTATATAGCTTAGAGATTCCTTCACTGTTCGTTGCAGCTAAGGTAAGTCCGTTATTCGGACAAATATTTGCAGTTATGCTTATTTTAGGTATTTATACAACTGCAGTTCCAATGATGTTTACAGCCTGCAACAAGGTATCAGAAGATGATAAGAGCAACAAATTTAAAATTGCAGCAATTATAACAGCTATATTCGGTTTCTTCGGAGGGCAGTTGTCATTTTCCACAATGGTTGGAATTATTTATCCAATTTCCGGTTATGTTGGACTTATTATCTTTGCAGGAATGATATATACTAAATATATTAAGAAAAAAAGTTATAAGGATTTTTTAGATAAAATAAACGAAAAAAGTGCTCATTAAAATAAAGTAAAAAATATTAGGAGGAAGAAAATGTATAATTTTGAATTGACAAGAGAGTTTGCAAGAAATCTGGATAAGGAAGACAGACTGGCTAAATTTAAAGAACGATTCTACATCAATGAAGGTGAAATCTATATGGATGGAAATTCATGCGGTCTGTGCAGCAAGGATGCAGAAGAAACATTGTTTAAGGCCCTGAAGGCCTGGAAGGAATTAGGAATAGGCATTTGGACAAAGGGCGGATATTTCCTGTATCAGGATACACTTGGCGCTTTGATGGCCCCTCTTTTAAATGCAGAGCCTGAGGAAGTAACATGCGGAAACAGCACTACAGTCAATGTTCACCAGGGTATTCTTACATTCTATCACCCAACACCTGAAAGGAATAAAATAGTCATGGATGACATCAGCTTCCCTTCAGACAAATATGCTGTAATAAGCGATATCAGAGCTGCAGGATATAATCCGGACGAATGCTTGAAGGAAGTTAAAAGCCGTGACGGAGAATTCATATATGAAGATGACATAATTGAAGCCATGACTGATGATGTATGCATAGTATTGCTTCCTTCAGTTCTTTACAGATCAGCCCAGCTTGTGGATATGGAAAGAATTACAAAGGAAGCTCATAAAAGAGGAATTTATGTTGGATTTGATTTATGCCATTCAATTGGAGTTGTGCCTCATGATTTCAAGAAAATTGATCCTGATTTTGCGTTGTGGTGCGACTATAAATATTTAAGCGGAGGCCCCGGTGCCATTGCAGGACTTTATATAAATAAGAAACACTTCAACATGAAACCGGGACTTGCAGGATGGCAGGGAAACAGGAAGGATACTCAGTTTAATTTGTACCAGAGCTTTGAACATGCAAAATATGCAGGAGGCTGGCAGATTGGTACTCAGCCTATTTTATCCATGGCGCCCCTTGAAGGTTCATTGAATATGATCAATGAGGCAGGACTTGAAAACATAAGAGCAAAGTCATTGAATATTACGGCGTACTTGATGTACCTTATTGATGAAAAATTAGCGAAATATGGTTTTGGAGTAGGAAATCCAAGAGAAGATGCAGTTAGAGGAGGTCACATTGCATTGACACACGATGATGCCCTGAGAATCAACGAAGCATTTAAAGCTAACAAAATAATACCTGATTTCAGATATCCTAATGTTATAAGATTAGCACCAGCACCTTTATACAATTCATATGAAGATGTTTATGAAATGGTTGAAAGAATCATAAAGATTATGGAAAATAAAGAATATGAAAATTATGAAAACCAAAATCGCGAAGGTCTGACAAATAATATTTAGATAATAAAAACCTTAGGTGGTATAGTTTTTAATAATATTGATTATAAAGGAGGGGACTGCCCTCCATCGGGCGGACACAAGGTCCGCCCCTACAATGTGTATAAAAATTTGGTTTATCAATTGTCTCAGATGCTCCCTTAGGGGGTGTTTTTGTTTTTTGAATTTAGATGACTTAATGACAGATTTGTGATAAAATTGATTTTGGAGGGGATGTTTATGGCATATAGGATATTTTTATATTTCGGGCTAATGGCGTTTGGCTGGTTTCTGAGCAGCAGAGGTCTCATCCATAAAAGACTCATGAACAAGATATCTTTGGTTCAGACGTTTTTCCTGTTTGGACTAATTTTCGTTATGGGTATTAGAGTTGGAATGGACGAGCAGGTTATTTCTTCCATAGGGGAAATAGGTTTCAAGGCATTTATTTTTGCTGTATCCACATGCAGTTTCAGCATTTTGTTTGTTTATATTGCACGTAAGAAATTCATCAATGATGTGAACATAACAGGAGGCAGAAATGACTAAGAAAATATTGCTTGTGCTTGCTGTGGGAGTTTTATCGGGGTTGTTCATCATTCCTGACAGTTTATACAATTCTACCGGAATTTTACTTGACGTCGGCCTCTGCATGCTTCTTTTTTCAGTGGGAGTGGACATTGGAAGCAACAAAGATATTTTTAAGAATTTGAAAAATGTTGGATTTAAATTGTTGATTGTGCCTGCTGCAACAGTGCTGGGAAGTTTATTTGGAGGAATTTTGTGCAGCATTTTGTTCAAAATGAATTTATTCGGTTCGCTGGCAGTGGCTTCAGGTTTTACTTGGTATACATTGTCGGCTATAATAATCACTCCCGTATCAGCTGAACTGGGAACAATAGCATTTTTGACAAATGTGTTCAGAGAATTAATTGCATTTATAAGCATTCCATTTATAGCAAAACACATTGGCTATCTTGAAACAATAGCTGTGGGCGGTGCCATAAGCATGGACACAGGACTTCCCATAATAACCAGGAACACAAGCCAGGAAGTTGTAATAATATCTTTTATTAGCGGAATAATCATATCTCTCATGGTGCCAATACTGGTTCCAATTTTTGTAGGATTACTATAATAATTAAGAGTTAAGAATTAATAAAAACTATATTATGATTTAATATAGGACTATGTAACATTTTATATACGTTTAGAAAGGGTGTTAAAATGACCAGAATTTATTTTACAAGACACGGCGAAACTGAATGGAACAGGCAATTCAGATTTCAAGGAAACAAGAATTCCGAACTTACGGAAAAGGGAATTTTGGCAGCGGAGCTTTTGTCAAGCCGAATCGAAGGAATAGAGCTGGACTGCATAATTTCAAGTCCTCTTAAAAGAGCCTACCATACTGCAGAAATAGTAAGAGGAAGCAAATCAATTGATATCATAAAGGATGACGGCTTCAGGGAAATTAATTTGGGCGATTTTGAAGGAATGCGCTATGATGAAATTAAATCAAAAAGAGGCGAAACTCTCAGCGAAATTGAAAACGACCCATTTAATAACAGATATCCAAACGGAGAAAATCTTTTTGAATTTTATAAAAGAGTAGAAAAGTCATTTAAGGATGTAATTGAAAATTACAGAAATAAAAATACTTTGATAGTTGCCCATGGAGGAACAATCAAATGCATTGAATCATATATAAGAAATTTCCAGATAAACAAGGACTGGATGGGAACAGTGGTTAAAAACTGCAGCCTATCCTGCATTGAGGTTGATGAAGACAACAATATCAAAGAAATTTTCTATAACGACACAGAACATTTAAAAGGAAGCTTAGCACTCAGTTAGTGTCGATTTTTATATTAATTGCCCGGGAAATAGAAAATCAGCTCAAAAATTGAAACCCAGACGTCAAAAATAAGGCGGACTGGGTTTTATTTATATTTTTTGCATAATAATAAAAGGCGGTAAACGATTGCTGAATGTTTTAAATTAATCTAAAAGAATAAAATAAAGTTAAAACGATTAAAATTTAATTTTATTAAATAATGATATTGAAAAATTAATTAAATAATGTTAGACTTTGTTTTATGAAATTACACATTGAATATGACTGAATGTGGTATGAGATTGGAGGATCAGATGAAAAAATTTAAAAGAGTGCTGGTGGCTAACCGCGGTGAAATTGCCATCAGAGTTTTCAGAGCCTGCGAGGAACTGGGCATAAGAAGTGTTGCCATTTATTCAGAAGAGGACAAAAATTCCCTTTTCAGAACAAAGGCTGACGAGTCTTACAGAATCGGAAAAAACAAAAAACCAGTAGATGCTTACCTTGGTATTGATGAAATAATAAGCCTTGCAAAATCAAAAGGTGTTGATGCCATTCATCCCGGGTATGGATTTTTATCTGAGAATGTTGAATTTGCACGAAAATGTGAAGAAGAAGGAATTGTGTTCATAGGACCTGACCACATTATGATGAGCAAACTTGGGGACAAGATAAAATCAAAGATTGTTGCAAATTCAGTAGGAGTTCCAACGATACCAGGTATCGAAGAAGCAGTTAAATCAGAAGATGATGCAAAGAAATTTGCTGACTACTGCGGATATCCTGTAATTTTAAAGGCTTCAGCAGGCGGAGGCGGAAGAGGCATGCGTATTGCATGGCGTGAAGAAGACTTGCTGAGAGAATTTAAAAGCGCCCAAAGCGAAGCTAAAAAAGCATTCGGCATAGATGATATATTTATAGAAAAATATCTGGATAAACCAAAACACATTGAAGTACAGGTGCTTGGAGACAACTATGGAAACATTGTGCACCTTTTTGAAAGGGACTGCTCTATTCAGAGAAGACACCAGAAGGTTGTGGAATTTACTCCTGCCATAAGTATAACTGAAGAACAAAGACAAGCCATATGCAGCGATGCCATAAAGCTTGCTAAGGCAGTAAATTATAGAAGTGCAGGAACACTGGAGTTTCTGGTAGACAATACAGGAAGACACTACTTCATTGAAATGAATCCAAGAATTCAGGTTGAACATACAGTTACAGAAATGATAACAGGCATAGATCTTGTACAATCTCAGATACTTATAGCACAGGGCTACAGTCTTGATTCCGATGAAGTTAACATAAAAGGACAGGAATCGATTGAAAAAAGAGGTTATGCAATTCAGTGCAGAGTAACAACTGAAGACCCTGCAAACAACTTTGCTCCTGACACTGGAAAAATCGACATGTACAGAACCGGTTCAGGCTTTGGAATAAGGCTTGACGGAGGAAACGGATTCACAGGAGCTGAGATAAGCCCATACTATGACAGCCTTCTTGTAAAAGTAATTTCTCATTCAAGAACATTCAGCGACGCCATCAGCAAAAACGCAAGAGCGCTGAAAGAATTAAAAATTGGAGGAGTAAAAACAAACATAGGTTTCCTGCTGAACGTTTTAAACCATGAAACATTTAAAAATGGAAGCTGTGACACAGGTTTCATAGCTGAAAATCCATCTCTGTTGAATGTAAGGGGAGGAGAAGACAAGGAGCTCAAGGTTTTAAACTATATAGGAAACATCGTAGTCAATGAAACTAAGGGAATCAAACCTCAGTTTGATGTGCCTCGTGCTCCTAAATTTTCAGGTGCCGAATTTAAGCCTGGCTTAAAGCAGCTCCTTGATGAAAAAGGACCTAAGGAAGTTTCTGACTGGGTTTTAAAACAGAAAAAACTTCTTCTTACAGACACAACCATGCGTGATGCTCATCAGTCGCTTATGGCTACCCGTGTAAGGACAGTGGATATGGAAAAAATAGCTCCTGCCATGACACATATGGCAAACGACTTGTTTTCCATTGAAATGTGGGGTGGAGCCACATTTGATGTTGCATACAGATTTCTCAAGGAAGATCCATGGGAGAGACTTAAGACTCTCAGAGAAAAAATGCCTAACATATTGTTCCAGATGCTTCTTAGAGGAGCAAATGCAGTAGGATACAAGAATTACCCTGACAATGTAATAAGAGAATTTGTTAAATCTTCTTCTAAAGCAGGCATAGATGTATACAGAATATTTGACTCCTTGAACTGGATTGAAGGAATGGAAGTTGCCATAGATGAAGTATTGAATCAAAACAAGATTGTAGAAGCAAGCATTTGTTACACTGGAGACATTTTGGACGAAACCAGAGACAAATATACGCTTAAATATTATGTTGACCTTGCCAGAAAACTTGAAAAAAGAGGAGCTCACATACTTGCAATAAAAGATATGTCAGCACTATTAAAACCTATGGCTGCTGACAAGCTCATACGTGCCCTCAAAAGTGAACTTTCAATACCTGTGCATCTTCATACTCATGACACAAGCGGAAACGGCGTTGTGACTGTTTACTCGGCAGCAAATGCTGGAGTGGACATTGTTGACACTGCATTTAACTCAATGGCAGGGCTTACAAGCCAGCCGCCGTTAAACTCAGTAATTGCAGCTCTTAACAACACAGAAAGAGACACAATGCTCAATCTTGATGACATGCAAAAAATTTCAGACTACTGGGAAGCTGTAAGACCTGTTTATAACAAGTTTGAATCAGGGCTTAAGACGGGAACAGCTGAAATTTATAAATATGAAATACCTGGAGGACAGTATTCAAACCTCAAGCCTCAGGTTGAAAGCTTCGGCCTTGGACACAGATTTGAAGAAGTTAAGGAAATGTTCAAAACAGTAAATGAAATGCTTGGAGACATTGTAAAGGTTACTCCTTCATCAAAAGCTGTTGGTGACATGGCAATATTCATGGTTCAAAACGATCTGAACGAAGAAAACATATACGACAAGGCAAAGGACATGGACTTCCCGGATTCAATAGTATCTTACTTTGAAGGAATGATGGGACAGCCTGAAGGAGGTTTCCCTGAAGACCTTAGTAAACTTGTTCTCAAAGGCAAAGAACCTATTAAATGCAGACCTGGCGAACTTCTTCCAGATGAAGATTTCGATGCAATCAAAAAAATGCTTAAGGAAAAATTCAGCATTGAAGGAACAGATGAGGAAGCCTTGAGCTATGCACTGTATCCAAAGGTTTTTGAAGAATATCAGAAAAACCTTGCTGAAGAAGGAAACTTAAGAATGATGGGAAGCGACATATTCTTCCACGGACTTGAAGAAGGCGAAACATGCGGAGTTAAAATTGCGGAAGGCAAGAAGCTGAGCATAAAGCTTGTTGAAATCAAATCAAATGATGACGGAACAAAAGACCTTGCATTTGAGGTTAACGGAAACAGAAGAGTTGTTACAATAAAAGACAAGAATGCAATTACTGCAAAAAATGCTTCAATAGAAAAGGTTATGGCTGACACCGGCAATCAGTATGAAATAGGTGCCAATATACCGGGCAATGTTTACAAAATCCTTGTAAAAGAAGGAGACAAAGTTGAAGCAGGCCAGCCAATTGCAGTGCTTGAAGCAATGAAGATGGAAACAAACGTAATTGCTCCTCTTGCAGGAACAGTGAACAAAATTCACGTAAAAGAAGGCCAGAGAGTTGTGGCCGGAGAACTGATAGCAGAATTAGAATAACAAATTCGGGGACGGACTACTGTCCTCCCGAAAATAAAAATACTGAAATAACAACAACGGGCGGATACAAGATCCGCCCCTACGAACTGGTTAATTTGGCATTAAGCGGCGTATATGGATTCCAATGCGTAGGGGAGGACTACTGTCCTCCCGAAAATAAAAATACTGAAATAACGACAATGGGTGGATACAAGATCACCCTGCGATATGTAGATATTAGGTTAGTCAATAGTCTGGGGGATGGATATATCCATCCTCTTATTTTATTTTGAGGAAATCCTTTGTTGCCAGATGGCAATAATTATTTTATAATTGATTAAATCATCAGGGAGGTTTAATATGGGAAAATTTAAGGCAGCTCTATTACAGACTCATGTCTACAGCAACAAGGGAAAAAACATAGAAAAAGCAGTTAAACTCATTGAGAAGGTTTCAAGGGAAGGAGCAGACATCGCAGTATTTCCGGAAATGTTCATCTGCCCTTATGACAACTCGTGCTTCAGGGAGTACGGCGAAGAAGAAGGCGGATCTGCTTTCATGGCAATGAGCAAATCTGCAAGGGAAAATGGAATTTATGTTGTTGCAGGAACAATGCCTGAGCTAGTAGGCGACAAAATTTATAACACATCCTATGTGTTTGACAGAAACGGCGAAAAAATAGCTAAACACAGAAAGATGCATCTTTTTGACATAGACATTGAAGGCGGACAGCGCTTCAAGGAATCTGACACACTTTCCCCGGGCCAGGAAGTGACTGTATTTGAAACAGAATTCTGTAAAATAGGCCTTGCCGTATGCTACGACATAAGGTTTCCTGAATTAAGCAGGCTTATGGCAATGGAGGGAGCAGAAGCAATTATAATACCAGGAGCATTCAACATGACCACTGGTCCAGCCCACTGGGAGCTTCATTTCAGAGCAAGGGCCCTGGACAATCAAGTTTACACCATCGGAGTGTCTCCGGCCAGAGACATGGAAGCATCTTACCATTCCTATGGCAATTCGATTGCAGCTTCTCCATGGGGAAACGTGTTATGCCGAATGGATGAAAAGGAAGGATACGTAATACAGGAAATAGATACGGATTATGTGAAAAAAATAAGAAATGAGCTTCCTCTTCTTAAGCACAGAAGAGCAGATGTTTATGAACTGACCAAAATAAATAAATGATAAAATAATTAATTTTAATTGGATGTTTTTAGCCAAATGGCAGCCAATAAACATCCAATTCATTAAAACATAAATAGAAGTGTTGAAAAATCAGCGTTATTTAATTGGCATACATATTGCAAACATATATGTGAAAATATATTATTGGAGGTATATATGTCATTTAAGAAAACAGATAATGATCAAAAATCGAAAAAAGATCTGACAAAGATGCGAACTCCCCATACTTATGCAATTATATTTGTAGTGGTGCTTCTTTGCTGGATACTGACATTTATGGTGCCTGCAGGAAAGTTCAGCACCCATGATATTGAGTATACGGATTCAAACGGCGATGTTAAAACAAGGACCGTATTGATGGCTGAAACATTCAGGTACAGCTACAACCTCAACACTGACTTTCTTGCAGCAGAACTAAAAAAACTTGCAGAAGATGAGAATGCGCTTCAGGAACTGGGTGCTGACCAGGAAGCGTTGGAGGAATTTGTTGAAACAGACCCTTCAGCCTGGGATCAGTCTCAGCTTGATGAACTTGGGCTGACAGATGATGTATTGTACGGTAAATATGGAGAATCAATTTACGACACCAGCAAAAAACTTCATAAGACTGCCAATGTGTGGGGAACCGATGACTACAGCGGATTCGGATTTATGAATTACATTTTTGAAGGCCTTGTTACAGGCAGCAAGTATGGCTCAGCCGTAGGAATAGTTGCATTGATTTTAGTTGTTGGCGGATCTTTTGGAATAATCATGAAGACAGGTGCAATTGATGCAGGCATTTATGCGTTCATCAAAAAGTCAAAGGGTCTAGAAAGGTTAGCCCTTCCTCTGTTGTTCTTTATATTTTCTCTTGGAGGAGCAACATTCGGAATGTCTGAGGAAGTTATTCCGTTTGCAATGATAATGGTTCCATTTGTAATTGCCCTTGGCTATGATTCCATAGTGGCAGTAACTGTTACATATGTGGCATCACAGGTTGGAAATGCTGCTTCGTGGATGAGTCCTTTCAGCGTTGCAATAGCACAGGGAATTGCAGGAATACCTGTTCTTTCCGCAGCATCCTTCAGACTGGCTATGTGGTTTGTTGTCACTGGATTATCTGCAGCCTATATGATGGTATATGCAGAAAAAATCAGAAAAAAACCTGAACTTTCAGCAGTATATGATACTGATGAACACTTCAGAAACAGAATTGAAAATACCACAGAAGAAGAAATGAAGTTTACACTTGGACATAAGCTCATATTACTTGAAATGCTTGCTGTTCTTGTATGGATTATTTGGGGAGTTACAAAGAAGGCTTATTATATTCCTGAAATTGCATCGCAGTTCTTTGTAATGGGGTTTGCTGCAGGAATAATTGCTGTAGTATTCAAGCTGAATGGAATGACTATAAACGACATGGCTTCTTCCTTCCAAGGAGGGGTTTCAGACCTTGCAGGAACAGCAATTGTTGTTGGTATGGCAAAAGGTATTCTTCTGGTTTTAGGAGGATCTGATGCAAATGTAGCTTCAACTTTAAATACTGTACTGTACAGCATAGGGAATGCTTTGAATGGTGTTCCTGCAACTGTTGCAGCGTGGAGTATGTACCTGTTCCAAAGCTTGTTCAACCTTGTTGTAACATCCAACTCAGGCCAGGCTGCATTGACAATGCCTATTATGGCTCCTCTTTCTGATATTGTTGGGGTGTCAAGACAAATTGCAGTTCTTGCTTATCAGCTTGGAGCCGGTTTTGTAGATGCATTCACGCCTGTTTCTGCAAGCTTGATAGGAGTGCTTGGAGTTGCAAGAATAGACTGGACAAAGTGGGCCAAATATCAGATCAAAATGCAGGGATTCTTTTTCCTCATGGGTACCATAATAATAGTAATAGCAGTTGCAATAGGACTTCAATAAAATATACAATGCTAGGAAAGGAAATAACATGATAACAATAATTAGAAATGTAGATGTTTACAAGCCGGAACATGCAGGCATTAAGGATGTTCTTTTGTTAGACGGCAAAATAGCCTCCATATCTGACAATATCAGTGTTGAACTGAATGGACATGTTAATGTTTTAGAAATTGATGCTCAAGGCAAAAAATTGGTTCCCGGGTTTGTAGATTCTCATGTTCATATTCTGGGCGGAGGAGGAGAAGGCGGATTTTCCACCAGAACACCGGAGGCTACACTTACAAGCCTCACCACTGCAGGAGTTACAACTGTAGTTGGCTGCCTTGGAACTGACGGAGTGGCACGGGATATGGTTTCTCTTCTGGCAAAAGCAAGAGGATTGGATGAAGAAGGAATAACAACGTACATATACACTGGTTCCTACAGAATTCCGGTCAAGACAATAACTGGTGAAGTCATGAAAGACATCATGGTTGTTGACAAAATCATCGGCGTTGGAGAAATAGCCATATCAGACCATCGTTCATCTCAGGCATCTTTTGAAGAATTTGTAAGATGCGTGTCGGATGCCAGGGTAGGCGGTATGCTGTCGGGAAAATCAGGCATAGTTGACATCCATTTAGGAGATGGTCAAAGAAAAATTGACTACATTAAAAGAGCTGTGAAAGAAACAGAAATACCAATCACTCAATTTTTACCAACACACATAAACCGAAGCCCTGAACTTTTTGAAGAGTGCGTTCTATATGCAAAAGAAGGAGGATACGTTGACTTTACCGGTAGTGACGATCCTGATTTCTGGGAAGAAACAGACGGCGAGGTAAGGTTCAGCAAAGGCCTTAAACGTCTCATCCAAGAAGGTGTAAGTCATGATAATTTCACACTTTCATCTGACGGACAGGGAAGCATGCCCATATTCAACAAGAAGAAGGAATATGTGGGTATAGGTATCGGAAAATCAACATGTTTGATCAAGGCAATCAAAGAATGCGTATACCGCGAGAATATTCCTCTTGAAACTGCATTGAGGGCAGTCACTTCAAATCCTGCAAGAATACTTAAGCTTAAAACAAAGGGCAGAATAGAAGCTGAAATGGATGCAGACCTGTTGATTCTTGATGAAAATCTGGATATTGACACTGTAATAGCCAAGGGCAAAGTGATGGTTGAACATAAAATACCCGTTGTACTTGGTACATTTGAAGAAAAAAGATAAGATATCCTGAGGGCAACCTCAGGATTTTTTATAATATAGGAAAGTTCTCTTTCCTATATTATAAAAACGGGGATTGCAAAGGGCGGGACGCCCTTGCCGTCAAGGGGGGTGCTCAGTAAAAAATACGTTAGTATTTTTTACGCCGAAGGGGGACATAGGTCCCCCTAGCGGAGTTGCGGAGCAACTTTTTTGTGGATAGGGCAGTGAATAAATGGTATAATTGAAATAATAAATGTCAGGGGTGGTTACATGTCAAAGAAAATTGTATTAATTGCAGGTTCTGTCAATACTAAGAATTTTCTTCTTGGTCAGCTTAAGGAATTTGTTTCAGATGAATATGTAATTGAAGCATATGCACAGGAAGAAGGAATTCAACCGGATATTAAATGTGATCTTCTTATATTTTCAAGCCAGGAAATGAAAGACGAGCTTGACAGGATGGAAATTGCATATGAATGCAGCGACATTGTTGTGTGCGAAAGAAGCATCAACTTTGACTTCATTGACCAGGTGGCAAATATTCCGGTAAATGAAGAAGTGCTTCTGGTAAATGACGAAAAAGAAACAGCATACAGCTCAATCAATGATTTAGTCGAGCTGGGTCTGAGTCACATAAAGTATTATCCGTACTATCCCGGCATAAAAGACTACAAGAAACTTAAAAAGGCCATCACCCCCGGAGAACCTGATAAGGTTCCTGACTGTATAACGGACATAATTGATTTGGGACCAAGAATAATTAACATAAATTCAATGTATGTAATCATGGATAAAATAAATCTTGACCACAAGGATGCAACATTCATAACAAAAAAATACATGAATAAAATAATAAACGTATCAAAACGCGTGTCTGCCATAAACAACAATGTCAATGCATTAAACGGATACCTGAACAACATAATACACAATCTTGTCAATGGAATTCTTGTTTATGATGAGGACGGCTTTATTAAATATTCCAATGAAAAAATGAAGAAGATTTTTTCTTCCAATAAGGAACTCATAAACAAGAACATTAGAAATATCATTGACAGGGACCTGTTTCCATACTTTCTGAGTGCCGACACATTTGAGAACAAAAAAATAAACATAATGGGAGTAACCACAAAGGTTACAAAATTCATAGCACCAAACGGAAAGGACATAGTGGTTACCACTGACAGGGATGAAAAAGAAAAAAGCGGCAAAAACCATAACCAGAACCTTTTGCTGAAAGGTCATGTTGCCAAGTATGATTTTGAAAATATAATAGGCACAGGCATACTAATGGCTGAAACAAAGGAAACGGCATTGAAATTGTCAAGGTCGGATCTGTCGGTATTGATTGAAGGAGAAAGCGGCACCGGCAAAGAACTTTTTGCAAGCGCTATACATAAAAATTCCAAAAGAAGAAACGGACCGTACCTTGCAATAAACTGCAGTGCCCTTCCTGATGAACTTATAGAAAGCGAGCTTTTCGGCTATGAGGAAGGATCGTTCACAGGAGCCAAAAAGGGTGGGAAAATAGGTCTTTTCGAGCTTGCCGATGGAGGCACGATTTTTCTTGATGAAATAGGCGATGTGTCACCCAAGGTTCAGACAAAGCTTCTGAGGGTTCTTCAGGAAAAGGAAATAATGCCTATTGGAGGAACATCCATAAGAAAAGTTGATGCAAGAATAATTGCTGCGACAAATAAAAATTTAAGAAACATGGTTTTGGAAAAAGAATTTAGGGCAGATTTATATTACCGTCTGAAAATAGGATATTTGTACCTGCCTCCACTAAGAGACAGACTTTGTGACATAGATGGTCTGGTTTCATATTTCATTAAAATGGAAACAGCTGCAGATATAAAAATATCCAGAAAAGTTACAGATGAATTCATGAAATATAAGTGGCTTGGTAATATAAGGGAGCTTGAAAGTACAATCAAGTACATGATTGCTGTAAGAACCGGAAATGTGCTGACAATGTCAGACCTTCCAGATAGGAAGTTTTTTGAGGAAACAATCAATACTTCACCTAGACGCTTCCATGAAAATGATGACTGCCGTTTAGGAAGCGAAGGTATTAGTATTTTAAAGTCCATTGATGATTTACAGAATCAAAATATAGCAGCAGGAAGAGAAAAAATATCCGAAAACTTAAAGGTATACGGTTATGAGCTTACAAGTTCGCAGGTTCGTACAAGGTTATGCAATCTGGAAAAACAAGGCTATATAACAAAGAACAGAGGAAGGCATGGTACTGTCCTGACTGATATGGGCATAAGGTTTATAAAAAATTTAAATTTTAAATAGACATTATATAGCAAAAGCAGAACACTGTCATAATTATAAATAAAAAGGAGTTTATTATGAGAATAATAATTGACGGAGATGCATGCCCTCAGCGCGTAAAGGAAATATGTGAGCATGCTGCTAAGGAATATGGGGTTGAATTGATAATAGTTGTTGATATAGACCATTATATAGTAAGCGATTTTCAAATTATAATTGTGGAACAGGGAAGAGATTCTGTTGATTATAAAATAGTCCAGATATTTAAAGAAGGAGATATACTTGTAACTCAGGACTACGGACTGGCAAGTCTTGTATTGGCTAAAGCATCAGCCGTGATTCACACTGCAGGATTTTTCATAAACAAAAACAACATAGACAGTCTCCTTCAATCCAGATATATAAGTGAAAGAATAAGAAAGCAGGGAGGAAAGACAAAGGGACCTTCCAAGAGAACAAAGGAACAGGATGAAAATTTCAGAAAGTGTCTTTATAAAGTTCTCAATGAAAAATTAGGCAGGAAAAAATAGCTATTTGATATTATCAATTTAATGTGTTTCATTCGGCAATTAAATATTCAGTTTGGTAATGCAGAAACAATTTGACATATAACTATTTTTGTGTTAACATTTAGCAAACGATAACAGAGGGAAAATATGGATACACTTGGAAAAGTTCAGTCTGTTGATAAGGCGTTATTGATACTTAAGCTGTTGGCAGACAAGGGACGGGAAATGAAATTAACTGAAATTTCAGATGAGCTGGATATAAACAAGAGCACTCTTCACGGCATAATCAGTACCTTGAAATATCACGGATATGTGGATCAGGACGGGAAGACTCAAAAGTATCGTCTGGGATTGTACTTGATTGAATTAGGAGAAATTGCAGCAAGATCACTGGACATTATTAATATTACATCTCCAATTATAGAGCAGGTAAGTCAAAAGCTTCGTGAGACTGTTCACATTGCTTCACTTGATAATTTTGAAGTTGTTTATGTGAACAAAAGAGAATCTAATCAGTCTATGAGGATTTTCACAAGCATTGGAAGCAGAAACCCTGCATACTGCACTGGAGTTGGAAAAGCCATTTTGGCATTTCTTGATGATGACATTATAAACGGGCTCATTCCGGATAAATTGGAACAGTTTACTCCTAACACAATTACTGACAGGCAGAAGTTTAAAAACTCATTGAAGAAAATAAGAGAAAATGGTTATGCTTTTGACAGGGAGGAATTCAGTGTAGGACTTACATGTGTTGCAGCTCCCATATTTGACAGCACCGGAAAAGCAAAGTATGCAATAAGCGTTTCAGGGCCCACCGTGAGGATGACAGAAGAAAAAGTACGTGAATCAATTGAAATTATAAGAGAAGCAGCTCTGGATATTTCCAGAAAGATAGGGTATAGAGATTAATACCCTAATATTTTATAAAATTACAATAACTGAGTTTGTCAATGGCGAACAACTGTGAATTACATATGTGAGTTATTGGAATTAACTATTATAGGAGGCAATTATGGAGAAATTAAAAGTGGGTATAATCGGGCCCGGAAACATTGGCATCGATTTAATGATGAAAATCAAAAGAAGCCCTTACCTGGAAACCAGGTGTGTTGTAAACATTAAGGAATCAGAAGGTCTGGATATAGCAAGAAATATGGGTGCAGATGCATCAGCAGGCGGGGTTGATTACATGATAGCAAATCATCCGGATCTGGACATAGTATTTGATGCCACAAGCGCTTCAGCTCATGTGAATGCAGCACCAAAGTTAAAACAAGCAGGATATTTTACAATAGACCTTACACCGGCAGCAGTAGGTCCATACTGTGTTCCTACGGTAAATCTTACAGAGGAAATGCTGAACATGGACAATGTAAATATGGTAACATGTGCAGGTCAGGCAACAGTTCCTGTAGTTGCAGCAATAAACAAGGCAGCAGATGTTGTTTATGCGGAAGTTGTATCATCAATCAGTTCTAAGAGCGCCGGACCGGGAACAAGAGCAAACATAGATGAATTTACAGTTACTACAAGGCAGGCACTTGAACAAGTAGGCGGAGCAGACAATGCAAAGGTAATAATTGTGCTTAACCCAGCCGAACCACCGATATTCATGAGAAACACAATATACACAAAAGTTAAAAGCACTGATATTGAAGTTATAAGAAGTGCCATTGAAGACTGCGTCAAGGAACTTAACACATTTGTTCCGGGATACAAAATACTGCTGGAGCCCATAATACAAGACGACATAGTTACAACAATGATTCAGGTTGAAGGACTGGGAGACTATCTTCCTGTATATTCAGGAAATCTTGACATAATAACATCAGCAGCAGTAAATATTGCAGAAAAAAAAGCACAGCAATTGGCAGGAGGGGCGAAATAATGTCAAAAATATTTTTAACAGATACAACATTGAGAGACGGAAGTCATACTGTTTCACACAAGTGGAATACAGACGATGTAAGAAAAATAGTGACAGCCCTTGATGCTGCAGGGATAGATTTGATTGAAGTCGGACACGGAGATGGACTTACAGGTTCAACAATTAACTATGGATTTGCAGACTATGATGATTTTGAAATTGTAAAAGCAGCAGCATCAGCAATTAAAAATTCAAAGCTGACTGTACTTTTGATACCGGGAATAGGAACAGTTGAAGATTTGAAAAAAGCTCAGGAATGCGGAGCTAAAGCAGTAAGAGTCGCAACACATGTAACAGAAGCAGATGTATCAGAACAGCATATAAAGGCTGCGAAGAAAATGGGGATGTTTACAGTTGGATTCCTGATGATGGGACATATGGCAAGTGTAGAAAAAATAGTTGAAGAAGCGAAAAAAATGGAATCATACGGAGCTGATGTTGTTTATTGCACAGACTCGGCTGGGGCCATGCTTCCTGTAAATGTAAAAGAAAAAATATCCGCGTTGGTAAAAAATCTGAGCATTCCTGTAGGACATCATTCACACAACAATTTAGGTCTGGCCATAGGAAACTCTCTGGCAGCAATTGAAGCAGGAGCAACGTACATAGACGGTTCACTTTCAGGACTGGGTGCAGGAGCAGGTAATACTGCAACAGACGTATTAGTGGCTGTTATGAACAAAATGAACATTGCACACAATGCTGACTTGTTTAAAACAATGGATGCCAGCACAAATGCATTGCTTCCGGTGCTTGAAGCCAAGGGGGTAAAGGCAAACACAAATCTTGACACAATGATACTTGGCTATGCAGGATGCTATTCAAGCTTCTTACTTCATGCAAGAAGAGCAGCAATCAGGTTTAATGTTGATGTAAGAGAAATATTAATAGAATGCGGCAGAAGAAAAGCTGTAGGAGGACAGGAAGACTGGATTATAGAAATTGCCAGTGATATTGCTAAATTGAAAAAATAAAATTTGCTATGTAAGTTCAATTAATGGCATTAATTTTTTTATTTGCTGTCGGATTATGGAAATTTAATAATTATCGACGGCGATAAAATTATATGTTAGAATATAAAAATAAATACTATTTTAGAAAGGGGATATTATGGCTCACTTTGCAAAACGCATGAAAAGCATGGAAAATTCAGCATATGTGGTTAAAAAACTGTTTGGTGCTATGAATGATCCTGAAATTATATCTTTTGGAGGCGGAGCGCCTGCAAGGGAAGCACTGCCTGTTGATATTGTCCGTGAAATTTCAAATGACATAATGAGAATGGATTCAAGAGGAATTGAAGCACTTCAGTACGGTCCTGTAATGGGAACAGCTGACCTTAGGGAGGTTGTGGTTAATGAACTGCTTGCTCCAAAGGGAGTGGAAGCAAAAGCTGAAAATATCATAATCACCGGCGGAGGAATGGAAGCAATAAATTTATTGTGCCAGCTTTTTATTGATCCTGATGACATAATACTTGTTGAATCTCCAAGTTTTGTGCATTCAGTGGAAGTTTTTGAAATGTTCCAGGCAAAATGCATACCTGTTTCTATGGATGAAAACGGCATGATGACAGATGACCTTGAAGAAAAAATCATAAAGTACAAACCAAAGATGGTTTATGTAATTCCTACATTTCAAAATCCCACAGGCATAACCCTTTCTCAGGAAAGAAGAAAAAAAATTGCCGAGCTTGGAAGCAAGTACGACAAAATCATTCTTGAAGATGATCCATACAGGGACATACGCTACAGCGGCAGCGATCTTTTACCTATAAAATCTTTTGATAAAACAGGACATACAATTCTTGCCAATAGTTTTTCAAAGATTTTTTCAGCAGGAAGCAGACTTGGATACATATATGCCAATGATGAAATTACTGAAAAGCTCTTTGATGCAAAGACAGCAACAAATTCGCACACAGCAATGCTACCGCAGATACTTTGTGCAGAGTTTTTTAAACGTGGATATTATCCTGCCCATCACAAGATGATCTGCGATTTGTACAGGGAACGAAGAGACGTTATGCTTGAATGCATAGACAAATTTTTCCCGGAAGGAACAAAGAGAACAACTCCTGACGGAGGATTGTTTGTATGGGTTGAGCTTCCTGAAAACATCAATACAACTGAGCTTCTTAAAGAATCTGTTTCAAATCCTGATGTAAAAGTTGCATTCGTTGCAGGTGAAGGTTTCTACGCTGAAGGCGGAGGAAAGGGAAGAAACTGCATGAGAATAAGCTATGGAGGAGTAACTCCGGAAAAAATTCGCATAGGTGCTGAAAAGCTCGGAAGACTTATTTCTTCGAAGGTTAAATAAATAAGCTAATTAATTCCCTGTCCAGTCAGTAATGAATATGTTTCATACTGATCGGGCAGGGGTTCATTTTTAGGAGACTGAAATGGCAGAAGCAGGCTTTCTACATATTGCAGGAATGGCGTCAACCTTATTGTTAATTATGATAATCGGCATTAATTCAGGAAAGAACATTAAAAATTCATCTGACTTTACAACAGGAGGAAAGAGCGCAAGCACATCACTTGTTGCAGGAGCTCTCATAAGTACGCTTATAGGAGGATCTTCAACCATAGGAACAGCGCAGCTCGCTTATTCCTATGGAATGTCTGCCTGGTGGTTCACCCTGGGCTCGGGTTTAGGATGTCTGTTGTTTGGGCTTTTTTTTGTAAAGCCTTTCAGAAACAGCGGTTGTATTACCATTCAGCAGGTAATCAGCCATGAATATGGAAACTTTGCCGGAGTTGTTGCGTCCGTATTGAGTTCCTTTGGAATTGTTTTAAACATCGTGGCACAAATATTGTCAGCAAATGCACTGCTTACTGCAGTGTTTGGCATCAGACCGGTTCTCAGCGCTGCAATTACTGTGGCAATAATGATATGCTACGTTGTTTTTGGAGGAGTTCTTGGGACAGGAATTCTTGGAAATGTAAAACTTGTGCTGACATACATTGCAGTTGGTTTCGGAACATATAAAATTTTGACTTTGAGCGGTGGATTTACTCCCATTTACAATGCTCTTCCCAAGGAACAATATTTCAACATGTTTGCCAGGGGCTTTGGAATTGATATTGGCTCATTGGTATCTGTTATCTTAGGAGTGCTTTGCGGGCAGACTTACGTGCAGACTATTTTGTCGGGAAGAAATGATATTGATGCGAAAAAAGCAACTGTAGCAGCAGCGTTATTGCTCCCACCTGTGGGATTAGGTGCTGTGTTTATTGGAATGTATATGAAAATAAACTATCCATTAATAGAATCAAGTCAGGCATTTCCCATTTTTGTATTGGAAAATATGCCTCCATTGCTTGGAGGTGCTGTTCTTGCAACACTCCTTTTAGCTCTTGTGGGAACTGGTTCCGGCATGGCTCTTGGATTTGGGACTATTGTGTCCAAAGATATTTACAAGAAATTTATAAGAAAAGATGCTGATGGAAAAAAAGAGCTTCTTGTCAGCAGGATTTTCATAGTTTTGTCTTTTCTAATTTCGGCTGCAATAGTGAGCATAAATAAGCAGACTGCAATTCTCACCTGGGGTTTTTTGGCTACGGGACTGAGGGGTACTGTGCTTTTGTTTCCTATGCTTGGGGCGCTTTTCTTCAAGGATAAAATCGACCATAGATTTGCAGTTGCATCGAGCATAGGTGGAATCACTGCTCATCTCACATGTGAATTGTTTTTTGAACTCAGCTTTGATTCCTTGTTTGCAGGAGTGGGTGTTGGATTCATTATTTTTGCAGTTGGTGCAATTGTTAAAAAATTCAGCAGATAGCAATATAATAAGAAACAGCAGCAATTCTGATGATTCAACCGGGCGGGCACAAGACGATGCCACTGAAAAACTATACATTTATTCACTGTCATTCTGAGGCGCAGCCGAAGAATCTCATGTTTTCAACAAAGATGAGATCCTTCACTATCGTTCAGGATGATAGGGAAGACTATTCCAGTGACGTCAACAAGACCCGCCCATATGATATGTGGAAATTTGTTTGTCAATAGTCTGACGGCAGCAATGGCTGCTGTTTTTATTTTATTTTTCAACCATGCTGTAAAACATGGGAACAACAATCAAAGTAAGCAGTGTGGAAACCATAAGGCCTGTCATAAGAGCCACAGCCATTGGTGTAAAAAATGAACTTGCAGATAAAGCCAATGGAACAAGTCCAACCACTGTTGTTATTGTAGTAAGCATTATTGGGCGAAACCTTCTTTTAACTGAACTTTTGCAGGCTTCATCTATTGTTAATCCGTCGCGCCTTGCTCTGTTTATGTATTCAAGAAGAAGTATGGCGTTGTTTACAACAATTCCTATGAGAGACAAAAGTCCAAGGCCTGCAGTAAATGAAAACGGCTGATCAAAAATCCACAATCCGAAAATGGAACCTATTACTGACAACGGAACGGATATCATTATTATCAGCGGCTGCAAGAGTGAACTGAACTGAATCATCAAAATAACGAAAATTACCGCAAGGGATATGGCAGCAGCTATGCCAAGACCTTTAAGGTACTTGGACAATGTCTGTTTTTCTCCGCCGAATTCAAAGTCTATGTCATCATCAGAATAGTTTAAATTGATTATTTTTTCAATTTTATTTTGTGCCATCTGGGCGCTGTATCCTTTGGAAACCTCTGCAGTAACCTTTATGACTGGCGATTTGTTGTATCGCTGGGCTGATGGCTCTGCTGCACTTAGTGTAACATCTGCTGCCTGCTTAAGCATTATTTTGTTTCCGGTGGCAGTTGACTTTATTTTAAAGTTTTCAAGATCACTTATGCTTGCAATGTTTGATTTGAGCACAATGTCATACTCATTGTCATCTGAATTTAAAACTGAAGCATTTATTCCGCTAAGAGCTATGTTTACCTGGCGCTGGATGTCATACTTAGTAAGCCCCATGACAGAAGCAATGCTGTTGTCTACGTCTATGCTGTATTCCTGACGATTCTTTGCATATGAGCTTGCAACATTGTACAATCCTTCAATATTCATGAGTTCATCTTTAATCATGTTTGCTTTTTCAACAAGGTTAGTTCTTTCATTTCCGGAAATCAAAATTTCTATGTCTGATCCTGGAGCTGTTATTGCAAGTAGTTTGGCAGTTATCTGAGCTCCTGTGATATTTTCGTTTAATTTATTTTGAATGTGCATCATGAACTCCTGCTTGTCTTTTCCAAATGCTTTATCATTTTTCAGGTTGAATTTTACAATCAGTTGTGAAAAGTCAGCTGAGTCTGAACCAATTGCAGATGTCAGGTAATACTTTGGAAAATATCCTCCAACACAGGTAAAAATGCTTTCTATTGCTTTTTCGTCACCAAGGAGAGATTCTATATCCTTTGTAAGCTCATATGTGCTTTTTATATCGCCCTTCTTGGAGTTTACAACATCTACATACAGGTAATTTTTATCTGTGTACGGAAAAATTTCAAGAGGAAGAACAAGAACAGCAGTTGCCACGCTTAGGAAAAAAATGCCGAATACCAGAATAGCTGACAATTTTTTGCGACTAAAAGCGGCACTTAGCAAATTTGAAAAAATCAGTCTTGTTTTGCTGTCATAGTTGTCAAGTTTTGTGTTTGTCCTGAAAAACATTGCTGCAAAAACCGGTACAACAAATATGGAGACAGCATAAGAAAACAACAATGCAGCAATTATTACAACAGGCATTGTCTTTATGAATTCACCTGCTTCTCCGGGCAGAACAAAAAGTGTTGCAAGGGCAGCAACCGTGGTGAGTGTTGAAGTGAATACAGGTACTGCAGATTCCATAACGCCTTCAAGTGCAGCCTGATTGTTTGGAAGTCCTTCGTTAAGCCTCATCTGCACTGCATCCGTCACAACTATGGAGTTGTCAACAACCATTCCAACTGCCATGATGAGTCCTGCTATGGATATTTGCTGCAAGTCAATTTTGAAAATATACATGAAGCAAAACGAGGCAAATATAGTAAGAGGCAGTGAAACTGATACTATCAGGGCATTTCTTATTCCCATGCCAATAAGAACAATGACAATCACAAATATGATTCCTTCAAAGAGGTTCAAAATAAAATCATCAAGGGCAAGTTTTACATCTTCAGGCTGGAATGTAATTTTATCAATATCTAAATCTGCTGAAGCACTGTTTTTTGTTTTAAGAATAGCATCATCTATTTCATCCCCAACAAGAACAACATTGTTTTTAGTTTTGAAATATGCAGCAAGAACAACTGCATTTTTGCCCTTAGAGTATATTTTTTTTGCATCATCATCTTCACCAAAATAAACATTTGCTACATCCTTGAGCCTTACTATTCCTCTTTCGGATGCGGCTATTATTATATTTTCAATGTCTTCAAGGGACTCGAAACTCTCGGGAACATTAACATTTATCTTTCCGCCCGGTGTGTCAATTGCTCCTGCAGGTATCCGTAAGTTCTGTGCCTGAAGGAGATTATATATTTCTTCTATTGAAATTGAATAATTGTTTAGTTTCATTGCATTTGTTTCAACAAATACTTTTTTTTGCGTATTTCCTGCTATGGTAATTTTATTTATTTCTTCAATAGGTAAAAGGTTCTGTTTTAATTTTTTTACATAATAATCAAGTTGGCTGGGAGTAAGATTATCTCCTGAAACAGACAACAGCATTCCTGCTGTCTCAACCATTGACTCAGTATCAACATGGGGCTCATAACAACCTGATGGAAGTTCAGATTTCACATTGTCTATGTATTCCTTTAAATCAGACCACTGTTTTTGCTTGTCAACGGAATAACTTATGGTAACAATGACTGCACTGAAATTGTCATTTGATATAGAGTCTATTTTTTCTATGCCATCTATTTTTGAAGCTTCTTCTTCAATTTTTTTAGTCACAAGCTCTTCAACATCATGGGCAGAGGCACCGGGGTACACAGTTGTAATTAAGGCAGATGGGCTTGTTATGTCAGGATTTTCCTGACGAGGCATGCGGTAAAATGAAAAAATTCCAAACAATATTGTAAGTACAAAAGCAGCAACTGCAACATACTTTTCCCTGAGCAAAAATGAAATGATTTTTTTCATAAAAGCCTCACTTTTTCATAACATGGGAACCATCTTTAATATTGTCAGTTCCGTTTATAATCAATTCATCATTGTCTGACAATCCCCTTATCAGTGCCTTGTCATCCACTATATCTAAAACCTCAATATTTTTTCTTATGGATTTTCCTTCTTCCAGTATGTAGACGTAATTTTCACCATCATTTAAAATGTATGGTATTTCAAGATAAATTCCGTCAGATTTTCCTGTTATGAGTTCCACTTCGGCTATGGAACCTATGTAAAATTTTTTGTCCGTATCAATGGATATTTCTGCTGTAAATGTCATGGTTGCTTCGTCAGGAGTCTGATTTATGTTTGTTATTTTTCCTGAATACACTTCATTGTTTACAGTGATTCTGGCCAGGGTTCCAACGCTTACTTTTTCAGAGTCTTCCTGAGTTAATCCAACTGTGGCAATTTGATTTTTGCTTTGAACTAATATGACAGGATAGCCTGCAGGAATAAGTTCACCTTCTTTATATAAAATGTCTGCAACGTATCCATTAACATCACAGACAAGAGTTGCTTCTTCATATAGCTTTAAAGCAGCCTCATAGTTATTATAAGACATTTCATACTGAGATTTTGCAGAAGAAATGTCTTCGCTTCGAGTGCCTGCCAATGTTTTATTAAGAACTTCTTTTGACTGATCAAGCTCCTTTTCAGCAATGTTTAAACCAAGCTCTGCTTCTTTGAAGCTTGACTGCGACACGGCTCCTTCTTCGAAAAGAATTTTTGTGTCATTGAATGTAAGAAGGGCGTAGTCATATGCAGCCTGTGCTTTTTCAACATCAATCTTTGCAGCGCTTATATCTTCGTCCTGAGCTCCTGAAAGTGCTTTTTCATATTGTGAATATGCAGCATCTGCCTGATTTTTGGCTGCATCTGTCTGAATTTTTAAATCAGACTTGTCAAGCTCAAGCAAAACTTCCCCTTCATCCACACTCTGGCCTTGTTGCACATATATTGACTTCAGTATACCGCTTGATTTAAAGGAGTATTTTTTAAAGGAATCACTGTTTATTATCCCTACATATTTTAAGTAAGTGTCTGTGCTTTCCAGATTAACAGTAATGGTTTCAACAAGCGCAGCACGATCAGAAACTGCACTTTTTTCCCTGCTGCAGCCTGAAAGAAACAACATAAGGGCGAGCAAAACCAAGAATTTTCTCATAAATACCTCTTATTTTTCTATACTTTCAACCACATCATCAACTATTTTTTCAGAAGATGATTTATAATACATTTTCCTCATATTTTTTCGCATTGCATTGAGCATGTCAGGATTCTTTATAAGTTCCTTCGTGCTGTTAATTATTTGAAATGTATTGTTTGCAATTATAGCAGCCCCTTTTTTCTCAAAATAAAGGGCATTTTCCTTTTCCTGTCCCGGCACAGGCTTTATTATTATGAGAGGAATTTGAACAGCCAATGCTTCGCTTAAAGTTATGCCGCCGGATTTTGTTATCATGCAGCTTGATATTTTATAAAGTTCATCAATGTTTTCGGTAAATCCAAAAACCTTCAGATTTCTAAGACCGAGGGATTCAAGACTTTCCTTCTGAGCTGTATTGTTTCCGCAAACAACAGCAACCTGAATTGATCTGTCCTTGCATAGTTCAACACAAACATTTTTTATGCTTCTGAACACTCCGAATGCACCGGAATTTATCAATACAATTTTTTTGCCTTTTCGAAAATTGTACTTTTTGTACAAATTTGCTATGTTTTCAACTTCTTCAAAGGCATCTCGTATTGGTATGCCTGAAACAACTGTTTTTTCAACAGGAATGTTCATTTTTTTCATTTCTTCCTGAAGCTCATTTGTAGCTATGTAAAATTTGTCTATTTCTTCGCTTATCCATAGCTTGTGAACGTAAAAATCTGTAACAATGTTAAACACAGGTATATTTTTGTTGTTCTTGTCTTTTACCTTAAGTGATGACAATATGGGAAATGTGTTTATTATGAGATTCGGCTGGAATTGCCTGGCTATTTCATCAAGTTTTTTGTAACCAAAGTTTCTGTATAATTCAATGACTTTCATGTCCGTAAGCTTTTCGGAGCCATAATAAATTTTAGAATATGCTTCTCCGAAGTCATAGCTTTTTATGTATGCCTTTTTAATTGTTTCAGTGATTTTGGGGTGAGCCTCTGTAAACAAGTCAACTACAAAGACATTGGTGTACCCCTTGTTTATAAATGCATTTTTTAAAGCTGTAGCCACCATCTTATGTCCGTTTCCGAATGGTGCTGTGGTAATTAGTATATTCAACATAATGCCTCCAAACATAAGCAATCAAAATAATATTTTTGTTCTGATTGTACTTCATATCAAATATTATAATATATATGGACAATTAATTAAAGAGTTTGTTTGATAATAAATTAATGGAGGAATTACATGGAATTCATAGAAGCTTTTGTACTGGTCTTTGCTGCTGAAATAGGTGATAAAACTCAACTTATGCTAATGACCCTGGCTGCAAAGTACACCATGGTTCAAATGCTTTTAGGTATACTCCTGGGGGTTTTTTTAAATCACGGAGCAGCGGTGTTTTTAGGAAGTCTTTTGTCCGGTATGATTGACCAGAATCTGCTTCAGATTTTTGCAGGATTAATGTTTATATTCTTTGGAATTATCATAATAATTTCCGATGATGAAGACTGCACTGACAAGTGTTTCAGATTTGGCCCCATAATAACAACCGCTCTGACTTTCTTCCTGGGAGAAATAGGAGATAAGACACAGCTTACTGCAATGACTCTTGCCATGGAGGCACAGTATCCTTTGATGGTGCTTGCAGGCTCTGTTGCAGGAATGCTGTTCATTGGCTTCATTGGAATAATTATTGGCTCATCGTTGACTAAACACATTCCATCTTATATAATAAAAACAATATCAGGACTGGTATTTATATTATTTGGATTGATGAGGCTTAACGGATAATGAATATTGAATATATAAAAAATAAAATAAATGATGTTGAACCAAAACCAATTGATGAAGATTTCAGGTTTTCTGTGCTGGTTCCGCTGGTTGAAAAAGATGGAGAACTTAATCTCATATATGAAGTAAGGTCCAAAACCATAAGACAGCCAGGCGAAATTTCATTTCCCGGAGGAAAGATTGAGGACTTTGAAAATCCAGCCGAAGCTGCCATGCGTGAAACATGGGAAGAGCTTGGAATTCCAAAACAAAACATAGAAATATTGTCTGAACTTGATTATGCTACAAGCAAAAGCGGTTCGTTTGTATATTCATTTCTGGGATACATCAAAAACCTTGACGTATCTGAAATTCCCTACAGCAAGGATGAGGTTGATGATCTTTTTTGTGTTCCCTTGTCATATTTTTTGAACAATGAGCCGGAAAAATATTACATGAACTACCTTCCTCAGGCAGACAAGGATTTTCCATACCACATGGTCAATGACGGAATCAATTACAATTGGGGTAACATTAGGTATCCTGTTTATTTTTATAAATATGAAGATAAAGTTATATGGGGACTTACAGCAAAAATAACCTACAGCTTCATTAATAGGCTGAAAAGTGACAATTAAAGTAAAATAATTATCAATTAATTGGCATAAAAAATTATTAAAAATATTTTTAAAAAAGTGTTGCTTTTTTTAAGACGGTATAATATAATAAGTAAAAAATATACCCAACTAAATTAGTAGGAAATACAGTGAAGAAGGAAAGTAATATATATTGAATTTTTAGAGAGAGCATCTCCAGGCTGAAAGGATGCTTATTGGATGTATATGTGAAGTGCCCTTCGGAGTACAGCACCGAAATATAAAGTAGGCTGCTGCGGAATCAACCCGTTAAAATGAAATAGCATGATGGTGCTGTTAAGGTGGGCAATTTATTGCCAATAAGAGTGGAACCGCGGATTATATCCGTCTCTGATGAAAATTAAGAGGCGGATTTTTTGTATTTAAAAATAAAGCTCATGAAGCTATATTTTTTTCTGGTTTAGGGGTAAAAAGGATGGTAGTTATGGAAAATTATACAACTTTAAAATTAATAGGCAATACTCCAATAGTTCAATTGCCAGGAGAAAATATATTTATTAAAATGGAAAAATTCAATCCGGGCGGGAGCATAAAAGATAGAGCAGCCCTTGGAATGATATTGGATGCAGAAGAAAAAGGAATATTGAAGAAAAACAGCATCATTGTTGAACCTACAAGCGGAAATACAGGAATAGGTCTTGCCCTGATAGGAAGACTCAAAGGATACAAGGTAGTAATAACAATGCCTGAAACAATGAGCGTTGAAAGAAGAAATATAATAGCAGCATATGGAGCAACATTGATACTCACAGAAGGTGCCAAGGGAATGTCCGGGGCAATTGCCAGAGCAAATGAGCTTTTGAAGGATGACAAGAACTACTTCATGCCTGACCAGTTCAACAACCCGGCAAACCCGGAATTTCATTATAAAACCACTGCTCCTGAAATAATAAGCCAGGTTAACGACCTTGACATATTCGTAGCAGGTGTTGGTTCAGGCGGAACAATTTCCGGAGTTGCAAAACGACTAAAGGAATACAACAAAAATATAATAACTGCAGGCACTGAGCCATCTAAATCACCTGTATTGTCCGGAGGTAATCCGGCACCGCACAAAATACAGGGAATAGGAGCAGGATTCGTACCGGGAGCATATAACGGAAGTTATGTGGATGAGATATTTACAGTAACAGATGAAGAAGCCATAGACACAGCTGTTGAGGTTTCAACAAAGACAGGAATTCTGGTTGGAATATCTACAGGAGCCAATGTGGCAGCAGCAAGAAAGCTTGCCCAAAAATACGGAAACAACAAAAAAATAGTTACAGTATCTCCTGACGGCGGAGAAAAGTATTTGTCAATGGTTAAGTACTACTAGAAAGGAATGATCCCATGATAAGATTTATAAAATCAATAATTGAAGATATAGATTCAGTGTTTGACAGGGACCCTGCAGCAAGAAACAGAATAGAAGTATTGCTTTTGTATCCTCACATGAAGGCTCTCATAACATACAGAATTGCTCACAACCTATACAAGAAAAAAAGATTTTTCATGGCAAGATGGATATCAAACATGGGAAGAAAATGGAGCGGAATTGAAATCCATCCAGGAGCAACAATAGGCAAGGGATTGTTCATAGACCACGGCATGGGAGTTGTAATAGGAGAAACAGCAGTTATAGGAAACAATGTTACAATGTTTCATGGAGCAACACTGGGAGGAACAGGCAACGAAAAAGGAAAAAGACATCCTACAGTAGGGGACAATGTTACAATAGGAAGCTCTGCAAAGATTCTTGGAAATATTTATATAGCTTCAGGAACAAAAGTAGGAGCAAATTCCGTAGTTCTTTACGACACAAGCCCAAATTCAACAGTTGTTGGAATCCCGGGAAGAGAAGTTAAAAAAGGCAAGATCATATGCCTCAATGAATATGCAATATAACAAACAGCCTTCGGATTTCCGGAGGCTGTTTTTGCAATCAGAACGGTGACAGCTTGGTTGTGAAGGTAATGTGTGATAGATGATTGATGATTGATATGGCGTTTAGGAAAATACTAAATAAAAGAGTAAACTTTTAGTTTGGATATGTTGACAAAAATGATTATATAGTATAAGATACAGTTATATTAAAATTAACCGTATTGAGCAATTCCGTTGAATAAATTTATTTAATAGAGTTTTTAAAAAAATATTTAAAGCAGAGAAACTTTTCTAAATTACAGAGATATTGCATCATTCATTAGAAAAAGGGAAAAAAGAAGAGAATACTGATCGATTAAAAAAGCAGATAGATGATTATGATAGCTTTATTATTTATTTGGAGGGTGAAATGAGCGATACTAAGTACTTAATATTTCCATATATAACAATATATGATTATAAGAGTATTGAAGACAATTTAACTACAATGGCAGCACAAGGATGGAGAACTGAAAGTATAGGACCGTTTCTATGGACGTTTAAGAGGTCAGAGCCATCAAATAAGAAATTTTTTGCTTTCTATACAAGTAATTCAAAATATGAATCTGCATCCACAGAAGAGCAAAAATTGCTTGAAGAGCTTTGTGTCAAGGGCGGTTGGGAAAAAGAATTCCAATGGAAAAATATGCATGTATTTATCGCAGATCATGATGCTATGCCATTAGAAATCGATGAAGCAATAAAACTAGAAAATATATATAAAAATATGAAAAAAACCTTTATACCAAACGGTACTATAGTATTAATCCTTATGCTACTTATCGCATTTATTAATGGTAAGAAATACTTCGGGAACTCCCCTTATAGCGATGAAAAAACAATTTGGGCTTTCTTGCTTAACATATATGGTGCTTTTTTAGTAGGGGCATCTCTACTAGGATATCTGTTTTGGATTAAGTTCTCGAAGAAAAAAATATCCGAAGGTGGTACATGTGTAAGTACTAAATGGTTTCGCAAGATTCTAATACTGTTACTAGTTGGATTTGTGGCAACCTCTATCGGAATTCTCTTATATTAAATATAGAAACTATATTCATCGTTGGGCTATTTCACTCTCAAAGAATATCCATGTTAGTGACAATACCCCCATCCCTATGACACGTAGTAATGCAAGCTCTTTCTATAAGTATTATTATGAAGAAGGAGTAATTGACAAAACGTATGGTCGGAGCTCGTGTACGCCTGGGCTTTTAAATCAAAAAAGTTGTTATCTGAGGGAGAGCACAAGGCTCTCCCCTACGAACTTAGATTTCAAGTTTACTACAATTACAAATATTAATTAATTTAATGACTTTATCATCAATCTGAATATTTAATTAAATAAATACTCATGGAGGATTAGAGAATGAAAGATAATAAGAAAATATTATTTTGTCTTTTGGGTAGTTTTATTTTAGTCTTACTTAAAACATTTGTGTATTATGAAGCGGGGATGAGCTTTATTGATACGAGTATAATCGGAGGTAATTTTTATAACACTTTTATAAGATTTATAATTAATTTATTTTCTTTTTCAGGTTTTGTTTTAACTATCGTATTTGCTATAATATTGATTATAAATAACATTAACTTAAAAAAATAGTCAGGGGTTTACATGTCTATTATTAATGCCGGCTCTGGATCTGTGTCAATATAGTAGACACAGATCCATATTTATAGACCGAGTTTTAAATATAAATAAGTTAAGAAATGAGTAACTATATGTATGCAAAAAATATTAGTATAATTATAATCTTATTAATATTAATAAGTATTTTAACAGGATGTAATGATACTATTGATAAACTCACTAATAATGAACATATAATTAATAGTACAGATAAAATAAACAATAGCAATGATGCTGTAAAAATAGGTGAAATGAACATAGGAAATAGAAAATGTCTTATGATAAAAGATAATAATACTTACTATATAGATTCTAATGATAAAAACAAATTGTACATGATTGATAATCAATTTAAAAACAAAATACTGGTTTGTGATAAATATGTTTTAGAGATAGTAAGTGTAACAGATAATGAAATTTATTTTATACAAGTTACAAAACAAAATGAAAAGCCTAGCATGTATGATGTATGCTCTATTAATAAAAATGGTGATTCCTATCAGGTTGTTATAAGCGATGTTATTATATCAGCAATATTTTTAAATGATAAAATATATTACTATAGAACAACTGATGAAGTGGCAGATATGGCTGGTAACATGTTTTGTAATTTTAATAGTTTTGATATAAACTTAAAAGAGGAAAAGATTATAGATGAAAAAATATTACATGACAGGCAGCCAGTTCTATATAAAAATAAAATTTTTTATATAGGTACTGATCATAATTTCATTGAGTATAATCCTGATACAGAAGAAAAAAAGAAACTGAATGTAAACATAGAATTTTTCTATAGATATTCCGATGATAATATTTATGCTTATAAAGTCAATACCGTAGAAAGTACAATCTTATCAGATAATACCAAAATGGTTATTATGCCTGAAATGGAAGAAATATACTATATATGGGAAATGAATGTTACAAAAGATTATATATTCTTTTTAGCGCAAGATACAAAAGAAAAAAATGAAATTTATAGACTGAACTTGTATAGAATGCGAAAAGATGGAAGCGAATTGAAAAAAATATATTTTACAGATTATACTCGAGATATAATATTTACAGAGCATTTTATATATAATTTTGGTGATAAATTATTATTATATGAGAGAAATGAGAATAATTACTTGTCTAGTAGAAATAAGTTTCAGCTTATAGATTATGAAGGCAATGAAATTGATTCATCTGTTTTTAATTATAAGTAAAGGTGTTAGTATATAGGTGTGAACTTGTTGAAAAATGTATAACGAATTATGTAAGATGATGTGAGATGGAGGTAACTAAATTAAATAATTACCTCCTTGATTGAAGAGAAGAGAAGTTATACCCATTCCCAATCGGTAAGCCATATACCATAAGTAAGTGACCATAATCGTTTTTGCAGTTTTCCGTCCACAACTCGGTATTTCCATTCTGTTTGTTCTGCATTTATCACTGCACCGCCATTTACTTCAGAACTTGCTTTTTCTGCTGCGTATACAGCATGGTTTGATATAAAAGCTGTGCTTAGACACATTAGAAGAATGCCAATAATGGAACAACGGATTAAAATGTTTCTTATTTTCAATTTATTCACCTCCTTCACATTCATTTGCTATTTAACAGGTAATAATGAAAATGGTTCTGTATCGATGTTAGGTATATCACATCTGTATTTGCCGTCAGCATATAAGGAATAAGTGCCGTTTTCATTAAGTATCAAATATGAATTTTCTGGGTTAATGTCAAAAATTTCTTCTTGAGATTGTGCTGGTGCAGAGTAAACAGGTTGTATAACAAGCTTGTACGATGCTAAGAAGGTCAATAAAATCATGGAGCACATCAAAAGAATATGAAATTTGTGCTGTTTTTTACTGCTGGAATTATATTCAAGCACAAGATTAAATCTTTGTTCAATTTTTTGTGTATTATTTGTGCTGACTAGTGCAGCACAGTTCATAGGAGTAGTATGAAGCACAGTAATGTTTCTTGCTTCACGGATGACTTTTAAGATGCTCTCCAGGTAGCTGATGCGTCTTTGTTCATCCATTTGAGACGTAATGCTTAGGTCACATTGAATTTCCAAAATATGATCCAATTCTCTCCTTAATAAATGAACAAAAGGATTCCACCAAAACACCGAGCATAAAAAGTACATGGAAAATTTAGCCCAAGCATCCTTATTCAAATAATGTGTCCATTCATGAATAAGTATATTTTTCAGTTCATCATCTGAAAATGTTATATCAGGAAGACAAATAACAGGTTTAAAATATCCTGCTATCATAGGAACTGTGATTTCTCTGGATTTTATTATTTTAACTTTTGTATTTCTATAGCTTTTGGCTATAATCTCATCCATGATCGAAACAATTCTTATGTCATGAGTTCCGGAAATAGCATTCACAGAATGATAAAGACTGATTGATTGGTGCACATATTTTAATAAGTTATATATACCTCCAATGAACCAGACAGCAATCAATAAATCATGAATATGTATTGAAATATCATTATAAACGGTAAATAATTGTTTGTTAAAAATATCCATAATGGCAGGAAAAATTTTATTTGATTCGATGACAATGGCATTTGAAAATTCAACAAAATAAATCAAACGAAAAATTCCGGAAACAATCAACAATATTAAAGGAATGAGGCTAAAATTGATTATAAAGCTATTACGCCTGCGCAATAAAGCAATAATAATAAAAAATACGTTGCACAGCAGTATAGAAGTAATAACCGAGAAAGGAGTTACAGTCATTTTCTATCGCTCTTCCGTTCTTTCAGAATAGCCTCAAGCTTATCCAGAGTTTCACTATCAATATCCTCATTCTGAACAAGTGCAGATACAAGACCTGTTATAGCAGATGATTTTGATTTAAGATAGTTTGCTCCCTGCTTAAACTGCATAATCTGATATTCCTCCTGAGTAACTGCTGCGGAATATGTTCTTCCATAATTTTTACCTGTTTTTACGAAGCCCTCTACCTTTATTGCACCTTTTTCTAATAAGCTGTTCAATAAAATATGAATTGAACTTTTTTTCCAGGAACGTTCTGTAGAAAGCTCAATAATCTCAGAGCGTGATAAAGCCTTATCCTGCGACCACAAAAGATCCATAATTTCCTGTTCATTTTTTGTTAACGAAAATGAATTGTTATCCATAAAAATACCTCTGTATATTTAAATTATTAAATAATATTGAATATCATTATATTATAAATAATATTATAGGCTGTTCTTATTAGTATGTCAATGAAAATTATATCCTAAAGGCATTTTGTTAAAGCAACAAATAGTTAATTGATATATAGCACGAGTGAATCATATATTGACAAATTAAATTGCAAAATATATAATACAGTAATATAGAATATAAATATAAAATTGATTAAGTTGAGGGGAACTTATGAGGTTTTATTGGTGTAAGATTTTGGCAATGATGTTTTTGTATTTGGTTTGTTGTGAAAGCATGGGGGAACATATATCAACATAATTTTATTTGATAAAGTTATGTTGATATATGAGGAATAAAAGGGGATGGATGGAACGATACACGGTTTTTAAGGGGGTTGACTATGGTACGGGGTTATTGACACCAATATGACAATAGTCCCGTCCCTATGACATCAGTGAATGTTATAGTCTATAATAGAATTTAATTCACATGTTTTATATGGGGAATGTAATGGATAATATGTCTATGGAAGTATTAATTAAAAAAGTATATGCTTTTGCTTTCCGATTAACAGGATCTGAAAATTCAGCATGTATTTTAGCGGAGGCGGCAATTAATAGGATGGTTCAGGCATCAGATTTGAGCAATAACATGTCTGAAGATTTTTTTATGTGTATTGCAAAAGATATTTGTAATATTTACATTAGCAACCCCAAGCCACTTACGTACGAAGATTGTGAAGAATATGAGAAAAAAGCTGATGCAAATATGCTGCAAAAGATTATACTATCTCTTGAACCATTGAACAGAATAACAATAATATGGAAGGATGTTTATGGTTTTAGTTTGAATGAAATAATTCCTGCGGTTAACCAGCCTTATAATATACTTCAACAAGTACTGGCTTCTACAAGACATCAGATAATAGTACAAACGCTAAAGGAAGGGGAGTTAGGTGAAAAAAGCATATGAATTATTATAATATCTTATAATACGCAGGATAGACCAAGTATGAAAACTTGATATACAAAAAAAGGCTATTGGCATTTCAGCCAAAAGCCCTATACTTCATTCTGTTGTTTTTACATTTGTGTAGTCAACCTTGTAAGCTTCGCCTTCTTCAATAATTATGTGACCTGATTCATAAGGGCCGCCGTCAATTGTAATGTACACTTCTTCAACCTGGTAATAGTCTCCCAGTGTATTTGTGAGGCACTGAAGTATCATTGCTTCAAAGCCGCTTCCTGCATTCATTTCTGTAACAAATTCCTTTGAAAGGTCAATGTGTACGCTGTTTCCCTGCTCATCGAAATAAAGGTCGTTTATTTTTGTGTTTGGGCCTAATACTTCATAAACTGACAGGTCTTTAACATTTTTTTCTATTATATCCTTTGGTTCCTCATTGGTGTTAAATGAAATCTGAACATCAACAGCATGAATTGTAATTCCATCAACATCAGGATAATAAAGTGTTATGGACTGTATGAAAGGCTGATTTTTTATTATTTCTGATATGGTGGATGATACTTCATATCCCTCGCCAATATTAACTGTCTTAATAAGCCCTGTGTCCTTGGCATAGTAATCAATAGTCTTGCCTTGCTTGCCTTCTGTTGTAACTTCTAAGGCTTCAAAATTACCCATCTTTGTGACAATTTCTTTTGCTACATTTGTTATGGTTGACGTTGCACCACTGTCATTGGTCCAGCTGTTTCCTTCTTCCAAGGGTTCTTTTAAAAGTATTCTTCCGCTTGTATATTCTTCATCTGTGAAATTTTCCCTGAAGTATGTTTCACCTCGGTTTAGAAGTTCAAGAAGCTGCCCGTCTTTTATTTCCAGCACCTTGACAATTTCAGTGCCGCCATTGTCAGTCCTGGTCTGAATTCTGTTATCTTTAATATAATCAACGTATGTAGTCATGAATGCAAATTCATTGCCTTCGCCTTCATAAACATATTTTGTATTCTCAGTGAATGGATAATAATTTTCAATTTTAAGTGATGGAGTTTCATTATTGTCATCCGGCGGATTTGCTTCATTGGCGCAGCCTGTAAAAAGCATTGCTGAAATAATGACCATGGTTATTATTTTGTTCATATGTACCTCCTAAATATAGATAAAAATATTATACCCATAATTCTCCTAATTAATAATTTTTGGATAATTTTAAATTTTGGATAATTTTAAATTTATTATTGACAAATTACAGTTATTGTTATATCATTCTTTTTAATATATTTGCTTTGAAAAGAAATAGTAAATATGCATGGTCTATAGAGAGGAAGCTGCTGGTGAAAAGTTTCCGTCCCGCTGCATGTTGAACCCATCTTGGAGCTTTTGGGGGTAGCAACCCAAACGGCAAAACCGTTATTTACATGAGATGCTGCATATTAATGCGGCAATTAGAGTGGTACCGTGGATAATCCGCCTCTTAGTATTTAAGGGGCGGTTTTTGTGTATGACCTAACCAAATTGTTGTGAGCGATAGCGAAGCAAGAATTGCTGGTAGGTAAGACGCAATGAGTTCCCAAATTATGCGACCGAAGGGAGCTGATAATTTGGTGAACGAAACTGCGGTGTTGATACAATCAAGAAATGCAGAAAGAATTAATATTGATTATCAAATAAATTAATACCAGCTATGATAAGAAACAGTAAATGTGCAAGGTCTATAGAGAGGATACTATTGGTGAAAAGTATCTGTCCCGCTGTATGTTGAACCCGTCTTGGAGCTTTTGGGGATGACCCAAACGGCAAAACCGTTATTTAAATGAGATGCTGCATTATGCATGCAATTAGAGTGGTACCGCGGAATTCCGCCTCTTAGTATTTAAGGGGCGGTTTTATTTTATTTAAATGCATAACAAAATATCAAATACAAAATATATATCAGGAGGATATTATGAAAAAAGAATTAGGAATTATAGGAATAGGAAATGTAGGGTCAATGTTGCTTCACAAATTCATGGAGTTGGATTTGGTGAAGGAAGAAAATATTTGTGTTGCAAACCGCTCTTTTGAAAAATTGGATAGCCTTGAAAAGAAATACAAAGCGCTTACTATCTGCAAGAGCAATGAAGAACTTGTGCAAAGCTGCGACAAAATTATGATATGCGTTGAACCATTGAATCTGCCAAGAGTATTGAAGGAAATAAAGCCATATTTAAATGAAAACAAGTATCTAATGATTTCAACATCAATGGTTGCCCACAAGGACCTTATAAAATTCCATAATGGAAGCATCACAATTTTTATGCCAACGCTGATTTCAATGGTTAACGGCGGAGTTACAATTGCATGCCACAATGAAAATGTGAAGGATGATGAAAAGAAGTTCTTTGAAGAACTCATGGCAAATTTCAGTGAAGTTAAAGTTATGGGAGAAGAAGACATTAATCTGAGCCAGAACATGACAGCAAGCTTTCCTGGATTTTTCGCTGAAATTATGCTTGAATTTGTAAAATCAGCATCGAAAAAGAGCAAGAACGTAACAGACGAGGAACTTGAACACATGTTGTTGGTTTCACTTCTTGGAGCTTCAAGACTTCTTCTTGAAAAGAACATGAGCTTTGAAGAAACAATAAACAGAGTTTCAACAAAGGGTGGAATCACTTACGAAGGAGTAAAGGTGTTTGAGAAAATGCTTCCTGATGTATTCGACGCAGCCCTTAATGCATCTACAGGAAGATACAACGTGATTACTGAGCTTGCTTCAAAGGAAGCAAAAGAACTTTTATAAAAAAATAGCAGCTATGCTGCTATAAGGTTGATGACAAAGTTATTTAAATTAATTAATATTGGTAATTATCGGTGAACTTGAAATCTAAGTTCGTAGGGGAGAGCCTTGTGCTCTCCCGCATATAACAATTGGATTAATTACCCGGGCGGACACAAAATCCGCCCCTACGGCTTGTAGAATCGGGGTTTGTCAATGGACTGAGCAGTTCTGCTACTCTACCTCCCCTGCATTATTTTATTTTCCTTAGTTTTGTTTGTGCAGGACCGTTTTGTATGGATTCCCACTGCTTAAGGGAATCTACCATGTAACCTGCCACATCCATTTCATAAACATCACTTAATAATTTAGAAGAAATTACATCCTTTGTTTTTCCGTAAGCTGCAATTTTTCCCTTATCCAGCAACAGCACGTTGTCAGCAAGCTTCATGGCAAGGTTCAAATCGTGAAAAACTCCTATTACAGTGTGACCTTCTTCTTTTGACCAATCTCTGAGGAAATCCACAAGCTCTGCCTGATGTTTCAAATCAAGATGGTTTGTAGGTTCGTCAAGAAGTATAACATTTGGTTCCTGGGCTAACGTCCGTGCAAGGTAAACCCTTTGAAGCTGGCCTCCTGACAATGTGCTTATCTGCTTGTTTTTCATGCTGTAAAGTCCAACTGCCTTCAGACATTTGTCGGCATATTCCCTGTCCCTTAAGGAAGGTTCCTTGAATGTACGTCCATTCATGTGCAGATATCTTCCCAGAAGAACTGTTTCATAAATGGTGTATGAAAAATATATTGTTGATATCTGGCTCATGACTGCTATTTTTTCGGCAACTTCCGTTCTTTTCATGTCAGAGATATTTATTCCGTCTATTTCAATAGTTCCCATGTGTGGAATCAGTCCTGATATTGTCTTAATGAGAGTTGTTTTTCCGCAGCCATTGGGTCCTAAGATGCACAGGTTTTCGCCTTCCATGACATCCAGTGATATGTCTGAAATAACATCAAATCCGTTATAGCCTGCAGAAACATTTTTTAAAGTAAGCATTTACAGCTCCTTTCTTTTGGAAAAATAAATATATGCAAAGAACGGTGCTCCTACAAGAGCAGTTATTGCGCCCACAGGCAGCTCAGACGGCGATATGATTGTTCTTGCAGTCAGATCACACAAAACCATGAATGCTCCGCCAAATAGCATTGACATGGGAATTACGGTCTTGTGGGAAGAACCGAAAATCTTCCTTACAACATGAGGAGCAATCAAGTCAATGAAACCTATGACTCCCACAAAAGAAATTGCGCTTCCTGTGAGAGCAGCAGAAAGTCCAAGAAGAATCCACTTTACTTTCTGAACATCAACACCCATGGTGAAGGCTTGCTCTTCACCGAAAGTCATTATGTCCAGTTCCTTTGAATAACTTTCTATTACAATTATTCCAACCAGAACAATGGGTAACAATATTAAAGCATTTGACCAGTCCTTCAGTGCAAAACTTCCCATCTGCCAGAATGTAAGCTGCTCAAGATGTTCCTTTGCCATGGAAGTCAAAAGCGTAAGAATTGCATTGACAAATAGTGAGAACACCATACCTACCAGAATGATGGTATTGTTCTCCAGGTTTTTATCCATTTTGGATGCAAACTTCACTGCTGAAAAAACAGTGACCAACCCGAATGTTAATCCCACTGCCGGTAATGTGAATGGTCCAAGAAAAGGTATGGAAAAGCCTGTGACTATAACAAACGCCGCACCCAGTGATGCTCCTGAAGAAACCCCAAGTGTATATGATGAAGCAAGAGGATTTTTAAGTACTGACTGCATTACAGTTCCGCTTACAGCCAGTGCTCCCCCCACAAGAAATGCAAGTATTGTTCTTGGCAGTCTCAGATTCCATACAATTGAAACGGAAACTTCCTTCACATCCGGATTAAGCGGCAATCCAAATATTTTGCCGGCTATTATATTAATAATGTGGCTTCCGGGAACATAAATGCTCCCTAAGCCGATGCCCATCATGATTACTATTATGCATATAATGATGGACAAAATTACTTTTATTCTGGTTTTCATTTTTTAAATACTTCCGGATACACAGCTTCTGCCATTTCCTTCAATGCTTTAACAACATTGTGGTTTGATAGAGAGCTTGCTGAATTGTCGATGTAATAAACATCATTGTTTTTAACGGCTGTCATGTTATCCCAACCGGCTCTTGATTTTATTTCTTCAGTTGGATTTTCAACGTAGCTGACATTTGTAAGTATTATGTCCGGATCTGCTGCTACAACGGATTCATCAGATACGGAAATCCATTTTTCCTGATCTGCAAATATATTTTCTGCACCGATCAGCTCAATCATTTCATTTAAGAATACTCCGCTTCCAAAGCTGTACAGATTTGGTGCAGCAGCTATTTCAAAATAAACTGATTTCTTTTCTGTTATTTTTGATGACAGTTCAGTGATTTTAGATATTTCTGTCTTCATTCCCTCAACAAGTTCTGTTCCTTTTTCTTCATTCTTCAGGGATTTAGCCAGGAACATTATGTCTTCGTATATTCCTTCCATGCTGTCGCTTGATGGTATGTAGACAAGGCAAATTCCTAAGTCTTTTACAGGCTTGAACGGGTCACCTCCGTCGCTCTTGCTCATTCCTGATGCAATAACGAGGTCAGGTTCAAGGGCAACGAGCTGTTCAACATCAGGCTTCATTATGTCAAATAGAGGCAGATCTGCAGGTATTCCTTCTATGTCTTTGGAATATTTGTCAACTGCAATTAGTTTGTCTCCGTAACCCAATGCTACAATAATTTCTGTGTTTGAAGGGGACATGGATATTATCTTGCTTACTTCTTCAGGAATTGTTATTTCATTGCCTGCCCTGTCTGTTGTAGGGAGACTTTGTGCATTTGACTCTTTATCTGGAGTTTGCTGTTCTGTTTTATTTGTTGGTTCCTGCACTTTTTTTTCAGGAGCCAGATATTTGGAACATCCCGTCATTGATGCGACTATCAAAAGTATTGATGCCATTGTAAATAATTTCTTTTTCATAATAATCCTCCGGTTTATTTTAAACACCTTTGCAATAAAAAAACGTTCCGAATAAACGAAACGTAAATTACCACAACCAGCTGGAGTGAATATCCAATTTATTTTGCTATCGCTTTTCTTCCTGGAAAGCATAGCATTTGCGGTATTTACGCAAATAATACTGGCAGGTTTTCCGACTCAGAGGTCATAGCAATTTTTTACCTTCCCAGAAGAATCCAGTGGTTGCATGTGCATAAAAATCGCTCTCTCATCACGGCAGCAGGACTGTTTAGGATTTTAACCTAATTCCCTATTATCGCTTGCGCGCACCAATATCGAAAGATGTTTAGTTGAGTAGAGTATATTATAATTAAGCATTTTTGTCAATTGAAGATTGATTGGAAAAAATGAATTTACGCATACAAAAAGCTTAAATAGTTATTGACAAAAGAACATATTTTTAATATTATGGTAAGTAATTAAATATTTTGCTATGAAGAAGAGGAGTAGGTTCATAAACTTTACAGAGAGTGAAATCCATGGGTTGAAAGATTTCATAAGAACATGTGGACTGAAGGTAGCTTTGGAGCATTTAATCTGAAACAACAGTAAGATTAAACGGGTTGCCGTTATAAAATTAAGAGCCAGAAATGGAAATTAGGTGGTACCGCGGGTTTTCTCGTCCTTTTAGGATAAGAACACCCGCTTTTTGTATGCCCTAACCCAATTGTTGCGAGCGATAGCGAAGCAAGAATTGTTGGTAGGTCAACCGCAATGAGTTCCCAAATTATGCGACGCAAGGAGCAAATAATTTGGTGAACGAAACTGCGCTGTGTTGATTCAATCAAGCAGTGTTGAAAGAATTATTGATAAATAAGACAGCGATTTGTCAACCGCAATGAGTTCTCAAATTATGCGACGCAAGGAGCAAATAATTTGGTGAACGAAACTGCGCTGTGTTGATACAATCAAGCAGTGTTGAAAGAATTATTGATGAATGAGACAGCGATATGTCAGACGATTGGTCGCACAGCCGCAACAAGAACCAGCACAAAAAATAAAATTAATATAGGGAAAGGAACTAATTATGACAACGAATATACCAAGCAAGTACAATCCAAAAGAATTTGAAGATAAGATTTATGATATTTGGATGGAAGAAAACTGCTTCAGAGCAGAAGTTAACAAAGACAAAAAACCATTTACAATTGTGATGCCGCCTCCAAACATAACAGGACAGCTTCACATGGGGCATGCACTGGACATGACTTTGCAGGACGTTTTAACAAGATGGAAAAGAATGCAGGGCTATGAAGCTTTATGGCTTCCGGGATCTGATCATGCCAGCATTGCAACTGAAGTAAAGGTTGTTGAAAGACTTAAAAAAGATGAAGGCAAGACAAAAGAAGAAATAGGAAGAGAAGAATTCTTAAAACGTGCATGGAAGTGGAAAGAAGAATACGGCGGAAGAATTGTTCAGCAGGTTAAGAAGCTTGGAAATTCATGTGACTGGTCCAGAGAAAGATTCACCATGGATGAAGGCTGCAACGAGGCTGTAGTTGAATTTTTCATTAAGCTTTATGAAAAAGGACTTATATACAGAGGAAACAGAATAATCAACTGGTGTCCTGACTGCCATACAACTTTGTCAGATGCAGAAGTTGAGCATGAAGATATACCGGGAAAATACTACTACGTAAAATATCCATATGTTGAAAATCCTGAGGAGTACTTTGTTGTTGCAACAACAAGGCCTGAAACAATATTCGGAGACGTTGCCATAGCAGCTCATCCTGATGATGAAAGATACAAACACCTCATAGGTAAAAAGGTTATAGTTCCTCTTGTTGGAAGAGAAATCCCAATAATAGGAGATGAGTATCCTGACATGGAAAAGGGAACCGGAGCGCTTAAAATAACTCCATGCCATGACCCTAACGACTTTGAAATCGGGCTTAGACACAATCTTGAACAAATCAACTGCATGAACGAAGACGGCACTATGAATGAAGAAGCTGGAAAATACAAAGGAATGGACCGTTTTACATGCAGAAAGGAATTTGTAAAGGAACTTGAAGAAAATGGATTCATGGTAAAAACAGAAAGTACTGACCACAACGTAGGTACATGCTACAGATGCCACAACATAGTTGAACCAAGGGTTTCAGACCAGTGGTTTGTTAAGATGAAACCTCTTGCTGAACCTGCATTAAAAGCAGGAGAAAACAAGGAAGTTGAATTTGTTCCTGAACGTTTTACAAAAATATATACTCACTGGCTGGAAAACATAAGAGACTGGTGTATTTCAAGACAATTGTGGTGGGGTCACAGAATTCCTGCATACTACTGCCAGGAATGCGGAGAAATAATGGTTCAAAAGGATGCTCCTCACAAATGTACTAAATGCGGCAGCACAAACATCAAGCAGGACGAAGACGTTCTTGACACATGGTTTTCATCAGGTCTGTGGCCATTCTCAACATTGGGCTGGCCAAACCAGACAGAAGATTTCAAATATTTCTATCCAACAGATGTACTTGTAACAGGTTATGACATAATATTCTTCTGGGTTGTTCGTATGGTATTTTCAGCCCTTGAAATGACTGGAGAATCTCCTTTTAAAAATGTATTTATTCACGGTCTCGTAAGAGATGCTGAAGGAAGAAAAATGAGCAAGTCTCTTGGTAACGGCATCGACCCATTGGAAGTTGTTGACCAGTTCGGAGCAGACGCTTTGAGATTCATGCTCATGACAGGAATTTCACCTGGAAATGATACACGCTTTAACAATGACAGACTTGAATCAAGCCGTAATTTTGCAAATAAGCTTTGGAATGCATCAAGATTTGTTCTCATGAACATTGACGGTGATTTAATAGATGAAGAAACTGCAAAAGCAAACTACAAGACAGAAGACAAATGGATTATTTCAAGAATGAACAAGGCAGCAAAGGAAGTAACATACAACCTTGATAAATTTGAGCTTGGAATGGCTGCTCAGAGAGTTTATGACTTCATCTGGAACGAATACTGCGACTGGTACATTGAAATAGTTAAACCGAGACTTTACGCAGATGAAGGAACTGACAAAGACACAGCAAGGTTTGTTCTCATAAAAGTTTTAAAAGACATGCTGAAACTCTTGCATCCTTTCATGCCTTTCATAACTGAAGAAATATGGTCATTCCTGCCTGAAACCTCTTCAAGGTTAATAAAAGCTGACTGGCCGAAAGCTTCAGAAAAAGAAAACTTTGAAAAAGCTGAAGCAAATATGGAATTCATAATGGAAGCAGTAAGAAGCATCCGTAACACAAGAGCTGAAATGAATGTTGCACCTTCAAGAAAAGCAAGAGCCATTTTTGTTCCATCAAAGGATGAAGCTGTTGAATTTATTCAGACAGGCGCTCAGTATTTTGCAACTCTTGCAAACATCACTGAAATAAAAATAGTTCATGACAAGACACAAATAGGCGAAGACACTGCATCAAGCGTTATGGAAGGAACTGAAATATACCTTCCTCTTGCAGACCTTATTGACTTTGAAAAAGAAATAGAAAGACTTGAAAAAGAAAAATCAAGGCTTCAGGGAGAACTTGACAGAGTTGTAGGCAAGCTTAACAATGAAAAATTCATGAGCAAGGCACCTGAAAGTGTAGTAAATGAAGAAAAAGAAAAAATGGCTAAGTATGAGTCAATGATGGAAAAAGTTGTAGAAAGGCTTGAACATCTGAAAGCAAAATAGCAGTTGATATTTCTTACAAATACTAATAAAATGTAATGTAGATACGAAAAATTAATGTAAAGGGAGATCATCATGACTTATCAGGAAGTATTGGAAAACGCAAGAAAAAAGATGGCGCCTAACTGCAGAGTGTGCAAAGAGTGCAACGGAGTTGTGTGCAAAGGAGAAATACCGGGCACAGGCGGAAAAGGAAACGGAAATGCTTTTAAAATTTGTATTGAATTTCTGGACTCAGTTAAAATAAAGCTGGACACCATTTATAAAAATGAAGGACAGGACACTTCTGTTTCTTTGTTCGGCAGAAACTTCAAATATCCGTTTTTCGCTGCCCCTATTGGCGGAATGAATCTAAACTACAATGGAGCAATAACAGAAGCAGAATACGTTGACGCCGTTGTAAATGGAACAATTGCAGCAGGTGGTGCAGCTTTTACCGGAGACGGACCTAATGACAGTCTGTTCCTTGACAGTCTTCCATATATTAAAGCAGCTGACGGCCAAGCAGTTCCAACAATCAAGCCATGGAAAAATGACAAGGCCCTTGAAAAAATAAAATTGCTGGAAGAAGCAGGAGCAATGGCATTTGCAATGGATATTGACTCCGCAGGTCTTATAAATCTTGCACTTGCCGGAAAACCTGTATCTGCTAAAAGCGTTGAAGAACTTTCAGAGCTTGCTGTATCTACAAATGTTCCTTTCATAGTAAAGGGAGTAATGACAAAAGAAGGAGCATTAAAGGCTCTTGAAGCCGGTGCTTATGGAATAGTTGTTTCATCCCACGGAGGAAGAGTGCTTCAGGATGCACCTGCAACATGTGCAATGCTTCCAGAAATAAAAGAAGCAGTTGGAGACAGGTTGAAAATATTTGTTGACGGTGGAATTCGTTCTGGTGCAGATGTGTTCAAGGCAATAGCTCTTGGAGCAGATGGTGTGCTCATAGGAAGACCGTACGTAATAGCGGCTTTTGGCGGCGGTAAAGAAGGTGTGGAACTTTACACTGAAAAAATCGGCGCTGAATTAAGAGATGTAATGATTATGTCTGGATGTAAAAATATCAGCGACATAACAAGAGACAAAATAATATTGTAAATGAAAGGGGAGAACCTCGTGTTCTCCCGAATATTAGATGTTATTGAAAAAAACGGGCGACACAAAATGTATATCAATAATTTAGCGGTTCATTTTATAATGAACCGTTTTTTTATTGGACGGGCGGATTAATATTGCTGGGGATGTTTTTTATTCAACAGCGGGCGGACACGAGGTCCGCCCCTAGTATAATGAATTAATATCTCACCATGAATTTGAAATCACAGGTTGTAGGGGAGAACCTCGTGTTCTCCCGAATATTAGATGTTATTGAAAAAAACGGGCGACACAAAATGTATATCAATAATTTAGCGGCTCATTTTATAATGAGCCGTTTTTTTATTGGACAGGCGGATTAATATTGCTGGGGATGTTTTTTATTCAACAGCGGGCGGACACGAGGTCCGCCCCTACGGCTATTATTATTTAATGTTTCTGATATTCTCAGGGTATTTGTAATAATAAACTTTTTTGTTATAATGGTGAGTGAAAACTGCTTAATATGTGAATATATATATGAGAGAATAAATGGAGGGTATGATGAATGACGATAATTTAATAAAACTTCTTAAGAAGAATCCCTCCAGGGGACTGTCCTGTGCCATTGAACAGTATGGCGGCCTTGTAAAGACCATAGCTGTGAGGATAATTGGCTATGAAAACCAGCAGGATATTGAGGAATGCGTATCTGATGTGTTTGTTGAACTTTGGAAATCCATAGACAATTACAATAAGGACAAGGGAATTCTTAAAAATTATATAATTTCCATAGCGAGGTTTGTTTGCATTAACAAGTTTAAACGCAAAATGAACCATACAGAAATTATCCCCCTGGAGGAAAGCGGGCTGGAGCTGGATTTTGACATGGATGATGAAGTGTCAGCCATAATAAATAAAAAAATCATAAAAGAAACAATTTACAGTCTGCCTCAGCCTGACAAGGACATTTTCATAAGACGTTACTACTTGTATGAAACTGTGAAGGATATTGCAGAAACTTTAGGGTTGAATGCAAAGATGGTTGAAAACAAATTGTACAGAGGAAAAGAAAATCTTAAGCTCGCTCTTCTTGAAAATGGAATTATAATATAGGAAAGGAAATAGATATGAAAAAAACAGATGATCTTTTTGATGATTTCTCTTTGCATGAAGATATAAATATTCATGAAGAAAATATCACGGAAATTGAACTTGAAAGAATAAAAAAATTGACTTTATCAAAAATAAACTCAAAAAAATCCACAAAAAAGAAATTCATAATTCCTCTTGCTGCGTCTTTTATTTTGGTTCTTTCCTTTGCTGCAGTATTTGCCCAGGGAGGACTTTCAAACATTTATTACAGGCTTTTCGGAGAAAACATAAAGTATGTCAATGACATGGGTACTGTGATTGATAAAAGTTCTACTTCAAACGGAGTAACATTAAATGTTGCAAACATGGTGGGAGATGAGAATTCTTTTTACATCATATTTGAAGTCATAAAGGAAAATGGTGAAAGATTTTCGGAAAATGGAAATATTGAATTTGAAAATCTCAACCTTGACTTTGGAGGATCAGGCGGATACACATGGTATATGACTGAAGACGAAGATCCGGTTGACAACAAGGCCACATTCCTGCTTGTTGGAAATACTGAAAGAAAATCTGCAGGAAAGAAGCTGACGCTTAGGGCCAATAATTTCACTGAATACACAATAGAAAATCCTGCTGCTGATTTTGACACATACGGATTTTTAAAGAGAAATGCAGATTATCAAAATCAAGTTCTTGTAGAAAACAGATACAAGGAATCAATGCGTATACCTAAAGACCCTCAGGCATCGGAAGAAGAACAACAGAAAATAGAATTTATGAACAACATTATTCCTTCACAAATTCTTCCTTACAACAACGATGATATTTACACGGAAGACAACATAGAGGAGAATAAGGGAATAATTGTTGACAACATTGGATTTGCAGAAGGAAAGTTGTGCATAAGAATTTTGAGAGAAGAATACGGGAATTTAAGTCTGGGCGATTTTTATTTTGAGAACAAGGTTGATGCTGATGACAGAAAATACAATGAATATTCTATATCTGAGGAATATGAGGGAAAACAATACGACTACTTCATATTTGACATAAAAAACATGGAAGAACTTGCAAATTATGATTTTGTGTACAACACAATAAACAAGAAGGCCACAACTATGGGAACCTGGGAAGTGACGTTTAAGGCTGACTACAAAAATGCCACCAGGACTTATAATGTAAACAAGATAATTGAAGTAGAAGGAAAAAGGTATTTGATTAAAGAGTTAAAAATTTCACCAATTTCATTGACCGTGAAGCTCAACAACGACATAATCGATAACATAAAAAACAGAGGACACAATTTTTACGGCGCTGTAAGTGTCGTCATGAAAGACGGAAGTACTGTTGAATTGTCAAGCTGGGGCACAAGCACAAGGCCGCTCACATCAACATTAAACACGATTTTTCAAAAGCCTGTTGATGTAAACAACATTAAGTCCGTAATAATTTCTGGAACAGAAGTGACAATTAACAAATAAATGAAACTTTATAAAAAAACCGTGGAAATGTTTTCATGAAATTCATTGAAAATTCAGCGGTTTTTTTGTTGCACTTACCAATCGAAAGTGATAATATTCATTTGGTATCATATTTAGAAAACAATTATTATGGAGAGAAAAATGGTAAAACAGTATTTTCAAGATTTAAGGCTTGAATTCAAGGATTACAACAACAAAAAATTATCACAGGATGTAATGGCGGGACTTACTGTAACAGCTGTGGCGCTGCCATTGGCTCTTGCATTTGGCGTAAGCTCAGGAGCAGGTGCGCCTTCCGGCATTATTTCAGCAATACTTGCAGGAATTGTAATGGGTGGCCTTGCAGGTGCATCTTACCAGGTGTCCGGTCCTACGGGAACAATGATTGCTATTTTAGCTTCAGTCTATGCAAGCTTTGGTTCTGAGGGGATTTTTATAACAGGTTTCATATCCGGTATTTTGCTTTTGCTGGCTGCTGTATTTCATTTCGGAAAACTTGTATCTTTTATTCCGGCACCTGTTATAACAGGGTTTACATCTGGTATTGCAGTCATTATTGCTCTTGGCCAGATTGACAATTTTTTTGGTACAACTTCTGTGGGATCTGACAATATTGAAAAAATATTATCCTATGGAAGACTTGGATTTTCGCCAAACATATATGCAGTTCTAATAGGTGTCTTGGTTATGGCAATCATGATATTCTGGCCTAAGAAATGGAATGCAAAAGTTCCGTCATCACTGGCAGGACTAATAATTGCTCTTGCTTTAAATTGGGTTGTTGGTTTTCCTGTTAAGCTGGTTGGAGAAATACCAAGCACCATATTCCTTGAAAACAGACTTTCCCTGGGAAGCTTGTCTTTGGGAATGGTGTTTAAGCTTTTAAGCCCGGCCCTTAGCGTTGCAATACTGTGCATGATTGAAAGCTTACTATGTGGTGCTTCTGCGGGAAAAATAAAAAATGAGCCTTTAAAAGCTGACAGGGAGCTCATAGCTCAGGGATTAGGGAACATGATCATTCCATTTTTCGGAGGAATACCTGCATCAGCGGTTCTGGCAAGGACAAGCGTTGGACTCAAATCAGGCGGGCAAACAAGAATGGTTTCATTGGTACAGTCAGCAGGACTTCTTTTATCCATGCTTTTCCTGGGAAAGTTTATCTCCAGGATACCAATGGCTGCACTGGCCGGAGTTCTGATGGTAACTGCCTGGCGCATGAACGAATGGAATGAAATAAAATACATATTTGATAAAAAATTTGGGAATGCAATTTTGGAATTTGCAATTACAATGGTTGCAACTGTCATGTTTGACCTTACCATTGCAATTTTAATAGGAGTACTCTTAGGAATCATGACATTTGTTATGAAAAACAGCGATTTGAAAATTGATGTGAGCAAGGTTGACTTGAAGAGAATCAAGGGACATGATGTTGCCGAAGATTGCTCTGATACAATAATTGTGTACCTGACAGGGCCTTTGTTCTTCATTACCAGAGAAAAGCTAGAGCAGTTGGTTGAACATTCAATAGAGGCTGAAAACATGATAATATCCATGAGAGCTGTAACCAGTATAGATGAGTCAGCAATCATTGAATTTAAGGAAGTTGTAAATAAAATATCCAAAATAGGGACAAAAATGATGTTTTGCGGTGTTCAGGACAATGTAAAAGAAATGTTTGACCAGTCAGGATTTACTGATATCATAGGAGAAGAGTGCTTCTTCTGGGATGCAATTGAAGCATTCAGATACTTAAACATAATACAAACTGAAAAAATAGCCATATAATAAATGTTTGAAATATAAAAGCGGAATTATCAACATGATATTTCCGCTTTTTATTCTTTTGATTTCATATGATCAATCCGCTTTCTTAGTCTTCTTCCTGCTTAAGTCCTCTTTCATGCAATTCACATTCCTTTTGAATGCATTTGCTGTCAACATTGTATATGCATGTAATAGTACCGCATTTTCTAAAATTGATTTTTGCAACAACATCTCTTATATCTTTCACCTGTATACTCATATTAAAACCTCCTATATTTGATTTGATAATTCATTATAGCATCAAAAATGCAACTTGTAAATATAAAAATGCAAAAAAATATAAAAAAATTTGAGGAAAAGCATTTAAATGGGACAAAAATGCAATTTATTAATCAAGTCGTTCATAAAATGCAAGTTGTTCTGCAAGAATTACAAAAAAAGAATTTTAAAGAATTGCAAGGAGGCTGCAATAAATGTCAATTTTGCTGATAAATAAAAAAAGGCCTCCCGTAAGGAAGGCACAGACTATTGATAAACCCTGACGCTGTCATCCTGAACGATAGTGAAGGATCTCATCTTTGCTGAAAACATGAGATTCTTCGAGCTACGCTCTAAGAATGACAACATCCTATTACGTTGTCATGAAACTGAACCTTCTTAAGGAAGGCACAAGTTCATGTTACAAAAGTAATTTTTAATTTATTATTGCAAGAATCACAAAGTTTGCTATGAACAACAATGTGGAAACTATTAAAATCGGGTGAACTTCTTTTATTTGACCTTTAATCAGTTTAATGAGGCAGTAAAAAATGAAGCCTGCAGCTATACCGTAAGAGATGCTGTATGAAAAACCCATGAATACTGATGCAAAGAATGCCGGAATTGCTTCCTCCAGGTCTTCCCAGTTGATTTTTGTGAATGATGACATCATCATAACTCCAACTATTATAAGAACAGGAGAAGTTGCAGCTGTAGGAACTATTCCTGCTATAGGAGCTATCAATATGCATGAAAGGAATAGCAGGGCAGTAACTACGCTTGTGAGTCCTGTTCTGCCGCCTGCTCCGATTCCAGCAGCGCTTTCAACGTATGTTGTTGTATTGGAAGTTCCGAATATTGCTCCGATGGATGTTGCTATGGCATCTGCAAAAAGAGCTTTATCCATTTTGGATTTAAATCCTGTGCTTGTTTCAAGAGATTTCTGATCTTCTTCGCTGAATATTCCGCTTCTTCTTCCTGTTCCTATAAATGTTCCTATGGTATCAAACGTGTCAGACAGACTGAATGCAAATATTGTCATCAATACCAGAGGTATTCTTGAAGGATCTGAGAAAAGAGACTGCATTCCTTTAGGCCCAAATGCCGCCCCAAATGTAGTTCCAAGATCTGCAAATGAAGAGGTTATGCTGTTTGAAGACATGGACAGTGAAGATAAATTAACAACTCCAAAAGGAATTCCTATAAGTGTTGTTGCTACTATACTTATAAGTATTGCTCCTTTTGCATTCATTACAAGAAGAAAAACCAATATGACAAGGCCTATGAGTGCCAGTTGTGTAGCAGGATTTGTAAAATCAACAAGTGCTGGAATAATTCCTCCGTTTGTAACAACAGAGAATATGCTGCTGTATGTTCCATCTGCAGCAAAGGTCTGACCGTTAACTGAGATTATGTTTGCAGATTCTGAAGTGAACTGAACCATTTCTGCTCCCTTGATTCCGATGTATGCTATGAATATTCCTATTCCTCCGCTTATGGCGTTTTGAAGGCTTTCAGGTATTGATTTTATTATACTTTTTCTTATTTTTGTAACAGTGATGAAGATGTTTAATAATCCGCATATGAATACAAGAGCCAGTGCCTGTTCCCATGTAAATCCAAGAGCAAACACAACGGTGTATGTGAAGAATGCATTAAGTCCCATACCGGGCGCCTGAGCATATGGCACGTTGGCAAACAATCCCATGATGAGAGTTCCTATGACTGAAGCTATGATAGTTGACAGGAACACTGCCTGAGAAGGCATTCCTGTGGCAGATAATATTGCCGGATTCACAAAGATGATGTATGACATTGCAAAAAATGTTGTTAGGCCGGCAAAAATTTCTGTAGAGACATTTGTGCCGTTTTCCTTAAGTTTAAAATACTTTTCCATAAATTCCTCCTATAGTTGTTTTGGGAATTAATATTAACCACTAATGTTCACTATTTCCAAATATCATTTAGAAATACATATAAATAATACTCATAATATAAAAAGCGAATAGATAAAATCTACTCGCATCATATACAATAGTGAACCAATCAATAGTCAAACAATTTACGGCTGTTTGGTAGAAACTCTGGAACCATATTTTCCATATTATATTGATGCTAATATTTAATTTCGACTATAATATTATAGCTGTAAATAACACAATAAGCAATATGTTTTTAAAGTGAGTACATTTTAATAATTTGGAATAAAATCACAAAAGAATTTACAGGATTTACTGTAAAAATGTATTGACAAGGGTGGGTTAGGTGGGTATAATTATAAAAATTATGAAAAAGCTGTGACGGAGACAAAAATACTGGCAGATAACTTTAGAGAGCCGATGGTTGGTGAAAATCGGTGTTATAAGTATAATGATCACTCCCAAGCTTCCTGGCTGACATGTAGGCCGGGACGTATGCCTGCGTTATAGGGATAAAGTTTATATGACTTGATTGAGGCGATTATATCGCGAACCAGGGTGGTACCACGAAAAGACCTTTCGTCCCTGAACACATGATATGTGTTCAGAGACGAGAGGTTTTATTTATTTTGGACCATATATCAGTTTATTATTTTAAAATATATTAAATCAGGAGGAAATTATGAGAAGTGATCAAGTAACAAAAGGAGTTCAACAGGCGCCGCATCGCTCTCTTTTTAATGCTTTGGGGCATACAAAGGAAGAAATGAACAAGCCGTTGATAGGAATTGTAAGTTCATACAATGAAATAGTTCCGGGACACATGAACCTGGACAAGATTGTTGATGCAGTCAAATTGGGAGTTGCAATGGCAGGAGGAACACCGGTAGTGTTCCCGGCAATAGCAGTGTGTGATGGAATTGCCATGGGACATGAAGGAATGAAGTATTCTCTTGTTACAAGAGATCTGATTGCTGATTCAACAGAAGCAATGGCAATGGCCCATTGTTTTGACGGACTTGTAATGGTTCCTAACTGTGATAAAAACGTGCCGGGACTGTTAATGGCAGCTGCAAGAGTTAATATTCCAACAATTTTTGTAAGCGGTGGTGCAATGCTTGCAGGAAGAGTTAAAAACAATAAGACAAGTCTTTCAAGTCTGTTTGAGGCCGTTGGAGCATACAATGCAGGAAAAATTTCCATGGAAGAAGTTGAAGAATACGAGCAGAAGGCATGCCCCACATGCGGATCATGCTCAGGCATGTACACAGCAAACAGCATGAACTGTCTTACTGAAGCACTGGGAATGGGACTTAAAGGAAACGGAACAATTCCAGCTGTATATTCTGAAAGAATAAGACTTGCAAAACACGCAGGCATGAAAATAATGGAGCTTGTTGAAAAAGACATCAAGCCAAAAGACATAATGACAAAAGATGCATTCATGAACGCCCTGGCAGTGGACATGGCCTTGGGCTGCAGCACAAACAGCATGCTTCACCTTCCGGCCATAGCTCATGAGGCAGGAGTGGAGTTGAATCCTGAAATTGCAAACGAAGTGAGCGCAAAGACACCTAACCTGTGCCACCTGGCACCTGCAGGTCACACATACATTGAAGATCTGAACGAAGCAGGGGGAGTTTATGCTGTAATGAATGAGCTTAACAAAAAAGGTCTTCTTAAAACAGACCTCATTACCTGCACCGGAAAGACAATTGCAGAAAACATAGAAGGATGCGTAAACCTGGACCCTGAAGTAATCAGGCCAATAGAAAATCCATTCAGCCAGACAGGCGGAATTGCAGTTCTCAAAGGAAATCTTGCGCCTGATACATGTGTTGTAAAACGCTCGGCTGTAGCACCTGAAATGCTTGTTCACCAGGGACCTGCAAGAGTTTTCGACTGTGAAGAAGATGCCATAAATGCAATTAATCAAGGATTGATTGTTGCAGGAGACGTTGTTGTCATCCGCTACGAGGGACCAAAGGGAGGACCGGGAATGAGAGAAATGCTCAATCCTACTTCTGCAATAGTTGGAAGAGGTCTTGGAAGCAGCGTTGCCCTCATAACTGACGGACGTTTCTCAGGAGCCACAAGAGGAGCATCAATCGGACACGTATCTCCTGAAGCTGCAGTCGGAGGAAACATAGCTCTTGTTCAAGAAGGTGACATCATCAAAATAGACATGCTCAAAAACACAATTGACTTTGAAGTGTCTGATGAAGAACTAAAAAAGAGAAGAGAAAACTGGCAGCCTAGAGAACCAAGAATAACAACAGGCTACCTGTCAAGATACAGGGCACTTGTTACATCAGGAAACAGAGGAGCAGTGCTTGAAGTTCCAAAAATAAAATAATAAATAAGCATCAATTTTGATGCTCAGGTTGATGACAAATTTGTTCAATATTGTAAGGGAGACTACTGTCCTCCCGCATGTACAAATTCATTTATATAATAACAACGGGCGTATACAAGATACGCCCCTACGTTGTGAGGGAAATTAGTTTTGTCAATATTCTGAGCATCGATTTCGATGCTTTTTTTTATGCTGTTTTGCCATAAAAATTCGGTTGCTCTTTTATTGTTTTAATTTATGTGTTATATTGTTATCAATAAATGTTTAAGGAGTCTATATGCATAAAATATTAATTGTTGAAGATGACTTGGTTATAGCTTCATCTGTTAAAAATCATATAAAATCCTGGGGTTGCGAAGCAATGTGTGTCGATGATTTTGAAAATGTATTGTCTATTTTTGCATCATACTCACCTCATCTGGTTCTTATGGACATTTCACTTCCTTTTTACAACGGTTATCACTGGTGCAGCGAAATTCGAAGAATATCAAAGGTGCCCATTATTTTTATTTCATCTGCATCAGACAACATGAATATTGTAATGGCCATGAACATGGGTGGAGATGATTTTATTTCAAAACCATTTGACCTCAATGTTCTTACAGCAAAGGTGCAGGCAATGCTTCGCCGTACATATGATTTTGCAGGGCAGACAAATCTTTTGGAGCACAAGGGGGCAATACTTAACACAGGGGATACAAGTCTCACATATAAGGGAACAAAAGTAGAGCTTACAAAAAATGATTTCAAAATACTGCAGTTTCTCATGGAAAACAAGGGAAAAACCGTGAGCCGTGATGCATTGATGACAAGACTTTGGGAAACTGACTGTTATGTGGATGAAAACACGCTTACAGTAAATGTTACAAGGCTCAGAAAAAAGCTGGATGCTGCAGGTCTTACGGAGTTCATACTAACAAGGAAAGGAATAGGGTACATAGTGGAATAAATGAAAACAATTAATCTATTCAGCGCTTATCTTATGCAGCATAAAAAATCAGCAGCATTTTTTGCATTGTTTGCTGCTGTATTTGCTGTGGAGTTTTATCTGTACGGGTTGCCACTGGATGCAGTGGTGTATGGCTTTGTCCTTTGCTCTTTTTTCGGATTTATAGCTCTGGCCTATGACTTTTTAGTATTTTATAAAAAAATAAATGCTCTGGAGGATATTAAACACCGAATAACTCTTTCTCTTGATGAGCTGCCTGAACCTAAAAATCTCATGGAAAGGGAATATTTTGAACTGCTGATTGCAGTACACGAGGACAAAATAAGAAAGATTACAACCATGGACAATTCGAGAAAAGAAATTGCTGATTACTATACTCTGTGGGCTCATCAGATAAAAACACCGATTTCAGCCATGAGGCTATTGCTGCAGTCGGAAGAAGACATAAATCCAGATGAGATTTCCATGGAACTTTTTAAGATAGAACAATATGTGGCCATGGTTCTTCAATACATCCGTCTTGACAGCAGCTCTACAGATTTTGTCATAAAAGAATACGACCTTGATGATATAGTCAGACAGGCTGTAAGAAAATATGCGAAAGTGTTCGTTCACAAAAAGCTTAAGCTTGAATTTTCAGAACTTAAAAGTACAGTTCTCACTGATGAAAAGTGGCTGTTATTTGTGATTGAACAAATATTGTCCAACTCTCTTAAGTACACCGTAAGAGGCGGAATATCAATATATACAGAAGGAAGCGAACACAAAATTCTCGTTATTGAAGATACGGGGATAGGAATAAAAGAAGAGGACCTTCCACGGGTTTTTGAAAACGGATTTACAGGATACAACGGAAGGGAAGACAAAAAATCTACGGGCATAGGTTTGTATCTTTGCAGAAAAATTTTAACAAAGCTTTCACACAAAATACAAATTGAATCTCAGGCAGGAAGAGGAACAAGGGTTATCATAAATTTTGAAAACATTAAAGTGGAAGTTGAATAGCTAACCTTTCAGAAATGTAAGGTTGCTTATGAAAATGAAAGGTAAATCAATTTCTGAATTTTAAAGTGCTTGATATACTGTTGCTATATTAATTAATTCAGGAGGTCAATATGGCAATTTTAGAGGTAAATAACCTTAAAAAAATTTATACTTCACGTTTTGGAACAAATCATGTGCAAGCTCTTTCAAATGTGTCTTTTTCTGTTGAAAATGGTGAATATGTTGCAATAATGGGAGAATCAGGTTCGGGAAAGACAACACTTTTGAATATTCTTGCTGCCCTTGACAAATCTACGGGCGGAGAGGTTTTATTAAACGGCAAAAATCTTGCTTCAATTAAGGAAAGTGAAATTTCTGCATTTCGTCGTGACAACCTTGGCTTTGTTTTTCAGGACTTCAACTTGTTGGACACATTTTCCATGCAGGACAACATATTTCTTCCGCTTGTTCTGGCAGGAAAAACCTATGATGAAATGAATGGCAAACTTAGAGTAATAGCTGAAAAACTTGGAATTTCAGACATACTTTCAAAATATCCATATGAGGTGTCAGGAGGACAAAAGCAAAGGGCTGCAGTGGCAAGGGCACTGATTACCGAACCAAAGCTTATATTAGCAGACGAACCTACAGGCTCCCTGGATTCCCATGCTACAGACGGCCTGCTCCGTTTGTTTGATGAAATCAATGAAGAAGGGCAGACAATACTCATGGTTACTCACAGCACAAAGGCTGCTAGCCACGCAAAAAGGGTGCTGTTCATTAAGGATGGGGAAGTGTTCCATCAAATTTACAAGGCTTCTCAAACAACAGAAGAAATGTATCAGAAAATTTCAAACACACTTACAATGATAGCAACTGGCGGTGGAAAAAATGAATAAGCATTTTTTTCCTAGACTGGCTCTTATAAACATAAGGAAAAACGGTAAGTTTTATGTACCGTACATGATAACATGTATCAGCACTGTTGCCATGTTTTACATTATGCGCATGATTTCATTGAATGAAGGAATTGAAAACATGCCCGGGTCATATTCTGTGGTGACAATACTCATGCTGGGAACAATAGTAATAGGGATATTTTCAGTTATATTTCTGTTTTATACAAACAGTTTCCTCATGAAGAGGCGAAAAAAGGAAATCGGCCTTTACAATATTCTTGGAATGGAAAAGAAGCACATTGCAAAGATACTTTTTTATGAGACATTATTTATTGGAACCGCCACAATATCAGTTGGTCTTATGTGTGGAATTTTGTTCAGCAAGCTGATATTCATGCTGTTATTCAAAATTTTGCACTTCACCATACCGCTAGGATTTTTTGTGAGCAAGGTTTCAATTGTCACAACATCTGTATTGTTCTGGGGAATTTTTTTATTAAACCTTTTATACAACCTAATGCAGATTCATTCGTCAAATCCTATTGACTTGCTTAAGGGAAGCAGCACAGGGGAAAAAGAGCCCAAATCCAAAAATATTCTTGCACTGCTTGGCATTGCTGCAACAGGTGCAGGATATTATATAGCGCTTGTAACGAAATCACCTCTAAGTGCCATGTACCTGTTTTTCATAACTGTGGTGCTTGTAATAATCGGTACGTACTGTCTCTTTACTGCAGGAAGCATAATGATTTTAAAGCGCTTAAAACAAAACAAAAATTATTATTACAGGACCAAAAACTTCACATCCATATCCGGAATGATTTACAGAATGAAGCAAAATGCCGTTGGACTGGCTAATATCTGCATACTTTCAACTGCAGTGCTGGTTATGGTATCAACAACGGTGGCACTTTACATGGGTGTGGATGAACAGCTGGAAAACCGCTGCCCCAACGATGTGACCATTACATTGGGAAACCCTAAAGACAGTGAACCCGGAGAAATTAAGGACATAGTGAATAAGAATGCTCAAAAGCTGGGCAGGAACATAAGCAACATGTTTGATTACCAGTACCTGGAGTTCTATGCGGAAAGAGATGGCGACAGATTTATTACGGACGGGTTAAACAGTGTTACAAGCACAAATATTTCGGATTTGTACTTTATAACAACTGAGCAGTACAAAAAAATAACCGGAGAAGATGTGTCTTTGAAAGACCGGGAGGTACTTTTCTACAGCTGCAGTAAAAATAAAACAGATTCATTCACACTTTTTGACAACAATTACAATGTAAAAAATAATCTTGATGAATTTCCAATAAAAGAGGATTATACTGCAGTCTTTGTAGATGTTTACTACATAGTGGCAGAAGAAAATGATGTGGAGGAAATATATGAAAAGCAGCTAAGTGAGTTCAAGGATGATGCTGCAAAGTATTCTTATTATGCTGCCTTTGATGTCGACGGCTCAAAGGATGAAAAAAAGGCCTTTGCCGATTCCATATACAGAGACTTCACCGGTTCAAAGGAAGAAATCGTAGATTTTAGATTTGAAAGCAAGCAAGGTCTGGAAGAAGAATTTTATGCCATGATAGGAGGATTTTTGTTTTTAGGAATATTCCTAGGGCTTTTATTCCTCTCTGCAACAGTCCTGATAATTTACTACAAACAAATTTCAGAGGGATATGATGACAGGGAAAGGTTTGAAATCATGCAAAAGGTGGGAATGAGCAGAAGTGAAGTTAAGATATCCATAAAAAGCCAGATAATAAAGGTGTTTTTTCTTCCCCTGGCCATGGCCATTGTTCACATAGCTGCAGCATTTAAAATGATAACCAGACTGTTACTGCTGTTCAATTTAACAAATGTATGGCTTTTTGCAATTTGCACAGCCGTAACCATAGCAGTCTTTGCAGTGATTTACTTTATTGTGTACACACTCACTGCAAGAGTTTATTATAAGATTGTTCAGTAACAAAAATACCGCATTTGATATTTCTATTTCAGAAAATGTCAGTGCGGTATTTTATTAGGATAAACTTCTTTTCATATTTTAGTTAGTAAATATCTGTGTCCAATATGGAGTTCCGTTTGAGTTTACTGCATAACCAACTCCTATTTTTGAAAAGTTAGTTGATAAAATATTTGCTCTGTGCCCTGGAGAATTCATCCATGCTGTTACAACAGCCTCCGGAGTTTTTTGACCTGAAGCTATGTTTTCACCCCAAGCAGACCATTTAATTCCAAATTTCGTCAACATGTCTCCTGCACTTCCATATGTGGGTGACTGATGAGCAAAGTAATTGTTGGCTGCCATATCTTTTGATTTTGTTCTGGCAACATTAGATACTGATTGATCAAATGTAAGTGCTGATAAGCCAGCCTTTTGTCTTTCAATGTTCACAAGTTCTGCTACTTTTTGCTCATAAGATAAATTTGACGAAGAAACTGTATTGCTTGGTGTTGTTGCAGCTGTTGAAGGTGCAGCAGGCTGAGTTGCAACAGGTGCTGCCGGCTGAGTTACAGCTGGTGTTGTTGCAGGTTTAGCCGCTGGTGCAGTAGTTGCCGGCTTAGTTGCAACAGGTGTCGCAGGCTGAGTTACAGCAGGTGTTGTTGCTGCAGGCTTAGCTGCCACTGGCTGTGTTGCAGTTGGTTTAGCTGCTTCAGGAGCAGTTGTTTTCTCCGTTGAAGCTGGCTTTTGAACTGCAGTTGTTGTTTTGTTTAAAACTGTATTCCAGTCTATTGAATTTAAATCCATTTCTTGTCCGTTTACAGTCAGCTTGTACTGTTTTACGTTAGAGTTGCTTGTTATTCCCTTCAGCAAGTTGCTAAGATCATAGTTGAATGTCTTTTCGCAGTCTGTTGTAGTTGCAGCAAATGCTGATGTTGATGACAAAGCTAAAGCTGCTGTCAAAGTTAATGCTATAATTTTCTTTTTCATAATTCACTCCTATTTAGTCTTTAGATTTTTTAGGAAGAGGGCACGCCCTGCTTCTTTGGAAATTTTAGAACTTGTTAATGAGTTTTTCGTCATAAGGAATTATAGCATGTACTTGTTTTAAAAAAAACAATCAATAACTTCATTAAATGCCAATTGTGACAATTATATTACACATTTTTGCATTTAGAAAAATATATAACAATAAAAATGTAAATCAGTGGAAAATTTATGAAAATTGTGTATAATAAGAATAGATTTATTACAGCCATTGGATTAATGGTAAATAAATGGTATGATGTTTTTAAGATTTTCAATTAAGACTTGACAATAATTTGGATTTATATTATCATTCCTTTTATAAATACATATTAACATAACTGTGAAGGAAACAAAGTAACAATTTGGTTACAAAACAGAGAGTGAGTCGGCTGGTGAAAGATTCTCAGAACAAAGTGTGAAATACAGTTCCGGAGTTACTGCTATGCAGCGGGTTGTCTGACCGTTAATTCAGAAGAGGCAAGAAATTTTTTGCGAATTAAGGTGGTACCACGGGTTATCTCGTCCTTTCAGGAGAGATAGCCCTTTTATTATTCAGTAAAGGACAATTAAAGTTTAAGGAGGAGGAATAATATGGAAAAAAGAAATGTTTTTGATGTTTTGCAAGAAAGAGGATATATTGAACAGTGTACTCATGAAGAAGAAATAAGAGAATTGCTTGGAAAGGAATCAGTTACATTTTATATAGGTTTTGACCCTACGGCCGACAGCCTTCACATTGGCCACTATATTCAAATAATGGTAATGTCCATAATGCAGCAGCACGGACACAGACCAATTGCTCTTTTAGGCGGCGGAACTACAATGATTGGAGACCCAAGCGACAGAACAGGTATGCGCTCAATAATGACACAGGAAATAATAGCGCGCAATGCTGAAAACTTCAAGAAAGTTTTCGAAAAATTTCTTGATTTTTCAGAAGGAAAGGCCATAATGGACAACAACGCTGAGTGGCTTTTACCTTTGAATTACCTGGATTTCATGAGAGAAGTAGGTGTTCACTTTTCTGTAAACAGAATGCTTGCTGCAGATTGCTACAAAAACAGAATGGAGCAGGGACTCACATTTTTTGAATTTGGATACATGCTTATGCAAAGCTATGACTTCTATGTATTGAACCAGAAATATAACTGTAAGATGCAGTTTGGCGGAAACGACCAGTGGTCAAACATCATAGGAGGAGTTGAACTTACAAGAAAGAAAGCCGGAGAACAGGTTTATGGAATGACATTCTCACTTCTTACAAACAGTGAAGGCAAGAAGATGGGCAAGACTGAAAAGGGTGCTTTGTGGCTGGACAGAAACAAAACAACACCATATGAGTTTTACCAGTACTGGAGAAACATTGGTGATGCTGATGTTGAAAAATGTCTGGCACTATTGACTTTCCTCCCTATGGATGAAGTAAGACGCCTTGGTGCATTGGAAGGTTCTGAAATAAACAAAGCCAAGGAAATATTGGCATATGAAGTTACAAAACTCATACATTCTGAAGAAGATGCCATCAATGCTCAGGAAGCAGCAAGAGCATTGTTTGGAAAAGGAACAGAATCAGAAAATATGCCTACAACTGAAGTTACAAAAGAAGAGCTTGGAGAAGGAATGTCAGTAATAGACATGATGACTACAGCAAATCTTATTAAGACTAAGAGTGAAGGAAGAAGACTCATTGAGCAGTCAGGAGTTACAGTAAACGATGTTGTAGTAAGTGACGTTAATGCAGTATTAACATTAGCTGATTTTGAAGACGAAAAACTTATAATCAAAAAAGGCAAGAAAGTATACCACAGAATTAAATTAGTTTAATATAATGAAGCGATCCCTTTGGGGTCGTTTTTTGCTTAAAAAATTATTAATACTTTAAGGAAATTATGGTAAAATATTTAGGTACTATAAAATGATAGGAGTGATTATGTGCTAAACAAACAGGTAATTGAAGATACACTGAATGCTGCTTTGACAACCGGCGGCGATTTTGCAGAAGTATATGTTGAAGACAGGACAAACAACGGCATTGTAATGATTGGCGGAAAAGTTGAAAGCACTATGACAGGAAGAGATTACGGCGTTGGCATCCGCATATTCAAGGGATTTAACAGCGTTTATGCATACACAAACAAATCTGACAGAGATTCTTTAATATCAACAGCAAAAAAAGCAGCAGCAGCCATAGAAGGAAAACAGGGCACTACAGCATTAAGTTTAAACATGACACAAAATGAAAATATAAATGTAATACATATTGATCCAAACACAATTGAAAAAACAAGAAAGGTTCAGCTAATGCGCCGTGCCTACGATACAGCGTTCAACTATGATGATCTTATAACACAGGTTACAGTAAGTTACATGGACTACAATCAGGACATAATGGTTGCAAATTCAGAAGGATTGTGGAAAGAAGACAAACGTGTAAGAACACGTCTTGCAATTTCATCCGTGGCCAGCAAAAATGGAGAAATGCAGTCAGGATTTTTCGGGCCTGGAGCTAGCAAGGGCTACGAATTTTATGAAAACCTTGACGTTGAAAAATATGCAAAAGAAGCATCACGCATTGCCGTAACCATGGTAAATGCTAAATACAGCCCAAGCGGAAAAATGCCTGTAATAATAGACAACGGCTTTGGTGGAGTAATATTCCATGAAGCTTGCGGCCATGGTCTTGAAGCAACATCAGTTGCCAAGGGTTTATCTGTATTTTCAGACAAAGTAGGTCAAAAAATTGCTTCGCCGCTTGTTACAGCAATTGATGACGGAACAATACCAAACGAGTGGGGTTCATTCAACATTGATGATGAAGGAACACCTTCCCACAGAAATGTGTTGATTGAAAACGGAATATTGAAAGGTTACATGATTGATAAGCTGAACGCAAGAAGAATGAACATGGACATAACCGGCTCAGGAAGAAGGCAGTCCTACAGATACGCTCCTACTTCAAGGATGTCCAACACATTCATAGACAACGGAAAATCTTCACCTGAAGAAATAATCGCCAACACGGAAAAAGGCATTTATGCTAAATACATGGGAGGCGGAAGTGTAAATCCGAGCACAGGAGAGTTTAACTTTGCCGTAATGGAAGGATACATTGTGGAAAACGGAAAAATCAAGGATCCTGTAAGAGGTGCAACGCTAATAGGTAAGGGAACTGACATACTGAACAAAATTGACATGGTTGGAAACAACATGACACACGGACAGGGAATGTGCGGCTCAGTAAGCGGAAGCATTCCTACAAATGTAGGCCAGCCCATGATAAGAGTTTCTGAAATAACCGTAGGCGGAAGGGAAGGTGAAAAATAATGGATATGAAAATGCTCATTGATAAAATATTTGCTGAAGGAAAAAAACAAGGCATAAATGACATGGAAGTTTTTTATTCAGCAGGAAGCAGCCTTTCTCTCAAGGTATTTCAAAAGGAACTTGACGGCTACAGTTTGTCTGAAAGTGAAGGTCTGGGGCTTAGAGGAATGTACAACAGTAAAATGGGATATTCCTACACTGAAAAGGTTGATGAAACTTCCATAGATTTACTTGTTAAAAATATTAAGGAAAATGCCACTGTAATAGATTCAGACGATGAAGAATATATTTTTGAAGGGTCAAAGGAATACAAAAAAGTAGACACATTCAATCCTAAACTTGAAGAAGTGGAAGAAGCTGAAAAAATAAAGTTTGTAAAACAGCTTGAAGAAGAAGCTTTTAAAATCGACAACAGAATACAATCAGTGGAAACATGCGTATACGGCGACGGCTACGGCGAAACCATAATGTCAAACACAAAGGGTCTGTACCTTCACGACAAGAGCAACATTGCCTACACATACGTGGTGGTGGTTGCAAAAGAAAACGAAGACATTAAAACAGGCATGGCATACCGCACCGGCAATGATTTTTCCAAATTCAACCCCAAGGAAATTGCAGAGGAAGCAGTAAAAGAAGCATTGTCAATGCTTGGAGCAAAGTCTGTGAAGTCAGGAGACTACCCAGTAGTAATAAGAAACAATGCAGCTGCAGATTTATTGGAAGCATTTGAAGGAATTTTCTCAGCGGAAAATGTGCAGAAAAATCTGTCCCTGCTGAAAGGGAAATTAAATGAACAAATAGGAAGCGAAAAGTTCACGCTTGTTGATGATCCTTTCATGGAGGGAGGATTGGCTTCAAGATCATTCGACGGAGAAGGTGTTGCCAGCAAGTACAAGAAAGTTGTTGACAAGGGTGTTTTGAAAACATACTTCCACAATTTGAAGACTGCAAAAAAAGACGGAGTTGAAACCACTGGAAATGCAAGCAAATCTTCTTACAAATCATCTGTGGGCATAGCTCCTTCAAATCTTTATGTTGAAAAGGGAGAAAAAACTCTTGAAGAAATAATTTCTTCCATGGACAAGGGAATTTTAATAACGGAACTTCAAGGACTTCATTCAGGACTGAATTCTGTATCAGGAGATTTTTCACTGGCAGCCCTTGGTTATGAAATAAAGGACGGAAAAATTGCCAAGGCAGTTGAACAGATAACAGTGGCCGGAAATTACTTCGAACTCCTTAAAAATATAGAAGAAACAGGATCGGACCTGAAATTTGGTCTTCCAGGAGAAGCATATATAGGCTCTCCTTCTTTGAAAATCAAGAAGCTTGCCATAGCAGGTGAATAAGAAATCAAAATAAAAAAACAATCCAATTGGATTGTTTTTTTATTAATCTGTTTTTTCTCGTTCGTTGAATAATAAAGTTATGCAGTAAAGTCCAGCTAATCCAACAAGTCCATATACTATTCTGCTGAATATAGCTGTCTGGCCTCCGAATATAGCAGCAACCAGATCAAATTGAAACAATGCTATCAGCCCCCAGTTTATGGCTCCTATTATGACTAGCACCAAGGCAAATTTATCCATGGGCAATCCTCCTTATTTAATATAATGTTATTGTTTCAATAAATTTCTATATTATGCATATATTTTAAAACAATGATTTTTAAATCAATTATTTAACATATATTTCTATGGTGAATATAATAATTACAAAATGCATATTAATTGAGGAGGTTTTTATTAATGGATAATTGCAGGACTGAAAATATAGTTGAAGCAAATGAAAACACAAACATTCAATGTGACAGAAGGCCGCCGGTTGTTCCGGTTCTTCCGGTATCACCGGTATTGGGTGCACGCGGCGGAATAGATTCTTCATTGTTGTTTTTCTTTTTACTGCTTGTTTGCATAGTATGCCAAAGCGACTGCGGAATAGAAATGGATACACTTCTTTGGTTCTTCCTGCTTTTGGTTGTAATATACAACATGTATGATTAATAAAAAAGAGGCTGTTGTCTCAATTTTTGAAAATTAAATGGTATAGCCTCTTACTAAGGAATTAGCATAAAATCCTCAATACTTACTTATTTTTAATGTAAGATTTGAGGATTTTATGATTTTTGAGTACTAAAATAATAGTATTTCACTTAATGACAATGCGAGTAATAGACTTTTTTACTGGCTATTAAAAAATATGCTTAATTAATCAATAAAGTAAAAAAGTAAATAATGCAATATTCTCAGCTTATTATTTGTTGTTGTCATTTTTGTTCTCACAAATAAATTCATGATGTTCTACAACTTTGATATCTGGATTTTTGCCGCATAATGAGCAGTCAGGATTCTTATTTACTGTAAAAATATCAAGCTCAAAGTTTAAAGCATCAAACATAAGCAGCTTATTCTTAAGGGTTTCTCCCTTTCCTGTAATCAATTTTATTGCTTCAGCTGCTTCCATAAATCCCATAATTCCCGGAACAGGCCCCAAGGTTCCAGTTTCTGCACATGACAAACCGCTGCCGGCTGCATTCATGTATATGCAGCGGTAACAATGACCTTCATCGGGAATGATGGTTGTGTTTATACCGTTGAATCGCAGCACACCTGCTTCAATCATAGGTTTTTTGGCAAAGTAGCATGCATCATTTATGAGGTAACGGGCCGAAATATTATCAACCCCTGAAATTACAACATCATAATCTTTTATTAACTCTGTTACATTGTCTGAATTCAAAGGCATATTGTAAGCAATTATTTCTGTGTGAGGATTAACATTGTTCAGAAATATTTTTGCTGATTCCACTTTTGACATTCCAATGCGTGAAACACTGTGAAGTATTTGCCTGTTAAGATTGCTTATTTCAACGGTATCATAATCTATTATGCCTATGGTGCCTACACCGACCATGGCTAATGAAAATGCTGCAGGAGAGCCAAGACCTCCTGCCCCCACAATGAGTATTTTGCAAGCGGATAATTTTTTTGCATCATCTGATGTAATTTCATGATTATTGTCATATAATTTGTTTATATAATAATCACATTTATTTTCAGAAGAATTGATTTCCATTGACATTATGTCAAAATACAGCGGTTTTTTTTGTGCTTCACCAATATTAAGGCAAAGTTTAACAGCTTCAATTGAACAGAGTGAACCCGATACTGAAGCTGCAACTGCATTTAGATTTTTAGGGAATGTTCTGTCAGTTTCTTCATTAATTGATTTGTCAGATAAAATTCCTGCGAACAATTTCAAATCATCCATATTGGTAAAAGTCTGCAATATTATCTTCCATTTTTCATGAATAGAAATTATCATAGGAGAAAAATCAATTTTATTTATGATTTTTTTCAGCAAACATAAATCTCCTGAAAAAATGTTTAATATGAATCCTGTATTTCCCAACTTGTCGGTATGTTTATGATTTATAAATTCTTGTTCATCAATTAGTTCTATTATAACCTCATCATTAAAGTCTCGAATTCTATGAAATAACTCATCATACCCATCATCATTTTCAAAACAGCAAAACATTCTGACTATTCCTGAGGCTGCAAGGTAAAAAATCAAAGGAGATAAGAGTTCAACAGATTCCCCATATATATATACTGCAGATTCCAACAATTTTTTTTGACCCTTGCCGCCTATTTCAGGCATTATTATATGTCTCATATATCGGTTGATTTGTTCTTTTTTTAGTATCATATTAACCTCTTTGATCTATAGTCATCAATTGCATTGTGAAGAGCATCGGCAGCAATATTGGAGCACTGCAATTTTTGAGGAGGAAGTCCGCCCAGTTCTTCCGAGACAGCTTCATTTGATATTGCCATTGCCTGGTCAATTGTCTTGCCTTTTGCCATTACAGTAATCATACTGCTGGCAGCTATGGCAGCACCACAACCAAAGGCTTTGAACATGACATCAGTAAGAATATCGTTATTAACCTTTATATAAATTGTTATCCTGTCCCCATCTGCGGGATTGCCTATATGACCAATGCCATCTGCATCTTTTATCTCACCGGCATTTCTTGGATCTGAAATATGATCTAAAGCTATATCATTATACATAACTGCCTCCTTTATTTGTTCAGCAACATATACTATACATTTCCTATATGTTTAATATGAATATTATATTACCGACCTTTTTATAAGTCAAATATAACAGAGCATGGAGTATAAAAAAAATAAATTTCACATAAATATGATTATTTTATGAAAAATTTAGTATTAAATGTAATGAATACAAATATGGAAGTTTGTAAGAGATTATATACTGTCATAAACAATGTAGTTAAGAAATTAGTGTAACGCCTGTTTTTTATTGTAATAATCAAATTCAGGGCTTCAAAAAGTCCGATTATATTGATTTTAACAAAAAAACAGCTATTGCACTGCGAAATTTTATTCGCTAATGCAACAGCTCTTTGTTAAATTTTAGTTTGTACCGTCATCAATAAGTTCAACTTCCAGTTTGTCAAAGTCAACTTCATCAATAAAATCATGAGGGAAAAACGTGACTATCTTAAACTGAGAAAATTCCATGTCATGTGTCTTAAGCCATACAGGAACGCTCATATCAAACTTCTGGCATATTTCTTTAAGGCATTTTTCTCTTTTTTCATCGGGAGAAATATTTTCTTTATTGTTGACAACCAAAGAGTCAACAATACGATTAGATTTTATTTTTTTTGCCCACAGCTTATACATATGCCACCTTATATTATGAATATCTCGGGGTTACAATATAATCCTTTGTAAAAAACCCTCCGAAGTCTATTTTTGCTCCCAGCAAGGTTCGATCAACTTCTGCCGTCACAATTATTTCTATGCCGTCAACGTTGTATACCTTGTCATCTTTTTTTTGCTTCACCGAAACAATTTTATAGTTGTATCTGTTTCAGCCTACAGGAATTCCGTACAAGACTATGGGAATATTCTGTTCTTTCATTAAAGCCAGCTTTTCCTTTGCCCTGTCTGTTATTTTAAATTCCATAAATGCCTCTCTATCTAGAGAATTTTGGAGTTACTTCAAATCCTTTTTTAAAGAAGTTTGTTGAATAATCAATTTCTGCGCCTTTGATTGCTCCCTCTAGTTCATCTGATACTATAAGTTCAATTCCTTCAGCGTCGTATACTTTATCATTTTCTGATTGTTTCTCCGAAACAATGCCAAATTCGGCACCACATCAGGAAAAACCTGTTATTTTTAATTTTATAGGTTCATTGTTGCTTTTCATTTCAAGCATTTTTTCTTTTGCTTTATCTGATAATTTAAATTCCATAATATCCTCCATCTTTTTTCTTATTATAACACAATATATAAAAAATTTTCATATAAATCAGTGACTAAGTTACAAAGTCACGTTTTATCTTTTGTTTATATGTTAATATAAATTCGGTAAATGTCAAGAAAAAAATGGATTACAGAAAAATAATTACTAATTATTTTTTTATGCTTCAATCAAAATATTTTTTATGGATTCACGTTCATTGGTATTTTTAACGTCAATTGTCATGTTGATTTCAACAGGACGGTTCTTGATTACATAAATTTTGTCTGACAAATTGACGGCTTCATCAACATCATGGGTTATGAATATGACTGTTCGTCTGCTTTCTTTCCAAAGTCTCTTGAACAATGATACTATATCCTGTTTCAATTTCACGTCCAGTCCCTTAAAGGGTTCATCCATTATGAGAACATTTGAAGGATAGGCAAAGGCTCTGGCTATGGATACCCTTTGAGCCATTCCGCCGCTTAATGTTTTTGGCCTAAAGTTCCTGTAGTCCGAAAGTTCAACCATTTTTAGATAGCTTTCTATGATTTCTTTGCGCTTTTTGTTATCAAAAATATCTTTGAGGACGAAATCCAGATTGTCATACACGCTGTACCAGTCAAGTAAATTTGGCTCCTGGAACACATAGGAGTACAATGCATCTTCAGTTCCTGATACAATTCCCTCATCAACAGCAACTAGATTTGCTGCAATATTTGCTATAGTTGTTTTTCCTACGCCTGAAGGACCAAACAGACATGTTATTTCATTTTCTTCAAATGATATGTTGAAATTTTTCAAAAGAACCATATCATCATATTTTTTGGTGACATCAATAAGTTTAATCATTTTGTCTTCCTGCTTTAAATATTATATTTAGCAATTTTTCGAATAAAATGCTCAAAAGAACTATGATGATTGTCCATGCAAACAAGTCCGGAATTTCAAGATAAACTTTGGAATCATACAAGAATCTTCCTATTGAATACTTTGGCAAACTCAAGACTTCCGCTGCAGATGTAACCTTCCAGCTTATGCCAAGAGCAGATATCATGCCTGCCTTTATGTAGGGAAGAGCGCTGTAAAAATAAACTGATTTTATAACCCGTATTTTTTTTATGTTGTAAATTTTACACATTTGAAGAAGTTTATTGTCAGCTGAATCGATTCCCTGTATGGTATTAGTCCAGATGATTGGAAAGCACATTAAAAATGCTACAAAGACAGGTACGTTTGTATCCTTGAACCACATTATGGCAATGATGATAATGCTCATTACGGGGACGGTCCTTATGATGCTGACCAAAGGATTTAAAAGATTGTAAATTGATTTGTTCATTCCGCACACAAAACCCAGCATTACTCCAAAAAATGTTGAAATTAAAAATCCCGTCAGAGTCCTGTACGTGCTGTAAAGAATTGTTATGTAAGTTACTTTATCAAACATTAAATCAAACAATGATTTAAATGTGGCAAAGGGAGAAGGGAGATAAATCTCCTGATTGATTATCAGCGAAAGTATCTCCCACACAGTTATCCAAAATATGATTATGAAAAAATTCCTGTACTTACTCAGCAAAATAGAATTTTTCATCTGGCATGCTTCCTCCTACTGAAGCAGGATTTGATTCAAACAATATCCCATAAAAACTGCTTAATTTTTCCTTTTCTGCTGAAACTGATCTGTATGTGATTCCGCAGTAAGGAATTGCTTTTTCTACTATTGCAGCGCTTGGCATAATACCGTTTTTCTCAACTAACACTGATGCATCTTTTTGATTTTCTAAAACCCAGTTTACCGATTCTTCGTATTGTTTTAAAAATTCAGCTACAAATTCCTTATTGTTTTCTGCAAATTCAGTGTTTACTATGATGCAGCCTGTATAAAGCTCACTGGCACCTTTAGTTGCTTCCTTCCATGCTTCATTTAAATCTATGAGCATTTTTACATTTTCATTTTTAATTGTTGTCTGTGTAACAAAGGGTTGAGGAAGAAGAGCAACTTTTGTGTCTTCTGCAATTACAGCCTGAGCAAGTGTTGCATGGTCTGTGCTGTAATCGAGCTCTACTTTGCCTTCAAGATTATTTTGCTTTAAAATATAGTTCATAGCATAATCGGGTGTTGAACCCTTTGCGCTCATTCCAAGTGTTTTTCCTTCAAGTTCTGCAATTGTTGAAGTGTTGTCGCTTCCAACAACGTAAAGGTTTCCTACAGTGTTTACAGCCATAAGCTTAATTTTTCCGCCTGTCTTGTTGTACAAAACAGCTGCAAGGTTTATGGGCACGGAAGAAATCTGGATGTCGCCGTTTATTATTTTTGCACTCAGTGCATCAGGTGCGCTTTCAGCTATGTATTCAACGTTGTATTGTTCGCTGTTCATTGCTTTTTCGTCAATCATTTTTATCATGCCTATGGATGTTGGTCCCATGAGGCCTGCAATTGTTACATCAATGGGCTCTTTTGGTTCTTCTTTTACTTGTTCCTGCGGTGCAGGTTCCTGTGGATTTGCCGGAGCGTTGTCTGTCTTGCTGCTGCAGCCTGCAAAAATGGACAATATCATTGCCAGAATCAAAAGCAAACTCAATTTCTTCATAGATTTTTTCATAAATCCTCCTATTTTTTGGATAAGGCGCTTTTTACGCTCAATCCTTTGATTTTTCCAAGCTTGCCGGTAAGAGCTCCTATATCGTCTGTGGTCCCGTCTACGATGATTGAAATTACATTCACTCCTCTTTCCTTGTAGGGGATGCCCATTCTGCCTATTATGATATCGCCGTACTGGTGAAGAATATCATTTACTTCGGCTATGCGGGACAAATCTTCAATCACTATTCCTATGACGCCGATTCTTTTGTCCATAATACCTCCTTATACAAAAAATATTCCTTGCATAACAAGGAATAATCATAGAGAACATTTTTATTTGTTTCCTTGCTCTTAGAAAATCCTTAAGCTTAGATTTTGATATTAATTTAACATAGCTAAATTATAAATACAACCATAATAATGTTAAGAATATTTAATATTATTTATTCAGCATCTGTCAGTTCTTCAACTGAAATATTGAAATATTGTGCAAAAGCTGACAAATAAAAATCTGATGGTACTTCTTCGTTGTTTTCGTAAAGCTTGATTCTTTCTTTAGGTACATTCAAAACGTTGCCCAGTTCCTGTTTGGTCATATCCTTTTCTTTTCTGATGCTTCTTAACTTTTCACCTAACGTCATAATCATCACCTCAGTTTATTTTGCTGATACTGTTAATATTATACCACAAACAGGAAAAACTACAACATTATTCATTGTCACGTGCTTTAAATATTGTTATAATATTTATATATGATAAAAAAACAGAGGATTAAAATGAAAAATGGTGAATTTGCAAAATTGCAAAATGTAAGAGGTGCAATATGATATATACAAGATGGCTTCAAGGCAGGGATAATATAAGTGATGCTATATCCTTAAGAAAAAATGTATTTTGTTATGAACTAAAAGCAGATGAAAATCTCATAACGGATATTTATGATGATTTTGCATTCAGCCTTGTTGTGTATGAAGACAATGTACCTGTTGGTACGGGAAGATTGCTTTTTAAAGAAGGAAAATTTTTTGCTGACATGGTTTGTGTCTTGGTACAACATCGTGGTAAAAAATATGGTGATTTAATAATAAGAATGATTGTGAGAAAAGCTTTTGACATGGGAGCTGAAAAGACTTATGCAAAAATAGGAAAGCAATGCAAAATGCTTTTTGAAAGCATTGGTTTCGAAGAAGTTTCCGAAGAAAACGGTGAAATCTTAATGATGAAGACCGGAGATGTTGGAGGACACTGCTGCAAACATTGATACTACAAAAATAGTAGACAAAATATGTTAATAAGTATATAATTATGAAAACTGTCTATGACTCATGGTCAAGCGGTCTGCCACCATCTCAAGGTGGAATCAGGGGTATGATTCCCTATTGTTACCAGAAATGTTTGAGGACGGTGTATGTGATAAATACCGTCTTTTGTTATTTTAATTAAAAAAACACATACTAGTGCTATGCGGAGGAAAAAATGGATTATAAAAAACTTGCAGAAATGTTGTTTCCGGATATAAAGGAATCAGTACAATATTATGAAGAAGAAGTGTTTCCCAAAAGAAATCTGAAAGAAGGAGCAAAGGTTACAAGGCTGGCTCCAAGTCCTACAGGTTTCATTCACCTTGGAAATCTTTACGGAGCTTTTGTTGACGAACGCCTTGCACACCAAAGCGAAGGTGTCTTCATGCTGAGAATTGAAGACACAGACGAAAAGAGAAAGGTTGAAGGAGCTGTTGAAACAATAATTTCATCTCTTGAATACTTCGGGCTGAAGTTTGACGAAGGAGCAGGTATTGAAGGAGAAATTGGAAACTACGGACCTTACTTCCAAAGCAACCGCGGCAAAATTTATCAGTGCGTTGCAAAATACCTGGTAGAGCAGGGAAGAGCATACCCATGTTTTTGCACAGAAGAAGAGCTTGAAGAAACAAGAAAAAAACAAACCGAAGAAAATGTGAATACGGGGTATTACGGCAAGTGGGCTAAGGATAGAAATCTTACACTTGAAGAAGTTCAGGAAAAACTGGCAAGGGGCGAAGAATTTGTAATCAGATTCATGTCTATGGGAACTGAAGAAGGAACATTTGAAATAGATGATGCCATCAGAGGCCATCTCACAATACATGAAAATTATCAGGATATAGTAATTTTAAAAACAAACGGAATACCTACATACCATTTTGCCCATGTTGTTGACGATCATCTCATGAGAGTGACACATGTTGTAAGAGGGGAAGAATGGCTTTCAACACTTCCAATTCATTATGAAATATTTACAACACTGGGATGGGATACTCCTGTTTACTGCCATACAGCACACCTGATGAAAATGGATAACGGAGCAAAGAGAAAGCTTTCAAAAAGAAAAGACCCGGAACTTGGACTTGGATTCTACATGGACCTTGGATATCATCCTGCAGCGGTGAGAGAATACCTGCTGACAATTTTAAATTCCAATTACGAAGAGTGGAGAATTGAAAATCCTGACAGCCATACGGACAATTTCAAATTTGCATTAGAAAAAATGAGCAATTCCGGAGCGTTGTTCGACCTTGATAAACTTAACAACATAAGCAAGGACGTACTCCTTAAGTTTGCAGCAGAAGATATTTTTAACTTCATGCTTGACTGGGCTAAAGCACACAAAACTGAAATAACAAATGTACTTTCTAAACACAAGGAAGATGTAATTAAGCTTCTTAATGTTGGAAGGAATGGAGATAAACCACGCAAGGACCTCATGTACTGCCAGCAGATTTTCGAATTCATAAGCTATTTCTTTGATGAATATTTTGATGTTGTTGACAATTATCCTGAAAACATAAATGATGAGGAAGCAAAAAAACTGCTGAAAGCTTATCTTGAAACATATGATCACAGCGACGACCAGAGCCAGTGGTTTGATAAAATAAGAATAATAGCACAGGACAACGGATATGCTGCAAAACCAAAGGATTACAAGAAAAATCCTGAAATGTACAAAGGACATGTGGGTGATGTAAGCTCTGTAATAAGAATTGCAGTCATAGGACGTGCCACATCACCTGATGTATGGGAACTTCAGCAGATTATGGGTGAAGAAAAAGTAAGAAACAGAATCGAAAAGGCAATAAACAAATAAAAGAAGAGCCGTCAGTTTATTTATGTTGGCGATAGGTAATTCAATCATGTAGGGAGGACTACTGTCCTTCGAAGATAACAAGATTATTTAATCAATAATACGGGCGGACACAAGATCCGCCCCTACGCATCGATTATAAGGAAATAACATTAAATCTATATTCCAGTTTGTAGGGGAGAACTACTGTTCTCCCGCAATAAAGATTGTTATTGAATCAACAGCACGGGCGGACACAAGATCCGCCCCTACTATTTGTAAATTCTAATGTTTATTGTTTGTATTAACTACAGAGTCTATTGAAGATTTGAATTTCACAATCATTTCATCAACATGTTGTTTTGTTATTACAAGGGGAGGAACAAGTCTTATAACATTTTTGCCTGCGGTAATGATTATAAGGCCTTGCTTCTGAGCTTCTAACACAATATCACCAACAGGAACAGAAAATACAATTCCCTGCATGAGACCTTTTCCTCTTCTTGTTTCAATTAAATCATATTGTTCTATAAGCTTATCAAGTTCATTTTCCAGATATGGAGTGATTTCAGAGACATTTTCCAGAATTTTATCAGATTCAAACAAATCAAAAACCTTGCTCACTGCTGCACATACAAACGGATTTCCGCCGTATGTGGTTCCGTGGTCACCGGGAACCATGGCTGATGCTGTTTTTTCATTGGCTGCAAATGCTCCGACAGGAACGCCGCATCCCAAAGCCTTGGCTGAAGTCAATATGTCAGGCATTACTCCGTAATCCTGGTATGCAAACATTGATCCGGTTCTTCCCATTCCGCACTGAATTTCATCGAAAATAAGCAAAATATCATTTTCGTCGCATATTGATTTAACTCCCTGCAGGAATTCCTTGTCTGCGGGATAAATTCCTCCTTCCCCTTGAACAGGTTCCAATATTATGGCACATGTTTTTTCACAAACCAGGGATTTTACGCTTTCCAGGTCGTTCATTTCTGCAAATTTAACTCCCTCAATCATAGGCTTGAAGGCCTTCTGATATTCAGGGTTTCCTGTCACTGAAAGTGCACCCAGGCTTCTTCCGTGAAAGGAGTTGTTCATTGAAATTATTTCATGTCCGGCTGAGCCGTCTTTGTTGTAGGCATATTTCTTTGCAAGCTTTATTGCTCCTTCAATTGCCTCAGTGCCGCTGTTTGTGAAAAACACCCTGTCCATCCCTGAAGCTTTAGTAAATTTCTTTGCTGCTTCTATGGCAGGCAGGTTGTAGTAGTAGTTAGACGTGTGCAGAAGTTTGTCCACCTGGTTTTTTAAGGCATGATTATATTCCTGGTTGTTGTATCCTAAGGCAAAGACAGCTATGCCTGAAGCAAAATCGAGGTACTGCTTGCCGTCAGTATCGTAAAGATAAACCCCGTCGCCTTTGTCTAAAATAATTTCGTATCTTTTGTAAGTTTTAAGAAGTGAATTTTCTGCTTCTAAGATGTAATTTTCTTTATTCAATTTAAATATTCCCCTTTGCTAATATCATTGTACCCATTTTTTTGTTCAAAAATTCTTTAAGCAGCGAATGCTGTACTCTTCCGTCTATGATGTGCACCCTGGAAACTCCGTTTTCCACGGCTTCAATGCAGTTCATGAGCTTTGGAAGCATGCCGCCTCCTGCACCGCCGCTGTTTAAGAATTGTTTCGCTTCATGAACTGAAAGTTTTGGAATTACTGTTGAGGAATCCTTGGGATCTTTGCACACTCCTTCTATGTCTGTCAAAAAAACCAGCTTTTCCGCTTTTACACATGTTGCAACTGCACACGCCGCTTCATCGGCATTTATGTTGTAACCTTGATAATTTTCATCAAGCCCTATGGGGCAAATGATGGGAGTGATGTCTTTTTCAAGCAGCATCATGATGAGAGAATTATCAACATTGTTTATTTTTCCTACATAGCCCAAGTCAGTTTCATCAGAATATCTTTTAGAAACTTTGATTGTACCTGCGTCCTTGCCGCTTATGCCTACTGATTTGACTCCGAAACTTTCCATAAGCTGAACAAGTTCCTTGTTGAGCTTTGACAATGCCATTTCTGCAATTTCGAGAGTAGGTTCATCCGTGACTCTGAGTCCGTTTACAAATTTATTTTCAATTCCCAGTCTTGAAAGCCATTTGTTTATTTCTTTGCCGCCGCCGTGAACAACAATTGGTTTTAATCCTGCCTTTTTCAGCAGAGCCAAATCTTCTACAACATTTTTCTTAATATTTTCATCTGTCATTGCACTTCCGCCATATTTCACAACAACAATTTTGTTTTGGTATTCTTTTATGAATTGAAGTTCTTCAGGCTTCATTGCTTGATTGATTAATGATTCTATTTCCATTGATCCTCCTATGATCCGTATGCTGCATTGATTCTCACATAATCGTAGGTAAGGTCGCATCCCCATGCAGTTGAGGACTGATTTCCCATTTTTATGTCAGCAATGACAGTGATTTCTGGTTTTGAAAGTATTTCTTCAGCTGCTTCCTTGCTGTATATTAGCTCTATTCCGTTTTCTATCAGTTTGATTTTTCCGCCGCTGCTTTCAAAGTACAAATCTACATCGTCGGGTTCGAATTCTGCACCGGAGTAACCCATGGCGCAAAGTATTCTTCCCCAGTTTAAGTCATGGCCGAAAATTGCAGCCTTTGTCAAATTTGAGGACACAATGGATTTAGAAAGCTTCATAGCCTGCTCCTTTGTGAGTGCATTGATGACTTTTACTTCGAAAAGGGATGTTGCTCCTTCTCCGTCCTCGGCTATTCTTTTGGCAAAATAAGTATTTACGAAATTAAGAGCTTCTGCAAACTTTTCATAATCTTCATTCTTCTCAGTAATTTCATGGTTTCCTGCCAGTCCGTTTGCCAGCAGCAGCACAGTGTCGTTTGTTGATGTGTCTCCGTCCACGGAAATCATGTTGTATGTTTCCTTAACATCCGTGCTCAGTGCTTCCTGCAGAAGTTCCTTTGAAATGGCAGCATCTGTTGTAATGAAGCTTAGCATGGTGCACATGTTGGGATGAATCATGCCGGAACCCTTACACATTCCTCCTATGATTACCTTCTTTCCTGAAAGTTCAATTTCCACAGCCAGTTCCTTTTTTCTTGTGTCTGTTGTGAGTATTGCTTCTGCTGCCATTATTCCGTCTTCCTTTGAACTTCCGAGAATAGGAACGAGATTTTCTATTCCGGTCTTAATTTTATCAATTGGTATTTGTTTTCCGATTAAGCCAGTAGATGCAACAAGTACGGCTTCTGTGGGAATCCCGAGATTTAATCCTGCGGTAACTGCCATGTCCCTGCAGTATCCCATTCCTGTTGCACCTGTGCAGGTGTTGGCTACTCCGCTGTTAACAACCACTGCCTGGACAAAAGGAGACTTTTTAACCATTTCCATATCCCATTTTACTGGAGCTGCCTTAACTATATTTGTAGTGAATGTTCCTGCTGCAATGCATGGAACTTCGCTGAAAATCATTGCCATATCCTTTTTCTTTTTGCGGATTCCTGCAAAAACACCTGCAGCCTTGAATCCTTTAGGGGAGGTGACTCCTCCTTCTATCTCTTTCATACTTTCCTCCTGTATTAAGGAAACATAGGCACATGTTTAAGACCTGATGTTTCTTCCAAACCAAACATAATATTCATGTTTTGAACTGCCTGACCTGCAGCTCCCTTTACCAAATTGTCCATTGCCCCCAATACTACTATTCTGTTTGTTCTGTGGTCAATTTTAAAATTCACGTCAACAAAATTACTTCCTGAAACCCACTTTGTCTGCGGATATACATCCCGGTCTAATACTCTTATGAAAAATTCGTCCTTGTAATATTTTTCATAAACCTCTCGAACTTCCTCATAAGAAGTTTCTTTTTTTAGTGATGCATATGACGTTGTCAAAATGCCTCTGTTCATGGGCACCAGGTGAGGCGTGAAGTTTATCGTGACATTTTGTCCTGCAGCATATGAAAGCTGTTCCTCTATTTCCGGAGTGTGCCGATGGTCAGTCACTCCGTACGCCTTTATATTTTCATTTACCTCGCAGAACAAATTGTCTGTCTTTGTGCTTCTGCCTGCTCCGGATGTTCCGGATTTAGCATCTGTTATTATTGTATTTACATCTATGATTCCTTCTTTAACCAGCGGATAAAGTGACAATGTGGTGCATGTGGGGTAACATCCCGGATTTGCAACTATCCTTGTATCCTTAATCTGTTTCCTGTTTATTTCGCACAGACCGTAGACGGCCTCCTGTATTAAATCGGGACTTTTATGTTTAATCCCGTACCATTTTTCATATACTTCTGTATCTTTCATTCTGAAATCAGCGCTTAAATCAATGATTTTGCAATTTGACAGTATTTTGCTGCAAAGCAGTGAAGAACAGTAGCCCTGGGGAGTGGCTGTAAAAATGACATCAACAATTTCCGAAAGTTCATCAAGATTGTCATCCATGCATTTGTCCGGAACTATTTCAAAAAAATTCTGGTAAACTTCATAATAATTTTTGTTTATATAACTTTTGGAGCCATACCATTTTATTTCTGCATCCTTGTGACTTAAAAGAAGTCTTACAAGTTCACCTCCAGCGTACCCTGTTGCTCCTATAATTCCTGCCTTTATCATTTCTTCTCCTTTCTAAACATATTATTTTTTGAAAATATGGATGATTATAATACTATTAGTTTATATATGCAAGTATTATTTTTATTAATTTTGAAGAAATATTTTTGAGAAATAAAATTTGGAATATTTGTTTGAATAAATATATAATTGATTTATGAAATGAATAAAAGTGAAATCAATGAGACAAGTAATGGGTATCTTTGAGTTTGACGAACTATATGCAAGTATTTCTTCGAATACACCCTTTAAAGCGTAATGTATAATTAAATGTAAATAAAAATAATTATAATGTAAAATTCTTGTCTTGGCACAATTCACTTTTGGGAAAAAGTGTGCACACAGCGAAAGAGTTGAGAAATATTAAATAAATATGCATTAAAATATTCCTGGACTACATAAAAATTAATTTTATAAATATGATGATTTCTAAATTTTTCAGTATTTCTGCATGCTTTCGAACTTTGTCTGTACTTCAGCCATTATTGTGATATAATATTTGCTGTATGTCGAAAAAAGTCGTAGGTAGGTGAAGTTGTGACGTTGTTTTATGAGCTGCCGAAATTAGTTCAAATCGTAGAAAATTACATATTCTGGTATCCATTTTTAATGTCGTTGTTTTGGATTGCCGGCTCCATTATTTTTTCAGCTACACGAGAAAACGAAGAAGAAATTGACATTGAAAAATATAACTGGCCTAAAATAAGCATACTTGTACCCTGCTACAACGAAGAAGAAACAATAGGGGAAACCATTGAGTATTTGTCGCAACTTTCATATCCGGATTTTGAAATTATAGCTGTAAATGACGGAAGCCGCGACAATACAGAAAAAATACTCATTGGACTTGCTGAAAAGTTCAATTGCCTCAGAGTTATAAGCTGTCGTGAAAACAAAGGTAAAGCAAATGCCCTTCACATTGCAGCCCATGCTGCATCAGCAGAATACCTGCTCTGCATTGATTCAGATGCTCTGCTGGATGATTTCGCACCATACTATTTAATAAGGCATTTTCTTGAAAGAGGGGAAAGAGTTGGAGCTGTGACAGGAAATCCAAGAATAAGAAACCGCGACACACTTCTTGGAAAGCTTCAGCTTGTTGAATATGCATCAATAATAGGCTCCATAAAAAGAACGCAAAGAGTAATAGGCAAAGTTATGACAGTGTCCGGAGTAATTGTTGCCTTCAGAAAAAGAGCACTTGTTGATGTGGGTCTGTGGGACAGGGATATGATAACTGAAGACATTGCCGTGTCATGGAAGCTTCAGAGAAGATTCTGGGACATACGATACGAACCCAGAGCTCTGTGCTGGATGCTTGTTCCGGAAACGCTCACAGGTATATGGAAGCAAAGGGTTAGGTGGGCTCAGGGAAGCCAGGAAGTTGTTCTCAGGCACTGGGATATTTTCAAGGACTACAGGCAAAGAAGAATATGGCCTATTTACCTGGAACAGATACTGAGCACCATATGGTCTTTGTTGTGGCTGATAGTGACTGTTTATTTTATTTTCAGAGCAACAGATATAAAGCAGCTTTTAATATGGCTATCATTCAATTCCTTTACAATGGTTATAATGAGCTGCATTCAATTGTATATGTCTTTATTGAATGACTCTAAATATGACAATGTTCTGAAATATTATTTCTGGGCTGCATGGTATCCGACTGTATATTGGATTGTCAATGTGTTTGTTGTGATCAGCGCAATACCGAAATCAATCAGGTCAACCATGAAGGGAGGATATGCTACATGGAATTCGCCGGACAGGGGAAGCAGGAGCAGTCTGTAGAAAACAAATATGCTGCAGAAAAACGAAGAAAAACATGTGATGATTTTCTGGTCAAGTCAAAACAGCCATTCATCAATAAAATATTTGCATTTCTACTTAATGTTTTATTGTGGCTGTACATGGCTGTAATAATATATTTTTTCCTAAGCGCAGTGCTTGATTACAATGATTATTACATAGGATTATTAAAAATAAGTTTTAATATGTCAAATCATGACATAAGAATGTTTTTAATAAAATCATTTGTTTATTTCAGCATATTCTTTACTATATTAATGTCGTGGAAGTATTACAACAAAATAAGATACGGCAGTCTCAACAGAAGAAGTAAGCCTTTGAAGACGACAGATGAGGACATGATGAACCTTAATCTGATAGATTTGCAAGTTTACAACATTCTAAAAAAGGATAAAGTTATTATATTTGAAAAAAATCCTATCAGGGAGCTGGAAAGGAGATCAAATTGAAAAATAAAATATTTTATACATTTGCAGTAATCCTTGCTGTAGCCCTGACAGTTAAAATTTTTTTCCTTGTATTTGAAAAAAGTGTAAATAATGATGTTTATGAATCTATACAAAAGGAAGATGTGTGCGTTGTTTTAACATACCACAGGGTGAGAAACAGAAACCCTTGGAACCAGGCAATTGAAAAATTAACAAACAACAAGGAACTCACTTCTTATTCTGTTTACACGGATGAATTCCAAAACCATATTGAATATCTGTATGAATCCGGTGCATATTTCACGACACCTGATGAACTTGAAAAATTCAGACAAAGTGGAAAATTCCCTCATAAATGTGTTCTCATCTGTTTTGACGATGCTGATGTATCCGTATATGAAAATGCATTTCCCATATTGAAAGAAAAAAATATACCATTCACATTGTTTGTCATTGCAGGACAGGTAGGTAACAAAGACTTCAACAATCTTGAAATTTCATCATGGGAACAGCTCAGAATAATGAAAGACAGCGGCCTTGCTTATTTTGGGTCACACACATATGACATGCACTATCTGGAGGATAACCAGGCAGGTTTTCTTGAAGAAGGAATGTACGAAGAATTTAAGACAGATATAGAAAAAAGCAGGGAAGTCATAAAAAAAGAGCTGGGTGTAGAAGTTTCAAGCCTTGCATATCCTTTTGGAGAAGCATCAGATGTTGTAGCAGACAGCGTCAGAGAAGCAGGTTTTGACAGCGCATTCATATTGTCACCCCATCCTGTGGACAGCGCAAGCAATGCATATTATCAGTGCAGATATCTTGTGGACAGACATAATTTTGATAAGATTGTAATTCCTTGGTTTGAATAAAAGCATACAGAGTGTGTATAGAATTTTATATCATAATTAAAGAGCTGCTGTAGAACATGATTTTCTATATTCTAGCAGCTCTTTGTATTTTATAAATGCTTATGATTAAAAAAGCAATCTGTAAATTGATGCTGTGACAAAACAAACTGCAAAAGCTGCAGCTGTAGGTATTAACAATGATGCGGCAGTCCACCTGATGCTTCCTGTTTCCTTTTTAATTGTCCAGAGGGTTGTGGAGCATGGCCAGTGAAGAAGGCTGAACAGCATCACATTCAGTGCTGTGAGCGGAGTCCACCCGTTTTGAACCAATATATTTCTTAAAAACCCAACACTTTCATATTCTGTCAATGTACCAGTTGAAAGATATGCCATGAGCATAACCGGAAGAACAATTTCATTGGCTGGTATTCCTACTATAAAAGCCATAAGAATAATTCCGTCAAGTCCGAACATTACAGCAAATTGATCCAGGAAATTAGCTGCGTGTACCAAAAGGCTGGTTTCACCTGCATAAACATTTGCAAGAATCCATGTTGCTGCACCTGCAGGAACAGCAATTACAGCAGCCCTTGAAAGAACAAAGACTGTTCTGTCTACAACAGAGGTGTATAAAATTCTTCCGAACTGAGGCATTCTGTAAGGAGGAAGCTCCAGGGTGAATGTTGATGGAACACCTTTAAGCAATGTCTTTGACAAAATTAAAGAAGTTGTGAGAGTCATCCATATGCCTACGAGTACCATGAATGTAACAAACAAAGCAGGTATGAGGCCGTTTAAAAATGAACTGGCTGTCATTGCGAAAAATGCTGAAGATATTGCTATGAGTGTAGGAAATCTTCCGTTGCACGGCATGAAATTGTTTGTGAGAACAGCAATGAGCCTTTCTCTGGGAGAATCTATTATTCTGCAGCCTACAACCCCTGCTGCGTTGCATCCCAGTCCCATACACATGCACAGAGATTGTTTGCCATGGGCGCATGATTTCTTGAAGTAATGGTCCAGGTTGAACGCAACTCTTGGAAGGTATCCAAGATCCTCTAACAGTGTAAACAATGGAAAGAAAATTGCCATGGGTGGAAGCATTACCGAAACAACCCATGCCAGTGTTCTGTATGCACCGTCAATTAAAATTCCCCTTATAAAATCCGGAATCCCTTGGATTACAAACCATTGGGATAGCTTTATCTGAAATCCAAACAATACATCGCTCAATATTTTGGAGGGAATGTTAGCTCCCTGTATGGTAATCCAAAAGATTAATCCCAGCATCGCAAGCATAATGGGCATACCGAAATATTTTGATGTTATTATGTCATCTATTTTTTTGTCTTTGTTAATTTTTTTTGTGTCTTCTGTAACGTATTTTTGCTTCAAATTATTTGCATAGTCATAGTTTTCTTCTGAAATTTTCTCCCTTGTTATCTTGTCATCCTGAAGTTTAAACAATGATTTTAACTGTTCGGCTTGAAATTTGCTTAAATGCCCTTTCTTTTCCAGTGAAAATATTTCAGAGCTGCTGTCAAGGAGCCTTAGCGCCGTCCATCTGGTGTTTGAAATATTTAATTCATCAAGATAGACTGATATTTCTCTGACCTTTTCTTCAATTTCATCATTGTATGTTACAATAGCCGTATGTTTTTTCGCTCCGGGAGAAATTTCTTTTTCAATGGTTCTTTTTAATTCATCCATTCCTGTTCCATTTCTTGCAGAAGTTAAAACTACCGGAATATTCAGTTCTTTTTCAAGACCTTCCCTGTCTATAACAATGTTTTTTTTCTTTGCCTCATCTATTAAGTTTATGCATAGTATTACTTTTTCCGCGAGTTCGGATACCTGAAACACAAGGTTCAGGTTTCTTTCCAGACATGTGGCATCACAAACAACCACAGCAGCATCATAACTTCCGATACTTAAAAAGTCCCTTGAAACCTCCTCGTCTTTTGAAGAAGTAAAAAGTGAATAAGAACCGGGAAGATCAATCATTACATAATCTTTGCCGTTGTGGCTGAATTCTCCTCTTGCAGAAACTACAGTCTTTCCCGGCCAGTTTCCCGTGTGTTGCTTTAATCCTGTCAGATAATTGAACACTGTGCTCTTGCCGGTGTTCGGATTTCCTGCCAATGCTACTACATACTGATTATCTTTTTTTTCAATGTGGAAGACATCAGTCATGGAGCTCAATTTTGAAGACTGTGCTGTCAGACCCAAAATGACCACTCCCTTCTAAACAATCTCTATAAGTCTTGATTCTTCTTTTCGAAGGGCAATCATTGCGCCTCTGATTCTGTAGACCGTAAGATTGTTTTTCGGTCCCTTTCTTAATACTTCTATATGAGCCCCATTTGTAACACCCAGGGCAAGCAGTCTTTCTTTCAATGATTCTTCAGCATCATTGTTTTTAACCTTTACTGTTTCACCTACATTTGCGTCGGTCAGAACTTTCATTTTCTTCTCCTGTCATAATTATATTTTTTCTGAATAACTATTATTTTAGAATGATAATTTTAGCCATAGCTAACATTCTTAAAATATATTATGATGTGATTTTATTTTTGACACAATTGAGGAGGAATAATGAATGGACGAGTATTATACATTGAGAGGATATAAAATAAAAAATGAGGAAGTCCTTTCCTCATCAATGGAAGATTATATCGAAATGATATACAGAATTTCCTTTAATTCAAGGGAAATAAGAGTCAATGAGCTGTCCGAAGCACTGAATGTACAGCCTCCTTCAACAACAAAAATGATTAAAAGATTGTCAAGGGAAGGCTATGTTTGTTATGAAAAATATGGATTCATAAAATTGACGGACAAGGGAAATGACATTGGAGAGTACCTTTTAAAAAGACACAAGACAATTTATGAGTTCTTGAAAATTATTGGCATAGAAAAAGATTTGTTAGAGCAAACCGAAAAATTAGAACATGCAATCAATGAAAATACGCTCTTAAGAATAAAGGAATTAACTGATTTTTTAAATAATTGTTCGGAATATGAAAAAAATATTACGGAAACTTAATAAAAAAACTGTTGATAAAATGTGTTCCCAGTGGATATAATGGGCATGTAAAAATTCCCCCTCTATTTATTATATATTTGTTTGTTCGGTGTTTGAGCTAGGTAATTAATTCCTAGTTCCTTTTTTTTATAATCGGAAAATTTATGTTATTTTACTGTCCTGCATTGCTTTTTTATTTTTCGTTGGCATCCACATCTTCCTTGCGTTCTTCCACTTCAAAGTTGTTTGGAATATATACGTTCCCTGGATTTTCCGGAGTTTTGTTTTTCATTTTCAGCTTGTTCACCAAATTTTTAAACATCATATCACCACCTTTGATTATATTCTTCCTGTCCTGCAAAATAATATGCCGACTTTTTTATGTTGTTTGCATTACATATCTGCTTTAAATTTCAATTTTTATTAACTTATTTTATTTTATTGAATAACATATATTAGCTACAGTCTTACGGAGGTTAATATGGAATATGTATGTGAACTAAAAAATATCTCTAAGAGATTTCATACAATCAATAACGAAACAAAGGCAATTGAAGATCTTTCATTCAAGGTAAAAAAGGGTGAGATTGTGTCCATCGTAGGGCCTTCGGGGTCAGGCAAATCAACTGTTTTGTCACTTCTTGCGGGACTTGAAGAACCCTCTGAAGGCGAGGTTACGGTCAATACTAATAGCATTGGATTTATGTTTCAAAAAGATCAGCTTTATGAATGGAGGAACATTTATAAGAATTGTCTGATTGGATTGGAAATAAAACATATGGACACAGAAGAAAACAAAAATAAGGTTTTGGAAATGCTCAAGAAATATGGACTCTATAATTTCAGAAACCATTATCCAAGCCAGCTGTCAGGCGGAATGAGGCAAAGGGCTGCCCTAGTGAGAACACTGGCAATAGAGCCTGATTTGCTTCTTTTAGATGAGCCGTTTTCTGCTCTTGATTACCAGACCAGACTTTCTGTTGGAAATGAAGTAGGAGAAATTTTAAGAAAAGAAAAAATAACAACAGTCCTCGTAACTCATGATATTCCAGAAGCTGTGAGTATGTCGGACAGAGTAATTGTTTTTACTGAGAGACCAGCAAAAATTAAAAGCGAGTATGATATTAATTTCAAGGAGTGTCAAGGGGAAAGAACACCTATGAAATGCAGAAACACTTTGGAATTCGGGGAATATTTCAGACAGATATGGAGGGATTTGGATGTGGAAAAGGAATGAGAGGTCCCAGAATCAGGCAGCAATATCCAAGGAACATGAACAATATTTAAAAAACTTAAAAAAAGAAAAAGACTTTATAAAAATAACTCAGGTGATGATATTTGCTGTGTTTATTGTCCTATGGGAAGCTGCTGCTCGTTACAGGCTTATAGATACATTTCTGACCAGCAGTCCAGGAGCAATTTTTGAGCTGATTGTAAAGTTTGTGAAAGACGGAAGTTTGTTTAACCATTTGTATGTTTCCACTACTGAAACAATCGCGGGATTTTTTACAGGCACAATTTTAGGTTTTTTTGTTTCAATTCTTTTGTGGTGGTTTGAGAAATTAGCCAGAATAACTGACCCATACATGGTTATTTTGAACAGTCTGCCAAAAACAGCCCTTGCTCCTATAATAATATTGTGGGCAGGCATGGGTTTTTCGGGAATAGTTGTAACGGCTGCTTCAATATCTGTCATCGTAACAATAATGACATTGTACACAGGATTTATCAACGTGGAAAAAGATAAAATAGTGCTTTTAAAAACTTTAGGTGCAAACAAGTTTCAAATATTGAAGAAAGTAATAATTCCATCAAACATTCCAAACATAATGAGTGTTATAAAGGTTAACATAGGATTGTCCTGGATTGGTGTCATAGTTGGAGAATTTCTTGTATCAAAAGCAGGAATAGGATATCTTATACTTTATGGAAGCCAGACATTCAAGCTTGATCTGGTTATGATGGGGGTTTTTATTTTAGGACTTATAGCTGCTGTAATGTATTTTTTTGCAGCATGGTTAGAGAAAAAAGTAATAAAGTATTGATGAATTGTTGCCGGTATTGTATAATATATCAACAACATATTACAAAAAATGCATAATTTACATTATACTGCGGGGGAAAATTCCTTAAGGAGAAAATAACATGGAACTTGGAGAAAAAATCAGATCCCTGAGATTAAAACAAAAGATTAGCATAGAACAGTTATCGGGAATGACAGGTTTAAGCAAGGGCTTGATCAGTCAGATTGAAAGAGACATTACCGGGCCGTCAGTGGCATCGCTGTGGAAGGTATCTAAGGCTTTGAATGTTACAATGAATTATTTTTTTGACGAATATGATGATTTTAATCAGGTTGTGCGAAAAGAAGAAAGAAAAAAACTCATGATGGGAAGGGCGGACAGAATATATGAACTTTTGAGCCCTGACCTTAAAAAACAAATTGAAATGCTTTGGATAGAAATAGAACCTAATGAATGCAACAGTGATGAACTTATAAGCCATGACGGTGAAGAGTGTGGAGTTGTGGTCAAAGGAACATTGAGAGTTTTGTCCGGAGAAAAAGTTTATGATTTGAATGAGGGAGACAGCATATACCTTGACAGCACAATACCTCACAAATATCTTAACATGGGAGAGGAAGAATCTGTTTCAGTATGGGCAATGGTTCCTCCAAGTTTTTAATAAAATTTCATCTATAATTACCTTAAAATAAATGTCAAAAAACGTTGACATTTATTTTTTTTTATAATATAATGCAATAAATTCAAGTTCAATATATTGAACAAAGTTTATGTAAAACGTTTGTTTATATGTTTTTCTTGAAAAATAACTTAATTAGGAGGATGTTTATGTCAAATTCTTTTATCAGTGCTGACAACACATGGGTTTTGTGGGCGTTTCTTACAGGTTGGGCAGCCCTCAGCATTTACCTGGAGCAAAAATATGACTGGGCTGCAAAGATATCAGGCGCAATAATCGCATTAATCGGAGCAATGGCATTATCAAATTTAAAAGTTATACCTGTTGATTCACCGGTTTATGACACTGTATGGGGTTATGTTGTTCCATTGGCAATCCCAATGCTTCTTTTACAGTGCAATATTAAGAAAATATGGAAAGAAAGCGGAAGAATGCTTTTAATATTCCTCATTGGGTCAGTGGGAACTGTTGCCGGAGCAATACTAGGATTTTTACTTTTGGGAAAACATATACCTCACCTGGCTGAGATTGCTGGAATGATGACCGGCTCATACATTGGCGGAGGAGTTAACTTTGTTGCAGTATCAAGTGCATTCAGTGTTCCCGGGGAACTTGTATCAGCTACGGTTGTAGCGGACAACCTCTTGATGGCGTTGTACTTCCTTGCCTTGATAACTATTCCGACAGTGAATTTTTTCAGAAAACATTTCAAACATCCATATGTGGACAAGGTTGAAAGCCTTGGAAAAACAGAAGATGGTACAAGTGCTGCAGCTTATTGGAAGGGAAAGGAAATCTCTTTGAAAGACATTGCATTTGCAGTTGCAACAGGATTTATAGTAGTTGCTGTTTCAAAAGCAATTGCAGGGTTCCTGGGAAGTGTAATTCCTACAGGTAATTTTGCAATGAGCATGCTCAATATTCTTTTAAGCAATCAGTACCTTATAATTACAACAATTACAATGCTTCTGCTACATTTTTCCCTGATTTCTTCGGAAATATAAGAGGAGCCCAGGAAATAGGAACATTCCTTATTTATCTGTTCTTTGTTGTAATAGGTGTTCCTGCATCAATACCACTTATTATTCAAAACTCTCCGCTTCTGTTGTTGTTCTGCGGAATAGTTGTAATAGTGAACATGGCTGTAATATTTGGATTTGGAAAACTCTTAAATTACAGTGTTGAGGAAATAATCATTGCGTCAAACGCAAATATAGGCGGACCTACAACCGCTACAGCAATGGCAATATCCAAAGGATGGACAGACTTGGTGGCTCCTGCAATGCTAGTCGGAGTTTTCGGCTACGGAGTAGGTACTTACCTGGGTATAATAGTAGGAAATTTATTGCTTTAAGGAGAAAATCATGATTTTTGACGGCCATTCAGATATATGGACAGATGTTGCGATAAAGACTTTAAATGGCGAAAAAGATATAATAAGAAGATACCATCTAGACAAATTAAAGAAGGGCAACATAACAGGCAGCATATTTGTAATTTGGATTGATCCTCCATATACAGATCAGCCATACAAAAGAGCTATGGAAATTGTGGACTCAATCAAAAAAGAATCCGAGTATATCAAAGATTCTATATTGATTGCCAGATCATTTGATGACATTGAAAAAGCCAAAAGGGAAGGAAAACTTTATGTATTCATAGGCCTTGAGGGATTGAGCAGCATCGGTGAAAATCTGAACTTAATAGATTATTTCTATGACTTTGGTGCAAGACATGCAAGTCTTACATGGAACGAAGAAAATGCCCTGGCTACAGGTGTAAGAGGTAATCCTCAAAGAGGAATTACTGAGCTGGGGAAAAAAGCAGTTCGTAAAATAAACAACAAAAGAATGCTCCTTGATGTTTCCCACTTAAATGAGAAGTCTTTCTGGGATGTGGCATATGAAACAGATAGTCCTATAATAGCATCTCATTCCAACTGTAAACATTTATGTGATGTTCCAAGAAATCTTTCTGATGAGCAGCTTAAAAAGATTGCAGAATTGGGAGGAGTAGTGGGTATAAATTCATTCAATGAGTTTGTACATCACGACATTGAAAAGCAGGATGTGAGAATGCTTGTTCAACATATTGAACACATGGCAAATGTCATGGGAATAGACCACGTTGGAATAGGCATGGACTACTGTGACTTTCTTGATGACAGTTCCATGAGCAGCTTCAGCCAGCAGGAAACTTCTTATACAAAAGGGCTGGAAGATGCTTCAAAGACAAGCAAGTTGCTGATCGAAATGGAAAAAGCAGGTTTTACAGCCGAAGATATTGAGAAGGTTGCGTACAAGAATTTCCACAACATTATAAAAAAAGTAATAGGATAAACTCGACCCCATTGTAATAATAGAGTCAAACTATTGACAAACTCCGACGCTGTCATCCTGAACGATAGTGAAGGATCTCATCTTTTATTGAAAATATGAGATTCTTACGTGTCGCCCTCAGAATGACAACGTCAAATGTTAATTTGTCATCAACTCGACCTCATTATAGCAATGGGGTTTTTTCATTAATGATAATGATTGTATATCTTGAAAAATAATGAGCATTATGCTACACTTGTATATAAATAAATTTTAAGAACAGAAGGGAAAAAATATGAATTTTGCCTCAATAATGTATCTATTAATGATTTTGCTCATTACATTTTTTATTACTACAAATGTAAGAAACAACATGAAGTATAAAAAAGAAAATATGCAGGTGCTAATGAATTTAAACATAGATGAAAAATCAACGCACTTGGTAAGCAGCATCGTATTGATTGCTCTGATTATATTTTCAGGATTTGCAGTAATTGGAATGATTAACACCAAGACATACACTGATGATTCTGTGTTGGGGATGGTTATACTGCCAATTTTAATGATATTCTTGTATGTACCCATGTTGAAGAAGACAAAGATTTCAACTTTGGGGATTCACAAAAAAAACTATCTTATCAGATGGGAAGAAATCAAGGGTGTAAATTACTTGAAACCGGATGCAAAAAACAAGGTAAAGGCGAAAATACTTTACAATGTGGGAACAAGAGATGCATCTATTGATGTTACATTCATGAAGGATGACCCACAGCTTGAGGAGTTCAAGGAGCTGGTGAAAGAATACAGAAGCACCAAGAAGAAATCAAATAAGAGTAAGAAGGATAATAAAAGTGAAAAATAAATTAACAGACAGCCATGCACATCTTGATGATGAAAGTTTTGACGGTGACAGGGAAGAACTTATAAATTCATTGTATGACAATGATGTGGATACCGTCTTAAACCCCGGAGCTGATTTGAAGACATCACAAAATGCGGTAAAGCTTGCAGAAAAATATCCTTTTATTTATGCTGCCGTAGGATGTCATCCTCATGATTCAAAATGTATGGACGACAATACAATGAATTTATTTAAGGAAATGGCAAATAATAAAAAAGTAATAGCAATAGGCGAAATTGGACTTGATTATTATTATGACAATTCTGACAGGGAAACCCAGCGCAAATGGTTCAGGGAACAGATAAGGCTTGCAAAGGAGCTCGATCTTCCATACATTGTTCACGACAGAGATGCCCATGAAGATGTGTTTAAAATTATGAAGGAAGAGCATTACAGCGGAACAAGAGGAATTCTTCACTGTTATTCAAGCAGTGTTGAAATGGCAAAAGAATTTATAAAACTGGGCTTTTATATTTCTCTTGGAGGTCCCGTAACATTTAAAAAATCAAAGACACCGAAGCTTGTTGCACATGATGTTCCTTTTGACAGGCTTTTAATCGAGACTGATTCTCCGTATTTGACGCCGGAGCCTTTCAGAGGAAAACGAAATGAGCCTAAGTACGTGAAATATGTGGCGGAAGAAATTGCTGCCATTAGAAATATTACAGCAGAAGAAGTTGCAGAAAAAACAAGCATGAATTTCAAAAGATTATTTTGTCTTTAGCAGGAGAGTATGTATAAATTAGAAAGAGATTTTTATGACAGGGATGCCAGGCTGGTGGGGGAAGATCTGCTTGGCAAACTTCTTGTCAGAAAGTATGATGATGTTTTAATCAAATCACGCATAACAGAAACTGAAGCATACATTGCTGAAATTGATAAGGCAAGCCATGGGTACGGCGGAAAAGTAACCCCCAGAACAAAAATAATGTTCGGACCTCCTGGATTCACCTATGTTTATTTCATTTATGGAATGTATTACTGTCTTAATTTTGTTACTGAAGGGGAAGGAATATGCAGCGCAGTTCTTATAAGATCTGTTGAACCTGTAATAAATATTGATGCCATGTGCATGAACAGATACAATAAGCCATTGGAAAGCCTGACAAAATCTCAGCTAAAAAATCTTTCAAACGGTCCCGGTAAGCTGTGCAACGCTCTTAAAATCACAAAAGAGGAAAACGGCATTGACCTTACGGGAAATGAAATTTATTTGGAAGATGATGGGTTTAGAAATTTTGCCGTAGAGAAAACAAAGCGCATTAATATTGATTATGCCGAGGAAGCCAAAGATTTCTTGTGGAGGTACCTTCTTCGCAATTAAAGCTTGACAAATCTTGATATTATAAATATAATTTGATTATCAAAATAAATTGAGGTGGTCTAATGAGCAATCATGAAACTGTAAATGAAATACTTGTAAGACTTTTTGCAAACATCTTGGATATTGAAGAAAAATGTTTGAGAACTGGAAACTTTTTTGATTTGTCAATATCTGAAATGCATGTAATTGATAACATCGGAGTAAACAAAGAACGTACTATGTCTGATACGGCAAAGGATTTGAAGGTTACGTCAGGCACGCTCACAACTGCCATAGACAACCTTATCAAAAAAGGATATGTTGAAAGGCGCCGTTCTGTAGAGGACAGAAGGGTTATTAAAATCAAGCTGACTGATAAGGGAATGGAGGCTTTTAAAGCTCATGAGGACTTTCACAAGGACCTTGTTATAAGCGCCTTGCAGCAACTGGACAGCAAAGAGGAAGAGCTTTTGATAAAGGTTTTGTCAAACATAGATGTTTTCTTTAATCATAAATACAAATTTTAGCTTACAAACTATTCTGTTTTACGGAATAGTTGCATAATATTACTTTAACAGTCAAAAAATTTGATATGAAAGATAATGAGAGGTTATTATGGGAATTAGAATAGTAATAGACAGCACGTCAGATGTAACAGATGAAATAATTGAAAAATACAACCTGAAAATGGTTCCGCTGACTGTGAACTTTGAAAATAAGTCTTTTTTGGACAAGGTTGAGCTGAGCTCATCTGAATTTTTCGAAAAGCTTGAAAAAGCAGAAAAGCTACCTACCACATCTCAAGTTTCTCCTGGTGCTTTCGTTGAAGCATTCAGTGAAATACTTCTTGAAGGTGACCAGATTCTGGGTATATTTTTAGCTTCTGAATTCAGCGGAACATATGATTCAGCACGTATAGCAAAGGACATGATAGGCAGTGACAACATACGTATAATTGACTCAAGAAGCGTGTGCCTTGGAACATTTTCATTGATACTTGAAGCAATAAGACTTGTAAATGAAAAAAAGACAATTGACCAGATAGTTGCAGAACTTGAAGCAACAAAAGATAAGGTGGTTGCCATAGCAGGTCTTGATACCCTGAAGTACCTTGAAAAGGGAGGACGTCTTTCAAAGGGGCAGGCTGTTGTTGGTTCAATTTTAAACATTAAGCCTGTAATAGAAATCAAAGATGGAAAGCTTGCAGTAATTGAAAAGGTAAGAGGCAAGAACAAAACAATAAAGTGGATTGACGAATGGATTGAAAAAAACAACTATGACTTGTCTGACAAAACAGTGCTGCTGTTCCATGCCCGAAGCTACGACCAGCTGAAAGTTCTGAGAGAAACTATCGAAGAAAAATATAAAATCAAAGAAATAATTGAACAGGAAATAGGACCTGTAATTGGAACTCACGCGGGACCAGGAGTTCTGGGTGTTAGCTTTTTAAACAAATAAATACTATAATAAATAAGAACCTGGATAGACCAGGTTCTATTTTTTATGCTATTATTAATTCTGTCTTGCCTTCATCGTTTACTGTAATAGTTGCAGAGCTTCCTTCTTTTAAAGTTCCTCTCAAATATGCCTCAGAAACTTCATCTTCAACATATTTTTGAATAGCACGTCTTAAAGGTCTTGCTCCGTACTTTGTGTTGTATCCTTTTTCAAGGATGAAATCTTTCATTTTATCTGTTATAGTGAGCGAAATTTTCTTTTCCTTGCCTTCTTGAACAACTTCCTTGAGCATAAGTTCCACAATCTTGCTGAGTTCTTCTTTTGAAAGTTCGCTGAACACTATTATGTCATCAATTCTGTTTAAAAACTCAGGTCTGAATGCCTGCTTTAAAGCATCCTTTACTTTTGCTTCCATTGCTTCGTATTCCTTGTTTTCAAAGCCGATTTTGTTAGATTTGATTGAAGTTCCTGCATTAGAAGTCATGATTATAACCGTATTTTCAAAGTTTACGGTTCTTCCCTGATTGTCAGTGAGCCTTCCGTCTTCAAGAATCTGAAGGAGGATGTTGAACACATCTTCGTGGGCTTTTTCTATTTCATCAAGCAGTATTACTGAATAAGGCTTTCTTCTGATTTTTTCTGTCAAAAATCCTGCCTGATCGTATCCCACATATCCCGGAGGAGCTCCAATAAGCTTAGATACAGTATGCTTTTCCATGTATTCAGACATGTCAAGTCTTATCATGGCATCTTCATTTTCAAACAGTTCATAAGCCAATGTTCTTGCAAGCTCTGTTTTTCCAACACCTGTAGGTCCGACAAAAATGAAGGATGAAGGTTTTTTCTTCTTCTTGAATCCTGAGCGATTTCTTCTTATGGCTCTTGCAAGGCTTGTTACAGCCGGATGCTGACCAATGACTCTCCTGTGCAGTCTGTCTTCTAAGTTTATTAGCTTTTCTGCCTCGACTTCATTTATTCTCTGAACAGGAATTTTAGTCCATGCTTCAATTACATATGCTATGTCTTCTGTTGTAAGGAACACATTTTCGCATTCATTGGACAATTCCTTTATTTTTGCTTCAATTCTAATTTCGCTTACCTTGAGTTCGGCTGCTCTTTCATAATCATCATTTTCAGCAGCTTCTTCTTTTTCATCCCTGATGCTTGAAAGTTCTGATTTCAAAGCTTCAAGTTCCACAAGCCCCTTGTTTTTAAGGTTTGCTCTTGAGCCTGCTTCGTCTATAACGTCAATTGCCTTGTCAGGAAGGAACCTATCAGTAATGTACCTTTCAGACATGAGTACTGCTTGTTCAATAACCTCGTCGGTTATTTTTACATTGTGGTACAACTCATAGTAATCCTTTATTCCCTTGACGATTTCTATGGAATCTTCAATAGAAGGCTCATCAACCATTACAGGCTGGAATCTTCTCTCAAGGGCCGTATCTTTTTCAATGTGTTTTCTGTATTCATCCAATGTTGTGGCGCCAATGATTTGAACTTCTCCTCTGGCAAGGGCAGGTTTAAGTATGTTTGCAGCATTCATTGCTCCGCCCTCTGCTTCACCTGCGCCCACAATGTTGTGAACTTCGTCTATTACGATAATTATGTTGCCTGCTTTTTTTGCCTCATCGATTATTGCCTTCATTCTTGATTCAAACTGTCCGCGGAACTGTGTTCCGGCAACTACTGCTGTCAGGTCAAGAAGGTATATTTCAGTGTTAAAAAGCTTCACAGGAACCCTGTGTTCTGCAATTCTCACAGCCAGTCCTTCAGCGATGGCAGTCTTTCCAACTCCAGGTTCACCTATAAGTATGGGGTTATTTTTGGAACGTCTGTTTAAAATCTGAATAACCCTGTCTATTTCACGATCCCTGCCTATGATTCGGTCAATTTCACCATATCTTGCCTGCTCTGTGAGGTTTGAACCGTAAGTGTCCAGATATTTTAATTTCTTTCTTTTTACTTTTTCCTTAACCTTTGTACCTGAGCCACTTCCTGCATTTGGAGTCTCTATTTCATGATCGTCTTCTTCTGTGGGCTGAAACTCATTGTTGTTAGAATTTGATCCTGTAAATGCAGAATTCATGAAATTCATGAGGGAGTTCATTCCTTCCCCATCTTCTGAATTTATTGTCTGAGTCAACTTCTCCAAATCCATGTCGCCCATTATTTCCGTAAGCTGATTGTTAATATTTTCAAAATCTTCAGGTTTCATGCCGCTCTGGTTCATTATCTGGTCCATGGGAGCAAGGCCTTGTTTTTTTGCACATGGAATGCACAAGCCCATAGTCTGCATTTTGCCTTCAACAATTTTATTGACATATATTACAGCCACATTTTTCTTGCATACTGAACATAACATTGTATCATCTCCTAAAATTTACTGTAAATCTAGTTTGTTTTTATATATATCAGATTAATGGCATATACTATTTTATATATGGTGATTATTATAATACATATTTCTTAAAAAATCATTAAAAATTTTTCTTTGCATTAAATTAACGAATATGTAATTTTGCATTGATTTTGCAATTTGCTGTGTTATAATTATATAAAATTTTTAAAAATTAATACCAAGAGGTGTATAATGATAAGCAAAAGGATTCAGGAAATGGTGCCGTCAGTTACGCTGGCTCAATCCGAAAAAATAGCATTTTTAAAAAAGCAGGGAATTGATGTAATTGGTTTTAACATAGGAGAGCCGGACTTCAATACGCCCATGAACATCATAAAAAAAGCAGAAGAAGCATACAGCCTGGGATTGACGAAATACACACCTGCAGCTGGAATGATTGACTTGAGAGAAGAAGTTTGCAGAAAATTCAAAAAAGACTACAATCTTGACTATTCTGTAAGAGATGTGATTGTTTCATCAGGGGCAAAACAGTCTCTGACAAATGCTCTCATGGCCATAGTTGACCCTGATGATGAAGTTATAGTTCCTACACCATGCTGGATAAGCTACATTGAAATGATAAAGCTCACAGGCGGAAAAGCAGTCTTGGTGGAAATGGATGAATCAAATGGCTTTGATCTAGATGTAGACAAAATTGCAAAACACATTACTCCAAAAACAAAAGCGGTTCTCATAAATTCGCCCAACAACCCTACAGGAGCCGTATACAAAAAACAAGACGTTGAAAAACTAGGGAATCTTGCAGTTAAGCACAACTTCTATATAATATCCGACGAAATTTATGAAAAATTAATTTACACGGAAGAGCAAAATTGCTGCACAGCTTCCATTTCACCGGAAATAAAAGAAAAGACAATCACAATAAACGGCGTTTCGAAATCCTACGCCATGACGGGATGGAGAATAGGTTTTGCAGTAGGTCCCACCGATGTCATCAAGGCCATGAGCGACTACCAGGGGCACACAACCACAAGCCCTAATTCGCCGGCTCAGTATGCTTCAATTGAAGCTTTGAGAAATTCAGAAGAATTTGTCCAGGAAATGAAGAAGGAATTTGACAAAAGAAGAAAGTACATAGTGGAAAGACTTAACAAAATGGAAGGAATAAAATGCTATGAGCCAAAGGGAGCATTTTATGTAATGCCGAATATCAAATATTTCTACGGCAGGAAGTACAAGGATTTCATAATTAACAATCCTATGGACATGTGCGATTACCTGCTTGAAGAAAGCAGAATAGCTGTTGTAACGGGAGCTGCATTTTTAGCACCCCACAACATAAGAATTTCCTATTCAAACTCCATGGAAAACATAAAGACCGGCATGGACAGAATGGAAGAAGCACTGAAAAAACTTAAATAAAAAATAACGGTTTAGCCTCCGCCAAGCAGAGGCAAAACCGTTATTTTATCATTATATTTCAAAATGGTGGAATCATATTCGATTTTTGCAACCAGAATGTTATTTACTGAAATAACAAATTGGCTGCTGAAATAAGGAACCGATTCTTTTTTTGTGTTTATATATTCAATGAGACTGATGGGATATTTTTCTGATATAAATTCTTCAAATATGTACATGCTTTATCACCTCTTACATAATCTGAGAGACCCAGTTCTTCAAGTTTTTCGTAAGTTGGATAACCTTCTTCTGACCATCCTCTTAATTTATAATATTTGCTGAGAGCGGTTTGAAAGTCAGTCCTGTTAAGTGATACTTCATTTTTAGTGTAAATTCCTGAGGGAAGTTTAACTTTTTCTTCAAACATTCTGTCAGGAAGAGTATCATCTTTTCTTTCAAAACCTTCTCTCATGTTAAAAAGCCTGATTAAGTTCCAGATTCTTTCGCCGGCTTCATAATAATCGCTTTCTGTAAAACTCAAGCCTGTAACACCTTCAAAGGCTGTGCACAAATCCTTTAGATTAAATGGAAGAAAATCACACACAAGTGCTGAAAAGGCAGCTGCTCTTTCATTTTGCCCTTCTATTACAAAATTAGCCTTGTCATCAAAGGAGAACATTTCTAAAACACCGGACCTTTCAGCGTTTACTGTCCAGCACCTTTGATGGCAGGCTCCTCTGTCTGACGTTGCGTAGGCAAGCGCCATGCCCCAGGAAGTTCTTGGTTCATATCCTGCCATTTCCAGTCCTTTAACATGTATGGCAAATTTTTCGCTGCCGTTTCCTATTTTTTCAGCTGCTCTTTTTACTCCGTCTGAAAGAAGTTTCCCTGCATTTCTTCTGAATGCCATGTCTTTTAGAAGCTCAAGCTGCCCTTTTGAATCTCCGAATTCCGGAACATTATTAAGCAACCCTTTCTCTTTGCATTCCATGGCAAAACCTGCAGTAACACCTGCAGACATGGAATCAAGGCCAAGTTCATTGCACAATAAACATGCTTCTGCCACATCCGAGAAATTTTTTACACCGTTGTTGCTTCCTAATAGTGCAATGCTCTCATATTCAATTTTGACCTCTTCGTGTTTTTTTGTTTCAATTATCTGGCCGCAGTTAATAGGACATCCGAAACAAGTTGCATTTCTTTTTTTATGGTTATTCATGCTTTCACAGTACAGGTCTTCGCCGTTTTCAATGAAGCTTTTCTGAAAGTTATTTGTTGGAAGAAATCCTCCCTTATTCATTGGTCCTACTAAATTAGCACTTCCGTACTTGTTTCTCACCTTCATGAATTCAGTCATTTCAACAACTTTTCTTGTATTATTTTTTCCTGCATTAAAAAGTTCAATATTTTCAAAATCTAACTTGCCGCTGCCTTTAATAACAAGAGCCTTAAGATTTTTAGCACCCATTACGGCCCCAAGTCCGGTTCGCCCTGCTATTCCTGCTCTTGTTTTGTCGCTGTCCTTGTCAAGCATTATTGAAGAGATGAGCGACTGGTTTTCTCCTGCAGGACCGATGCAGGCAACTCTTGCATTCTTTTCAGTTTCATTTCTAAGTTTTTCAACAGTTTCGGAAACGTTATCACCCCAGATGTGGCTGACATCCCTAAATTCAATTTTCCCGTCGTTTATCCACAAATATTTGTGATCTTGTGCCTTTCCTATTATTATGATTCCATCAAAGCCTGCACGTTTCATTTCGAAAGAAAAGTATCCACCGGCATGAGAATCAGCATAAGTGTTTGTTAAAGGCGATTTGCTCACCACAACCATTCTGCCGGATGTGGGAAACCCTGAACCTGTAAGGGGACCAGTTAAGAATATAAGTGGATTGTCTGGAGAAAGGCCGCTTGTACCCGGATTTAAGTATTTAAACAAAAGGTACGCTCCAATGCCTTTTCCTCCTATGAATTTTTTATAAATACTTTTATCAATAAAAAATTCCCTGGCAGTCTCGTTTGTTAAATTTACTTCTAAAAACCTTCCGATCATATCTCCTCCTATTTGCTAATCAAAAGATGAGTAGTGACAAAAACAGTATATATAAAATTAACAGTAATGTCAATAAATTATATTACGCATATTTGATGATTTTAAAAAATACAAAAAAATTTTTTAGAATAATTAATCGAAATAATGGAAATTATCTAAAACTTGTATGTGATAAATATTTCAAAAGAACATATAATTTATAAAACATAAAAATTACAGCTGGTCAAAATGATTTAATTAAAAAGCTGCGCTTGTTTTTCACGGACGGTTTTTCAATGTGTATTAAATGGGCGTTCTTAATAAAATGAATAAACAACATTTATATTTATAAAAAGTAATATTATCCTCAATATTTCAGGATAACGTTTTTAAAAAAGTATTGACATGAGATGGGATATGTTTATATAATATATCAAAAGCACTCATCACATGATGAGAAGTAACGATACAGGGAGGACGGAATGAAAAAATATGACGTTGTTATTCTTGGCGGCGGAATTATAGGTTTATCTTGCGCGTATTATCTTACTCTTGAAAATAAGAAAGTAGCATTAGTTGAAAAAAATCAAATAGGCAGCGGAGCTTCTGGTTCTTGCGATGATATGATATTGCTTCAATCTAAAAAACCAGGCAAAAATCTTGAGCTGGCTATAGAAAGTTTGAAACTGTACAAGGATCTTAATAATAACTTAAATTGTGATATAGGGTTTCACAACAGAGGTGGAATGATTCTCATAGATAAGTTTGAGCATTTGTCCTTTATGGAAGACTATGTATCAAAGCAAAAAGATTATGGACTTGATATAGAGCTCATAGATAAAAAAACAGTAAAAAAGTACCATCCTTTTGTTAAAGACGATATTGTGGCTTCAACTCACGGAACAGAAGATTCACAGGTAAATCCGTTGTTTGCCATGAGAGCTTTTATGAGTAAATCAATTAACGCCGGAATGGATGTATACAAGGGAACTGAGGCTGTTGAAATAACTAAAAAAAGCAGCTTCTGGCAGTTAAAATTAAGTTCAGGTGCTGAAATTGAAACGGAAAATGTTATAAATGCTTCCGGAGCATGGGCGGCTGATGTAGGGAAACTAATTGGGATAGATATTCCTATAACTTCAAAAAAAGGACAGATTGCAGTAACAGAAAATATACCACAGCTTGGAAGAGAAAATATATGGAGTGCTGAATATATAATTTCAAAGCTTAATCCAGAACTGGTAAATACAAGTGACATACATAAAGAGCTGGGCATAGGGCTTTCCATGTCACAGACAAGCGACGGAAACTACCTCATTGGGAGTACCCGTCAATTAGGAAATTATGATAAAAATACTGATTACGAAGCAATAAAGATATTGGTAAATCAGGCTGTTGATTTCTTTCCCATACTTAAGAACATACACATTATAAGAACCTTTGCTGGATTCAGGCCTGCATGTGTTGACGGAAAACCTATCATATCAGAAGTAAAGGGCAATGAAGGTTTTTACATAGCTGCCGGTCATGAAGGGGACGGAATAGCAATGGCTCCCGTAACAGGAAAATTAATTTCTCAAATGATATGCGGTAAAAAAACATTGCTGGATATCAAAGAACTAAGTTTTGAAAGATTTAATTAAATCAGTGCACAGTTTAATTAAATCTTTAAAAATAAAATAATGAGGAGGTAATATATGACTTTAGGAACAACTTTATGGATTATTACTGTATTAATGTGCGGCGCTTTCTTGGGTATATCTTTAAAAGTAAAAGATAAGGCCGAATTGAGCTTTTCAAACTATGCAATAGGCGGGAAAACATTTCCAATGTACCTAATATTCTTCACTCAGTTTGCAACAATAATGGGTGTAGGTAACTTTGTAGGCCATGCAGGAAGCGGATATTCAACAGGTTTATCATGGATGGCATTTATTCTTGGAGAGCAGGGATCAAAGATAATTTTTGCTTTGTTCATTGCAGGATTTGCAGGGAGATTTACATACAATACATTTCCTGAACTTTTGGACGACTTAATTACAAAAGATAAAGTAACAAGAGCAATGGCAGGCGTTCTTGCTTCATCCATTATGATTGCATGGGTTGGCGGACAAGGCAAGGCCCTTGGAAATATCTTCAGTGTTGTAACAGGAGTTGATCCTCTTCCGGTAATATTGTTGTTTTCAGCTGTGTTTATAATTTATACAACATTAGGAGGAATTTACTCGGTTGTTTGGACAGATTTGCTGCAGGGTGTACTTGTTTTAATATTTGGAGTAATATTTTATGTTTACGCATTCAAGGAAGTTAACTTCTCAGTTGGAGAAATCGGAGTGAGACTTCAGGCACTGGGAAGAGCAGATATGTGGGAGTTCGGAATATCTGATCCTATGAAGATAATAAATATGATTGTAACAGGTACCATCGGAATTTTAGTGGCACAAATTTACTGGCAGAGATGTTTTTCAGCTACAGATACAAAGACTGCTAAAAACGGTATGCTCTACAGCGGTATTATAGCAATACTTGCTGTAATGCTAACAGCACTGGTTGGTATGATAATTTTCACAATCAAACAAGACCTGGCACCTGGAGATGCAATGGCATGGTTTATGATGAACAGAATTCCGGTTGCAGTGGCAGGAATGGTGTTTGCCCTTGTTTTAGCTGCCGGTATGTCTTCAGCGGACTCAAATCTTAACTCAGCTTCAATATTGATAGTTAATGATTTAATTAAACCATTTAAACCTGAAACAACAGATCAACAGCTTGTTAAATATGCCAAGTGGCTCACTGCAGTAATCGGAGTATTTGCTGCACTAGGTGCAATATATGCAAGTTCAATATTAAGTTTGTTCTCAAGAGCATATTCAATGGCAGGTTCAGGACTTGTACCTCTTCTGGTAATAGGTTTGTTGTGGAAGGAAAAACCGGATGCTCATGAAAAAGGAAAGAAGAACAGCAAGGTTACTCCATGGGGAGCAAGAGTAAGCATAGTAGCCGGTGCTGTGCTAAGTCAGATTAATGCCCTTGGAAGCAACAAGGTGCTTATAGCATTGGCAGTTTCAGCAATTTTGCTTGTTGTAGTATCTCTTGCTACACAAAAAACCAATAAGCAAATGGAAGCATAAAATATGTAAAATTTAGGATTTGCCATTGTAATGAATAATCCTGTGTGAGATAATATTGACAAGAATATTTTGTAAAAAGGGTGGTATTATGAGGCAAATCCTAGATGATATTGAAATAAAAATTTTAAAAATTATAGAAGAAGCAAACAAGCCAATAGGAACTTGGGCTGTTGAGAACAAATTAAGAGAAGAAAATGTAGATGTAAGCACAGCTACTGTGGGCAGGATTTTATCAAAACTTGAAAACAGTGAATTCCTTGAAAAACAAAAAAATATCGGAAGAGTAATAACTTCTGAAGGAAAGCTGGCTATAAAAAGAGCTGAGACAATTAAAATAATAAATTTTCATCAGGATAAGCTCAATGAAATAATTTCAACCGAAATACTTGAAAACTTCGTAATGATAATACAGGCAAGGCGTGCCATCGAAAAAGAAACTACAAGACTTGCCACAAGATATATTACGCAGGATGAACTTGATAAGCTTGAAGAAGTGATTCAAAGGCAGGAACAAAAATCAAAGAGCGGTGAAAGTATTGCTGATGAAGACATTGAATTCCATAGAACCATTGCAAAGGCTTCAAGAAATTCAATTCTAGAATCATTGTACAATATTGTATCCACGTTCAAGCAGCAATCAAATATTTTTGAGAACCTTAGAAGACAAATAAATTCACCATATAATGCTTCTCATAAAAAAATATATGATGCAATTAAAAACAATGATGAAGAAGAAGCAGAAAGACTGATGTCAGAACACATGGATAACCTTATGGAGGATGTATTGACGTATTGGAACATATACGGAAACAGCAAAAACAATATTTATCACTAAGGAAGTGAATATATGAGCAAAATTATATGCAGGTGTGAAGAAATTACCGAGGATGAAATAATAAAGGCAATAAAAGATGGTGCAACAACAGTTGACGAAATAAAAAAATTCACCCGTGCCGGTATGGGTCTATGCCAGGGCAGAACTTGCAGAAGGACCGTAGAAAAAATACTTGCAAATGAATTAAATATTAAGGTTGAAGATGTAAGAACCTCAAGTTACAGGGCGCCGGTGAGACCGGTAAAAATGCATGTTTTGGAAGAGGAGGACGTAAAATGAATTTAGGAAGATTAATAACAGCAATGGTAACACCATTTGATAAAGACTTAAATGTGGATTATGATCAGGCCGTAAGGTTAGCAAAAAAACTGGAGGGCGAAAGATCTTCTGCATTGGTTATAAATGGAACCACAGGGGAATCACCTACATTGACAAGTGAGGAAGTATACAGACTTCTTTCTGAAATAAAGAAAAATGTGAGCATTCCTGTCATAGCTGGGGTAGGAACTAATAATACAAAGAAAACAATTGATAATATCAATAATATAAAGGATCTGAATGTTGACGGACTGTTGGTAATAACACCATATTACAACAAACCAAATCAGGAATCATTGTACGCACATTTTAAGGCAGTGGCAGAAAGTACTGATTTGCCTATAATTATTTATAATGTGCCTGGAAGAACAGGAGTTAATATAAGTGTAAAGACAGTGAAAAAGTTGGCTGAAATTAAAAATATCGCCGGAATCAAAGAAGCAAGCGGTGATATGGCTCAGTTTACAAGAATGATAAATGAAACACCTGAGGATTTTCTGGTGTACAGCGGTGATGACATATTGACGCTGCCATGTCTTTCAGTTGGAGGGAATGGCATTGTAAGTGTTGCTTCAAATGTTGCAGGAGTAAAAATGGGAGAAATGATAGACGCATTTGAAAATTCCGACATGAAGAAGGCAGCAAAAATTAACCTGGAGCTTACAAATTTATTTGATGGATTGTTTGTAACAACAAGTCCCATACCTGTTAAGCATGCCCTGAACATTTTGGGATTTAATGTTGGAGGATACAGACTTCCTCTTACGGAACCTACGCCTGAAGTATCAAAGGTAGTAAAAGAATGTCTTGCAGTACTGTAGAGGTGGACTATGACAAGAATAGCAGAACACCCAATATTAGGGCAGGACATTAGAGAGGAAATTGTTACCATAACATTTGACGGCAAAGAAATTACGGCCTACAAAGGTGAAATGATAGCTGCTGCATTAATTGCAAACGGTGTCCATACATTCAGGCATACAGAAAGAAAAAACAAGCCCAGAGGAATCTACTGCGGCATTGGAAGATGTACTGACTGTGTAATGATTGTGGACGGAATACCAAATGTAAGAACCTGCGTCACTGAAGTAAGAGACGGCATGAAGGTTGAAACTCAATATGGAAGAGGCGATTGGGAAAATGATGGGAAATAATTATGATGTTGTAATTATAGGAGCCGGTCCTGCAGGTCTTGCTGCGTCAATAGAAGCTTCAAAGTCAGGTGCCAGGGTTCTGTTAATTGACGAAAACAATAAACCTGGAGGGCAGCTTTTCAAACAAATACACAAGTTTTTTGGCTCAAGGGAACATAAGGCAGGAACACGTGGCATAAATATAGGAACAGAGCTTTTACATGATACGAAAAGTCTGGATATAGAAGTAATGCTCAACACAGAAGTGTGCGGGATTACAAGTGACAAGAAAATCTGGATTATAGAAAACAAAGAAAGATCCAAAGAAATTCATGCAGAAAAAATAATAGTGGCCACAGGCGCTTTTGAAAATTCTGTACAGTTTGACGGATGGGAGCTTCCAGGTGTTATGGGGGCAGGAGCAGCTCAGACAATGATAAATCTTAACAGAGTTCTTCCGGGACAAAAGGTGTTGATGCTTGGCTCAGGAAATGTGGGAGTAATAGTGTCTTATCAGCTCATGCAGGCCGGAGCAGATGTTGTAGGCATAGTGGAAGCAGCACCAAGTCTCGGTGGATATGGAGTTCATACTGCAAAAGTTGCAAGAGCAGGAGTGCCATTTTACACAAGCCATACTATAAAAAAAGCTTACGGAACAGACAGAGTGGAAAAGGTAGAAATAGTCCAGCTTGACAGCAGCTGGAAAGAAGTAGAAGGGTCAGAAAAAATATTTGAAGTTGATACCATATGCCTGGCTGTGGGATTGACTCCAATGATTGAATTGGTGTGGCTGGCCGGATGTGAGTTCACATATATAGGAAGCATGGGCGGTTACGTTCCCGTACACGACAAATGCATGAGAACAACTGTTGATGGAATCTATGTGGCAGGTGATGTTGCAGGCATTGAAGAAGCCAGCACAGCCATGGAAGAAGGGCGACTTGCGGGAATAAGCGTAGCCTATGACCTGGGGTTAGTTGAAAAGGAAAAGGCTGAAGAAAGAATGGATGAAATATGGAATAAACTGAATTCATTAAGATGCGGTCAATTTGGAGAAAAAAGAAGGACAGCTAAAGATCAGATACTGGAAAAAGGGAAGGAGTTGGTAGTATGACATGTTTAAAAAAATGCGGAGCTCCTTCAATAGAAGAACTGAAAAATTCTCCGGGCTTTCCCAAAAATGAAGATTACAATCTTGGAAATATTGCTGTCATAGAATGTACAGAACAAATACCATGCAATCCTTGTGAAACTTCATGTCCAAAGGGTGCTATCAGTGTAGGAAATCCAATTACAAATCTACCTGTAATAGATTTTGAAAAATGTGTGGGCTGCGGAATTTGTGTGGCAAAGTGCCCCGGTATAGCAATTCACCTTATGGATATAAACTATGGGGAAGACACTGCTTTGATTACATTTCCATATGAATATCTTCCCTTGCCGGAAGCAGGCCATATGGTTGTGCTGGTAGACAGAACAGGCAATGAAGTATGTGAAGGTAAAGTTGAAAAAATAACCGGATTAAAATCCTATGACCTTACAAAGCTTGTAGCTGTTTCTTTTCCTAAAAAACATTATGAAAATGTAATTTCCATGAAAAGACTATAAAAAAGGGCATCTGAAAAGATGCCTTTCTTAATAAGGAGGTTGTATGAATAATAACTTTTTTAATAATTCAGCTGAGTTTCTAAACAGGCTGCAGAGAAGCAAGGCATTTTTAGTTACAAAAAGCAACGAACACGTCAACTTAATGCAGATTGGATGGGGATACATAGGATATATGTGGAAAAAACCGTCCATGATTATTGCTGTAAGGCATTCAAGATATTCCTATGAAGTGTTGAAAAATTCGGATGAATTTACAGTATGCATTCCAAAGGAAGGTGAATTTGAAGAGCAGCTTAAAATTTGCGGCACAAAATCAGGAAGAAATTATGACAAGGTTAAAGAGTGCCGTTTAGAGATGGCAGAAGGTGAGAAAATAAGTGTGCCTCACATTAAGGGCTGCGACAGTTATGAGTGCAGAGTTATGTACAGGCAGTCTATTGACTCGGAACTTTTGGATAAAGATATCCATGAAATGAGCTACAGGAACAATGACTATCACGTCATGATTTATGGAGAAATAGTTGCATTTCGTAAATATGACGAAGATTGATAAAAAAAATAATTTTTGTTGTTGACATAATCTTTGACAGAGCATATAATGATGAAAATTAAATATTTTCGTGGGTATATTACAGAGGTTGCGATGATCAAGAGTAAAAGCACAGCTTTGAAAGGGTGATTCGCCGAAGGGATTCTTTCCCTGGGCTTACATTTAAGAGATGTAATACTGTTTTTATAGGATGCTTCCCAATCCTATAAGAGAGAGCTGTAATATGCTGGGCAGAAGGTTCGGTGTTTTTTGTAAGCGTCTGAGAGCCCTTTTGCTCTTATGTCGCTTTTTTTATTGCATTCAGGGAAAACTCAAAAAGATAAAAAAGCGGCATGAAAATTATTTAGTAATAAATAATTTTAAGGAGAAAAGTATGAACGATTTAGTAAGAGGCTGTGGAGTAGCTCTGGTAACGCCATTTTTAAATGGAGAGATTGACTTTGAAACATTAGGAACACTGGTTGACATGCATGTTGAAAAATCAGGTTCCATCATTGCCGCAGGAACAACATCAGAAGCTGCGACAATGACAGATGATGAGTATCATCAGGTTGTTGAATTTATTGTAAAAAGAGTAGACAAAAGAATTCCTGTTATAGCAGGAGCAGGTAGCAATTGCACTTTATCAGCAATAAAAAAGGCTAAGTTTTGCGAAGAAGCAGGTGCTGATGGTCTTTTGATTGTTACGCCTTATTACAACAAGACAACACAGAGAGGTCTGGTAAACCACTACAAAATGATTGCAGAGAGCACATCTTTGCCTATAATTGTTTACAATGTACCGGGAAGAACAGGAATGAACATTGAACCAAAGACTTGTTTAGAACTTTCAAAAATTGACAATATAGCAGGAATCAAGGAAGCAAGCGGAAACATAAGCATGGTTGCAGAAATAATCAGAATTTGCCCAAAAGATTTTCTTGTTTATTCAGGAAACGACGATATGGTTGTACCGCTCATGGCACTGGGCGGACACGGAGTAATTTCAGTTGTTGCCAACATACTGCCTGCAGAAACAAAAAAAATGGTTGATGATTTCAACAATGGAGATTTGAAGGCCGCAAGAGATGCTCAGCTTTCTTTAAATGGTCTAATAAATGCATTGTTTATTGAAACGAATCCCATACCTGTTAAAGAAGCAATGGGTCTCATGAACATGTGCAGCCCTGAACTTAGAGCTCCTTTGTATCCAATGTCTTTGGAGAACAAGGAAAAATTGATTCAGGAAATGAAAAACTGCGGGATATCTTGTTAAGGAGGCAAAATTATGATTAATATAGTATTATGCGGACAGGGCGCCATGGGAAAAACAATAGAGCAAGAAGCAACTACTTACAACAACATTAATATTGCAGGAATATTGTCTCCAAGAAACGGACAGTACGGCGAAGACTTAGGTAAAGTTGATGTAGTAATTGATTTTTCAAATCCTGCTAATCTTGATTTTTTAATTGATTATGCAACAAGAAAAAAATGTGCTCTTTTGATTTGTACAACTGGATTTTCTGATGAGGAAAAACTTAGAATAGAAGAAGCAGGCAAATTAATTCCTGTATTACTTTCATCAAATACTTCAGTTGGAATAAACATTATGCGAAAAATGCTTAAATTAATATCTAATGAATTAAGGGACTTTGACATAGATATAGTAGAAAGACATCATAATAAGAAAATAGATTCGCCAAGCGGAACTGCAAAGACACTGGCTGAAGACATAAAATCTGTTACTGGCAGGGAAGAAATAGAGATGCATTCTTTAAGAGCAGGGACTATACCTGGAGAACATCTGGTTATATTTTCAGGAACAGATGAAATTATTGAAATCAAGCATACTGCATTTTCAAAAAAAATATTTGCCAGAGGTGCGCTTGACATTGCAATTAAGCTATGCAAAAAAGCAGCAGGTTTTTATGAAACTGAAGACATGTTCGAATTTAAAGGCAAGGAAACAGGCAAAATCATAAATATTGCCTAATAAAAATATCAGGAGGAAATTATGTTATTACAAGATCCATATGAAATAGCTAAATATATTAAGGAAGCAAAAAAATCAACACCTGTGAAGCTGTACGTTTCAGGAAATATAGACAACATGGAAACATACGGTTTAAAAGTTTTCAAAACAGGAGAAATGGCAATACTCATAGGAGAATATGAAGATGCAGCAAAAGTTATAGCTGATAATAAAAATATTAAGGATTATCACTTGGAATATGACAGAAGAAATTCTGCAATTCCAATGCTCAATACAAATGAAATACAGGCAAGAATTGAGCCTGGCGCTGTTATAAGAGACATGGTTACAATAGGCAAGGATGCAGTAATTATGATGGGAGCAGTTATAAACATTGGAGCTGTTATCGGAGAAAAAACAATGGTGGACATGAATGCAGTTGTAGGTGCAAGAGGAACAATAGGAAAAAATGTTCACGTGGGTGCTGGGGCAGTTATAGCCGGTGTTTTAGAACCGCCGAGCAAGGCTCCTGTAATAATTGAAGATGACGTGCTCATAGGTGCAAATGCTGTTGTGCTTGAAGGAGTAAAGGTTGGCAAGGGAGCCGTTGTTGCAGCAGGCAGTGTCGTAACTGAGGATGTTCCGGAAATGGCTGTTGTGGCAGGAAGCCCTGCGAAGCTTATAAAGTACAAGGATGACAGGACTGTGGAAAAAACAAAACTTTTGGATGACTTAAGAGGATAATGTAGGACGACAGGACACAAACAAAGAGTTGTATTTACATGACGTACATCTGTATTATAATTGTTGACAGGGCACTTTTCATGTGTTATTGTTAAAAAGTTATAATGCAGATAGGAGGACAAAATGATAAAGGTTGCTAAATTTGGAGGCACTTCGCTGGCAGATGCTGTTCAGTTCAAAAAGGTGCATGACATAGTAAAAGATAATGAAGAAAGAAGATATGTGGTTGTTTCGGCTCCGGGAAAAAGATTCAAGGATGACAACAAAATTACAGACTTGCTGTATTTGACTCATGCACACTTGAAGTTTTCAGTTCCATACGCTCCTGTTCTTAAATTAATTGAAGACAGGTTCAATGAAATAAAGGATGAGCTTAATTTGGACATAGATCTTCACAGTGAGTTTGAAACAATAAGAAATATGCTGGATAATAAATGTGATGAAGATTACATTGTAAGCAGAGGAGAATATTTAAGCGCCAAGCTTATGGCTTCTTACCTCAGGTGCGACTTCATAGATTCAAAGGATGTAATATTTTTCAAGTATGACGGAACAGTGGATAAGAAAAAAACAAATGAAAAGCTTGGGGCAGCTCTTTCTAAAAGCAGCAAGGCTATCATTCCGGGATTTTACGGTTCCTATCCAGACGGAAGCATCAAGACATTTTCCAGAGGAGGCTCGGATATAACGGGTTCAATTGTGGCAAGTGTTGCCAAAGCAGACATGTATGAAAACTGGACTGATGTTTCAGGATTTTTGATGGCAGATCCACGAATTGTCAAAAATCCTCTTCCTATTAATAAAATCACATACCAGGAGCTGAGGGAGCTTTCCTACATGGGTGCTTCTGTTCTTCATGATGAAGCAGTATTTCCGGTGAGACAAGCAGGTATTCCCATAAACATAAGGAACACAAATGAACCTGACAATCCGGGAACGGTAATAGTGGGCGATGACCAGGTCGACGAAGACTATGATAACGGACATGTCATAACAGGAATTGCAGGAAGAAAAAATTTCACATTTTTTTACATTCACAAGGAACACATGGCCAATGAGGTTGGTGTAGTAAGAAAGGCTCTTGAAATATTTGAAGAGAGAAACATAAGCATAGACCACATTCCTTCAGGAATTGACAGTTTTTCAATTGTTGTTCCCACAGAATGCGTGGAAAAAACTACTCATGAAATTGTGGAGGAGTTAAAAGATAAACTGGGCACTGATTCCGTAAAGACATACAAGAATCTGAGTCTCATATCCACAGTTGGTATAAGAATGGCGTTCAGGCCGGGTATTTCTGCAAAGCTGTTCAACGCTCTTGGAGAAAACAACATAAACATAAGGATGATTGACCAGGGTTCAAGTGAAATAAACATCATAGTTGGCGTTGATGACAAGGATTTTGAAAATGCCATAAGAGCAATATACAATGCTTTTGTAAAATAAAAATAAGGCTGAGCATAGCGATACAAGTCGCGTGTAAGGCCTTTTTTATTTTGAAAGTTATCTTTCAGACATATAAAACAAGGATTGCAAAGTAATGTCATTATTGTAAAAGCATAATTATAACAAAAAAATAATAATGTTTACATGCAGTTGCCTTGGGTATATACAAAGTGCAAATTATCATTTAATGAAATATAATTTGGTGTATCATGCATGGACTTGTTAAAATTTAAATATAATAATATGGTAGTGATGATTGCGGAGACATATATGGACGCTTTTCTCCGAGGGAGCTAGTAGCGTAACCGACCTTTTGGTCGGTTTTTGTGTTTATGAGGTTTTAATATGAATAACTAAGGAGGTGATGGAAACACAACATGTTTAATAAATACAAGGGGATGTGCGTTAATACATGTTATTGGTCAAAGAAGGAGGAGTAAAAATGAAAAAGATTGTAGCATTGACAGTGGTTATTACTATGTTATTGTCACTGTTTGCTGTTCCGGCATTTTCACAGTCTATGGAAAATGAAGAAATGTATGCATCCGGTGTAACTCAGGGAACAGGAGTTCCTGTCAAAATAAGCAGCTACACGGATTATCATTATCTGCGACTGGATCCTGCAAATGCGCTGGGAGATTTTGATGCAGTTCAAACTGCCGGCGGTATGGCCAACAGGTATTTCTTTGGATTGGCTGCCCGCCAATGGACAAATTATACATTTGATGATAATTTCTTCAATGTAGATGGAGAACCTGATATTGAGCTGGCAGAAGTAACCTGGGGAGCTGCAACAGGATGGCATGCTGAAGCAACCCTGGTTTATCTGACAGGTGCCTATGTGAAAGATTCAAACGGGGATATCTACCCCTATGAAGAAAATGACACAGAAGGAATAGATGCTTCCCTTGGCATTCCCGCACTTGACGGCAATGCATATTATGCAGGCATTGCAGGTAACAGAATAGCTATAAACTATATAACTCCTGCACGCAAGGCAGAGATAAGAGAACTTTATATTCCTGAGGATGAATTCGATGAAAATCTGTTTAACAGAGATTTCCATGACAGCACAACTGCAACAGAAGGCAGCTTTGGCATAACTCAGTTCTATTTGCCGGATGAAGTTGTATATGCCCAGGGCATAACATTCATAGACATAACAAGAAATGTTTATGCTGAAGCGTATCCGTCTACATATACTTCAAATGCCACACCAAGAGGCACCTTTACTGTAAACTTTCTGCCTATTACTGCGCCTAATGACGGGGATGTAACAATCACAGCATCAGATTCTGGCAACACTGACGGATTTGATCTGGATGCAATCAGAGTTTATAAATGTCCGCCTCTTTATGAAATCAGTGGTTACAAAATTAACAGCGATACAGGCGAAACTGTTTCCGGGTGGTTAATTCATCTTGACAAATGGATTAACGGAGACTGGGAAGAAGACTATGTGGATCCAGTAGAAACCGATGGAACAGGCAAGTACTGCTTCTTGGATCTTCCCATGGGTGAATACCGTGTGAGAGAGGATTTGATAGATGATGACTGGGAACAAGTATATCCTGGCGGTGATGGCTTCCATTATGTGACACTTCCAACAGAAAATATAGTATATGGAATTCAGCGTAATACCGGTAAAATATTCAAAGTAGACCCTCTTACGGCTGATGCCGACGAAGTTTACCAAATAACTTTAGAAAGTGGACTGAGCTTTAGCAATATAGGACCTAATGGTCTTGCTTATGACAAGGATGGCGGATATCTGTACTTTGTAAATTATCCTGGACTTGCAAAATTATATTTGAGTGATACAAGCACCCAGGAATATCTTGGCAATTTGCCGGGAGAAATTGCATGTGCCGATTTCTTTGACGGAAAGTATTATTATATAGCAGGAGGCCCGACTTCCAGTTATGGCGGTGCTACAGACGATTTGTACGAGGTCACGTTTAAGGCAGATGGAGATGTTGATGTTGCAACCAAAATGGGTGATATATCCAACAACACACATGCATGGACATTTAGCGGGGACATTGCAATTTCGCCGGAAGGTGTTATTTACGGCTTCGGATTAAATTCAGGAAAATATGAATTCTTCAAGGTTAATCGTGACGGCAGCGGATTTGAAGTAATTCGCAGCACAGGATATACTTTCTCCCTTCAGCTTGCATTCAGCGGAGACGGTACACTTTACGGCCATGATGCACAAGCAGGAAAATTCTTTGAAATCAACAAATCAACCGGTGCTATAACAGAAAAATCTGATGGGGTTAATTTATATACAGATACAGCCTCTGCTGTTATGAGCTTCAACTTTGAAAATAAACCACCGGTAGAATACAATATCGCAGGTTACAAGTTGAATTACACAACACAAGAAGGCCTTGAAGGATGGACAATCAATTTGTACAAGTGGGATGAAACACTTAATGAAGGTACAGGAGGCTGGCTAGAAGATATATTTGCTTCTGATGAAACAGATGAGTTCGGCAAGTATTGTTTCACAGATTTGCCTGCAGGAAAGTACAAAGTTGAAGAAATTATAGATGATGAGGACCACTGGATTCAGAGAGAACCTTTTGACACAACAGAAAAAATATATCATGAGGTAACCTTGCCTGAAGATTCATCAGATTGTGAAGAAGGTCCATTCTACAACTTTGAAAATGAAGAGCTGTTTGACATCACAGCATACAAATATAGATATTTATGGGAAGATTATCTTGGCAGCGGACCAGATAATGAAAATCCTTTAGAAGGATGGACCATGCATCTTGACAGATGGATTGAAGAAGATGGAGTTTGGGATGAGGATTACAGACAATCCGGCCAAACTGGCGCAAACGGAGCTTATACATTTGCCGGCCTTCCTGCAGGAACGTACCGTGTAAGAGAAGAAATTCCTGAAAATTGGACAGCAATCGAACCGGATGACGGTGAACGTATCATTGAGCTTCCAGGTGACATAGACACAGGAAATGAAATAGCCGCAAACTTCTGGAACCAGTGCTACAGCGATGAAACAGCCTGGGGATACAGCAGTGAGTTTTCACATGAAAATAAGGATGTACTTCCATCATCCGGAAATTGGGGATGGTATATAGAAGTTGATACTACAACTCCAACATCAATCACAGCTGATCTTTATGCAGGTGCAGGCGGCAACGACTTAAGCAAAGGAGCAAAAGTAGGTCAAGTGTTAATTAATTATGAAAATGGATATATAAGTGTAACATTCGAGCCTTTTGAAGGAGTTGAATTTGAAGAAACACATGTATGGATTGGTGCAACTCAGCTGCCTTTAAAGAAAGGTGTTATGACTGATGCACCTGGCCAATTCCCATATACTGATGGTGCTGAGGTTCAGGTTAACGGTAATAAGAATTATGTGGCAGTTCATGCGGTTGCCCGCATACCTTGCGGATGGTATTTGGATATTGATATGCCAGAATGATTAACAGTAAAGTATAGGGGCTGGACAGCCAGCTCCTTTCCTTTATAAAATACCGGGAAACACTGTTGTGCAATATACGGCTGTTAATATTACCTATATGCTGTGGTCGTGAACTGCAATAAAAAAGCAGTTCACCTTGAACTGCTTTTCATATGCTATTTTATATATCCGCCCATCATGGACTTTATGTCATTGACTGTAATGTAAGCCTGAGGTGCTGTAAGCCTAATAAGCTTCACTGCTTCAGGAATTTTTTTTCTTTTCAGTTGAACGAATAACAGATTTTTCTTGCTGTCATTTTTTCCTCTTCCATCAATAATTGTTACTCCAAAACCCTGATCTCTGAGAATATCTGCCAGCTCTTCACCATTTTCCTCATTTACCACTACCTGTATGGATGACAGTCCCACAGCTATTTTTGACTCGAGCGTAACACCGATGAAATTTCCCATTGAGAAAGCAATGGCATAAATGAATACTTTAATTGGATCTTCTGTTATGTTATTTAAAACAGAGCTTACTACAATCAACCAAATCATTATTTCAATAAAAGCTAATAATGCGCCTTTAACTCTTTCACCTTTGTTGATTAAAACTAATCGCACAGTTGAAATTGATACTTCTATTATTTTTGCACAAAATATTATGATATAAAGAGCTGGTCCCGATATGTTAAATAGAAAATCCATAATTCACCCCTTTTTCTTTTGTTACTATTATTTTACTTGGTTTTGGTATTTTATGCAACATGTATAAAATTATATTGTTAATTATTACAAAGTATTGTAAAATTCTATTAGAAAATTAAGGAGTGTATTATGAGATTAAGATATGTTCACGGTCAGTACGAATACCTGCAGAATCACGAAAAAGCAATCACTGAACCGGAAAAAAGAGGATACATGCTAAATGACGCCTTCAAAAACAACAACCCCATACATGTTGAGCTTGGATGCGGAAAAGGCAAGTTTTTAAGGGAAACGGCTCTAAAAAATCCACAGGTGAATTTCTTTGGATTCGAAAAAAGCGTGAAGGTTGCGTACAGATGCGCAAAATGCGTCATAGAAAATGATCCGGACAATTATTTTGTAGTTTATTCAAACGGAGACATACTTACGGATGTTTTTGAACCTAAGTCTATAGAAAGAATTTATCTGAACTTTTCAGACCCATGGCCAAAACCCTCTCACTATAAGAGAAGGTTGACTCATAAAAATTTCCTTGATGTTTACAGAAAGGTGCTTAAAGATGGAGGAGAAATACACATGAAGACAGACAATGATGATTTGTTTGAGTATTCACTTCAGGAGCTTGAGGCAGACAACTGGGAAATTGTTATGTGCACAAGAGATCTGCACAATAGCCCTTACGCGGAAGACAACGTCATGACCGAATATGAACAGCGTTTTACAGAGCAGGGCAAAAAAATAAATAAATTGGTAGCGAGATTAAAATGATTAAATATTTAGCCATATATTTCATAATAATTAATTTGATTTCATTTGTGATGTTTTATGTTGATAAACAAAAAGCCAGGAAAGACAAATGGAGAATAGAAGAAAAAACATTGCATCTCACAAGCTTTTTAGGAGGAACTATCGGAAGCATTGCAGCCATGCTTCTATTCCATCACAAGACAAGAAAAGCCGGGTTTGTTGCAATTACTTTTATAGCTCTTCTTCTTAACATTTTTGCGATTTATGGGCTGTACACAAGGTTGTAAGAGGTGATAGCGTGAAAAAAATAAATAAAACAAATGCCATGCGCATTCTCGATTCACTTAATATCGAATATGACTGTCTGACATATGAGTGCGAAGACGGAAAAATTGACGGGGTATCTGTTGCTCACAAAACAGGGCAAAACCCGGAGGCTGTTTTTAAGACATTAGTGTCTCTTGGACACAGCAAGGAACTGTATGTATTTTGTGTTCCTGTTGAATACGAGCTTGATTTAAAAAAAGCAGCCTCTGCTTCAGGTGAAAAAAACATTGAGCTCCTTCCTTTAAAAGATCTTACAAAAAATACTGGATACATAAGGGGAGGTTGTTCTCCCATAGGAATGAAGAAACATTACAAAACATTTGTGGACGAATCTGCCCTCCTTCAGGACAAAATACTTGTAAGCGGCGGAGCCATTGGAATACAAATGATACTCAGTCCCGATGACTTGTTAAGGGCAGCTGAAGCATCATATGCCGATTTAATATGACAGGAGAAAAAATGGAACTTGATATAATATATGAAGATAAACATGTTCTTTGCCTTATAAAGCCTCCGGGAATTCCATCCCAAAGCGACAAGACAGAAGATGATGACCTTATGAGCGCAGGAATCAATTATGTGAAAAGTAATGGCGACAATCCTTACCTTGGTCTCATTCAAAGGCTTGACAGGCCTGTAGGAGGCGTGATTGTATTCGCTAAAAATGATTTCGCCAACAAGGAACTTTCAAGGCAAGTGCAGGAAAGACACACAAAAAAGGAATATTTTGCAGTTGTGTGCGGAAAACCAGCCAATAATAAGGGAATTCTTGAAGACTATATAAAAAAACTTAAGACAATAAACATGTCAAAAGTGACTACAGCTGAAGACAAGCAGGGTAAGATTGCAAGACTTGAGTATGAAGTTCTGGAAACTGCTGAAACTGCAGAATACGGAACTCTTTGCCTTGTTAAGATAAATCTCCTTACGGGGAGACATCATCAGATCAGGCTGCAATTTTCAAATGCAGGAACTCCCATATGGGGAGATAACAAGTACAACAAGGTATTTATGAAGAAAAAAGACTTCACTATACCTGCCCTTTGGTCTTACAAATTCGGATTTAAACATCCCAAAACAAAAAAATACACAGAGTTTACATCTTTACCTAAGAATTACCCTTTCACGATTTTTGATTTCTTTAAGTCAGATATCAATAGGGAAAGGCAAATGTAAATGAATTTCTGTATTAAACAAAAATTGAAAGGCAATTATAATGATAATTACACTGGAAAAAGTAAATAAAAGTTACGGAGAAAAGGTGCTTCTTAATAATGTTGACTTATATATCAACGACAGCGATAAAATCGGGGTGGTTGGAATCAACGGAACAGGAAAATCCACACTTTTAAAAATTGCATCTGGAGTCGAAGAGCCGGACAGCGGTAATATAATAAAAAGTCCGGGAGACAGAATCTGCGTTCTTGAACAAGACCCGGCCTTTGATAATGATGCCACTGTCCTTGAGCAGGTGTTCATCAATTCAAGCACTGAAACCAAGGTTCTCATGGAATATGAAGCAAAGACAATTTTGAGCAAACTTGGAATTGATGAATATGACAAAAAAGTAAATCTGCTTTCGGTAGGGCAGAGAAAAAGAGTTGCAATTGCCAGTGCTCTTGTAAATCCGTGTGAGCTTTTGGTTCTTGATGAGCCCACAAACCATCTTGACAATGACATGATTATCTGGCTTGAAAATTATCTTGTGAAATATTCAGGAGCAATACTCATGGTTACCCATGACAGGTATTTCCTGGATAGGGTTTCAAACAAGATAATTGAACTTGACAAGGGAAACTTGTATTCCTATGAAGGAAATTACTCAAAGTTTCTGGAACTGAAAGCCCTCCGTGAGGATATGGAAGCAAGCAGCGACAGGAAAAAACAGACGCTTTACAAAAAGGAACTGGCATGGATTCAAAGGGGAGCACGTGCGAGAAGCACAAAAGCAAAGGGAAGAATTGAACAGTTTGAAAAGCTTAAAAGTTCTCTTGGAACTGAAGTGGTTGAAAAGCTTGAACTGAGCTCTGTATCTTCAAGGCTTGGAAAGAAGACAATAGAAGTTAAGAACATTTCAAAGAGTTTCGGAGACAAAAAAATAGTTGATGATTTTGAATTTACTGTGATTCGCGATGCAAGAATTGGAATAGTCGGGAAAAATGGAGCGGGAAAATCAACGCTGTTAAATATACTGGCAGGAAAAACTCAGCCGGATAAAGGTCATGTGGAAATAGGAAGCACTGTCAATGTTGGATATTTTTCTCAGGAAGCAAAAGAAATAGATGATTCTCAAAGAGTTATAGATTATATAAAAAATATAGCTGAAGTTGTTGAGACGCCTGAAGGAAGTGTAACTGCCTCCCAGATGCTTGAAAGATTTTTGTTTTCACCTGATGTGCAGTACAACACAATAAAAAAATTGTCCGGCGGAGAAAGAAGAAGGTTGTTTTTGCTGAGCGTGCTCATGACTGCACCAAACATATTGCTTCTTGATGAGCCTACAAACGACCTTGACATAGAAACTCTCACCGTGCTTGAAGATTATCTTGAAACGTTCAGCGGTGCAGTGATTACCGTATCCCACGACAGATATTTTCTGGATAAGGTGGTTGACACGGTACTTGAACTTCCCGGAGACGGAACAGTTGTTATGTACAACGGAGGATATTCCGATTACATTGCTGTAAGGATATTGAATGAAAAACAGCAGGAAAAACCTAGACAAACAAAGGACGTTCAGAAGGAAACAAGAGAAAAACCAAAAAAACTTAAATTTTCTTTCAAGGAACAGCAGGAGTACAACACCATCGACGATGACATAGCCGCAATTGAATTAAAAATAGCTGAAGCTGAAACAAAGCTTGAAGAAAGTGCCACAGATTACATGAAGCTTCAGGAAATAATGGATGAAAAACAAAATCTTGAAGTGCAGCTTGAAGAAAAAATGAACAGGTGGATTTACCTGAATGACCTTAAAGAACTGATAGAAAATCAAAATTAAACAAAGAGAATAACACCGGGCGGACACAAGATCCGCCCCTACGACCTGGTAATTTAGCATTAAGCAGTGAAGTAACAGCACCGGGCGGGCACATCCGCCCCTACGAGAGCCTTGAGGGGCTCTTTTTTGTGTGGATAGGTTTGAGTTTATTCATATATTGACCTCTTAGTCAATATAATGTATAATATAATTGACTGTTAAGTCAATTAAGAGGAGGTGGGTTGATGCTTGACAATTCCAAAAAGGACAAAATAGTACAGGCGAGCATAGAAGAGTTTTCTGAACATGGTTTTGAAAAAGCAAACACCGATAGGATAAGTCAGCGGGCTGAGGTGTCCAAAGGACTCATATTTCACTACTTCGGTTCAAAGGAAAATCTCTTTATGACTGCCATGAACAAATGCATAGATGATGCGTTAAATGAATTTAAAGATTTGGAACTTCCTAAGGATGATTTCATAACAATCTTGATGAAGTTGATGGAAGTAAAATACAAATTTTTTATGAACAACCCCATGCATTATAGAATGTTGGTTGGAGGCTTTAGTAATTCTCCAAAAAAATTAAAAGATGATATAGAAAAAAGATATATGGAAATTAAGCAAATCGGTATAAATATATTAATGGACATAATAAAAGGTCTGCCAATGAAAAAAAACATTGAAGCAAATGACATTGTCCTGCTCATGGCAAGCTTGACAAACATAATAGAGAGCAGGTACTTGCCGCTGTTTGCAGAGGATGGATCAAATTATGAGAAATATTATGATGTTGTTAAAGACGAGTATATAAGGCTCATGAACATTTTAATGTACGGCATTCTTGAAGAAAGGTAGTCAGGTGAGAATATGAGCGAAGTAGTATTGAAGGCAGAAAATATAAGCAAACTTTACAAAATGGGTGATGTCACAGTAAAGGCTCTGGAAAATGTAAGCTTTGAAGTTAAAAGGGGTGAATTTATTGTGATTCTCGGTCCCAGCGGTTCAGGGAAAAGCACTCTTTTAAACATTGTGGGTGGAATGGACACTCCAACATCAGGTGAAGTTTACTTCAATGGAGACATGATAACGGGAATAAGCGACAAAGAGCTTACAATGTACAGAAGAAATGAAATAGGCTTTGTATTTCAGTTTTACAATCTCATGGCAACGCTTACTGCAAAGGAAAATGTTGAACTTGCAGCAGAAATTTGCCGGGACCCAATTGATATAGAGGAAGTGTTGGAAGCCGTAGGACTTGGGTCACGAATGGATAACTTTCCGTCTCAGATGAGCGGTGGTGAACAGCAAAGAGTTGCAATTGCAAGGGCTGTTGCTAAAAATCCTCAAATACTACTGTGTGATGAACCTACGGGAGCACTGGATTTTGAAACAGGTATATCAATACTCAGAGTCCTTAAAGAAATGAACGAAAAATACAACAAGACTGTTGTGGTTATAACCCATAATGCATCAATAGCGCAGATGGCCGATAAGGTAATTAAAATGAGAAGCGGCAAAATCACGGAAGTCATCATAAATGATGATCCTATTCCTGCTGAAAGGATTGATTGGTAATGAAAAAGCTTGACAAAAGACTTTTTAGAATGATTAAAAACACTAAGGGTCAATACATTGCTGTTCTTGCAATAATCATAACGGGTATTTTTGTCTTCACTGCTGTCAGCAATTCTTCAATTAACTTAAGTGATTCCTTGGACGATTATTACATGGAAACCAATTTTGCAGACATATTTGTCACAGCATCAGGATTGCCTGAGAAGCTTGAGAGCAGCTTAGTTGGTGAGGCTGATATAAAAGAAGCTGAAGCAAGGCTCGTGTTTGACACTCCATTTGTTACAGACGACAATGATGAAGATGTTGATGTCAGGGTCATTTCTGTGGACAAATATGAAAGCAAAATCAACAAGCTGTTTATAAAGTCAGGAAGAAGGACTCTGTCTGATAATGATGTCATAGTAATTGAGCAGTTTGCAGCTGCAAGAAACATAAATGTGGGTGATGAAATATTCCTCAGAATAAATGGAAGGCAGTATAAATTCAATGTAACAGCTGTGGCATCAAGTTCAGAATATGCATACATGATGGAAAATGAACAGACAATGCTTCCGGATCCTGAAAAATTCGGAGTGGTGTATGTTGAGGAAGATTATATCAGAAAGATTTACGGCTCCAACGGAAGTTTCAATGAAATGCTCATAACCACCAACAATGATGAATCTCTTGACCAGACAAAGGAATATTTAGAGGACAATCTGGAAAAGTATGGTGTGAGGAGAGTTATAAAAAAACAAGATCAGCTGAGCAACGGCATGCTGAGTCAGGAAATTGAAGGACTTGAAATGATGTCTAAATCAGTTCCCATCATATTTCTTATTTTTGCAGCCATCATGCTCACCACAATGCTTTCAAGAATAGTAAAAAAAGACAGAACATCCATAGGGGTTCTTAAGGCCCTGGGGTTTACGGACTTTGAAATTATGTCCCACTATTTGAAATATGCTGCAAGCGTAGGGATAATAGGAGGAACGTTTGGGTCATTGATGGGAACAGCTCTGTCAGGTGTAATGACAAATTATTACCTTGTTTTCTTCAACATTCCCATGCTTACGGTCAAGGTTTATTACTACAGAATATTAATATCTGTGCTTTTATCACTTATATTTTGTATCATATCAGGTTTTTGGGGTGTAAGAAACATTGTTAAGATAAATCCTGCAGAGTCAATGAAACCTGAGGCTCCCAAGAAGGGGAAAAGAATTATCATAGAAAATATTAAGATTGTCTGGAACCATGTACCCTTTTCCTGGAAAATTGTTCTTCGAAATATATTCAGGGAAAAGAAAAAGTTTGTCTTTATAGGAGCAGCGGTTGCAATTACTTGCGGTATGATGGTAATGACAATATGGATGGTTGATATAATAGACGTAATGTTCAACAGACATTATGACGAATTTATGAAGGCTGAATACAACATAAGCTTCAACGGCTTTCAAAATGAAGATATAAAAAATGAAATTGCAGAAAAAATTAAATACAGGAACATGGAAGCAAGAAATGAAGTTCCTTTTGAAATAGAAAACGGCAAAAAGTCTAAAATTATAAGCATTATAGGGCTGGAAGAAAACACTGTATTTTATGGGTTTGAGGATGTTAAGGGAAATCCGGTGAGACTGCCTAGTAGCGGAATACTGTTATCTTCAAATCTCGCATCTTCTCTTGATGCAAGAGTTGGAGATGAAGTTCTTCTTAAAAATTTCATGCCCGGACACGACGACGGCTATGTGACAGTAAAAGGAATAATCAAGCAAAGTCTTGGTATAAACGGATACATGAACATAGACTACATGAATGAGAACTTCCTTGACAAAGGCGTTGCCAACGGTGTTTATATAAATACAGACGATGATGTGGCAAGGTCACTTAATGACATGAAGACTATAACCATAATGTCTAAGGATGATTTAAGAGGGGCATTTGAGGAATTTACAACTGTAACTGCAGCCTCAATGATTTTTATGGTTATATTTTCGGGCCTTTTGGGATTTGTAATTGTGTACAGCATGACGCTCATGAGCATCAATGAAAGAACTATGGAATTTTCATCACTGAGGGTCATGGGATTTTCAAAGTCTGAGATTTTCAATATGTTAGTGAGGGAAAACATGATAATGACAGTCCTTGGAATAGCTGCCGGCATACCTCTTGGCATGTGGCTCGTGGATTATATGGCAAAGACGTACACGACGGACATTTATACCATGAATGAGCCCATAACATTAAATAACATTGTTGTTTCAATAATTTTGACAATTATTTTTATAGTGCTGGCTCAGCTAATGACATATGCTAAAGTTCACAGGCTGGATTTCATGCAGGCATTGAAAAGCAGAATATCATAAAATTTGGAGGGGAAGATGAAAAATAAGAAAAAACTTATAATATTATCAATTGCAATAATTTCGACAATACTTGCTGTTGCCTTGTATTCCATGTCTAATTTAGGTGAAAAAACATTTGACGGTACAACATCTAAGGTAAAAATGGGCACAATACAAAATACAATAGAAGAAACCGGAACTGTTTACTCAAAAAGAGTGAACACATTTTATTCTGACATGAGTCAAAGAGTGGAAACACTGAATGTATCCGTTGGTGACAAAGTAAAAAAAGGTAGTATAATTTTGACATATGAAAATAATTATGACCTGGAAATAGAAAGAGCCAACAAACAAATTGAGGCAATCACAGCATCATACAATGAATCAGTCAAAGGAGCAGACTTTCAGGAAATATCCAACATGAAGCTACAAATCAATACAATTGAAAACAACCTGAGTTTTGCCAAAAGTAGTTTCGATAAACTTAAAGCGCTTTATGAAAGCGGAGCAGTGAGCCAGGTTGAGTACGAAGAGGCCCAGTATGATGTGACAGCCCTTGAAAATCAGCTTCAGGAAGCAAAAAACAACTACAACCTCCTCATAAGGGGAGTTTCATCCAATGTTAAAAAGCAATATGAAGCACAAGTTGAAGAAATAATGATTCAAATAAAAATTCTTGAAAAAAGTATTGAACAATCTTCAATCAAAGCTGAATTTGATGGTGTGATTACGGAACTTAACGTCCATCAGGGAGGAATGACCCAGGCAGGTGTTGTGGTTGTGGAAATCCAGGATGAAAATAACCTTGGAGCATATGTTGAAGTTCTTGCAGAGGATGCGGAAGATACAGTTGTTGGAATGCCTTTTGTTATAAACAGCAAGGGCGGTAATGAAGAACTAAAAGTGAGCAGAATTTACCCTAAGGCTCAGACAAAAGTTTCAGATTTAGGAGTTGAGCAAAAAAGGGTAAGAATTGAAGCAGACTTAGGAGAACTTGAAGAAAATCACGGATACAAAATAGGTTCTGAAATGGATGTTGTAATTGTTCTAGAGGAAAAGGAAAATGTGCTTCTTGTAGACAAAGATGCTGTTTATGATAAATCAGGAAAGCAGTATGTGACAGTGATAGAAAACAATGCAGAAACTGAAAGGGAAGTAACTACCGGAATAAAGGACGATGACAATATAGAAATAACTTCAGGACTTAAAGAAAACGAAGTTGTTCTAATTGAGTATTAAAAACAGAAATTCGTAATTGGAGGATAAATATGAATTATGATGTAATAATAGTGGGGGCAGGAGCCAGCGGGGTGTTCACGGCCTATGAACTTACAAAACAAAAATCCGATATTAAAGTCTTAATAATAGAAAAAGGACACAGCCTTGACAGGAGAAAGTGCCCAATTGACAACAAGAAAATAAAGTCGTGCATACACTGCAACATATGCAATGTGGTGAACGGATTCGGTGGAGCAGGAAGTCTTTCAGACGGCAAGTACAACATAACAAACAATTTCGGGGGATACCTGAACAAGTATGTGGGAGACCAGGAAGCCCTGGATTTAATGTACTATGTGGATGAGGTGCTCTGCGGTATGGGAGGTTCAGATGCAAAACTGTACTCAACTGCCAATACAGCTCTTAAGACAAAGGCGCTTCAGCATGATTTGCACCTCTTGGATGCAAAGGTAAGGCATTTTGGAACTGACAGAAATATAAACATTTTGGGCAACATGTATGATTATCTGAAGGAAAGAGTTGAATTTGTTTTTGATTGTGAAGTTCTTGATATTGATGCAGGTAATGATGAATTCCACGTTGAAACAAAAAACAAGACATATTCATGCAGGGATCTTGTTCTTGCAACAGGACGCTCAGGCTCAAAGTGGATTTCATGCATATGCGACAAAATGGACATCAAGACCAGGAGAAACAGGGTTGACATAGGAGTAAGGGTTGAGCTTCCTTCAGAAGTATTTGAGCACATAACAGAAGAAGTTTATGAAAGCAAAATTGTTTACAGAACAAAAAAATACAACGACCTTGTAAGGACGTTCTGCATGAACCCTCACGGAGTGGTGGTAAATGAAAACACAAACGGAATTGTTACTGTAAACGGCCACAGCTATTCGGACGTGAAATTACACACAGCAAACACAAACTTTGCTCTTCTTGTATCAAACAATTTCACAGAGCCTTTCCATGACAGCAATGAGTATGGGGAATCAATTGCAAGGCTCAGCAACATGCTTGGAGGAGGAGTTATTGTTCAGCGTTTTGGAGACCTTGTAAACGGCCGAAGGACAAATGAAAGAAGAATGATGAAGAGCTTTACGAACCCAACACTCAATGCAACTCCGGGAGATTTAAGCCTTGTAATTCCAAAAAGACAGCTGGATGACATAATTGAAATGATTTATGCTTTGGATAAAATTGCTCCGGGAACGTCAAATGAAGACACTCTCCTTTACGGTGTCGAGGTAAAATTCTATAATTCGACAGTTGAAGTCAACAACAATCTTGAAACAAAAATTAAGAATTTGTATATGCTGGGGGACAGCTCAGGAGTAACTCATTCCCTTTCTCAAGCATCAGCAAGCGGCGTACATGTGGGAAGAATACTCTTCTCAAAGTACAATAAAGCAGAATAATGATCGAAATAAATTCCAAGTCCGTGAATTTATTTCATGTGTTAAATAATTTTTCATAAAATAAGCCGAATAATAATTCGGTTTATTTTTTTGCATATATTGTTGAAAATTGTTTGATTTTAAATGTATAATAAATATATATTGCAATTATGGCAATAATTACATTATAATAATGTATACGTAATTTTTGGAAAATTATATTAGGAGGATAAATATTTTGGAATGGTACAACAAGAGCAAAAAAGATGTTTTGTCAGAGCTGGGCACTGATGAAGATTTCGGGCTCAACGATCAGGAAGCATTACAAAGAATAGAAAAATATGGAAAAAATGAATTGGAAGCACAGGCTAAGAAGAGCTTTTGGTCTAAGCTTGTTGCTCAGTTCGCTGATTTTCTGATTATAATTTTGATAATTGCAGCAGGAATTTCAGCAGCAGTAGGAGAAAAGGAAGATGCTTTTGTAATACTTGCAATTGTAGTAATAAATGCTGTTTTGGGTATCTATCAGGAAGGCAAGGCAGAGAAATCAGTTGAAGCCCTGCAGAAAATGAGTGCTCCTAATGCAAAAGTAATAAGAAACGGAAACCAGATGGTTCTTCCGGCAGCAGACATTGTACCAGGAGATGTTGTTGTATTGGAAGCAGGAGATATAATTCCTGCAGATGTGAGGCTGATTGAAAGTTCAAATTTAAAAATCGAAGAGGCTTCACTTACAGGAGAATCAGTTCCCGTAGAAAAGGATGCTAAAGCATCAATTGCAGGACCGGCCGGAATAGGTGACAGGCACAACATGGGATTCTCAAGCACTATCGTTACATACGGAAGAGGCAAGGGCATAGTTGTTGGAACAGGCCACCGCACTGAAATAGGAAACATAGCTACAAAGATACAATCCTATGACGAAGAGCAGACTCCTCTTCAGATAAAGCTTAACCAGCTTGGAAAAGTTCTTGGAACCCTGACAATAATAATATGCGTTGTAGTATTTGGCGTAGGCATTTTGCAGGGAAGAGAAGTTCTCGAAATGCTTCTTACATCCATAAGTCTGGCAGTTGCAGCAATACCTGAAGGACTTCCTGCAATAGTTACAATAGTATTGTCCATTGGTATGAACCGTATGGCTGGCAGAAATGCCATAGTTAAAAAACTTTTGGCAGTTGAAACTCTTGGCGCAACTTCTGTAATATGTTCAGATAAAACTGGGACGCTCACTCAAAATGAGATGACTGTTGTAAAAGCATACGTTGATGATAAAATACTTGAAATTGAAGGCGGAGGATACGAACCGGTTGGAGCTGTGAAGCTTGAGGGCAGACAGATAACTGTGGATGCTCTTCCTAACCTTATAAACCTGGCTTCAATAGGAGCCCTGGCGAATGATGCGCATCTTGACAACTCATCAGGAATGTACAAAGTAATTGGAGATCCTACAGAAGGAGCAATTGTCACATTTGCAGGAAAGCTTGGAAAAACAACGGAACAGCTTAACAAATCCTATGCGAGGGTAAATGAGCTTCCGTTTGACTCTGCTAGAAAAATGATGAGCACATTCCACACAGATTACATAGAAGGAAAAGTTGTTTCATTTACAAAAGGAGCACCGGACATTGTTATAAGCAGATGCTCAAAAATTGCTCTTAACGGTGAAATAGTGGATTTTACAAAGGAACTTAAGGACAGAGTTCTTGATGTGAACAGGACATTTGCACGCTCAGCTCTGAGAGTGTTGTCTGCAGCATACAAGGTATGGGATCAGGTTCCTGAACACCTGTCATTCGATCTGGTTGAAAACGACATGATATTTGTGGGATTGGTAGGAATGATCGACCCTGCAAGACCTGAAGTAAAAGATGCCATAAAAGAATGTAAAGATGCAGGAATTGAAGCAGTAATGATTACCGGAGACTACAAGGAAACGGCATATGCAATTGCTAAGGACCTTGGAATGGTTGAATCTGAAGACCAGGCAATGATGGGGGCAGAACTTGATGCGTTCAGTGATGAAGAATTAAGAGAAGTTGTAAAGAAAACAAAAGTATATGCCAGAGTTTCGCCTGACCACAAGGTAAGAATTGTAACTGCTCTCAAGGAAAACGGACATATCACTTCAATGACCGGTGACGGCGTAAACGACGCACTTGCACTTAAAAAGGCAGACATAGGAGTTGCAATGGGCATCACCGGAACAGACGTTGCTAAGAACACAGCAGAAGTAATTCTTACAGATGACAACTTTGCTACCATAGTTAACGCAGTTGAAGAAGGCAGAATAATTTTCAGCAACATCAAAAAATTTGTGTTCTTCCTGTTAAGCTGCAACATAGGCGAAATACTCCTGGTATTTGTGAGCATTTTGCTTGGATGGGAAGTTCCTCTTGTTCCAATACAGCTTTTGTGGCTGAACCTTGTTACAGACAGTTTCCCTGCTATGGCACTTGGAGTTGAAAATGCAGAACCGGGAATTATGAACCACCCTCCTCGCGACACGAAAGAGCCAATACTTGATAGAGGAATGCTTGGAGGAATTGTATTCCAGGCAATTGCCATATCAGCAGCATCGCTTTTATCCTATTACTGGGCAATGAAAGCATACCCTGGAGCAGAAAATTTAGTTCATGAAAGAAGTATAGTGTTTGCAACATTGATTACGGCTGAACTTTTAAGAGCATTTTCTTCAAGATCTCAGGAATTCACATTGTTTAAAATAGGCGTATTTACCAACATGAGAATGGTTCAGGCTGTATTTGCATCTTTTGCTCTTACGGTTGCAGTATTGTATGTTCCTATATTAAGCGATATATTCAATGTTGTGCCATTGTCCATGCTTGACTGGGAAATAGTAATGATGTTTGCTTTCATCCCTCTGGTAGCAGGAGAAGTGTACAAAAAATTATTTAAAAACAAATAAATTGATTGATTTAATTTGAATCATTGGCAATTTAAAATGTAGGGGAGGACCTCGTGTCCTCCCGCATTGTTAATTCAGTAATTTATCTTCGGGAGACGGTAGTCCTTCTCTACATTATTCAAACAACACCTTGCCCAGCAAATTTGTGAAGTCCTGAATTTTATCAGTATCAATTCCGCTGTAATTCAGTGAAAAAATTATTTTATCCCCATTTCTGCTTATGATGTTTAGCAAAATGCGGGAATTTTTTATTTGTTCCATCAAATGTATGTCATCTTTTTTTACATATGCTTCGCATACAACATGAAGACCTGAGTCAGAATTTATTATTTCCAGTCTATCCTTGAATGTTTTTTTGAAGCTTGCAGAGAGAGCCAGGTTTTTCTTGCTGTAAATTCTTTTGATTTTTCGAAGGTGCTTGAGCATGTAGCCTTCCTTCATGAAATTTGCAAGAACTACCTGGTCGATTTTAGAAGTTGACTGAGTGTGCCTGTATTTAATTTCATTGTATTTCGAAAGAAGCCTTTTAGGTATAACCATGAAGCTTATTCTAAGAGAAGGCAGAAGCATTTTTGAAAATGAACCCAGGTATATGACGCAGTCATTCTTATCCAGTCCCTGAAGACTTGGTATTGGCATTCCTCCATATCTTATCATGCCATCATAATCATCTTCTATTATGAGACCGTTGTTCTTTTGTGCCCAATCCAAAAGCTCCATTCGCTTGTTAACCGGCATGATGGTTCCAAGAGGATATTGGTGTGAAGGGCTTATATATATGAGATGAGCATCGCTGTTTCTTAGTTTTTCTACTGGAAAGCCGTTGTCCGTCACTTCTATGTGGTGTATGTTGAAGAGGTAATCTTCAAATATGAACTCTGCTTTGTTAAAACCAGGTGTTTCAACAGCCACAGCATTGTAATCCTCCTTAATTATTCCTATGAGAATTCCCAAAAGATATTGAACGCCTGCTCCAACAATTACCTGATCAGCGCTTGTGTTGCCTCCCCGCATTGTATTTACAAAATTAGCTATTTCATCCCTTAAAAATTTTTCTCCCTGAATGGAGCCGCTGGAGTAAATGTCAGTTCTTTCATCTGAAATTACCTTGTTGTAAAGTCTCTTCCATGCTGAAGTGTCAAAGCTTTCCTTGTCAACGCCGTTATTTAAATAATTTATTTCAGACTGCTGATCTAGTATGTTTTTCTGTACGTCATGATTTATTTCAAAGTTGTATTCTGTAAGGTCGCATACAAAGTAACCCCTCTTTGGGAAATTTTCAATGTAGCCTTCAGCCACCAGCTGGCTGTATGCATTTTCAATTGTTGTCTTGCTTAAGTTAAGGGTCGTTGATGCTTCTCTGATGGAAGGAAGCTTGGAATCAGGCTTTAACAGACCTGATATTATTTCGTTCTTTATGTATTCGTAAAGCTGTATGTACAGCGCCTTGCTGCTTTCCTTGTCAAAGACAGGCGATATTATCATGGAAACCTCCTTGAACTGACCATTTTAAATATCAAGATTTTATAAAAACTAAAGTTACACTTATTTTAGCATATATTTGATTTATTTCATATTAAATTATCATTTAAATTAATATTTCATATGTTATAATTATAATGAAATTTATTTCGAGGAGTATATATGCACAAAATAAATGAAATTGATGGTTTTGAATATGTAACATTTCCGTCACTTGAAAATCATGAAAACTTGTTTCACTGCTTCACCACAAGAAAAGGCGGCGTGAGCAGCGGCAATTTCTGTTCCATGAATTTAGGAATGGGTTCAGGTGATGAAGAAGAAAATGTTAAAACTAATTACAGAATAATGGCAGAAAGACTCAACATCAATCTGGATGATATTGTTGAAACAGACCAAACTCATACAAAGAACATCAAATATGTAACAGAAGAATACAAGGGATATGCAATGATGGATCCTTTGTACACTGATGTTGACGGCTTGTATACAGATAAAAGAAATATAGCTCTCATGACATTCCACGCTGATTGCACTCCGCTGTTTTTTTTCGACCCTGTGAAAAATGTGGTGGGAATGGCTCACGCAGGTTGGAAGGGAACTCTTAATAACATAGCAGGAGAAATGGTGGATGCATTTGTGAGGGATTTCAGCAGTAATCCGGGAGATATAATTGCAGCCATAGGCCCTTCTCTTGGACAGTGCTGCTTTGAAGTTGACAAGGACGTGGCAGACATGTTTCTTGAATACGATGAAAAATATACGGATTTTATGATTGTCAAGGGAGAAAAATATCATTTCAACCTTTGGGAAATAAACAAGTATCTCATGGTCAAACATGGAATGAAAACTTCTAACATTGAATTGTCAGGATTGTGCACCAAGTGCAACAACAACATGTTTTTTTCTCACCGTGGGCAAAAGGGGAAAAGGGGTCTCATGTGTGGAATCATAATGCTTAAATAATCAGGCAAAATTAAGCGGGTATTCTCGTTGAATGCTGCATCTTTTTTATAATATTTTTTTAATTTAATTTATTAATCATATCTTCGGTACATGCCAAATATAATACTATATAAAGACGTGAGGAGGGTATGAAATTGTCTATTAAGAAGAATATATCTCTAATATTGATTGTTTGTTTGGCAGCAAGCATAACAGGATGCAGTACTTTAGACATGATGGTTGGTCTAAAGGGAGGAGAAAATCCGGACGTAACAGATTTGGCAGACTTGTCAGATTTTGAAATTGTAGATGACAGCATCGGAGAAGAAGCTAAGGAAGATATAGAACAAGAAGCTGTTGAAACCATCACTGTCAATGCTCAAGAAGAAAAGATGAAAGATATACTGGCATATTATGAAGATGAAAATGGTTTTATAGTACCTGTAAATACAAAGATTCCATGGGAAGAAGGAATTGCAAAAGCAACACTCAGAAGCATGGTTGTAGGAAGCGAAATTGAAAAGAAAATAGCTCAATCAAATCTTCACGGCGTCTTGCCTGAAGGAACACAAATAAGAGGAATGTCTATTAAGGATGGTTTATGCGTTGTCGATTTAAGCAATCATGTATTAAATACAGAGTCAATAGATCAGGAAAAAAATATGGTTTCTGCTCTTACATACACTTTGACCGAATTTCCTACAATTGACAAGGTGGAAATCATGGTTGAAGGACAGGACATTGCAGCCCTATCTAAAGGCTATAGTATAGACACTGCTTTTGAAAGAAAAAATATCAACTTGCAGGGTAAAGATAACGGAATCAACTACACCGTTTATTATAAAGCTCCTGATACTGAAGTGGAAGGACACTATGTTCCTTTGACATTTTCTGCATCAAAAGTTGGAAATCCAGCGGTTGCAGTGGTTGAAAGACTGTTTGGAGGAGCGCCGTCTGATACGGTACTGAGCAACAACATACCTGTTGGCGTAAACTTAAGAGATGTTGAAGTAAAAGGCGGCACAGCAGTTGTTAATCTTGGTGTTGAAGCTGTGAACCTTTCACAGGAAGAATTTGAAGATATGAACGCAATAGTTGTTCTTTGTCTTGAGCAGTTTGAAGAAATAGCAGATGTTGAATACAACATAGAAGGCTTGTCATTTGAAGCAGCAGGTCTTAACTTTGAAGATGACAATGTAACACCGGTATTCAACCAATACTAAATAGAATTAAGAGTTAAGATTTAATTAGAAAGGGGCGGCATAGACGTCCTCTGGTTAATGACAGTATATTTTGGCGTTGTCATTCTGAGAGCTTGCTCGAAGAATCTCATGTTTTATATAAAAGATGAGATCCTTCACTATCGTTCAGGATGACGGCGTCGGGGGTTTGTCAATAGTCTGGAGGCGCATAGCCGTCCTTTAACATTTAATTCTTAATTATTTATTTTTTGTAATTTTGTTTTGCCTTTACTGCAAAGTCAGGAGTTTGAATTTCTCCGTAAGGAGCACCTTCTTCAATTTCCCCTGCAGTCTTCATAATATCAATAAGGCGGTTGTAACCGTCTTCTCCAAGAACAAGGTCAGGGTTCCATGTATCCAGATCCTTGTATGTCTGGACTATTTCTGCGATGAACTTCACATCCGAATCTGCAAACTGAGGAAGAATTGCTTCAGCAACTTCTTCTGCAGTGTGCTCTTCAACCCATACCATTCCTTTATAAAGAGCGTTGGCAAATCCCTGAACAACTTCAGGATTTTTTTCGATGTAGCTTTCCAGAGAGCTGTAGCATGTGTATGGAATGTATCCTGCCATCTCACCAACAGATGCCAGTACATATCCGTTTCCTTGCTTTTCAAAAGTAGATGCCAGAGGTTCAAACAATGTGGTGTAATCTGCTTCTCCGGAAGCAAATGCGCCTGCCATCATATCAAACTGCACATCGGTTCTTACATCCAGGTCAGTACCGGGAGTCAGTCCGTTTTGTTTCAGAACATATTCAAGAGTCATGAGAGGAACTCCTCCCTTTCTTCCGCCAAGAATTGTCTTGCCCTTTAGCTTGGCTATGCTGAAGCTGTCGTCAGCTTCTCTTCCAACAATAAAGGAACCATCCCTTTGAGTGAGCTGTGCAAAGTTTATTGGCTGATCCTCTCTCCCCTGAAGATATACGTATACGCTTGCTTCAGGTCCCATGAAAGCAACGTCAGCTTCGCCGCTGACAAGGGCGGCCATGCACTTGTCTGCTCCTCCGCCGTTTGTCAACTCAACATTTAAACCTTCCTCATCAAAAAATCCCTTTTCAATGGCAACATACTGAGGTGCATAAAAAATGGAATGGGTAACCTCCACAAGCCTAACGTCCTGTTTTTCGGTTGTTTTTTGTTCACAGCCTGCAAGAAAGAGCGATGCAACCATTAAAACAACCACCAGTAAAGAAATATACTTTTTCATAATACCCTCCGATAATAGTCTTAGTTCATATAATATTCAAATTACACACAAAAGTTACAGAAATAACTTCAATATTAATCTACTTTACAGTTCATTTAATAAAAAATATTATGTAGAAAAATTGCATTATGTGTGCTATATTAAAAATGTATGTAAAAATTATGTAAAAAAGATGCGAATTTTTACATAATTTGAATTTATTCGAATGTCAGGAGAATAATATGGTTATTCATTTTTCGGATTTTCTTACACAAATCATATCTAGTCCCCCTCTGTTAATAACTGCAGTTCTTACATTGGGAGTCATATTGGTAAATGGTTGGACAGATGCTCCAAACGCCATTGCCACATGCGTCTCGACACGTTCAATTACAGCAAGAAATGCAATTTTAATGGCCGCTGTGTTCAATTTTTTTGGTGTATTCATTATGACTATGATAAATGCAAATGTTGCCATGACTATTTATAACATGGTTGACTTTGGGGGAAACACAAGGGAAGCCCTCATAGCATTGTGTGCTGCATTGTTTGCCATTGTAACTTGGGCTACAGCCGCATGGTGGTTTGGAATACCCACCAGTGAGAGCCATGCTCTTATTGCAGGAATATCAGGAGCTGCCATAGCCATTCATAACGGCATGGGCGGAATTAACCCTAATGAATGGATTAAGGTAATTTATGGACTTGCTCTGTCAACTGTACTTGGATTTATAATGGGATGGGTGACGGTAAAACTGACTGAAATCATATTCAGAGGATTTAACAGAAGAAAGACAAACATGTTTTTTCAAAAAGCACAGGTATTAAGCGGTGCCACAATGGCATTCATGCACGGCGCTCAGGATGGACAGAAGTTTATGGGAGTGTTCATGCTTGGAATATTCCTTGCAAATGGACAAGCAAATGTTACAAGTTTTCAAATCCCTTTATGGATGATGCTCATGTGTTCAATTGTAATGGCTCTCGGAACATCCATAGGCGGATACAAAATAATAAAATCAGTAGGAATGGATATGTGCAAGCTTGAAAAATATCAGGGTTTTTCAGCAGATATGGCTGCTGCCACATGTCTTTTGATTTCATCATTGTCAGGAATTCCGGTAAGCACAACCCATACAAAGACAACAGCAATAATGGGAGTGGGAGCTGCAAAAAGACTTTCATCTGTAAACTGGAGTTTTGTTAAGGAAATGGTCTGGACTTGGCTTCTTACTTTTCCTGGCTGCGGATTAATAGGATTTTTAATGGCAAAAATGTTTATAACATTATTTTAATATAAGAGGTGAAAAATGGCACGTAAAAATGATTTTGATTATTTTGACGGATTTATAAAACTCTCTGAGTACTGCTGCAGTGCCGCTGAAATGCTTGATGACAATATTAAAAAATATGATGCGGAAACACTTCAGGAAAAGATGAAGAAAATGCATGAAATAGAACATGCTGCTGATTTGGAAGGACATGAAATAATTAGAAGACTTGCCCATGAATTTATAACGCCAATTGACAGGGAAGACATAGTACAGCTTCTGCATCAAATCGATGACATTACTGACTGCATAGAAGATGTGCTTCTGCACATGTACATGTACAATGTCAAGTCCATAAGAGAAGATGCCCTTGGTTTTTCAAAAATAATTCTTCAAAGCTGCCAGGAGCTGAAGGATACATTTGTGGAATTCAAGAATTTCAAGAAATCAAAGGAAATTCACAAAAAGATTGTGCACATAAATAAACTTGAAGAAGACGGAGACAACCTATATACAGAGGCTGTAAGAAAACTTCACATGACAAGCACCGATGCCATTGAAATAATGACATGGACCATTGCATTCAATCGCTTTGAAAAATGTTGTGATGCTTGCGAAGAAGCTGCAAATGTTGTTGAGAGCATAATTATGAAAAATTCATAAATAATTGTGAAAAAAAGTTTATTTTTGCAAAAAAATAGTTGCAATGTAAACGAATGATTGTTAAAATATAAGCAGGAGGCGTATTATGGATAAGCACGATAGAATTTCACCTGCGGTAATCAGACGATTACCAAAATATTACAGATATCTTGGAGAACTTACTAAGATGGGGATTAATAAAACTTCATCAAGAGAACTCAGCGAGATGACTGGTTTTTCAGCTTCACAAATAAGACAGGACTTAAATAATTTCGGGGGATTTGGACAACAGGGTTTTGGCTACGACGTAGAAAACTTGAGAAATGAAATTGCAAAGATTCTTGGCCTTGACAACAAGTACAAGATAATTATAGTGGGTGCCGGAAATATCGGCCAGGCAATTGCAAATTATACAGGTTTTTACGAAGCCGATTATGAAGTTGTCGCATTGTTTGACAAAAATCCAAAACTTATAGGGATGTCAATAAGAAATGCAATGATCATGGACTCAGACGACTTAGAAGATTTTCTCGAAAAAGAAAAAATAGACATAGCTGTTATATGCACTCCTAAGAGTGTCAGCCAGCAGGTTGCAGAACAGTTGGTGAGATGCGGAATACACGCTATATGGAATTTTGCCCCGAAAGATTTAAAAATGCCTGAAAATGTACATGTTGAAAATGTTCACTTAAATGAAAGCTTGTTTTCTCTGACTTATTATTATAACAGAATGAACAAGGAAAAAAGTAAAAATGAATAAAACTCAAAAAAATGCAGAGATTATGACGTAAGTTAAAAATCTCTGTTTTTTTATACACCAGAAAGCTAAAATGAGTCTTTAGACCGTTTTTTAGCGCCGGGACAAATATTACGAATAATTAACACATTATTAATCCTTATTTAATAAAAATAATTCAAAATTAAAAAACTTATGAAAGGTGGTGCAAAATTCGTCTCGAAAAGTTAAAATTACAAATAGTTAACATAAAATTGATTGAATTGTGAATACATTTTGATATAATAAAGAAGGAAATACATAATATTATTTCATGGAGGTTTTGTTTAATGAATGCATATATTGAAAGAGTAATTGAGCAAGTTAAGAAAAGAGACGCTAATGAACCTGAATTTATTCAGACAGTTGAAGAAGTTTTATTCAGCTTGGAGCCTATGATTGAAAAACATCCTGAATATGAAGCAGCAGGTCTGTTGGAAAGAATTGTTGAACCAGAAAGAAGCATTTCTTTTAAAGTTTCATGGGTTGATGATAAAGGACAAGTACAGGTTAACAGAGGATACAGAATTCAGTTTAACGGAGCAATAGGACCTTACAAAGGTGGATTAAGATTCCATCCTTCAGTATATTCAGGTATAATGAAATTTTTGGCTTTTGAACAAACATTCAAAGATTCACTCACAGGTCTTCCAATAGGCGGAGCTAAAGGTGGTTCTGACTTTGACCCAAGAGGAAAATCAGATGCAGAAGTAATGAGATTCTGCCAAGCCTTCATGACTGAACTTTACAGACATATAGGACCAGACGTTGACGTTCCTGCAGGAGACATAGGAGTTGGCGGAAGAGAAGTTGGTTATTTATACGGACAGTACAGAAGAATCAGAGGCGCTTTCGAAAACGGCGTATTAACAGGCAAAGGAATACCATTTGGCGGAAGTTTGGCAAGAACTGAAGCTACAGGATACGGCGCTGTATATTATACACAAGAAGTTTTGAACCACTTCGGAGAAGAAGTAGCAGGCAAGACATTCGTAGTATCAGGTTTCGGTAACGTTGCTTGGGGAGTTGTTCAGAAAGTTAACCAATTAGGCGGAACTGTTGTTGCTATTTCAGGTCCAGACGGATATATTTACGATCCTGCCGGAGTTAAAGGCGAAAAAGAAGAATTTATGCTTTACATGAGATCTTCAGGAAGAGACAAAGTTCAGGATTACGCTGAAAAGTTTGGCGTTGAATTCTTCCCGGGTCAAAAACCATGGGCAGTAAAAGCAGATGTTTACATGCCATGTGCAACTCAAAATGAAATCAACATGGAAGAAGCTAAGAAAATAGTAGCAAGCGGATCTAAATACTATATCGAAGTTGCTAACATGCCTACTACAAATGATGCATTGGCATTCTTACAACAAAGCGGAATGATAGTTGCTCCTTCAAAAGCAGTTAATGCCGGCGGAGTTGCTACATCAGCATTGGAAATGAGCCAGAACTCAATGAGATATTCTTGGACATTTGAAGAAGTTGATGCTAAACTTCATGAAATCATGAGAAACATCTATAAGAACTCTGTAGCAGCAGCTGAAGAAGCTGGATTGGGATACAACCTGGTAGCTGGAGCTAACCTTGCTGGATTCAAAAAAGTTGCAGATGCTATGATGGCTCAGGGAATAATCTAATAAAAAATAAAAGCAAGGTTCGCCTTGCTTTTTTGTTGCAAAAAAAATTCCGGCTTGCCGGATTTTTTGCTTTAATATTTATTTATTTGAACAAATGAATTTTTCCTGTGTCGTTTAGGTATTTCACAAGTATTGCCACAACAGGTGCTATTATGAATCCTGCAAATCCAAACAGTCTCAGACCGGCATACATGGCAGTTATTGTTATGATAGGATGAAGGCCAATTTGATGTCCTACAATTCTTGGCTCTATTATGTTTCTCACAACAGTTACCGTAACATACAGTATCAACAATCCTCCGCCCATTCTGTAATTATTGAGAATCAGTTCTACAATGGCCCATGGAATTAATATTCCGCCGGTACCAATAATAGGCATTATGTCAAGTACAGCAATTATTGCTGCTAATGGAAGTGCATATGTAACATCCAGCATGTTAAGACCAATTAACAGTTCAATGAATGTAATGAACAATATTATCATGTAGGACTTTATCATTTTCCACAGCGTTCCTGTAAGGAAGGTTTTCGCCTCCGTGAATGTGGAGTTGAACTTATCAGGCAGCTGGCGCTTTATAAAAGCAGTTATGTTGTTGTATTCCACGCTTATGAACACTGAAAGGACAATTGTAAAAATAACGCTTATGAGGTACAGAGGAAAGTTTGAAATGAGTCTTGTAACAAACTGCACCACAGAAATCGATATGTTTTTAATAACATCAGAAATATAATTGATGCCATTTGTTATAACCTGTGAAATTGCACTTGCTGCATCAGGAGATATTAACTTTGCATTCTCTACAATCCAGTCGTTGAACTCCAAAAGAACAGGCTCAAGTTTTTGAAAATATAAATCCGGCATTACCTTGACCATGTCTGTCAGCTGCGCGAATAAAAATGACAGTATTAGCCAGAGAAGAGTTGCTGCTCCGGCATAAAACATAGCCACTACAAACACTGCCACACCTTTGCCGGTGCTGTTAACAAGCTTGTTAACAAGCCTTGTTATGGGCCGCAGGGCAAGAGCAATTAAAAAACCAACCAAAAATGGCATAACCCAATGAATCATGTAAACAAAAATGAAATATAAAACTGCGTAAACCGTTACTATAAAAGCCACATTCACAATGAATTTTTTCTTGTCGTTTTCAGTCATATCCGCCTCTTATTTTATTTATATGAACAATTATAATATTAATGAAGTTTATTTGCAACTGACATTATGAAAATATGCTGTTTATTTTATTGAATTAATATTTTGCTTATAATATAATTGATTAAACTTATTTAGTTATGAACAGCATTATATAAGTCCATATTCTTTCATGTTCAAGGAAAGGTACGGAGAGTTATAAATGTTACAATATCGCAACAGTTGAAGGGAGATTAAAGATGAGAGAAATTAATGTAGAAGATATAACCAGGACAGTTGAAAAACTTTGTATAGAATCAAATTACTATCTTCCGCAGGATGTTAAAAAAGCATTAGAAGATGCAGTGGACAAGGAAGAATCGCCTCTAGCAAAAGATATTCTTGAGGACATTCTGAAGAATCAGGAAATTGCTAGAACAAAGGAAGTTCCCATATGCCAGGACACCGGACTTGCAGTTATATTTCTGGAGCTGGGTCAGGAAGTACGACTTGTTGGGGGAGACCTTAATTCTGCCATAGATGAAGGAGTAAGAAGAGGCTATAAAAACGGATATCTTCGAAAATCAGCAGTTGATGATCCTTTCATGGTGAGAAAAAACACAGGTGACAACACTCCTGCAATAATTCATACAACAATAGTTCCCGGAGACAAAATTAAGCTGATAATTGCTCCTAAAGGAGGCGGAAGCGAAAACATGAGCGCCTTATGCATGCTTAAACCTTCTGACGGTGAAGCAGGCATTAAGAAGTGCGTTATTGATGCTGTAGACAGGGCAGGGTCAAATCCATGTCCACCTATAATTGTTGGAGTAGGAATAGGCGGCACAATTGAAAAAACAACTCTTATTGCCAAACAGGCTCTTTTGAGGGAAGTTGGACAGCATCATCCAAATCCTGTAGTGGCAAAAATGGAAAAAGAGCTTCTTGAAGAAATAAACAATCTTGGCATTGGTCCTCAGGGATTTGGCGGAAGAACTACAGCCCTTGCAGTAAACATAGAAACTTTTCCTGCACACATTGCAAGCATGCCTGTTGCCATAAACATTCAGTGCCATGTGGCAAGGCATAAAGAAGCAATTATATAATGGAGGTAGACATGGCTAAAATAGTAAATTTACCGCTGACTGACGAAACAGTGAGCGATTTAAAAGCAGGAGACAGAGTTCTTCTTAACGGAATCATGTACACAGGCAGGGATGCTGCTCACAAAAGAATTGCAGAACTTATAAACAAAAATGAACAGCTTCCCATGGACATAAAAAACCAGACAATTTATTATGTGGGTCCTTGTCCTGCAAAGCCGGGACAGGCAATTGGCTCAGCAGGTCCCACAACAAGCGGAAGGATGGATGCCTATGCCCCTCTCTTGATGGACCACGGTCTTAAGGGGATGATTGGCAAGGGCCTTAGAAGCAAGCAGGTTGTTGATTCAATAATCAAGAACAATGCAGTTTATTTTGCTGCAATCGGCGGAGCGGGAGCACTTCTTGCTGAAGCAATCAAGGAAGCAGAAGTGATTGCTTTTCCAGACCTTGGGGCAGAAGCAATTTACAAACTAAGAGTTGAAAATTTCCCTGTTACAGTAGTAATAGACAATGAGGGAAATGATTTATATAAAATTGGGAAAGAAAAATACAAAAAATAGGAGGATATTACATGATTATAAGCACTAAAACAAAATTATTAGGGCTGCTGGGCTATCCTCTGGGACATTCTCTTTCTCCCATCATGCATAACACAGCATTTGAGAGTCTGGATCTAGACAAAATATATATTCCCATAGAGGTATTGCCTGAAAACTTGGAAACAGTTGTGAGGGGCATGGCTAAGATGAACTTTGAAGGATTTAATGTAACAATACCTCATAAAATCGAAATTATGAAGTATCTTGATGAAATTGACGAGTATGCAAAATGCATCGGTGCCGTTAACACTGTTGTGGTTCATGAGGGAACACTCAAGGGTTACAACACAGATGGCATGGGATTCTTGAAATCATTCGAGGAGAGCACAGGAACAAAAATACATGGAAAAAATGTTTTTATACTTGGAAGCGGCGGGGCTTCAAGAGCAATTAGCATGACACTGGCACTAAAAAAGGCAAATAAGATTTACATATGCAACAGAACATATGAAAGGGCAGTTTCCCTGGCTGAAGATATAAACAAACAGACGGGAGCAGAGAGTGTGGCTGTAAAACATGAATATGACCACATGAAAAAAGCAATAGCAGACTGTCATGTTCTTATAAATACAACAAGCGTGGGAATGTCACCACACATTGATTCAAGTCCATTGGACAGAGAACTGCTTACCCCTTCACTTACAGTGTGCGATGCTGTTTACAATCCTAGAAAAACCAGGCTATTGAAGGATGCAGAAGAAATGGGATGCACGACGGTAGAAGGACTTAAAATGCTTGTTAATCAGGGTGCAGAGGCCTTTGAAATATGGACCGGAATCAAAGCTCCTGCTGAGCTGATGTTAAAAGCAATAAGCAAATAATGTTTTAAATTAATTTTAATTGATCAAGTTCAGTATTTGTTCTGGATAAAAGCAAATTATGTATGTCAAATCAGAAATCATCTTCATATACTAAATTAAAAAAAGCAGGTGATTTCATGTCTATTTTTAACAATATATCAATGCAGCAGGCGCCGGCAGTGTTTAATCCGATTTCAGATACAGCCAATACTACAAGAGTAAATTTCGATGATATTTTTGCTTACAATGTTGCAGTTACTAATATAATATATCCGAGCAGCAATATAAGCTGGCGCCCCAATGCTGTCATCATGGTACCTTACGACAGGTGGCAGTACGGAGTTTGCGCCTCAAGCATTGTTCATTTTCCAATCAATGCACCCATAATGTTTACTGACAGGAACTTTATACCTCCTATTATTTTAAATGAAATATTGAGGCTATCTCCCACAGGCGACAATGTACCGGCACAGATACTTGTTGTGGGCCCCATATCATCATCCATAGAAAATGCATTGATGGCTCTTGGATTTTCTACTTACAGAATAACAGCCTTTGAAGATGTTTACAGAGCTTGTTATGATATTATTGATTTCAGATTTAACGTGGTTCCTTCTGAATCTGAAATAGGAAAAAAAGATGTAATGGTAATATCAGGGGAGGACTATTCTGAGGGGATTCCAGCAGCCTTTTATGCGGCTCACATGGATGTTCCGATTATCCTGGTACAGCAAAATTCAATACCACAGCCCATACAAAACTTTATCCTAAGCAACAGAGGAAAAAATTATTTTATAGTGGGTTCCACAAGGACCGTCAGTGAAAATGTGGAAGCCCAAATAAGAAATTCAATAACAGGAACCATTCATAGAATCAGCGGAAATGACCCCTACACAATTGCAATAAATTTTGCAAGGTACCAAAGTCCCGTTGATGATTTCGGATGGAAGCACAATACAAGAAACGGCTGGGCATTTTCATTCGGAGAACTCAGCAAGTGGCATCATCTGATATCCAGTGTCATGTTTGCTCACTTAAGCAAACATACGCCTCTTCTGTTAGTAGACAGGAATTCCATGCCTGCATCTGTCAGAGAATATGTAACCAGCGTCAATCCGTCTAAGGAAATGGCACACATGCCGCCGTACATGCACAGCTACATTTTAGGAAGTTTTTCAGACATATCCCATGAAACACAGGTTGCCGTCGAGGAAGTAATGGATATAATGTCTAAGATGGAACACTAGATAAAATTATCATCCCGAATTGAATCAAATAATGATTTGGGATGATTTTTTTTGCTGTGAAATTATCAAGTTTTAATGACAGAAGTTTTAATTATCATTTAGGTCATAATTTGTAGAAATTTGTCTAAAAATATAAATGAATACAAATATAAAATAGTATGAACAACAATGAAAAAGGTGTATAATAGTATACAAATAACAATAGTAACTTACTATAAGAAAATTCTGATTCTTTTCATATCAAAATTTACCATCATAATTACTTCTTAAAATCATTCGCCTAAAAATAATTATCATAAATATATTATTAATTTCTTCAGTGTCCTGTTTATGGTACACATGATGTTTTATAATTATATTAGAAAATAGTTAATTAACTAAAATAATGTTATGAAATTTAAGAAAAGGAGGTGAAAACATGAAAATTCTGGTTCAGTTTGAATTAAGTAAAAATGAATTGCCTTTGGATTACCGCAGAGCATGTGTATCATTTATTAAAGGATCGTTATTTGAAAATTCTCAAGAGTTGTATGAAAATCTATATGGTAATAATGGAACTAAGCAAAAAAATTTTACTTTCAATTTAAAATTAACAGGTCCTAAATTTATGGAAAATGAAATTTATCTTGAAGGGAAAGATGTTTTGCTTTCTATATCTACAAACGATATAGGTTTAGGAATTGACTTATATAACAGTATTCTTGGCAGGAAAGGGAAAACGCATCCATTATCAAATGATAATTTCATGAAAATAAAGCATGTAAGGCTTGAAAACCATAAGAATATTACAACAAATGAAGTTATGGTCAAGTTTTACTCGCCTTTGGTTGTGAGAAATCACATAAAGGGTGAGAAAGACATTTATTATTTTTATGATGACAATGATTTTAATGATGGATTGAAGAAATGTGTAGAAAACCAAATGAAAAATTGCTCTTTAAATGAAATTAGCAATTTTGATGTGGAGCTTATTCCGATAAATCCGAAAAAAGTGATTGTAAAAACATTTGGCATAAATATACCTGCATCTATTGGTGTATTTAAAATGAAAGCAAATACCGATGTAATAAACGCCTTATATCAATTTGGAATTGGTTCAAGACGATCAGAGGGTTTTGGGTTGTTTGAAATCATCAGTTAGGGGGTGATGTGTTGGATGATTTTATAGAAATTCAATTAGGAAGTTCGTTTTTGATTAATGCAGGAATTTGTGGATTGATAAAATTACTGGAATTCAGCAAGGCAGAAGAAGGCATGGATTATGAAATAAATGGACAGGTCATGAAATTATCAAAAGAATTCTTGATGAGCAGAGACATTTCAGATTTATATGTCAAGGCTATGGTCAATAATTTCAAGGAAACTACGAGATTTTATGACATATTGCAGAAACGTCACATTGTAGAAAGTATATACGCCGGAAAAGAAGAACTAAGCAAAGATGATATCGACAATATAAATAAAATATTTAAAGAAGCTGTGCAAATGCTTGAAAAAAACAGTTTTAAATCTGGTTATATAATTTTGAATGAATATTACAATATAAGTAAAATAACTGATGAAATTATAGCAAGACTTAAAAAAGAGAAAAATTTAGAAAAAGAAATTGGAGCGTATTTAGAAATATGCAATATACTGGATAAACCTGAGGTACAGGAAGTTTTGATATTTAAGGAATTAATGTATTCTAAAATGAATATGTTTTTGGGTGATACATCTTTCTTTTTATCAGCTAATCTAAAAAAGGATATAAGAGAATGTTATAAAAAGGATTTTGTACAACCGCTATTAGATGAAGTAGCTGGAACTAAAAAGAAAACCAAGAGATGCATAGAATGTTCAAACCTTGCATATAACACAAAGTCTATATCATTTATGATTGATTCCACAGATGATGTCAGCCGCAAAAAATCACATTACTGGAACTTAAAACCTGATGCATTTGTGTGTCCTGTATGTGCCTTTTTATATACGCTGGTTCCCCTTGGATTTCAGTTTTTAGGCAGTGATGCCATATTTATCAACAACAACAGCAGCATAAATGCCATGTGCAGAATTATGAGAACGTATGAAAGCAAGGATGATGAAAACTTGCAAAGTACCAATAAGAGTAAATTTTATCGAATTTTTACTGATCAGAAAATCGATATGTTGGAAAATAAAATATACAACATCCAGGTTATTATTAAGAGTAAAAACAAAGAACATTTTGAAATTAATGTCATCAGTAAAGACACTATCAAAAAAATTGTTGATTGCAAGAAGCATTTAAAACATCTTGAGAGAAAGTATATTAAACAAAATGACAGTTTTATTAGCGTATATGACGAAGTTATTGATAATATTTTTTTTAAAAGAAGCCAGTATCAATTAATGCATGAGTTATTTCTATATGAGTTAAAAAATAATGGCAACACAAATTATATTAAAGATATTTTAATGATTGAAATTACTTTCAGAGGAGGGGTAAGCATGAATTCAATTAAAAAGAATGTTGATATATCCTGGAGAGCGGGAATAGCAATGAGAAATAAATTAACGGAAACTGTTCAGGAAAAGGATATTGATAACAGTTTAAGAAGTTTAGTGTATAAGTTGTCTAACGCATTGTCCGTAGGAAATTGCGAACAATATTTAGATTCAATAATCAGGGTTTATTCGGGCAAAGGCATACCTATTCCATACATATTTAAGGAGTGCTATGAATCTGAAGAGATGTTTAAAGCCATAGGTCAAGGTTTTATACTTGGGCTAAAGTATAATGATTATGAATCTAACAATAAAATAAATATCGGAGGGGAATAAGATGAAAAAAAATGGTTTAACGATTACCATGGTAATTGAAGCTCAAAGTGCAAATTACGGAGAAGGTATAGGCAATATTTCTCAGCTAAAAAAAATGACAAAAGGAAATGGTGAAACTTATTCATATATTTCAAGACAAGCTATACGCTATAACATTGTAAATCAAATGCAGTGTGACAATACCCCAGTAGAAGACGCAGGTGTTGTTCAATTTGCTCCAATGGCTTCAATAAGCGATTATCCGGAAATTGACTTATTTGGCTACATGAAAACCAGCAGCAAAAGTGAAGACAAGAAAGGCGGGCAAAATATCCGTTCAGCTGTTGTGCGATTAAGCAATGCAATTTCTCTTGAGCCATACAAATCTGACTTGGATTTTCTTACTAACATAGGACTTGCTAAGAGAAAAGTAGGTCTTGATAATGCAATTGCCCAAAGTGAAATTCATAACTCACTATATGTATATACGATTACAATTGATTTAGACAGAATAGGTGAAGATTCAAATGACAATGTATCATTGCCGCGAAATGAAAAAGCAAGACGTGTTCGTTTGCTTCTTGATACAGTACAATTTTTATACCGTGATATCAAGGGCAGAAGAGAAAATTTGAGTCCTGTCTTTGCGGTAGGAGGAGTATACGAGAGAAAGAATCCTTATTTTGAAGGAAGGGTTGAACTCAGCAAAAAAGGTCTTAATATTGAAATGGTACAAGCAGTAATAGATTCATGTGAAGATTGTAAAAACAATACGGTTGTTGGATGTTTGAATGGAAAGTTTAGTAATCAAGAACAAATAAAAAGCCTTGAACCAAAGACAATAGATCAGTTATTTGATTATTTAAAGAAAGAAGTTGATATTTATTATGCTTAAGGCAATTCGATTGAAATTATTTCAACAGATGCCGAATTACCGTAAACCGGCAAGTTTTTTAGTTAAAGAAAGCTACCCCTTGCCTCCTTATTCAAGTGTTATTGGTATGATACATGCTGCATGTGGATTTGAACAATACCATCCTTTACGCATAAGCATTCAAGGTTCTTATGTAAGTGAAGTATCTGATCTCTCTACACTTTATAACTTTGGAATTAAATATGAAGCTACGCGACATCAACACAAGGTATTAAATCTATCTGGTGAATACGATGGTATAAACCGTGGAGTAAGAAGCGTTCACTTGTTAACAGATATGGAGATCGTTGTGCATATTGTTCCAGACGAGGACAGTGATTTTGATGAAATATACAATGGATTAATAAATCCAAAAATATTTCTTAGTCTGGGGAGGCATGAAGACATTATTAGAATTGACAGTGTTGAAATTGTGGAATTAAAAAAATATGATGCTGATAAAGAAGTTGCCTTGGCATACGATATGTATATACCTGTTGTAGACATTGATGATGAACAAATAGGCACAATATATAATTTAAATAAGGTGTTTAAAATTGATAAAAAAACTAATATGAGGACATGGAGCGAAGTAATAAAGGCGCAATATGTTCCAAAAGAAAAAATAGTTTCGCTGCAGAAAGGATACTATGACGTAGAACTTAATAGTTTGGTTTGTCTCGCTTAATTCAAGGGGTTCCAGTAAAATGGAACCCTTAAAAGAAAGGAGTATAAATGATTGCTAAATCTAATCCCGTAGAAACAATTGATGAGCATACGGGGCATTTGCTGGAAGGGTTTGAATACTTAAAAAATTTATATGGTGACAGATTCAGTGACAATGAACTTCAGCTTATAAAACTTGCAGCAGTCTATCATGACTGTGGGAAAAGTAATTTTAACTTTCAAAAAATGATAAGAAAAAAAGCAAATATTTCATTTTCTGAGGATGAATTAAAGTTTGAAAAAGATATTGAAAAAATGTACAAAAGTATTAATAATGGCGAAAGTGTGCCTCATGGTTTTTTGAGTCCTGCTTTTTTGAACTTATCTGAATTGGAAAGTGAATTTTGTAAAGAAGATATTAGGATTTTGATTAACGCAATTTATTTTCATCACACAAGAGATTATAGTTTCACTGATCGTGAAATTAAGAATATGGTCGATGAAGACTTGAAAAAAAGATTGAAAGTCAATCTGCAGTCAAGATACTTCGGTAAGGTATACATTAATCAAAAACCTATTGAAGATTCTGAATGGATTAAGTTTGCTGTTGTAAAGGGAATTTTGAATAAACTTGATTATTGGGCAAGTTCCGACAGAAGGGTACCCATTGAAATAAAGCCAGATATCAATGATAAGTATATCGGCGATGTAGTTGAACAAAAAATAGACACCTGTAATTTGCGAGATGTGCAAATATATATGAAAAATAATCAGAATGAAAATTTAGTTGTAATTGCTTCAACAGGCATCGGCAAGACTGAAGCAGCATTGTTATGGATAGGAGACTACAAGGCTTTTTATACATTGCCGCTTAAGGTATCTATTAATGCCATATATGAAAGAATCAATAAAGAATATGGATGCCCTAAAGATAAACTTGCATTGCTTCATTCAGATTCATTTAACTACTTGCTTGAAAAGGAAAATGAGCTTTCAACTGAAAAAAACAACTTAACTAGAAAGCTTGCTTTTCCTTTGACCATATGCACTGTTGATCAGCTGTTCACCTTTGTCTATAAGTACAGGGGAAGCGAGATATTATTGGCAAATTTGAAATATTCTAAGTTAATAATAGATGAAATTCAGGCTTATTCTCCAGAAATCATAGGGAAATTAGTATATGGACTCAAGCTTATAACGGATGCCGGGGGCAAGTTTTCCATAATTACTGCTACTATGCCTCCGATATTTGAATACTATCTCAATAAACAAAAAATAAATTACATTAAACCACAACAAGTTTACTACAGCCCACACAAAAACAGACATCTTATCAGCTTAAAATCAGGTGATTTTGAATATTCAGATATTGTAAAAAACAGTAAATCAAAGAAGGTATTGATTATTTGCAATACCGTAAGAAAAGCTCAGGAAACATATGAAAATTTGAAGGGCAGCAATGTTTTCCTGCTCCATTCAAAATATATACAAAAACACAGGCATCTGCTTGAAGATAAAATTATGGATTTCACATCAAAAAACAATAATAATGTTGGCATATGGATAACAACACAAATTGTTGAAGCAAGTTTGGATTTAGATTTTGATATCTTGTACACTGAAATGTGTACAGCTGACAGTTTGCTTCAGAGGATGGGAAGATGCTATAGGAAAAGAGATTATTTGGAACAAGATCCAAATATAATTATTTATGATACCAGGAACGGAGTTGGAAAAGAACCGGGGAAAGGAGTGTATGATTCATACTTATATGACAGGTCATTATGCTATTTGAAAAAATATTCTGACAGATTATTTAAAGAAGAAGATAAAATTGATTACATTAATGATGTTTACAGTACACAAGATCTTATCAATGAAAAATTTTCTGGGAGAATAGAAAAGGCAATCTTAGAATGTAGGAATATTGTTCCGGGATTATATGATGAAAAAGAAGCTAAACAGAAATTTAGAGATATTTCATCTGTTTCATTAATTCCTGACAGTATTTTCAACAAGATTAATACGGGGGGATACTTTGATAATTTAATAGCAGGACTCCAAAACAAATATTCTGCAGAAAGGACTAAGGCGGAAAGCGAATTAAAAAGCTATACGGTCAGTATTCCTGGAAATACCAATAAAAGAGACAGGAAACCAATTTGTGGTAATGTAGTTATTTATAGAACATCTCTAAAATATGAATTTGATGAAAAAACGCTTGAAGGAAGAGGTTTGTTGAATGAAGAGGAAAGTGACAACTTCATTTAATATGGGATAAGGAGTATTCTAAATGGATAAATCAGTTACGGGAATAATGGTTTATTATTATGCAGTATGCAGGAAGAAACTTTGGTATTTCTACCATGAAATTAATATGGAGCAGGATAGCGAGAATGTAAAAATTGGCAAGCTGCTTGATGATAGTAGCTATTTAAGAGATGACAAGCATATTAATATTGACAATGTAATTAATATTGATTTTATAAGAAGTCAAGGAATTCTTCATGAAATAAAGAAAAGCAAAAAGATTGAAGAAGCCAGTATACTTCAAGTGAAATATTATTTGTACTATCTTAAAAAAAGAGGAGTAAATGGAATAAGAGGCAAGATTGATTACCCTCTTTTAAAACAAAGCATTGATGTTTGTTTAAGTGACGATGATATTGAACAGATAGATAAAATTGTCACTGAAATAAATGAAATTATCAGTATGAAAATTCCACCAATTTCAATAAACAATAAGATATGTAAGTCATGTGCTTACTATGACTTGTGTTATATTTAGGGAGGTTTGTTATGCTGCAAAGTTATTATATATATAGTAACGGAGATTTAAAAAGACGTGATAACACTCTCAAGTTTACTGATAATGAAGGTAATCAGAAGGATCTTCCTATTGAGAGAATATCAGAAATTTACGTTATGTCAGAAATGTCTTTAAATACAAGTTTGATTAATATTTTATCACAGTATGGAATTGTAATGCATTTTTTTAATTACTACAGTTTTTACACTGGCAGTTTTTATCCTAAAGAGACTTTATTGGCAGGCGATCTGCTGGTACATCAAGTTGAACATTATATTGATTACGAAAAAAGAATTGCTTTAGCTAAAAAATTCATATTAGCAGCATCAGGAAATATTTATCGTAATTTAAGATATTATAATGGTCGAGGAAAAAATTTACAAGAAAATATGAATCAAATTTTAAATATTAGCAAAAACATAAATAATTGTACAAACATTAAAGAATTGATGGGGTATGAAGGAAACATTAGAAAAGTATATTATGATTCATGGAATATAATAATTGATCAGGAAATTGACTTTGAAAAGAGAGTCATGCATCCGCCGGATAATATAATAAATAGCTTGATTTCTTTTGTAAATACACTTATTTATACCAAGGTGCTTAGTGAAGTTTATCATACTCAACTTAATCCAACAATAAGTTATCTTCATGAACCTGGTTTGCGTAGATTTTCACTGTGTTTGGATTTAGCGGAAATATTTAAGCCTTTAATAGGTGACCGGTTAATTTTTTCAATGCTAAATCGAAAGCAAATAACTGAAAAAAGTTTTACAAAGGAGTTAAATTATCTACATTTAACTAAAGAAGCCTCTAGAATTATTACGACTGAACTGGATGAAAGGTTAAAAACAACAATTAAACATAAGGAATTACAGAAGAATGTTTCATATCAATATTTAATTAGGTTAGAAGCATACAAATTAATTAAACATATTTTAGGAGAAAAGGAATATGAAGGTTTTCAAATTTGGTGGTGATTTTTACATGTTAATCGGAGGCATTGATGTATGTAATATTAGTATATGACATAAGCTTTGAAGAAAATGGACAAAAAGTATTGAGTAAAGTATTTAAAATATGCAAAAAATATCTACACCATGTACAGAATTCTGTTTTTGAGGGTGATTTGACGGAATATCAGATATTAGCACTAAAAGCTGAGTTAAACGTTCATGTTCGAAAAAACCTTGATTCAATTATTATTTTTAAAAGCAGAAATAAAAAATGGTTAGACAAAGAGTTGTGGGGAATACAAGAAGATAAGACATCAAATTTTCTTTGAAATATTGTCGATGTGAAATAGCGATTAATATACGGTATATCGACAAATATTTATTTTATAATGTCAATGAATGCAAATGTGCTTCAAAAGCAGAAAAAAGTGTGCATTTGGAATTTTAATTTATAAGATAGACAATTATACAAGTAAAAGTGTTGTAAAACGAGTTGATGTTTTGGAACGGATTAAAATAGAACCATCTTGGAATGTAAATGAAAACCAGCCACTGAAACTATCACTGTCGGGAATAATTAAAATAGAACCATCTTGGAATGTAAATTATGATCAGTCCTTTATTTTGAATTTTTCGAGCATAATTAAAATAGAACCATCTTGGAATGTAAATAGTTTTTTATGTCTTTAATTTTCATTCCTTTTTCAATTAAAATAGAACCATCTTGGAATGTAAATTTACAAGCCCTGAATGCGCCTTTTGAAGCGCATTGATTAAAATAGAACCATCTTGGAATGTAAATAAAGTAAATGCAAGTACATTTGATATTACGGGTATATTAAAATAGAACCATCTTGGAATGTAAATGAAGC
>NZ_VLKH01000002.1 GCF_007830175.1 Sedimentibacter saalensis | reverse complement strand
TCGGGGCGTAGCGCAGTTTGGTAGCGCATCTGGTTTGGGACCAGAGGGCCGCGGGTTCAAATCCTGCCGCCCCGACCATTTAAAAAGTGTACAAAATATGGGCTTATAGCTCAGGTGGTTAGAGCGCACGCCTGATAAGCGTGAGGTCGATGGTTCGAGTCCATCTAAGCCCACCATTATCCATAATATTTTATATATTATGGGCCTTTAGCTCAGTTGGTTAGAGCGCCCGGCTCATAACCGGTAGGTCCAAGGTTCGAGTCCTTGAAGGCCCACTAAGATGCCCTAACCCAATTTTTTCGACCGATAGGGAGAGAAAAATTGATGGTAGGTCATTTGCAACGAGTTCTCAATTTATGCGACGCAAGGAGCAAATAAATTGATGAACGAGACTGCATATGCCCAGATAGCTCAGTCGGTAGAGCAGGAGACTGAAAATCTCCGTGTCCGTGGTTCGATTCCGCGTTTGGGCACCAAAGAAAAGGCTGTTTCATGTAGTTACTACGTGAGGCAGTTTTTTATTGCAAAAAAATATGAACTTCAAAACAATACTACATATCAATTTAATATAATCAACAGTTAGATTTATTCATAAAAAATTGCTTGAATATTGTGGCTTGATATAAAAGATACTAAGGTACTACCATGTGAATCAGTTTTCATCCATAAAAGTAAAAGCTTCTACACATATTACCTGGTACACTAATTATTAGAAGAAAAACAATAAATGGATTCATAGTTATTACTAAAGGAAAATGGATTATGCAATACGCATCAATATAAAAGCTTATTCATGGTTCTGTGTGATGTAGTTTTCAGTATAGAAATATAATAGACATGTAATATGAATTTCAGTATAAACTGAATTAGTTTAAGTTGTAAGAGACTGTATTTAGCGTTTAAAACAGTTTGCTTTTATGTTTGAGCTATTAGATGGTTTGATAGAGAATGAGAGGTAAGAACTGTTTTGGGGGATTTACAGAGGATTATTTTTAAAAAGAATATTGTTCATGAAAATTAGACTACATAAATCATATTAAATAAAAAAATACATCGTAAAGTGGCTAAACGATGTATTTTTTATTATTATAGTATTTTAACCGAACAGGGAGAGAAGAATTCCTGCTGCCACAGCTGAGCCTATTACTCCTGCTACGTTTGGTCCCATAGCATGCATGAGAAGGAAGTTTGTAGGATTTGCTTTTTGACCTTCAACCTGTGATACTCTGGCTGCCATAGGTACTGCTGAAACTCCTGCAGATCCTATTAAAGGATTAACCTTGCCGCCTGAAAGGACACACATTAATTTTCCTATTAAAAGTCCACCAACTGTACTGAATGCAAATGCTGTAAGACCAAGAGCGATTATTTTTAATGTTTCAGGTTTTAAAAATTGTTCTCCTGCTGCAGTTGCTCCAACTGTCAGTCCAAGGAAAATTGTAACTATGTTTACCATTGCATTTTGTGCAGTGTCTGAAAGTCTATCAACAACTCCTGATTCTTTAAATAAATTTCCTAGCATGAGCATTCCAAGTAGAGGAGCTACTGAAGGAAGCAAAAGAACGCAGAATATTGTAACACATATTGGGAAACAAACTTTTTCAAGCTTGGACACTTCACGAAGCTGTTCCATTTTTATTTCTCTTTCCTTCTTAGTAGTAAGTGCTCTCATGATTGGAGGCTGAATAAGAGGAATAAGAGCCATGTAGGAATAAGCAGCTATGGCAATAGGAGCCAATAAGTGGGGAGCAAGTCTTGAAGTAAGGTAAATTGCTGTAGGACCGTCCGCTCCTCCTATAATACCAATTGATGATGCTTCAGCTGGTGTGAATCCAAGTACACCTGCTATGATGAAAGCAATGCTTATGCCCAGCTGTGCACCTGCACCCATGAACAAACTGCTAGGTCTTGCTATTAATGGACCAAAGTCAGTCATGGCACCTATGCCAAGAAATATAAGTGAAGGATAAATTCCTTTTTTAACACCAAAGTACAAATAATACAACAATCCGCCAGCTTCAGATGCACTTGGAGGTGCAGCCATTAAATCTGCTAATGGCATGTTTGCAAGCAGTACGCCGAATGCTATCGGCAAAAGCAGCAGAGGTTCGAACTTTTTTACTATGGCAAGGTATATAAGGACGCAAGATACTGCTATCATAACAACGGACTGCCATGTAAGTGCTGCGAAGCCTGAGTCTGCAAGTAGTTTTATAATTGATTCAATAAACATTTTTTCCCCCTTACTGAATTACCATCAGGATGTCATTTGTTGATACGCTTGAACCTTTTGAAACCATAATCTGTGAAACAACGCCATCAATTGTAGAGAAAATTTCATTCTCCATTTTCATCGCTTCAAGTATGAAAAGGAGCTGTCCTTTTTTTACAGTGGCTCCAACACTTGCCTTAACATCAAGTATTGCACCAGGCATTGGGGATTTTATTGGCTCTCCTGACACGTTTCCGGCAGGAGCTGCAGTCTGGGGAGCAGCAACTGCGGCTGGAGCAGCCTGAACTATAGGAGCAGGAGCAGCAACTGTTGTAGTTTTAACTATGTTTGCTTTTCCCTTTTCTACTTCTACTTCATAAGATTTATCATTTATATTAACAACATATATCATTTCTATTCCTCCTTAAATAATAATTGCTAAGCAGCAATTTGTTTTATTGACTTAAATATTAGCTCTGAAAGTGGTATTCCTGATTCGTCGCTTACAATCGCCATTATCATGGCAGCAGTTTGCTCATCCACATCTTTTAACTTTAATGTTCCTGAAGAATATTCTTCTTCTTCAACTGCAGCAACTTCAGCTGCTGGTACTTCTACAGCTTTTTTTGGAAGTAATTTTAGAGCAAATGAGAATGTTCTAATTATTGTAAACAGAATTATTAATACACTAAATACTACTGCCCAACAGAACAGTGCAACCAATAAACTTTCTGAAAATGCCATTCTGTTCACCTACTTTCTTGTAATTGTGTAATTAACAGTCTTTGATTCGCTTTCTTCTCTTTTCTTGAAGAATGTTTCAGCTATTTGCGGGAATGCAATGTATGAAAGAACATCTTCATCATTTCTTGCAATTCCTTGGAGTTCCTTTTTAGTTTTTTCAAATGCTGGTTCCATATCATCTGCAAATCTGTGTGTCATTGGTTTTTCGTCTCCCAAAACTTTTTTCATAAGTTCAGAATCAATTTCTCCAGGAGCCTGACCGTATTCACCTTTTACATATGATTTTATTTCTTTTGATATTGTTTTATATCTTTCGCCTGAAAGAACATTTGTAGCAGCCTGAACGCCTACCATCTGGCTCATAGGAGTTACAAGAGGAGGATAGCCCATGTCTTTTCTTACTCTTGGTGTTTCTTCAAGCACTTCTTCCAGTTTGTCAATTGCATTTTGAGCCTTCAGCTGTGAAATAAGGTTTGAAAGCATTCCGCCTGGAACCTGGTAAACAAGAGCGTCAGTTTCTGTTCCCATAACAAATGGATCCATAAGGCCTGATGAAATATATCCTGTTCTCAAAGTTTTGAAGTAATCATTTATTTTCTTTAATGTCTTTTCGTTAAGACTAGTTTCATATCCCATTTGTTTTATTGCATAGTTCATTGTTTCTGTAGGTGGTTGAGATGTTCCACCGCTAAATGAGGAAATTGCTGTGTCGATTCCATCGCATCCTGCTTCAATGGCTTTTGCGTAAGTTATTGGTCCAAGACCTGTTGTTGAATGAGTATGAAGATATACAGGAAGTTTTACACTTTCCTTAAGAGCCTTTACAAGGTCATAAGCTTCCTGAGGTCCCATAATTCCAGCCATGTCTTTTATGCAGATTGAATGAACACCCATTTTTTCAAGCTGTTTTCCCATTGCAGCATATTTTTCAAGGTTATGTATAGGGCTTGTTGTATAGCATATGCAGCCTTGAGCATGTTTACCTTGCTTTTTAACTTCATCAACTGCTGTCTCAATATTTCTGAAATCATTGAGGGCATCGAATATACGGAATATGTCTATGCCGTTTTTTGCTGCATGTGCAACAAACTTTCTTACAACATCATCAGGATAGTGTTTGTATCCCAAAATGTTCTGACCTCTGAAGAGCATTTGAAGTTTTGTATTTTTAACTTTAGATTTGATTTTTCTTAATCTTTCCCATGGATCTTCGTCAAGATATCTCAAGCATGAGTCAAATGTTGCGCCTCCCCAGCATTCCAGAGAATAGTATCCTGCCTGATCTAATGTTTCTAAAATTTCCTCAAAATCTGAAAAAGGCATACGTGTTGCAATTAAAGATTGATTGGCATCTCTCAGAATCGTTTCGGTTATGTTTACTTTCATATATCTTCTCCTAGCATTATAGTCATAGCCTTGCTATGCAATTTTATTTATATAAAAAGCTTTAATTCCAGCTCGGAATTACTTCATTAATATGATAAGACTGCCATATTGATAGTATTGCAGTATTAAAAATATATAATGCAATTTACTGAAAGTCAAAAGTGGAAATTAGCATTTTTGATTTTATCCTTGTTTTATAAATTGCATTGTTGAAAGTTCTGATTAATAATTTGATGTTTTATAAATGAACATTATAATATTAAGAGCCTCAACTTAAAATGATTATATAACAATAGTTTTAGGGTGTCAATAGTAAAAAGCGTATTTTGCCTAATTATTTTAGGAATAAACACATAAAACCTATTTATAAGTTTGTATATTTTAAATACAAGTTAAAATAATAAACTTACGCTAAACTTAAGTTAAATAAAAAAATCAATAAGGTAAAAAAGTTTCAAAAATAAGGATAAAATGCGGTTGAATAATAATAAAAACACTTAGAGATGCTTAAATTTGAAGAAATTTTGACGGTCAATAAGCAAAATGAGGGAACAAAATCAGAAAACTTACAAAATAAACCAAAGAACATGGTTATGCTTATTAAATGAAGTAATGTAAATTATAGACTAAAAAATTAAAGACTGTAAAATTACAGTCTTTAATGGAAGGTTTATTTTATTAAGTTATTATTGGAATATGGAATACAAAATGCTTTTGGTCAAGCCCAGGATGTTGTCGTAATACATTTTGCCGTTTAATTTTATGGGCATGAGGTTTCTTTTTATTCCTTCGATGGCAGTGTAGGACTTAAGATTGTACTCATTGTTATCAACAAAATAAAATTCGCTTATGGATACGTCTTTGAAAAAACCAACAGGAATATCTAAATCCATTGTCTGAGAACTTATATTCACGTTTAAATTAAAATTTATCGATGGATGGATATAATCTGCCTTAAGGTCCGATATAATGTTGAATTTGCTTATCAAAGAATTCTTTTTGATACAGAAGTTACTGTTGTTAACCCTTACTATGAGGTTATTGAAGTAAAAAACATCATCGTAAAGGTTTAAAATATTGTTCATCAAAATGGGAAGATTTAAAACATCCTCATAGTTGTGCTGCATTATGAGAAATGAAAATTCATTTCTTGGTTCTAATCTGTATGCCTCATAAAGAACTGTCACATCTTCTCCAGATAGTGTGTCTGTTCTGTTAATTTTAAAGTATTCCTCTGCTGTTTTAAGTTTTAGGTCCGGAATATCAACTTTATTTTTAACTTGGCAAATGTAGTTGTACAAATCAATTTTAAGCATGTCTTCTAGTTTTAAATCTACGCCATGCTTTTGTGCTTTAAAGGATAGAAAAGGGATATCGAAGCTGTTGCCGTTGTATGTTATGATGAAATTCTTGTTTTTAATTAGATCCTTTAAAAGTTTCAGCGCCTGGGGCTCGTCCACACTGTACTGACAGAAAATCTGGTATATTTTGTACACATTATCTTCATTAAGAAGTATGGTAATTGATATAATGTCAGAAAACTGCCTGGAAAGGCCGGTAGTTTCTATGTCAAGAAAAACAGACTGTTTTAACAGATTATGTAATTCTTTGCTTGCTGTTATGTTTGTTTCGTTTGAATTTACTATCATGATGCTCCCTTTATAAAGAAAAATTATTTTGATTAATATAAAGATATCTGATAAAATATTAAGTGGTATGCATGTATATATTAATTTCCATTTTTATGTTTTATGCTGCAGGAATAATTGCATATGAACTGGGATTTTTCAGTTTCTTTTTTACAATTGTTTTTGCTTTGCTCATATATAACTCGTTTGTTTTGAAAAAGTATATGTACAATTCTGTAATCATAGCATTTCTTTTATTGTCCGCAGTCAACTGTAATTATAATTCAAATTCTGTTCTTGCACAACACATTAATGAAAATATGAGTGTAAGAGTTGAAATAATAAACAAAAATTTATCCCATTCTGATTACTTAAGCTACAATGGAGCTGTCCTGACAATTGACGGAAAGAAACTTGACAGCCGTGAAAACACAATTGTGTATGTTGATAAAAATACTGAAATTTCAGAAAACTCCATTGTTGAAATAAAAGGGAATATCCAGGGAACTGACTTTTCTAAAAACAAGCTTTTATTTAATTACAAGAATTATCTAAGAGGTAAAAAAATTCATGCTGTTATTTTTGCAGAATGTAAAGCTGCTGTTATAAAAAAAGACTTCTCTTTATTAAACGAAATATCATTAAATTTCAAAGAGTATACTAAAAATACATTTTACAGCAATTTGAGCCGTAAAAATGCAGACATAATATTGTCAATCATATTAAGCGAGTCAGATTACCTGGAAGAAGACTTATACAATGGAATAAAGAAGATGGGTCTTGCTCACATTTTTGCTGTTTCAGGCACACATATAGTTATTATGTATGGGTTCATGTTATTTGTATTTATGGCTTTAGGTATAAGCAGAAGGATGAGCTGGATACTGTCGTGGTCTATAATATGGTTTTACGGTTTTCTCATTGGATTTCCTGTTTCAGTAATGAGATCTCTTGTAATGTTCACCTTGTTGTTTGGTTCTGAAGTTTTGTACAGAAAGTACAGCTCTCTTAATGCCATAGGGCTGGCTGCTCTTATTCTTACAGTGTACAACCCTTACTGGCTTTTTGATGCTGGATTTCTTCTTTCATTTTCTGCTGCTTTAAGCTTCATATTGTTTAGCAGATTTATTTCAATACATATTCCTGAAGAAAAAAAATTCTTAAGAAATATATGTATGTATATTTTCCTGCAGGTACTTACATTGCCGGTAATTTCATATTTTTTCAACTACGTTCCACTCATGGGCATAGTTTATAACATTATTTTGATACCTGTTTTCACTGTTGTTTTGGCATGGGGATTTTTGCTCCTGATTTTAAACGGGATGTTTTCGGTTATTCTCACAGTTCCTTTTCATATTTTTGATCTAATCTTAACATCTCTCAGATACCTGGTTTATTTTTCTGACAATTTTGCATTTAATGGAATAGTTGTAAGATCTATGTCTTTTTCTGAAATCATGTTTTTTTACACAGCATTGTTTTTATGTTTGTATTTAGCGGACCATAAGAAATGTTTCATTAAAAAACTTGTTTTTACAGTATTCATAAGTTTCTATGCTGTAATCTATGCAATTTATCCAATACTTGATAATAATTTGTATTTCAGTGTTGCAGATGCAGGGCAGGGATTGTTCACTTCAGTCAGGTACAAAGATTTTAGCTTTATAATTGACTGCGGAAGTTCAAAGAGAGGTTTCGGAGAATATACAGCTGTGCCTTACCTTGTAAAGCATGGGGTAGAAAATGTTGATTGTATTTTCATAAGCCATTGGGATCAGGATCACTGCTCAGGATTAGCTGACATACAAAACAACATAAATGTTAAGAATTTATTTTCTTCTTCTAAAAATGAAGAATATATAAATGCTGTGATTGCAGAAAAAGGAGGAGTTATAAATATTGATGAAAATTTAAAAATTCATGTACTGTGGCCTGAAAAAAATTATTATTCAAGGAATAAAAATAATTCATCGCTGGTTTTAGTGCTTGATTATATGAATATGAACATTCTTCTTCCCGGAGACATTGAAGGTGATGTTGAAAGACTTATTCTTGAAGATATTGAAAAATCAACTATATTAGTTGTGCCTCACCATGGGAGCAGCACATCTTCAACTGAAGAATTTGTTAAGAAGTCCGGAGCTGAAATTTCTGTATTAAGCTACGGAAAAAATAATTATGGCATTCCGGATACTGATGTTGTAAAAAGGTATGAGTTTTCAGGCAGCAAGGTTCTTTCAACCTTTGAGCATGGAGAAATAAATTTTGTTTTAAAAGATGGAAATTTATATTATAATACATATACAGGTGAAAGTTCAGAAAACTACTACAGACTATATTTTGAACTGATAATTCCAAAGTTGTTCATATTTATTGCACTATTGGCATGGATGTGGATTAAAAAAGAGGAGTGCTATGAGCTACAAAATAATAACAAATTTAATTGATAAGAATAAGGTTCCAAACTTTGTGCTTCTTTACGGCACAGAGGAATATTATATAGACATGGCAGTTAAGAAAGCAAAAGACAATTATGTTGATGAAGACTATGAAAGCATGAACTACATGGAAACAGAAAAAATCGAAAACAGCTTCGATGATTTTTATGGATTTACATCTACATTTCCTTTCATGGCGGATAAGAAAGTTTGCATTGTAAAGGAAGCAGCTTTTTTGACTTCAACGGGAAGCCTTGGAAAAAAGGAAGAAGAAAAGCTTCTGGACATGATTGACCACAATGATTCATGCATAGTGTTTTTTCTCATAAAGGGAGGCAAGCCTGACATGAGGAAAAAGGCTGTAAAAAGAATGAAGGAAACTGGCGGCTTGTTTGAAATAAACAAATTGACTGAAGGAGAACTTTCAAAATACATAGTAAACGGATTTAAAAAGCACAACATTGACGTAAATCTCAAGGATGCCGACTATCTTGCCAACAACTGCGGATATTTAGAATATGAAAGTGTTGTGAGCCTTTACCACGTGAATAATGAAATTGAAAAAATATCTTCTTATAATGAAGGAAAAAGATCATTAACTCAGGAAGACCTTGAGCTTTTGATGATTAAGTCAGTTGAAAGCAACATTTTTAAACTTGTTGATTACATATGCGAAGGAAACAAGAAAAAGGCATATGAAATTCTAGAGGAAATGCTTTTGAACAACACGCCTGAACAATTTATAATTCACATGATTGCAAGGCAGTACAGATTGCTGTACCAGTATGTGGTATTAAGCAAGAAGGGTTATTCTTTAAATGACATAATGACAAAAATGAAAATAAAGAATTTCATTGCTACTAAACTCTCAAAACAGTCAAGAGCATTAAGCAAGGAAAAAATCGAAGTATACATGAGAGAAATTCTAGATATTGACAAGAAGATTAAAACCGGAGAAATTGACAACCGTATAGGTTTGGAATTGATTACTAATGGGATTATCAAGTGATTTATCAGAGAACCTTTACTTGCATAGAATCTAAATAAATTAAAAAGTTCCGGCAATTTGCCGGAACTTACGAAAAATAAAAAAAACCGGGAACGGTTTTTTTATTTTCCAGAGATTCATCAACTAACACCACATTCTAGACTATGAGGTTAGTTGATGAATCTTATGGCGGCTAAAGTTTCAGAGGTGGAGGACCCACCAATTAAAACTTAAGCAACTTTATTTAATCTAAGTGTCATTCTGCTTACTTTTCTAGCTGCAGCTTTTTTATGAATTGTGTTCTTAGCTGCTGCCTGATATAATTTCTTCTCACATACTGTTAAGTATTCTTTAGCTTGTTCTAAGTTTCCTTCAGCCAATGCTACTTCAAACTTCTTAATATATGTTTTGATTTCAGACTTTCTGCTCTTGTTAGCTTCAGTTTTCTTGTTTATAACCAAAATTCTTTTCTTTGCAGATTTAATATTTGCCAAAATCTTCACCTCCTTCAAAAGTCTTTTTAGATGCGCTTAATATTGTAACACATTATTTGCATAAGTGATAATATTTTTGACAGCAAACCAATTATACAGGGAATTCTGACAAAAATCAAGTATAAAGAATAAAAAATTGAAAAATTTCAATAATAAATCTTATATACATATTATTATATATGGAAATGATAAAAATACAATAAAATTTTTGCATCAAATGGGAGGAAAGATGTATTACAGGACGGATTTAGCATATGAAGCAAATGAATCTCTTAAAGAAAGAGTTGAAGGAATAAAGCTTAACACAAGAAACTTCAGCCACGGAGAAGTAATTGAGCTTGAAATTCTTGATGATGATGCCGAGAAGCAGGTGGGAAAGAAAAAAGGGAAGTATGTTACTTATGAAACCAACAGCCTCAAAGACCTGAGCAAACAGTCCAGGCAGGAAGTGATTGAAATACTGGCTGGTGCAATAAAGGATGTTTCCGGACTTGAGAGGGGAAGAGTGCTGGTTGTTGGTCTTGGAAACAGAAACATAACTGCTGATGCCTTAGGACCAAAGACATTGGATAAAATAAAGGTTACTAGGCAGTTTTTCAAGGCATACAACAAAGAATTCGATCAGGACTACAACGAGGTTGCAATTCTTGAGCCCGGTGTGCTGGGAACAACAGGAATTGAAACAATCAATACTATAATAGGTGTTGTGGAAAAAATAAAACCAACCCTTCTTATTATAATAGATGCTCTTGCATCCCGAAAAATGAGAAGATTATGTTCTGTGGTGCAGATAACGGATGCAGGAATTGAGCCGGGTTCCGGTATAGGAAACATGCAGGGGTCTCTCAACGAGGACACCATCGGAATAAAGGTTGTTGCTATTGGAATACCTACAGTTGTTGATACTGCCACAATTGTTAACGACACAATTGAAGCCATGGAGGAAGCTCTCCGTGATAAGACTGACGATGTAGGACAGATTATGGGGATACTAAGCGACCTTGAATACAACGAAAAGCATGCTTTCATCAAGGAAATATTAAACCCCATGTACGGTGAATCAATTGTAACTCCAAGCTCAGTTGACTCACTCATTGAAAATTTGTCGGAAATTTTGGCAGAATCCATAAATAAGGCTGTTCATCCGGGATACGAGTAAAACGTAATGCAATTGTAAAAAATAACAGTGTTATTCAGGAAACAATACACATATACATTAATATATTACTAAAAGTGAAAATATGTGGAGTTGAATCATGAAAAGACGAAGAAGAAATAAGGGTGGAACAAAATTTTATATGATGATGTCTGTCTTGTGCCTGGCTATACTTTTCGTAGGTTACAGCTATGTTTACAACATGTCGGAAAAGCGCAAGGAAGGGCAGGAAGTCACAACTATTTCCATCAATTACAATGGTGAAGACGAAAATGGTGAACAGCTTAGCGCTCTTGATAAAATGATGTCTTACTTCAATATATTCCTTGAGAAAACATTCAATGAAAATACTGAAGGAAGCGATGACAGCGAGGAAAAGCAAGAAACTGATGAAACCAGCAGTCAGGACGGTAAGATAGTTGAAACAAATGATGATAAAGAAAAAGAAGTTTTCAAGACAATTGACAGCAAGACAAAAAATGAAAAACCTCTTGAAATTTACGACGAAAGTAAAGAAAATATCGAGGATGTCGAAAAGACAGTGTATCTTGCAAACAACAGAAAAGAAGATTTTTTTAAGATTGTGGAATCAAAAACATCAAGGAGCAGCGGTCCGAGAGATTTGTTTTTAGACGCTGCTTCTATTAATGAAAATTTAAATCTTATAATTTACCACACCCACGGCACGGAATCCTATTATCCGGATGAAGGGAGCAACTACAGATCTCTGGATGAAGGTAAAAATGTTACAGGCATAGGAAACATAGTTGCTTCAAACCTAGAGGGAAACGGCATTAATTTAACACATCTGCAGGAATACAACGACTATCCTGACTACAATTCATCCTATGCCAATTCAAACTATGCTGTAAGCCAAATTTTATCAAACAGCAAAAAAAATTTACTCATAGATATTCACAGGGACGGCGCTGAAGAAAATTCGGAGTATGAAGCAGTGCTTTCCCAGGTAAAAACAACTTACATAAATGACAGGGCAGCAGCAACATGTACCCTGGTAGTGGGGGACAAAAACGGCAACTATGAACAGGTGAAACAAACAGCAGACAAATTGTACGCTATTGCTGAAGAAATGTACCCGGGACTTTTCAGAAAAATAATAGTAAGACCAGGAGCATATTTCAACCAGTACTTAAGCAATCAGTCAATGCTTATTGAGATAGGAAGCAGTCTTAACACACTCGATGAAGCTCAGTATTCGGCGGATTTAGTATCACAGGTTTTGCTTGAGTATATTGACGAAATAAGCAAATAAATTCTTTTACATTTACATAATTTTTGATATAATACCCTTACCAGTTAATTAGGGAGGAATAATACTTGGACAGAAAAAAGTACATAAGAAACTTTTCGATAATCGCTCATATAGATCATGGTAAATCAACGTTGGCGGACAGACTTATAGAAAATACAGGACTGCTTTCCCACAGAGAAATGCAGGAGCAGGTATTGGACAACATGGATCTTGAAAGAGAAAGAGGAATTACAATAAAGCTTCAGAACATAAGCCTTTTATACAAGGCTTTGGATGGGAATAATTACACTTTAAATCTCATTGACACTCCGGGACATGTGGATTTCAACTATGAGGTTTCTAGAAGCCTTGCTGCCTGCGAAGGAGCAGTGCTTGTTGTTGATGCAGCACAGGGAATAGAAGCTCAGACTTTGGCCAATGTGTATCTGGCTCTGGATCAGAATCTTGAAATTGTTCCTGTAATAAACAAAATAGATTTACCAAGTGCAAGACCTGATGAAATTAAACAGGAAATTGAAGATGTAATTGGTCTTGACTGTGAAAATGCTCCTTTGATTTCAGCAAAGGACAACATAAACATTGACCAGGTTCTTGAAGCAATAGTAAAACAAATTCCCCCTCCATCAGGGGATGAAAATGCTCCTTTGAAGGCTTTGGTGTTTGACTCATATTATGACAGCTACAGAGGAGTTGTTGCATACATCAGAGTCAAAGAAGGCCAGGTTAAAAAAGGCGATAAAATAAAAATGATGGCAACGGGAAAAACTTTTGATGTAACAGAAGTGGGAATAGTTTCTCCAACACAAAAACCAACAGCCGCATTGTTGTCAGGGGATGTTGGTTATTTATGTGCAAGCATGAAGGAAGTAAGAAGCTGCCAGGTGGGCGACACAATTACAAATGCTGAGAACCCAGCTACTGCTCCGCTTCCCGGATATAAAAAAGTAACATCAATGGTATTTTGCGGAGTTTATCCTGCAGAAGGGGAAGAGTTCGGAGCCGTTAGGGATGCCTTGGAAAAACTTCAGGTTAATGACGCTTCACTTACATTTGAGCCTGAAACATCCATAGCATTAGGATTTGGTTTCAGATGCGGATTTTTAGGACTTCTTCACATGGAAATAATTCAGGAAAGACTTGAAAGAGAATTTAATTTAAACATTATTGCAACTACCCCAAGCGTTATTTATAAAATTTACAAAACAAACGGCGAAATGATGACATTGCAAAACCCTACAAACATGCCTCCTGTTCAGGAAATTGATTATATGGAGGAACCAATTGTTTCTGCTTCCATAATGACGCCTACAGATTATGTGGGACCTATAATGGAACTTTGCCAGAATCGAAGAGGAATTTTCGAGAACATGGAATACATGGAAAAAACAAGGGTAATACTACATTACAAGCTGCCTTTAAATGAAGTTATCTATGACTTTTTTGATGCGCTGAAATCTAAGACAAGAGGATATGCATCACTTGATTATGAATTAAGCGGATATGTTAGATCAGAACTTGTAAAAATGGATATACTAATTAATGCGGAGCTGGTAGATGCCTTTTCCATAATAGTCCACGCTGACAAGGCATATGAAAGAGGAAGAGGGATTGTGGAAAAACTTAAAGACGTTATTCCTAGACATCTATTTGCAGTGCCACTTCAGGCTGCAATCGGTACTAAGGTAATAGCAAGAGAAACCGTAAAGGCCATGAGGAAGGACGTTCTTGCAAAATGCTACGGCGGCGACATAACAAGAAAGAAAAAGCTTCTGGAAAAACAAAAGGAAGGCAAGAAGCGCATGAGACAAATTGGTAATGTGGAGGTTCCTCAGGAAGCGTTCCTGGCCGTACTGAAGTTTGACGAAGACTAGAAAGGCGGTTAAATGAGTAAAGGGTTAATAGCATTAATTGCTGTATTGGTAATTATCGGGGGATTGGCAGCATTTGTTTTTGGAGGTTACAACTCACTGGTTTCTTTGGATGAAAAAGTAAACACACAGTGGGCTAACGTACAGAGCAAGCTGCAAAGAAGATTTGACCTCATACCGAATCTTGTGGAATCGGTAAAGGGGGCAATGGCTCAGGAAAAGGAAATTTTCACTGCAATAGCCGATGCCAGGGCGAGAATGGCAGGAGCAAAGACAACATCAGAACAAGTGGAAGCATCAAGCGCTCTTGAAGGAGCCCTTGGCAGGTTGCTTGTAGTGGTTGAGAATTATCCTGAACTGAGATCAAATGAAAATGTAAGAGGCCTGATGGATGAATTGGCCGGAACTGAAAACAGAATATCTACTGAAAGAGACAGATACAATGAAGCAGTGAAGAATTACAACTCTGCAATCAGGAAATTCCCACACAACATACTGGCTGGAATGTTTGGATTTGAACAAAGGCCATATTTTGAAGCTAATGAAGGCGCTGAAACAGCACCGGAAGTTAACTTTGACTAGCAGGGAGTGATAGGGTGAAGAAATTATTTTTGCCGCATCTTCTTTGTTTTATACTTGTAACAGCGATTACAGGCTCTCATGCCTTTGCTGTAACATATCCGAATCCTACAACTGAATTTTATGTAAATGACTATGCAAATTTAATAAATGTTGATGTAGAAAACAATATTCTGAATGTTAACAAAAGATATGAAAATACTTCAGAAAAACCGCAGATTGTAGTTGTAACTGTTCCTGATATGCAGGGCATTGACGAATATGATTATTCTGTGGGACTTTTTGAAAATTGGAAAATAGGAAATGATGAATACGACAATGGTGTGCTGATTCTTCTTGCCCTAGAGGAAAGAAGAATTAAAATTGAAGTTGGGTACGGACTTGAAGGAGTTATAACAGATGCAGAAGCCGGAAGAATATTGGATGCTGCAACTGATTATCTCTCAAATGGAGATTATTCATCAGGGATAAATAACATCTTCATCAATGTAGCCAGCCGGGTAAATGAAGAATACAACTATAACAATGATGAAATATTCAGCAGTATCAATACGGATGTTAAACAAAATGCTCCTGCTAATATAGCCTCATATGGAAGATTAATAATGCTTATACTCCTTCTCATAATCATAGGAGGAGGAAGAGGCGGCAGAAGAAGGCGAGGATTTTTCATATGGCCTTTTCTCGGAGGCGGAGGTTTCGGAGGAGGTTCCGGTTACGGCGGAGGCGGCTTTGGAGGCGGAGGTTTCGGAGGGGGCGGAAGTTCTGGCGGAGGCGGAGCAGGAAGAGGTTTTTAAACAAAAAAATTACCACCGGTAATGAAATGACATATGTGGGAGGTTCATTTCATCCGGTGGTTTTTAATTGAAGACTAAAGTCTTAATTAATTAAGTTATTTGTGGTTGTGAAGCTTGTGACGGTTGTTTTTTAAAATATTTTCATATACATTGTTTACTGCATAATTGTCATCAGAACTTTTTATTTGAATAGATTTGTCTATTTTATAAAGTCCGCCGGCTCTTAACATTCTTGTTTCCTTAGTTATAACCTTTGGAACAGGCTGACCTCCACCTGCAATACATCCGCCTGTGCATGCCATGACTTCAATTAGGTCATATTGCTTTTCACCGCGCTGTAGTTGTTTAATGAGATTGTCAGCATATTTGAGACCGTGAACAACTGCTAATCTTATTTCCCTTCCATCTACATTCACAGAAGTTTCCTTAACAGATTCAAGACCTCTTACGCTTTCAAAAATGATTTTGCAGTCATCTTTGCCGTATTTGTTTTTCAAAACTCTTCTTAACACTGCTTCAGTTACTCCGCCTGTTGTTCCGAAAATTATTCCTGCTCCGGACCCTATACCAAAAGGCATATCCATTGCTTCTTCTTCAATTTCATCAAATTTAATGCCTAATTCCTTAATCATTATAGCAAGTTCCTGAGTAGTTAATACAACATCGACTTCTCTTATTCCATCATGGATATATTCTTTTCTTGCTGCCTCTGCTTTTTTAGCAGTACACGGCATAATGGAAAGAATGAATGTATCTTTGCCGTCTTCAAAATCTTTTTGGTTGTATGCTTCCCTCAGAACTGTACCAAACATTTGCTGAGGTGACTTGCATGAGGAAATATTTTTATTAAGATTAGGATATTTATCTTCTGCATATTTTACCCATGCAGGACAGCATGAAGTAAAGAGAGGAAGATTTTCATTTCTTTGAAGCCTTCCTATAAATTCCTCACTTTCTTCCATAACCGTAAGGTCAGCGGACAATGATGTGTCAAACACATGATCCACTCCAAGTTTCTTTAAAATTGCAACAATTTTTCCTGTGGTAATTTCACCTGGATTTTTACCGAATTCTTCACCGAGGGCAACTCTTACAGCAGGAGCAATTTGTGCAACAACTCTTATATTTTTATCATAAAGAGCATCCCATACTTTTTGAGTTTCATTTTTTATGGAAATTGCCCCTGTAGGACATACTATACGGCATTGGCCGCAATTTACGCAATTTGACTGTGCCAGCGATTTATTGAAAGCTGGATTTATCATGACATCAGAACCTCTGTGTACGAATCCTAATGCTCCAACGCCTTGTATTTCTTCACAAACCATGACGCAGTCACCGCATTTTATGCATTTGTTGGGATTCCTGATTATGCTGGGACTTGAATTGTCCACTTCATAATCCTTGTTAATCTGAGGAAATCTGTTTTTACCCAGACCATATCTTTTGGCAAGTTTCTGCAGCTGACATCTTCCTGTACGGTCACAGGACGTGCAGTCTTTGTCATGATTAGCCAGCAGAAGTTCCAAAATCATTTTTCTGTATTTTCTGATCCTTGGTGAATTTGTGAAAATTTCCATTCCATCTCTGGGCTTTTCAGAACATGAGGCAATTATTTCGCCTTTTGACGTTTCAACAGAACACATTCTGCATGCTCCATAAATACTCAGCTCAGAATGATAACAAAACGTAGGCAAATCTATACCTGAATCTCTTATAACGCTTAATATGTTTTTTTGATTTGTGTAGTCAACTTTTCTGCCATCTATGATCATAGTTCCGCTCATGACTAAACCTCCTTAATTGCTTTAAATGAGCATGCTTCAATACAAGCACCGCATTTTATGCAGACTTTTTTGTCTATTACATAAGTTTCCTTGATTTTGCCGCTTATGGCATTAACCGGGCAATTTCTTGCGCATTTAGAACATCCTTTGCAAAGTGATGCATCTATTTCTATTGCAGATAAATCCTTGCATTGTTTTGCAGGACATATTTTGTTTACAACGTGAGCAAGATACTCGTCATGGAAATACTCAAGGGTGCTTAGAACCGGATTGGCGGATGTTTTGCCAAGACCGCAAAGAGCAGTGTTTTTAACTGTGTCTGCAATGTCTTTTAAAAGATCCAAGTCTTCTACAGTGCCGTTTCCTGCAACTATCTTTTCCAGTATTTCAAGCATTCTCTTTGTACCTTCTCTGCATGGAATGCATTTTCCGCAGGATTCTCTTTGGGTGAAACTCATGAAGAAACGAGCAACTTCAACCATGCATGTATCTTCGTTCATTACAACCATACCGCCGGAGCCTATCATGGCTCCAACTTTTTTAAGAGAGTCAAAGCTTAGGGGCAAATCCAGATGCCTTTCATCAAAAGTAAGACATCCGCCGGATGGTCCTCCAATTTGAACTGCCTTGAATTTTTTGCCGTCAGGTATACCGCCTCCTATGTCAAATATTACTTCTCTTAGAGTAGTTCCCATAGGTACTTCAATTAGGCCTGTGTTTACAACGTTGCCTGTAAGGGCAAAAGCTTTTGTTCCCGGACTGTCTTTTGTTCCGTATTTTTTATATTCATCGGCTCCATTTGTTATTATAAATGGAACGTTAGCAAATGTTTCAACATTATTTAAAACTGTAGGGCATCCGAACAAACCCTGCTCAACAGTACGAGGTGGTTTTACACGAGGCATCCCACGATCACCTTCGATAGATGCAGTAAGGGCGCTGCCTTCACCGCATACAAAAGCTCCTGCTCCTTTGTTTATATGGAGGTCAAAGTCAAAGCCTGAGCCTAAAATGTTCTCTCCCAGTAAGCCGGACTCTTCTGCCTGAGATATAGCCAGTTTAAGTCGTTCAACAGCCATTGGGTATTCTGCTCTTACATAAATGTATCCTGTATGGGCACCTACTGCATAGCCAGCAATCAACATTCCTTCAATTACCTTGTGAGGGTCACCTTCCATCATGCTTCTGTCCATAAAAGCACCCGGGTCACCTTCATCGCCGTTACAAACAATGTATTTTACGGGGTTTGGTTGTGACAAAACCTGTCCCCATTTTTTTCCCGTGACATATCCGCCGCCGCCGCGTCCTCTAAGTCCTGAGTCCTGTATGAGTTTGCATACATCTTTGGGTTCCATGGTTCTCAGAACTTTTGAAAAAGCTTCATAACCACCTCTGGCAATACATTCCTGAATATTTTCAGCATCCATATGGCCGCAGTTTTCTAGAACCAATCTTGTTTGTTTATGGTAGAAAGGAATTTCTTCCTGTGTTTTGTAAACCTTTTTTTCATCCTGATACATTAATCGTTCAACAGGCTCACCATTGAGTATGGTTTGTTTAAAAATATCTTCACAGTCCTCAAGCTTAACTTTAAGGTATAGATAGTTGTATGGCTCTATTCTTACAAGAGGACCAGCTTCACAAAAGCCGTGACATCCGCTTTTTTTAACGCTTGTACCTTCTTCTTCCTTTAAAAGGTCAACATCAGCCAATGAACCGTTTTCTCGTATGAGTCTTGAAAGTTCATCATATATTTTTAATGATCCGCTGGCAATGCAGCCTGTACCGCAGCATACAAGGACTTTGATTTTTTGTTTGTTTAATGAATTTTCAAATTTTTTGGCATAGGATGACAAATCATGATGTGTTTTAATTAACATTGCATTTCCTCCTTCTTTATGGCTCTAATCAAATCTACGGCTGAATCCGGCGTCATTTTAGGATGTACGTGGTCATTTATTGTGATGACCGGTGCCAGTCCGCATGCACCTAAGCAGGAAACAGTTTCAATGGTAAAAAGAAGGTCATCCGTAGTCTTTTTCTTGTCAGATAAGCCCAGTTCTTTGTTCATGGCATTTAAAATAGGCAAGGATTTTCTCACGTGGCAGGCAGTTCCGTCGCATACCTTGATTATATTTTTCCCTTTTGCTTCAAGTGAAAAATTCTCGTAAAAAGTAGCTACACCATAAATTTTAGATTGGCTGATGTCCATTTTTTCAGCTACATAAATTAAGATTTCCTCAGGTAAGTAGCGGTATTCCTTTTGAATTTCCTGAATAATTGTTATAAGCTCTTTTTTTTCACAGCTGTGACGTCTTAATATTTCATCAACTTTTTCTTTAAATTCTGCAATCATTAAACAGTCCCCTCCGGTAATTATTTTTAATCTTTGATAATAATATAACAAATTTTACACATGGAAAACAAGTGCCGCAAAAAATACATAAAAATGAAATTGAAATACATGAAGTTCCGGCATAAAGAAAAGTAAAAAACATAATTTCAGTAAGAAAGTTAATGAAATGATTTGACATACCTAGGCAATCTATGTAATAATAGAACATAGATAATCTAGGTATAGGGAGGAATTATGAAAGTAGATAAAAGTTTAATAAAGGGAAACACAAAATTGTTGGTTTTATCGATAATTGAATCAGGAAATAAATACGGCTATGAAATCATCAAGGAATTAGAAGCTAAGTCGTACGGTACATTTGTTTTGAAGGAAGGCACATTGTACCCCATACTGCATGGACTTGAAAAGGATGAACTCATAAAGTCAGCCGTGTACATGATGGAATCCAACAAGTCCAGAAAATATTACAAAATAACAAAAAAAGGTAGAGTTTCCTTATACAATATGAAAAAAGAATGGTTTGAATTTTCAGCAAAAGTAAATCTCATAGTTGGGAAGGAATCAACCATATCGCTATAAATACAAAATAACAGCCTTATTTGGCTGTTTCATGATGGTTTATTCGATTGTTATCATGGGCGGGTAAGCCCGCCCCGGGTTTAAGAAATTTTTCCAAGGAAGATTATTTCTTCTGTTTCAGCATTTGTTATTAGTAAACCAAGGTCTTCCCAGTTTGAAGAGCCAAGGTAGCCAAGCCTGTCATCCCAGGCATCATCATATTCTTCCTTTGAAACGCGCTCAGCGTCCACATAATATTCAACTTCAGAGTAAATGAGTTTGAATCCATCCTGAGAAACATGATCTTCTTCAAATTCATAGTCATAATCGTCTTCTTCCTCATAATCATCATATTCATCATATTCATCATCAAAAGAATAATGACTGTAACTGTTGTATTCTTCCTCAACACCATCAGTATACAGGTATCCGTAATTAATTAAATTATAAAGACATTCATACATTTTATCCATATGGTCTTCATTGGCGTAAGCTTCAGCAAGCTGTGAGAAAAAATCCAGTATTTCCTGATCCTTGACTTCATATGTTACTTTGTCCTTGGTGTACAGATTTTCCTTGCAGTCTCCGCTTTCATTTGTTATGGTAATTTTCATGGTAAGTCCCCCTCGACATATCTATTTGTAAAATATATTAAGGATTTTAAAATTTAGCATAATTTTTTTTGATTTTGCATTTAAAAGTTTTCACTTATTATCATAAAGATGCATTAAATAAAAAAAATGTCGCTTTACAGCGGCATTTTTGCACAATTAAAGTTCAAGCAATTGATTGGGGTGCCTGATTTCTACAATTTTTGTTGACGGAAACTTCTCCTGATGCGTAATTTTAAATTTATGAGATATATCGAACTCATCCCAAAAATGCATTGGAATGAATGTCCTTGGTTTTATTTTGCGTATAAAGTATTCTCCTCCACAATCATAATTTTCTTCAAGTCTGTAGTCAACCGGGAAAAATGCAACGCTTATGACATTTCTTTTTCCTTTTATATCATCTACAATATTTTTGAATGCTTCTTCCATTGCTTTTTCCTCTGATAATGTGTCCTCAGACCACTTCCACCAGTTTAAATCGCCTGAGTGGAATATCCTTCTGTGGTCAACTTCCACCGTAAAACTTATTCCTTCATCTGTTGAACCATATGATAAAATTTTTAAGTTGTTTATATGGAGTTCTGCGTTTGTCTTCATAAAATAATAATTCATTTCAGGATTTTTTATTTTAATGTCATAGCTTAATATGTAATGGATATTTTTTTTCATTTCATGCCATTTTAATATTTCCTTGTTGAAATGGTCGTGATGGCTGTGGGATGAAAAAACATAAAGTGGCTTTTCACTTTCAAATATATTGTTCATAAGAACAACGAAATCAAAATCCGAATTTTTGTCCTTCTTATTTTTATAATAATCAAACATTAAAAATGAACTTTTTGTTTCAACAACAAAACAGCTGTGGTAAATAAAGTATATTTTCATAAAATCACCTCTAAGAAATATTATAATATAAACGTCAAACACTGGCAATAATAACGTAAAAGCATGATTTAAATTATTATTTTCACAATTATAATAAAAATTAGAAAAATTACAAAAAAATATTTGTATTAGCAAAACTTTCGTAGTATAATGAGAAGTTAATAATAATAAAATGAGGATGATACGATTAATGAAAATTGAAAATGTAAATTTGAATGACAACATTCAAAAAGCTTTACAAGAAATGGGATTCGAAGAAAGTACCCAAATACAGCAAGAAGCTATACCAGTAGTACTGGAAGGCCACGATATAATAGGACAATCAAATACAGGAACAGGAAAGACAGCTGCTTTTGGGATACCAATACTTGAAAAAATAGACACGAGAGTGAAACTACCACAAGCTTTAGTATTGTTGCCAACAAGAGAATTAGCCGTACAGGTGGCTAACGAGTTCAGAAAAATCGGGAAATACATGGATGGCATCAAGACTGTAACAGTTTACGGCGGAGCAGATATAAGAACACAAATCAACAAGGTAAAAGAAGGAGCACAGATAATAGTCGGTACTCCGGGAAGAATCATAGATCTTATAGACAGACATGTAATAAAATTGAATGAACTTAAGATTACTGTATTGGATGAAGCAGACGAAATGTTAAAAATGGGTTTCAGGGAAGACATTGAGCTTATACTCAGCAATGTGGACCATGTAACTCAGACACTTTTGTTTTCTGCCACAATACCGGATGATATGAAAAAAATCATCAAAAAATTCCTTAAAAATCCTGTGTCCATAAAGACATTGAGAGAAGGAATCACTGCAAAGGAAGTTAAGCAAAGTTACTTCCTTGTAAAACATTCAGACAAGGTTGATGCCTTGGCAAGACTCATTGACACTTATACACCTAAATTGACACTGGTGTTCTGCAACACAAAAAAGTCTGTTGATGATTTGTATGAAGTGTTGATTGAAAAAGGCTACAACTGTGATAAAATCCATGGTGACATAAAACAGTCCCAAAGAATTGACACTCTGACAAAGTTCAACAACGGACTAATTGACATATTAATTGCTACAGACGTTGCAGCAAGAGGTTTGGACATAAAAGAAGTTGAATGTGTAATTAACTTTGAAGTTCCTTCAAAGGAAGATTACTATGTGCACCGTATCGGAAGAACCGGAAGAGCCGGCAAGGAAGGTTCATCCTTCACACTGGCTTCAGCAAAAGAAATCAAAAAAATTGAGAATATTGAAAAATATACCAAGAAACCTATACGCAAAAGAACAATTCCTACTGTTGACAAAGTTAATGAAGTTAAACAGGATAAATTCATAAGAGGAGTTGTGGAAATAATTGAAAAAGGCGATATAGGTGAAAACAGGACACTTGCAGGAAGACTTCTTGAACAAGGATATGATGCCGAAACTCTTATTGCTGCAATGATAAAGAAGCTTGTTAAATTTGACACTTCTGAAGAAAGAGATTTAAATGATATTATTCCTGAAAGAAAGAAAATATCAAGAGGAGCTAAAAATCTTGAAGATACTGTAAGATTCCACGTAAGCCTTGGAAAGAAACAAGGAATAAGACCTGGAGACATTCTTGGTGCTGTTGCAGGAGAATGCGGCATACCTGGCTCTGACATCGGTGAAATAGAAGTGCTTGAAAACTATTCGTTCTTTAATGCAGCTTCTGAACATCAGATGAGAATACTTGACAGAATGCAGGGAGCTCAGATAAAAGGCAAGGATGTAATGATTGAATTGTCAAAGGAAAAGAAATCCTCAAGGCCTGCAAGAGGTAAGTCTCATGATGATAAACAAATGTGGCAGAGAAACAAGCCAAGAAAAAAATATTAAAATTTAGTTGACACAATAAAATCATGGTAATATAATGATAAAAATGAAACTGTGATGGATCGAGTAATACAGATACAGCGCTTCAGAGAAGGAGGTCAAGGCTGAGAGCTTCCTGTGCATGACTGTGTGAAAACTAATCCGGAGTTAAACTTGAAAGCGCAAGCGTAAAAGTTTGGTATGGATGCCTTAAATCCCTTGAGAAGCAACTAAGGTGGAACCACGATATCTCGTCCTTAAACAATATGTTTAAGACGAGATTTTTTTTATGACCTAACCCCATTGTTGCGAGCGAAAGCGAAGCAAGAATGGTTGGTAGGTCAAACGCAATGAGTTCCCAATTTACGCGACCGGAGGGAGTAGGTAAATTGGTGAACGAAACTGCGATATGACCGCTGACGAATATAAATTAAGTTTAATTCAAATGGTAGTCATATTAAGTTGCACATTAAAAAATTATAAAATATAACATGGAGGGAAATTATGATTAAATTAACTTTGCCTGATAACAGCGTAAGAGAATATGAAGATGGAATATTAGCTTTAGATGTTGCAAAGAGCATTAGTGAAGGTTTGGCAAGAAGCGTTGTGGGAGCAGTATACAACGGAGAAACAATTGGGCTTAAAGACGAAGTCAAAGCTGACGGAACAATAAAGTTCCTTAAGTTTGAAGACAAAGAAGGAAAGCATGTGTTCTGGCACACTTCTTCACACATTATGGCTCATGCCATCAAAAGAATATGGCCTGATGCAAAACTTGCCATAGGACCTGCCATAGACAATGGTTTTTATTATGATATCGACATGGAGTACAGGCTGGTTCAGGAAGACTTTGAAAAAATTGAAGCAGAAATGAAGAAAATCGTCAAGGAAGGTCTGGAGCTTGAACGCTTTGAACTTCCAAGAGAAGAAGCAATAAAATTCATGGAAGAGCGTCAGGAGCCTTACAAGGTTGAGCTCATTCAGGACTTGCCGGAAGATGCTGTTATATCTTTCTACAAGCAGGGAGATTTTACTGATCTTTGCGCAGGCCCTCACCTTGAATCAACTAAAAAACCAAAGGCTGTGAAGCTTTTAAGCATTGCCGGAGCTTACTGGAGAGGCAGCGAAAACAACAAGATGCTTCAGCGTGTTTACGGAATAACTTTTGAAAAGGCTAAAGACCTGGAAGATTATCTGAAAATGATTGAAGAAGCTAAAAAGCGTGACCACAGAAAACTGGGCAAGGAATTAGACTTGTTCTTCATGTCAGAAGAAGGTCCGGGATTCCCATTCTTCCTTCCTAAAGGTGTGGAAGTTAAAAATGAACTGATGAAATTCTGGAGAGAAATGCATAAAAAAGCAGGCTATGTGGAAATTGAAACTCCATTGATGTTAAACAGACATTTGTGGGAAACATCAGGTCACTGGTTTACTTACAAGGAAAATATGTATACAACTGTAATTGACGAACAGGATTTTGCGATAAAACCTATGAACTGCCCTGGAGGTATCCTTGTATATAAAAATGCAATGCACTCTTACAAGGACTTCCCAATGAGAGTTGCTGAAGCAGGAAGAGTTCACAGACATGAATTGTCAGGAGCACTGCACGGACTCATGCGTGTAAGAGCATTCACTCAGGATGATGCCCACTTATTCATTTTGCCGGAACAAATAAAGGATGAAATTAAAGGTGTTATCAAATTAATTGATGAGATATACAAACAATTTGGATTTTCATATAAATTAGAGCTTTCAACAAGACCGGAAAAGTTCCTTGGAGAAATTAAGGACTGGGATATGGCAGAAGCATCACTTAAGGCTGCTCTTGAAGAATTAAATCTTAACTTTGTGATAAATGAAGGTGACGGAGCATTCTACGGGCCAAAAATAGACTTCCATTTGACTGACTGCATAGGAAGAACATGGCAGTGCGGAACAATTCAGTTAGATTACCAGCTGCCACAGCGCTTTGAAATGGAATATGTGGGAGCAGACGGACAAAAGCACAGACCTGTAATGATTCACAGAACTGCATTCGGAAGTATTGAAAGATTCTTTGGAATACTCATAGAACAATTTGCAGGTGCATTCCCAACATGGCTTGCTCCAGTCCAGGTAAAGGTACTTCCTATTTCAGACAAGTACAACGAATATGCAGAAAAAGTTAAAAAGCAGCTTGAAGAAAAGAACATCAGAGTTGAAGTCGATTTAAGAGCTGAAAAAATAGGATATAAAATCAGAGAAGCTCAAATGGGAAAAGTTCCTTTCATGTTTGTTGTGGGAGAAAAAGAAGTTGAAAACAACGGTGTTTCCGTAAGAGAAAGAAAACAAGGTGACATGGGTTCCATGAGCGTGGATGAAATAGTTAGTGTAATATTGAACAAAATAGCTTCAAGAGAAAATGACTCCCCACAATTAGCCTAAGTAAACATAAGGATACCGCTATGCGGTATTGGACTATTGACAAAACCTGACGCTGTCATCCTGAACGATAGTGAAGGATCTCATCTTTATTGAAAACATGAGATTCTTCGAGCTACGCTCTCAGAATGACAACTCCTATATACTTTGTCATCAAACTGATACCGCTATGCGGTATCTTTTTTATATACTAGGAAAGTTCTCTTTCCTAGTATATAAAAAACGGGGATTGCAAAGGGCGGGACGCCCTTGCCGTCAAGGGGGGTGCTCAGCAAAAAAATACGTTAGTATTTTTTGCGCCGAAGGGGGACATAGGTCCCCCTAGCGGAGTTGCGGAGCAACTTTTTTAGTTGTCATTATTTGCTTTTGTGGTTATAATTATTGTATCATTAAAAAAGGAGCAATAAATTGGATGACAGGATGATTTCTAAGAATAGAGTGGTTTACGCGGATGTTTTGAAGATTTTTGCATCTTTTTCAGTTGTTTTTCTCCATGTGGCCGCAGGAGGATGGGGAAGTGCTGACATTGTATCATATGAATGGAAAGTATTTAACATTTATGACAGCATGCTTAGATTTGGAGTTCCTGTGTTTGTTATGGCAAGCGGTATGTTTCTCTTAAGGCCGGTAAAAAATATAAGCATAGGAGATATTTACAAAAAATATATTCCTCGAATTGTAATTTGTTTTTTGTCATGGTCATTTCTTTATGCCATATATCCTGTTGTTTCAGGAAAAATGCAGTTTGAGCAGGAAAAATTTCTGAGAGAATTCATATTCGGACATTATCACATGTGGTACTTGTACATGATTGTTGGCCTTTACATAATCACCCCCATACTTCGAAAAATAGTTCAGGATAAAAAATCATCTGAGTATTTCATCATTCTTTCTGTGGTATTTGCATTTGTGCTTCCTTTTGCTGCAAAAGTGTTTCAGCTTAAAGATTTTGAAATGTTTGTCCGCAAGTTTGAAGTAAGCATGGTTTTAGGTTATTCAGGATATTTTGTGCTTGGATATTATATGGATACGTATGAATTAAAAAGTGCTGCAAGAAAAATCATTTATGCGGCAGGAATTATTGGAGTGGCAGCTACTGCAGTATTTACAAGCATGATTTCCTTAAAAAGCGGGAAAGCTGACGGTATGTTTTACAGCTATTTGTCTCCAAATGTATTGGTTTGCAGCATGGCCGTGTTTGTGTTTTTCAGGTATAGTGTTTCAAAAATAAACTTTGGTACTAAAAGTCTGAGAGCCGCAGGAGTTTTGTCGGCATGTTCATTCAGAATCTATCTTGTCCATGATTTTTTTAACATGTTTTTATACGAATGGGGAATTTCAGCCATGAATTACAATCCGGCTATATCAGTTCCTGTAATTGCAGCATTGGTTTTTGCATTGAGTTTCATAACTAGTTATATAATAGGAAAAATTCCTTTTTTAAATAAAATTCTATAATAGGAGGATATTATGAGCAAGGCATATTCAGGAGATGTTCAGTATCACATAAACATGAAGCAGGGGGATGTGGGGCGATATGTTATATTACCGGGAGACCCAAAAAGATGTGTCAAAATAGCAGAGCATTTTGACAATCCTGTGCTGGTTGCAGACCACAGGGAATTTGTTACGTATACAGGTTTTATTGATGGAGTTAAGGTTAGCGTTACATCAACAGGAATAGGAGGACCCTCAGCTTCCATAGCATTAGAAGAGCTTGCAAACATAGGTGCTGACACGTTCATCCGAGTTGGAACAAGCGGAGGAATGGATATAAATGTATTGGGAGGAGATTTGGTTATTGCTTCGGGAGCAATAAGAATGGAAGGAACAGGCAGAGAATATGCACCAATGGAGTTTCCGGCAGTTGCAAATTATGAAGTGTTAAATGCACTTGTAAAAGCCTCAAAGGACTTAGGAAAGAAATATCACGTTGGAATTGTTCAGTGCAAGGATGCATATTACGGACAGCATGAACCTGAAACAAAGCCTGTAGGATATGAACTAATAAACAAATGGAATGCTTGGCTTAAACTTGGAGCTCTTGCTTCTGAAATGGAATCAGCTGCCTTGTTTATTGTGGGAGCGTACAGAAGAGTTAGAGTTGGTGCAATATTAAATGTTGTTGCCAACCAGGAAAGAAGAAAATTAGGACTGGATGATCCTATGGAACATGATACGGAAGCCGCCATAGTGACAGCCATTGAAGCCATAAGAAATCTTATTAAGGAAGACAAGACAGTTAAGAATTAAGAGTTAAGAATGAAGAATTAAAACAAAAAATAAAATTGAACCTTTGGTTCAATCAGGTTGTTGAAAAAATAACTTTCGACGTTGTCATTCTGAGAGCTTGCTCGAAGAATCTCATGTTTTCAACAAAGATGAGATCCTTCACTATCGTTCAGGATGACAGCGTCAGAGTGGCAATCTGATTAAATCTTTGGTTCAATTTTTATTATTTTGCATTTATGTTTATGAATTCGGCCTTGAGTTTTGAATAAACTATTTTCTGGCTGCTGTAAAGACCGTAATATCCCGACAACATGTAGCTGACGCTGCAGGCTATGGCAAATATCAGAAGTCCTTCTACGCCGAACAGTTCAATGGACAGCACTATTGATGCAATTGGAGCATTGACAACTCCGCAGAACAGCGCTACAAGTCCAATTGCCGCGGAGAAGCCAGGATTAAGCCCTAAAAGACTTCCTGCAAGGCAACCGAATGTTGCACCAATGAAAAATGTAGGGACTATTTCTCCGCCTTTAAAACCTGCTGCTATAGTTACAGCAGTGAATATTATTTTAAGAATGAATGCTTCAGGTCTCGCATTTCCTCCAATGGCTTTTTCAATTATGTTCATTCCTGCGCCGTTGTAATCTCCTGTTTTAAGAAGGACGGTCATGATAACTATTATGAGTCCACCCACAAAACCACGGACATATATGTTTTTTAGCTTTGATTCCATCAGGTGTTCTGTTTTTTTCATGGATACTATGAAAACAATGCTTAATAATGCACAAAGAGCTGCAAGTACTACAGTCATAATAATTGTTTTTAAAGTGAGATCCGGTATGTAGCTTAAATAAAACCTCACAGGCACTACACCGAAGTACAATGAAACGCCATATGCCATTAATGAAGAAACCAGACATGGAACAAGGCTTGAATAATAAATTACTCCAATGCTTATTACTTCCATTGCAAACAATGTGGCAGTAAGAGGAGTTCCAAACAACGCTGCGAAAACACTGCTCATACCGCATAGAGTTATTAGGTGCATGTCCTTTTCATCAAGGTGAAAAAAAGACCCTACAAACGAACCTATGCTTCCGCCAAGCTGAAGTGCTGCACCTTCTCTTCCGGCTGAACCTCCGAAAAGGTGTGTTATGAATGTGCTGATAAATATCAGGGGAGCCAGAACAAATGGAACCTTCTGATCAGAACGTATGGAACTTATTATTTGATTTGTGCCTGTGGAGTCGCTCATTTTAAACAGTTTGTACAATACGGCAATAACAACTCCGCCTATGGGCAAAAATAAAATTATCCAATTGTTTTCTGCACGAAATTCTGTAGCGTGCTCAACGCTTACGTGAAACAATGTCCCTATAACTCCACCTATAAAACCTGTTATACTTGCTAAAAATACCCATCTTATAAATGTCTTAATATAATTTTCTGCTGATTTGATTTTATGTACGTATAATTCCAATTTTTTACTCCTTTAAATTTTTCAACAAAAATAATTGTATCACAATTTTTCTGAATGTCAAAAAAATTACTTCTGTCATATAAACCTTGCCAAAAGATAGGCATCATTAAATTAAAAATACATATTAAATTCTAATCTTATTTTAATAAATCCCTAAAACAAGCTTAATTCTATGGATGTATATTAATAACATAGAAAATATAAATTTTGGAGGGCGAAATGAAAGTAACATTGGAACAGATAGACGAACTTAGAAACAGAGTTAATGTAAGCTATGAGGAAGCAAAAAGCACCCTGGAGAAAAATGACGGTGATCTCATAAAATCAATTATTGAACTTGAAAAGAAAAAAGGAAGAAAGAATGAATCAAAAGGAAACTTCACTTCATTCACAGACAGACTTTTGTCACTTAAACTGTCAATAAGGAACAAAGATGGGGAAACAGTGCTGAATATTCCGTTAATAATAGTTCTTGCTGTGTTCATAATGGCATTTTGGGTTGTGATATTCGGACTTGCGCTTGCAATATTGACTTCATGCAAGATTAAAGTATACAGAGACAAGAACTCAATGAATGTAAGTAGCTTGAAAAAGAACATGAAGGAAGCAGTTAATAAAATCAAGGTAAAATCCGAAGAAATCATTGTTGACGAAGAACAGCCATTAACTAAAAATGATGATAATGACGACAATGAAATAATTATTGAATAACAAAAATAAATATCAGGCACATGGCCTGATATTTATTTTAATAGCTTAAATTCTAATTATGGTTTTCACGATGAGCATAGTATACTTCAGAAAATGCATTCCAGGTTTCTTCGTCGAGAATTCCGGTAACATTAAGTGCCATGGCTGATTGAAAAGCTTGAACTGCTTCTTTGGTTTTTTCATCATATACACCGGTAATTTCAATGAATGGCACAGCATTAATTTTAGTAGATATATACTGAATTGCCTGCTGCAGAACAAAAGGAACAAGACCTTCATCCCCTAGTGAAAAATTTCTTCCGGGATATGCCAGACGGGGCAGGAGGGTTGATTCAGGAGGAATGCTTTTTATTATACCAAGGGCTTCATTGTATAAAAGATCCCATGTTACACGGTCTACGGCCCCTGTGGGCTCCAGGTTCTTGTTTTTTTGGTACTCAATGACAGCCAATCTTGTCGCTTCATCAAAAACTCTTGTTATTGGAACAGGAGGAATAGATTTGTTATATGATGATATAAGAGTAAGAAAATACTGCAGTATAGAAACACGGCGGCGAATATCTCCCAATAAAAGCGTCTCAGAAAGTTCTTCTTCTATTTCTTTAATAAGAATTCCTTCTGATGTTAATTCGGCAAGTTTTGTCACGGCCACGTATATATTAAATATTTTATACCATGTACCTTTATCGATTATTCCTGTCACAGGAAGATTGAACACACTTTGAAATAATTTGACTGCTTCTTCTGTTTCTTCACCAAAATATCCGTCAAGAGGAATTTTTGGAATAGCAGGAAAGTTATTTGAAATTCTGTTAAGCTGCATCTGTTTTCTAAAAACATCGAGACTGGAATCACCAGGCCTAAGATTTGTACCGGTATATCTGTATGTTATGTCTCCTACAGGAGCAATATTAAGAGATAAGTTTTCTCCGTAATAATATTTTAAAATTTCAAGCGGAGTATAACCTGAAGTGGCCAGATCCACAGTTCCCCATTGGTAAAGACCGTCGCATTGGGACACCCTGCCATCACAAAACAAGGCATATAACGGCTCAAAACGACCTTCTCTTGAAATATATTCATTGAATACTTCATCTACAATTCTGTCTATAGGCTCATATATACCTCTTTCAGGCACGAAAGCCTGATCAAATCTTGTATTGGATGTTATGTCGAACTGGTAGCCCCGGCTTCTGTACCATTCGGTGAATATTCTGTTCAGTGCAACTGATACAATGGCATGAACATTTGCTCTTATGGCATTTTCAGGCCATGTGGGGTACAACTCGCTTGAAGCTACATTTTTTATGTAATCAATGAAGGGTATGGTTACATTTTCAGCTTCCTCATCAGGTGCACCAAGATGGACGGTAATTACATCAGGTACAGTAACAACATTCTGATAAACTGTACCGGGTATTGGAAATTGCAATCCCTTTACTAATTTTTTATTGAATTTGTTTTTATATTTTAACCTTATGGCAATCTCCCCCATAATTATTAGATAATTCAATATATGCAAAAGGATAAAAGTTTCCATTAATCAATATTAAACTGAGATATTTATTTACAATAAGTTGTTAAAGAGAGTATAATAATAAAAAAACAGAGGTTTCCCATGGATAAGAAAAAAATTCTCATAGTTGAAGATGAACATAAAATTGCAAGATTTTTAGAGCTTGAGCTCAAATATGAAGGTTATGAAGTGGATATAGCAAACAACGGCAGAGAGGGACTTGAAAAAGGGAAAGAATCTGACGTTGATTTGATAATTCTTGACCTTATGCTGCCTGGCTTAAGCGGAATAGAAGTATGCAGGAGATTAAGGCAGACTTCTGAGGTTCCTGTAATTATGCTTACTGCAAAAGATGATATTTCTGACAAGGTAACAGGACTGGACATAGGTGCTGATGACTATATGACAAAACCTTTTGCTGTTGAGGAACTTTTGGCACGAATAAGGGTTCTGTTAAAAAGAAAAAACATAAACAAGGAAAAAGAAGAAGCGCAGATTCTTGAAATAGGCAAGCTTAAGCTTTGCAAAAACAACTACAAGGTTGAATATGACAATGAAAACATCGAACTTACAAAAAAGGAATTTGAGCTTCTGGAATTCATGATGATTAATAAAAATATTGTGCTTACCAGGGAAAAGATACTGGATAAGGTGTGGGGATATGATTATTTCGGAGACACAAATATTATAGATGTGTACATAAGATACCTAAGAAGCAAAATAGACCAGAAGTACAACGTAAACCTTATAGAAACAGTAAGAGGCGTCGGTTATATAATTCGCGATTGAAGGATTTCATATGATTAGGACCATTAAGAAAATACTTAAAACATTGCTGGGCATTGTTCTGTTTCCTTTTAAATTGATGTGGAAGCTCATTGTTAATCTTCTGAAAAGGTTTAAGTTTTCCATTGCGTTTAAAATATCTGCATCATACTTTTTTCTTTACATTGTAATAATCCTTATTGTTGCAATGATTACATCTGCAGGTTACATGCTAAACGAAATAAATAAATTTGAAAAGAACATTGCTGAAAAGGATGTTGAAAACATCATAGACAATTATCCGGAAATAAAAAATCTCAACATGGATGTAAGTGTGAAGACTGTTGAAATTTTTGACAGCAGCCTGAATCCCGTCTATCCTTCCGGCTCAAGAAGCAGGTATTCAGACAACATTATAGTAGTTATTGAAAAACTGTTTTATAACAGGGAATACATATATTCCTCAAGCTTCTACTATGGTGCAGAAACATATTACATCAACATAAGCTATGAAATAACAAGTCTGCTGTCGGATGCAGCACGGATTTGCATGCTTGTGTTAGTTTCAGGAACCATTGGACTTTTTTTCTTTGTACCCATAGTTTCAAGAACAAGCTACAAGGTCATTGGGCCTATTAAAAACATGACGGAAATAACAAAGACCATAACAGTTAACAACATAAACACACGTCTTGACATAAAGGGCACACAGGATGAGCTGAAGGAACTTTCTCAGACATTCAATGAAATGATGGACAGAATAGAAGAAGGCTACACCACTCAGCAGCAGTTTGTTTCAGATGCCTCTCATGAACTCAGAACTCCAATTGCAGTTATAAAGGGATATGTAAACATGCTTGACAGGTGGGGGAAAAACGACAAGGCAGTGCTGGAGGAATCCATAAGTGCCATAAAGAATGAAACAGAAAGTATGCAGGATTTAATTGAAAAACTTTTGTTCATTGCAAGAAGTGACAAGAGCACTCTTACATATACAAAAGAAGATTTTAAAATTTCCATAATACTCAATGAAATAGAAAAAGAAACAAAAATGATTGATCAAAGACACAGACTGTATTTCAAATTTTATGAAGATGCCACAATATATGGTGATCAGAAAAGAATAAAGCAGGCAATTAGGATACTGCTTGAAAATGCAATGAAATTTACACCACAGGACGGATATATAATGGTATCAAGCTTTATTCAGGATGACTACTACGTCATAAAGGTGGAAGATACAGGAATAGGAATTGAGAAAAAAGATCTTGAAAAAATATTTGAAAGGCTTTACAGAGCTGAGCAATCAAGGAGCAAGGAAATAGGCGGTCATGGCCTTGGACTTTCCATTGCAAAAATAATTGTGCTGGGCCACAAGGGGAAAATAAAGGTGAAGAGCACTCTTGGTAAAGGTTCCGAGTTTTCAATAATGCTTCCATACATATAGTAGGGACCTAACGAATTTTTGCAAAATACTTTATAACTGATTAATCGACAAAATGCAACAAAACAAGTCAAGGATAAATCCTTTTGCAAATAGTATAATAGCTTGTACACTATAGAGAAAGGATTTGAAAAAGTGAATTTAGAATTTGTTGAATCAGGTCAAATCATGACAATCAAACTTAAAGGGGACTTAGATCACCACAGCGCTGACGAATCAAGAGTGTTGATTGACGAAAAAATCAAAGACGAGAAATACAATAAAATAGTAATAGATTTAAAAAATCTTGATTTCATTGACAGCTCAGGTATAGGGTTCGTAATCGGGCGATACAAGGTTATCCGCAAACGCAATGGAGTCATTGAAATAGTCAATGCAAGCAAAAAAGTGAGAAAAATTCTCGATATGAGCGGCATTGGCAAAATCATCAATATTAAATAGGGGGATAAGATGCAAAACAATTATGTATTTATAAAAATACCGAGCTTTTCTACAAATGAATCCTTTGCAAGAGCGGCAGTTGCGGCGTTCTGTTCCAGCTTGAATCCAACTATTGAGGAAATCTCGGATATTAAGACGGCTGTATCAGAAGCAGTTACAAATGCAATAATTCATGGTTATGAAGATGAAGTTGGAGATATAGAAATACAGTGCAGAATCAAGGGACAAATGGTTGAAATAATCATTGAGGATTTCGGCTGTGGAATTGTAAATGTGGAAAAAGCAAAGGAACCTTTGTATACAACTAAACCGGAGCTGGAGCGTTCCGGAATGGGCTTTGCTGTTATGGAGACATTTATGGACGAGCTCATAGTATTATCTGAAAAAGATGTGGGCACAAAAGTAATAATGAGAAAAACAATCAATTCAAGAAAATAGGAATAATAGATTTAGAAGTTTCGGTTATGTAACTGAAACTTCTTGTTTTTATAATGCTATGAGGCAAGACCTATGGAGAAAATCATGAACGTCAAAAATAATAATTTGCACAGCCATTGTTTTTGTACAGTTTTTAAATTCAATTTGTATTGAAATTTCAAAACTAAGTAATATAATTCTTCTAATGTTCTGCAATAATTTAACAGCTCATATTAAAAAAGGCACAGTTAGTGCTTTTTTTTAGTATTCAAAAAATATTTTTGTAAATAATACTTATGAGGTGATTTATATGAAAAAAAAGATATTTTTATTATTAATACTTTTGGTCATCAGCTTTACTGCCATATATTTTGGCAACAGCATTGACAGATCTATAAAAAAAATTCCTGAAAGCGCCGTTTTGTTATAGGAGGAAAGATGAAATACAACAAAGACAGTTACAAGCAGGTTGTTGATGAATTTACGCCAAAAAATAAAATGCTTAAAAATTGCTTTTATGCTTTTATATTCGGTGGGGCAATATGCTTACTTGGTGAAGTGTTTAAAAACATATTCATTTCGGGCCTCGGCGCAGCTGAGGAAGATGCAGGTCCAATGGCATCTGTTGCTCTTGTTGGACTGAGTGCCCTTTTGACAGGTTTGGGATGGTATGACAAGTTGGGCAAGTATGGAGGAGCAGGAACAGTTGTTCCAATAACAGGTTTTGCCAACTCTGTTGTATCTCCTGCTCTTGAATTCAAGAGGGAAGGATATATTTTGGGAACTGCAGCAAATATATTCAAACTTGCTGGCCCCGTATTGGTATTTGGATACCTGGCATCATTCATAGCAGGTTTATTGAAATTAATTACAGGATAAGGAAGGAAATATAAGTTGAAAAAAATCGGCAAGCAAACATTCAGCATAAAAGACAATGTGTTCATAAGAGACACATATACAATTGTGGGCAAAAAAGAAGGCCAGGGACCTTTGGGCAATAAGTTTCACATGGTTGTTGAAGACGACCTGTGGGGAGAAGATTCCTGGGAAAAAAGCGAATTGAAGTTTCAGAAAACCGCAGTTGAAAAGCTCATGGAAGCAAATCAGTTGAAAAAAAACCAGATAGATCTCATGATTTCAGGAGACCTTTTAAACCAGATAACATCTTCTTCGTTTGCTGCAAGAGCCATACAGCTTCCTTATATAGGAGTGTACGGAGCATGCTCAACTATGGCTCTTACCATGGGATTGGGATCACTTTTAATTGACGGTGGATTTGCTGAAAACATAATTTGCGTAACATCCAGCCATTTTTGCAGCGCAGAAAGGCAGTACAGACTTCCCCTTGAAATGGGTGGACAAAGGCACATGTCAGCTCAATGGACAGTTACAGGTTCTGCAGCTGTGTGGCTTTCTAAAAATGGAAGTGGCGGTCCCAGAATCAAAAATGTTACATTTGGAAAAATAACCGACCTTGGAGTTAAGGATGCAAACAATATGGGAGCTGCTATGGCGCCTGCAGCATATGACACGCTGAACCAACATATAAAAGACACGGGAATTGATTATGATCTTATTGTTACAGGAGACCTGGGAACAGTTGGTAAGGGAATAGTAAACAAAATGTTCAATGAAGATAACAACAGCATAGAAAAAAAATACGATGACTGCGGAACAATAATTTTTGATATTGAAAAACAGGATGTTCATTCCGGAGGAAGCGGATGCGGATGTTCAGCAACAGTCTTTGGTGCTTTTTTGTACAGAAAGCTTTTGGATGGAGATATTAAAAAGCTGCTGTTCACATCAACAGGAGCATTGCATTCTCCTACAGCCACACTTCAGGGTGAAAGTATTCCTGGAATAGCCCACAGCGTCGGAATTGAAATTTAAAGGAGCAATTATGAATTATATAATGAGTTTTGTGGTGGGGGGCATAATATGTGTCATTGGGCAGATAATCATCGATACATTCAAAAAGAACAATGCATATCTGCTTGTATTAATGGTTGTAACCGGAGCTGTCCTTGGATACTTCGGAATATACGACAAGCTGGTTGAAATAGGGTATTCAGGAGCAACAGTGCCTCTATTAGGATTTGGTAATACTCTTGCAAAGGGAGCCATGGAAGAAGCGGCTTCTAAAGGCTTCATGGGTGCATTAAGCGGAGGAGTGATTAAGACTGCACCTGGTGTTGCAGCTGCCCTTATGTTTGGCTACATAGTTGCTGTCGTGTTCAACCCGAAGAGCAATAAATAAGGCTATTGGCAAACTAGTTTGCCAATAGCCTTTTTCTATATATACTTCTAATGTTTTAATTTGAAATTGATTCAATTATGGTGTCCAGCGGAACTTGAGAATCACTAGAATCCTCTATAATGTCGTTAATGATATCTTCCAGTGCTCCGCCGCCGTTGTTGTTTCCGTTACCATTGTTGTTGCCGTTTCCGTTATTACCATCGTTGCCGTTGTTGTTGTTGTTGTTGTTTTCGCCTGAGTTTTGCTCATTTTGCCACTGGTCATAATGCCATTTTGTGTGGGATGTGCAAATCTTTGTAGGAACCTGATACTGATAATCTGCAGTGATTATGCCTGAGAATGCCAAATCAGCTACCGGAACTCCCAGTACATGTGTTATCTGCTTGTTAGCATCAAATGTTACCTGACCAGCGTAAATTTGTTCTAATTCTTCAATAGAGAAAGTGACTCTGTCTTCCAGTACCTGTTGATATAGTTTTTTTGCTTCAAGGTTGCTTGATTTTGCTTCAGGATCATAAAGAGGATTTCTGTTTACAAATACTCTTTCTTCCAGCAGGTTTCCAGGACAAAACGGTGATGCCAGCAGATTTGTGGTTGTGCAAACCTGGACTTTAACATGTACGTCACATGTTTCTGTTGGTTGAGTTCCCGGAACAAAGTATTCTGTAATTACCTGGCTTCCTCTCTGGTCATGCTGGCATAGGTCAGAAGGAAGTTTTCCTGATTGGGCACATACCTGTACAGGTATCAAGTTTGGATTCAGTGCAAATTTTGCAGGAGCCAAGCCTTGGTGAATAGGTGTCATTATACCGCTCCACAGTCGTGCTGTGTTTCCGCTGTCTCCTGATAGTTTCATCTGAACATTGTCATTTCCAACCCAAATTCCTCCTACAAAGTAAGGCGAAAATCCTACAAACCAGAAATCTCCGTTTGCCTGAGTTGTACCTGTCTTTCCTGCAACTTCTATTCCCATTTCTGCAGGAAGCTTAGCTTTGTATGAAAGTCCCGGATTAACCGTGGATCTTAAAATATCCTTCATGAGTGAAGCAACTTCAGGGCTTACAACAGTGTGAGTTTCAGGAATTTTTTCAAGAATTGTCTCACCCTTGCTGTTTGTAACTGTTGTATATACTGTAGGTTCTATATAAACACCATCATTTGCAATTGCTCCATAAGCTGCAGTCATTCCAAGAGGAGTGAATCCCTTTGTAAGCCCTCCCAGTCCAAGAGATGCAAGATTCACATCATTGTAGGCAGTATTTTCAGCAGGAGAAACAAATGAATCTTTTTCCGGATTATTTGCATTGATAAGCCCAAGTTTTGCCAGAGAATCTATTGATGCATCCGTTCCGATTGTTTCTAGCATTGAAACTGCATTGGTATTAATTGACTGTTCAATTGATTTTCTTAATGTAATTTTTCCCCAGTACTTTATATCCTTGTATTCGTACCAGTTTTTAGGCCATCTGTCTCCTTTTTCATTGTATCTTGGAAGGTCATCAAGAACGTATGCTGCTGAATAACCAAGGTCAAGAGCAGGAAGATATACAGACAATGGTTTTATTGTTGAACCAGGCTGCCTTGTAGCATCTGTGGCACGGTTGAATGTCTTGCTTCCTTCGATGTCTCTTCCGCCAATAAGTGCCTTAATTTTTCCTGTCTTGTAATCAAGTATGACAGTTGCTGACTGAGGCTGCACTGTTCCGTTTTCCTGGAAGAAGAAGTATCCTTCCGGAATTCTAAGAACATTGTCGCTTCCAACAACAAACATTTCAGCATTTTTTTGAACATAATCTTTTGGTATTCTGAAGCTTCCTTTTGTACCTTTTTGTTCAAGAATCTCATAATTGTTTCCAATGTTGAGAGCACCTATTTTGTGTGAAACAAAGTTTAATTTTTCATCGACTGTGTATCCGTCAACTATGTCTACAGTTGAAGTATAAATGTCGAATTTCTTAGAACTTATAACAAGGTTTCCGTTTTCATCGAATTTATATTCATCAGGATTAAGATAAATGCTGTTACTTGCGTCCATTATATTGCCAAGGGCATAATATATGAGCTGGCCGTTTTCATTTAATATATTAAGATTTGAATCAAGGCTTCCTGTTCCTTGACCATCAGACCACTTAAAGTATCTCCAGTCCTGGGCTATTGGCTTATCTCCTGAGGGAGCTGCACCAAGAAACAATGTTGCAAAATTGCTATATGAATCTTCCAGTGACTGCTGCATGGAAACATCGATAGTTGTTGTTATTGTAAGTCCGCCTTTGTAAATGTAGCCTTCGGCATCTTCATAAGACATGCCTTGTGAAGCCATTAAGTCTTCAATTACTTTTTCCTTTACATAATCCATAGGTGTTGAAGATATTCCTTCAACTTTTGTCTGTCCGGGATTTAAAGCTTCACGCATGTCTTCAGCCATGGCGGCATCGTGCTCTTCCTGTGTTATCAGACCTAAATCAAGCATTCTGTTAAGTATTACTATCTGTCGGTCAATAGCATTTTGATTGTACACACATGCATATTGAACAGATCCAATGTACACATAACCTACAATGTCTTCTTCTGGTATTTCTGCAGTGTCCTCAAGGTTGTATCTGTTGAACGGTGCATAATAAACTGTGCTCTTGGCAGCTCCTGCTAAAAGTGCACTTTCAGCCAGCGTTAGTTCGCTTACATCCTTTGAAAAATATGTATGAGCAGCTGTTTGAACTCCATATGAACTTTGACCAAGTGGAATGGTGTTCAGATAATTTTCAAGAATTTGGTCTTTTGAAAGTTTTCTTTCCACCTGAAGTGCAAGGTATATTTCTTTAATCTTTCTTTCCCAGGATTTTTCATTTGTCAGATATAAATTTTTAACAAGCTGCTGAGTCAGCGTGCTGGCTCCCTGAGCAGTAGGGTCTCCGACTTTCACGTTGTGCAGAAGAGAACCTGCTATACGCTGAATATCAATGCCGGGGTGATCCTTGAAACGATGATCTTCTATTGCTATGAAAGCATTCTGTAAATGAAGTGGTATATCGCTTAAACTTACTATTTCCCTGTTTTCATTAGGGTCATGAATTTGCTCGATTATATTTCCGCCTTCATCAACTATAACTGAACTTTCAGTTAAGTTTTTAAGCGCATTTGCAGGGTCGATTTCAGGAGCGCTTTTCATAATTCCTATAACCATTCCTGCAACTGCTCCGCCTACAATAATTATGGCTGCAAGAATAACAAGAAGAGCAATTCTGAAAATTACTTTTCTTTTCTTTTTTGCTCTTCTCTTTCTAATTGTCTCTTTTCTTGTATCTTCACTTTTGCTTTCTATTATCTCTAAGTCTTTTTTATTTTCTTTTGACATAATTACCTCCGTTAGAACTACATTACTAGTATACCTCAAAACAATCTAATATTGTCAAAGATTTAAAGTTCTTACATATTATATAATAGAAAGGGTGTGAAATCAATAGTTGAAAAATCGGAATGGAACATTCATCAAATTCATATTGCTGTTTTTAATGTTTTTTGCGCTGCTGACTTATTATTATGTGGAAGTGAGCATCAAACCTACTCTTGCTTCAATTTGCGAGGTTAAAGCCAAAGTAATTGCAACGCAAATAATAAATGATACAGTGAGAGAAGAACTTAACAAGGATGCCTTAAAAGAACAAATTTTAATACCAACATATGACAGAGAAGGAAAAGTTAACATGATACGAACCGATGCAATGGTAATGAATACCATATCTTCCAATATTGCCAGAAACGTGCAACAAAAAATTGTAGATCTTAAAAATCAGACATTTTCAATACCGCTGTTTACGGCACTGGACAGCCAGCTTCTTGCAGGAAAGGGACCGAGGCTGAAGTTCACAATACTTCATCAGGGAAGCGTCCTTGTGGATTTTGTAACTGAATTTGCAGAATCCGGAATTAATCAGACAAGGTACAAAATATACATAACCGTGGATGTTGAAATAAGCGTTTTAAGCCCAGTAACAACAAGCAGCACCACCGTTGGAAGCAATGTACTCATTGCAGAAGTAGTAATTGTAGGAGATGTCCCTGATTCGTACATGAACCTTCCGTCCCTGAAAAATGAATAGATATTGCAAAATTTATTCTTAAGTAGTATATTTACTTGTGTACAGAAATATAATACATATGTTAAAATAATGTACAAATGATAATTATCGGAGGATACATGGATAAGGAAAAATGTTTAATAGTTGCAGTGCAATTATCTACAGATAAAGCAGAAGAAAACGATATGGAAGAGCTTGAGCTGCTGGTGGAAGCAGCAGAAGGCGAAGTTGTGTCAAGTATCATCCAGAACAGGCAAAGCATAGACAACAGATATTATGTGGGACAGGGAAAAATAGAAGAAATTGCTGCTTATGTTAAGGAACTTGAAATAGACACAGTAGTGTTCAATGATGAGCTAAGCGGCTCGCAAATAAGAAATATAGAAGAGCTAATAGATGCAAAAGTAGTTGACAGAACAAATCTCATACTTGACATATTTGCAAAAAGAGCCCTCACAAAGGAAGGACAGCTTCAAGTGGAGCTGGCCCAGTTAAAATACAGCCTTCCCAGGCTCATAGGCCTTAACAACAACCTGTCAAGAACCGGCGGAGGTATAGGCACAAGAGGTCCGGGAGAACAAAAGCTTGAACTTGACAGAAGACGAATAAAGGAAAAAATAAACGACATTCAAAATCAGCTTGAAGACCTTGGAAAAGTAAGAGAAACAAAACGAAAGAAAAGAATGAAGGATCAAGTTCCCATAATTTCAATTGTAGGCTATACAAATGCAGGAAAATCAACGCTGTTAAATGCACTCATGGACAGTGAGTACAGTGAAAAAGATGATGCTGAACACAAAAAAGTATTTGCACAGGATATGCTTTTTGCAACTCTTGATACGGAACTGAGAAGAGTGACTCTTCCTGGAGGCAAGAAAGCAGTGTTTTCAGATACGGTTGGATTTATCAAGAAGCTGCCAACACAAATCGTTGAAGCGTTCAAGGGAACTCTTGAAGAAATCAAGTATGCAGACCTTATAATTCACCTAATAGACATAAACGATGAAAACTTGCAGCTGCACAAGGAAACAACAACAAAACTTGTTGAAAAAATCACTGACAAGGAAATTCCGGTTTTAACAGTTTACAACAAGGTAGATAAAATATTGAGCGACAAAATAACAACTGTTTCAACAAATGACATATTGTACATTTCGGCAAAGACTGGGTTTAATATTGATATGCTTCTTTCGACTGTTGATTATAAAATAAACGGAAAAAGCACTACATACCTATTGATGATACCAAACAGCGATTTGAAAAATTATTACTGGCTTTATGAAAACAGAAAGACAGACAATGTTGAATTCGGCGGAGAAGGAGTAACCCTTGAAGCAGTGTTGTATGACAATGAAAAAGAACAGTTCAATAAATATATAACGGGTATTAAGAATGAGTGATTACAAATCAATTCATAAAGCCGGAAGAGATGAAATAATTATAAACAAATCTAAGTTCATAGGTTCAGCATCACCTATTGAAAATGAACAAGAAGCCATTGAATTCATAGAAAAAATAAGAAAAGAATTCAAGGACGCAACACACAATGTGTATGCCTATGTAATAGGTGAAAATTCAAACATACAAAGGTATTCAGACGACAAGGAGCCGTCAGGAACTGCCGGTATGCCTGTACTTAACGTTATAATGCAGGAAAATTTGAGAAATGTAGTGGTTGTGGTAACAAGATATTTCGGAGGTGTGCTGCTTGGTGCTGGAGGGCTGGTGAGAGCATACACCAAGGGAGCAAAAATCGGACTTGAAAAAGGCATTATAGTTGAAAAAAACTTGTACTACCAGGTGTCTTTTTCAATTGAATACCCGCTTTTAGGAAAAATGGACAATGAGCTTATGAAAAACGAGTTCATAGTCAAAGATAAAATTTATTTAGATCAGGTTGAGTTTCACCTTGTTGTGAAAGAAGGAGAAACAGAAAAAATCAAGGCCGTCGTAAAGGAGATTACAAGCGGGCAGGCTGAAATCACTGTGGGACAGGCAGACTATTATTCCGTCAGGGACGGAAAAATAGTGGAATAAAAATAATGCAAAAAAACAAACAAATTTATCTAAAATATTTGAAATATTAAAAATAATATGGTAAAATACGATGTTATATTAAACGTAGGATAGTAAGGAGGAAATATGTCAGGTCATTCAAAATGGAAAACTATAAAAAATAAAAAAGGTAAGGCAGATGCACAAAGAGGTAAAATATTCACTAAACTGGCAAGATACATTACAGTAGCTGTCAGAGAGGGGGGGCCTGATCCGAACTATAATTCATCACTGGCAACAGCAATAGAAAAAGCAAAATCACAAAATATGCCTAATGACAATATAGACAGAGCAATAAAAACAGGTATGGCTGCAGCATCAGGCGAAAACTTTGAAACAATAACATACGAAGGCTACGGACCAAGCGGTACAGCATTCATGGTTCAATGCCTCACAGACAATAAAAACAGAACAGCTGCCGATGTAAGGCATTATTTTTCAAAAAATAACGGAAACCTTGGAACAACAGGCTGCGTAGGATACCTGTTCAGCAGAAAAGGTATCATTGAAATTGAATTAAGCGACAGCATAGATGAAGAAACTTTAATGATGCAGGCTTTGGAAGCTGGAGCTGAAGACTTTGAAACACAGGACGACAGCTACGAAATTACAACAGCACCTGAAGACTTCATAAAAGTACTGCACGCATTGAAAGAAGCAGGATACACTAACATAAAGGGTGACATCATGTACATCCCTGCAACAACAGTAAAAGTTGAAGATGAAGAAAATGTTAAATATCTTGAAAGATTAATTGAAGCTCTTGATGACTGCGACGATGTCCAGGAAGTGTACCACAACTGGGATGAACCGGAAGAAGAGGAAGAAGAATAATATCATAATAACTCACTCTTCATAAAATTTTTTAAATTATATGAAGAGTGAGTTATTTTAGTTTGCCACAAGTTTATTTAATTTGGTTTATTATGTTATTTATCTTTTTACATATAGATTTATTGCTGCAACTACCTGGATCGCATTCAAATGCATTTTTGTTTTTACGTCCACTATTTAAATTTAATAAAAGACAGACTAAATTACAGGTTATACAAATGTTGAATCTAACCAATTCATTGAAGTTACAACATTCCTGATCAATAAATTTATTTAGTTCTTTAGAATTGTTTTTAATTAATTTTGATAGTTCAAATTCACCTACATATGCAACTGATTGAAGGTCTTTAAGATGATTCATTATGGAGTCAATTTCACATGAGCTAAAACCAACTGTATTTAATAAGGTTAAGATTTCACTAAGTTTATTTTCAAGAATTCGTTTTTTGTCGCATATTACATCAATAAAACTATTTATTAAACTATCCAGTTCTGAAAGCTCTTCTTCATTTATACACATCTTTAATGCACAGCTCATTTTTACACTTTCACCGAAAATTAATTCGGCAAGTCCTTTTTCTTCTTTAAAAATAGAATTTATGAGTTTTTTTATTGTGCAAAACATTTCTTTTTTAATTTTTATAAAGATATCGAATTCTGAATCTTTTATAAATTTAATGAGACTAATAACTGTTCGTAATTTTCTTAATAGTATCATGTTTTTTTCAACTATTAATTTCATCAATGTTATAACGAGATTATTGATTTGTTTAATATCATCAAAAGTACAATAAGATGCAATATTTGTTACACCTTTTCCTAATTTATCTATTAAGTAACCTAACGAAGATTCTTCTGTGCCTATACTTTCTAAAACAGAATTCAAATTGTTTAGAAGTTCAAATTGTTCATTGTAATCTAAACAACCAATCCCTTCCTTTTGTATAAAGTTAAGGGTTTCTCTTAATTTATTTTCTAAAATATTGTTTTTTTGTATTATAGTCTTCAAAGTTCGTATTATGCTTTGAATAATATCAATGAAATCACAGACAGTTATGCAATGATTTATTGCATTACATAACAAGTTTGATTGAGCTTCAAGCAATGATGCAATAGAATACTCTTCGTCGGCTACTGATCCAACAATAGAAACAGCATTACTTGGTATTCCTTCAATATTAAAATTCATATTATTATAATTTTTATTTGACATAGTCATACTCACATTCCTTAAGATTTTGTGCATTTCATAAAAATTAACAGCCTGTATTATATTTTATACAGGCTGTCTTGATATGTTACATTATATGTTACATTATATTTACCAGTAAGTATAAAAGGCTCAAGAAGTCTGAGCCTTTTATTACATTATAGTGATAGTATGAAATTAATAACTTCTAAATTCTTTTGTTGTAATATCATGTTCTTTAATGTGATTGATTCCAGTAAAGTTGTTGCACTATCGTTTACAGCAACTAAGTTTCCAATGTTGCCAGGTGTAATTCCGGCGATAGCGTTGATTTTTAATGCTTCAGTGCCAATAAGAGCTGCAAGTGAAAATTCCTCATTAGCAATTGATTGTTGAAGATTAGATAATGTTGCAGCAAATACTGCCAATTGTGCAGGTGTAAAACCTAATGCAAGCAACGCAAGTATATCTTCAAGTTTAGCTTCTAAGATCATATTTTTCTGAACTACTATATCTATAACAGATGTGATGGTATTATTGAATGCTAATAAACCAGGTATACCTGCTGCGCTAGTAGTTAAGGCTACTGCTCTGTTTAATTTAGCTGCTTCACCTTCAATTAATACAGCAAGTCCATTTTCTTCAACAGTTATTGAAGTTATCAGACTATTTATTGCAGCTATTGTTGCTGCAACCTGTGCTGCTGTTGGAGTTGGGAAAGAATCTGAATTATTAACTATAAATCTAACAAGTCTTCTCAATTTACTTAAAAGCACAAGATTTTTTTCTGTTATAACTCTCAACAGTGATATTACTATTTGGTCAACAGCCTGTAATTGTGCTAAGGAAAGGGCTGGAGCTAACAACCTGACTGCATTACCCAATGCTCTAATCAAATTGCCCAATGCATTTTCTTCGTTTGCAATTCTAGCAAGAATTGCTATTAAATTATCTACAAAAACTGGAGAAATTATAAACGATGGTTCATTTTCAATATAGTTTAAAGTTTCTGTTAACTTTGCTTCTAACACTGTATTTTTCAGCAAAACGGTTTTCATTGTACGTGTAATACTTTCAGCTAAATCAGTAAAATTAGCAAAAGTTAAAGCAGCGCCGGTTAATAATGATAGTTTATCTGCTTCTTCTTGTATTATAGCTGCAAGAGCATTTTCTTCTGAAGCAACTGAACCTACTATATTAAATGCAGCAGCTGCATTTAAGCCCGGGATTTGTTGAATGTCAACGTCATTTTGTACATTATTATCTTTTATGCTGTCACTATTTATATTAAATATATTTGCCATGATTTCTCACGTTCCTTTATAATATTATACAGGTATAGCCTGTACAACGTCATAATATTCTCGTGTCCATTATGTGTTCCACATTATTTGTGTAAAACTCCCTGTCTTTAATACAAATTTTCTTAATTACAGATTTATATAAAAATACTAATACCTCCATAGATTTTATGATCAATATGGAGGTAATAAATAATATAGACAGATATTAGTGATATCATTTATCTTGTAAAATGATTACGTAGTTGGTAATATAGTTACGAGGTGAAACTGCAATGAATTTAATGAAAGAATGCATCATATGTCCAAGAAACTGTAAAGTTGACAGAACAAAGGGGAATAGGGGATACTGCAGAGAAACTGACAAGTTAGTTGTTGCCAGAGCTTCTCTTCACATGTGGGAAGAGCCGTGCATTTCAGGAACAAACGGTTCAGGAACTGTATTCTTTTCCGGATGTTCTCTGGGATGTGTATACTGCCAAAATTTCAATATATCAAAGGGGATGTCAGGAAAGGAAATTACTACAGAAAGGCTTGCAGAGATTTTTCTCGAGCTTCAGTCAAAGGGAGCCCACAACATTAATCTTGTAACCCCAACCCATTTTGTAGTGCAGATAATTGATGCTATTATAATAAGCAGAAAAAAAGGACTTAACATTCCTATAGTCTACAATACCAGCGGTTATGAAAAAGTTGAAACCATAAAAATGCTTGAAGGACATGTTTCCGTATATCTTCCTGATTTAAAATATATGGATGAAAATATTGCAAAAAAATATTCAAACTGCCAGGATTACTTTTCACTTGCTTCTAAGGCTATAGAGGAAATGGTGAGACAGACAGGAGAAATTGAATTTGATGAAAATGGTATGGTTGTTAAGGGTGTAATTGTCAGACACATGACATTGCCTGGATATCTTGATGATTCCAAGAACATAATAAAATATGTCCATGAAACATTTAAACATAAGATATACTTAAGCATTATGAACCAGTACACGCCCCTTACTGAAGTATCAAAGCATCCTGAAATAAACAGAAAGATAACTGAGGATGAATATGATGAGCTTGTGGATTATGCTGTTGATATAGGCGTTGAAAATGGTTTTATACAGGAAGGGGAAACTGCCCTTGAAAGCTTTATACCGGATTTTGACAATGAAGGAGTATAGCAGATTTTGGGGTTTATAAATAGAACATAATATAAAATTACCAATTTAAATTGATAAATAAAATTATTTAAAATCTCCTATAAATTATTCTAAAAAACTGCCGATATGTTTCTTAAGATTTAATAGTGACAATGAAAATCAATCTAAATAAATTAACTGAAAAGTATCAATTTATTCATAAATTGTCAATTTATTAAGCATACGAGTTTAAGGAGATAAAATTATGGTACGTAATAGAAATTTGTTAGCTAAAATTCTTTTGTTCATTGGTGTTCCGGTTATAATAGCGTTTTGTGCAACGGCAGTATTCATATTGCAAAAAGTGGGTGATTCAGTAAGCGATTTAACCCAAAGGGAACTTGCATCTAAATCTGAAACTGCATCATATCAGGTAAGTGAATTTTTCACTAAGCATTTATCAATTGCCGAGCAGATGTCTACAAACAGCCAGATAGAAAAAGTATTTGAGGAGACTGTTCCCGGAAAGATTATTACCGAAGTAAAAAGCTTTGCTGATGCAAAGAAAACCATGGTCAATGTGCAGGAAACAGATCCTAAAAATATAGTGGTTTCATGGATAGCTGATGCAGACTCCAGCCAGCTGACACAATCTGATGGCTATTTGATTTCTGAAGGATGGGATATGAAATCAAGGCCATGGTATGCTCCTGTAACAGAAAAGCAGAGTGTGGTGCTTACTGATCCATATCAGGATACAGTAACAGGCAATATAATTGTAAGTGCAATATGCCCGGTATATGAAGAAGATACCAAAGAGTTTCTGGGTGTTGTGGGAATAGATTTCTCAATTGAAAATATTGGGTTGTTAATGAAAGAATATAAGCTTGGAGAGACGGGATTCTATATTCTGGCCACAAGCAATGGACAGGTTATTTATCACCCGGTTGAAGAGTATATAAACAAGAGCATTTCTGAGACAGACATGTCTGAAAACATTAAAAATGCCATTGAAAACAATGAATCCGGCCAAATTGAATATGAGTCCCAGTCAGAAAAAACACACGGATACGTATCAAATGTAGGAGATACTGGATGGGTAGTCGCTACAGGGCTTCCTGACAAAGAATTCAACAAAACATTTAATTCTGTTCGAAATGCCATTCTTATTTCATTTGGCCTGGCAATTATAATAATTTTTGCATTGATTGTACTTATTGCCATGGGAATTGTAAAACCTTTGAAAAAACTTAGAGGTGTTGCAAATGAAATAGCCGATGGTAATTTAAATGTTCAGATGGACATACAATCACGTGATGAAATAGGACAAGTGGCAGATGCCATTGAGAAAACTGTCATAAGGTTAAGCAAATATATTGACTATATAACTGAAATATCTGAGGCATTAAACACATTCGCCAAAGGAGACATGTGTATTACTCTTACACAGGACTATGCCGGTGAATTTGCTCCCATTAAAAGGGCTTTAAATGATATTTCCTTGTCCCTCAGCAATTCACTTTCAGCCATCAACATATCAGCTGAACAGGTAAACGAAGGAGCTTCACAGGTTGCAGACGGTGCTCAGGCTTTATCATCAGGAGCCACAGAACAGGCAAGTTCCATAGAACAATTGTCAGCTTCCATAAATGAAATATATGAATCCGCAAATAAAAATGCAGAAAATGTATATGCAGCATCAAAGTATGCAGATGAAACGGTGCACGAAGTTGAAGACAGCAACAATTATATGGAAAAAATGCTGCTGGCAATGAATGAAATTGAAACAACATCAAATGAAATAAGTAAAATTACAAAAGCAATTGAAGATATAGCTTTCCAAACTAATATCCTAGCTCTTAATGCTGCAATTGAGGCATCCCGTGCGGGAAATGCAGGAAGGGGATTTGCAGTTGTAGCTGATGAAGTGCGTAACCTTGCTGCAAAATCAGCAGAAGCAGCAAAAAATACTGTTAGTTTAATTGAAAAGTCTATTTCATCAGTTAAGGAAGGTTCAGGAATCGCTCAAAACACAGCAAAATCACTTGAAATTGTATCAACGAAAACAAAGTATGTTAAAGATATTATTTCAGAAATCGATAATGCATCTCAGGCTCAGGCATCTTCCATCTCTGAAATAAATAAGGGTATAGAACAAATTTCCGCCATAATTCAAAACAATGCCGCAACAGCAGAAGAAAGTTCAGCATCAAGTGAGGAACTGTCAGCTCAAGCTGCAGCATTAAAAGATGAAGTAAGTAAATTTAAATTATTGAGTGAATAAGAAACTCAGTAATTAAACAAATGAAAAACGCTCGTTTAATTTAACGAGCGTTTTATTTTGCAATTAGAATGTTTTTAAGAAATCAGGAATCTTGAAATCCATGGCTGACGGATTGCTTTCATTTGATGATTTTTCCTTATTTGAAGAAGAGGCAGCTGCCTGGGAAATTTCTTCTGCAATGTCAAAACCTGTGGCAACTACTGTGATTTTTATTTCATCTCCAAGAGACTCATCTATGTTTGCACCGAATATTATATTTACCTCTGGATCTGAAGCTTCTTCTATGAGCTTTGCAGCTTCGTTTATTTCATGAATTCCCATGCTCAAACCGCCGGTGATGTTTAAAATTACTCCTCTTGCTCCATTTATGGATGTTTCAAGAAGAGGGCTTTGAATAGCCTGTTTTACAGCAGTGAGAGCCTTGTGTTCGCCGCTTGCCTGTCCTATGCCCATATGTGCCAGACCCTGATCAGACATGATTGTCTTTACATCGGCAAAGTCAAGATTCACAATTGCCGGTATTGCTATAAGGTCTGAAATTCCCTGAATACCTTGTCTTAAAACGTCATCTGCCAGAGAAAAGGCCTCCAGCATGGTTGTTTTCTTGTCTGTTGTTTCCAAAAGCTTGTCGTTTGGAATAACTACAAGGGTATCTATGTTTTCTTTAAGTTTTTTCAAACCCTGTTCTGCGTTTTTCATTCTTTTTCTGCCTTCAAACATAAAAGGCTTTGTTACGACTGCAACTGTAAGTATTCCTTGTTCTTTTGCTATCTTTGCAATGCATGGAGCTGCACCTGTTCCGGTTCCGCCGCCCATGCCGGCTGTTATGAACAGCATGTCTGCACCTGCAACTAATTTTGCTATTTCCTTTTCATTTTCCAGAGCTGATTTTTCACCGATTTCCGGTTTTGCTCCTGCACCCAGACCACTTGTCAGATTTTTTCCTATTTGAAATTTTATATCTGCTTTTGAGTTGGCCAATGCCTGCTTGTCCGTGTTTACGCTTACAAAAGTGACACCTTTGACACCTGCTTCTATCATTCTGTTTACGGCGTTGTTTCCGCCGCCGCCAACTCCAATTATTTTAATGTTCGCAAGTTTTTCTGATGTATCTTCAAATTCAAACATAAGTCCTCCTGTAGAGATTTCTCTCTATGCCAAAAATATTAATGTATTATTACTATGGTATTTTACAATGCTTTTTAAAATTTTGCACGCTTTATCTTATAATATCGTCAAATATTATAAAAAAGTTATATTGAACAATATAACTTTTTAAAATTAAGCAAAAAAAATAAACCAACAGAAAATGAATTGGCTTTGTTATATTGACTTTTAGAAATTCACATGTTATATTATTGGTTGATATAAAAATATACAATTATAACAAGATAACATAAATATAGCACAAAATCATCGTTTTGTCAATAGTTTTTTAAAAAATTTTTAGGGGTGTTTTATGGAATTTAATGTTGCAGCGCTTTCATCTTCAATAGTACAAAAACAAGCAATCAACGAAATAATCATGTGCAATGATTTTACAGTGGAGTACGGTCTTGTGCTTACATTGGAACAGGCAGCCGAGCTTGTGGAAACTCGTTTCACATCATTGTCTGCAAACGGACGAATTGAATTGGGAGGAGGCGTTATAGATAAAATTATAAAAGAATTTTGCGATTCACCGTATATCACTGGGTATAACTATGCTGAAACTCTGCAAGAACTGCTTAAACTGTTTTATTTTTATAAAAATGAAACTCTGGACTTATTAAGTGATGATGATCTTATTAAGTTTATGAAAGATTCATTCAATAATACCTGTTGTGGATCAATTGAGCTGCTTGCAGGACGTGAAATGAATAAAATGGCCAACAACCTTAGATATGGCTATGCTCCATCTTATTCGGAGCATACATGTGAAGCTTATGAGGAGGACGAAGATGAACAATATTGAAAAACTAATTCATATAAACAGACAAAAATTAAATGAAGAATTTTATTTCAGGTCATTGATTGAAGAAGCAGCAAGTCTAGGGATGATTGATGAAGAAGATGTAGAGAACGTTCAGTATCAATGTTTAGAACTCTTAAAACACAGGATTGAAAAATTAAATCAAGGGGAAAGCAGTTCTGTAAGGGTTGAAATTGCAGAAAAAATTATGACATCTAATTTATATACTGTCGGCATATGGCTTAAGACAATGGACAATGCAGATGAAGCAATAAAAGAAATAAAAAAAACAAACATATCACTCATTTATGAAAAAGGAAGAAAAAGGATTCATACTAAGCTTAATTCAGCCCGTCACATTCACATGATGGTTCTTAAAAACCTTCTTAAGACTGATAATTACACATATAATGCCACACTCAACGATGGAATAAATGGATTTTTTAAAATATACAATCCTGATTATGAAGCTCATGAAATACGCATAACAGCAGATTATCCACTATCAATTCCTGTCAACAATCTGGCAGGAATCGAGTTTGTGCTTAAGTATCTGGAAAATATATATTATGAAAATATGTTTTGTGCTTGTTTTTCAGCTGAAGATATAGAGCATGTTATGTTTGGATATTCTGAGGACTACAAACATTTAGTGATTAACATATACGAAATTGTACTAATTGTTGCAATAGGTTGTAAAATTGCAGGAAAAAAGGCTTTTGACTTAAATATAATGCCGGTTCACAGAAAAATTACAGCAGATAAATTGTTCTTAAAATCAGAAGAAGAAATAGAGAAAATTGTTATAAATGCAAGTGAAGAACTTGAAGAGGAACTTAACATAAACAACATTTACATGAAACAATATATAAAGAACAGTCTTCCTAAAGTAATATCTTCTATAATCAATACAGTAAAACTAAGCACTTATGAACATGTGTTTATATCAAAAAAATTTCAGGAATTGAACAGAAAATTCAAATTTGACTATGGAATTAAAATGGAGGATGAGTTGTACAGGAGTACGGTTCAAGAAATTACCCAGTGTCGTTACTCAAGTGATAAATTGCTTATTATAAAAAGAAAAATTAAATCAATGGCCGATATGGAAGATTTGCTGCTGGAAGATGAGCTGTCCGAAAATGAAATAAATGCTGTGTTACAAGGGCTTGACATGATTGAAACCGCAGCTTTGGCAAGGCGTCATGATTTTAGAGAGGAGAACAAATCTGATTTTAGCATTGAAGAATTGAAATTAAGGAATTGTCTGGAAAACTATATAACCATGCAGGAAGAAAATCAAAAAAGACTCTTATTGAAAACTATGGATCTCATGGAAGATTAGCAAAAGTTTACATAAATCTACAATTTATGATTAAATTGTTTGAAAAAGGGTAAATAAATTCAAAACAATAAAATAAATAATGTGTCAAAAAATAAAGTTTTATATTGAAAGGAGAGGAACGAATGTCTGTTATAAAGAAAAGTATTGTTATTGATCGCCCTGCTGAAAAAGTTTACAAACTTGGTACAGATCCGACTAAATGGCATGAGTGGTATGTCGGACTTTCGAAACCGGAGGAAATGCTGGGAAATGGTGAAACAGGGACTAAAATGACTCTAAAATACAAAATTCTTGGCGTTGATCTTCCCATATCTTGCGAAATAGTTGAAAATACTGAAAAAGGTGATTGTTATGTGTGGAAGGGAATAATTAAGGGCGCAATTAATTCCACACAGATTTGGACATATGTTCCTGAAGAAGAAAGCACTGAGGTAATGATAGATATTGAATATGAAGTTCCTGGTAATATACTGGGGAAATTAGCAGATATTCTTGTTGTAGAAAAAATTCAGGACAGCGCAATGGAAGAAACATTGAAACAACTTAAGGCAATTTGCGAAGCTTAATTACCAATTGTATGATAAAATAATAAACCAGTACGTCATTTTTTATAAACTTTTATAGAAGATGACGTTTTTTTGTCAATAAAAGTAACCAAGCTGCCTGAAGTGAATATTATGTTATCAGAAACCGTATAGGGTTTACTATTAGAGGAGTATGATTAATATGGCAATTATTTTGCAACAGCAACAATGTGAAAATACAGCGGATTATTCCGGAACCAATATACCTGTGACAGTTGAACTTTCTGATAATTCAGTACTGGAACCTGAAGAGGGCCAACTTCAGAGATTTTGTTATATAGTGACACAAGTAGATGAACCAATCGGTTTAAGCCACTGGGTTCTTGGTATATGTCCGACAATCACTGAAGAAGAAATTGTTGATGTAACGGTTACTATTAATGGAGAAGATCAAGATATTGATGATAATGTAGAAATTACCGATAATGATCCAACAACCGGCTGTGCAGGTCTTAAATTTGATTTTGGACTGGAAGAAGCCGGAGATGTAATGGAAGTTTGTTTTTCACTGACAACACCATATCCTGTTGGGCCAAATGTTGTATGTATTAAAGGCGGAGCTGATCCGGAAGATTTTGAAAATTCACTTACTATTTGCGGTCCTGTATGCCAGGAAGCTGAAGTATGCGACACCACAGTATTTCAGACCATAGAAGTATGCGTTCCTGTTACTGTTACACCGGACGCAAACGTTGGACCAATTAATGTGACATGCTGCGGACCGGCAACTGTGTCTGATGAAGAATGCCCTGCCGGCGAACCATCATGTACTTTCTATGTAACTCAAAACTTATGTGTTGAAGTTCCTGTTATATTCAGTGCTACCGGAGATCCGGGAACATCGACTGTTCTGGCATGCGGCGAACCTAACCAGGATGGCTGCGACTGCGGTACCGTAGGTGCTGCCGAGAAGGCTAAGGTATCTGCACAAAATGTATCCAAAAAATTATGTATTAGAAAAAAGAACAAAAAATAGTTTGTTAAATAGCTAATATTCAAATTATTAATACGTCATTGGCAAAAATGGAGTATGTGAGGCATACTCATAAAACTGATGACAACTAACATAAATGGACTGCCAGAAAAGACAGCCATTTATGTTTTTTATTTACACATGTAACCAAGCCTGTTAAATGGCCATATTATAATGTAAAATAAATTTTAAGGAGCATTTATATGTTTGAAAAAAATATTCCAAAGTGCGCAAACAACTTGAATCCTCAATGCGGTGATAATGGCTGTGATGTAACTGCATTTCAGGAAATGGACGTTTGCGTGCCTGTTACTATTGAACCATACGTTAACATAGGTGAAACTACAGTTGAATGCATTGATGACCCTTACCTGACTCCTGTTCCGTGCGGTACATGGAATAAAAACGGCACATGCAAATTTACACTGGTACAAAAACTTTGTGTAATGGTTCCTGTGGAGTTCAGAGCAGCTGCAAGAAGCGGTCCTACATCTGTAATATGCGGAAATGCTTCAGATGAAGACTGTCCGACTTATGTCTGTGATGAGGAAGGAGAAACAGAAGAAAATCAAAAATACAATTTTTACATCAAGGGTAAAGGAGTATAAAAATTTGGACTATGAACAAGCAACCCGTTATGTTCTGTAAAAGATAACGGGTTGTTTTCTTTGTATAGTTTGCCAAAATTGAAAAACTTATTAAAAAAGTAAAAGTTTTTAGTATATTGAATTTTCCGTTGAATATTTATGATAAATAAGTTATAATGGACAAGATTTATGTTAATTAAATAACAAACTAACATATGTCGGAAACACAACTTATATTGAGGGGAGCGATATCTTTGTCTAATAATGAAAAAAAGGGTTTCCTTGACAAAGAAACCACACGACGCGAGTTTTTAAAATTATCCGGTAAAGGAATAGGCGGAACATTTATTTCTTTATCATTGTTAAATCTTCTTGGATGTACAAACACCAATGTTGAAGAAGTTGCAGCATTTCCGCTGGCTCAGGGAGTACTGATTGCTGACAGAGCAAGATGTACAGGCTGTCTCAGATGTGAAACAAACTGTTCATTGGTAAATGACGGAAAAGCTATGCCTTACATATCAAGAATTAAGGTAAGCAGAAACTACAACTTCGGTACTGACGGACCAAAGCTTGCATATGCGTATGAAGACGGAGCTTTTGGAAATAAACTCATGTCACCAGAAACATGCAGACAGTGTGCTGAGCCATATTGCGGAAAAGCATGTCCTGTTGGAGCAATAACTACCAACGAAATAGGAGCAAGAGTTGTTGATGAAGCAAAGTGTGTTGGATGCGGAACTTGTACAAAAGCATGTCCTTGGACTATGCCTACTGTAGATCCGGAAACAAACAAGTCTACAAAATGTGTTAACTGCGGAACATGCGCTGCAAATTGTCCTACAGGAGCATTAAGAATAGTTCCTTGGGAAGAAGTAAAATATGCAATGCGCAAACTTGGTTACAGAGCTTAATCAGTATTAAAATAACATTAGGATGGAGGAATTTATATGTCTACAGGCGGTTGGGCAGGTAAAATAATAAGAGTAAATTTAACAAACGGAAAAATAAGTTCAGAAGATACTAGCAAGTATCAGGATTTTATAGGCGGAATGGGAATTGGATACAAAGTGTTGTTCGATGAAGTTCCTGCAGGTACAAAACCATATGATGAAGCAAATAAAATTGTTGTCGGAACAGGTCCATTATGCGGAAGCGGCGTTCCAATGAGCTCTAGAACAAACATTACATCATTGTATCCTGGAACTGACATGAACCTTGTAACAGACAGCCACATGGGCGGAAACTTTGCAGCGTTCTTGAAATATGCAGGATGGGATGCAATAATAATAGAAGGTGCTTCAAGCAAACCGGTTTGGCTGAAAATAGAAGATGACAAAGTGAGCCTTGAAGATGCTTCCTCATTATGGGGAACAGGTATTTACAATACAACTGCAGTAATAGGCTCAAAAATGGGCAAGGAATCTTGTGTTGCTGCAATCGGACAGGCAGGAGAAAATCTGGTTAACCTTGCAGTTGTAATGAACGGTTCATCTCACTCTGCTGGTGGTCACGGAGCAGTATTCGGATCGAAGAAACTTAAAGCAATCGGTGTTAAGGGAACAGGTTCAGTAAAAATAGGCAAAGACAAAAAAGAATTAATGGATTTGGATGCCTATGTTATGAAAGAAATTGTAGGTGCAAACAACCAGCACGTTGTTCCAAGCACTCCACAGCCTTGGTCAGAATTTGTATATGAAAACAGCCGTTGGACTGCAAGAGAAGGACTTACATGGGGAGCTTCTGAAGGCAATATAGATACAGGAATTGCCGCACCTGGCGATGTAAACAAAGTTGGATACAGAACAATGAAAGCAATAAAGGATTTAGGTCCTGTTGCAGCAAAATATACAGTAAGAATGGGCGGCTGCCAGTCATGCCCAATCAGATGCCATGCTCAAATGAACATACCTCAGCTTGAACAATACGGCGTATCTCCTTATGCAGCAAATACATGCATGGGATGGTTCTCACCTGCCGGTGTAATGTTTAAGGGTACTAAGGACCAGAAAGAAGAAGGCGATGGCAACATGATCACCAGAGCACTTGGCTCACAATTGGCTGATGACTATGGTGTATGGTGCAACTACGGTAGTATAGGAAGAGACTTCCAATATGCATATGAATCAGGAATACTGAAAAATGTGCTGCCTGAAGATGAATACAACAGCATTCCTTGGAATTTATTAGAAGCAGGAGACCCTGCATTCCTGAAAGAATTCTATAGAAGAATTACATTTAAGGAAGGCGAGTTCAGTCATTTAGGTGATGGAACATATCATATAGCAAAGAGATGGAACTTTGGAGCTGATTACTGGGATACTAAGAAGTACAGCATGTGGTCACCTTTAGGATTTCCTAAACACCATGCAAGTGATGAATCTTACCAGGTAGGAGCTATAATAAACTGTATGTTCAACAGAGATGCTCAGAGCCATTCACACCAAAACTTTATAAGTTCAGGACTTCCTGTTGATGTATTAAAGAAAATTGCAGAAAAATTATGGGGTTCAGGCGATGCAATTGATCCACCTGCAAATTATACTCCAATGAACCAATATAAAGCTAAATTTGCAAAATATGGTGTTATCAGAAACTGCCTCCATGACTCATTGACATTGTGCAACTGGATGTGGCCATTGACAGCTTCTCCGCTAAAAGAAAGAGATTACATGGGAGACACATCATTGGAATCTAAATATTTCTCAGTTGTAACAGGAATAGACACAACAGAGGAAGAATTGGATTTAATGGGAGAAAGAGTATTTACACTGCATAGAGCATTGACTGTAAAAGAAATGGGCACAACTGACATGAGAGGAAAACACGATTTAATGGTTAACTGGATATTTGACATTGATCCAGACAAGAAACCATTTACTGAAGGAACTGTAAAAATGGATCGTGATGACATGCAGTTAGCATTAACAATGTTCTATAAAGAAATGGGCTGGGATGAAAAAACAGGTGCTCCAACAAGAGCAACTTTGGAAAGATTAAACATGAAAGATGTTGCAGACGAACTTGCTAAATTAGGTTTGTTGCCGGCTTAATTTTTAAAAAGGAGGAATTAAATTGTCAAAGGAAAAAGTTAATGACGAAATTCTTCAAGAAAATTTAGAATTTACGGCAAAGTATATCAGAGAAAATTCATATAATGGAAAATTCATAAAATATGATGATTTTTTTACAGAGCCTATTAGTTTAAAAGAAGAAGAGAAAGAGATTTTCTTTGAAAAATTATTCAGCAATGAAGAATACAGCGATATATCAGAACTTAAGGGCAAAGAAAACAGATATTTCTATTCAAAAAAGGAAATGACTGAAAATTATGCCAAATTGCTGTACCGAATTGAAGAAAAAGATATACTGAATATGGTTGCCGACCGAATTAGAACTGATTCAAAAAGATATCCGAAAACAACAAATTCAAATGTTTTTCTCAATGAACCATATAATTTGAAGAAAGATGAATTAGCTGAGCTGTACAAGCAGCTCAGCAATTTGGATGATTATAAGGATATAAAACAATCTGTAGCTTCAAACGGCGTAGTATGCGTATATTCAGACAAATTTTTATCACAGGGCTATGCAGATGCTTTAACAGAATTACAAGAGGTTACTAGAGTAGAAAGTCAGTAAGGGAGTCAGTAATGAAAGAAACTATGGTTTTACAAAAAGTTAATATATGTGAGGAAGAACCTGTTGAATTTTTGCTAAACGGAAAAAATTTAGTAACTTTCATGTGCACTCTTGAAGAACTTAAGGAATTGGCAATAGGACATTTGTACAGCCGCGGTATTATAAAAAGTGCTGACGAAATTTCTTCCCTTGGTGCATGCAAGGATATGAAAATGATTTTCGGTACTACAGACAGGGAGGTTGACTTTGACGGCATAGAACTTAACACGGTTCTTCAAAGCGGTTGCGGAAGCGGAGTTAAATTCAACAATTCCATTGCAAAGTTACCAAGAATTAATTCTGATTTTCACATATCCTTGAATACCATTAAGGAAAGAGCTGTTGAAATGTTCTCCCAGGCGTATATGTACAAACAGTACGGGGGAATGCACTGCGCTGCTGTTTCTGACGGCAACGAAATTATTGCGCTTTGTGAAGATGTAGGAAGACATAATGCTGTTGACAAAGTCATAGGAAAGGCATTATTATCAAATATAGATTTCAGCCAATCAATGATAATTACAACAGGCAGAATTTCCACAGATATGGTTTTAAAGGCAGCAAATATAGCATGCCCGTTAATAGCATCAAGGAGCATACCTACCACATCTGCTCTGGAACTGGCCAATAAATTAGGCATTACAGTCATAGGCAGGGTGGTTTCAAGCAAACCGGTGATTTACATGTATGAGGAAAGAATAGCCATTTAAAAAGGAGGACATTAAAATGTTTGGAAGATTAGGAGCAGGAGAGCTTATTTTAATACTTGCAATTGCGCTTGTTATTTTCGGACCGGCAAAGTTGCCGGAAATAGGCAAATCCTTAGGAGAAGCAATTAACAATTTTAAAGGTTATCAGAACAAAGTAGCTAAAGAATTAGAAGTTGACCTTAAAGACGAAAAAAAGGAAAGCTAATTTAGTACTGATACCCACTGACAAAAAAGCCCCAGGGCTTTTTTGTTTTATATGGAATTAATAAAACAGGCGGACAAAATCCGCCCTGGTTTGTAAAAAAAATAGTCTTTCAATAGTCTGAGTCACATAGAATGTGACTTTTATTATGTATATATGATTCTAAAGCAGTGTATGTTCTAAAAATATTTTTAGACCTATTATTATAAGAATTGCTCCTCCAAGTATTTCTGCTTTTTGTTTGAACATTTCTCCGAATTTTTTTCCAAGATTAGATCCAAGTATTGAGGTTGCAAATGTTATTGTTCCAATGAACAAAGCTGCATATGTAATGTTAACATTCATAACGGCAAATCCAATGCCTACGGCCAGGGCATCTATGCTTGTTGCAATTGCCTGAACAAACAGAATTTTAGATGTAAGGTATTTAGAGCCTGTAAGACATGCTTCCGGAAATTTAAGTTCCTCGATTGCTTCCTTAATCATTTTGCCGCCTATGAAGCCAAGCAAAATGAGAGCAATCCAATGATCCAAAAATGAAATTTGCCTGCTGAATGCGGAACCTACTATGAAACCTATTACAGGCATGAATGCCTGAAACAATCCAAATGCCAAAGCAGTCCATATTATTTGTTTTTTATGTATGTTTCCAAAGCACATTCCATTAGAAATTGAAACTGCGCAGGCATCCATAGACAAGCCTATTGATGTAAAAAGCAAAGTAAAGTAACCCATATTTTCTCCTTCAAAATTAAAGACTCATGCATGCCAAGCGGATGCATGAGTCTCGTTTTTTAATGCAAGCCAGATCTTAGATCATTATGTTGACTTGCAACACTTTAGTGCAAACTACTCCCTCATGAAGTTTAAATAATTATAGCATGTGTATTTTTTGATTTCAAGGTTATTATGTAATTTTTAACAAAATTTATTATAAAATATTGTTGACATAGAAAGAGAAGAGTTATATATTTAAAATTGACATATGTCAAATACATTAACGATTGACATGTGATGTATAATTAATATGAGATTGTTATACAATTATAACCAACACTAAATAATTACTAGGAGTTAAAAATGAGCGAAAATTGTAATTCAAACTGCAGTTCATGCAGCCAGGAATGCGAAAGCAGAAAAGAAGATAAAACAGACTTTATGGAAAAACCTCACAAGATGAGCAACGTTAAAAAAGTAATAGGTGTTGTCAGCGGTAAAGGAGGAGTGGGAAAATCTCTTGTTACTTCAATGCTTGCAGTTACTATGCAAAGGCGTGGGCACAGAGTTGGTATTTTAGATGCGGACATAACAGGTCCTTCAATACCAAAATCTTTTGGCATTACTGAAAAAGCAAAAGGCAATGGATATGGTATTCTGCCATGCAAAAGCAAGACAGGAGTTGAGATTATGTCTATAAATCTGTTGCTTGAAGATGATACTGATCCAGTAGTTTGGAGAGGACCAGTTATTGCAGGCACTGTAAAACAATTCTGGACAGAAGTAATATGGAATGACATTGATTATTTGTTTGTCGATATGCCTCCTGGAACCGGAGATGTTCCTTTGACTGTATTTCAGTCCATACCCATTGATGGTATAGTTATTGTAACTTCACCTCAGGAACTTGTTTCAATGATAGTGGAAAAGGCTGTTAAGATGGCTGAAATGATGAACATACCTATAATAGGCATAGTTGAAAACATGTCTTATTTCAAATGTCCTGACTGCAATAAGGAATATAAAATTTTTGGAGACAGCAATATTGATAATGTTGCAAAAAGCCACAACTTAAAAATTATTGCAAAACTTCCTATTGATCCAAAGATAGCAGCATCCTGTGACAGAGGAATGGTAGAACTGTTAGATGACAGTTTATTTGGAAATATAGCTGAAATTTTATAATGTTAAATAATTAATTAATTGAATATAATTTCATAATGGTTTAGTATATAATAGACATAAAATTTATTATATAAAGAGGTGTAAATATGCCGAGACCCAGAAAATGGAGAAAAGTTTGCTGCCTTCCTGACAGCAACCGGTTTGGGCCTTTAGATGTACCCATAGAGGGTGACTTTTTCGTAACAATGACAGTTGATGAATATGAAACAATACGGTTAATCGATATGGAAGGCTTATCTCAGGAGGAGTGTGCCGGACAAATGAAAGTTGCCCGTACAACTGTTCAGGGGATCTACAGCGAAGCAAGAAAGAAGCTTGCGGAATCTCTTGTAAATGGAAAAGTATTGAGAATTGAAGGCGGAGATTACAAACTGTGCGACGGAGATGGAGAAATATGTGTTGATTGTCGCTGTCCAAGAAGAAGTTACAACGGTTTATTATAAAACTATCTTTAAATACTTAGAAGTCAGACAAGCTGTGTTAAACTGCTATCTGGCTTTTTTTTTTACAAAACCCGCAATTTATTATTGCATTCAAAAAGCCGTTCTGATATAATACAAAGATAAATGAATATATTACTGTGATTGGAAGCAGTAGGTTTGTACATATTTTCAGAGAACTGCCGTTTGGTGCAAGGCAGAAATATGAAGACTGAACTCGTCCATGAGTTTTTGAAGCGAATCAAGTAGTTTCAAACGGTTATTGCCGTTAATATAAGAGTGAGGCATTTTGCCTAATTTGGGTGGTACCGCGGAGAGTCTTCGTCCCAGCAAGGGAGAGGCTTTTTTTTATGCCCTAACCCTGATTTTTCGACCGTAGGGAGAAAAAATCAGCGGTAGGTCAAACGCAATGAGTTCCCGATTTATGCGAACGATAGTGAGCTGATAAATTGGTGAACGAAACTGTGATATGCCCTAACCCTGATTTTTCGACCGTAGGGAGAAAAAATCAGCGGTAGGGCAAACGTAAATAATATCAAAATTATTAATGGAGGAATAAAATGAAATCATACAATCCACAAGCCGTAGAGAAAAAATGGCAGGAAATATGGGAAAAGAATGAGACGTTCAAAGCACATGACAATTCTGATAAGAAGAAATTTTATGGTCTGGTAGAATTTCCGTATCCGTCAGGGGTAGGTCTGCATGTAGGCCATATTCGTGCATACACTTCTCTTGAAGTTATTTCAAGAAAAAGGAGACTGGAAGGTTACAACGTATTGTTTCCCATAGGCTGGGATGCATTCGGCCTTCCAACAGAAAATTATGCTATGCAGACAGGCAAGCATCCTAGAAAAGTAACAGATGACAACATAAAGGTTTTTACATCTCAATTAAAGGCAGCGGGATATTCTTTTGACTGGTCAAGAACTGTTGATACAACAGATCCTGAATATTACAAATGGACTCAGTGGATTTTTGTTCAGCTGTTCAAACACAATCTTGCATTCAAGGACAAAACATATGTAAACTTCTGTAACAAATGTAAAGTTGTTCTTGCAAATGAAGAATCACAAAATGGTGTATGCGACAGATGCGGAAGCGAAGTTGTACAGATGGAAAAAGATGTATGGTTCCTGAAAATCAGGGAATATGCCGATAAACTGCTTGAAGGACTCAATGAAGTTGATTTTCTCCCAAGAATAAGACTTGAGCAGGAAAACTGGATTGGTCGTTCTTATGGTGCTGAAGTAGACTTCAAATTAAAAGATACAGATGACAATTTAAGAGTGTTCACCACAAGACCGGATACATTGTACGGAGTTACATTCATGGTTATTGCTCCGGAGCATCCTTTCCTTGAAAAATATGAATCCAGAATATCAAATATAGATGAAATACACGATTATCAGGATCAGTCAAGAAAGAAGACTGAATTTGAAAGAGTGCAGCTTGCCAAAGACAAGACTGGTGTTGAAATAAAAGGACTTAAAGCAATAAATCCTGTTTCCGGTGAAGAAGTTCCGGTATGGGTTGCAGATTATGTAATGATGGGCTACGGAACAGGAGCAATAATGGCAGTTCCTGCTCACGACTCAAGAGACTGGGAATTTGCAAAGAAGTTCAATATTCCTATAATTGAGGTCATTGCAGGCGGAAATGTTCAGGAAGAAGCCTTTACAGATGTTGAAGAAGGAACTATGGTTAATTCTGGCATTTTGAACGGCCTTCAGGTGAAAGATGCTATTGCTAAAATGATAGATTATCTCCAGGATAACAAGCTTGGAGAAAGAAAAACAAACTATAAGATGAAAGACTGGGCATTTAACAGGCAAAGATACTGGGGAGAGCCTATTCCAATAATACACTGCCCTCACTGCGGAATGGTTCCTGTTCCTGAAGATGAGCTTCCTGTTAGACTTCCGGATGTTGAAAATTATCAGCCTACGGACACAGGTGAATCTCCTCTTGCAAATATTGCAGAATGGGTTAATGTGAAATGTCCTGTATGCGGCGGCGATGCTAAGAGAGAAACAGACACTATGCCTCAATGGGCAGGTTCATCATGGTATTTCTTGAGATATATGGACCCAAGAAATCATGAAGCAATTGCATCAAAGGAAAATTTTAATTACTGGGGACCTATTGACTGGTACAACGGTGGTATGGAGCATGTTACAAGACACTTGATCTATTCAAGATTCTGGCACAGATTCCTGTACGATATAGGTGCAGTTCCATTCCCTGAACCATATGCTAAACGTACAGCACAGGGTTTGATACTTGGTTCTGACGGAGAAAAAATGTCAAAATCAAGAGGAAATGTTGTTAACCCTAATGACATTATCGATGAATTCGGAGCAGACACTTTAAGAACATACATCATGTTCATTGGTGATTATGAAAAATATGCTATTTGGAATGATTCAAGCGTTAAAGGATGTAAGAGATTCTTAGACCGTACATGGAAACTGCAGGATATGATTGTTGAAGGTGAAGGATACTCAGAAAAGCATATGACTTTAATGCACAAAACAATCAAAAAAGTAAGCGAAGACTATGAAGCAATGAAGTTCAACACTGCAATTGCTGCCATGATGAGTTTTGTAAACGAAGTGTTCAACGACGGTTTCGTTACGAGAGATGAACTTAAATCATTTGTAACATTGTTAAACCCGGTTGCACCTCACGCAACGGAAGAAATATGGCAGGAACAAAACTTCGGAGGAATGCTTAACGAAGCAGAGTGGCCAGTTTGGGATGAAAATAAAACAGTTGATGATGTCATAGAGCTTCCTGTTCAGATAAGCGGTAAGGTTAGAGGAAAAATTACTTTATCTAAAGACGCTGATGTTGAAACAGCAAGAAAGCTTGCAAATGAAGATGAAAATATCAATAAGTATATGGAAGGAAAATCCATTGTTAAAGAAATTTATGTTGCAGGAAAAATCTACAACATAGTTGTAAAATAATTTAAATGCGGCGTTAATATAAGTAACGCCGCATTAATTTTTATTTTATAAAATTGTTGTATTGTTATAAGGAGTGTTTTAATATATAATATTTAAAAAAATGCATCGGGGGTAAAAATTGAACAACATTGAAGAAATCAAATTCGAATCAAAAGAAGAATTATATGAGTACATGAATATGTCATTGGAAGGACTTATTTCTGAAGAACCTGACTGGCTTGCAAATCTGTCTAATGCTGCAGCTTTATTGTGGATGCTCATGGATGATATAAACTGGGCGGGATTTTATGTTTATAAAAATGGAGAACTTGTTCTTGGACCATTCCAAGGAAAGCCTGCGTGCACGCACATTCAGATTGGAAAGGGAGTGTGCGGAACAGCAGCTGAACAAAGAAAAACTCAGCTAGTGAAAAATGTTCATGAATTTCCTGGACACATTGCATGCGATTCTCAGTCAAATTCGGAAATAGTAATACCACTTTTAATAGAAAATAAGATTGTTGGAGTTCTTGACATCGACAGCCCGAAACTTGGCAGATTTGACCAGACAGATAAAGAGTATCTTGAACAGTTTGCTGAGATAGTAGAAAGATATGTGAAGTTACCGGAAGTCTTTATTTAAGCATTAGAACATTTAACACCCCTTTTCATATAATAAAATGAAAAGGGGTGAATTTATGAGTTCTATTAATGAAAACAATAGAATGGATTACAGCAAATATCCTTACTTCAACGGATATTTAGATTATTACAATAATGTTGCAATGCAGGGAGGATGCCGCTGCAAAAAATCATATTTCAGGATACTTAACGCCTATGCTGATAAACCCATTGACATACAGGTCAATGAAATACTTATGGCTGAAGATTTGAAAATCGGCGGACTCACAAAATACGTTAAGTTTGAACCGGGAACATACCATGTGAAAATTTACGATGCTCTTGATTCTAAAAACTTAATTTTTGAAACAAATCTGAAAATGGGCAGGAATTTGGCATATACAGGGGTAGTAACAAGGGATGATGATGATCCTGAGGATATAAGCATATTGATGGTTCCTGAGGAAAAGGAAAATTCAATAAAGGGAAAAATGTCATCGGTGAGACTCACAAACATAGCTTTAAACGCACCGGAAATGGAACTTGTTGCCCAGGACGGTACAGTTCTTTTCTCTCATGTTGCTTATGGAGATGCTTCTGGCAATATAGCAATTCCTTCAGGAATCTATACGTTGTACTTAAGAAACATAAATACTAAAAACAATGTACTTAAATTACCTTATGTGGATTTCGCCCCAAGGATGCATTACAATTTATTTATTGCTGAAAAAGAAGAGAGTAAAGATATTCAGCTTATAATACCTGAAGACGGAGTCAATTATCTTGAACTTTGTTAAAAAAACAAGCGCATGCTTGTTTTTTTAGCTTAGGTACCATATCAAAAATAGTTGTTGCTAATATTTGAATGTGATATAATGTAATAATGCATGATATTACAATTGAGGTGGAAAATGAAAACAATAGGAATCATAGGAGGAATGGGTCCTCTGGCAACTGTGCACTTGTATGAAAGAATAGTTTTAAGAACGAAAGCCTTGAGAGACCAGGATCACATTCGTGTTTTAATTGACAGCAACACAAATATACCGGACAGAACAAAAGCAATCATATCAGACGGAGAGGATCCGACCGTTGAACTTATTAAGTCTGCAAAAATACTTGAAAGCAGCGGAGCAGACTTTTTAATAATGCCCTGCAATACAGCACATTATTTCATCAATACAATACAGGAAGGCGTAAATATTCCTTTTATAAATATGGTTGAAGAAACTGTAAAGTACACTGCTGAAAAATATGGCAGTGATACGGTGGTTGGAATTCTGGCAACTGACGGTACAATAAAATCAAAAATTTATGAAAATTATTATGCAAGACTCGGTATAAAGACAGTTATTCCTGGTAAATCACAGGCTGATGTCATGAAGTTTATTTATGATGTAATTAAAAAAGGAAACTACAATGAAGGAACGGCTCTTATGTTCAATGCAGTTAAAGAGCTGAAGGAAATGGGAGCAACATCATTTTTGCTGGGCTGTACAGAACTTTCATCTGCACAGTACCTGTACAAGTTTGAAGGAAACTTTATAAATCCTATAGAAGTACTGACAGAAAAATCAATTGAGTTTGCCGGAGGGCAGCTTAACTAACACCGGAGGAATATATGAAACACTTAACATCGAGACAAGCAGATTTAATGCTGTTTTTTGTGGCGTTTTTTTGGGGGACAGGCTTTACAGTAACAAAGATTGCTCTGGACTTTTTCACAACATCACAGCTTCTTTTCATAAGATTTGCAATTGCATCGGCAGCTTCTCTGGTAATATTCAATAAAAACCTGAGAAAAACAACTGCATCAGATTTAAAGGCCGGAATAGTCATGGGACTTTTTCTTGCCTTGGGATACATTCTTCAGACATTCGGTCTTGAAGGAACAACAGCAGGTAATTCAGCTTTTCTGACAGGAACCGGTGTAGTGATGATTCCGTTTTTCTTTTGGATGGTGACAAAAAAGAAACCTGGAAAAAACAATGTTATTGCAGCTGTCTTGATGTTTGTTGGAATAATATTTTTGACTGTGGATTTTGACAATTTCGGTAAATTCAACAAGTGGGACTTCCTTACATTTTTATGTGCCATATCATTTGCATGGCAGGTGGTTGCAACAGGCATAGCATCTCAGGACAAGGATCCGGTCATTTTGTCAACTTTGCAGCTTTTAACAAGTACAGTAATATTTTTCATAATGATGATTTTTGAAAACAAAACAATAACATTGAACTTAAGCGGATCATTAAGCATGCTTTATCTTGGACTGGTATCTACAATGCTTTGCTTCCTCATGCAGACAGTAGGACAAAAATATACATCAACAACACATGCTGCAATTATTCTCAGTCTGGAATCTGTAATTGGAAGTGTTTTTGGAGTGATTTTTCTAGGAGAAAAATATTCCATAATGACAATTATAGCATTCATGTTTATATTTGTGGCAATAATAACTGCTGAAACAGGATTTGCATGGCTGTTTAAGAGTCCTCCAAAGGCTGAATAAAATTTAAGTTAAAAAATAATATCTCTTGAACAATACGAACATTTATTGTATAATCATATAAAACATTCGTACGGAGTTGACATGAAAAAATATAAAAGAAATCAAAGAATCGGCGCATTAATGAAAATTTTCGCCGAAAAACCAAACTACATATTTTCGTACAATTACTTTTCTGAAGTTTTTAATGCTGCAAAGTCCACAATCAGCGAAGATGTGGCTATTGTAAAAGAACTGGTAAATGAACTGGATTACGGAAGAATTGAAACAATTTCAGGAGCATCCGGAGGGGCTGTCTTCATACCTGTAATGGGAATTGAGGAAAAGACAGATATATTGTCGGAATTGTGCATGCTTTTTTCGCAAAAAAACAGAATTCTTCCAGGCGGATTTATTTACATGACTGATTTGTTCAACAATCCAAACATTGTTACAAATATAGCAAAGATCATTGCTTCAGAATTTTCAAACATAAAAATTGATTATATAATTACCGTAGAAACAAAAGGAATACCTGTTGCTGTTATGTCAGGCCAAAAGCTTAATGTTCCGGTTGCAGTTATAAGAAGGAACAACAAAGTTACGGAAGGAGCAACAGTAAGCATAAATTATGTGTCCGGCTCATCAAACAATATTCAGACAATGTCATTGTCCAGAAGGTCTCTTAAGGAAAATTCCAGAGTGCTTATTGTGGATGATTTCATGAAGGGCGGAGGAACATGCAAGGGCATGGCAGACATGATGAGGGAGTTTAATGCTGAGGTTGTGGGAACTGCAGTTGTAATAGAAACTAAGGAACCTGAAAAAAAACTTGTCGATAATTATTTGTCACTTTTGGTGTTAAATAAGATTAATGAGAAGGAAGGTTTAATAGAAATAGTACCTAATTATAAATTGTTAAAATAATTTCATAATTTTTTATACAAAAATGAAAATGTTTTTTTGCATTTCTCAAATAAGTATAGTATAATGAATATGAAATTATACAGACATAAACTTTTGGGGGAAGGTGGTGACGACATGAAAATATCAGACGTCAGAGTAAGAAAAATTAACTCAGAGGGCAAGATGAAGGCAATCGTTTCCGTAACTTTTGATGATTGCTTCGTGGTACATGACATCAAAATTATTGAAGGGCAGGAAGGATTGTTCATAGCAATGCCGAGCAGGAAAATGCCCGATGGAGAGTTTAAAGATATAGCTCATCCAATTAATTCAGAAACCAGGAATCTTGTGGCAGAGGCAGTATTTAAAGCGTATGAAGAAAAACGTTTGGAAGAAGGAGACAATGCTGAAGAAGCAGCTCTTCTGTAACGTAAAACTGATGATTTCATCAACAGTTTTGGGTCTTGTTGAAGGCCCTTTTTTATTGGTTGTAATATAACGATTTTGTTCGATTTATTCAACATTTATTTGTGCTTCCATATTATAAAGCTGAAAAACTTTTTTTGACTTAATTAATTATATGATATATAATATCTCAGTATTACAAATAAGGAGAAATAATATGAATATGTCTATTATTTTAGCAGCCGGTGAAGGTACCAGAATGAAATCAGACATTCCTAAAACACTGCATAAGGTTTGCGGGAAAGAAATGATAAGGTACATAATAGAAGCTGCAGAAAATTCACAAATAGAAAAAAACATTGTCGTCTTGGGACATGGAAAAGAAAAAGTTGGAAACAATATAAAAGATATGGATGTAATAACCGTTGAACAGCCCATAGGTGAAGGTTCTCCATATGGAACAGGCTATGCCGTAATGGTTGCAAAAGAGCATATTAACGATGATGACACTGTAGTTATTCTTTGCGCAGACGGTCCTCTCATTAGAAAAGAAACACTGATTTCTTTCATAGGCTATCACAATGAAAGTGATTGTGCTGTGTCTGTAATGACGGCAATCATGGACAATCCGAAAGGACTTGGAAGAATAGTAAGAAATGAAGACTCGTCCATTGACAAAATTGTTGAGGAAAAAGATGCAGCAGAAGACATTAAAAAAATCAAGGAAATCAATACGGGAATATATTGCTTCAAGGGAAATCTTTTAAAGAATGCCCTGGAAAAAATAGATACAAATAATTCTCAGAATGAATACTACCTTACAGATACAATCAAGGTGCTTAACAGCGAAGGATATAAAATAGGCGGCTGGGTGCTTGAGGATTCAACAGACATAAGAGCAGTAAACGACAGAGTGCAGTTATCTGAAGTGACAAAAATAATGCAGGACAGAATAAATAAACGCCACATGCTAAGCGGAGTTACAATAATTGATCCTGAGAATACATATATTGAAGATTCAGTTGAAATAGGAAGAGACACTGTGATTTATCCGGGAACATTCCTTGAAGGCAGCACAAGAGTCGGAACAAACTGTGTCATAGGTCCAAACACAAGAATAATCAGTTCAACCGTAAAAAACAATGTGACAATAGAAAGCTCAAAAGTAATAGAAGCAAGCATTGATGATGGAACTACAGTAGGTCCGTTTGCATATTTAAGACCAGGCACAGAGCTTGGCAAAAATGTAAAAATCGGTGATTTTGTGGAAGTTAAAAAATCTATAATTGGAGACAATTCAAAATCATCTCATTTGTCTTACATAGGAGACGCTGAAGTTGGAAAAGATGTAAACATCGGCTGTGGTGTTGTGTTTGTAAATTATGACGGAAAGAAAAAACACAAGACAACCGTTGGGGACGGAGCATTCATAGGAAGCAATTCGAATCTTGTGGCGCCGGTCAATGTGGAGCAGGGAGGATATGTAGCCTGCGGTTCCACAATAACAGACGACGTACAGGAAGGAGACCTTGCCATTGCCAGAGCAAGGCAGGTCAACAAAAAAGGTTTAGGGAAAAACAGATATTAAGAGGTAAATATGTACATTATAGCAGGACTTGGCAATCCAGGCAAAGAATATGCAGGCACAAGGCATAATGTGGGCTATGATACAATTGATTATTTGGCTGAAAAGCACAATGTAAGCTTAAATAAACTCAAATTCAACTCTGTATATGGTGAAACAAACATAGACGGAGAAAAAGTCATGCTCGTAAAGCCTGTTACTTACATGAACAGAAGCGGAATTGCCATCAAAGAAATATTAAGTTTTTATAAAATACCATCTGAAAATTTAATCGTTATTTACGATGATATAGACATTCCGGCCGGCTCCTTAAGGATCAGGCCAAACGGAAGTCCCGGAACACACAATGGAATGAAGTCAATAATCGAACATGTGGGTAACGGAAATTTCCCGCGTGTCAGAGTTGGCATTGGCAGAAATCCTGACATGGATCTGGCTGACTATGTTCTTCAAAAATTCAGTGCAGCTGACAGGGATAAAATAAATCCCATAATAGAGAAGGCGGCTGAAGCAGTTGTTGAAATAATCACTGGCGGCACAGACAGCGCCATGCAGAAATACAATATAAACAATCGATAGACAATCGATTTGCAATTGATTAGTAGGCTCAGCACTATTTTTCAACTTGCTCAATCTATTGTAGAGGTAAGTATGAACAAGGTTTTATTTGAACAATTCCAAAAAACAGAAAAGTATAATAAAGTTATACAAAATTATCAAAGAGGCAGGAGTCAGCTCGTTCAAAGCATCAACGAAGATGGAACTGCCTACTTGGCATGCAATCTTCTGGATACAACAGCAAGCAAAATTCTTATAATTACAAGCAGCGAGACTAAATCCAGAAAATATGAAGAAGCAGTAAAATCATATATTGCAGATGGTGAAAGACTTCAGCCGAAAGAATTTCTGCTATACAATGTTGATGCTCTAAGTAAAGATGCGGAATACAAAAGAGCTGAAGTTCTCGACAAAATTCTAAGTTCGAAAAAGGCAATAATAACTGCATCCGTCAATTCTGTCTTAACAAGGGTTATGCCTAAAGATAGGTTTAAGGAAAGTATTATAGAATTAAAATACGGCAAATCTTATGACTTAAACGAGCTTCGCAGCAGCTTAATAAAGCTTAAATATGAAAGAGTTGATGCAGTTGAAGGCGTAGGTCAGTTTTCTGTAAGAGGAGGCATAATTGATGTCTTTTCTCCTTCTGAAACAAATCCGTGCAGAATTGAATTTTTTGATGATGAAGTTGATTCCATAAGATTGGTTGATTTAAAAACTCAGCGCTCTATCAAAAATTTAAAATCTGTGAGAATAATTCCATGCGGAGATTTGATTTTTCAGAAAGAAGAAATAAAAAAGATTTTGTCCGAAATTGATTTGGATTATCAAAACAGGCTGAGTAAGGTTCACAGCCTTCCCAATTCAAAGGATGTTGAAAAAAAGCTAAAAAGCCTTTACAACATTTACCAGGATAAACTCATGGGAGGAATAGGCATAGAAAATTCTGATTTGCTTGTTCCATTCATAAAAGACAGCTTTGTAAGTGTCCTGGATTACTTCGACGATGATTTTATTCTCATTGTAGATGAGCCTGAAAGAGTTTTCGAGGAAGAAAAAGCGTTAAATGAAAGTTTTCAGCTTAAGTACAGCGAACTTTTTGAAAAGGGGGAAATATTCTCCAAGCAAAGCAATGTTTATTTAAGCGACAGGGAATTGATATCAAAAATAACCAGCAGACCTTTTATTTCAATAAATGGCAAAAACAAAACATTTGAAGCAGATGAAACGCTTCAGTTCATGTTCAAGGAACCGTCATCATATTACGGAAAGCTTGAAGACTTGTCAAAAGATTTGAACCGATTGAAGTACAAGGGCTATAAAATTGCAATAATCTTAAGCAGCACTGAAAGCTGCTTGAAACTTCACAACTTATTAAACGACTATGAATGCAGCACAGTTCTTTCCAAAGACACAAATATTGCAGCCGAAAGCGGACAAGTGGTGATTGTGCCAGGAGAACTAAAAAAGGGTTTTGAATATTACGACAACAAAATACTTGTGCTTACAGAAAATGAAATATTTGGTTCGTTCAGAAAAAAGACACACAAGACAAAGAAACAAAAAGGATCAAAACTAGACGTCTTCACAGATTTAAAGGTTGGAGACTATGTAGTACACGAGCACCACGGTATCGGTCAGTATGTGGGCATAGAAAAAATTGAAGTTCAAAACATCAAGAAAGACTATCTTTGCATAAAATACAAAGGTGAAGATAAGCTTTTTGTGCCTGTTGACCAGATGTCCCTCATTCAAAAATACATCGGTTCAGATTCAGAAAAACCGAAATTGAACAAGATGGGAAGTGCTGACTGGGGTAAGACCAAGGAGCGTTCAAAAGCTGCCATTGAAAACATGGCAGGAGAACTGGTCAAACTATATGCCCAGAGAAAAGTTGTAAAGGGATTTGCATTTTCACCGGACACTGAATGGCAGAAAGAATTTGAATACAAATTTCCTTTTGAAGAAACTGATGATCAGTTAAGATGCATTAAGGAAATAAAAAAGGATATGGAACGCCCTATTTCCATGGACAGACTTCTTTGCGGAGACGTTGGATTCGGCAAGACAGAGGTAGCCATGAGGGCTGCATTTAAGGCTGTTATGGAATCAAAACAGGTTGCAATACTTGTTCCTACAACCATACTTGCACAGCAGCACTACACAAACATAGTGGAGCGCTTCAGAGGATATCCTGTTAAGATTGAAATGCTAAGCCGTTTCAGAACACCATACCAGCAGGCGAAAATAGTAAGTGATTTAAACAAGGGTCTTGTGGATGTGGTGGTTGGAACTCACAAACTTCTTTCAAAGGACCTTAAATTTAAGGACTTGGGGCTATTAATAATAGATGAGGAACAAAGGTTTGGTGTTAAGCACAAAGAACAGATAAAACAGCTAAAAACCAACATAGATGTTTTAACCCTATCAGCAACTCCAATACCGAGAACCCTGCACATGTCCATGATAGGCGTAAGGGATATGAGCATTATATCAGAACCTCCAGGAGACAGGCTCCCTATACAGACATATGTAATTGAACACAACGACGGCATAATAAAAGATGCCATTGAAAAAGAACTTTCAAGAGGCGGTCAGGTATATTATGTTCACAACAAGGTAATAGACATTGAATCTACAGCCTCAAGACTGCAAAGGCTGATTCCGGAGGCACGTATAGCAGTTGCCCACGGTCAAATGAACGAAAGGCATCTTGAAAACATAATGCTTGGTTTCGTTCAAAAGGAATATGACATACTTGTATGCACCACAATCATAGAAACAGGCATGGACATTCCAAATGTAAACACACTTATAATTGACAATGCAGATCACCTGGGATTGTCCCAGCTTTACCAGCTAAGAGGCAGAATAGGTAGATCAAATAAGATATCCTTTGCGTACTTAACTTACGAAAAGGACAAAATGCTTTCTGAGGTTGCAGACAAAAGGCTCAAAGCGATCAAGGAGTTCACGGAGTTTGGCTCAGGTTTTAAAATTGCAATGCGAGACCTTGAAATAAGAGGATGCGGAAACATACTTGGTGCAGAACAACACGGACACATGCTTGCCATAGGTTACGACTTGTATGTTAAGTTCCTTGAAAGGGCAGTAAAAGAACTCCAGGGTAAAATGGAACTGGATGAAGATTTTGAAACTTCTGTTGATTTAAGCGTGGATGGCTATATTCCATCAACTTACATTGAAAACGAAGAACAAAAGATTGAAATTTATAAAAAGATTGCAGCAACTTCCGGAAAAGATGACATTTATGACATCACAGAGGAAATTATTGACCGCTTCGGAAATCCTCCAAAGCAGGTTGATAATCTGCTTAAAATATCATATATAAAATCATTGTGCAAGAAGCTTCACGTTAAGGGTATTACACAGTCAGGAAACACTGTTAACATTGAAATGAATTCAGGCAATGATTTAAATCAGGAATTGATAGGCTACTTAATTGAAAATTATAACGCAAAAATAAAATTTGACGTATCAAAGGTGCCTATGATTAAATATAAATTAGATTCCTCAGAACAAATGAAAATACTTGAGGAACTTGAAAGATTTTTTGAAATATTAAATAATTACAAAACAGGTTTAAATGCCTGCCAAGGAGGAAAAAATGAACAAAATTAGAAAGTCACTGGGCCTTGCATTAACATTATGTGTTGCATTAGCTTTAACAGCATGCTCAGATACAAGTGGTGAAACTACTGACACAATCAATCAGGAAGGTGTTGTTGCTACAGTAAATGACAAGACAATAACACAGGAAGAATTTGACGAAACACTGCAGTCATACAAGATGATGGTTGAATCTCAGTACGGCGAAGGCGCATGGGACACTGAAATTTCTGCAGGACAAACAATGGGAAGCTATTATGAAAACTCTCTTTTAGATAATATGATACTGGAAATGCTTATGGTTGAAGCAGCAGGAAAAGAAGGAATCACAATGACAGATGAAGACCTTCAGACACAAATGGATGAATTCAAGGCGTATTTTGATACAGAAGAAGAATACAAGACATTTTTAGAAGAAAAAGCAATGTCTGAAGACTACTTAAAGGAATCACTGAAGAAGGAATTCTTAATTAATCATTTCCTTGCAATTAAAATAGAAAATTTACAGCCAACAGATGATGAACTTAAGACAATTTTCGACGACCTGAAGATGAATCAGCAAGTAAGAGCAAGACACATTTTAGTAAATACTGAAGATGAAGCTAAGGCAGTAATCGACAGACTCAACAAAGGTGAAAAGTTTGAAGACCTTGCTAAGGAACTTTCAGTTGACACTTCAAGCGGAGCTAACGGAGGAGATTTGGATTACTTCTCATACACTGATATGGTACAGCCATTCTCAGATGCTGCATTTTCAATGGAAATCGGCGACATAAGCGAACCTGTTAAATCTGACTTTGGATACCACATCATTGAAGTGACTGACAAGACTGTTGATGACTCAGTGACATTGGAAACAAAGAAAGATGAACTTACAGAATATTACAAATCATACAAATATGAGGACTTGCTTGAAGATTTAAAAAGCAATGCAAACATTGTGAAAAAACAGTAAGAAGTAAATAATAGTAAATAAATGTTGCTATTACTAAAATGTTCTTATATAATATTAAATGATATTTCCAATAATATCCGGAAATAAAAAAGGATAAAATCTATTAAAGTGCAAATAATAGAAAATATTAAAAGAAATGTCATATAAATATAAAATTATGCAATTGGAGGAACATTAGCATGAAAGCAACTGGAATTGTCAGAAGAATTGATGATTTGGGCAGAGTAGTAATCCCAAAGGAAATAAGAAGAACGTTAAGAATAAGAGAAGGGGATCCTTTAGAAATATTTACTGATAGAGAAGGTGAAATTATTTTAAAAAAATATTCACCAATTGGAGAGTTAACGGAATTTGCCGGAGAATACGTGGAGTCTTTGTTTGAAACCACAAGACACATTGCTGTAATAACCGACCGAGACGGAGTGATAGCTGTATCAGGAAGCTCAAAAAAAGATTATACTGAAAAAAGATTAAGTCCAGAGCTTGAAAAAATTATTGAAAGCAGAGAAACTTATATAACAAATGGCAATTCTAAGCCTATAAGAATAACTGCAAATGAATTTAACCCTGACAACTACACTAGTCAGATTATATCTCCAATTCTTGTTCATGGTGACCCTATAGGAGCTGTAATGCTTCTTTCAAAAGAAAAAGCAGCAAAGATGACTGAAATAGAAGAAAAATTGATTAAGACTGCATGCATCTTCTTATCGAGACAAATGGAAAGTTAAAATATTATTATATGGAAGTTTTCGCTTAGAAAACTTCTTTTTTTATTTTTCATACACATAATTATGGTTAAATTTATCCCGAGATGGTATAAATAAAATATAACTGTTAAGTGAGGTGCAATATGAAAATAAGATTTTTAGGAGCAGTGCGGGGGGTAACGGGTTCATCCCATTTGATTCAGGCCAATGACAAGAAAATTCTTTTGGATTGCGGGATGTACCAGGGAAAAGATGAAGACTTGAATTATGAAGAATTTGAATTCAATCCATCTGAAATAGATTATCTTCTTTTAAGCCACAGCCACATTGATCACAGCGGAAGAATACCTCTTTTGGTCAAGAAAGGATTCAGAGGTAAAATTTATTGTTCTAAGCCTGCTTATGACCTTTGTGGTATAATGCTAATGGATTCAGCCCATATTCAGGAAAGTGAAGCTGAATGGAAAAATGTAAAGGCAAGGCGTTCAGGCAGGGCGCTTGTAGAGCCAATGTATACCCAGGAAGACGCGGAATTAAGTTTAAAATATTTCTATCCGGTTCTTTACGACCAGATAATAAACATAGATGAAAACATTACAGTAAGATTCAAGGACGCAGGCCATATACTTGGATCAGCTATTACAGAAGTTTGGATAAATGAAGAAGGAACTACAACAAAGCTTGTTTATTCAGGTGACCTGGGAATGAAGGATAAAGCTCTTTTAAGAGATCCTTCAATTATAGAAAGTGCAGACTACCTGATTATTGAATCCACATATGGAAACAGACTGCACGAAAACCTTGAAACAAGGACAGAAGGTCTTGTTAATATCATACTTGATACTGTTGAAAGAGGAGGGTCTGTAATAATTCCTTCATTTGCAGTGGGGAGAACTCAGGAAATAATTTATGAGCTCAATAAATTTCTTGAATGCCATGCTGATGAAAAATCAAACAACAGAAAAAAATTCATGGATATTCCTGTATATATAGACAGTCCCCTGGCAACAAAAGCAACAGAAATATTCAAACAAAATGCCAATGTATTTGATGATGAAGCAAGACGGTGTATTCTTGAAGGAGATAATCCTCTTGAATTTGAAAATCTGCATTTCACGCAAAGTGTGGAAGAGTCAAAGATTCTCAATGCATCAAAAGAACCTAAAATAATAATTTCAGCCAGTGGCATGTGCGAAGCAGGAAGAATAAAACATCACCTTAAGCATCACCTTTGGAAAAAAGAGTCAAGCATTGTGTTTGTGGGATACCAGGCTGAAGGTACATTGGGAAGAAAATTAATCGACGGTGAAAAGTATGTTAAGGTACTCGGAGAAGAAATAAGAGTAAATGCACAAATTCATAATGTGCAGGGATTTTCCGGACACGCTGATAAAAATGCATTATTGGAGTGGCTCAGAGGTTTTAGTGATAAACCAAAGAAAGTATTTCTTGTACACGGTGAAGCTGAATCAAAATTATCATTTGCGGAAGAAATTGAAAAAACATTGAAATTAAGCTGTATAATTCCGGAATATAACAAGGTGTATGAAACCAAGAAGCAACAAGTTATAAAAGAAATAGCTGTTGAGGAAGTAGAAGAAACAAGACCAAGGTCAATAGATGTAAGTCAAATAGAAGACTTGAAGAAAGAAATTGAAAAAATTAAAGAAATTTTTGAAAAGACTATGGCAAATACAAAAGATTATATTGAAGATGATAATTTAAATGCCAAAAAGTACAAAGATATCAGCAACAACATACTTGCTCTTGAAAATGAAATATTGAATTTATCAATGGCGAGCACAAAGTAAATCGTTTCGATAAAAGGGGTGAATGGGTACAAACGCACAACCATTTATCCCTTTAAAATGCAGTACCAGAAAACGTTTATAATTATTTTTTAAATAAATGTTGGAAATTAGTTGTTCTTAAAAATATAGCTGATCTTGTGTTTATGGCACAAAAAATGCATATATTCATATGGAGTATAATTATTTGATGCATTGTTCTTATGCATCCTTTTGTAATTATAAAAACAGAAAGGAAGGACAATTAATGAAAAAGTTATTGACAGGCAACGAAGCCATAGCACTTGGAGCATATGAAGCAGGTGTTCATTACGCAGCTGCATATCCTGGAACACCAAGTACTGAAATATTGGAAAATATTGCTCCATATAAGGAAATAACAGCAGAATGGGCACCAAATGAAAAGGTAGCAGTAGAATCTGCCATTGGTGCGTGCTTTGCAGGAGCAAGAACTCTGACGGCCATGAAACATGTAGGCCTTAACGTTGCTGCAGATCCGTTTTTCTCAATTGGATATACAGGAGTTAATGGAGGTATGGTACTAGTAAGTGCTGATGACCCGGGACTTCACTCTTCACAAAATGAACAGGATAACAGATATTATGCAAGAATGGCAAAGGTAGCAATGGTGGAACCAAGCAACAGCCAGGAATGCAAGGACATGGTAAAAACAGCTCTTGAAATAAGCGAAAAATATGACACTTTGGTTATGATCCGTATGACAACAAGGGTATGCCACAGCAAGTCCATAGTTGAAACAGGTGAAAGAACAGAAGTTCCAATAAGAGAATACAAAAAAGACGCTCAAAAATATTTGATAGCACCGGCTGTTGCAAAACAGCTTCACATTAAAGTTGAACAAAGACTTAAAGAGCTTGAGAAGTTCTCCAATGAAACGGAATTAAACTTCATTGAATGGAACGATAAAAAAATAGGAGTGGTATCAGCGGGCGTGGCATATCAGTATGCAAGAGAAGTGTTCGGTGATTCTGCTTCATATTTAAAAATTGGTTTTTCATTCCCTCTTCCTATGGAAAAAATCAAAAAATTTGCAGAAGAAGTTGAAACTCTTTATGTTGTTGAGGAACTGGAACCTTTCATGGAAGAACAAATCAGGGCTGCAGGAATCAATTGCATAGGAAAAGATAAAATTCCTAACACATGGGAACTTAATCCGGACATTGTAGAAGAAACATTGTTTGGTACAAAAAGAGAAACAATTGACTACGACAAGACAGTTGCTGTGGGAAGACCCCCAACTCTTTGCGCAGGATGTCCTCACAGAGCTTTTTATTATGAATTGTCAAAGAGAAAGAATGTAATGATTACTGGAGACATCGGCTGTTACACATTAGGCGGGGCTGAGCCTCTTAATGCAATGGACACAGTTATATGCATGGGAGCCAGCGTAAGCATGGCACATGGAGCAAAGAAGATGTTTGAAAAAGCTAATGTTGAAAAACGCCTTGTAGCAACAATAGGAGACTCCACATTCTTCCATTCGGGAATGACAAGCCTTCTTGATGTTGTTTACAACAAAAGCAACACAATAACATGCATACTTGATAATAGAATAACTGCAATGACAGGACACCAGGAAAATCAGGGAACCGGATTTACTCTTCAGGGAGAAACGGCTAAAATAACTGACATAGAAAAAGTTGTAAGCGCTCTTGGTATAGATCACATAAAGACAGTTAATCCTTTGAACAATGCTGAAATGAAAGCTGCACTTGATTGGGCTTTTGCACTTGACGAGCCGTCTGTAATTATTTCAAGATATCCATGTGCACTTAAAAAATACTCTGAAGCTGACATAGAAGAGTTCGGACCTATCAGTGGTGTATGCGAAGTTGACCACGAAAAATGCATAGGCTGCAAAAAGTGTGTAAGCACAGGCTGCCCTGCAATTTATTTCAATAAGTCAATTAAGAAGTCAAACATAAACAAAGTTCAGTGCGTAGGCTGCAAGTTGTGTATGCAGGTATGTCCTGTAAAAGCTATCAGTAAGGTTGGTGATAAATAATGGATACTAAAAATATTTTATTAGTAGGCGTTGGAGGTCAGGGAACAATACTTGTGAGCAAAATTTTATCTACAGGACTCATGGATGCAGGTTATGATGTTAAAATGTCAGAAATACACGGTATGGCTCAAAGAGGAGGAAGCGTTTCAACCCAGGTAAGATATGGCGAAAAAATATATTCTCCCATTATAGGCAGTGGCCAGGCAGATATCCTTGTTTCATTTGAAACAATGGAAACCATGAGATGGCTGGAATTTTTAAAACCTGACGGAGTTGTTGTTGTAAATGATTATGAAATACCTTCAGCTCCCATACTTACCGGAAAAGCAGATTATCCTCAGGGCATAATTGAAATGGTAAGTGATAAAGCCAGAACAAAAGTTGTAAATGCTGCAGATATTTCTGAAAAATTGGGAAACATGAAAGTAATGAATGTTGTTCTTTTAGGGGCTCTTGTAAAAATGATGAACCTCACAGACATAGACTGGGAAAAGGCAGTGAGAGCTTCTGTAAAGGAAAAGTTTGCAGATCTCAATGTAAAGGCATTTAACGCAGGCATGGAAGCAGTAAGTTAAAAACAAAAAGATGAAGAAAGGCAGAATTATATGAGCTACAAAATATTGGCTATAAACCCGGGTTCAACTTCCACGAAAATAGCGTTGTACGAAGATGAAAAGGAAATTTTTACTAACACTATTAATCATCCTGTAGAATTAATAGATAAATTTGAAAATGTTGAAGACCAGCTGAACATGAGAAGGGAACTGGTTATGTCAAACCTCAGGGAAAAAGGATTTGACATAAAGGATTTATCATGTGTTGTTGCCAGAGGGGGAATGCTTCCTCCGGTAAAATCGGGAGCATACATAATAAATGATCTCATGATTGACAGGGTTGAAAACAGACCTGTCATGGAACATGCTTCAAATTTGGCAGCTCCAATTGCCTATGGCATTGCAAAGAAAGCAGGAGTTACTTCTTATATCTATGATTCTGTAATGACTGATGAATTTACGGATATTGCGAGAATATCAGGAATGCCCGATATTCCAAGAACCAGTTCAAGCCACGTTTTAAACACAAGGGCCATGGCTATTAAGGCGGCCAAGAAACTTGGAAAAAGATATGATGAATTAAACATTATTGTGGCTCATCTTGGCGGCGGCATATCCATAAATCTTCATAGCGGCGGACAAATAATAGATCTTGTTTCTGACGACGAAGGTCCGTTTTCACCTGAAAGGGCAGGAAGGGTTCCATGCAGGGAGCTTATAAACCTGTGCTACTCCGGTAAATATGACAAAAAAACAATGCAGCGAAAATTAAGGGGAAACGGCGGACTTAAGGCTTACCTAAACACTCTGGATGCAAGGGACGTTGAAAAAATGATTGCAGAAGGGAATCAGGAAGCAAAAACAATTTACGAAGCCATGGCTTATCAGATTGCCAAGGGAATAGGAGAGCTGGCTACGGTTGTAGAAGGTAAAGTTGATCTCATAATACTTACAGGAGGCATTGCCCATTCAAAGATGCTTACTTCATGGATTGAAAAACGCGTGGCTTTCATAGCGCATGTTGAAATAATGCCGGGAGAAAATGAAATGGAAGCTTTGGCTTTCGGTGCCTTGAGAGTGTTAAGAGGAGAAGAAACAGCAAGAGAATATACAGAATAAATAAGACCCGCAATTGCGGGTCTGTTTTTTTGCCTGACTGGAATATATTGTTTTGTTCATATTAAAGCGTACAAATGACATAAACACATATGGATAGTTCGTGACAATACGAAATATAAAATACAATATTTTAAAAAATGAACACAAAACCAGTTGACAAACATTTTTATATTTGTTATCATGTACTTGAATTTAAATGTTGAATTTTGTATAACAAAAAAGGATGGTCACATATGAACTTTGATGTTAAAAGAGTATTTGTAGAAAAAAAACTTGGATTTAACACAGAAGCTATAAACCTGCTGAATAATTTCAGAGAAAACTTACAGCTGGAAAATTTGAAGAATTTATGGATATTAAACAGATATGATGTGTCCCACATTAGCAGCGAGGATTTTGAAAAAGCTGTAACTAATGTTTTTTCAGAACCAAACCAGGACTATGTTTACTTAGATAAAATTGATATGTCAGATAATAAAATATTTGCAGTGGAATTTTTACCTGGACAATATGACCAAAGGGCAGATTCAGCGGCACAGTGCATTCAGATAATTACCGGAAAAGAAAAACCTCCTGTGAAATACGCCAGAGTAATAGTCCTTGCAGGACAACTCTCACATGAGGATGTTCAAAAAATAAAAGAATACTACATCAACCCTGTTGATTCAAGAGAAGCTGAGCTTGAAAAGCCATTGACACTGGACGAAGAGTATCCAGAACCACAGGATGTTGTGATTGTAGAGAATTTCACATACAAATCTAAGGAAGAAATAGAAGATTACCGAAAACAAATGGGTCTTGCTATGAGCACCGAGGATTTGCTTTTTTGTCAGGAGTATTTTAAAAATAACGAAAAAAGAAACCCTACTCTTACTGAAATAAAGGTTATTGACACATACTGGTCTGATCACTGCAGACACACAACTTTCTCCACCGTAATAAACAATGTAAGTTATGATGATGGCAATATTGCAGGCGAAATAAAGAAGACATTCGAAGAATACTTAAATTCCAGAAAATATGTGTACCAGGACAGGAAAAAGGACATATGCCTCATGGACCTGGCCACAATAGGAGCCAAGGAACTGAAGAAAAAAGGACTTTTAAATGACCTTGAGGAATCGGATGAAATAAATGCGTGCAGCATTGTAATAAATGCAGACATAGACGGTAAAAATGAAGAATGGCTGCTTATGTTTAAGAATGAAACACACAACCATCCTACAGAAATTGAGCCTTTCGGAGGAGCAGCAACATGTCTTGGAGGAGCCATAAGAGACCCTCTTTCAGGAAGAGCCTACGTATATCAGGCAATGCGCGTTACAGGAAGCGCAGATCCAAGACAAAAGCTAAAGGACACTCTACCCGGAAAACTTCCTCAAAGAAAAATTTCAACAGAAGCTGCTGCCGGCTACAGCTCTTATGGAAATCAAATAGGCCTTTCAACCGGACATGTTTCTGAAATATATCATCCTGATTATGTTGCTAAAAGAATGGAAATTGGAGCTGTAATTGCAGCAGCCCCCAGAGTCAACGTAATCAGAGAAGTTCCGCAGAAAGGCGATGTTGTTATTCTTCTTGGAGGAAAAACCGGAAGAGACGGCTGCGGCGGAGCAACAGGCTCTTCAAAGGAACACACTCAGGAGTCAATTCTCGCATGCGGCTCTGAAGTGCAGAAGGGAAATGCTCCTACAGAAAGAAAGATTCAAAGGCTCTTCAGAAACCCTGAAGTGAGCAAACTCATAAAAAGATGCAATGACTTTGGTGCCGGCGGAGTTTCCGTTGCCATAGGAGAACTGGCTGAAGGACTTGACATAAGACTTGATATGGTTCCCAAAAAATATGAAGGACTTGACGGCACTGAACTGGCCATATCAGAATCTCAGGAGAGAATGGCTGTTGTTGTGAGAAAAGAAGATGCTAAAAGGTTTATAGACCTTTCTAATGAGGAAAACCTGGAAGCAACAGAGGTTGCCGTTGTAACTGATGACAGAAGATTAAAAATGACTTGGAGAGGCAAGGAAATTTTAAACATAAGCAGGGATTTCCTTGACACAAACGGCGTTAAGCAAAATGTTGATGCTTTCATAAAAGAACCTCAGGCATTTGATACTAAAAATGTTACAGAAGATGTGAAAGCAAGATGGCTTCAAAACCTTACGGATTTGAACGTGGCATGCCAGAAGGGTCTTGTGGAACGTTTTGACTCAACTGTGGGAGCAGCAACAGTATTGATGCCATTTGGAGGAAAAACACAGCTTACACCTTCTGAAGGAATGGCTGCTAAAATTCCGGTGCTAAATGGTATAACAAACACATGCTCTCTCATGGCTCACGGATTCGATCCATATCTTTCAAAGAAGAGCCCTTATCACGGTGCAATGTATGCGGTGATTCACTCCGTTGCTAAAATAGTTGCAATGGGCGGAGATTATAAAAATGTTAGATTAACTCTGCAGGAATATTTTGAAAAGCTGGGTAAGGAACCTGAAAGATGGGGCAAAACATTAAGCGCTCTTCTTGGGGCTTTTAAGGTTCAACATGAACTTGACATCCCGGCCATCGGAGGTAAGGACAGCATGTCCGGAACATTCATGGATTTAAATGTTCCTCCAACACTTGTTAGCTTTGCAGTATGCGTATCAGACGTACGAAACACTGTATCTGCTGATTTCAAAAAACCGGGCAGCAGAGTAGTGCTTGTGAAAATCAAGAAGGATGAAAACAACATTCCGGATTTTGATGACATTAAAAACAAATATTCAAAAATACATGATGAAATTTTAAAAGGAAGCGTATTAAGCGCCCATACAGTCGGATATGGCGGAATAGCAGCTGCAATTTCAAAGATGACTTTCGGTAATGAAATAGGATTTAAAGCTAATGAAGGATATGATGTGAATGATTGTTTCACAGCAGATTATGGCAGCATTATTCTTGAAGTAAAAGAAGATGCGGAAATAATGACTGAAGCTGTGGTGCTGGGAAATACCACTAACAGCAATGAAATAAAATTAAACAACATTTCCATAAACCTGGATGAAATGAAAAATACATGGATAGAGCCATTAAACAGCATTTATCCCATTAAATGCGACGTTTCCGGGTCAATAAAACACTATTCATATACTGGCGGAAACATTGTTAAGTCTTCTATATCATTAGCAAAACCTAAAGTATTCATTCCGGCATTTCCCGGGACAAACTGCGAATTCGACACAAAACGAGCTTTTGAAAGAGCAGGGGCACAGGCAGAAATATTTGTTTTCAGGAATTTAACAACACAGGACATCAAATATTCAATTGAGCAGATGAACAAAATGATCAGAAATTCACAGATCATTGCATTCCCCGGAGGCTTCAGTGCCGGAGACGAACCTGAAGGTTCAGGAAAGTTCATTGCAGCCGTATTTAAAAATGAAATATTGAAGGATGCTGTCATGGATCTGTTAAAGAACAGAGACGGACTGATTATTGGAATTTGCAACGGCTTCCAGGCACTTATAAAGCTGGGACTTGTGCCATTCGGCGAAATTGTTGACATGAAGGATGATTATCCTACTCTCACTTACAACAAAATTGCCCGACATATATCAACATTTGCAAAAACAAAAATTGTTTCAAATCTTTCACCTTGGCTTAACGGATGCAGTGTGGGAGATACTCACTACATGCCTCTGTCACACGGAGAAGGAAGATTTGTGGCTAACGAAGAATGGATACGTAGACTTAAAGAAAACGGACAAATTGCAACCCAGTATGTTGACGAGAACAACAACCCCACATATGACGGACTGTACAATCCAAACGGCTCGATTGATGCAATAGAAGGAATAACAAGTCCTGACGGAAGAATTTTCGGCAAGATGGGTCATTCGGAAAGACGTGACAAAGACACATATTTAAATATACCGGGCAACAATAATCAGATGATTTTCGAATCAGGCGTAAAATATTACAAATAACAGGAGGAACAATGAAAGTAGCTATTATAATGGGAAGCGATTCAGATTTTCAGGTAGTGGAAAAAGGATACAACATACTGAAAGATTTCGGAGTGGAAGTTGACGTGAGGGTTATTTCAGCTCACAGAACTCCGGATGAGGCAATTAATTTTGCTAAAAATGCAGAACAAAACGGATATGAGCTTTTAATAGGAGCAGCAGGAAAAGCTGCTCATCTGCCGGGAGTTCTGGCAGGATGTACTCCTCTTCCGGTAATAGGAGTTCCAATACGTTCAACAGAACTTGACGGTTTGGACGCACTTCTTGCCATAGTGCAGATGCCTCCCGGAGTTCCTGTTGCAACAGTTGCCATAAACGGTGCAGACAATGCAGCTTTGTTGGCAGTACAGATTCTTTCAATAAAATACGAAGACTTAAGAATGAAGTTCAAGGAATACAAAAAACAAATGGCAGAAAAAGTCATTGAGAAAGATAAAAAATTAAGCGAAAAATTAGCAAACAACTAAAAACAAATTTAATAAAATTTTAAAAATAATCGGAGGATACCATGGAAAAATTAGAAATGATTTATGAAGGAAAAGCAAAGAAAGTTTTCAAGACTGACAACGAGAAACAATACATTGTTGAATACAAGGATGATGCTACAGCATTTAACGGAATAAAAAAGGGAACTATAGTAGGAAAAGGCGTTGTAAACAATAAAATGTCTGCCGCATTGTTTGCTCTGTTAGAAGAAGAAGGAATTCCAACTCATCAGATAGAACTTTTAAGCGACAGGGAATCACTTGTTAAAGCAGTTAAAATACTTCCTCTTGAAGTAATAGTAAGAAATGTAGCTGCCGGATCTCTGGCAAAAAGACTCGGACTTGAAGAAGGCGTTGAAATGAAAAAGACAGTTCTTGAATTTTCTTACAAGAACGATGAGCTGGGCGATCCCATGATTAATGACTACCACATTCAGGCAATGGAATATGCAACAGATGAGCAGCTTGATACAGTAAAAAGCTATGCATTAAAAGTAAATGAAGTATTGAAAAAATTCTTCCTTGAAATCAACATTAAACTCATAGATTTCAAACTTGAGTTTGGATTGTACGAAGATAAGGTAATTCTTGCAGACGAAATTTCTCCTGACACATGCAGACTCTGGGATGCAGATACAAACAAGAAACTTGATAAGGACAGATTCAGAAGAGATTTAGGCGGCGTTGAGGAAGTATATCAGGAAGTTCTTGAAAGAATAAGCAAAAAGAAATAACAGTACAAGGAGACAATATGCAGGATATAATATTAGATGACAAGCTGCATGAGGAATGCGGAGTGGTGGGAGTATTTTCAGGCAATCCTGATATAACATCACAATTGATTTATTACGGATTGTTTGCGCTGCAGCACCGTGGACAGGAAAGTGCCGGCATTGCAATCAATACCGGAGGAAAAATTCAATTTCACAAAAATATGGGGCTTGTTTCTGACGTCATGACCAGCGATGTTATTCAAAGGTTATCAGGCGGAATTGCCATAGGTCACGTTAGATACTCCACATCAGGAGGAAGTGAAATTGAAAATGCTCAGCCTCTAGTTGTAAGGTATAAAAATGGAACGCTGGCTCTTGCACACAACGGAAATCTTGTAAATGCTGATAGTCTTAGAAATATTCTTGAAGACAGCGGAGTTATTTTTCAAACTTCCATAGACACTGAAGTTGTGGCAAACATGATTGCAAGAAATGCAAACGGAGATGTTTTGAAGTCAATCAAAAATGTGATGGAAATCATAAAGGGAGCATTTGCCTTTGTAATAGCTACTGAAAAACAGCTTATAGGCGTGAGGGACCACTTTGGCCTAAGACCTCTTTGTCTTGGACAAAGACCTGACGGCGGATACCTGCTTGCTTCTGAAAGCTGCGCCATAAATGCCATGGGCGGAGAGTTCATAAGAGACATTGAGCCTGGAGAAATAATAATCATAGATGAAAACGGAATCGAAAGCATAAAAAGCAGCAAGTACGCACAACAAAAATCATGTATTTTCGAATATGTTTATTTTGCAAGACCTGACAGCACCATCGACGGGGTGAATGTATACCAGTCAAGGTACAACGCAGGAAGAATTCTTGCTCAGGAAGCTCCCGTGAAGGCAGATCTTGTATTCTGCGTTCCTGACTCTGGAACTCCAGCTGCCATAGGATATGGCAATGAGCTTGGAATACCTTACGGACTTGGCCTCATTAAAAACAGATACGCAAAAAGAACATTCATTGAACCAAGCCAGGAACTTCGTGAAGAAGGAGTTAAAACTAAGTTAAGTGTTAACAAGGAGCTTGTGAAGGACAAGGTTGTTGTAATGATTGACGACAGCATTGTAAGGGGAACAACAACAAGACAGCTTGCCCAGATGGTAAGGGATGCAGGAGCAAAGGAAGTACATGTGAGAATTGCTTCTCCACCTGTCACTCATTCATGCTTCTTCGGTATAGATACACCGTTCAGAAGCTACCTTATAGGAGCAAACAAGTCAGTTGACGAGATGAAGGACTATATAAAAGCTGACAGCCTTCATTTTTTAAGCATGGAAGGACTTATTAAATCAACAGGTTCTGACAGAGGATTCTGCCTGGCATGTTTGAACGGTGATTATCCAATGGAAGTTCCAAAATTCGATTAGAGGAGATTGTTATGTCTGATAAATTAACATATAAAGATTCCGGTGTAGATATACACGCAGGATATGAAACTGTTAGGCTCATAAAAGATTACGTGAAGAAAACATACACTAAGGGAGTTATGTCTGACATAGGCGGTTTCGGAGGAATGTTCGGCATTGATAAAAATGAATATGAAGAACCGGTGCTTGTTTCAGGAACTGACGGCGTTGGTACAAAGCTCATGATCGCATTCAAGACTGATGTCCATGATACAATTGGAGAAGATGCTGTTGCTATGTGCGTGAACGATGTTATTTGTCAGGGAGCAAAACCATTGTTTTTCCTTGACTATATAGCAACAGGAAAACTGGACCCAAGAAAGGCAGCAGACATTGTAAAAGGTGTTGCAAACGGCTGTATCAAGGCCGGCGCTGCCCTCATCGGAGGAGAAACTGCTGAAATGCCTGGTTTGTACGGTGAAGGCGAATATGATATAGCAGGTTTTTGTGTGGGAATAGTTGACAGGAAAAAAATTATAGATGGATCAAAAATTGTAGAAGGGGATGTGCTCATAGGAATTCCTTCAAGCGGATTCCATTCAAACGGATATTCACTTGTAAGAAAAGTGTTCTTCGACCACAAAAACTACAATGCAGATGATTATGTTGAAGAGCTTGGATGCACTCTTGGAGAAGCTCTTTTGACTCCTACAAAAATATATCCGAAACTCATATTGGATCTTATATCAAAGTTTGAAATAAAGGGAATGTCCAACATAACCGGAGGCGGTTTCTATGAGAATATTCCAAGAATGTTCCCGGAAGGCATAACAGCAGACATTGAAACAAAAAACATAAATGTTCTTCCTGTATTCAAACTTCTTCAAAGAGAAGGGAATGTTGACATTGATGAAATGTATTCAACATTTAATATGGGAATAGGAATGGTTCTTGCTGTATCAAAAGACACAAAAGATGATGTTATGGAATATTTGAAAAATCAGGGAGAAGAGCCTGTTGTCATAGGTTACACATCAAGAAGGGAAGGCGGACTGAAAATATGCCACAACTAAAAATAGGTGTATTGATATCAGGTTCCGGAACTAATCTTCAGTCTCTCATTGACAATGTTGAAAACGGGCAAATTGACGGAAAAATAACTGTGGTTATTTCTAATAAAATTGATGCCTACGGACTTGAAAGAGCAAGAAAGCACAACATTAAATCAGTGTTTGTAGATCAGAAAAATTATCAGGATTCAGAGATTTACAATGAAGCAGTTATAAAGGAGCTTAAAAGCAACGGAGTCGAGCTTGTTGTGCTTGCCGGATATCTGAAAATTTTATCCCGTAATTTCATAGAAACATACAGAAACAGAATTATCAACATTCATCCATCCCTCATACCGTCATTTTGCGGCAAGGGTTACTATGGGCTTAAGGTACACGAGGCGGCTGTAAACTACGGTGTCAAAATAAGCGGGGCAACAGTTCATTTCGTTGACGAAGAAGCTGATTCCGGTCCCATAATAATTCAGGAGACAGTAAAGGTAGACTTTAAAGACACTCCTGAAAAGCTTCAGAAAAAAGTGCTTAAAATAGAACATAAAATACTGCCACAGGCTGTGAAGCTTTTTTGCGAAGGAAGGCTTGACGTTGTAGGAAGAAAGGTTGAAATAAATTAAGAATTAAGTAATTAAAATTAAGAATTAAGAGTTAAGAATGAAGAATTAAGATTTAAGAATGAAGAATTAATAGTTTAAATAAGAATTTATAAACATTATGCTAAAGCAGTTCAAAGTTATTTTATACGAATGATAATAATAAGGAGTTGGTTATTAAATGAGAGCTTTAATAAGTGTGTCAGATAAAAATGGAATAGTTGAATTTGCAAAAAAACTTCAGGAACTTGGAGTCCAGATAATTTCAACGGGAGGAACACACAAGACTCTTGAACAAGCAGGGGTTAAAGTTACAGGAATTTCTGAAGTCACTGGTTTTCCGGAATGTCTTGACGGAAGGGTGAAAACATTGCATCCAAACATCCATGCAGGACTTCTTGCAATGCGCTCCAATCCGGAACACATGAAGCAGCTGGAAGAACTTAAAATAGAAACAATCGACATTGTTGTAGTAAATCTGTATCCTTTCAAGGAAACAATTTTAAAAGAAGGCGTAACAAGGGAAGTTGCCATAGAAAACATAGACATAGGCGGACCTACAATGCTTCGCTCTGCTGCCAAAAACTATCAGGATGTGGCAGTTGTGGTTGACCCAAGGGACTACGACCTAGTAATTGATGAACTTAAGTCAGGCAATGGTATCTCTCTTGACACAAAATTTTATTTATGTTCAAAGGTTTTTGCACACACTGCCCATTATGACACATTGATTGCAGCATATATGAAAAGAGAACGTCAAGACAACAATCTACCTGAAACATTCACCATGACTTTTGAAAAGGTTCAGGAAATGCGCTACGGCGAAAACCCTCATCAGAAGGCTGCCTTCTACAAGGAAGTGGTTAATACTGACGGACTTCTTTCATCAGCTGTGCAGCTTCACGGAAAAGAGCTGTCATTTAACAACATCAATGATACAAATGGAGCTCTTGAGCTTTTAAAAGAATTTGAAGAACCAACTGTTGTTGCCTGCAAACATGCAAATCCATGCGGTGTAGGCACCGGTGAAAATGTTTATGAAGCATATGTTAAGGCATACAATTCGGATCCTACTTCCATTTTTGGCGGAATTGTTGTAATGAACAGGGAACTGGATGAAAAAACAGCCGAAGAAATCAACAAAATATTTGTTGAAATAGTTGTTGCCCCTTCTTACAGCGAGAAAGCACTTGAAATACTTAAATCTAAGAAAAACATAAGATTGCTTGCAATTGAAAACATAACTACAAAACAAGATGAAAATTCCTATGACCTAAAAAAGGTTGCCGGAGGAATCCTTGTTCAGACAATTGATTCAAAGCTTCTGTCTGGAGAACTTAAGACTGTAACAAAGAAACAGCCTACTGAACAGGAAATGAAAGATCTCATCATGGCATGGAAAATTGTTAAGCATACTAAATCAAATGCCATTACAATAGTTAAAAACGGACAGTCCATAGGCATCGGACCTGGACAGGTCAACCGTATATGGGCATGCAAACAGGCAATCGAACATGCAGTGGAATTTTTGGGAGAAGACAGCCTCAAGGGAGCAACACTTGCTTCAGATGCATACTTTCCGTTTTCAGACTGCGTAGAAGCAGCTGCAGAGGCAGGTATTACAGCAATAATCCAGCCGGGAGGCTCCATAAGAGACAATGATTCCATAGAAGCATGCGACAATCACAACATGTCAATGCTTTTCACAGACATGAGACACTTTAAACACTAAAAAATTCAATTAAGAATGAAGAGTTAAGAGTTAAGAATTAACTCTTAATTTATATAATGGAGGTTTTTATGAAAATTCTTGTTGTAGGCAGCGGAGCAAGAGAACACACCATATGCTGGAAGCTTAAACAAAGCAAAAGAGTATCAAAGCTTTATTGTGCTCCCGGTAATGCAGGTATAGGGCAGATAGCTGAAATTGCAGACATAAAGGCTGAAAACCTGGAAGAATTAACAAAATTTTCAGCTGACAACAAAATAGATTTAGTTGTTGTGGGACCGGAAGGACCATTGGTCAACGGTCTTGTAGACATGCTTACGGAAAAAGGAATTAAAGCCTTCGGACCGGTAAAAAAAGGAGCAAGGCTTGAAGGAAGCAAGTCATATTCCAAGGACTTCATGAAAAAATACAACATACCAACTGCAAAGTACGAGGTTTTTGAAAATTCTCATCAGGCTCTTGAAGCATTGAAAAACTTTGACGTTCCAGTGGTAGTAAAAGCAGACGGACTTGCTGCAGGCAAGGGAGTTCTTATATGTGAAACAAAACAAGATGCTGAAGAAGCAATTAAAAGCATAATGAATGACAAGCAGTTCGGAGAAGCTGGCGATACTGTTGTAATTGAAGAATTTCTTGACGGAACAGAAACCTCTCTTCTTTGTTTTGTTGACGGCAAAAGAATTGTTCCAATGGAAAGTGCAAGAGATTACAAAAAAGCTTATGACAACGACAAAGGTCTTAACACAGGAGGGATGGGAAACTTTTCTCCAAACCCCATCTACACGGACGAGCTGAACCACTATATACAAAAAAATATAATAGACAGAACACTTCAGGGCTTCCATGGGGAAGACATGAATTTTAAGGGTGTGCTGTTCATAGGTTTGATGATTAAAAACAATCAGGCAAAAGTTCTGGAATACAACACACGCTTTGGAGATCCTGAAACTGAATCTGTTATTCCAAGGCTTAAATCAGATCTTGTTGATATTATGGAAAAGTGTATTGAAGGAAATTTGTCTGCTGATGATTTGCAGTGGAAAAATGAAAAAAGCGTTACAGTAATCCTTGCTTCAGGTGGATATCCTGAAAATTATGAAAAGGGCAAAGAAATAACAGGACTCGAAGATGTTGACAGTGATATCATAGTTTTCCATGGAGGAACAAAGCTTGTGGGAGGGAAAATACTAACAGACGGCGGAAGAGTCATGGCAGTTACAGCACTAGGCAATACCCTTGATGAAGCTAGAGAAAAAGTGTATAAAAATATACCTAAAATACATTTTGAAAAAATGGAATACAGGACTGACATTGCTAAATTGTAAAGAAAATTACTAGAGCTGTAATCATCCTTAGGTTGATTACAAAGTAACTTTTGACGTTGTCATTCTGAGGGCGCAGCCAGAAGAATCTCATGTTCTCAATTAAAGATGAGATCCTTCACTAACGTTCAGGATGACAGCGTCGAAGTTTCTATAGTCTGAGGATGATTTATCATCCTTTTTTTTATTTTTAATCATTATGACAGCCTGGGCGAATATATTTATAATATATATTTATTTGGAGGTTGCCATGCGCATACATACGGTTCAAAAGGGTGAGGCATTATGGAAAATTGCCGACTTTTATAAAACTGACATAGAAGATATCATGGAAGCAAACGGTCTTGTCAATCCAGAGATTCTATTGGTAGGACAGCCGCTTTTGATTCCTGAAGACATAAGGGAACATACAGTGATATCAGGTGATACAATATGGAAAATTGCCGAGAGCTATGGTGTTCCTGTTCAGGAGCTTTTGTGGGAAAACCGGATAATGACACCTGATACCATATATCCTGGGCTGGTTTTGAAAATTCCTGAAAAAGAAAAGCCGGTAATAGATGTGAACGCGTTTACTTATATTTTAGGAGATGATGCCATACCTGTTGTTCAGGGAGCAGGAGATAGTCTTACTTATTTAAGTCCTTTTGCTTATCTCATCAATGAGGACGGAAGCCTTGTAGAAATAGATGATGAACCTGCCATAGGGGAAGCAATAGCCAAAGGAGTTGTTCCCATGATGTCCATTGTTAACTTCACAAGAAATGTCAAGGGAGAAAATATAGCTAAAATAATATTGAACAATCCGGAAATAGTGGAAACTGTGCAGAACAATATTTTAAACACCATGAGGGATAAAGGATACAGAGGACTTAATATAGATTTTGAATATGTTTTTCCAGAAGACAGGGAAGCTTACAACAGATTTCTTGAAAGCACCGTAAACAAGCTTCATGAAGAAGGATATTTTGTATCAACAGCTTTGGCTCCAAAAACAAGCGCAGAACAAAGGGGCCTGTTGTATGAAGCCCATGATTATGCAGAACACGGCAGACTGGCTGATTTTGTTGTGCTCATGACTTATGAGTGGGGATGGAGAGGTGGTCCTCCAAGAGCAATTTCTCCTATAAATGAAATAGAGAAGGTGCTGGATTATGCTGTTACTACAATTCCAAGAGAAAAAATACTCATGGGTTTTCAAATATACGCAAGGGATTGGAAGCTTCCTTTTGTTCAAGGTCAGGAAGCAGAAACCATAAGTGTTGAGGAAGCAATGAACAGGGCATATAGACACATGTCTGAAATCAAATATGATTTTGTAAGCCAGTCACCGTACTTTCGCTACACAGACGATGAAGGAAATGCTCATGAGGTATGGTTTGAAGATGCAAGAAGCGCCCGTGCAAAATTTGATGTTGTGAAGGAATATGGCCTCAGAGGCTTAAGCTACTGGGGACTTGGTTATCCATTCACTCAAAACTGGGTGCTTCTTGATGATACTTTTGATGTAAGAAAGCTCTAGATTTTTACAGATAGATTTTTTGTACTCCATTTAGGCAGTCTCATAACGTTGATTATGGGAACCAGGTAAAGAAATACTGCATATGGAATTGCTCCTGCATCAACGGACAATGTTGCAAGGGGCACCGCTATGGCAATGCTCCAGGGAAAAAGCTCGGCTGTTAAAATTACAGTGTTTTCAATGTCTATTGACAGATGCTCTTTAGTCAGACCCTTTTTTTCGTAAATTTTGTTCATGAGCTGTTCTGTAAGCAGTATGGGAAGCGTCTGATTGCAGCAAAATGCGCAAGTGGCAAGGCTTGTGAACAACGTTGTAAGGTATACTCCTATTTTTTCGCTCATTTTTACCAGAAATCCCTGTATGTCGTTAAGCATGCCGGTTCCTTCGAAAATACCAGAATAAGAAGAAGCTATAAGAACAATGAATGAAACACTCACCATGGATAACAGCCCCCCTCCGGATATTATTTTTGCCAGTGAGCTTTCCGGATTCAGGTGAAATCCAAACAGCATGGTGCGCAGCAGTTCATAAAGCTTAATATCCTGCACAGTAAGGCAGATTATAAATGCTGTTATGATGCTTACAAGCATTGATATTTTTACATTCTTTTTCATTATTGCAAGAAAAAATATGACGAGAGCAGGAATTACAGTTACAAAGCTTAAATTGAAATAAGATGCAATTTCATTCAGCAGTTCTGTGTTTTTTGTGTTGAGAGGGTATTTTCCTGACAAAAAAATGTAAAAACAAACAGTCATCACAAAGGGAATCAGCCCAGTAATAAACATGTTTTTAACGTTTGTGTACAAATCTGTGTCTGTGACCACAGCTACAAGATTGGCACTTGAAGAAGTGGGAGAGCACCTGTCTCCAAAAAATGCTCCAGACACAATTGCTCCTGCAGCAGCATATGTGTTAACTCCTCCGCTTTTTGCAAGGACTATGAGAACAACCCCAATTGTTCCGCATGTTCCAAAGCTTGTTCCAAGGGCAAAGGAAACCACACACGTAAGAAGAAATGCAAACAATATGAAAAAGTCAGGATTCATAATTTTTGTTCCGTAGTACACAAAAAATGAAATGGTTCCGGAAGCTCTCCACAATGCGGTTATCATGCCTATAAGAGCGAAAATCGGCATGAGTGAGAGGGCTTTTTTCATTCCCTTAATATTCATTGCTGCAATGTTTTTAAGGCTGTGGCCTCTTTTGTACGCAACCATAGAAAAAGCAGCCATTCCTATAAGAAGCGGATAAATAGTTGATATGCCTTTTGAAATGCTTAAAACAAGTGAAAGGGTAAATATGATAACAGCAATTAAAAAGTCCATGATATTCTCCTATATTTAATATATATATTATATAATCAATTTTAGAAATTACAATATCATATAAAAAAATAAGACTGTCAGTCCAGCATACTGACAGTCTTATTTTACAATTATATTAGGAGATTTCCTGTTATAAGATATTAGCTTATTTTAGGTATTGTCATTCATATGATTATTATAATATTCAGTTGTGAAGAAATTATGTAGAGAGTACATCTTCATAATTTCTTCATTAATCCAGGTTAATATTAAATAAAAAACTATAAGAGGATGTAATTATGGGATGCTGCGGAGGACCAAGACCAAATAAAATTTATTCTTTCAAGGAATATTTCATTACAACTATTGTTATTATTGCCATAGTTTTATTAATTTATTATCTAAAAAAATAATTCTAAAATTTAAATCAAAAAAAATTCAAGAGGTGGATAATGGGTATAAAAAAAGAGAAGATTAAAGTATATGATATGACCTGTTCTTCCTGCGAAGCAAGAGTTGAAAATGCAGCCTTAAAAACGGAAGGCGTACTGAAAGCAAAAGCAAGCTTCACAGAGCAGTATCTGGACATAGAGTATGATGATGAAAAAGTAAAAGTAAAAAAAGTTAAAGAAGAGATACTTAATGCAGGATATTCAACAGAAAAATCAGATCTTAAGTTTTTTGGAATATTAATAATTGCAGCAGCAGTTGCAATGCTTGGATTCAACACAAGCGGATTTAACATGGAAGGATTTCTCCAAAATGCATCATACGGTGTTTTGTTCCTTGCAGGTGTGCTAACATCTATTCACTGCGTAGGAATGTGCGGCGGAATAATGCTTACTCAAAGCATTTCAGCAGAAAGCAGCAATAAGTTTGAAGCCATTAAACCAACACTTTTATATAATTTGGGAAGGGTCATTTCTTACACAATTCTTGGAGCTATAATAGGAGCAGCAGGTTCAGCTTTTTCTCTTTCAATAAAATCTAAAGCAGCTGTGCAGATAATTGCAGGGGCATTTATGATTATGATGGGATTTAATATGGCAGGTTTTGGAATGTTTAGAAAATTTCAGTTGCACATGCCAAAATCTTTTTGTAAGATAAAAAGTAAGCATTCATCTCCATTTGTTGTGGGACTGCTTAACGGACTCATGCCATGTGGACCGCTGCAGACTATGCAGATATTTGCACTGGGTACATCAAGCCCTGTAAAGGGAGCTTTGGCCATGTTTGCATTTTCTTTGGGTACAGTTCCATTGATGCTTGCATTTGGAGGTTTGTCAGGACTTCTGAGCAAGGGATACACAAAGAGGCTTCTAAAAATGAGCGGAGTTCTTGTAATTGTGCTCGGACTGATTATGGGAAACAGAGGGTTTGCCATAATTGGAATTTCTCCGGCAAATGTATTTGCCTTTGATAAAGTAGAATCATCAGGCGAAAACACAAATCCAAATGTTGCCAAGGCTGTCATGGAAGATGGTGCACAGGTAATAAGGATGACGGTAAACAACAAAGGATTTGTTCCAAATGCATTTTATGTGCAAAAGGGAATACCTGTAAAATGGATTATTGACGGCAAGGAATTAAACACATGCAACAATGCCATAATAGTTCCTTCCATGGACTTGCAAAAAGTTGTTAAAAGCGGTGAAAACATCATAGAATTCACTCCATCAGATAAGGATATCAGTTTCAGCTGCTGGATGGGAATGATAGGTGGAGTAATAAGGGTTGTGGATAAGCTTGATACAGTTGATACAACAGTTGAAGACCCATCTCTTCCACCACCTGCGGTTTCTCCTGACTGCTGCAAGCGTCCACTGAATGAAGAAGAGCAGGTAGATGTAAGCAAAGAGAGTATCTACGGAGATGATATAACAAAGGTGCCAACGGAAATGCTCATAGGAAAATCTGAAGAAAACAGCCTTAAAATTGAAGGCATTGGTTATGAACTAAAACCACTTATTTCGGTTGTGAAAAGCAATGAAACAATAGAGACTGAATTTAATCTGGATGAATTTGACGATAAGATTGGAGAGTTTTTAGTGGTTGATGGAAGTACTGGCGAAACAGTTGCTTCATTTGATGGAACATCTGGTTCAGGCAAGGTTAAGTTTACATCTGGTGAAGACGGAATTTATGGTATAATAAAAGACGGAGCCGTACTTGGTGTAATTAAGACAGTTGAGGATCTTGAGAGTGCAGATCTTGAAGAAATTAGAAACAGCATGATTCTGCAGTAAAATAATTTATATGGAGAGAAAATGAACAGCATTTTAATAATTGAAGATGATGAAAGAGTAGCTGATGTAATAAGAGCATACCTGGAAAGGGCAGGCTACAAAGTGTTTTGGACAGCAAAAGGTATTGACGGTATAGACATTGCCAGAAAAAACAAAATAGAACTGATTATTCTTGACCTTATGCTTCCCGACATGAGTGGGGAAGAAGTGTGCAAAATAATACGACTGGAGTCTGACGTGCACATTTTCATGCTAACGGCAAAGGGAACACTGGACAACAAAATCGAAGGCTTAAACATAGGTGCTGACGAGTACCTTGTTAAACCTTTCAGCCCAAGAGAACTTACTGCCAGGGTCAATTCGCTGTTCAGAAGACTTCACAAGGACACTGGAACATCTGAAGCTGTTTATGACGATAAAAACTTATCAATAAATTATGAAAAACGTACAGTAATGTTAAAAGGAACAGAAGTTTCACTCACACCTAACGAATTTGACATTTTGTACACTCTGGCTGTAAGCAAGGGAAAGGTTATGTCAAGGGAACAGCTCATAGATAAAATATTTGGCTATGATTTTGACGGATATGACAGAACTGTTGATGTGCACATTAAGAACATAAGAAAGAAAATAGAGGAAGACACAAAAAATCCCAAGTATATAATTACTGTCACAAAGGCAGGTTATAAATTCGGCGGTGATCAAAATGCATTCAATTAGGAGAAAAATAGGAGTATTGCTTACTGTTTCATCAGCAGCAGCAATACTTCTTATTATGATTTTTGTAAATTTAACCATGAACAGCATTTTTGAGGAATACATGCTGGAAGTTCAAAACAAAAGGTATGAAACAATCACAACGTACCTGGAGGAAGAATACGAAAAAGAGGGCCAATGGTCCGAAAATACAGGCATAGAGCTCATGCACAACGCCTACATGAGCAATTACAATCTGACGCTGTACGACAAGGACAACAAGGCAATATGGGGAATGAATCCCAATGACATAAGGAATAAAGTAAACCTGGGACAAATGATGGTTCAGGACCAGGGAGTATACACAACTAAAAAATTCGAACTCCATTATAAAAATGAAGTTGTGGGATATGTTGAAGTGGGACAATACTCGCCTTTGCTGATGACAGAAGAGGATATTCAGTTCAAAGCATCAATCAATAAAAGTATTGTTGCAAGCGGAGCTATGACAGTCATTATAATTACAATACTAAGCTTGTATTTTTCAAAGCAGTTTTCTGCTCCAATCAAGGAAGTAGCAAGCATGTCTGTAAAATTATCAAAGGGTGAATTTGAAGCCAAGACAAATAGCACCAGCGATGTGAAAGAAATTGAAGACTTAAGAAGCAGCGTCAACATTCTGGCTGAAAAGCTGAACAAACAGGATATGTTGAGAAAACGTCTGGTTTCTGATATTTCCCACGAGATACGAACTCCTTTAAATGTCTTGCAGAACAATCTTGAAGCTATGATTGATGGAGTGTTCCCTGTAACTTCAGAAAGGCTCTCCGGATTAAATGATGAAATAGTAAGGTTTGGAAAACTTTTGAACAACCTTGACTTGTTGAAGGATTTTGAAGCAGAAAGCATGAAACTAAGTTTTCATGCACTTAAACTTGACCAACTGCTTGAAAATTTAGTAAGTGAACTAATTATGGAAGCTGACAGCAAAAATATAACTCTTTCTTTTTCAAAGGAAAATGAAAAAAGCTACATTGTATCAGGAGATGAAGACAATTTAAAGCAGGTATTCTTCAATCTCATCCACAATGCCATAAAGTTTACTGGAAGCATGGGAGAAGTTTCTGTAAATCTATACAGCAGGAACAAAAAAATATATGTTGAAGTTAAAGACAACGGCATGGGAATTTCAAGGGAGGACATTCCTTATATTTTTGAGAGATTTTACAGGGCTGATAAAAGCAGGCACAAAATAGAAGGCAACGGAGTAGGGCTTACAATTGTAAAAAACATTCTTGATCTTCATACAGCTTCAATTGAAGTTATGAGCAGTGAGAACAAAGGAACGTTGTTCACAGTTATTTTTGATGACAAAGAAGAATAATATTGATAAATTGAAAAATATGGTTTAAGATTGTGCCATAAGGTACAATATCAAACCATAACAAAGGTTAATATTCCAAAACTATTTAATTCTGGAATGATATTGTTCCATTATTAAATGGTTTTTTGATTTTTTGCTATGAATTATATTGAATTTTGAACATGAAATGGTTGGCACGATATATGCTATATTAAGATAGGAGACATTATGGAAACTAAAAAAATAAAACTTACAGCTTCTGAAGACAGGCCGCATTTGACATATGAAGCATTAAGCGTTCTTCACAAATATGATGTTGGCTTAATTTGGATGGAAGTGTATGCTTATGTGGCATACATAAAACTCATGCCTGTAGAAGATGATGTATGGGAAAAAATTAAGGATGAGCTCAACAGTTTAAAGGGATGGGACAGTCTGGAGGAAATTGAACTGTTTCCATTCGAGGAAAAAAACACTGAGTTAAAAAAAGTTCTTGATGTAATACCACACGGTGTGACACTGCTTAGCAGGACAGGAGATATCAAGTATGTAAACGATTACGCCGCTGAAAAAATTTTTATGACAGCAGGCAAGGACATAACAGGAGTAAATATACGCAAGTACATGGATTATGACAAACTCATTTCTTTCTTTAATAAAAAGGGAAAGAACGTTATGGCAAAGGACACCATGGAAATAGGAACTCAGTTATATCAAGTTAACTTGCAGCCAATCATCAATGAAGAAAACGTTTTAAGCAGTTATCTTATCTCTTTTTATGAAATGGACAACACAAGTTTCAGCAGGTATGACAATCCCATAACATTTGACGACATAGTTGCTGAAAGCAACAAGATGCTCCAAGTAATTAACCAAGGGAAACTTTATTCTAAATCTGACTCGCCGGTCTTAATAACCGGAGAAAGCGGTACAGGAAAAGAACTTTTTGCCAGAGCCATTCACAATGAAAGCAGAAGAAAATCAAAACCTTTTATTGCCATCAACTGTGCAGCCATACCAGATCAGCTTTTGGAAAGCGAGCTGTTTGGATATGAAGGAGGAACATTCACGGGAGGCAGAAAGGAAGGCAAGGCAGGAATATTTGAAATTGCCGGTGGAGGAACAGTATTCCTCGATGAAATAGGCGACATGGCACCGCACCTTCAGGCAAAGCTTTTACGGGTTCTCCAAGAAAAAAAGGTACGAAGGGTTGGAGGAGCAAACGAAGTTAATTTTGACGTAAGGCTGATTTCAGCAACAAATCAAAATATCGATCACATGGTTAAGAACAAGGAATTCAGGCTTGATCTCCTGTTCAGGATAAATATTTTCAACATAAATATTCCTCCTCTCAGGGAAAGAAAAGAAGATTTGCCCATTTTATTTGAGCATTTTGCAGGAATCCATTCAAGAAGGTACCATAAATACATAAAAGGAATTGAGCAGAATGCCATGAGGAAGCTTTTAAATTACAATTGGCCCGGAAATGTAAGAGAATTTCAAAATGTACTTGAAAGAGCTGCTGCACTTTCAACTTCAGAAGAAATTACTTCAAAGGACATAATGCTGAACTATGACATTGTTCCGGAAGAAGAAACATCAGGTACATCTCTTAAGGACTGCATTGAAAGTCTTGAAAAAAGAAAAATAACTGAAAGTCTCAAAGTGAACAAAAGCATCAGAGAAGCAGCTAAAAACCTTGAAGTAACACATACGTTATTAATCAACAGGATGAAGAAATACAATATCGATAGAAATAATTTATAAATTAGGAGGATTCAAATGAATAAGGAAAAGTTAAGCAAGATGAAATTTTCTACAAGAGCTGTGCATGCAGGCTACAGGAAAAATGAATACGGAGCATTGGCTACACCTATTTATCAGACATCAACCTTTATATTTGACTCAGCAGAGCAGGGAGGAAGAAGATTTGCTTTGGAAGAAGACGGATATATTTATACTCGTCTTGGCAATCCAACAAGCTCACAGGTTGAAGACAAACTGGCAAGTCTTGAAAATGCTGAGGCTGCTGTTGCCATGGGTTCAGGCATGGGAGCCATAACTTCTGTAATCTGGGCTATAGTAAAGGGCGGAGATCACATAGTAGCAGCTAAGACACTGTACGGCTGCACATTTGCATTTTTAAATCACGGTCTTCCTAAATTTGGAATTGAAGTAACATTTGTAGATACTTCTGATCCTGAAAATGTAAGAAAAGCAATGAAAGAAAACACAAAGGTGGTATATCTTGAAAGTCCTGCAAATCCAAACATGCTCATATCAGACATAGAGGAAATTTCAAAAATTGCTCATGAAAAAGAAGGCTGCATGGTTGTTGTTGACAACACATACTGCACACCATACATTCAAAGACCTATTGATCTAGGTGCAGATGTTGTTGTTCATTCTGCAACAAAATATTTAAACGGACACGGAGATGTAATAGCAGGCTTTGCTGCAGGAACTCAGGAATTCATAAACCAGGTTAGATTTGTTGGAATAAAAGATATGACAGGTTCAGTAATAAGCCCATTTGATTCATACCTTATAAACAGAGGAATGAAGACTCTTGAAATCAGAATGGAAAAACACTGCCAGAACGCACAGAAGGTTGCAGAGTTTCTTGAAGATCATCCTGCTGTTGTATCAATTGCTTATCCTGGACTTAAAAGCTTCCCTCAGTATGAACTTGCAAAAAAACAAATGTCACTGCCGGGAGCAATGATTGCATTTGAAGTAAAGGGAGGGCTTGAAGCCGGAAGAATTCTCATGAATTCTGTTGAACTTTGTTCGCTTGCTGTAAGCCTTGGAGATACTGAAACATTAATACAGCATCCTGCTTCCATGACACATTCTCCATACACTCCTGAAGAAAGAGCTGCATCCGGAATTTCCGAAGGTTTAGTCAGACTTTCTGTAGGGCTTGAAGATGCTGGGGATATAATTGATGATTTAAAACAGGCTCTTGACAAATTACTGTAAAAAAGTTGCTCCGTAAACTCCGCTAGGGGGACCTCTGTCCCCCGACCGCGTTAAAACGCATACGCGTTTTAACTGAGCACCCCCCTTAAGGTTAAGGACGTCCGACATGCATTCCGCGTTTTTATATACTATGAAAGAGAACTTCATAGTATGTAAAAAAATTTTCAAACAAATGAATTTTTATTAAGCATTAAAAATAGGCTCACGAGTGGCTTTCAGCTGCCGGAGCCGTTTTTTTTTTGTTAATAATGCGTCGTTGTAGTGAATAAATTAATTAATATAAGTTGACATTTGGCGTCTTTCTATATAAAATTAAATAGATGAGTTATCTCCGAGTTTACGTATCTAAAGCTTTTGCCATGAGACGTAAACCGACAGGGTTTATTTGGAAACGAATGAGCCTCCCATTGGAAAGGAGAATGCCAAAGCATTTCTCTTTTCGTATACTATTATATGAAAGGGGTTTTTTTATTTATGAAGAAAACTAAAACAAAACAAATTTTAGCGCTTTTGCTTTCATTGACACTTGTATTTTCAATGACTGCATGTGCTAAAACAGAAAAGCCTGAGACGGAACAACCATCACAGGAAACACCGGCAGAAGAACCTGCAGCGCCAGCTGAAGAAAGAAGCTTCATACTTGCTACTACAACAAGCACACAGGATTCAGGACTTTTAGATTATCTGCTGCCAATTTTCAAAGAAAAAACAGGCATAACAGTCAACGTTGTGGCTAAGGGAACAGGTGCTGCACTTGAGCTTGCCAAAAACGGCGACGCAGACGGTGTGCTGGTACATGCCAAAGCTCAGGAAGAGGCATTTATTGCCGAAGGTTTTGCAAAAGAAAGATTTGATGTAATGTACAATGACTTCATCATTGTAGGACCAGAATCTGACCCTGCAAAACTTCTTGCAAATGCTCCTAATGATCCTATTAAGGCTTTTGAACTTCTTGCTGAAACAAAATCAACATTTATTTCAAGAGGAGACGAATCAGGCACTCATACAAAGGAAAAAGGTTACTGGAAAGAACTTAACATCACTCCTGAAGGAGAATGGTATGTTTCTGCAGGAACAGGAATGGGAGCAGTGCTTCAGATGGCTGATGAAAAGCAGGGCTACACTCTTACAGACAGGGCAACTTATCTTTCAATGAAGGACAAACTTGGTCTTGTTATAGTAACAGAAAAGAATGACAAAATGTACAACCAATATGGTGTTATGATGGTAAATCCTGAAAAATATCCTGTTAAAGAGACAGAAGTTCAGGAATTCATTGACTTCTTGCTTTCAAAAGAAGGACAGGACCTCATAGCAGGATTCGGCAAGGAAGAATTCGGCGAATCATTGTTTGTACCAAATGCAAAATAATAAAGGGTGAAATAATGTTTGAATTTATGAGAGAATTTTTAACTACATACAACGACTTGTTGCCCGTAATAGCACTTTCCTTGAAAGTGTCCGTTACATCAGCATTTATTGCTTCTATTCTGGGACTTACATCAGGTATATTTGTTGCACTTCATGAATTCAAATTGAAAAAGACTGTCATGAGGGTGGCTAACACCCTCATGAGTCTGCCTCCGGTACTCATCGGACTGCTGGTATACATGATGCTGTCAAGGAAAGGTCCTCTTGGAAGCTTTGGACTTTTGTTTTCACCTTCGGCCATGATAGTTTCACAATCGCTGCTTGTATTTCCAATAATATTCGGACTTACGGTTACATCAATTCAAGAGGCGGCAAAAGATATTGAGTTAACGTGTATATCTCTTGGTGCAGATAAAAAAAGCACATTTATGACAATTATAAGCGAATGCAGACTTCAGATTTTTTCAGTTATAACAGCGGGCTTCGGAAGGGCCATATCCGAGGTTGGAGCAGTAATGATGGTGGGAGGAAACATAAAGGATAAAACAAGGGTTATGACAACATACATTGCTCTTGAAACTGGCAAAGGTAATTTTGAAGAAGCGGTTGCCATAGGTTTTGTACTTCTTTTTATATCATTTTTGGTTAATACAATTTTATACAGGATGCAAAGGAGGGAATAATCGTGCATGTGAAAGTTGAAAATGCAGTTAAAGATTATGGCTCAAGCCGTGTCCTGGATATTGAAAGTATTGAATTCAAAAAAGGCATTTATGTTATTCTAGGTTCAAACGGCAGCGGAAAAAGCACCCTCATAAGCTGCATTGCAGGATTAAATGAATTAAATAGCGGAAACATTTTTTATGACGGGAAAAAAATGGACTTTGCAATAAGAAATTCCATATGCATACAGGTGCAAAAACCATATCTTTTCAATAAATCATCCTATGAAAATATAGTAAGCGGACTAAAGTTCAGAAAATCGTCCAGAGAAGAAATTGAAACAAGATATAATAAATACAAAGATTATTTTGAAATCGAAGAGCTCTTAAGTAAAAAATCATGGTGGCTGTCAGGAGGAGAAAGGGCAAAAATTGCACTTTTAAGGACTGCAGTGCTTGAAACGGAAATGACGCTCCTTGATGAACCAACAGCAGCCATGGATATAGAAAGTTCCATGAGAGCTGAAAATCTCATAAAGGATATGGCAAAAGACAACAGGACGGTAATATTGGTCACACACGACGTATATCAGGCAAAAAGAATTGCTAATCATGTCATATTTATGGATAAGGGCAGAATAATAGAAATGGGAAGCATGGAACATGTGCTTAACAATCCAACAAATAAACTGGTAAAACAAATTTTAAACATATGATCACGGAGGGTATCATGATAAGAACAGGTATTTTAACAATAAGTGACAAAGGATCCAGAGGAGAAAGAATTGACGGAACAGGACCAGCAATAAAGGAAAAAATTGAAGGCGATAAATATAAAGTTGAATATTACAAGGTTGTACCCGATGAAATAGATATAATAGCAAAAGAACTTATTTACATGTGCGATGAACTAAATCTTGATTTGATTCTCACAAACGGAGGAACAGGTTTTTCAAAAAGAGACGTTACTCCGGAAGCAACATTGATGGTTATAAAAAAGCATACTCCTGGCATATGTGAAGCCATGAGACAAATGTCTCTTTCTATAACACCAAAGGCAATGCTTTCAAGGGCAATTGCAGGAATAAGAGACAACACTCTCATAATAAATCTTCCGGGAAGTCCCAGGGGAGCAGTTGAAAATCTGGAATTTGTTCTTCCGGCCCTTCCTCACGGAATCGAAATATTAAACGGCACCGGGGGAGAATGCGCAAGATAGGAGGCAGCCATGGATTTGTTCAATGTTTTGACAGTTAAAGATACAAGAGAGTTAATAGATGAAAATTTCAGCCTGGAGCTTGAAGGAGAAATGGTTAATCTTCACGAGGCAGCAGGAAGAATATTAAAAAGTGATGTTATTGCTCCTGAAAATGTGCCTAACTTCAGAAGATCTACAGTAGACGGCTATGCGGTTTTTTCAAGAGATGTGTATGGAGCAAGTGAATCAATGCAGTCCATGCTGGACCTTAAGGGAGAAGTGCTTATGGGTCATGAGGCTCAGGGCAAAATAAGTATTCCCGGACAATGCTACTATGTACCAACAGGAGGAATGCTGCCTGAAGGGGCAGATTCCGTCATTATGATAGAATATACGGAAAAGCTTGATGAAACAACAATACTTGCATCTAAATCAGCTTCTCCGGGAGAAAATACAGTCGATATAGGAGAAGACATAAAAAAAGGCGAAGCAGTTATAAAAAGCGGAACAAAAATTCGCGCCTACGAGGTGGGAGTTTTATCAAGCCTTGGAATAACAAGCGTCGAAGTGATGAAAAGACCAAGGGTTGGAATTATTTCAACCGGAGATGAGGTTGTAAATCCTGAAGAAAAAATCAATCCAGGACAAATAAGGGACATAAACACATATCTTTTGTATTCGCTTCTTGAAGAAAGCGGCTGTACACCCATAAAATACGGACTAATAAGGGATGACTATGATCTCTTAAAAAGTACTGTTGAAAAAGCGGTATCAGAGTGTGACATTGTGCTCATGTCCGGTGGAAGTTCCGTAGGTAAAAAGGATAATACCGTAAATGTAATAAATGACCTTGGAGATGAGGGAGTACTGGTTCACGGAATTTCCGTGAAACCCGGAAAGCCTACAATAATAGGTAAATCTAAAGGTAAAATAATTTTCGGCCTTCCCGGACATCCTCTGGCATGTGCTGTAATTTTTCAGGTTATGGTCAAATATTACATTGAAAAAATTACAAAGCATAATGACAAGGTATATCCGGTATCATGTAAGTTTAAAATCAATTATCACAAAGCTAAAGGAAGGGAAGAATATCTTCCTGTAGACATAGAAGAAAATGAACAAGGGCTTACAGCTTCTCCGGTGTTTGGAAAGTCCGGGCTTATAACAGGCTTTTCAAAAGCGTGGGGATATATAAGAATCGAAAGAAATGAAGAAGGATTAAAAGAAGGCCAGTCAGTTGCTGTGTACAAGTTTTAGGAGGAATTATGCAAAAGGTATATTTGTCAAATTATGAGCTGGAAGAAGCTCTTAACATTTATTTTAACAAAATAGGAAATCTGAACGCCGAAACTGAAACGGTAAAAACGTGGGATGCAAACGGCAGAGTCACAGTAAGCGCTGTTTTTGCGAAGATTTCTTCTCCTCACTACAATTCATCGGCAATGGATGGTATAGCTGCAAAAAGTGAAAGAACAGTACTGGCTTCCGACAGAAACCATGTTGTCCTTACAGAAGGCGAAGATTACATTGTTGTTGATACGGGAGATCCCATTCCCAGAGAATTTGACTGCGTGATAATGGTTGAAGACTTAATCAGCGCCGGAGAAAACAAATATGAAATTTACCAGAGCGCTGTTCCATGGCAGAACATCAGGCCTCTTGGAGAAGACATAGTGGAAAATCAACTTATTGTTCCTTCAAAACACAAAATAAGACCCGTTGACATAGGTGCCCTTATTGCCGGAGGAATCAATGAAGTTGAAGTGTTCAAAAGACCAAGGGTTGGAATAATACCAACAGGAACTGAGATTGTTGAGCCTGGAACAGAGCTAAAGGTTGGAGACATAATAGATTTCAACTCAAGAACATTTTCTGCCCAGGTAAGCGACTGGGGAGGAATTCCAAAGAGATACGACATCGTTATTGATGATTACGAGAAAATCAAATTGGCAGTAATAAAAGCAAATCAGGAAAATGACATTGTGTTAATAAATGCAGGCTCATCTGCAGGAAGAGAAGATTTCACTTCATCTGTCATAAGTGAACTGGGAGATCTTGTAATCCATGGAGTTGCCATAAAACCGGGAAAACCGGTGATGCTTGGTGTAATTCACAACAAGCCTATAATTGGAATACCTGGTTATCCTGTTTCAGCATATTTTGTAATGGAAGAAATAGCAAAACGATTAATTTTAAAATATCAGGGCCTTGAAGCTGACGAGTTAAAGAAAGTAGAGGCAAGATTGACAAGAAGATGTATGTCATCCTTGAAATATCTTGAATTTGTGAGAGTAAAGCTTGGGTACGTGGGGGGAAGTTATGTGGCCACTCCTTTGACAAGGGGAGCCGGAGCAACTATGTCTTTGGTAAACGCCGACGGCGTTCTTGAAATAGACCAGGATGTGGAAGGAATTGAAGCCGGAACAACTGTCCAGGTTAAACTTCTTAACAACGAAGAAAATATCAAAAACACACTCATTAGCATAGGAAGCCACGACCCTATAATTGATATAGCATCTGACATACTTCACAGAAGAAACAAAAAATATTTTCTTTCTTCAACAAATGTTGGAAGCACAGGCGGTCTCATGGCCTTAAAAACCGGAGAAACACATATTGCACCAACACATCTTTTAGACATGGAAACCGGTGAATACAATTTGTCGTACTTGAAAAAATATCTTCCCGGAAAAAACATATGTCTTGTAAAATGTGTAAACAGAATTCAAGGTTTTATGGTTAAGAAGGGTAATCCGAAAAACATAAACACATTTGAAGATTTAACAAAACAAGATGTTAAATTCGTAAACAGGCAGAGAGGTTCAGGAACAAGGTTGCTTCTGGATTACAATTTAAACAAGCTTGGAATTGATCCTAAAAACATAAACGGATATTTCAGGGAAGAATTCAATCACTTGGCCGTTGCTGCTGCTGTTGAAGCAGGTGATGCGGATGCAGGTCTTGGTGTTTATTCGGCAGCAACAATGATGGGGCTTGACTTCATACCTGTGTGCAACGAAGAATACGACCTGGCCATACCGGAAGAATACATGGATACTGAAATTATAAAAGAATTTATAGAAACAATAAAATCAAATGAATTCAAGGCAAAACTGGATGAACTGGGAGGATACGACTACTCAGATACAGGCAGGATAATCTATCAGAGGAGCTGATCAAATGCTTGATAAAAAAGGCAGAACAATTGATTATTTAAGAGTTTCATTGACCGACAGGTGCAATTTGCGATGCATTTACTGCATGCCGGAAGAAGGTGTTGACAAGAAATGTCACCAGGACATAATGCGTTTTGAGCAAATTGAAAAAATAATTACAGCATGTGCAGCAATAGGCATAAAAAAAGTGAGATTTACCGGAGGAGAGCCCCTCATATTAAAGGGTATCGATAAACTCATAGCCCATACAGCATCCATGCCTTCAATAAAAGATATTTCTCTTACAACAAACGGAATGCTACTTTCAGATATGGCAGAAGATTTAAAAAAAGCAGGACTGAGAAGGGTTAATATAAGTCTTGACACTTTAAATGCTGATAAATTCAGGGAAGTAACAAGACTTGGAGACATAAACAAAGTCATGTCAGCCATAGATAAGTGTATGAGCCTGGACATGGTTCCTGTAAAAATAAACACGGTGCTCATGAAGGGCGTAAATGATGATGAAATAGGAGACTTCATAAATCTGACAAAGGAATATCCAATCCAGATAAGATTTATTGAACTTATGCCCATCGGAGAAGGTTACAAATATTTTGACAAGTGTAGCATGAAGGTTGAGGAAATTCTTGAAAGATTTCCGGAGCTGGTACAAATTAAGGATGACAGCAAAGTTGCTTCTGTTTACAAAATGCCGGGAGCCAAAGGTTCCGTAGGACTCATAAGCCCCATAAGCTGCAAGTTCTGTTCGGAATGCAACAGAATTAGATTAACGTCTGTTGGAACTATTAAGCCTTGTTTGCACTCCTCAGAAGAAATCAATCTGTTACCATATGTTGATGACCAGGAAAAACTTATTGAGACTATAACAAATGCAGTCTACAACAAACCTGAAGAGCATCATCTGGAAACAGACAAAAAGAGCCACTCTGAAAAAATGATGTACCAGGTAGGAGGTTAACATGGAACTAACACACATAAACGAGCAAGGCAGAGCAAAAATGGTGGATGTGAGCGATAAAAAGGAAACACCAAGAGAAGCTGTTGCATATGCTTGCATCCACATGAAAAGAGAAACCCTAGAAAGAATAAAGGAAGGCACAATTGCAAAAGGAGACGTTCTTTCTGTGGCTCAGGTTGCAGGTATAATGGGAGCAAAGAAAACATCAGACATAATACCAATGTGCCACCCAATAATGATGACTGGATGCGATATAAACTTTTCACTTGATTTTGAAAACAACAAGGTAGAAATTACAGCAACGGCAAGGACTGTAGGGCAGACGGGTATAGAAATGGAATCACTGTGTGCTGTATCCATAGCCGCTCTTACAATTTATGATATGTGCAAAGCAATAGACAGGGAAATGACAGTATCAGATGTCATGCTTATGAAAAAATCCGGCGGAAAATCCGGAACATTTGAAAGATATTAATTATTAACGAGGTGGAATATGGCAAAAGTAGTAGCAGTAAATATAAGCGCAACAAAAGGTGTTATTAAAGAACCAATAGAAAAAGGATATTTTGCATTCAATCACGGTCTTGAAGGAGATGCACATGCAGGAGACTGGCACAGACAGGTAAGCCTTCTTTCACAGGAAAGCATAGATAAAATGACTGCATCCGGAGCTGACAATTTAAGTGCAGGCAAATTTGCTGAAAATCTTACAACAGAAGGAATTGTTCTGTATGAACTTCCAATAGGCACAAAGCTTAAAATTGGTGAAACAGAAATGGAAGTAACTCAGATAGGGAAAGAATGTCACAAAGGCTGTGCCATAAGAGAGCTTGTTGGAGACTGCGTAATGCCTAGAGAAGGAATATTTACAAAAGTTCTTGTTCCGGGATGGATTAAGGCCGGAGATGAAATAACAATAATTTGAAAATTTTTTTGATTGCTTAAGTGCATAAATGTCATTAAAATCATCAAACTAATATAGAGGTGATATAATGGCTAAAGCAGGAATGAGAAGGCCGGATCCAAAAGATCCCCACGGCACAGAAAGCAATAAAATAACTCATTTTCCAAAAAACGAGCAGCCGCCGGTTCCTGAATTACAGGGAAAAGCAAAAGCAGGGCATGAAAAAGCCAAGCAGATAATCATCAATAAAATACATCACAAGGAACTTGAATAAAATTATATGAGGATGTATTATTTCGATTTATATGAGAAACATATAAGATGTAAATCAAAATGTCCTATATTGTTAAAGGAGGAGTAATATGAAAGCAATTGTTGACAGAGACGCATGCATCAGCTGCGGTCTTTGCGAATCACTTTGTCCGGATGTTTTCAAGCTAGATGACGAGAATATATCTGTTGTTATAGCAGATCCAGTACCTTCAGAATTTGAAGCTTGTGCTGAAGAATCTAAAGAATCATGCCCAACAAACGCTATTTTTATTGAATAAAAAATATTTAAAGGACTTTCCATGGGGAAGTCTTTTTTTTGCAGCTCAAAAATAAGTAGAAAGTTGGAAAATATATGCTATAATGTATAAAAAGGCTTAAGGCGGTGAAATCATATGAAGTACATAATTGGAATTGATGCCGGAGGAACTAAGTCTGAACTGATAGCTTATGATTTGGACTTCAGCCCTGTTTATTGTAAGACAGGAGGATTTGGAAACCCTGCAGTAAATCTAGATAAAACAGTAAATAATATAATTTCTTTGATTGGTGAATGTGTGACTGACCTTGGCCGTGAAGACTGTGTGTTTATAGCCATAGGTATGGCAGCAGTTGAAACAGGCAACTATGCACAGCTCATAAAAGAGTATGTTGAAAGGGCATTTGTTGTTGATGCTGTTGTGCTTAATGATGCTGAACTTGCCTGTAAGGCATATTTTGGTGAAAAAGACGGCATTCTTGCCATTGCCGGAACCGGCTCCTCATGTTATGTTCAAAAATCCGGAAAAGGACAAATGGTAGGAGGATGGAGCCACATCTTAGGAGATGAAGGCAGCGGGTATCACACAGTAATTGAAGTTTTTAAAAATATAGTAAACAAATACGACAAAGACATTCCTTTTGATAAATTGAGCAACTCAATGCTTGAGAAAATCGGAGGAACTTCCCGTTCAGACATTATGGATTTCATATACAGCAATGAAAAAAATACAATTGCATCATTATTCCCTGTGATCGTTGATTTTTCCATGCAGGGGGACAGATATGCTGTGGAGTTGCTTGAAAATGCAGGCAGACATCTCGCTGAACTCACATGCACTGCATACAAAAAAGCAGGTTTCAATGGCAACGTGACAATTGGCTTAAAAGGCGGTATATTTCACAACAGCTGTTTTATAGTATCTTCATACATAAATGAAATTCAAACATGTTTAAAGGACTTTGAAATTATAGGAGAAGATATATCCGCAACAAGGGGAGCGTGCAGCATATACAAACAAAATTATAATGGAGGAAAAATTGCACCAAAAAATTTACAGTGACCCTGATATTTACAGATTAGATATTCCTCTTCCAAACAATCCCTTGAGGAATCTAAACTGTTACATCATAAAAACTAATGAAAAAAATTTAATAATCGATACTGGATTTAACATGCCTGAGTGTTTGGAAGCAATGAAACAAGGTCTGGAAGAATTAGAAATAGACATTTATAAAACAGACATGTTCATTACTCACATGCATTCAGATCACACTGGACTTGTTCCCGACTTAATGAACGAAAATTCAACCATATACATGAGTGAAATTGATTATGAATATGTGAAGATGATACTTGAAAACTTCTGGTCCAAAAGTGATGAAAGCTACTTGATGGAAGGATTTACTGAGGAACAAATAGATTACTTAAAAAACACAAATCCTGCAAAAGTATACAATCCCGGCAGACTGTTCAAGGTTGTAACTGTAGGGGATCAGTCAAAATTCAAAATAGGCAGGTATGAATTCAAATGCATTTCAACACCTGGACACACACCTGGACACATGTGCCTTTATCTTGAAAAGGAAAAAATATTGTTTTCCGGAGATCATATTCTTTTTGACATTTCACCAAACATAACAAGATGGCCAAATGTGAAGAATTCTCTTGAAGATTATCTGAAAAGTCTGAAAAAGATAAAAAAGTTGAAAATAAATACAACACTTCCGGCACACAGAAAAAATGACATGAATGTGTATGACAGAATTAATAAGCTAATAGAACACCACAATGATAGGCTTAAAGAAACAATTGACATTTTAAGAAAAACACCCGGCATTAACGCATACGACATTGCAGGAAACATGAAGTGGTCATTGAAGGGGAAAGCGTGGGATGAGGCGCCTCTTCAGCAAAAATGGTTTGCAGTCGGAGAGGTTTTGGCACATCTTGACTACCTGGAAGAAGAAAAAAAAGTATTTAAGAAATATGAAGAAGGAAACTACATATACTATGCAAATTAAAAAGGTGCCTGAGCACCTTTTTTTAATCTTCTCCGAACAAATTTCCAATTCCTATGCTTCCAAGAAGGCTTCCTTCATTTTTTGAGCCTGAGCCTCCTGCCTTTCTGCTGGCAGTAAATATTCTGTCTGCCATTCTGCTGAACGGAAGAGACTGCAGCCATACAGTTCCCGGACCTCTCAGTGTTGCAAGGAATAATCCTTCTCCGCCGAACAATGCGCTTTTAACATTGCCTGCAAACTGAACATCATAATCAACTCCCTGAGTGAATGCAACAAGACAACCTGTATCAAGCTTCAGCATTTCGCCTGCTGCAAGTTCCTTCTTGATGATTGTTCCTCCGGCATGAAGAAATGCTAATCCGTCGCCTAAAAGCTTTTGCATGATAAAACCTTCGCCCCCGAAAAAGCCTGCTCCTATTTTCTTTTGAAATGCAATTGTAATTTCAATTCCCTTTGCTGAACAAAGATATGCATCCCTCTGGCATATGAGCTGTCCGCCGTATTCCATCAGTTCAACAGGTATTATTTTTCCGGGATAAGGTGCAGCAAAGGCTATTGCTTTTTTAACAGGGCTTGTGTTTGTGAATGTTGAAGTAAAAAGGTTTTCACCTGTAAGAACCTTTTTGCCAGCAGTTGCAAGTATTCCCTTAAAACCCTTTCCTTTGTCCTTGCCGCTTCCGTCACCAAAAACAGTGTCCATTTCAATGCTTTGATCCATGTACATCATGGCTCCTGGTTCAGCTACTATTGTTTCACCGTAGTCAAGACCAATTTCTACAAACTGAACGTCGTCTCCGAAAATTTGATAATCAACTTCATGAGCTTTTTGCATAATTCCCTCCTTTATTTTCCCCTTGAAAATTTATTAACAATAAATATATATTCAGCATAGCAAAAAATATATAAATATGCAATAAATTATTGAACTGGAAGAATAAATTATTTCTTGTATTATAATGTTTATGTTAATATAATATAAAGGCATTGAAAATTTATATTCGTAAAAGGATTAATAAATGGAAAAATTTGAAGAAGTAGAAAGAAGTATTATAAAGAAGTACAGAAAGACAATATGGTCTAAATTTATATCAGGAATAAAGGAATACAATTTAATCAAGGACGGCGACAAGATTGCAGTGTGCATATCCGGTGGCAAGGATTCCATGCTTATGGCAAAATGCATGCAGCAGCTTCAAAAATACAGCGAGATAAAGTTTGAAACTGAATACCTTGTAATGGATCCTGGTTATAACCCGGAAAACAGGCAGCGCATTATCGACAATGCAAAGCTTTTAAACATTCCCATAAGGATTTTTGATACGCAGATATTTAATATAGTTGAAAACATCGAGCAGACTCCATGTTATCTGTGTGCAAGAATGAGAAGAGGATATCTGTACAGAAATGCAAAGGAGCTTGGGTGCAACAAAATAGCCCTAGGTCATCATTTTGACGATGCCATAGAAACAGTCCTTATGAGCATGTTTTATGCAGCAGAAATCAAGACAATGATGCCAAAGCTTCACAGCACAAATTTTGAAGGAATGGAACTTATAAGACCCATGTACAAAATACATGAGGAAGACATAATCAGCTGGAGAAAACACAACGGTCTTCAGTTTATCCAGTGCGCGTGCCGATTTACTGAGCATTGCTCCATTGATGATGAAGGAACATCAAAAAGAGCCGAAATGAAAAATCTCATCAAAAAGATGAAGCTCATAAATCCCAATGTTGACACAAATATATTCAGAAGCATACACACAATCAATCTTGACACAATAATAGGTTACAAAAAAGACGGAGTACAGCACAGCTTCATGGATGATTACGACAATCCAAATGTAAATTTGCAGAAAGAATAAACGAAGATATTATCTTCGTTTTTATTTTACTGATTACTATAACTAACAATTGACAAAATTGTACATATAATAATAAAAAATGCAGTAAAGGAGATATATATGTACAATCCGTTTTATGAAAATCAAAGAGGTTTCGGTGGGATGAGGGGAATGTTCGGTATGCCGCCGGAAGCTGATGCTGCTTTAATAAATGATGTAATTAGAGCAATTATACTGGAAGTCTATGCTTATAATTTTTATGAAAATCTTGCAGAGCTTGCTCCAACAGATTATGAAAGAAATGTTATAAAATCCATACAAAATGATGAAGCAAGGCATTATCACTGGTTTAGTATGATATTGCAAAGGCTTGGGGGAGATCTTCCGGAGTTTCCTGCCGGAGTTATACCTTCTGATTTCACTGAAGGATTGAAAATTGCCATACAGGATGAACTAAATGCAGCGTCATTTTATCAGAACATTGCATACAATGCTCTGGACCATCAGATTCAAATGCATTTCATGCATGCATCCCACGATGAACAGCGCCACGCCTCATGGCTTCAGTATATTATGACAAATATGGCATAAATTTAAATCATGACTTTGTCATGATTTTTTTGTTTTTTTGCCATATTTTTGACACAAAATGCCTGTATAGTAATTTTAAATTATATGGGAGGTAATTATGAAAAAAAAGAATATTAGAATAGTGGTGCAGGTGTTTTTCTTTGCATTGATAGGACTCATATCCATCAATAAAACACTTGCTGAATCAGGAGGCGGCGTTACATTTTTATCTGATGCATCTCTTCACGCCCTGTGTCCTTTTGGAGGAGTAGTAACATTGTACAACTTGTTCACCCTTGGAACATTCATCAAAAAAATACACATGTCAGCAGTGATTTTGATGAGCATTATTTTTATTTTAGCAATTCTATTCGGACCTGTGTTCTGCGGCTGGGTTTGTCCTTTGGGAACTGTGGAGGAGTGGATTGGAAAGGCAGGAAGAAAGCTGTTTAAGAACAAGTACAACAATTTTGTACCAAAGAAACTGGACAGAATTTTGCGATACTTGAGATATATTGTTCTTATCTGGGTTGTTTATATGACTTCTGTTTCAGGGTATCTTTTATTTGACAAAATTGACCCTTACAATGCATTGTTTTCATTCTGGAGCGAAGAAGCAGCACCTTCGGCCATTATAGTGCTTGTTGTAACGTTAACTTTGTCCTTGTTTGTTGAAAGGCCATGGTGCAAGTATGCCTGTCCATATGGAGCGCTTCTTGGAATATCCAATAAATTCAGGATATTCAAAATCAAAAGAAATGAAAATACGTGTATTTCTTGTAAAAAATGCGGACACTCATGTCCTATGAACATAGAAGTATCAGCTGTGGAACAGGTTAACAATCTCCAGTGCATAAGCTGTCTTGAGTGCACCTCTGAAAGAAGCTGCCCCGTAGAAAACACTGTGAACATGCAGAACAACTCTTTCGCACCTGTGGGAAAGGAGAATGAAAATGAAAATTAACTTAAAAAATATGGGAATAACAATTATTGTTGTAATATTTACAGGAATATCAGCAACAATTGCAGCAGGAGTATGGACTACTGAATCGGACAAAATTCCGGCTACATACAAGACAGGAGAATTTAAAGGTGAATACAATCCTGAAGACATAAGAGGTTCCTACACATTCAAGGAAATATCTGATTTGTTTGGAATTGATCAGGATGTGCTTTACAAAGCATTTGGTCTTGAAAATCTTAACAACGAGGAATTGAAGTCAAAGGACCTGGAAGGACTGTATGCTGAAGCAGAAAATGAAATAGGAAACGGTTCGGTGCAGGTATTTGTAGCATTGTACAAAAATCTCCCCATTGTTTTAGAAGACACATACCTGCCGGAAAAGGCAGTTGAAATAATAATGGAAAACAACAAGAATCTCACTGAGGAGCAGATTTTATATCTTAAACAGCACACTGTAATCCTTCCTGAAATGAGTGGAAATAATTTAAATGAAGAAGACATGGAGCAGGCAGAAGAAATAAAAGATGAAACATACGAGGAAGAAAATTTTGTAAAAGGCACAACTACATTCAAACATGTTTTGGATGCAGGAATCACAAAAGAACAAATTAAGGAAATAATTGGAAGGGAAATGCCTTCTTCTAATATGGCAATTAAGGATTTTTGCCTGGAGGAAGGGTTGTCATTTTCTGAAGTTAAGACAAAATTAAATGATCTAATAAAATAAGATGCGCCGCATAAAATGCGGCTCAGACTATAAACAAACTCTGACGCTGTCATCCTGAACGATAGTGAAGGATCTCATCTTTAAATAAAATATGGATTCTTCGGGCTACGCCCTCAGAATGACAACGTCCAATATAAACCTTGTTATCAACTTGTTCCGCACAACAATGCGGCTTTTTTTCATGGGTCTATGCTTAGTATATAAAAGAATATTGAACAAAATATAATTTGATGATATATTTAATACAGCATGATTATTAGGAGATTTTATGAGAAGATTATTTAAGGAATATACAGAAGACAATGAAATAAATAATGAAGATGCCTTAGAATGGCTCTACATAGGTGATGAGCAAAATTTCAAGAAGCAGGTAACAATACGAGACTATTACCGCATAATTCTTGTAGACAATGCAGGAGAATTATCAGTTGATGATTTGAACAACATGCTCATTGAACTTAAGAATAGGGATGGAATGCTTGATTATGTTGATTATTATGATGAACTGGCAGAAATAATAAACGCTGAATATAGCCTTGAGCTTGAATTTTATGCAAGTTCTTATTATGAAGATCTGGACCACTTCAAACATGGAAACATTGTTTATGACATGGAAAAATGCTGCTTTGACCTTGCAGAAAATTGGGATGAAATAATGACTACATATTTGTACAAGGAAGAACATGGATATATTGCTGCCATTCAGGCTGAAATAATAGATGAAAATACTGAAAGCTCTTTTGCAGAAGTACACATCACAGAACTTGATGAAACAGAGGAGTTTGAAGATGAAGAAGACAGTGACAACGAATTTGTAGTTCTTGAAAAAAAGGTTATTGAAACCACAACCGTGAAAAAAATAATGGAAAATAAATATCTTATAGTTGTAACATCAAAACTTCCAGGACATCTTGACATGGCCGCAACAGCCAGTGAAAAAGAAATGATAGAATTTTTGGAAAATGAATGCATCATTGATATAGAAGGGTACATGGAAAAATTCAATACATTGGAAAAATAATAAAGTCCTGCAAATGCAGGATTTTTTATATACTAGGAAAGTTCTCTTTCCTAGTATATAAAAAACGGGGATTGCAAAGGGCGGGACGCCCTTGCCGTCAAGGGGGGTGCTCAGCAAAAAATACGTTAGTATTTTTTGCGCCGAAGGGGGACATAGGTCCCCCTAGCGGAGTTGCGGAGCAACTTTTTTAATTTAATTCCCACTGCGACATTGCTGTGTTATAATCATATGGTAATTAAGAAATTTGTAAGATTAGTGCCCGGCTAATTGTAAGTTTAATGAACTAGAATACAGTAAAGGCTTAAGAAAGGAGGATTTCTATGGATAATGCAAGAATACTTGTGGTTGATGATGACAGGGAAATTGCCAGAGCAATTGAGAAAAATCTGAAAATGGAAGGTTATGAAGTGGTCAAGGCATATAATGGACTTGAGGCGCTTGATGCTTTAGTGAACTCAAACATTCAGCTTATTTTGCTTGATGTAATGATGCCTAAGCTTGATGGGCTTTCAACCACAATGAAAATAAGAGAGAGCAAAAATATTCCAATTATCATCATATCTGCAAAATCAGATGACAGCGATAAAATACTGGGGCTTTCCATGGGTGCGGATGATTATATAACAAAACCATTTAATCCAGCGGAACTTGTTGCAAGAGTCAAAAGCCAGCTAAGAAGATATATGCACCTTGGATATATGGATGATGTGCGAAGTTCAAAAATCCAGGTTGGAGGATTGTGTCTTGATACTGATGCAAAGCAGCTTGAAGTTGATGGTGAGACAGTAAGGCTTACAGCAACTGAGTACAAAATACTTGAACTTCTCATGACCAACGCAGGAATGGTTTTTTCTGCAGAAAAAATATATGAGCGTGTGTGGAACGAGCCGGCATATTCTGTTGAAAACACGGTTATGGTACATATAAGGCGCATACGTGAAAAAATAGAAATCAATCCGAAGGAGCCTAACTATTTAAAGGTGGTGTGGGGCATTGGATATAAAATTGAAAAACATTAGCAGAAAAAAATCAACAAAGACAGCAGTATTTATTTTGACGGTTATATTGATAGTTTTAACCGTAGTGCAATTTCAGTTCGTTTCATACAACGACATAATTCCTGAATCGCTGATTATCAGGGAATACAGCCAGAGCGAATATTTCCTTACCCAAGAGGTGAGAAATGCCTGGTATGAAATAAATTCTGTGATGGAAAACAGAGGCGAAGTTCCAAAGTCAGCACATTATTACTATTTCATATCAGACGGAGAAAAAACATATTCAAATGTTGAAGGAAAAGATAAAAATTTCTTTAAGCAATTTGATAAGGCGTTTTATTCTTATGAAATGGGCACATGGACAATAGGAGAAAACACTAATCCTGGAGGCATAACAAAATTCTACGTCAGTGATGGATACACTATATACATCTCTTATCCTGACGAATTTATTAATGAAAAACAGCAGGAATGGGAAGAAAGCAGGAATATATTAGTACCATTTGCTGTGAGAGTCGGAGTTTTAGCAGTACTTATTTTAACTTCAATTATTTTTTTGATGGTTCAAACAGGTAAAAATCAGTTGGATGACGAAATACATTTAACAAAAATAGACAGCATATTCTCAGATGTTTTATTTTCATTTTTTATACCTCTGGCAGCCTTTTGGATTATCGGCATATCAAACTTATACTATTCGGGCATGAGCCATGTGAGACAAATGTATTCTGCTGTATGGATTGGTATAATTACAGCATTTATTTCAGTAATGTGCGGTATAATCTTATTGTCGCTTACAAGAAAAGCAAAGTCCGGAAGGCTTTTTAAGCACACAGTTGTGTACTTGGTGTTTTACAAAATTTATGATTTTTTCAAAAGTTTGTATGACGGGAGAATGTTTGAAAGGTATCCACTTACAAAGTCACTGTTTTACAGACAGCTGGTTTTCATTACCTCAAGCGCATTTCTTGTGTTCCTTACATTTTTGTTTTTCCTTTTATATGTTCCGTTGTTTTTGATTCCTCCTGTTGTGGAGATTGTCATAATTTATTGGTACATCAAAGGCAACAACAAAACATTTGAAGACATCAACAAAGGATTCAATGAAAGTCTGGGGGAGCAGATGAAAGCTGAGAGGATGAAAATTGCTCTGGTTACAAATGTGTCTCATGATTTGAAAACTCCTCTAACGTCAATTATAAGCTATGTGGATCTTTTGTCCAAGGAGGAAGACTTATCGGAAACAGTGCGTGATTATGTCAATGTTTTGTCTGAAAAATCAAACAGGCTTAAAAACATAGTTTCTGATTTGTTTGACCTTGCCAAAAGCACCAGCGGTGATATTCCGCTTGATATGGAAAGCCTTGACATAAAAAAGCTCATTGAACAGACTTTGGGTGACATGGAGGACGAAATAGAAAAATCAAATCTTCAGATAAAAACAAAGCTTCCTGAAAATTCTCTTAACATTTATTCTGATGGCAAGAAGCTGTATCGTGTTTTTCAAAATGTAATAGATAATGCTCTTAAATATGCCTTGCCAGGCACCAGAGTGTATGTGGAGCTTGAAGAAATTGACGGAAAAGCAGTTGCCAAAATTAAAAATACTGCAGGCTATGAAATGGAATTTACTGCTGAAGAAATTCTTCAAAGGTTCAGCCGAGGAGATAAATCAAGGACAACAGAAGGAAGCGGCCTTGGACTTTCCATAGCAGAAAGCTTCACAAATGTTTGCGGCGGAAAATTTAAGGTTGAAATAGACGGAGATTTGTTCAAGGTTCAAATAAGTTTCAACCTGGATAAATAATTACATCAATGAAAATGCCTTCAACAGTAATGAAGGCATTTTTCTGTATGAGAGAATAATTGCGTAAATATATCTGTATCTTGTTTCAGGATTATTATACATTTCTGAATCATACTTAATCACATATGTAATATAACTGGATTATTATGTAAAAAATAAAACTCTAAATATTTGGGAATGCTATTAATTGAAAATCAATTTATACTGAAACATAATAAAGAGGTGCGTAATTATGAAATTACATGTTCATGAAAAAACCAATAGATTGTTAAATGAAAAAAGCCCATACCTGCTGCAGCATGCATACAATCCTGTGGATTGGTATCCTTGGGGGGAAGAAGCATTTTCAAGAGCAAAGTCAGAAAATAAACCCATATTTTTAAGCATCGGTTATTCAACATGTCACTGGTGCCATGTTATGGAGCAAGAGTCCTTTGAGGATGATGAAGCAGCAAATTTACTGAACAAATATTTTGTTTCCATAAAGGTAGACAGGGAGGAAAGACCAGACATAGATGCTGTCTACATGAATGTGGTTCAAAGAATAAATGGAAGCGGAGGATGGCCTCTTACAATTATAATGACACCTGAGCAAAAACCTTTTTTTGCAGGAACATACATTCCGAAAAATTCAAGATACGGAATGACAGGTTTAATGGAACTCCTTAAGATAGTTGCAGATAAGTGGAAGCAAAATAAGGAAGAATTAATAAATTCAGGTAACAAAATAACGGAAATTATCAAGAATCTTGAAAAAGAAAGACTTGATAAAACAACACTGTCGAAAAAAACAGTAATGGAAGCTGCAAATCTATTGGAAGATAACTTTGATGAAGAATACGGCGGATTTTCAGGTAGGCCTAAATTTCCCCAGCCAAGTTATTTGCTATTTCTCATAAGTCTGTACACACTTGAAAAGGACGATGATATTCTTTATATGGTTGAAAAAACACTTGAAAGCATGTATAAAGGTGGTATTTTTGATCATGTAGGACGTGGATTTTCAAGATATTCCACAGATGAAAAATGGCTGGTGCCTCATTTCGAAAAAATGCTATATGACAATGCACTTCTTTCTTTATCATATACATATGCATATGAAGTTACAGGTATAAAGCTTTACAGGAATATAACTGAAAAGGTGCTTGATTATGTATTAGAAGAAATGACTGATTGTGAAGGAGGTTTTTATTCGGCTCAGGATGCTGACAGTGAAGGTGAAGAAGGCAAGTACTATGTATATACACCAGATGAAATTATAAAAATTCTTGGAAAAGATGACGGTTTATACTTCATTGATTATTACAACATATCCATGAAAGGAAATTTTGAAGGCAAAAATATACCTAATCTTATAGACAGGGATGATTATTATGAAACTGATGAAAAAATCGAAAAATTAAACAAGATTGTTTATGACTACAGAAAGAAAAGGACAAAACTTCACAAGGACGATAAAATTCTTGTATCATGGAACGGAATGATGATAGCAGCCATGGCAGTTGCTTTCAGGGTTTTAGGTAACGAAAAATATATTAATTCTGCAAAAAAATCTGTAAAGTTTGTAGAAAAATATCTTATAGACGGTGAAGACAATGTAGGCGTGAGATATAGAGATGGAGCAATTCTTGGAAACGGAACCCTTGAAGATTATTCAATGCTAGTGTGGGGTCTTATTGAGATGTACCAGGCAACATTTGAACTGAATTATTTAAAAAGAGCAGTGGCATTAAATGAAAAAATGATACAGTTGTTTTGGGATGACGAAGACGGTGGATTTTTTCTTGCAAGCAAGACTGGGGAAAGTTTGATTTACAATCCAAAAGAAACGTATGACGGAGCAGTTCCATCAGGTAATTCTGTTGCAGCGTACAATCTCATGAGATTGTCAAGAATTACAGGCAATAAGCATATTGAAGAATTATCAAGAGAACAGATAGACTTTCTATCATCAAGCATTGAAAATAATCCTGCAGGTCATACATTTGCGCTCCTTGCAGTATTATATGAAATATATCCTTCAATTGAGGCAGTGTGTCTTGCAATTGATGATGAAGATTTAAAAGAAATAAGAAAAAATTTAAAACATCTGCCCATTGTAAATACTTCGGTTGTAGCTGTAAAACAATCAGAGGCAGAAGAAACTTCAAATATAATTAAATATTTGAAGGATTATAATCTTAAGAATAATAAGCCCACTTATTATATATGTGAGAATAAAAACTGCACCCTTCCAATAAATGATATAGATGAACTTATAAAAAAGATTCGTGAATAGCCTAAACTCCTTTAGGCTATTGACAAACTCTGACGCTGTCATCCTGAACGATAGTGAATGATCTCATTTTTAGTGAAAAACTTGAGATTCTTCGTGCTACGCCCTCAGAATGACAACGTCAAATGTTCTTTGTCATCAACTTGAAACTCCTTCATAGGAGTTTTTATATTCTATTGATTTCATATTAAATGTAAAATTTGTGTAAAATAATTACAAAAAATATTTAATTTTTACAGTGACAATGTTTTCATGCAATTATATAATTATTATGGGATATTTAATTGTAAATGTTAATAAACAGCATTTGAAGGGTGGTGGAATATGACTGGTTTCAATGACTTTAACAAGATGTTGGACTTATTTAGCGATGGAATAATAATTACTGATAGTAAAAGTAATTTTATTGTTAACCGGCAATTTAAGAAATTATTCAACCTTGAAAGCGAAGGACCGGATGATGTAAAAAATATTTTAAAAATGTATGGTTTGTCGGGGGTACTTAAAACAGAGGATGTTTCTGTTAAGGAAATTGCTGTAGGGTTGAAAAAAATATCTGTAGAATCTTTCAGCCAATGCAATGGTGATGAAAGATATATGTTGACTGTTTTAAAGGAAATCATGGACAATGATGTAGACAGGACTGAAATTGAGGAACTAAGGCAAAGCCTCGGCGTAATGAAAGACATTCTTGACAATGCCTATCAAGGCATTGTGCTTGTCAATGAGGATGCTAAGATTATAAAATGGAACTATGAAAAGCTTTTTGGAATAAAGGAAGAAGATGTTCTCGGCAAATCAGTGGAGGATGTTATTGAAAATACAAGGCTTCACATGGTTGTCAAAACAGGAAATAAAGAATTGTACGACATACAAAGAATTCAGGGCCACGATATGATTGCCAGCAGAACTCCAATCATAAAGGACGGTCATATAATAGGAGCAGTTGGAACCGTGCTGTTCAAAGATGTTAAGGAAGTTAAGGATCTGGCAAGAAAAATCAAGGTTCTGGAAAACACTGTAAACATATACAAAAACGAAATTGGAAAAATGTATTGTGCCAACTACACGTTTGACCATATAATAGGGCAGAGTTCCAAAATGCTAAAAATCAAGGAAATAGCCATAAAGGCCGCTAACTCTTCTTCGACAATTCTCATTGAAGGTGAAAGCGGCACCGGCAAAGAATATTTTGCACATGCAATACATGATGCAAGCTTCAGAAGAAAAGCACCATTTGTGCGAATTAACTGTGCAGCCATTCCTCACGAACTATTGGAATCTGAATTGTTCGGTTATGAAGAAGGCTCCTTTACCGGAGCAAAGAAGGAAGGTAAAATTGGGAAGTTTGAACTGGCCAATGGCGGAACAGTACTTCTGGATGAAATAAGCTCCATGCCATTTAACATGCAGGCAAAATTGCTGAGGGTTCTTGAAGAAAGAGAATTTGAGAGAGTTGGCGGTCATACAGCAATAAGACTGGATATTAAGGTCATAGCTTGCACAAATGAAAAACTAAATAAACTTGTTGAGAAGGGGCTTTTCAGGCACGACTTATATTTCAGATTAAATGTTGTGGAAATAGAAATACCTCCCCTTAAAGAAAGGCTGGAAGACCTTGAGCTTTTATGTGAAGACATATTAAACAGACAACTTCAGTCTGTTGGACTTGAGCCAAAAAAATTAACAGAAAAATCGTTGCTTGCATTAAAACTATACAACTGGCCTGGAAATGTGAGAGAGCTTAGAAATGTTCTGGAAAGGGCAGCAAACATGTCATCAAATGTTTATATTGATTTAAACAATTTGCCGGACCACATAAGCAGTATGATTATGAGTGATGAAGAAGTTACTGACAAGAAGCAGCTTAAAGACAAGGTTGCAGAAATGGAAATAGACACAATTGTCAATGCCATAAAGATGTCAAACGGCAGCAGGACAGAAGCTGCCAAAAAGCTTGGTATACACCGTACAGCTTTGTACAAAAAATTATCATCCTATGGAATTGACATTAAAGGAATAGTGTAGAACAATTTCTACACTGAAAATATTCGTAGATTTTTTTCTACAGTGAAGTTTTGTTCTGATAAAAGAATAATTTGCTGATTATATTGAAATGGAAAATTATATGTAGACATGTGTCTACATTTTTTTTTGCTCTCATTTTTAATTTAAATGACCATGATGAAAAACGTTTGAATTTCAACAGATAAATTATTTATTCAAATACAACTCATTTGGCACAATGTTTGCTTTAATAATAGCAGGTAAATTAAATTTAAATATGAACAAAAAGGAGGAAAACATGAAAGAGGTTGTAATTGTAAGTGCAGTGAGAACAGCCATTGGAAGTTTCGGAGGATGCTTCAAAGATGTTCCTGCTGTAAAGCTTGGAGCTGCTGTTGCAAAAGTAGCACTTGGACGGGTAAACGTTAAACCCGAAATGGTAGACGAAGTAATTTTTGGAAATGTTCTTCAGGCAGGTATTGGACAAAACCTAGCTAGACAAGTTTCCGTGGCGGCAGGCATTCCTTTTGAGGTGCCTTCAATGACAATTAACAAAGTTTGCGGTTCCGGTCTAAAGACTGTTGAATTGGCAGCTCAGGCTATAATGCTTGGTGAAGCGGATATAGTTCTGGCAGGCGGAGCAGAAAACATGAGCATGGCTCCTTACATACTTCCTAAGGCAAGATGGGGATACAGAATGGGGGATGGTTCTGTTGTGGACACAATGGTAAGTGACGGATTAACTGACATTTTCAACAACTATCACATGGGAATAACCGCGGAAAATATTGCAGAACAATGGAACATTACAAGAAAAGACCAGGATGAATTTTCACTTAGAAGCCAGAACAGAGCAGAAAAGGCAATAAAAGAAGGCAGATTCAAGGATGAAATTGTTCCTGTAGAAATTCCTCAAAGAAAAGGTGACCCGATTGTAATAGATACAGATGAATTTCCAAGGTTTGGTGCTACTATAGAAAGTTTTGAAAAATTAAAACCAGCGTTTAAGAAGGATGGCACTGTTACTGCAGGTTCATCTTCAGGCATAAATGACGGAGCTGCTGCAGTCCTTCTCATGTCTAAGGAAAAGGCTGAAGAGCTGGGCATAAAAATTATGGCAACAATTGTTTCCTACGCATCCGCAGGTGTTGATCCGAAAATAATGGGATACGGTCCTGTGCCTGCATCAAGAAAGGCATTAGCAAGGGCAAACATGAACATTGAAGATATTGACCTTGTGGAAGCAAATGAAGCTTTTGCAGCTCAGTCACTGGCAGTTGTAAGAGATCTTCCGCTTGACCCTGAAAAAACAAATGTTAACGGAGGAGCTATTGCGCTGGGACACCCAATTGGATGCTCTGGAACAAGAATTCTTGTTTCATTGATTCATGAAATGATTAAAAGAGATGTAAACACTGGCCTTGCAACACTTTGCATAGGCGGAGGGCAGGGAACTGCATTAATAATAAAAAGATAGGAGGAAAAAAATTTGAACAAGCTGATTTCTGTAGAAGAAGCTGTGAACATGATTCAAGATGGAATGACAATAATGGTCGGCGGATTTCTTGGATGCAGAAACCCATATGTATTGGTTGATGCACTGGTTGCCAAGGGAGTAAAAGATATTACGCTCATAGCAAACGACACGTCATTTCCTGAAGTAGGAATAGGAAAACTCATTGTAAACAAACAGGTTAAAAAATTGATTGCCTCTCACATAGGAACAAACAAGGAAACAGGCAATCAGATGAATTCCGGAGAACTTGAAGTAGAACTTGTTCCTCAGGGAACGCTGGCTGAACGCATAAGAGCTGCAGGAGCAGGACTGGGTGGAATATTGACGCCTACAGGACTTGGAACAGTTGTGGCAGAAGGAAAGGACATTATCACAGTTGATGGCAGGGAATTTTTGCTGGAAAAACCTCTTAAGGCTGATATAGCATTGATTGTTGGAGCAAAGGTTGATAAAAAGGGCAATGTGAGATACAAGAAGGCTACAAGAAACTTCAATCCATTAATGGCCACAGCAGCTGACATAGTGATTGTTGAAGCAGATGAAATTGTTGAGGTTGGTGAAATTGATCCTGATGACGTAATGACTCCGGGAATTTTCGTAAATTACATAGTGGGAGGTAATGCGTGATGGATGAAAAAGAATATATAGCAAGAAGAGTTGCAAAGGAACTCCATGACGGAGATGTGGTTAATCTTGGAATTGGTCTGCCTACAATGGTGGCAAACTTCATTCCTGAAGACATTGAAATTACACTTCAGTCAGAAAATGGATTTCTCGGAATGGGACCAGCTCCTGAAAAAGGAGATGAAGATCCGTACCTGGTTAATGCAGGTGGCATACACGTTACAATCAATCCCGGCGGAGTGTTTTTTGACAGTGCGGAATCATTCCTCATAATAAGAGGAGGGCATGTAAATGCAACAGTTCTTGGAGCCCTTGAAGTTGATGAAAAAGGAAACCTGGCAAACTGGATGGTTCCGGGCAAAATGGTTCCGGGTATGGGCGGGGCAATGGACTTAGTGACAGGAGCAAAAAAAGTCATTGTTGCTATGAATCACACTGCAAAAGGAAATCACAAAATTTTGAAACAATGCACACTTCCTTTGACTGCTGTCAATGCTGTTGACCTGATTATAACTGAAATGGGAGTTATGGAAGTCACAGACAAGGGAATTGTTCTTAAGGAAATAAATCCTGAATTCACTGTGGAGCAGGTTCAGGCTGCAACAGGGGCAACACTTATAATTGCGGAAGATTTAAAGAATATTGAATTATAATTGGAGGGAAAAAATGTTAGAAAATAAAGTTTGTATAGTTACAGGAGCTGCCAGCGGCATTGGACTTGCCATAGCTGAAACATTTGCAAAGGATGGAGCCAAAGTAATAATGGCTGACATCAACGAAGAAAAGTTAAGAGAAGAAGCCGAAAGAATTGGCGGAGATTATTTCAAGACTGATTTAAGCAAAAGAGAAGACTGCAAGGGACTGGTAGATTTCACAGTTGAAAAATATTCAAAGGTTGATGTTCTTGTTAATGTGGCAGGAATTCAGACTGTATGCCCCATAGAAGAATTTCCTGAAGACAAATGGGATTTCATGATGGACTTGATGCTAACAGCTCCATTTTTATTAACAAAATATGTATGGCCAACAATGAAGCTTCAAGGATGGGGAAGAATATTAAATCTTAATTCAATTCACGGATTGGTTGCTTCAGAATTCAAGGTAGCTTATGTTTCAGCAAAACATGGTCTTGGAGGACTCACAAAGGTAGCAGCATTGGAAGGTGCGAAATACGGAATAACTGTAAATTCAATTTGTCCTTCTTATGTAAGAACTCCGTTAGTTGACAAACAAATTGCAGATCAGGCAAAGACTCACGGAATTCCTGAAGAAAAAGTTATTTCTGACATAATGCTTCAGAAGGCTGCAGTAAAAAAACTTCTTGAACCTAATGACGTAGGTGAAGTGGCAAAATTCCTGTGCTCAGATACAGGTTCTTACATCACCGGAACAATGTTCACAATAGATTGCGGGTGGACCTGCGCTTAAACCAAAGGAGTGCAGCATTCTAGCTGCACTCCTAAAAAATAAAAAGGAGGATAATATATGTTTGGTATTATTTTAGGATTAGTACTATTGATGTTTTTAGCTTACAGAGGTTATTCAATATTGTGGGTTGCTCCTGTTTGTGCTCTTGTAGTTGGACTTACAGGAGGTCTGGATCTGTTGGGAATGTACAAGGATACATACATGACAGGTCTTGCAGGATACGTTAAATCATGGTTTCCTGTATTCATGCTTGGAGCAATTTTCGGTCATTTGATGGATTACACAGGTGCGGCTAAATCCATAGCTCACTGGCTTACTAAGACTCTAGGACCTAAAAGAGCAATCATCGGCGTCGTAGTTGGATGCGGAGTACTTACTTATGGCGGAATAAGCTTGTTCGTTGTTGTATTTGCAATGTATCCTCTGGCTCTTGAACTATTCAGGGAAGCAAACATAACTAGAAAACTCATTCCCGGAGCAATAGCACTTGGATCATTTACATTCACTATGACGGCAATTCCAGGAACTCCTCAGATTCAAAACATAATTCCTACAAATTATTACGGAACAACTCCAACAGCAGCTCCAATAATGGGTATTGTGGCAGCAGCGTTCATGTTCATACTTGGAGTTATGTGGCTGCAGTACAGAGAAAAAAAATTCACGGCTGCAGGAGAAGTGTTTACTGAACCTAAAAACAAGGAAGCTGTGGAAGTGGATTACAACAGTCTGCCAAATCCATTTTTATCATTCCTTCCGTTGATTACAGTTATAGTTACAATGAACTTTTTTGACTGGGACATTATTCTTGCATTGTTAAGCGGAATAGTATTGTCCATGTTAATAAGCTTCAACAAATACCAGGGCTTTACAAAATCCATCAGCAACGGTGCAGTTGGTTCAATAACAGCTATATTAAATACAGCTGCAGCAGTTGGCTTCGGTACAGTTGTAAAAGCAGTTCCTGGATTTGCAACTTTGACAGGAATACTCCTCAATGTTCCGGGAACTCCTCTTATTTCAGAAGCAATTGCAGTAAACCTATTGGCAGGAGCTACAGGTTCTGCTTCAGGCGGTATGAGTATAGCTTTGGAAGCACTTGGAGAAAAGTACCTGGCCATAGCCATGGAAACAGGCATAAGTCCTGCAGCATTCCACAGAGTTGCTTCCTTGGCATCAGGCGGTCTTGACACACTTCCTCACAACGGAGCAGTGCTCACATTGCTTGCAGTAACTGGAATGACTCACAAGGATTCATATATTGACATATGCATGACCAGTTTAATTCTTCCTGTAGTATCATCCATCCCGGCTATACTTCTGGGAAGTCTTGGAATTTACTAAAAACTGTTAGGAGGGATAATTTGAAACTTGAAGACATAAAAAAAATCGGAGTTGCCGGCGGCGGAACAATGGGCTCAGGAATAGCACAGATATTTGCACAAAACGGCTATGAGGTTGTTGTTACAGACATTGCTGAAAAATATCTGGAAAACACAAAAAGAATAATATTGCTGAATCAAAAAACATTGATTGATGAAGGGCTTTTAACTGAAGAAGAAGCACAGACATCTTTAAAGAACATCAGTTATTCCACTGATAAAAACGTGTTTTCTGATGCTGACATGATAGTAGAGGCAATTATAGAAAAAATGGACATCAAGCAGGATTATTGGAAAGAAGTTGAATCAATTGCAAGACATGACTGTATTTTTGCAACAAACACTTCAGGCTTAAGCATTAACGGAATTTGCCAGAAGGTTTCTAACAAAGGAAGATTTATAGGCATGCACTGGTGGAATCCTCCTCATATAATTCCATTGATTGAGCTTGTAAAGGCTGATGAAACAACAGAAGAAACAGTGAACTTATTAAAAGAACTTGTTTCGAAAATTGGAAAAGAGTCTGTAGTTGTTTTAAAGGATGTAAATGGCTTTATAGGAAACAGAATTCAGTTTGCAGTTTACAGAGAAGCATTAAAAATAGTTGAAGATGGCATTGCAACAGTTGAAGATGTGGATAAGGCTATGAAGTATGGACCGGGGTTCAGATATCCGGTGCTTGGACCTTTTGAAACAGCAGATCTTGGAGGGTTGGACACTTTCTATTACATTTCAAGTTATTTGTTCAATGAAATAAGTGATGAAAAAAGGCCGACAAAGCTGCAGCAAAATCTAATGGATAATCAAATGCTGGGTGTTAAATCCGGCAGAGGGTGGTACGATTATTCTGACGGAAAAGGCGAAGAAGCAATGTCTAGAAGAGACAAAAACTTTTACAAGATGCTTAAACACATTCACAAGGAAAAACAAAATTAAGGCTATGTTAATATGCGATCATAGAGTGACAGCTCATGATACGCAGTAAAAAGAGATTTTAGGGAAGCGGCTCACCATGGGCCGCTTCCAGCTTGTTATGCTAGTTTTTGCTTTCACTTTTTTCAGTGCTGGTATTATTGCTCTTTTTCTTAAATATGAATTGGTCTAGCATTATGCCCAGTCCAATACCAATAGCTACAAGGAAAAAAGTTGCAGGACCTTGAATTTCTGAGCTTATAAACGGAGCTCCAAAAAAAGCTATTAATCCCAGAAGCACAGGCAGTATTGCTTTTTTAATCATTTCAGTCACCTCCTTCCATTAAGATATTTCTTATTGTGGGATAGACAAAAAAATAGACAGCCAAAAGTTAATGGTTATCCATATGAGGGCAGTCAATATTAAGCAATAAAAAAAGATAACCATAAATGGCTATCCACCCTGATAGTCTAATCTCATATAAGAACATCATATCCAAAAGGACTTAGATGGCTTACTCCGCACATGCGGTTTTCACCGTATGGCTTTGACCGAACAATATTGAAATTGTTGTTACCATAAGTATACTATTGAAAAATCAAAATGTCAATCGTTTTCTCGGCAAATGTCCCATTCAGTATTTGTTGTCTACAAAATATGTTCAATTTATACAAAAAACCTTCCTGAGAAATTGCTCAAGAAGGTTTTATTCTATACGTTAAATCTGAACAACACTATGTCGCCGTCTTCCATGACATATTCCTTGCCCTCAAGACGCATAAGTCCTTTTTCTTTTGCAGCAAGCATAGATCCGCATTCTACAACATCCTTGTAAGATGTTACTTCAGCACGAATAAATCCTCTTTCAATGTCTGAGTGGATTTTTCCGGCTGCCTGTGGAGCTTTAGTTCCCTTAATAATGGTCCATGCCTTTGATTCCATTGGTCCGGTTGTAAAAAAGCTTATGAGTCCCAAAAGGTGGTAGCTAGTTCTTATAAGCTTGTCGAGGCCTGATTCGTTAAGCCCCATTTCCTGAAGAAATTCTTTCTTTTCTTCATCGTCAAGCACTGAAATTTCTTCTTCTATTTTTCCGCAAACTGTAATTACCTCTGAATTGTCCTGTGCTGCATGTTTTTTAACTTCGTCCACATACGCGTTGCCTGTTGGATCTTCTAAATATTTTTCGTCCACATTTGCTGCATAAAGAACCGGTTTTGCAGTGATGAGGTTAAATGTCTTAAGAAGTTTTTCTTCTTCGTCCGTGTATTCCAAAAATCTTGCCTGCTGTTCATTTTCAAGCGCCTGTACAATTCTTTGAACCAGTTCAAATTCAGGAAGCAACGACTTGTCGTTTTTTACTACCTTTGAGAGTCTTTCAAGTCTTTTGCTCATTACTTCAAGATCTGCAAGAACAAGTTCAAGTTCAATTATTTCTATGTCTCGTTTTGGATCAACAGTTGATTCCACATGAATTACATTTTCATCATCAAAGCATCTTACAACGTGTACAACTGCTTCAACTTCTCTTATGTGAGAAAGAAACTTGTTTCCAAGACCTTCTCCCTTGCTTGCTCCTTTTACCAAACCGGCAATGTCAAAAAATTCTATAACTGCAGGAACTGTTTTTCCTGAGTTGCTCATTTTTGTTAAAAATTCCAATCTTTTATCGGGAACTTCCACAACACCTATATTAGGTTCAATTGTACAAAACGGATAATTTGCAGATTCTGCTCCTGCCGAAGTGATTGCATTGAACAATGTACTTTTTCCTACATTTGGAAGTCCTACTATACCTAATTTCATATTATCGTCCTTTCATTTCCATACATTATATATTAAATAATATGTCAAATTATTATATATCATAAGAAATTAAACTTCAACACATTTCTGTTTTAAGGTCCCTTAATAATATTACAGCAGCAATGATAATTTTGCTTTTTATATATTTTTGCAATTTGAAAGAATATATTGTATTTCATTGAATATTATGAAATATACAAGATAAATTATAGGGGGAAGAAGTTAATGAATGATAAACAGATGCAGTCAAATTATATAAGGATTGTCGGCAAAATAAACAGCAATTTGGAATTCAGCCATGAAGTGTTTGGAGAAAAATTTTACGAATTTTATCTGGAGGTACCAAGGTTAAGCGACACAAAGGATTTGCTGCCTGTTATAATATCTGAGAGAATCATCAATGATATTAATATGGATATTGGCAATTATATAGTAATAGATGGTCAGTTCAGATCCTATAATCGTTATGAAGACACAAGCAACAAGCTTTTACTCAGAGTATTTGTAAGAGACATTTTTGTTCCGGATGAAATTGAGCTTGAAGAAATGAAGAAACATCCAAATGAAGTATTCTTAAATGGATTTTTGTGCAAGGAAACTAAATTCAGAACCACCCCTTTCGGAAGGGAAATAACAGACATGCTCATAGCTGTAAACCGTTCATACAATAAATCTGACTACATTCCTTGCATAGCCTGGGGGAGAAATGCAAGGTACTGCGAAAAATTAGAAGTTGGAGACCATGTGAAGCTCTGGGGAAGAATTCAAAGCAGAAAGTATCAGAAAAAAAGCGACAGCGAATCTTATGAGACAAAGACGGCATATGAGGTGTCTGTTACAAAGCTGGAACACATTAAGACTGAAAATAACAGAAAAAGAGAAGATGAACCTTTCGAGCTGGAATAAAGAGCCGAAAGGTTTCTTTTTTTATGCTCTGACCCCAATTGGACAAAATTGTATTGAAACTGGGATATTTTAAGAGATAATTTTAATGTTTATGATTGCTCTGTGATAAAAATATTTTTAATTTCAATTATAATGTGATACAATATTACAAACATTAGAAAAGGAATAAAAAAATGATATTAGTTTTAGCAGAAAAACCTTCCGTAGGGAAGGATATAGGAAAAGTTCTCAACTGCAGCAAGTCAGGAAACGGATTTGTTGAAGGAAACAAATATATTGTAACATGGGCACTGGGACATCTGGTTACTCTGGCTGATCCTGAAAGCTACAATCAAAAATACACCCGTTGGGAAATGGAAGACCTTCCCATAATTCCAAAGGAAATGAAGACTGAAGTAATCAAAAAAACAAGAGCTCAATATATGACTGTAAAAAATCTTCTTTTAAGAAAAGATGTAACTGAAATTGTAATTGCAACAGATGCAGGAAGAGAAGGGGAGCTTGTGGCAAGGTGGATAATAGATAAAGCAGAAGTAAAAAAGCCTATGAAAAGGCTTTGGATTTCTTCTGTAACTGACAAGGCAATTCTAGAAGGATTCAGCAAATTAAAAGATGCTTCTTCTTATGAAAATCTTTACTCTTCGGCAGTGGCAAGGTCAGAGGCAGACTGGATTGTAGGAATAAACGCTACAAGAGCACTAACTTCAAAACACAATGCCCAGCTTTCGTGCGGCAGGGTTCAAACACCAACCATAGCAATGATTGCAGCGCTGGAAGATGAAATTAAAAACTTCAAGCCTGATTATTATTATGGAATTGAAGCATTAGCCAAAGGAGTAAAATTCATATGGCATGATAAAAATAATGATACAAGGTCCTTTAACAGAGAAAAAATAGAGAACATAATAAGCACTTTAAAATCAAAAAGTCTATTGGTTACAAATGTTTCAAGAAATAAATCTTTTACCGTTGCGCCTGCTCTTTATGATCTTACAGAGCTTCAAAGAGATGCAAACAACATTTATGGTTATTCTGCAAAAGAAACATTGTCTGCAATGCAAACATTGTATGAGCGCCACAAGGTTTTGACGTATCCAAGGACTGATTCAAGATATATTTCAGATGACATTGTGGAAACATTGAAAGACAGGGTAAAGGCCTGCAGTGTGGGACCCTATGCAAAAATAGGCTTTAAAATAAGCTCACAGCCCATAAAGGGCAACAAAAGTTTTGTTAACAACTCAAAGGTTTCTGATCACCACGCCATAATACCAACTGAACAAACCGTATTTTTAGGAAATTTATCAGATAAGGAAAGAAAAATTTACGACCTTGTTGTGAAAAGATTTCTGGCTGTATTGTCAAAGCCTTTTGAATTTGAAAAAATAGTTGTTTCAGGTAAAATCGGTTCAGAAGAATTTTCAGCCAAAGGAAGAGTTACATTGTCCATGGGCTGGAAGGAAGTTTATGGCAATTATGAAGACGAAGAAATACTTGATGACATGGGAAGTGATGCATTAAGTGAATTCATTAATGGTAAGGAATTAAACGTATCAAAGATTTCCATGACCACAGGTGAAACGAAGCCTCCTGCTAGATTTACGGAAGCAAGTCTTTTGTCTGCCATGGAAAATCCTGTGAAGTTCATGAAAAATGCCGACAAGGATCTTAAAAAAACCATCGGTGAAACCGGAGGACTTGGAACAGTTGCAACAAGAGCAGACATTATTGACAAGCTGTTTAACAGTTTCGTTATTGAAAAAAAAGATAAATTCATATACACCACATCAAAGGGAAGACAGCTTCTTGAATTGTCTCCTGCAGATTTGAAATCTCCTGTATTAACGGCAAAGTGGGAACAAAGATTAAATGAAATTGCTCAGGGACAGCTTAAAAAAGATAATTTTCTTAACGACATGAAGGAATACACACGCACTATAATTAAGGAAATCAAAACAAGCGATAAAAAGTATGTACATGACAATGAAACAAAATCAAAGTGTCCTGACTGCGGCAGCTACCTTCTTGAAGTTAACGGTAAAAAAGGCACAATGCTTGTATGTCAGAACCGGGAATGTGGCTACAAAAAAGGTATTGCACAGACAACAAACGCAAGATGTCCAAACTGCCATAAGAAACTTGAATTAAGAGGTGAAGGGGAAGGCAAGATTTTTGTGTGCAAATGCGGATACAGAGAAAAACTGTCAGCCTGGAACAAAAGAAAGGAAACTGAAACAACAGCCATATCAAAAAAAGAAGCTTCAAAATTTTTGTCAAGACAGGATAACAAGAAGGAAGAAAATATCAACACTGCATTAGCTGATGCCTTAGCTAAATTAAAGCTTTAGAATATAAAATTTAAGGAGATACCATGGAATATGTAGTTTTTTTTATGATATTGTTTTTATCGGCAATATTTTTAAAATCAAAAAAGCAAATTGATCAGATAAATAAATTAAACAATCTGCTGTTTATAAAAAAAGACCCGGGAAGCTATGTTAAGGCCCTTGACAAAATATTGGAAAGAAAACAAAGCCCTAAAAACATAATTATCAATGTACTGCAGAAAACAACGGGTTTGTTCTATATGGGTAAATTTGATGAAGTTATAAATATTCTTACAAATGATTTGAAAAATGTGCCTAAAAACTGGGAACCCATTTACTATCAGAATTTGATTTTAAGTTTATATTTTAAGGGTGAAAATCAGAAAGCCCATGAAAATATGAAAAAAGCTAAATCAATGTTTGAAGAGTTTAAAAATAATAATTATTACACTGAAATGATTGAAATTGTATATGCTGTTTCTGATTATTTCAACGGTAAGAAGAACAAAGACTATTTTTCGGAGCTTTGTAAAAATGGAGCAAATGACTACAGAAAAGCCATGGGACATTATTTTCTGGGCCTCATATTCAAATCAGAGAACAACAAGGGTGAATCGGTTGCACAGTTTAATTTAACAGCTGAATTAGGCAAGGGTAGCTTCTTAGAAGAGCTTTCAAGAAAAAATAGTTAATAAGGAGAAAAAAATGTATTTTCCACTGATCATAATTGTTATAATTTTGTATTTTGCATATAAAAGGCATGTATTGTACAAACAGGCAGAATTTTTTAACAAGCTTCTTTATATTGACAAAAATCCTGAAAGATATGTTGATGAAACTGATGAATTGCTTTTGAAAATACAATCAGAAAGAGAAAGAAACATAAATCTCATACAAAAGTCAACAGGATTGTTTTACTCCGGGATGTTTGATGAGGCAATAAATATTCTTGAACAAAAAGTTGAAAAAATTCCTTCAAACTGGCAAGCATTATATTATCACAACCTTATATTAAGCTTGTTTTTCTCAGGCAGAACAGATAGAGCCAATGATGTTTTGAATGAAGCAAAGGAAGCAATTGACATTTATCTAAAGAAAAATGTCAATAAGACATCTGTTGAATTTATATATGCTGCTGCAGATTTCTTCAATGGAAAAGGAAAGAGCAGAGATGAATATTTTGTCAATATAACTAAAAGTGCAGCCAATGATTACAGAATTGCTCTGAGCCATTACTTTTTAAGCAAAATCTATGAAGAAGAACAAAGAATTGATGAAAGTGAAGAATATATGGATAAGGCTAGAATTTTCGGACAAGGAAGCTTTATTGAGCATTTATAGAGGTGAAAAATGAAAATTATAGAAAAAGACAACATGCTTATCATTGAAGATATAAAGGACTTCAATACAACACATATTTTTGATTGCGGACAGTGCTTCAGGTGGAACAAAGAAGAGGACGGTTCCTATACGGGAGTTGTCTCAGGAAAAGTAATAAATGTGTCACAACTAGGAACAAAAGTTATTTTTGATAATTTAACTTTAGATGATTACCATATTGTCAAAGATTATTTTGACCTTGATACTGACTACGAAAAAATTAAAGAAAAGGTTAGTACAGATGACATAATGAAAAAAGCAATAGATTTCGGCTGTGGAATAAGAATATTAAATCAAGATGAATGGGAAACCATGATATCGTTCATGATTTCTGCCAACAACAGAATTCCAATGATTAAAAAAGTTATAGAAAACTTAAGCTGCAAATTTGGAAATTTCATAACCAGCTACAGGGGAAGAGATTATTATTCTTTTCCAACTCCAGAACAGCTTGCAGAAGCACCTGTTGATAAAATCATAGAATGCAAGGCAGGATTTAGGGCTCCAAGAATCAAGGATGCCGCAGAAAGGTTTCTTAATGAAAGAGACACAATATACGATTTAAAGAATAAAAGTTACCAGGAAGGCCTTGATTATTTGAAGACATATAGCGGAATAGGGGACAAGGTTGCTAACTGCATACTTTTGTTTTCAATGAAGCAGTTTGACACGTTTCCGGTTGATGTATGGGTGAGAAGAGTTATGCAGACTTTATATGTGGACAAGGATACAAGCGACAAGGAAATAAGACGATTTGCAGAAGAAAAATTCGGAGATTTTTCAGGCTATGCACAGCAGTATTTGTTCTATTATGCAAGGGAATTAAATGTAGGAAAGGATTGACAAACAGCTATTATGTTATTATAATATAAATGTTGTCGGGGTGTAGCGAAGCTTGGTATCGCGCTTGGTTCGGGACCAAGAGGCCGAAGGTTCAAATCCTTTCACTCCGACCATTTTTATACCCTTTTTTAAAGGAGGAAATATGCCTTCAGAAGAAAGAAGAAAAAAAATAGAAAATACATTGAGAAACAACACTGAGCCGGTGAGCGCAACTGCTCTTGCAAAGACTTTTTCCGTAAGCCGTCAAGTCATAGTTGGAGACATTGCTCTCATGCGTGCTGCAGGAATAAAAATATCTGCTACTCCAAGAGGCTATGTCATAAATTCAGAAGCAGAAAAAAGTGACAACTCATACACCATAGCTTGCAGTCATGATGACAAAAATATGGCAGAAGAACTGTATGCAGTGGTTGATAACGGAGGAACAGTGGTAGATGTTACTGTTGAACATCCCGTGTACGGACAAATAGTGGGTGAACTTCGTATTTCTTCTCGCTACGATGTTGATTTGTTCATGGAAAAGATAAAAAGCAACCAGGCGTTGCCTTTAAGCAATTTAACAGGCGGCATTCACCTTCACACCATAAGGTGCAGGGACGAAGAAGCATTAAAAAGAATTAAGGAAGCGCTGAGAAAACAGAGCATTATTTTGGAGTAAGTATTGACAAAACAATAAACATTATTTATAATTGTGTAAACATGTGTCAAGACACCTAACAAGACACATAACATATGTTTTGGAAAGGATATAAAATGAAAAAAACTTCAAATATCTATTCAATGGTTGTATCAGCGCTTCTTTGCGCAATAGGAATAATAATACCAATTATATCCCCAATAAAAATAACTATGGAACCTGCATCGTTTACTCTTGCAAGCCATGTGGCGATTTTTATAGCAATGTTTATTTCGCCTTCAACAGCAGTATTTGTTTCTGTTGGAACAGCAGTTGGGTTCTTGCTTGCAGGTTTTCCCATAGTAATTGTGTTTCGAGCGGCTTCCCACATTATATTTGCAGCAGCAGGGTCGCTTCTTCTTAAGAAATATCCCGGTATGCTAAAGTCATTTAAATCGTCACAGCTTTTTTCTCTGGGAATTGGCTTGATACATGGGCTTTCTGAAGTGGCGGTTGTTGTTCCGTTTTATTTCGGAAACAGCATGAGTTCCGGATACTATGCAAAAGGATTTGTAACAAGCGTAATACTTCTTGTGGGAGTTGGAACGGTTGTCCACAGCATGATTGATTTTTACCTGGCACAGGCAATATGGAAGCCGGTTACGAAGACAGTAAAGTTTCAAAAAGAAGCAAGTGTCAATTAAGTATTTATTCCCTCTTATATTTTGAGATGAAAGGATCTCGAAAGAGATCCTTGAAAGTCTCCAGTATGTTAATTAAAAGACTGATTGTTCAGTCTTTTTTTATATACTAAAGTTTTTTGCGCGGTCGGGGGACATAATTCCCCCTAGCGGAGTTGCGGAGCAACTTTTATATGGAAAACAAAGTAATAATGTTGTATAATGAATTAACAAATATTTCAGGAGGAATGTATGGCTGACGAATATATAAACGGCGATGATGAAGCGCTTTTGCTGACAAATTTGGACAATGTTGAAGCAGAAATAATAATTTCGAAACTTAAATCATACGGAATACCTGTGCTTAAAAAAGAAAAGGGTGCAGGAGCACTCATGGAAATCTACACAGGAGTAAATTTTTACGGAATTGATTTGTACGTTCCTGCACATGTTCTTGAAGTTGCAAGGGAACTGCTGGAATCAAGAGATTTAAATGACCATCTTGATGATGAAATTTAAATATTGAAAAACGCATATTGAAATAAAAATCTGACATAATAATAAAAACCTTATAGGAGAAATTTATGACAGATAATAAAATGAAAAGTACGAGCAATAACAAAAAAGAAGACGGAAAATTCCATTCAAGACATATAAAACATGATCCACAGGCTGAAAGTGCAAGAGCTGTATTTGGCCTTAAGGATGACAATTTTCAAAATTTTTATGATTCACGAGAAAAGAAAAACAAAGAGTAACAAACACCTGTTAAGCTACAGCTTAACAGGTGTGTTTATTTAAAATGAATAATAATTATAATAATAAAAGTTCTCATTTATGTTGAAATATATTGACTAATTGGCCTTATTAGAGTAATATCATTTTACAAATTCAAATCGGAGTAAAAAATGGACGGCAATAAGGTTAGAAAATTAAGAAAGCACAATGAAATGACAATAGATGAACTTGCTGAGAAGTCAGGATTTACTTCAAGCTACATATCTCAGGTGGAAAGAAACCTCATTGAGCCTTCTTTGACTGCTCTTACTAAGATTTGCAGAGTATTTGGAATCTCGCCCTATTATTTTCTGGACGAAACAGTAAGCGTAACTGTTACAAGGAAAGAAGACAGACAAAGACTAATTTATCCGGAAAAGAATCAGGAGCTTGAATTTTTGCTTCCCATAGGAAATGAGCAAAAAAACAATATGAAATTTTCAATATTCAAAAGCTCTATTGAACCGGGAAAATGGGATAGTGAAAATTTTTTAATAATAGATTCTGATAAATGTGTAATAATAATAAAAGGAAAATTGATAGTTAATTTTGCGGATTACAATGAAATAATCGAAGAAGGCGACAGCATTTACATATGCTCGAACATCCCGCACAAATTGTTCAATCCATCAGAAGAAACAACAGAAATTATGTGCATTGCATCGCCGGGAATATATTAAAGAAAGAGGAGAAAATGGAAAAGAAATTTGAAGAAATCAAAGAAGAATTCATAAATGCCAGTCTGGATGAAAAAATTAAATTATATACTTCTGCTCAAGGGCTTACAGTTGAACAGTTCAAGGAACTGCTTGCATATTTCCCAATCAAGTATCTTGATAAGCTTGAGCAGGCTGTAAACGGAATTTAAAAAACTGTACAAGGGAGAAATTTTCCCGAAGATAACTAAATTATTGTATTAGAACCACGGGCGGACACAAGATCCGCCCCTACGATGAAAATTAGGTTTCAATAGTCTAACTGTCTTAGGACAGTTTTTTTATTGCTGTATAAAACAAGGTATATTGGAAATAATTACAAAGAGGTGATTTTATGATTAACGACAAAAACATGAAAAGAATTTTTGTAAAAGAAGCACTGGGAAGCAGAAAATACTTCAGCTACAGGACAGATTTGGTTTTATATAAAATATTATTAAGCATTTTTGTACTTACAGTTATGTTTTTCATGACAAGCGACATTTTTTTATCTGTTCTTTTTTGTGCTGAGGTTTTTCTTATATTTACGCTCATAAATAAAATGAACGTGGAACGCATGAAAAAGGAAGGAAAAAACAAGCTTTTTACAAGAATAAAGAAAGACCACTTCAAAAGAAAGCTTTCAGAAATCAATACAGCCGATTTTGAACTTTTCATAGGATATTTGCTTGAAAAAGAAGGATGGAGAAATTACATAAAAAAAGGACATCATATGTATTTGGCTGAAAAAGAAGGAATTATTCATTGCATTAAAATATTTAAACTCCTTGAAGAAAATGAAGTTGAAAAAACTGATGTGCGCAGCATGATTGAATTTATGGGACAAAACGGCATACGAACAGGTTATCTGGCAGTAACGGGCTCCATTAGCCAGGGGGCTTTCGAACTTCTCGAAAAATTCAACCAAAAGCTTGACATAAAAATTCTTGATATTGATGAACTTTATGATAGAGTTGAAAAACAAAATATGCTTCCTGAAGATGAATGTTTTATAGAGCAAATATGCAACGAAAAGAAAATTGCAGAAAAAGAAGAAGTAAAAAATAATGTTTTCGACAGTAAAAAAACAATTCTTTATGTGGCTGCAGCAGTGTTTTTTTATTTTTCGTCAAAACTCATTCCAAACAGCATAGTTTCAAGATACATTTTTTATTACTTTATAATTTTGTCTTTGCTGAGCATATTTTATAGAATTGTTCCGGAGATAGAGGTAAAAAAAGTTAAATAATCAATATAATTAAAAATTATGAAATTTAGAGTTGATATTATTTCTTCAGTATATTATAATTTTTCTAGAAAAATTAAATTAACGGAGGAAAAACATGAGTTTTCAAGTAACAGTGGGTTTATCAAACAAACATGTTCATTTAAGCAAAGAACATATAAATATACTATTCGGTGAAGGACATGAACTGACACCTATCAAAGATTTAAGCCAGCCTGGACAATTTGCATGTGATGAAAAAGTTGACCTGGTAGGTCCTAAAAGAACAATTAAAGGTGTGAGAATATTAGGACCGGCAAGAAAAGAAACACAGGTTGAAATTTCATTGTCAGATGGATTTACACTTGGATTGAAAGAAGTTCCTGTAAGAGATTCAGGAAAGACTGAAGGTACACCGGGAGTTAAGCTTGTTGGACCATGCGGAGAAGTTGAACTTGAAAAAGGTGTTATAGCAGCTTCTAGACACATTCACATGCACACATCTGATGCAGCAAAGTACGGTCTTAAAGACAAAGACATAGTACAGGTTAAAGTCGGCGGACCAAGAGGTTTAACTTTTGACAACGTGCTTATAAGAGTTCATGACGAATATGCTTTAGACATGCACCTTGATGTAGAAGAAGGAAACGCAGCAGGACTTGTAAACGGAGATGCTGTTGAAGTAATAATGTAATACATAAAACGGAAGATAATCTTCCGTTTATTTTTTTGTTCCTGAAATAAGTAGCCTCCATATTTATATTGTTTTAATTAATGTTTTAATGGTATAATTAAATTATAAAAAAATTATCGGAGGATACATGGATTTTTTACCAATTAATATAGATGATATGAAGAAAAGAGGGTGGAATCAGTGCGATTTCATCTTTGTTACAGGAGATGCTTATGTTGACCATTCATCTTTTGGTGCGGCAATATTGTCGAGGCTTCTTGAGAGATACGGCTATAAAGTGGGAATAATAGCGCAACCGGACTGGAAGAACATTGAGTCTTTCAAAGTTCTTGGAGAACCGAGGCTTGGATTTCTGGTGAATTCCGGGAATATAGATTCAATGGTCAATCATTACACAACATTCAGAAAAAAAAGAAACACGGATGCTTATTCTCCCGGAGGAAAACCAAACTTGAGGCCTGATAGGGCTGTTACGGTTTACTCAAACAAAATAAGAGAAGCATACAAGCATATTCCTATTATAATAGGTGGAATTGAAGCGTCTTTAAGAAGGCTTAATCATTACGATTATTGGAGCGACAGCATAAAAAGAAGCGTCTTGCTTGATTCCGGAGCAGATATCCTTGTTTATGGAATGGGAGAAAAATCTCTTATTCAAATAGCTGAAGCCCTTGATTCGGGAATTCCTGCAGGAGAAATTACATTCATAAATGGAACCGTATACAAGACAAAGGACAGAGAACGACCATTTGAACCGCTTTTTTTGCCCACATTTGATGAGGTGTCATCTTCAAAGGAAAAATATGCTGAAAGTTTTAAAATTCAATATGAAAATACTGATGCCATATCCGGCAAAACTCTTGTGGAACAATATGGTACGGTATATGTGGTTCAAAATCCTCCAATGGAAACTCTGACCATGGATGAGCTTGATGATGTATATGACCTGGAATACATGATGGATTGCCATCCCAGTTACAAAAAAGACGGCGGAATACCTGCTCTAAAAGAAATCAAATTCAGTATAACAAGCGTAAGAGGGTGTTTCGGAGGATGTAATTTCTGCGCTCTTAATTTTCATCAGGGAAGAATCGTACAGGCAAGAAGTCATGATTCAATACTCAAAGAAGTGGAAACAATGAAGAATGACAAAGAATTCAAGGGTTACATTCATGATGTGGGAGGACCTACAGCCAACTTTAGAATTAAGGCCTGTAAAAAGCAGGAAAAGTTCGGAGCATGCAAGGACAGGGAGTGTATGACACCTGTTAAATGCAAGAATCTTCAGGTTGACCACAGCGATTATGTCAATCTTCTTCGAAAAATCCGAAAAGTAGAAGGAATAAAAAAAGTTTTCGTAAGATCTGGCATAAGATATGACTATGCAATATATGATAATAGTGATGAATTCATGGATGAACTTTGCAAGTACCATGTGAGCGGGCAATTAAGAACAGCTCCTGAACATGTTTCAGATTCGGTTTTGAAGCTCATGGGCAAACCTTCAATTTCCACGTACAACAAATTCGTTAAAAAATTCAACGACACCAGCAAGAAAATAAACAAGGAACAGTATATAGTTCCGTACTTTATTTCTTCACATCCTGGCTCAACTCTTAAAGATGCCATAGAACTTGCCGAATATATAAGAGATATGGGTCATATTCCGGAACAGGTGCAGGATTTTTATCCAACGCCAGGAACAATGTCAACATGTATGTACTACACTGGTATAAATCCTTTGACTAAAGAAAAAGTGCATGTTCCTAAAGATAAAGAAGAAAGACGGATGCAGCGTGCCCTATTGCAATACAACAAAAAGGAAAATTACGACATTGTGCTGAAGGCTCTTATGAAGGAAAACAGGTACGATCTAATAGGCTATGGACCTAAGGCCTTAATAAAACCGCGAAAAAATTAAGAAAACATTGGAAATATTTAAGCGTTTTTTAATAATTAGTTTGTTGCAAATTTCTTTGCATTAAGTTAATATTATAATATGAACAAATAACGTAAATCAAAAGCATATTAAAAGATAATTAATAATTTATATAAATCAAGGGGTATAAATGAACAGAAAAAAAAGACTTAGAAAAAAAAGGCTCAGAGCTTCTTTGCTGGGTTTGATAGTTATAATAGGAATAACAGCAGCTTCATTTGCAGTGAGAGGATTGGGAAGTGAAAATAAAAACAACGAAGAAAAGCCTTCGACAGAACAACCGCCTCAAGAAGAACCTATAAAAGAAGAACCTATAAAAGAAGAACCAAAGCCGGACGTTATTCCTGACATTACAATAAATATAAAAGCAACAGGTGACATAATGTTTCATCCGTCCCAAATTGACGGAGCATATGATGCAGCAACAAAGACATACGATTTTCACAACAGCTTCAAAGCAGTAAAAGACATTTTAAGCGATGCAGATTTAGCAATAGCAAACTTTGAAGGAACAACTGCAGGAAATGAAACGTACAGTTACCAGGGCTATCCATTGTTCAATGCTCCTGACGAAGTTCTGGATGCAATAAAGGATGCAGGATTTGATGTTTTGTCAACTGCTAACAACCACAGCCTCGACACAAGAAAAGCAGGCCTCATAAGAACAGTGCAGCAAATACAATCAAGAGGCATGGACAGCATAGGGACTTATGTGGAGAAACCAGCAACAAGAGTGCTCATAAAAGATGTTCAAGGTATAAAAATTGCATTCCTTTCTTATACGGAAATGTTAAACGGCCTTGATTCTGTAATGTCACCACAAGATTTGGATACATTGATCAACATTATTGATGAAACAAAAATGAAAGAAGACATTGCATATGCAAAACAGCAAAAAGCCGATGTAATAGTTGCGGTTCTACATTGGGGAAATGAATATGCGAGGGTTCAGACAGCGACTCAGGAAGCAGTTGCAGACATGCTGTTAAAAGAAGGTGTTGACATAATACTTGGAAGTCATCCTCACGTTATACAACCTGCCAAGACATTGGAGTATGACGGAAAGACAAAATTTGTGGCATATTCCATGGGTAATTTTTTATCAAATCAAAGAGTTGAAACTCTTGTTCCCTACGGAATGAGTGAAGAAATTTCAAAATACACGGAAGACGGCGTTGTTATTGATATTGAAATAGAAAAAAAAGGTAAAACAGGAGAAGTTTCTATTAAAAAGATAGAATACATCCCTCTTTGGGTTTATAAGGGAAAGACTGCTGATGGCGGAACAGAACATGTGGTATATCCAATAATGGAATATATTGAAAGCAGTGAAGTAGATGCAAATTCAAAGACAAGAATGAACAGGTCCTATAGTGATACAATGGCGCAAATGAAAGCAGAGTAACAAATAGGTCAGAATTAAATTGGGGAAGTGGTGGAATGGAACAGATAAAATTAATTATTTCAAATATCAAACTAAACAGCATAGTGGACATAGGTCTTGTTTACTATGTTCTGTATCACGGATACTTACTCATTCGTGACATGAGGGCTAAACAGCTGGTGAAAGGAATTGTGCTTTTGGTTGCATTGATTCCAATATCGCAGATATTTCAGCTTCATATGGTTAAATACATTCTGGACCACACATTTCAGGTTGGCGTGATTGCACTGGTTGTGGTTTTCCAGCCGGAAATAAGAAAAGCACTGGAGTATCTGGGAAGAACATCATTTACTCTTTCAAGCTATGAAAAAAATGCTCAAACTTCTGAACAGGTTATAAAAGAAATTGTTTCTGCAACATCTTCACTTGCAAGACAGAAAATCGGAGCATTGATGATATTTGAGCAGAAAATAGGTCTCACAGACATTACTGACAGCGGAACAAAACTTAATGCAAACATATCAAGCGGACTATTAATAAACATATTCATACCGAACACTCCTCTTCATGACGGAGCTGTGGTTATCAAGGATTATTCCATTAGAGCAGCAGGATGTTTCCTTCCTCTTACAGAAAACAATTTATTGAGCAAGGACATAGGTACAAGACACAGGGCAGCCATAGGAATGACGGAAAAATCCGATGCCATTGCACTTATTGTTTCAGAGGAAACAGGATATATTTCATATGCTGTGGAGGGAAGGCTTTATAGAAACATTCAAATTGAAGAGCTGCAGGATTTGTTAGCCGGTATTTATACTGAAAGCGACAAGGGAAATTTAATTGATAAATGGAGAAACCGAAATGAAGATAAAAAACGATAAATTAGTCATCCAAGTTACTTGTCTAGTAGTTTCTGTAATCCTATGGATTATTATAATGGTTGAAACTAGCCCTCTGCTTAACACTACCTACACAAATATTCCTGTTACAATTAAAAATCTATCTGCACTTGAAAATTCAAACCTTGTTATGATGAACACAGACAAGGACAACCTGACTGTAAGCGTTAAGGTTGAAGGTTATGGCGAACAGCTAAATAACATAAAAAAGGGCGACTTTACGGCATATATAGATGTATACGGCTATGGAGAAGGAATAACAAATGCCAAAGTGGAAATTTCAGGCCCAAGCGGTGTTGAAATTGTAAACACCTACCCTTCTCAGATAGCATGCAACATAGAAAGAATTATTTCAAGAGTAATGGATGTAACAGTTCAGTATGAAGGAAACCAGGCTGATGGTTATTACAAGTCACTGGCTCTTTCAAATCCATCGTCAGTGAAGATAACAGGACCAAGAAGCGTAGTGAATTCAGCAAACCATGCTATTGCTACAGTCAACATTGAAGGTGTTAAAAATGACCTTGTAAAGACCGTACCAGTAAGAATTTATGACGGAACCGACACGGAAATATTCATGTCTTCGCCGGTTGGCAATGTGGAAGTTACAGTTCCTGTGTATCCTACAAAATATGTGAACTTGGTTCCGGTGGTTACAGGAAATCCTGAAGCAGGTTACCAGCTTGTGGATGTGACAGTTAATCCCGGGAAAGTAAGGATAGCTGCAAGACAGGACATTCTTGATACAATCAAGGAGCTCTCTTTGGCAGAGCTGGATATTTCGGGAGCATATAACAATATACTTTCATCGAAGGACATATTGAACACCGATGGGCTCATACTCATGGACCTTACCACAACACCTGTTGTGAATGCAGTAATTGAGGAAGTAGTGGAAAAAGAATTTGTTTACAAGACATCAGACATACAGTTTGTAAATCTGAAGGAAGGAAGTAATGCAACGCCTGCAAACACAGATCAGGATATCATTGTTAAGGTTGTTGGTACTTCATCTATTGTAAATTCGTTGAAAAAAAGTGATTTAATATTGTCTTCAGACATGACTGAAGCTGTTGCCGGAAACATAACAGTCAATGTAGAATGCGTTACCGATATAAAATTAAACAGTATATCTCTCAGCCAGAATACAGTTGATGTAACTGTTACCGCACCTGTTGCAGCAACAGATGCTGCAGATGAAGAGTAAATAAAGAGGATAATATGGGAAAACCAGATGTTGAAATAAACAGCTTGGATTATCAGGGAATGTTACAGGCTGTTTTTCTGGCAACACAGGATGCAATCAGTGTTGTAAATGAAAAAGGCGTGCATATACTTGTAAATCCTGCATATACCAAAATTACGGGACTTGAGTATGATGATGTTCTTGGAAAAAATGCCCTTTATGACATTGAGGAAGGAGAAAGCCTTCACATGAAGGTTCTTTCTACTAAAAAACCTGTTGAGAACACAAAGCTGAAAATCAGACCAAGCGGAAAGACAGTTGTTGCCCAGGCAGCCCCCATAATCGTAAACGGAGTTATGAAGGGCAGTGTTGCTGTTCTTCACGACATGTCAGGAATTAAAGATCTTACAGACAAGCTTGAAGAAGCAGAAAAAAAATTAAGAGCCTTGACATACAAGTACAAGCCTGAAGACATAATAGGACAATCTGCTTCCATTAAAGAAGTAAAAAACATGATTGAAAAAGCTGCCAAGGTTCCTGCCACGGTTTTATTAAGAGGAGAAAGCGGAACAGGAAAAGAGCTATTTGCTAATTCCATTCATGCACAAAGCAGCAGAAAATACAATAATTTTATCAGGGTTAACTGCGCTGCTCTTTCTGATTCGCTTTTAGAAAGTGAGTTGTTCGGTTATGAGGAAGGATCTTTTACGGGAGCCCTAAAGGGAGGAAGAAAAGGTCTTTTTGAAGAAGCAGACAAGGGTACAATATTTCTTGATGAAATATCTGAAATAAGCATGAACACACAGGCTAAGCTGCTGAGGGTTCTGCAGGAAAAGGAAATAATGAGGGTTGGAAGCAACAAGACAATTTCCGTGGATGTGCGAGTAATTGCTGCAACAAATGCAGACTTAATAAAATCTGTGGAGGAAGGGAAATTCAGGGAAGACCTGTTCTACAGACTTAGCATATTGCCGATTTTTATTCCGCCTTTAAGAGAAAGAAAAGAAGACATCCCCCTTCTTGTGAAAAGCTTCATAGTAAAGTTTAATGACGAATATGGAAGAAACATTGTGGACATATCTGAAGAAGCGCTAAATATTCTGATGAGCCATGACTGGCCAGGCAACGTAAGAGAGCTTGAAAATGTCATAGGAAGATCCATAATAAACATGAACATCAATGAAAAGATGATACAGGCCGTTCATCTGCCTCATTTATATTCAAATAAAAAAACTCAGACAATGAACTGTGTTGTGTACAAAGATGAGGAATTGACAAGTTTAAACAATGTTCTGGAAAAGGCCGAAGCAGAATATATCAGAAATGCATATTTCAAACTTGAAAATAACAAAACTGAAACTGCAAGACTTCTCGGAATTTCCATTAGAAGCCTTTACTACAAAATGGAAAAGTACGGAATAGAATAGTTGTGCAAAAAATTGCAAATACTACTACTGTGCAAAAATTTGCACGCAAAAATTTGCAAATCAAAAAAATGTTAGAAATTTATAAAAATATATAAAATAATTTTAAAAAAGTTAGATGTTGAATTTTCAATGTTTAACTTTTTATTTTATTTTGTCGAAAAAAGTTGGCACAATAATTGCTTATATATTTAGTCGAGGTGAGACAGTGAAAAAGTTTGAAGATATATTAGTTTCAGCTAAGAACAAAGGCCTTAAAAAAATAGCTGTTGCATTTGCCCAGGATGAAGATGTGTTAAAGGCAATAAAAGCAGCTGTTAATGCGGGTATATGCGTTCCTATATTAGTTGGAGACAAAGAAAAAATTGAAGAAATATCAAAAGAAGTTGATTTTGTCTTAGAGGACATTGAAATTATTGACGAAAAAGACGGCAACCTGGCTGCCAGAAAAGCCGTGGAACTTGTCAGCAGCGGTAAAGCTGATGTTGTAATGAAAGGTCTTATTGACACATCTATAATTTTAAAAGCCGTTCTTGACAAAGAAATTGGACTTAGAACAGGAAATACACTTAGCCATGCTGCTGTGTTCGCAATTGAAAAATATCACAAACTGTTGTTAATTACTGATGCAGCCATGAATATTGCACCGGATGCAGAAGAAAAAAGACAAATACTTGAAAACTCATTGAGAGTTACCCGTTCTTTGGGAATTGAAAACCCAAAAGTAGCAGTTGTTTGTGCCAAGGAAAAAGTAAGTTCAAAGATGCAGGCAACAGTTGATGCTCAGGAACTTGTACAAATGCAAAAAGACGGCAAAATAACAGGCTGCATAGTTGAAGGTCCTTTTGGACTTGACAATGCTATTTCTAAAGAAGCAGCAGAGCTAAAGGGAGTCCATGGTGCAGTTGCCGGAGATGCTGATATATTGCTTATGCCTAACATTGAAGCAGGAAATGTGCTGTACAAGGCTTTGACATATTTTTCTGACTCAGAAAATGCAGGAATTATTTTGGGTGCAAAAGCACCAATAGTACTTACATCCAGAGCCGATTCAGACGTTGCCAAGTTAAATTCAATAGCTTTGGCAGTTTTGTGCTCATAATATAAGGAGATAACATGAAACAATTAATAATCAATCCAGGTTCAACATCAACAAAAATTGCTGTTTTCGAAGATGAAAGCCTGGTGTTTGAAAAAACTTTAAGACACTCAAATGAAGAACTTAGCCCATACCACAATGTGGCTGATCAGTTTGAATTTAGAAAACAGCTTATACTTGAAGCGTTGAAAGAAAATGACATCAAGGTAGAATCATTAAATGCAGTTGTGGGCCGCGGAGGACTGCTGATGCCTATAGAAGGCGGAACATACGCTGTAAATGACAGACTAATTGAAGATTTGAAAACAAACGTAAAAGGTGAGCATGCTTCAAATCTTGGCGGACTAATTGCACGCAGCATAGCTGATGAAGTAAACATACCATCATTCATAGTTGATCCGGTTGTGGTTGACGAATTGGATGATGTGGCAAGAATAAGCGGCCATCCGCTGTTTGAAAGAATAAGTATTTGGCACGCATTAAATCAAAAAGCAGTTGCAAGAAGAGCTGCTAAAGAAAAATTTGGAAAAGATTACAATGAAATGAATTTTGTTGTTGTTCACTTAGGCGGAGGAATTTCCGTGGGAGCACACAAAAAAGGAAGAGTAATTGACGTTAATAACGCACTGAACGGTGAAGGACCATTTTCACCTGAAAGATCAGGATCTCTTCCAGCTGATGAACTTGTAAGACTATGCTTTTCAGGCAAGTACACTGAAGCTGAAATTAAGAAAATGATTGTTGGTAAGGGCGGCATAACTGCTTACCTTGGAACAAACAATGCAAAAGAAGTAAGCGAAAGAGCACAATCTGGCGATGAAAAAGCAAAATTGATCTACAGCGCTATGGCATACCAGGTAGCAAAGGCTGTTGGTGAATACGCAGTAGTTCTTGACGGTGAAGTTGATGCAATCCTTATTACAGGAGGCATTGCTTATGATAAAAACTTTGTTCAAATGATTGAAAATAAGGTTAAGTTTATTGCAGATGTAATAGCTTATCCTGGAGAAGATGAACTTTTAGCCTTAGCTCAGGGTGGTCTCAGAGTGTTAAACAACACTGAGTCAGCAAAGGAATACAAATAATGAGCACAGGCTTGAAAGGAGGGGCAAATATGCATGACAAGAGGTTGGTTATTGTAATTGGACATTACGGCAGCGGAAAAACTGAATTTTCAGTAAACTACGCCGTAAAACTTAAGGAGCATTATGATAATGTCAGCATTGCTGACTTGGATATTGTTAATCCTTATTTCAGGTCTAGGGAAAAAAGAGAATTTTTCGAAAAAATCGGCATCAAGGTATATGACAGCAGCATAAGAAATACTGCTGTTGACATCCCTGCCCTGCCTGCTGAAATGACAGGTGTTATCATGAATCAAAATGAGAAATCAGTCATAGATGTAGGAGGAGATCCTGTGGGAGCAAGAGTTCTTGCAAGATATGCAGAGCAAATCAAAAACGTTGAATATGACATGTTTTATGTTATTAACGGCAATCGTCCAGAAACAAGGACAGCCGAAGATACAGTGAAACTTTTGAGACTGATAGAACAAACATCAGGCTTGAAGGTTACAGGACTTATTAACAACACACATCTGCTTAAGGATACAACTGTTGAAGATGTAGAGTTTGGTCATGAGCTCACAAAAAAAGTATCCTGGGAAACAGATATACCAATACGATATGAAGCTGCTTTAAAAGAGACAGCTTTAAAAATTACAAATAAAGAAATATTAGAAAAAATTTTCCCCATAAATCTATATATGCGGGAAGATTGGATGAGTTAGAATGGAGGTTCAGTATGGCAAAAGGAAAGGTAACATTTAATGATGATGCATGCAAAGGATGCGAATTGTGTGTAACTGTTTGTCCAAAACAAATTATAAAATTAAACAAAGAAAAAATAAACAGCAAAGGATACAGCCCTGCTCATGTAATAAACATTGAAGAATGTATTGCATGCGGAAATTGCGCAATTATGTGTCCAGATTCAGTAATAACAGTAGAAAGATTATAATATCGGAGGTAGATTATGTCTAAAGTATTGATGAAAGGTAATGAAGCTGTTGGAGCAGCAGCTATAAAAGCAGGCTGCAGATATTTTTTTGGATATCCAATAACTCCTTCAAGTGAAATTCCAGAATATATGTCAAAAGCATTGCCGGAAGTAGGAGGAGTATTCCTTCAGGCTGAAAGCGAAGTTGCAGCAATAAACATGGTATATGGAGCAGGCGGAGCAGGAGCAAGAGTTATGACTGGTTCTTCAAGCCCTGGAATATCTTTGAAACAAGAAGGCATTACATATGCTGCAGGTGCTGAAATTCCATGTGTTATTGTTAACATGATGAGAGGCGGCCCAGGACTGGGAAGTATTCAGCCTGGACAGGCTGATTATTATCAGTCAACAAGAGGCGGCGGAAACGGAGACTACAGAACTCTTTGTTATGCACCAGCAAGTATTCAGGAAACTGTTGATTATGTTATGCTTGCTTTTGACAAAGCTGATGAATACAGAAACCCAGTGCTTGTTTGTGCAGATGGTATGATTGGACAAATGATGGAAGCAGTTGAGTTCAAAGAAAACTTTAATGAAAATTTGCCTGCAAAAGACTGGGCTACAACAGGAACTAAGGGAAAAAGAGAGAAAAATATTGTAAACTCGCTGTTCCTGGAAGCAGAATTATGCGAAGATCACAACATAAGACTTGAAAAGAAATATAAATTAATGGAAGAAAATGAAGTTCTTTACGAAGCATTCGGATTGGAAGATGCTGATGTAGTGTGCGTAGCATACGGAACAACTTCAAGAATAGTAAAAACAGCTATCAAATTAGCTGCAACAAAAGGTATTAAAGTTGGAATAATCAGACCTATTACATTATGGCCATACCCATATGCAATTTATAAAGACATCAATCCAAACTGCAAGGGAATTCTTGGAGTAGAAATGAGTCAGGGACAGTTAATTGATGACATTAAAATAGGAATTGAAGGAAGAATGCCTGTATATTTCCACGGAAGAACCGGAGGAATGGTTCCTACACCTGCAGGAATATTGGCTGAAATTGAAAAAATCGCAGGAGGTACTAAATAATGACAATGGTATACGAAAAATCAAAAGGATTGACAGATGTTCCTTTTCATTACTGTCCAGGATGTACTCATGGAGTAATTCATAAACTTGTAGCTGAAACTTTAGTGGAACTTGGAGTATTGGAAGATGCAATAGGAGTTGCTCCTGTTGGATGTTCAGTTCTTGCATATAAATATTTCAACTGCGACATGCAGGAAGCTGCTCACGGAAGAGCTCCGGCTGTTGCAACAGGTATAAAAAGAGTTCACCCTGAAAATGTAGTGTTCACTTATCAGGGAGACGGAGACTTGGCTTCCATAGGAACTGCTGAAATAGTTCATGCAGCTCACAGAGGAGAAAAGTTTACTACAATATTCGTAAACAACGCAATATATGGAATGACAGGCGGCCAGATGGCTCCTACAACATTGATAGGACAAAAAACTACTACTTCTCCACTGGGAAGAACAGTAGAGCACAGCGGAATGCCAATTCGTATGTCTGAAATGCTTGCTACAATAGACGGAGCAAAGTTTGTTGAAAGAGTATCTGTTGACACTCCTGCAAACATAAGAAAAGCAAAAAAAGCAATAAAAAGAGCTTTTGAATGCCAGATTCAAGGCAAGGGATTTGCAATAGTTGAAGTGTTGTCCACATGTCCTACAAACTGGGGTTATACTCCTGTAAAAGCATTGGGATGGCTTCAGGAAAATATGATACCATATTATCCTTTAGGAAATTTCAGAGATTTTGAGGAGGACAAATAAATGGAAGAAAAAGTAATAATGGCCGGATTTGGCGGTCAAGGTATAATGGCTATAGGAAAGCTTCTGGCATATGCCGGAATGCTTGAAGACAAACAGGTTTCGTGGCTTCCATCTTATGGTCCTGAAATGAGAGGCGGTACTGCAAACTGTGCAGTAATAGTTTCTGATGAGGCAGTAGGTTCTCCGCTTATTTCGAAGGACGGTACTGCAGCCATAGTAATGAATCTCCCTTCTCTTTCAAAGTTTGAAAATGAACTTGTTCCAGGTGGAAAACTTATAATCAACAAATCATTGATTGATGTTGAACCAAAGAGAAAAGATATTGAAGTTTACTACGTTTCAGCAAATGAACTTGCAGCTGAACTTGGAAACCCAAAAGTAGCTAATATGATTATGCTTGGTGCTTATGTAGAACTTACTAAAATAGTTGAAATAGATTCAGTTCTACATGCATTCCTTAAAGTTTTCGGAGAAAACAAAACTCATCTTGTTCCTTTAAACAAAGACGCTTTGTTAAAAGGTGCTGAAGCAGTTAAAGTTAGAGCTTAATAATGGGCTGCCAAATGAAAATTTGGCAGCTTTTATTTTTTTAGTGTTTCATGATTTAAGCTGTAATTTTTTTGCCTTGAATTATTTTGCAATATGTTATATTGTATATTAAGGTGAGGAAATGATATGAAAAATATAATTGCTGATATTGCAAAAAAAATCGGAATAGATGTCATTGGGTTCACTGATGTTGTAGATTACAGCTATTTGCAGGAACTATTAGTTTCAAGAAAAAACAATGGGTTGAACAGTGAATTTGAAGAACAGAATATTAAAAAAAGACTTGATGCAAGGAACATTTTGCCCGGATGCAAAAGCATCATAGCAATTGCTGTGCCTTATGCAGAGGGATATAAAAAATCTCAAGCCCCAAACAAGGGGCTTTTAAGCGTTGTGTCATATAAAGAGGACTATCACAGAAATGTAAAAAAACTCCTTGAAAGTCTTGCTTTTGAAATGAAAAACTTTTTTAGTTTTGAATATGCAGCCTGTGTTGACACTACTCCTCTGGTTGACAGAGAAATATGCAAAAATGCTGGAATAGGCCATTACGGTAAAAACAGTTTATTAATAAATGAAAATTTTGGTTCGTTCATAAATTTAGGTTATCTGCTTACTGATCTTGAAATAAAGTGTGTTAACAGCCAATCTGTTGACATATGCAATGATTGCACCATATGCATTAAAAGCTGCCCAAACAGCGCAATACTCAAAGGCGGAACAATAGATGCCACCAGGTGTATATCGGGACTCACACAGACTAAAAAATACATTCCTTTAGATTACAGAAAGAATATGAAAAATCAAATTTATGGATGTGATGTGTGCCAGTTGGTTTGTCCGAAAAACAAAAAAATACTGGAGAAAAAAACAAATGAGGATTACAAAATTCTGGAACTTAACCTTGAAGAACTGCTTAAAATTTCAAATGCAGAATTTGAACAAAAGTACAGCAGTATGTCAGGCAGCTGGAGAGGAAAAAATGTGTGGAAAAGAAATGCACTGATTTCCATTGCCAATCTAAAGCTTGTTTCATTGTTTGAGGATGTTGAGAATGAGCTTGATAATACTTCAGACATGATTAAAACGTATGCTTATTGGGCATTGATGGAGCTTGACAGTAAAAAAGCATCAGATATTTTGAATAAGAGATATGATTATGAAAATGATATAATTAAATGTGAGATTTTAAAATTGCTGGAGGTTTATCATGACAGTGGGAACATGTGAAATTGAAATTTTAATTTATGAATCATATTCATTAAAAGAAAAAAGGCATGTGCTTAAAAGCATAATAGAAAGGATAAAGTCAAGATTTAATGTTTCCGTGGCTGAAGTTGATTTCAATGACATATGGAATAAGTCAGTTATAGGCATTGCAGCAGTTTCGAACAGCAAAAATATCTGTGAATCAGCCATAACAAAAGTTATTGATTTTATTGACAATGATGAAAGAGTTGAAATAATTAATTTTGTTAAGGAGATTTATTGATGACGAAAACAGAAAAAATTTACGAACTTTTGAAGGATACTTATCCTGATGCAAAGTGCGGCCTTGACTATACAACTCCATTTCAGCTACTTGTTTCAACCATGCTCAGCGCTCAGGCAACGGACAAAAGCGTAAACAAAGTAACAGAAGAATTGTACATGCAATATCCGGATCTTGATAGTTTTCTTAAATTATCTCAAGACGAAATAGAAGAAAAGATAAGAAAAATAGGGTTGTACAAAAATAAGGCAAAAAACATTTATCTTATGTGCAGGGAACTTAAATGTAAGTATAATGGAGTAGTTCCACAAAATATGGAAGATCTGATGAAGCTTCCGGGAGTAGGAAGAAAGACTGCATCTGTTGTTTTGGTAGAAGCATTCCATATTCCGGCCTTTCCTGTGGATACCCATGTTTTCAGAATTTCTAGGCGTCTGGGACTTTCTAAAAGCACCACTGCTGACAAGGTATCTGATGATATGATGAAAAAGTTTCCAAAATACAAGTGGCATCTGCTGCATCACCTGCTCATAACTCATGGACGAGCTACATGTACTGCAAAAAAACCAAAGTGTCCTGACTGCAGTGTCCGAGATGTTTGCGATTATTATAAGAAAGTGCACATAAATAGTTTAAACAATTTGTAATATATGGAAAAAAATAATTCCTTTATTATATCGTCAAACAATGATATAATTACTGAGCGTTCAACATTATATTCAATTTAGGAGAGAAAAATGTCATTAAACATAGTACTATTTGAACCTGAAATTCCGCAGAATACAGGCAACATTGCCAGGACCTGCGCAGCTACAGGCTCAAACTTGCATTTGATTAAGCCTCTTGGATTTTCCCTAGCGGACAAGTATTTGAAAAGAGCAGGCCTTGACTATTGGAATTTGGTTAACATAACTTATTATGAAAATTTTGAAGAATTCCTGTCCAATGTGAAAGGTAGGGATGTATTCATTGCAACAACCAAGGAAAGCAGATTTTACACTGATGTTACTTATACAGATGATTGTTTCATAATGTTTGGTAAAGAAACAGCAGGACTGCCTGATCGTATTCACCAGGAATACAAAAACAGCAGAATTAAAATACCCATGATTGACAATGTCGATGCAAGAAGTTTAAATCTTGCAAATTCTGTAAATATAGTAATGTACGAAGCTTTGCGTCAGTTGGGCTTTAAGAACTTGGTGTAGGAGGAAATATGGATATAGCAATCAGTTTAATAGGCGGACTAGGACTATTTTTGTTTGGAATGAATTACATGGGTGACGGCCTTCAAAAAGCAGCAGGCAGCAAAATGAAGGATATATTGGCTGCACTTACTAAAAACAAGCTCATGGGAGTTCTTGTGGGAACTCTTGTTACAGGAGTTATACAAAGCAGCAGTGCCACAACCGTAATGGTTGTTGGTTTTGTAAATGCAGGGCTGATGAATTTGCATCAAGCTGTTGGAATAATAATGGGAGCCAACATAGGAACAACAGTTACAGCATTTTTAGTTTCATTGAACATAACAAAGCTTGCCACATTTATGGCAGGCATAGGTGTAATATTATATCTTTCATCAAAAAAGAAAAAAGTTAAAAACATAGCGGAAGTAATAATTGGTTTTGGTATATTGTTTATAGGAATGGATATTATGAAGGATGCCATGGAGCCTCTTGAGTCAAATCCAGCCTTTATAGGTTTAATGACAAAGTTCAGCAATCCTTTTATAGGAATACTTGTGGGATTTGTTATGACAGCATTGCTTCAGTCAAGCAGCGCAACAACAGGTATATTGATTGCAGTGGCAGCTACGGGAGTTATTTCATTTGAGTCTGCATATCCCATAATTTTCGGACAGAACATTGGAACATGCGTAACAGCTCTACTTGCAAGCATAGGAGCAAGTAAGACTGCAAAAAGAGCAGCTGTAATACATCTTTTGTTCAATGTTACAGGGACGCTCTTGTTTATGATTTTCATGAAAATGCCGGTTGAGTGGCTGGTATTAAAACTGGTTCCTGTAAATGTTCCTCAGCAAATTGCAGCAGGACACATATTTTTTAATATTATTAACGTTGTTATCATGTTTCCGTTTTCAGGTCTTCTTGTTAAAGCCTCAGAACTTCTTGTTAAGACTGATGGTGAAGATTCAGAACATGCAACAAAATATATTGACGAGAGACTTCTTGTTACCCCTTCAATTGCATTGGTTCAAGCTGCAAAGGAAGTGCTTCATCTTGGAAATTTAGCTTACGAACAGTTTGAAACAGCTGTTACGGCTTTCTTTAATAACGACGAGGAACTTGTATACAAAGTCTTTGATCTTGAAAAGAAAGTAAATGAAGTGAGCAAGGAAGCTCTTGAATATTTAGTCAAGCTTGATAAGGAATCTATGACAGATGCTGAAAAGGATAAATTGGTTGTACTCATGAACAGCATCAACGACATAGAACGTGTAGGTGACCATGCAGACAATGTAGGGGAGTTTGTTCTTTATAAAATAGAAAACAAGGTTAATTTTTCTGAACAGGCAGTAGAAGAAATCAGAGCTATGTTCGAAGATACAATGGCAGTTTTCAAGGCAGCGCTCCTGGCATTAAAAACAATAAATTGTGATGATTGTGACAAAGTTTCGGAAATAGACTCAAGAATCGATAAAGCATATAAAACTCTAAGGAAAAATCACATTGAGAGGTTAAATAACTACATTTGTGAGCCAAGTGCGGGAATAATATTTTTGGATATAATCGGAAACCTTGAAAGAATTGGAGATCACTCTTCAAATATTGCAGAATCAATAGTTGAAGTAATTTCCGGCAAGGATGAAAAAAAATAATAAATATTACTTGATTTATTAAATATAATTATATATAATAAATCTAAGTGAATAATTGAATGACGTTTGCGGGAGAGACTGTTATGTTATTAACAGCGCCGAAGGAGTAAGTAAATTAATATTAGCCATATTATTGATGATGATCTCAGGCAGAAGGACCGTAAGCTGACAAAACTCTGAAAAGCGCAGGCACCGAAGGGGCAACTCGTAAGGGGAAACTCTCAGGTTATAAAACAGAGCAGAAGGCATAATATTTTTTTACATGCTTTCTGCTTTTTTAATTTTAAATTTTAATTAATCTGTGAAATAACGTTTATTTTTATTTTTAGTGCACAAAATACATACGATTAGTTTCTTATAAAAAAAGTATAAGTAAATAACAGGTGGGAATAATGATTATTACAAACAATGAAAAGGTTTATGACAAGTACAAGGATAAAACAAACATCATATTTGTTCAAGGCGGTTTCAAGGATGTATTGGTTAAAACCAGGGACAAGATTCATGAGGGTCATGAGCTTCTGACACATCCTCTGTCCAGCAGTGTAAAACCAAATGAAACACCATTTAAATCTGTTATGATTTCCGACGATAAAAGAAGCTTGAATTTAGATTCGCTGTACATAATAGAAAATTCCATAATGACCTATGATAATTTCAGCAAACACAAATTTGGCATGATGACAGATCAGATAACAGAAGATTTTAAATTAATTGATTTAACAGTGCTTGAAAGCGCGTTAAATATATAAACACGAGCAAAAATTTATGGAGGTGAACGGTTTGAAGTTAGAATTAGGCTACATTTTTATTAAGGATATTCAGTTTGCTGAAAAATCCAAAGTAGAAAACGGCACATTGTATGTTAACAAAGAAGAAGTTAAAGCGATAATTCTAGAAGATCAGAATTTCAAGTCAGCTGATGTTGAGCTTGCAAAACCAGGAGAAAGCGTTCGTATAATGCCTGTTAAAGACGTTATTGAACCGAGAGTAAAGGTTGAAGGACCTGGAGGAATATTCCCAGGTATGGTAAGCAAAGTTGAAACTGTTGGTTCAGGCAAAACAAACGTTTTAAAGGGTGCTGCTGTTATAACAACAGGTAAGATCGTTGGGTTCCAGGAAGGTATTATCGATATGACTGGTCCTGGCGCTGAGTACACACCATTTTCACAAACAAATAATTTAGTATTGGTTTGCGAACCAATCGAATCACTGAAACAGCACGAACATGAAAAAGCTTTAAGATTTGCAGGATACAAAGTAGCTATGTATCTTGGAGAACTTGCTAAGAACATGACTCCTGATCAGGTTGATACATTTGAAACTCCTACACTGGTAGAAGGAATTAAAATGTATCCTGAATTGCCAAGAGTTGCTTATGTATGCATGCTTCAAAGCCAGGGCTTGATGCATGACACATATGTATATGGCGTTGATGCTAAGCAGACTATATCTACATTGATTTATCCTACAGAAATGATGGACGGCGCTATAGTAAGCGGTAACTGCGTATCTGCATGCGATAAAAACACTACTTATCACCACTTGAACAATCCTGTTGTTCATGACTTATTTGCTGAGCATGGAAAAACATTGAACTTTGTTGGTGTTATAATCACAAATGAAAATGTATACCTTGCAGACAAAGAAAGATCATCAAACTGGAGTGCTAAGCTTGCTGAGTATCTTGGAGTAGATGGTGTTATAGTATCAGAAGAAGGTTTCGGAAATCCTGACACTGACCTTATAATGAACTGCAAGAAAATTGAAAACAAAGGCATTAAGACTGTTCTTATTACAGATGAGTATGCAGGAAGAGACGGCACATCACAATCTCTTGCAGATGCTGACGTAAGAGCAAATGCAGTTGTAACAGGCGGAAATGCCAATGAGGTAATTGAACTTCCACCTATGGACAAAATAATTGGCCACGTTGAAGTTGCTGATGTAATTGCCGGTGGTTTTGACGGCAGTCTCCATGCTGACGGAAGCATAACTGCTGAGCTGCAGGTTATTACAGGAGCTACAAATGAAATGGGCTTCAACAAATTGAGTGCGAGATAGGAAGGAGGAGATAATTATGCTAAAAGTTGTTCATTATATAAACCAATTCTTTGCCAATGTAGGCGGAGAAGAAATGGCTCACATTCCAGCTGAATTAAGAGAAGGCAATGTAGGACCTGGATTAGCTTTCCAGCAGGCATTCGGAGATGAAGCACAAATTGTTGCTACAATTGTGTGTGGAGACTCTTATTTCAACGAAAACATGGAAGAAGCACAAAAAACTATCATAAACATGGTTAAAGAATTACAACCAGATTTATTTATTGCAGGTCCGGCATTTAATGCAGGAAGATATGGCGTTGCATGCGGTACTATTGCAAAAGCAGTTAAAGATCAATTGAACATTCCTGTTTTAACAGGTATGTACAAAGAAAATCCTGGAGCTGACATGTTCAAAACAAGTCTGTATGTTGTTTCCACAAAGAATTCAGCAGCAGGTATGCGTGATGCAGTTAAGAAAATGGCTCCTCTTGCATTAAAGCTTGCAAAAGGTGAAAAAATAGGAGCTTCTTCTGAAGAAGGCTACATGCCAAACGGAATCAGAAAGAACTTCTTTGATACTGAAAGAGGATCAAAAAGAGCAGTTAAGATGCTTTTGAACAAATTAGCAGACAAAGAATTTGAAACAGAATTCCCAATGCCTGACTTTGACAGAGTAGCACCTAATCCTGCTGTAAAAGACATTACAAAAGCAAAAATTGCTTTGGTTACTTCCGGCGGTATTGTTCCTAAAGGAAACCCTGATCACATTGAATCATCAAGTGCTTCAAAATACGGAAAATACGACATTGATGGTGTAATGGATTTAACAGAAGCAACATATGAAACTGCTCACGGAGGATATGACCCTGTATATGCAAATTTAGATCCTGACAGAGTACTCCCTGTTGACATCCTTCGAGAATTTGAAAAACAAGGTAAAATCGGAAGTTTGCACAGATATTTCTATACTACAGTTGGTAACGGTACAGCTGTTAAGAGTGCAAAAGCTTTTGCTGCAAAATTCGCACAGGAACTTAAAGCTGACGGAGTTGACGCAGTTATACTGACATCAACCTGAGGCACCTGCACTCGTTGCGGCGCAACGATGGTAAAAGAAATAGAAAGAGCAGGAATTCCTGTTGTACATATGTGCACAATAGTTCCTATATCTTTGACAGTTGGAGCTAACAGAATAGTTCCTACTATAGCAATTCCTCACCCTCTTGGAAATCCTTCATTGACTCTTGAAGAAGAAAGAGACATCAGAAGAAACTTAGTAGGAAGAGCATTAAGAGCATTAGAAACTGAAGTTACAGAACAAACAGTATTCGAAAAGTAAGCAGATGACCCAAATCTTCGATTTGGTGTCAGTCGCTTATCCTGAGCGGCAGCGAAGGATCTCATGTTTGAAAAGCAGATGACCCAAATCTTCGATTTGGTGTCAGTCGCTTATCCTGAGCGGCAGCGAAGGATCTCGAATTGTTTCAAAAATGATAGTTTTTAGGCAGTGTTTTTTGGGTATCATAATCTGTGTCCCGTACTGGCGACAGATTAGTAAATATTTCAGTTTTAGTTCGCGGCAGCAATTGCCGCGAACAAATATAATTATTGAATATTGGAAACAATTTTCAATAATTATATATCATATTTTTTATTAAATATGATATCAGTGACTATAGGAAAGAGGTGTAAAATGGGCAAAGTATATGATGTTATAATAATCGGCGCAGGACCAGCTGGTTTGTCAGCAGGTGTTTATGCCGGAAGAGCCAGACTTAGTACTTTGATTATTGAAAAAGAAAAAGACGGTGGACAAATAGTTCTCACATCTGAAGTTGAAAATTACCCTGGATGCTTGGAAGGTGAATCAGGTCCTACATTGGTAGATCGTATGGCTGAACAGGCAAAGCATTTTGGAGCTGAAAAAGTATATGATGAAATAGTTGAAGTAAAACTTGAAGGCAAGGAAAAGGTGCTGGTAGGCAAAAAAGGCGAGTATACAGGCAAGACAGTTATAATAGCCGGCGGAGCCTCCTCAAAACCAATCGGCTGCCCTGGAGAAAAAACTTTCACAGGCAAGGGAGTTTCATACTGTGCCACATGTGACGGAGCTTTCTTTGAAGACTTCGAAGTGTTTGTAGTTGGCGGCGGAGATACTGCAGTTGAAGAAGCAATGTATTTGACAAAGTTTGCAAGAAAAGTATCCATCATTCACAGAAGAGATGAATTAAGAGCAGCTAAGTCAATAAGAGAAAAAGCCATGGCTAATCCTAAAATGAATTTCATATGGGATTCTGTTGTTAAGGAAATTAAAGGTGATGGTATTGTAAACTCCATGGTATTGGAAAATGTTAAAACAGGAGAGATTACAGAAGTAGTAGCCGACGAAGATGACGGAACATTTGGAATTTTCGTATTCATAGGTTATGAACCTAAGACTAAACTGTATGAAGGTATTTTAAATATCGATAAGGGTTACATAGTGACTGATGAAAATATGAAGACAAATATTGAAGGCGTTTATGCAGCCGGAGATATCAGAGTTAAAAGTCTGAGACAAGTGGTTACTGCAGCAGCAGATGGTGCCATTGCAGCTGTTCAGGCAGAAAAATATATTGAAACTTTATAGGAGGCTTTCATGTTAGTACTGGATAAAACAAATTTTGATGAAGAAGTTCTTCAAGGACAAGGATACATACTGGTTGATTTCTTCGGAGACGGTTGTGCACCATGCGAAGCTTTGATGCCGCATGTAATGGAATTGTCAGAAAAATACGGCGACAAGCTGAAATTTACAAAATTAAACACTACAAAGGCAAGAAGAGTTGCCATTGGACAAAAAGTATTGGGTTTGCCTGTCATTGCAATGTATAAGGACGGAGAAAAAGTGGAAGAACTTATTAAAGAAGATGCCACTCCTGAAAATATAGAAGCAATGATTCAAAAATATATATAAGGTCAAACATAAAAAATAACAAAGGAGGAATTAAAATGAGCTTATTGAATGGTAAGAAAGTTATTATAATAGGCGACAGGGATGGAATACCAGGACCGGCAATTGAAGAATGTGTTAAAACTGCCGGAGCTGAAGTTGTATTTTCATCAACTGAATGCTTCGTCTGAACTTCCGCAGGCGCAATGGATTTGGAAAATCAAAAAAGGGTTAAAGAATTTGCTGAAAAGTACGGTGCTGAAAATTTAGTAGTAGTGCTTGGAGCAGCTGAAGGTGAAGCAGCAGGTCTTGCTGCAGAAACTGTAACAAACGGAGACCCTACATTTGCCGGTCCATTGACAGGAGTTCAGTTAGGACTCAGTGTATTTCATGTATGTGAACCAGAAATTAAAAACGAAGTTGACGAATCAGTTTATGACGAACAAATAAGCATGATGGAAATGGTATTAGATGTTGATGACATCATCAGCGAAATGACTCCTATCAGAGAAGATTTTTGCAAATATCTGTAGTCGATTATAGTTGATTTGTTAATTTCTATTATATAGAATATTAATTTATCATGAAAATTTGCTTCGCAGAAATGCGAAGCAAATTTTAAACTTTTTACACATAATTTGAAGTATAAAGTCTAGGGTTTAAATTCCTAGTTAAACTTTATACCTTGTATTTTAAATTTAAAAAAATTGCGGAGGTAATATATGAACAGTGTAATAAGAGGTGCAAGTTACATTCTTGCGTTTGCGCCTGATATGGTAATTCATAACGGAACTACCCAGACAACAGAAAGAACAGTAAATCCCAATTCAGAATATTTAAAACAAATAAAAGACCATTTGAGAACTTTTGAACAGGTTGTAAAATACCTGCCTAACCAGACATATATAGGAAATATTCATCCCGAAGAGCTTGCAAAATATGAACAACCTTGGAATGACAAGGAAGCTGAAGGTTTTGGAAGATTCGGAAAATACGGCGAAATAATGCCTCAGGATGAGTTTATAGTACTCATGCAGATGTGCGATGTGTTTGACCTAGTTAAGCTTGAAAAAAACTTCCTGGGAACAACTAAAGAAAAACTTGCCTCACATCCATTGTTCGATGAAAGTCTCATGAGCAGAATAAGCGAAGGTGAAGAAGCTCAGGTTGTTAAAAAATATGTTGATGAAGAACATGCTGAACCTTTATACAACAACGGAGAATTAATCGGTTGTGTTAAAAGAGCCCATGATATTGACATTAACCTAAGTGCTCATGTAATGCTTGAAAATCTTGTTTCAAAAGCTTCTAACGTTTTAGCATTATTAAACCTTGTTGCAAAAAACAATATTAACAAGGAAGAAATTGACTACGTTATTGACTGTTGCGAAGAAGCATGCGGAGATATGAACCAAAGAGGCGGCGGTAATTTTGCAAAGGCTTGTGCTGAAGTGGCAGGCTTTGTAAATGCCACAGGTTCAGACACAAGAGGGTTCTGCGCAGGGCCTACTCATGCATTAATTGAAGCTGCTGCATTAGTAAAAGCAGGAGTTTATAAAAATGTTGTTGTGTCTGCAGGCGGAAGTACTGCAAAACTTGGAATGAACGGCAAGGACCATATAAAGAAGGGTCTTCCTATTCTTGAAGACGTTCTTGGAGGATTTGCTGTATTAGTAAGTGAAAATGACGGAATAAATCCTGAAATAAATCTTGATCTTATAGGAAGACATACAGTTGGAACAGGTTCTTCACCACAGGCTGTTATAACATCACTTGTTTCTTCTCTTGATAAGGCTGGAATGAAAATAACAGATGTTGATAAATATTCTGTTGAAATGCAAAATCCAGATGTTACTAAACCTGCCGGAGCAGGAGATGTTCCATTGGCAAACTACAAAATGATAGGTGCTCTTGCAGTTAAAAGGGGAGACATAGAAAAGAAGGATCTCCAGGACTTTACTGAAAAGCATGGTATGATAGGCTGGGCACCAACACAAGGACATATTCCATCAGGAGTTCCATACATCGGATTCTGCAGACAGGACATTCTTGACGGCAAAATCAAAAATGCCATGATAGTTGGAAAGGGAAGTTTGTTCCTTGGAAGAATGACAAACCTGTTTGATGGAGTATCATTTATCGTTGAAGCTAACAAAGGCAAGGAAGAAGAAAAATCCGCTGTTTCTGAGGACAAAGTAAAAGAATTGATAGCTCAGGCACTCAAAAGCTTTGCTTCAAATCTGCTGGCAGAATAGGAGGACATATGTCTGAAAAACAAGTAAATCAAATAATCGGCAAAGTGTTCAACCAGCTGGCTGATACTTTAATAAGTGGCGAATATGGACAGAAACCACGCGTTGCTGTTACTGCCATGGGAAGCGAGCACGGCGAACAAACAATATTTCAAGCTGCAGCAAAGGCTGCTAAAGGCGGTATCGATGCAACAGTCATAGGAAGCAAGACAATTGAAGGCGTAACCACTGCATTTGTTGAAAATGAAGATCAGGCTCATAAAAAAATGGAAGAGCTTCTTGACAAAGGTGAAATAGATGCATGCGTAACAATGCATTACCCATTCCCAATCGGAGTATCAACAGTGGGAAGAATTGTAACACCTGGAAAAGGAAAGGAAATGTTCATTGCAACAACAACAGGAACTTCTTCTACAGACAAGGTTGAAGGAATGGTTAAGAACGCCATTTATGGCATAATAACTGCCAAAGCATGCGGCATTAAAAATCCTACTGTTGGTATTTTGAATGTTGATGGTGCAAGACAAACTGAAATAGCTCTGACAAAATTAAAAGAACAGGGATATGACATAAATTTTGCAGCTTCTCAAAGAGCAGACGGCGGTGCTGTCATGAGAGGCAATGACCTTCTCATGGGTTCGGCTGATGTTATGGTAATGGATTCTTTAACAGGAAACCTTATGATTAAAATATTTTCTTCTTACACAGCTGGCGGAAACTATGAGTCACTAGGCTACGGATACGGTCCTGGAATCGGCGAAGGATTTGACAAGCTCATACTTATAATATCAAGAGCTTCAGGAGCCCCATTAGTTGAAGGAGCCATGAAATTTGCCGGAGAACTGGTAAAAGGAAATTTAAAAGCCATTGCAAAAGAAGAATTTGAAAAGGCACACAAAGCAAATCTTACTGAAATACTGAAGGGAACTAAATTGGTAAAAAAATCTTCTGAGGACGAAGTGAAAGCTCCAAAGAAAGAAGTTGTGACTTCCCAGATTTCAGGAATTGAAATAATGGACCTTGAAGATGCTGTAAAACTTCTTTGGAAAAACAATGTTTATGCAGAAAGCGGAATGGGCTGCACAGGACCAATAATTCTTGTAAATGAAGCAAACACTGAAACTGCAATTAAAGTTCTTCAGGACAATGAGTTCATAGCAAAAGAAAAAACCTGCTGCTAGCAGGATATAAATATGAGATCCTTCGTTACACTCAGGATGACAATAAAAAAAGCGGAATAGCCGCTTTTTTTATTGTCAGTTTTTAAAGCTATGAATTGGTGCCGGAATTCTGCCGCCTCTTGCTATAAAGTCATCACTGGAAAAACTGCTTACCTTCATTATGGGAGCCCTTCCTAAAAGTCCTCCAAATTCAGCTGTATCTCCTAATGTTTTGCCATAAACAGGAATGAGTCTAACTGCTGTTGATTTTTGGTTTATAACGCCTATAGCGCATTCATCGGCAATAATTGCTGAAATTGTGCTTGCTTTTGTGTCTCCGGGTATGGCAATCATGTCAAGACCTACAGAACAAACACAAGTCATGGCTTCAAGCTTTTCGATGTTTAATGAACCTCTGTTAACAGCTTCAATCATTCCTTCATCCTCGCTTACAGGTATAAATGCTCCGCTTAATCCACCTACATTTGAAGAAGCCATGATGCCGCCTTTTTTAACAGCATCGTTTAATAATGCCAGAGCAGCTGTGGTTCCATGGGCTCCGCAAGCTTCTATACCTATTTCTTCCAATATTCTTGCTACACTGTCACCGACTTCCGGAGTGGGTGCAAGTGATAAGTCCATTATGCCGAAAGGAATGTCAAGTCTTCTTGAAACTTCCTTTGCCACTACTTCACCTGCTCTTGTAATCTTAAATGCAGTCTTTTTGATTGTCTCGCATACGGTTGTGAAATCCTGACCTCTTACTTGTTCCAAAGCATTTTTCACTACTCCTGGACCGCTCACTCCAACGCTAAGGCATGTTTCTGATTCTCCTGTGCCGTGAAATGCTCCTGCCATGAAAGGATTGTCTTCAACAGCATTAGCAAACACAACTAATTTTGCACATCCGATGCTGTCCTTGTCTCTTGTAAGATATGCTGCTTCTTTAATAACTTCACCCATGATTCTTACTGCATCCATGTTAATGCCTGCCTTTGTGGTTGCAACGTTAACTGATGCGCATACTTTGTTTGTTACAGCAAGAGCCTGAGGAATGGAACGGATGAGTATTTCATCGCCTTTGGTAAATCCTTTGTGAACAAGGGCTGAAAAGCCTCCTAAAAAGTTTACTCCTGCCACATCAGCAGCCTTGTCTAAAATTTCGGCATACTTGATATAGTCAACATCATTGCTTGAACCTGCAATTATGGATATTGGAGTGACTGAAATTCTTTTATTTATTATGGGTATTCCGAATTCTTTTTCTGTTGCTTCAACAGTTTCAACAAAATGCTCGGATAACCTTGCAATTTTATCGTATATTTTTATTCTTGATTTTTCACCGTCTGAATCTGCACAGTCAAGAAGTGAAATGCCCATAGTAATTGTTCTTATGTCAAATTTGAGCTCATCAACCATTTTGACTGTTTCCAGTATGTTTTTAGATTTAATCATTTCGTCTATACCTCGTACATTTTGTCAAAAATATCTTCCCGTTGAATTTTGATTTCCATATTGATTTCTTTGGCTTTTTTGTCTAGTTCCTGCTGAAGTGTTGTAAAATCAGTTGTAATGCCATCAAGGTCCACAAGCATTATCATTGTGAAGTAATCTCTCATTACTGTCTGGTTGATATCCAGGATATTTGCGTTGTAGCTTGCTAGAAGTGTTGAAACATGTGCTATTATTCCAACACGGTCCTTTCCGATAATTGTCAGTATGCCTTTCATGTTATCCTCCGTTTATAATGTTAGTATGTATGCAGCCTTTAAGGAAAATGGTGTTATATAAAATACAGAGAGACTGGCGTCTCTCTGTACAACAAAAACACATATGTGTTTTCTTTACAGCTCTGTTCTTTTACCTGAGAGTTTCATTGATATCAACTTTCCCCTTCGGTGCTCTTAAAGAGTCTCTCCAGAGTTATGTCCGCTGACGGTCGACTGCCTTCTGCCAGTTTCATCCAAAATATTTTATTAGGGGTTAGTATATACCGTCTTGTATTAAAAATCAAGCATAATATTTAAATTCATAAAATTTTCTTTTTTTAACAAAATACTTTGGCATTTTCGATAGTTTTTTGATATAATAAAATAATGACAACATTTACTCGTTTTTATTGTTAATATTGATAAAGCAGTACAAAATAATATCATGTTGAAAATATAATAAATTTTGTTATAATATATGGTAGCAAGGAGTGATATTATGAAAATGGGCTTTGAATTGAATCTGTCTCAGACTCAAAAGCTTATTATGACACCTGAATTAAGACAGGCTATACAAATTTTGCAATTTAATAATGTTGAATTAATGGAGTTTATATACAAACAGCTTGAGGTTAATCCTTTTCTCGAATCAGTTGACAATAAAGTCCAGGAATCATCATCAGATGAACGTGCTGAATATGAAAAATCTGATTTTGACAAATCTGACAACAAAGATGAAATCGATTGGAAGGAAATTACAGAAAAATATGATGACCTAAGCTACAAGGCTTATGAAAAAACTGCAGATTCTGATGAAAAGCAAACATTTGAAAGCTACACTTCCAAAAAAATGTCTCTTAAGGACCATCTCATGGTTCAATTAGGAGTTTCCGTAAAAACTAATAAGGAAAAAAGAATAGGCGAATTTATTATTGAATCGCTTGACAACAAGGGATACCTTGGGTGTTCAATTCAAGATATAAGTCTTTTGCTTAATGAAGATGTGGTTGAAGTGGAAAGAGTTTTAAGACTTATACAAACTTTTGACCCTGTGGGAGTTGGAGCAAGAAATTTAAGTGAATGCCTTATGATTCAACTTAAGGAAAAGGGAATTCAAGATAAAAATGCATATATAATAGCAGAACAATATCTTGAGGAAATTGCTACCAACAAAATTCAAAAAATAGCAAAAGATCTTCGTATTACAGTTTCAAGGGTACAAAGCATTTGCGATATAATCAAGATGCTTGAGCCAAAACCATCTAGAGGATTCATAGTAGACAGCGACAACATAAGGTATATTGTTCCTGATGTGACTATTGAAAAAATAAACGGTGAATATATAATTATAGTAAACGACAACAACCTGCCTGTTCTAACTATAAGCGGCTATTATCAAAATATGATAAAAAATCTTGATGACAAAGAAGCAAACAAGTTTTTAAGCGACAAACTGAATTCATCTATGTGGCTTATAAAGAGTATAGAGCAAAGAAGGATGACACTGTACAAGGTTGTTGAATCCATACTCAAGTTCCAGAGAAAATTCTTTGACGAAGGTAAGACTGCTTTGAAGCCTTTGGTTCTCAAGGATGTTGCTGAAGACATAGGCGTGCATGAGTCAACTGTCAGCAGGGCTACAAACGGAAAATACGTGCAAACTCCTATAGGGTTGTTTGAACTTAAGTACTTTTTTGCAAGCAGCTTGAGTGAAAGTGACGGCGAAGGAATTTCATCCACCAGCGTTAAGTCTCAGATTCAAAAATTAATTAATGAAGAAAACACACAAAAGCCGTTAAGTGATCAAAAAATAGCTGAAATGCTCAGCTCTGAAGGAATCAACATATCAAGAAGGACTGTAGCAAAATACAGGGATGAAATGAGGATACCATCTTCATCAATGAGAAGAAGGTTCTAGCAATTAAGAATTAAGAGTTAAGAATGAAGAATTTAAAATCTAAATCAGTAAAGAATATTCAATGACGGTTGGATATTCTTTTTTATTTCACATAATAAACGAAGGAATTTTATCAAAAATTACTGGTTTATTTTTGCTTTTTTTGCTGTACAGCATAATGGTGCTGTGATATAATCAAAATATAAATGTGACACTATTAATAAATAGTATAACACATATCTCAAATCATGTCTGATACCAATCAAAAATAATATTCCAAAATTTAAAAATACTATTGCAATATAATATAAATATGGTAGAATAAACCTAGGGACGTAAAACGAACAACAGGGACATTAGATATCCCGGAGGGATGTATGGAAAACAATAAAATTCTGGAAATTCAAAACAAAATAGTTCCTGAAACTGTTGAATTGTTTATGAAAAGATACGAGATACTAAAGGTTATAAGTTCTATGCAACCCATTGGAAGGAGATCCCTTTCTGTGAAACTTGGCATAACTGAAAGAACCATGCGTACGGAAATAGACAAACTTAAGGAAATGAACCTCATTGACATCAAATCTGCGGGAGTTGAACTCACAAAAGATGGAATTGATGTGCTTTCGGAAATTCACGGCAGCTTTTATTACATAAAAAACTTATCAGATTTGGAATTAAAGCTTATGGAAAAGCTAAAGCTAAAGAAGGTTGCAGTTGTTTCCGGGGATGCTGAAAAAGACAGTTTTGTTTTCAACGACCTTGGAAAAAAGGCAGCTGAAATTGTTCTGGAACTCATAAAAAATGACACTGTGCTTGGTATCACCGGTGGCACAACAATGGCTTGTGTTGTGAGGCAAATGAAAAGAAAAAAAGGAATAAAAAATCTTTTAGTGTTACCTGCAAGAGGAGGGTTGAGCGAGGAGCTTGAAATTCAAGCTAATACAATTGCTGCAAATTTGGCTGAAAAAATTGATGCTCCATACAAGCTGCTGCACATACCTGACAATCTTGATGAAACAGAACTTGGCGTACTAAAGAACAATAAACTCATAAACGATGTTTTGCAGGATATAAAAAGGATTAATCTTCTTGTGTTCGGTCTTGGAAATGCAAAGGAAATGGCTGCCAGAAGAAAAGCAAACAAAGATGTTCTGGACAAAATAGTCAAGGATAATCTTACAGCAGAAGCATTCGGGTATTTCTTTGACAAAGAAGGAAATGTAAAAATGCAGACAAATTCAGTTGGAATATCACTGGACAATTTTAAGGAAATTAAAAATTCAATAGGAGTTGCTGCAGGCAAGTCTAAAGCTGAAGCAATTTATGCAATATCAAAATTCAATAATAATTTTATCCTTGTTACAGACGAAGCTGCTGCAAGAAGGATATTAGAATTATAAATTTAAATAATTATAATATATGATATAAAATTATAGGAGGATAACATGGTTAGAGTAGCAATTAATGGTTTTGGAAGAATAGGAAGATTGGCTTTGAGGCTTATGGCACAGGATGAAGAATTTCAGGTTGTTGCAATCAACACAAATTCTGATGCTGAAACACTGGCATACTTGCTGAAATATGACACAGCTCACGGAAATTTCATGACTGATAAAATTACTTACAATGGCAATGTTTTGATTGTAAACGGCAAGGAAATTGCAACATCAAGAGTAAAAGAGCCTGAAAATTGCAATTGGAAAGAGCTTGACATCGACTTGGTTATCGACTGCACAGGAAAATTCAATGAAAGAGAAAAAGCAGAAGCTCACATAAAAGCAGGAGCTAAGAAAGTTCTTCTTTCTGCACCTGCAAAAGGAGATGTGAAGACTGTTGTTTACAACGTAAACCACAATATTCTTGATGGAACAGAAACAGTAATTTCAGCAGCATCTTGCACAACAAACTGCCTGGCACCTTTGGCAAAAGTTTTAAATGATGAATTCGGAATAGTAAAAGGACTTATGACTACTGTTCATGCATATACAAATGACCAGAACATTCATGACAATTCACACAAGAGCGGTATAAAATCAAGAAGAGGCCGTGCTGCAGCCGCAAATATAGTTCCTGCATCAACTGGAGCAGCTAAGACAGTAGGTGTTGTACTTCCTGAACTGAAAGGGAAACTTGATGGAATAGCTCTTCGTGTTCCTACAATTACAGGTTCTGTAGTGGACCTTACTGTAGAACTTTCAAGAAACACAACAGTTGAAGAAATAAACGCTGCTGTTAAGAAAGCTGCAAATGAAACTCTTGCTTACACAGAAGATCCTATTGTTTCAAGCGATGTTATAGGAAGCAGCTATGCATGCATATTTGATGCTTTGTCAACACAAATCATGGAAGTTGACGGTAAGCAGATGGTTAAACTTATTGCGTGGTATGACAATGAAATGTCATTTACATCACAGTTAGTAAGAGTTGTAAAATACTGGGGTTCAATGAAATAGATTATAAGAACAATTGAGAGCAACTATTCATAAACTTTATGAGTAGTTGCTATTGCTCATGTTGTTTGGGAGGAAATTATGAATAAGAAAACATTGAAAGACATAGATGTGCAGGGCAAAAAAGTTCTTGTTAGATGCGATTTCAACGTTCCATTGGATAAGGAAGGCAATATTACTGATGATATAAGGATCACAAGTTCCATGCCAACCATAGATTATCTGTTGGAAAACAATGCAGCAGTAATTTTGATGTCGCACCTTGGAAGACCAAAAGGACAGCCTTCAAAGGAATTCTCACTGCTTCCTGTTGCAAAAAGGTTAAGCGAAATATTAGGTAAGAACGTTTTGTTTGAAGACTGCGACACTGTAGTTGATGACAGAGTAAAAGAAGATGCAAAAAAGCTTCAGCCAGGAGATGTAATGCTTCTTCAAAATACAAGATTCAGAAAAGAAGAAGAAAAGAACGCAGGTGATTTAGCTCGTGACCTGGCCTCTCTTGGAGATATGTTTGTAAATGATGCCTTTGGAACAGCTCACAGAGCACATTCATCAAATGTTGGAATATGTGGCTACCTTCCTTCGGCAGTCGGTATTTTGGTTGAACGTGAAATTGATATAATGGGTTCAGCTCTTGAAAATCCTAAAAGACCGCTTACTGCAATTTTAGGAGGAGCAAAGGTTTCAGACAAAATTGCGGTTATTGAAAATTTACTTAACATTGCAGACAATATTTTAATAGGCGGAGGAATGATGTATACATTCCTTAAGGCTGAAGGATTCAATACAGGCTCATCTCTTCTTGAGGAAGATAAGGTTGATCTTGCAAAGGAACTCATCAAAAAAGCCAAAGAAAAAAATGTGCGTTTGATCCTTCCGAAAGATACTGTTGTTGCAAAAGAATTTAAAAATGATACGGAATTTTTCCAGACTGATTCAGATAAAATACCAAATGATTTCATGGGGCTGGACATAGGCGAAAAAACAATCGCGGATTTTGAAAATATAATCAAACAATCAAGGACAATAATATGGAACGGACCTCTTGGGGTTTTTGAAATGGAAAACTTTGCAAAGGGAACAAATTCTATTGCAAAAGCAATTGCCCAAAACAAAGAAGCAGTTTCTATAATTGGCGGCGGAGACAGTGCTGCAGCAGTTGAAAAAATAGGCCTTGCTGACAAAATAACTCATATATCCACCGGCGGTGGAGCTTCACTGGAATTTCTGGAAGGAAAAATTCTGCCGGGCATTGATGCAGTTAACGACAAATAAAGGAGTATATGATGAGAAAAACTTTGATAGCAGGCAACTGGAAAATGAACAATGATGTTGAGGCAAGTTTAAAGCTTGTGGAAAGTCTTAAATCATTGTCCAAAGACTTTGATAGCAATGTAGATGTCTTAATATGTCCTGCGTTTACTTCTCTTTATTCAGTAAAAGAAGCTTTGAAGGGAACAAACATTAATATCGGTGCTCAGAACATGCACTTTGAAGACAAGGGTGCATATACTGGCGAAATATCTCCTGTGATGCTTAAAAACATGGGAATTGAATATGTTATTATAGGTCATTCTGAAAGAAGACAATATTTCAATGAAACAGATGAAACTGTAAATAAAAAGCTTAAAGCTGCATTAAAACATAACATAAGACCAATACTTTGTGTAGGCGAAACATTGGAGCAGAGAGAATGCGGCGTAGAAAAGGAAACTGTAAAAAATCAAATTACAAATGACTTTGCCGGTATAGAAAAATGTGAAGCAGAAAATATTGTTGTGGCATATGAACCAATATGGGCCATAGGAACCGGAAAGACTGCCAGCAGCGCTCAGGCCAATGAAATGGCTTCATTTATCAGAATGTGTGTAAAAGACATTTATGATTTGGAATTATCTGAAAAAATAATAATTCAGTACGGCGGAAGCGTAAATAAAGACAATGCCAGTGAAATCCTAAGCCAGTCAGATATTGACGGAGCTTTAGTAGGCGGCGCAAGTCTTAAAGCTGAATCTTTTCTAGATATAATTAATTATGCAAAATAAGGAAGGTCGTAGTATGAATAAAGTAACAGCATTGATTATCCTTGACGGATGGGGATTGGGAACAGATTATGAAGGAAATGCAATTAAAAGAGCAAAGACTCCTAATTTTGATGTATTAATGAGAAAATACCCTAATACTGTATTGTCCGCCAGCGGTTATGACGTAGGTCTTCCAAAAGGTCAAATGGGAAATTCTGAAGTAGGGCATTTAAACATCGGAGCAGGAAGAATAGTTTATCAAGACCTTACAAGGATTACAAAGTCAATTGAAGATGGTGAATTTGAAACAAATGAAGCTTTGTTAAACGCCATTGAGCACGTGAAGAAGAACAATTCAACTCTTCATTTAATAGGACTGTTGTCAGACGGAGGAGTCCACAGCCATAACAGTCATTTATACAGCCTCATTGAACTTGCCAAGAAAAATGACTTAAATGATGTAGAAATTCACTGTATTACTGATGGACGGGATGTAAGTCCAACAAGCAGCCCAAATTACATAAAGGAACTCAAGAAAAAAATCAGTACCATAGGAACAGGCCACATTGCTTCTATAATGGGCAGATACTATGCTATGGACAGAAACAAGCAGTGGGACAGAGTTGAAATTGCATACAACACGATTGTAAACGGAGATGGCGAAAGATTTGCTGATCCTTTAGAAGCAGTGAAGGATTCTTATTTAAGCGGAGTAACAGATGAGTTTATTAAACCTCTTCTTGTTGAAAAGGAAGATGGCACTATTGCTTCTATTAAAGACAATGATGCTGTAATATTCTACAATTTCAGACCAGACAGGGCAAGACAGATTACGAGAGCATTTGTTGACGAAGAGTTCAGCTATTTTGACAGAAAAAAAGTAAATGTGAAATTTGTATGCATGACTCAGTATGACAAGACCATAGAGAATGTTGAAGTGGCATATAAGCCTCATTTTGTTCAAAACACACTTGGAGAATATTTAAGTAGCCTTGGACTGAAACAGCTAAGAGCTGCAGAAACCGAAAAGTATGCACATGTGACTTATTTTTTCAACGGTGAAATAGAAGAACCATTCAAGCATGAAGTAAGAAAACTGATTCCTTCTCCTGATGTGGCAACATATGATCTGAAACCTGAAATGAGTGCCTATGAGCTTAAGGACATGATAATTGAAGAGCTTGAAAAAGATATGTACCAAGTGATGGTAATTAACTTTGCCAATCCGGACATGGTTGGACACACAGGAGACATTGAAGCAGCAATTAAGGCAGTTGAAACAGTTGACAAATGTCTTGGAGAAATAGTGAACTTTATTATCAGGACAGATGGGATTGCACTTATTTGCGCTGATCACGGCAACTGTGAGGAAATGACTGACCCGAGCACTCATGCTAAGCTTACAGCACATTCAACAAACAAGGTTCCATTCATAGTTGTTAACAACAACAGAAAGTTCAAACTGAACGAAGGAATTTTGGCAGACATAGCTCCAACAATGCTGGAACTCATGGGGTTGGAAAAGCCTGTTGAAATGACCGGGCACAGTTTAATAGAAAAATAAAAACGGAGGATATAAAATGACAATAATATCAGATGTATATGCAAGAGAAATATTGGATTCAAGAGCCAATCCTACAATAGAAGTGGAAGTTTGGACTGAATCAGGCGGATATGGAAGAGCAGGAGTACCTTCAGGAGCATCAACGGGAGCTTTTGAAGCAGTGGAATTAAGAGACGGAGATAAGTCAAGATATCTTGGAAAAGGAGTTTTGACAGCCGTAGACAATGTAAATAACATAATAGCTCCTGAACTTATAGGAAGAGATTCTGTTGATCAGTTATCAATCGACAAGCTTCTCTTAGCTCTGGACGGAACACCAAACAAAGGAAAATTGGGTGCAAATGCAATACTTGGAGTATCTATGGCTGTAGCAAAGGCTGCAGCAGACACTCTTGGACTCGAACTTTACCAGTACCTGGGAGGAGTAAACAGCAAAACTCTACCTGTTCCTATGATGAACATATTAAATGGAGGACAGCACGCTGACAACAATGTTGACATTCAGGAATTCATGGTAATGCCTGTTGGCGCATGCTGCTTCAAGGAAGCGCTGAGAATGGGAGCTGAAGTATTCCACAGCCTCAAGAGCGTTCTTAAAGGAAAGGGACTGAACACTTCAGTTGGAGACGAAGGAGGATTCGCTCCAAATCTTACATCTAATGAAGAAGCTTTGGCAACAATTGTTGAAGCAATAGAAAAAGCCGGATATGTTCCCGGAAAAGACATCATGCTTGCAATAGACGTTGCTGCAACAGATCTTTACAATCCTGAAACAAAAATATACACTCTTGAAGGCGAAGGAAGAAAGTTCACTCAGGAAGAAATGGTTGATTTCTATGTTGATCTTGTAAACAGGTATCCAATCATATCCATCGAAGACGGTATGAACGAAGAAGACTGGGAAGGTTGGAAAATCCTTACTGATAAACTTGGCGGAAGAATTCAGATCGTAGGAGACGATTTGTTTGTTACAAACACAGAAAGACTTAAGAAGGGAATCGACCTTAAGGTTGCAAACTCAATATTAATAAAATTAAATCAAATAGGAACAATAACAGAAACTCTTGATGCAATTGAAATGGCTAAAAGAGCAGGATATACAGCCGTTGTTTCACACCGTTCAGGAGAAACAGATGATGCAACAATAGCAGATCTTGTAATTGCTGTAAACGCAGGACAGATTAAAACAGGTGCTCCTTCAAGAATTGACCGTGTGGCTAAATACAATCAGCTTTTAAGACTTGAAGATATACTTGGAGACACTGCTCAGTACAAAGGTATGGAAGTTTTCTACAATATAAAAAAATAATTTATATAATACAAATTGTGGGGAAGTTCGGGCTTAGCCTAAATTCTTTCCCATAATTTTTAATTATTATTGAAAAAATGTTGATTTAAGACATTATTAATGTTATAATTCTACTGTTATTTAAGAGAAGACAGTAACAGGAGGTGTGTATAGTGGAAATAGTAGTAAGAATATTTTTGATAATAGCAAGTTTAATATTAATAGCAAGTATTTTACTGCAATCAGGTAAATCAGCAGGTTTGTCTGGAGAAATTGCCGGAGGCGCTGAATCTATCTGGGGTAGAAACAAAGGCAGAAGCTTTGAAGGAAAACTTGAAAAGGCTACAACAATTTCAGCAATTATTTTCGTTATTGCTTCATTAATTTTAGTAGCAATTCAGTAATATTTTGTAATTTTTTGGTAATAATATTTATAAATTCTACTTAGAATTTAAAATGTTGTATAACAGTGACCGGCACAAAAGTGTCGTGCACTTTTGTGTGCATAAGAAAACGATACATAATTGTGGCTTATCACTAAATAATAAGCAATATTTTTGTGTAAAATTCTTATGAAAAATTTAATTAAACTACGGAGGAAAGAAACAAATGGGTACTTTAATAATAGCCCCTATAGTTGGGGTTTTGGCTTTGCTTTTTGCTTTTTATAAAGCATCAGGCATCAATAAGGTTGATCCTGGTACAGACAGAATGAAAGAAATTTCTTCATTCATTCATGAAGGTGCAATGGCGTTCCTTGCAAGAGAATACAAATCAGTTGGACTTTTTGCTATTATTTTGTTCGTTATTCTTGGACTCGGAATCGGCTGGACAACTGCATTGGCATATGCAGTAGGATCAGGATTTTCTATATTAGCAGGATATTTCGGAATGACAGTTGCTACTAAAGCAAATGTAAGAACAGCTAATGCTGCTAGAACTTCAGGAATGAACAAGGCACTTGATGTTGCATTCTCAGGCGGTTCAGTAATGGGTATGGTTGTTGTTGGTCTTGGACTTTTAGGAACAGGCATATTCTGGCTTATATTCAAAGATGCAAGTATTATAACAGGATTCAGTCTTGGTGCTTCTTCAGTAGCATTGTTTGCACGTGTTGGCGGCGGTATCTATACTAAAGCAGCAGACGTTGGAGCAGACCTTGTTGGTAAAGTAGAAGCAGGTATACCTGAAGACGACCCAAGAAACCCAGCAGTTATAGCAGACAACGTTGGTGACAATGTTGGTGACGTTGCTGGTATGGGAGCTGACTTATTTGAATCATATGTTGGAGCAATTGTATCATCAATTACATTGGGAGTTATTGCTTACGAAGGCGGAAACGGTGTTATGTTCCCTCTTCTGATTTCAGCAGTAGGTATATTGGCTTCAATAATAGGAACATTGTTTGTAAGAGGAAAAGAAGGATCTAACCCACAAAAAGCTTTAAACATGGGTACATACATGAGCTCATTGGTAGTTGTTGTTGCAGCTTTCTTCCTGAGCCAGTCTATACTTGGAAGCTTACAGCCATTTGGATCAATCGTATTCGGTTTGGCAGTTGGTTTAATTATTGCAAAAATTACTGAAATCTACACTTCAGGTGATTATAAATATGTACAGGAAATTGCTGATCAGTCTGAAACTGGAGCAGCAACAACAATCATCAGCGGTTTGTCAGTTGGTATGAGATCAACAGGTTATCCTATAGTTGTTTTGGCTGTTGGTATAATCGGAGCTTATTTCATAGCTGGTTATTCTGCAGATGGACTTAACGCAGTTAAAGGATTGTATGGTATAGCTCTTGCAGCTGTAGGTATGCTTTCTACAACAGGTATGACAGTTGCAGTTGATGCTTACGGACCAATAGCAGATAATGCCGGCGGTATTGCTGAAATGTGTGAATTGCCTCACGAAGTAAGAGAAATCACTGATAAACTTGACTCAGTTGGAAATACTACAGCAGCAATCGGTAAAGGATTTGCAATCGGTTCAGCAGCTTTAACAGCTTTGGCACTGTTTGCTTCTTATACTCAGGCTGTTGGAATCACATCAATCAGCTTGACAGAGCCTACAGTTATAGCAGGCTTGTTCATAGGCGGTATGCTTCCATTCCTGTTCTCAGCTATTACAATGAGCGCAGTTGGTAAAGCAGCATTCTCAATGATTGAAGAAGTAAGAAGACAGTTTAAAGAAATGCCTGGTATTATGGAAGGAAAAGATAAGCCAGATTACAGAAGATGTGTTGATATTTCTACAGCAGCAGCTTTAAGAGAAATGATTGTACCAGGTCTTTTAGCAGTTGTAGTTCCATTGCTTGTTGGATTCCTTTTAGGAACTGAAGCTTTAGGCGGATTACAAGCAGGAGCACTTGTATCAGGTGTTCTTATGGCAATCATGATGTCAAATGCCGGCGGAGCTTGGGACAATGCAAAAAAATACATTGAATCAGGAACTCACGGCGGAAAAGGAAGCGCAGCTCACAAGGCAGCAGTTGTTGGAGATACAGTTGGAGACCCATTCAAAGATACTTCAGGACCTTCAATAAACATCCTTATAAAGCTTATGACAGTTGTTTCACTGGTATTCGGACCAATGCTTGCACAGTACGGCGGAATATTGATGAAATTATTCCAATAAAATAAATCAGAAATCTTAAAGGCTTCTCTCAGGAGAAGTCTTTTTTCTTGCAGTATTATGGAATAGTATGGTATAATCATTTTTGAAAATTTACATATAATGATAATAGGATATTTTATTAATAACCAAAGATGAATAATTAATTGAATGATTAAGTATAAAAATAAATTCATAACAATACCATGGAATGTTATACTTGATTAAAATGTGATAAGTTATTCTACATAAGAAAATAATTTGAAGTTTTATTATTATTTAGTAACAAAGAGAGGTTATAATGCATATTGATGTAGATGGACTTAAAATAAATTACATAATTGAAGGTACAGGAAGAGATGTGCTGCTTCTTCACGGTTGGGGCGGAAGTATTCAGACCATGATGCCAATATTTAATATATTAAAAGATAAATGCAGAGTTGTGGCATTGGATCTTCCGGGCTTTGGTGAAAGTGATGTTCCGGGGAGACCATGGAATTCATACGATTATGCAGAATGCATTAAAAAATTTATTGATAAAACCGGACTTAAGAGTATAATATTGTTTGGACATTCTCATGGGGGCAGAATTTCAATTATTTTGTCTGGAAAATACAACATGGTTAACAAGCTTATTCTTATTGACAGTGCCGGATTGATACCAAAAAGAAGCACAAAATATTATTTCAAGGTGTATTCTTTCAAATTTCTTAAAAAATTATACACAACTTTTTCATTTGGAAAATCAAAAGAAGAAAAACTTGAAAAATTTTATGAAAAATATGGATCAACAGATTATAAAGAGTCTCACGGAATCATGCGCCAGACTATGGTTAAGGTGGTAAATGACAATTTAGAGCCTTTGATTCCAAAAATCAAAAATCCCACACTGCTTATATGGGGTGAAAACGACCAGGATACTCCATTGTACATGGGCAAAATCATGGAAGAAAAAATCCCCGACAGCGGACTTGTTGTATTAAAAGGAGCTGGACATTATTCGTACATTGATTGCTATGACCAGTTTAAAGCAGTCATTAATTCTTTTTTGAAAGATGATTTCATAAGATAGGAGAGAGAAAATGCAGTCATTAATTTTATTGTTTACAGCTTGTTGGTTTTTATTGTGTGCTTTAAAACTGAAATTTTCACTACATATGGTTCAAATTGAAGGTTATGATTTATATAAGTACACTGAGTGGATGAATAGTCACAAAGACAAAATATATACAATAAAGGATAAAGCATATGCCTTGATTTCTGCAGTAAACGGGGTGTTTTTTGTCATAGCTTCCATAAAAGGCGATAACAATCTTTATTCCTATTCCATAGCAAGTTCCATTTTCACATCATTGTTTTTGTACTTGGGAAACAGGACCAAGTATGAATCTAAAAAGCCACTTGTTTTTACTTCAAGGGCAAAAAGGTTGTATGGAATTTCCATGGGTCTTGTTGCAGCTGATTTTTTAATTGTATTATTGCTTGTCAAAGTGTTTCTTAAGGATGTGACAGATTATTTTCCGCTTTGGGCAGGCATACTTTCAGTTGTTTATTATTTTTGCTCTTATTACATGGCAGGTGCAATTTACATTGCTAATCCCATAGAAAAAAATATAAATCAAAAATACTACACTGTTGCTTCAAACAAAATTAAAAATATGAAAAATGTGAAGTCCATAGGAATAACAGGAAGCTACGGGAAAACAAGCACAAAGTTTTTTTCTGCAACAATTTTGAGCGAAAAATACAAAGTTCTGAACACTCCTGAAAGCTACAACACCCCAATGGGAATAAGTAAAATTATAAACAACGATTTAGATGAAAATTTTGATATTTTTATAGCTGAGCTGGGAGCCACAAAGGTTGGAGACATTGATGAAGTTGCAAAACTCACAAACCCTGAAATAGGCATAATCACTTCCATAGGGCCATGTCATCTTGAAACATTCAAGTCCATTGACAACATTATGAGAACAAAGTATGAACTCATTGAAAATCTTCCTGATGATGGTGTTGCAATATTTAACTATGACAATGAATATGTAAAGAAACTTGCTGACAAGACGTTTAAGGAAAAAATTCTCTATGGAATTGAAAATATTGAAGACACTGACGTCTTTGCAACTGACATTAAAGTCAGCAGCAAGGGAAGCACATTTTCACTTTGTATAAACGGTCTTGGAACAATTGAATGTGAAACAAGGCTTTTAGGAGCCCACAACATACATAACATACTTGCAGGAGCAGCAATTGCAAAGGTCATGGGACTCACACTTCAAGAGATCAAAATGGGAATATCAAAAATTGAAAGCGTGGAACACAGACTTCAGCTAATAAATCCCGGAACTGGTGTAATAGTAATAGATGATGCGTTTAATTCAAATCCTGACGGAGCCAAGGCTGCTTTGGATGTGCTGGATTCGTTCAAGGACAACAGAAAGATAATAGTTACTCCAGGAATGGTGGAGCTTGGTGAAATAGAAGAAGAAGAAAACGAGAAGTTTGGTGAAAATATAGCAAAAGTATGCGACATAGCAATTCTCGTTGGAAAGAAAAGAACAACTCCTATATACAACGGATTAAAAAGAAAGACATTCAATGAAGATAATTTGTATGTGGTTAATTCTTTGGATGAAGCAAGCGAACTTATGAAGACACTGACTAAGGTCGGTGATGTTGTGTTGTTTGAAAATGATTTGCCCGACACATATAATGAAAAATAATGGAGGTATTATGAAAAAATCTATTGGAATTATAATCGGCGGAAAATCTGTTGAGCATGAAGTATCTATCATATCCGGCCTGCAGGTTTTAGACAACATTGATAAAGACATTTATGAACCTATGATAATTTACATCCAAAAGGATGGGAAGTGGTATATTGGCAAGAGCCTCCATGACATCAGCAATTACAAGGCTAAGAAATTTGAAGGTGCATATGAGGTGCTTCCAGGTTTTAAGGATGGAAAACTAGTTTTATATCCACATCCGGAACTTAAGCAGGGATTGTTTGGCAAGAAGTATGAAACCGCTGAGGTTGAAGTTGTATTTCCTGCAGTTCACGGAACAAATGTTGAAGATGGAGCCCTACACGGAATGTTTCAAATGAACAACGTTGCATGTGCATTTGGTTCTGTTTTAAGTTCATCTGTTGGAATGGATAAAGTTGTAATGAAGCAGGTGTTCCAGAGCAACAATCTTCCTGTAGTAGACTACACATGGTTCTACAGAAGCAGCTACGAAGGCGAAAAGGAAGAAATTATAGAAAGAATTGAAAAAATAGGATATCCTTTGATTGTTAAACCAGCCAACCTTGGCTCAAGCATTGGAATAAGCAAGGCTAAGAACAAGGAAGAACTTTTGGTTTCAGTTGAAGTGGCAATGGCTTATGACAGAAAGATAATTGTTGAAAAATGCATAGAAAATGTAAGAGAGATCAACTGTGCAGTAATGGGCTATGAAAATGACCTGACAGCTTCTCTTTGCGAAGAACCTGTGGGATGGAAGGAATTCCTTACATATGAAGACAAATATGTGAACAAGAAAAAGGATGCTTCAGAATCAAAGAGAAGAATTCCTGCGGATATTCCTGATGAAATTACGGAATCTATTAAAAAGTATGCTAAGGAATCCTTTAAATCAGTGGATTGCTGCGGAAACGCAAGAATAGATTTCCTTTATGATGGCAATAATATTTATGTCAATGAAATAAATACCATTCCCGGTTCCATAGCATTTTATCTGTGGGAAGGTATGGGAATTAATTTTACTGACTTAATTACTAAAATAATCGAGTTTGCTGAAGTACAAAAGGATCAAAGAAAAATTAACATTGTTTCCTATGACATTGATTTGTTGAACAAGATGGGCGGAGGCAGCAAACACAAGTAGGTTACAATACCTGGGAGAAATATATGAACATTAAAGAAAAAATATTATTATTCATGAAAGATGAAGCTTACAAACCTTTGACGATTAATGAGCTCATGCAGGCTCTTGAAATTGAGCAAAGCATGAAAAAGGAAATTCTTAAAATTTTGAATGAGCTGGAAAACGAAGGAAAAATCATATTTACAAGGACTGAAAGATACGGTATTCCTGAAAAAATGAATCTTGTTATTGGTACATTGGAAGGTCATCAGAAAGGTTATGCTTTTTTAAGACCTGACGACAAGGAAATCAATGACATATTCATATCCCCTGTGGACATGAACGGTGCCATGCACGGAGACAAGGTAATAGTGCGTCCAATGAAAATATCCGAAGAAGTGAAAAGCCCAGAAGGAAAAGTAATAAGAATAATTGAAAGGGCTAATACATTTGTTATAGGAACATTTCAAAAAAGCAAGCACTTTGGATTTGTTGTGCCTGACGATAAAAGAATCGCCACTGATATTTTCGTACCACAGGAATATATCAACAATGCAAAATCAAACAGCAAGGTAACCGTAAAAATAACAGAATGGCCTGAAAAGAGAAAGAATCCTGAAGGAAGAATTGTTGAAGTTATAGGAGATATTGAAGACACAAAGACACATATAGAAGCAGTGCTTCTTGCGAAAAAAGTAAGACAGTTTTTCCCTGAAGATGTTATTAAGGAAGCAATAAAGGTATCAGCTGAAGGAATTCACGAACAAGAGTATAAGAGAAGGAAGGATTTAAGAGAACTTCCTATCATTACAATTGACGGTGAAGATGCAAAGGATCTGGATGATGCTGTTTATGCAGAAAAAATTAATGACAATGAATATAAGTTAAGCGTTCATATAGCAGATGTAACCCATTATGTGAAAGAAGACAGAAAACTTGACAAGGAAGCTCTGAAGCGTGCAACAAGTATATACATAAGCGACAGAGTTATTCCAATGCTTCCTAAGGAACTTTCAAACGGCGTGTGCAGCTTGAATCCAAACGAAGATAAGCTGACATTGTCTGTTGATATGACAATAACTGCTGACGGCAAGGTTACTGACTATACAATATTTGAAAGCATAATAAGAAACCACTACCGCATGACATATACGGATGTTTCAAATATTCTGGAATTTCCCGATGAAAACCAGGAACTTCTTGATAAATACAAGGAAATCCTGCCAATGCTCAAAGTTATGGAAGAATTAAGCCTGCTTTTGAGACGAAAAAGGGAAGTTAGAGGAGCCATAGATTTTGAGTTCCCTGAAACAAAAATCATAACCGATGAAAAAGGAAAGGCAATTGACGTAACAAAGTACGAAAGAAGAGTATCAAATAAAATAATCGAAGAATTCATGCTTGTTTGTAATGAAACTGTTGCAGAACACTACTACTGGTTGAACATGCCTTTTGTTTACAGAATACACGAGGACCCTGAAGATGAGAAAATGTATGAGTTTTCAAAATTCATACACAACCTAGGATACACGCTCAAGGGAAACAATGACGTCCACCCAAGGGAACTTCAACAGCTTCTTTTAAAAATTAAAGGAACAAAAGAAGAAACCCTCATAAACAACATGATGCTTCGTTCTTTGAGAAAGGCAATTTATTCACCTGAAAGCTCCACACACTTTGGTCTGGCTGCTCAGTATTACTGCCATTTCACTTCACCTATCAGAAGATACCCTGACCTGCAGATACACCGCATCATAAAAGGTCAGATAAATGGCAAATTTTCAGAAGCTGCACTAAACAAGCTGGCTGAAAGAACAGTTGCTGTTGCAGAACAGTCTTCAAAGATGGAGAGAATTGCAGATGAAATCGAAAGAGACACAGACAAAATAAAAATTGCCGAATTCATGTCCGATAAAATCGGAGAAGAATATGAAGGAGTGATTTCAGGTGTAACAAGCTTCGGAATATTTGTGGAACTTGAAAACACCGTTGAAGGCCTTGTGCACATATCAAATATGGTGGATGACTACTATGTTTATGACAATGAAAAGAAGGAACTCTTCGGACAGGGAAGCAGAAAAGTGTTTAAAATAGGTGATGCAGTAAGAGTAAAACTGGTCAGTGTAAGCATTGCAAAAGCTGAAATAGATTTTGTGCTGATTTAAACATAATTGGCAAATTTAAGCATAATAATATTAAGTTAAATAAAATAAAATTTAAGTTTTGTTTAAGCAAAAATCTCTAGAATATAACTAGAGATTTTTCTTATCCCATTTAGGGGGCGTACTTGGTTTCGACGGGGGTATAGAAGGAAGATAAGCGAGTCGTTGCCGCAAAACAACGTAAAAAGTTGCAACAAAATATAAACGCAAAAGAAAACAATAATTTAGCATTCGCTGCTTAATTGCAGCTGCTTGTTCCGCTTAGCCGACCTGTAGGCTAAAACGGGGCATCATCTAAATCAGGGAACTGCTTAAGGGGGCTTCGACCTTAGGCTGAACAACCGAAGCTAGCCGAAACTTCAGCTTGACCATAAGCGGTAGACAAGGCGAAATTTAAATTATGGTCTGCACTCGGAGAAAGTCTTTTGGAAATATTTTCGGACGTGGGTTCGACACCCACCGCCTCCATACAAAAACATGAAATATTTAAACTCCTCAATTTTGAGGAGTTTTTGATTGTGGATATACAATAATGTAATGTTATCTGCTTTTATTATGTAAAGACAAAGAGCCGAAAGACTGTGAGGTTTTATCTTTGTGGTTACCTGATCCTTCTTAAGATGATTGTTTTTGTCTACTTATTGCTGGCAACTTTCAAAATGTTATAAGAATTACCTATTAGTTAATATATGTAGCAGTTTTTCTTTAAATAGATTAGTATCTATAGTTTTACAGACAATTGCATTTGGGATATTACCAGCATATCCATCTGAAATTGCTAATTTACTGCCGTCATTAATTATAACTTGACCATAAGCCGCTTCTTCCTTAGTACAAGTGTAGCAATAACATAATTTATCTTCAAGTACTATTTCCTTCCATAACACTACACCCATTGCTACAGCATCTGGTAAGTCAATTATATATTCATTATTTCTTTTTAAATTAAACTCAAGTAGTGCTTGATTACATTTTACAGAAAACTCTGCTTCTTTCATTTCACTCGAAAGCAATGATTCGATATCATTTCTATTTAATGCTGCATCTTTACAGCAAAGATCAAATCCTACAATTGTAAGAGGTATATTAGAATTAAGCAAAATACTGTATGACTCTGCATCAACATAAACATTGAATTCTGCAACAGGAGTTGTATTTCCAGGACCAAATCCAGATGTACCCATTGAATATATGTGTTTTACCTTTTTCATAGTTTCTGGTGATTTTAATATTGCAAGTGCAATGTTTGTAGCAGGTCCAAGAGCTACAATTTCAATTTCTCCTGGATTTTTTTCTACTATTTCAATTATAGCATCAACAGCGTGTTTTTTTTCTGAAATTAAAGTTGGATGAATTAAATTGCAATCACCCATACCATCTTCACCATGTACATTAACAGCAGTTACCAATTTTCTCATAAGCGGGCTAGCAGCTCCAATGTAAAGTGGTGGTTTTTGGGCATTTGTTATTTCAATTGTCATAAGTGCATTTTTAGTTGCAAGATCAAGTGGAACATTTCCGCATACTGTCGTTACTGCTTCGACCTTTATATCTTTGGATTTTAATGCCATTATCAAAGCAACTGCATCATCACTTCCAGTATCCGTATCAATGATTATTTTTCTCATGTTAAACCTCCAAGAATATTATTGACTAAATTATAATCATAAAGATATAATAAAAATAGGACAAATGACCCAAATAAAGGTAGGTTTATAATGAATTTAAAGGATATTGTATCTGCTGCACCGGAGCATATTAAAAGTGAGTTTATATATAAAAAACATGAAAAAGGCAGTTCGATTTTTTTACCCAACGAAGCAAATAATTATCTTTATATTTTAATAAATGGAAGAGCTGAGGTATATAGTCAAAACTATTCAGGTTCCTATATTTCCTTATATTTATTTGACTCATATAGCTGTTTTGGAGAAATAGAGATTTTTAATAATAAATTTAAAACCTTAGGAGTCATTGCAAAAACCAATTGTGATACAATATCCATAAATAAAAATGCGGTCATACAATGGCTTCAAGAAGATATTAATTTTACATTATATCTTATAGAACAATTTGCTGAAAAATTAATACATAGTTCCAATGCAATTTCTAAATTATCTTTATTAACAGTTAAAGAACGAGTTTTAGATAGTATTTACATTCATTACAGAATTGGGGATTTAGATCAATTAACAAAAGAAAAGTTATCAAGCGAAATATGTGTGCCAATCAGAAGCTTAAATCGTTCAATAGCCAAATGTATAGATGAAGGATTAATTGCTATGATTAACAAGAAAATTACAATTAATTCCTTAGAAAAGCTTGAGAAATATTATAATGATAACTTAGTATAATAGAGTTTATAGAACTTAAAGCAGATTTGAAAATTGCAAAAATATGACTTGTAAAAAGATATGTTTATGATTGATCAAATTAATAAAGGAGCATAATGTGAAACCAATTCTAATTGTTGCACCTCATACAAAAATTGAATATACCGCAAGAAAAGCAGCAGATAATTATGATGATGTTACGGTCAAGTTGGCATTGCTGGATTCTGCTATTGAAGTAGTTAAGGAAGCAGAAAAAAATGAGGTAGAAGTAATAATATCAAGAGGTGGTACTGCAAATCTTATTAAAAAGACTGTCCCTTCAATTCCGGTAATTGAAATAAAGGTTTCACCATATGATCTATTTAACGCCATTAATATTGCTAAAAAGTACGGAAAAAATATTTATATCATTGGATTTAAAAATGTTATAGACCATGTTCAACTCCTTGGCCCGATTTTAGACATTAATATAAATGCTTATCAAATGGAAAACGAAGAAGACGGTAAGCGATATATAAGGAATTTAGTTAGTTCAGGTGAAAAGGTTGATGCCATTTTAGGCGGAACATTAGCTGAGAATTTAGCTTTAGAATATAATATTCCTACTGTTTTTCTGGAGACAAGTACTGCAGCAATTGATACAAGTATTAATGAAGCAAAAAGAATTTTAAAAGCAACACGTAATGAAAAAGAGAAATCAGAACGATTTAAATCAATTTTGCAGTATATTAATGAAGGTGTTATTTCAATTGACAGCGATGGAAAAATTACTACATTTAATTCAGCAGCCAGAAAGATAATGAAAATTTCAGGTAAAGATTTAATAGGATTACCCATTAATGAGATAACAAGCAATACAAAACTAATTGATGTTATGGAAAAAAATAAACCTATTTTAGGGCAGATTTTACTTATGGGAAAAACTCAGGTTCTTGCCAACATACTTCCTATTGTTATAAAAGATAAAACCGTTGGAGCTGTGGCAACTTTTCAAGATATATCTAAAATACAGGAATATGAGCAAAGAATCAGGGCTAAGTTTCTGGATAAAGGTCATGTTGCAAAGTATAGTTTTTCAGATATTATAGGTAATAGCGATGCAATGGTAAAAGCTATAGAAAAAGCCAAAAAATATTGCGATAACAATGGTACCATATTAATTACAGGAGAAAGCGGTACTGGAAAGGAAATGTTCGCACAGAGCATACATAAAGAAAGTCCGAGAAAAAACGGACCATTTGTGGCTGTAAACTGTGCTGCCATACCCAAGACACTTTTAGAAAGCGAGCTTTTCGGATATGAGGAAGGTGCGTTTACAGGTGCAAGGAGAGCAGGCAAAAGTGGCCTTTTTGCTGAAGCACATGGCGGAACTATTTTTTTGGATGAAATCGGAGAAATTGACATTGAGTTGCAGCCAAGGCTGTTAAGGGTGCTGCAGGAAAGAGAAATAAGGCCTGTAGGTTCAACAAAAGTAATACCAATAGATATTCGTATTATTGCAGCTACAAATAAAAATCTTCTTGAGCAGGTGGAACAGGGGGCTTTCAGGAGTGATCTTTACTACAGATTAAATATTTTAAAACTAAAAATTCCTGCATTAAGAAATAGAAATGGCGATATTGAATTGTTGAGTAAATATTTTGTAAATAAAATCTCAGCAAAATACAATAAAGATGTAAAGTTATCAAGTAAGGCAATAAATAAATTAAAAATCTATGACTGGCCTGGAAACATAAGAGAACTTGAAAATGTTATTGAGAATCTTGTAGTGCTCTGTGATGATACAATTACAGAAGATGATTTTGAAGAATTGATGGACCAGGAACATGTTACAGAACAAAACAATTTTTTCATTGATGAAAATGCAGAAACACTAGAAGACATAAAAAAGAAATATATTTTAAAAATTTTATCTCAATGTGACAACAATCAGACTTTAGCAGCAGAAATACTGGGAATAAGCCGTACGCATTTATGGCGTCTCTTAAATAATTATCAGGATAATTCAAATTAAATTTCAACTGTTACATAATGTAATTGCCAAAATTATATTATGTAACAGTTTTTTTATTTTAGCTGCATCAAAAAACTGAAATGCAAGCAAATTCACCTTTTAAAAGTTGGCACGCATATTGCTTATTAATAAGTGTATGTTTTAATTATTATTTTAATTACATGGAGGAATATAAATGCATGCTATTGAAAAAATCTTAGCCAAAGCAGCTGGGAAGACAAAGGTAGAAACAGGTGAAGTAGTTAATTGCAAAATTGATTTTGCTGAAATCAACGATCTTTACCTGCAAACAATATACTCATTTTATGAAATGGGAGGCAAGAAAGTCTGGGACAATGAAAAAATTGCCTTTGTTTTCGATCATTACTCTCCGGCTCCAACTATACAGACAGCTCAAAATCATAAGGAGATGAGGGCTTTTGTTAAGGAACAAAATTTAAAATATCATTTTGATATAAACAAAGGTGTATGTCATCAGGTAATGCCTGAAGCAGGGGTAGTATGGCCTGGGATGATTCTTGTAGCAACTGATTCCCATACCACTACTCATGGAGCTTTTGGAGCTTTTGGAACAGGTCTTGGAGCTACGGATATGGCAACAGTTTTAATTTCAGGTGAGCTTTGGTTCAGAGTACCAGAAATAATAAACATTGAAATAAATGGAAAACTCCATAATGGTGTTTATGCCAAAGATGTTATTCTTTATATATTAGGACAGCTAAAGGCAGATGCAGCAGTTTACAAGGCCATAGAATTCTCAGGAAGCTACATTGACGAATTAGGAGTAGCTGAAAGAATGACAATCTGTAATATGGCTGTAGAAATGGGTGCTAAAACATCTTATATAAAGCCAAATGACAAGGTGTTAAAATATCTGAGTGAAAGAACTAATCATGACTTTGAAATTCACGAAACAGATGATGACTTCGAGTATTCAGAAACTCATGTTTTTGATGTAAGCAATTTATCTCCGCAGCTTGCTGTTCCACACAGTGTTGACAACGTGTACAAAATAGAAGATGTTAAGAAGATTAAGGTTGATCAGGCTTTTATCGGATCCTGCACGGGAGGAAGATTAGAAGATATAAAAGAAGCTTATAAAATTCTTAACGGTAAAAAAATACATCCGGATACAAGGCTGATTGTTATACCTGCATCAACAGAAGTTTACCAAAATGCCATAAAACATGGTTATGTTCAGTCACTTATGGAAGCAGGGGCAACATTTACTGCACCAGGCTGCGGACCTTGTTTAGGAACTCATGCAGGTCTTATTGCCGATAAAGAAGTATGTATAACTGCTACAAACCGTAACTTTCCTGGTCGAATGGGAAGTACAGGAGCACAAATATATCTTGCATCACCTGCAAGTGTAGCAGCTGCGGCACTTAAGGGTCATATTACAGACGTCAGAGAAGTAATTAAGGAGGCAGAACAAAATGCGTAAAGAAATAACTGCGAAAGCTTTTGTTTTCGGAAAAAATATTGATACAGACCAAATATATCCCGGAAGATTTGTTGAACTAGTAAATCCTGCGGATATTGCAAAGCATTGTTTAGAAGGTGCAGATCCAACTTTTGTAGAGAGAGTATCTCCAGGAGATATTGTAGTTGCTGGTACAAATTTTGGATGTGGCTCAAGCCGTGAGCATGCAGCTATTACATTGCTGCACACCGGTGTCAGCGTAGTGCTTGCTGAATCATTTGCCAGAATTTTCTTTAGAAATGCTATTAACTTAGGTATTCCGCTAATGGTGGTTCCAGGAATCAGTGAAAATGTAAGTGATGAAGATGTATTAGAAATTAACCTTGAAACCGGAATAGTTCTAAATAAAACTACAGGAGTTTCTCTGCAGGGTCAGAAAATATCAGATTATACAATGAATATTTTAGAAAACGGCGGAATTAAACCATTATTCAAAAAGAAAACAGAAAATATGTATAAAAATTGATTTGAGTTCAAGGATAAGCAGAAATTTAAGAATAGTAAATCGGACTGTGGCTCTGCCACGGTTCTTTTTATGCAGTGAACTTTATTGTAAAGGCAGTAATTGTAATAATAAAAGAATATTTTAAAAGTTGTACACCTATGTTATAATAAATGAAAAATAATAAATTACATGGTGATGATATGTTGTTAGATAGCTGGATTAAAACATTGTTTGATAATTTGTATGATGGCATTTTAATTATAGATACTGATGAAATTGTGAAATACATCAATTCTTCCTATACAAGAATTACTCGTGTTGCTTATGATGACATTGTGGGTAAGCGTCTTAGAGATGTAAGGCCCGGAGCAAGGCTTCATAATGTATTAAAAGATAAAAAACAAATTGTTGGAGCAATAAGAGAAGAATTTGGAATTCAATATTCTGTTAACATGTCTCCAATATTTGAAGATTCAGAAATTATAGGTGCTGTTTCTGTTGTAAGCAATCTTGAAGATATATATAAATTGTACCAGGATATAGATAAATATAAAACAAAAGTAAAAACACTGGAAAATAAAATTAATGCCATACAAAAGGCAAAATATAATCTAAGCAGCATAATTTCCCAAGATATAAATTCATTGCAGATTAAAAGCACAATTAAAAAAATAGCCAAAAAAGATATTACAGTCTTGATTTATGGGGAGAGCGGTACCGGAAAAGAATTGTATGCACAGGCTATACATAATGAATCAAACAGATCAGACGGACCGTTTATAGCAGTAAACTGCGCTTCTTTTCAAGGAAGTTTACTGGACAGCGAACTATTTGGATATGATGAGGGCTCATTTACAGGAGCAAAACGAGAAGGTAAAATGGGTTTGTTTGAAGCAGCTAAAAACGGAACCATATTTTTAGATGAAATTTCTGAAATGGATATGGAAGTTCAGACTAGGCTGTTAAGAACGCTGCAGGAAGGCACAATTAGACGAATAGGCAGCATAAATGAAATAAATATAAATACAAGGGTCATAGCAGCCACAAATAAAAAATTAGAGGACCTGATCAATGAAGGTAAGTTCAGGCAGGATTTATATTACAGAATATCTGTTTTTCCCATCAATATACCTCCGTTGAGAGAAAGAAGAGGAGATATACTGCCTCTTGTGAATCATTATTTAATGAGTCACAAAAATGATTTGAAAATGGACATAATTTTAAGTAAAGATACTGAATTTTTATTATACAATTATGATTGGCCGGGGAATATAAGGGAGCTTAAAAATACAATAGAGTTTGCAGTTAACATGATGGATGGAAATGAAATAAAGGTAAATCATCTCCCCACAAGAATACAGTACTCCCAAAAGGATGTTGAAGTAAAAATAGATAGATTAAGCAGTAAAATACAAGAAGTAGAAAAGCAGGAAATAAACAAGGCGTTAAAATTGTTTGGAAATGACATTGATGGAAAAAGGAATGCTGCGAAAGCTCTTGGCATATCATTGGCTACTCTTTACAATAAATTAAAATAAATTGAAAGTATTCCGTAAGGAATATTCAGGTTCAAGACGAAGTAATTTAAGGACACGAGGTCCGCCCCTACGGGTCAATAGTCTGAGTATTCCGGTAAGGAATATTTTTTTGTTTCTAGGATTTTAGAAATTACAATTATATTTCTAAAATATTAGAAATTGATAGAATTGCTTTCTATTTAACAATTATTGACAAAAGATTATCAATGTGATTTAATAAATTTCTAAAATATTAGAAACGATAAATGATGATAGTATTTAATTGTTGAATTTTCAATATAAAATTATATATTTTATTGGCATTGGTTTTGCATATATGTTTATTGTAAAAAAATAAATTATTTTTGGAGGAAAATATGTTAGCAGTTTTAGGTTTTTTATCAGTTATACTTTTACTTGTTGTCGTAATGACAAAAAAGTTATCACCGACGGTTGCACTAATTGCTGTACCCAGCATAATGGCTTTTATCGGTGGTTTTGGATTTAAAGATGTTGGAACGTTTATTACTGATGGAATAAAGACGATATCCCCAACAGGAGTCATGTTTATATTTGCAATATTATTCTTTGGAATACTTAGTGATGCAGGAACATTCGATCCAATAATACAAAAAATACTCAAATTAGTTGGAAGTGATCCGGTTAAAATTGCAGTAGGTACAGCAATTTTAGCAATGTGCGTACATCTTGACGGTTCAGGAGCAGTAACATTTATAATAACAATTCCAGCTCTTCTTCCTTTATATGACGCTGTAGGAATGAGCAGGGTTACGCTGGCAACTGTTGTAGCACTTGCTGCAGGTACAATGAACATGGTGCCCTGGGGCGGTCCTACCATAAGAGCAGCCACATCTTTAAATGCTCCAATAAATGAGCTGTTTAATCCTATGCTGGTGCCTCTTTTGGCAGGTTTGATTACTGTCCTTGTTATTGCAGTCTTTCTTGGAAAAAGAGAAAAGAAAAGAATCGGTGAAATTAACATAGCCAATGTAAACAATCTTGATTTGAACGGAATGAATAAAGAAGTAGATGAGAAAAAATTAAGTTTGAAAAGACCTAAGTTATTTATTGTAAATATAATTTTAATTGTTGCGGCTATTGCTGTAATGATATCAAATTTATTGCCGCCGCAGGTAACATTCATGTTTGCATTTTGTATAGCAATAGTAATCAATTATCCAAATGTAAAGCTACAAAGAGAATTAATTGATGCTCATGCAAAGGAAGCATTGATGATGGCAAGTGTATTATTTGCAGCCGGTGCATTTACAGGAATAATGAAAGGCTCAGAAATGATAACTGCCATGTCAGAAACCATTGTTAATCTCATACCAACTGCCATGGGCAGATTTATTCCGCTTATAGTAGGTATTGCCTCAATGCCGTTAAGTATGTTGTTTGATCCTGATTCATTTTATTTTGGAGTATTGCCTGTTCTTTCCAGTGCAGCAAATCAATTTGGCATAGATCCGTTAATGGTGGGAAGAGCATCAATAATTGGACAAATGACAACAGGTTTCCCAATAAGTCCATTGACAGCAGCAACATTCCTTTTGGCAGGATTGACAGGGGTAGACCTGGGAGATCATCAGAAGAAAACTATTCCCCTTGCATGGTTGGTTACAATTGTAATGCTTATAGTATCCATAGCCATCGGAGTAATAGCACTTTAATATTAAATTTAATACAAAAAATGCTCACAGTTTATTTCAATACTTAATGCGTTGAGCAAATTAGAAAGGATATAATAATGAAAAAGATAAGAGTAGGAAGCGGAGCCGGATATGCAGGCGATAGGCTTGAACCAGCCTTAGAGCTCATGGAAAGGGGAAATCTTGATTACATTAGTTTTGAGTGTCTGGCTGAAAGAACAATAGCAATTGCACAGCAGCAAAAGTTAATGGACCCAAAAAAAGGTTATAATGGACTTCTTGAACACAGAATGGATAAAGTGCTACCATTGGCATATAAAAATAAAATTAAAGTAATTACAAATATGGGCGCAGCCAATCCTCAGAGCGCAGTTGATGTAATCTGCAAAATGGCTGAAGAAAAAGGACTGAAAGGATTAAAGGTTGCAGGAGTTTATGGCGATGATTTCTTCAATCAGCTTAATAAATATCAGGATGCAACAGTTTGGGAGACAGGCAGGCCACTTTCTCAGCTGGACGGCGAAGTTGTTTCTGCCAACGTCTACATGGGCATAGATGGAATAGTTGAAGCTCTTGAAAATGGAGCAGACATTATTGTAACCGGAAGAGTATCAGACCCTGCATTGTTTCTGGCACCACTGGTATATGAATTCGGCTGGGATATAAATAACTATGATCTGATGGGTAAGGGTACACTGGTAGGTCATTTGCTTGAATGCGGAGGCCAGTCGGCAGGCGGATACTATGCGGAACCAGGCAAAAAAAATGTTGAAAGGCTGTGGGAGCTTGGATTTCCATTAGTTGAGGTAGACGAGAACGGTGATTTTATCATCACTAAAGTTGAAGGCTCAGGCGGAGTAGTTAACAAGGACACTTGTATAGAGCAGATGATATATGAAATTCACAATCCTAAAGAATATTTGACTCCAGACTGCATAGCTGACTTCTCAAATGTTACATTTAAAGACATAGCAAAAGATGTTGTTGAAGTTAAGGGCGCAACTGGCAGAGAAAAACCTCAAACATTGAAGGCCAGCCTGGGATACAAGGATTGCTTCATAGGCGAAGGAGAAATATCTTACGGTGGACCCGGATGCTTAGAAAGAGCAAAGCTTGCCGCAGAAATAGTTGAAAAAAGACTTGAGCTGACAAATGTAAAATACGACGAAATAAAAATAGATTTCATAGGAATAAACAGCATTTATAAAAATCAAGGAAGAGTTTATAATACTCCGGAAGAAATAAGATTGAGAATTGCTGCCAGAACTAAGTCTAAGTATGATGCAGTCCAGATAGGTAATGAGGTTGAAACATTGTATACAAACGGACCTGCAGGCGGTGGCGGAGCCACTAAGACGGTAAGTGAAATTGTATCGGTGGCTTCAATATTGATTAACAGAAATGATGTAGAAGCTAAGGTAATATACAAGGAGGTATTATAATGAAGTTATGGGAGATAGCACATTCAAGAACTGGGGATAAAGGTAATATTTCAAATGTTTCTCTTATAGCATATGATATAAAAGACTATGAATTATTGAAGGAAAAAGTCACACCGGAAGTAGTAAAACAATGGTTCAAAGAAATTGTCAAAGGTGAAGTTGTAAGATATGAACTGCCTCAGTTAGGAGCAATGAATTTCGTAATGTATGACGCTCTTGGGGGCGGTGTTACCAGATCTCTTGCTTTGGATAAACATGGAAAAAGCTTAAGTTCATACTTGCTGGATATTGATATATAAAATAAAAACGAAGTTTGTTATGCAAACTTCGTTTTTTATTTTATTTAAAGGATTATTTTGTTACTTATAGTAAAAGATTTTTGTGGCATTTAATATAAAAAATGGTATAATAGAGAATGCTTTACAACTTTTCGTAGTATTTATTGTATAAAATCTTCACTCTTAAATAAATGGAGGAATTAATTGGGAATTATTGTAAGATTCATTGTAAAGAGCATCCTTGAGAAAAAATTCAGAGCATTTATTATTGTATTTTCTATTGCAATTTCTGCTGCACTTTTTTTTGCTTGCAGCGGGTTATCCGGTACCATCACCAGCATGTATGAAAATCAAATCAAAATGCAGACAGGTGAGGCAGATATAATAATACAGCCTGATGAGGATTCGCCTTCAGGGACTTTCAAAATTAAACCTGAACCCATTGATGGTGTGTCCTATTTAACAGGAAGCATTGCGGCATCCGGCAGCTACAAATTGTCTGAAGATCAATCAGAAAAATATAACATTAAAACAGAAAATCTGATTGTACGAGGATTTAATATTGAAGAACTCGATAAGCTTAATCCTGTAAACTTCAGCCAAGTTGCAAGGAATAAGGATTTTGAAGGAAATTTTGTAATACTTAGCAAAATATTTGCAGATAAGTATGGCTTCAATGTAGGAGACCGTATTGACATAAAAATAAACGGCAGAGATAGAATCCTGACAGTATACGGAATTTCCAGACCAACGGGAGTATTTCAGCACAACCCTCAGTCAGACACAATGACAGCTGTGATGCCTATGGATACAATAGCCTCTATACGAAACGTCAGGGGAAGGGTGCAGACTGCCTTTGTTGTTCTTGAAGAAGGTGTTGATATTAAATCTGCTATTGATACTCTGGAAAAACTATATCCAAGATACAGGGTAAGCGAACCTTTTTCAGCAGAAGAACTAAGACAATATATGCAGTTTATTGTTGTGCCCATGTTCATGATGACTTCAATGGTGCTATTCATAAGTATTTTTATTATCTACTCAACATTCAAGGTAATAACTACAGAACGTCTGCCGGTTATCGGAACATTTAGAAGCATTGGTGCCACAAGAAAGATGACAGATGTTGTGCTCATTGGAGAAAGTCTTACATATGGAATTGCTGGTGGTATTGCAGGTGACATATTGGGGATTGGAGTATTGTATCTCATAGCAAAGATTATGGCTGCAGATCCCTACAACGGACAAATGAATGTTTCTATAAAATTCGGAATAGGACATTTGGCTGCATCATTTCTTCTTGCCATATGTGTAGCACTGATAAGTTCCTGGCGCCCCATAAGCAAAGCATCAAAAATACCAATAAAGGACCTTGTGCTTAACAACACTGAAATAAAATCAAAAAACAAAAAATGGAAAAAATATGCCGGAATAATCATGCTTTTGATTTCGTCATCATTGCCTCTTGTTGCTCCCAAGTCACTGGCACTGTTAATAAATGTAGTAAGTCTTCTCATTTCAACAGTTGCCGTAGTCATGTGTGTTCCTTATATAACAAGAATTTTTTTAAAGTTATTTGAAAGGTTTTACGGTAATTTTTTTGGAAATGAAGGAATTCTTGCTGTTAAAAACTTGAACGGCAACAAGAATATTTTAAATAATATTTCCCTTCTTGCCATAGGAATATCGACCCTGCTTATGATAAACACCATAAGCAGCAGTGTGGGAATAGAAGTATTAAATGCCTACAAGGACTGGAACTTTGACATAATGGTGAGCTTGTACAATTCCGACAGAAATACGGAGCAGGTTCTTAGAAGTGTTGACGGGGTATATGGAACCTACGGAGCATATGAATCATGGGATGGGGTGGATGTCAAGGATGCGAATTACACCATTCGTTACCTGCAGGGCGTTGACATAAAAAGATACAGAGACTATGTTACATTCAGGCTGCAAGGCAAATTGGATGCTGACGAAACTTTCAAGCTTTTGGATGAAGGAAGAAATATTATGGTTGCCAATATGGCAAAGGAAAAACTTGGATTAAAGGTTGGCGACAGCTTAACACTTGAAATGAAAAGCGGAGATAAAACATACAAAGTAATAGGATTTTATGACTCAATAATGAGCAATGGAAGCAATGCGGTGATTTCCCAGAAATATTATAAAATGGATATGAAGCAGCAGGAAATAAGTAATTTTTTTATTAAAACATCAAAAAATCCCGATGAAGTCCTTTCATCCATACAGGATAAATTCACAAGGCGCGGAATGTTTGGAGATACAATCGACAGCATGGAAAAGAAGAATTATGAATCTAACAATCAGTTTATGATAATACTTCAGGCTTTTTCAGTTATTGCCATGCTCATTGGAATTTTTGGAGTGTTCAATAACTATATGATCAGTTTTATGGAGAGAAAGCGCTCAATTGCCATGATGAGATCAATTGGTCTATCTAAAAGACAGACATTGAAGATGATTATGATTGAGGCTCTCACAGGAGGCTGTATTGGAGGGGTTGTAGGAATTATAGGCGGCACACTCATGCTTTTGTCAGTTCCGAATCTTATGCAATCAATTGACATTCCAATTGCAATACATTATTCAATGAACTTTTTTATAAGTGCACTGGTGGGAGGTATTATTATTGCAGTGCTGGCTTCAATCAGTCCTGCATTAAAAACATCAAAACTCAACATTATTGAAGCAATTAAATACGAGTAGGTGGATTATGGAAAATATTATCGAAGTTAAAGACTTAAATAAAACATTTTTGCTGGGAGAGCTGACAGTTGATGTTTTAAAAGGCATCAACATGAGCGTTGAAAAAGGAGAATTTATTACAATAATGGGGCCTTCAGGGTCCGGAAAGAGCACGCTTTTATATCTTTTGGGAGGCCTTGATAAGCCAACAACCGGAAAAATATTAATAAAGGGCCAGGATATTTCAGCATTGTCTGATGAGGAACAAAGCATCATGAGGCGCAGGGAAGTTGGATTTGTTTTTCAGTTTTATAATCTTGTTCCTAATTTGACAGTGGAGGACAATGTGATGCTTCCTTTGCTTCTGGATGGGAAAAAAATCAGCAAATACAGTGATAAACTTGATGAAATTCTTGATGTTGTTGAATTATCAGACAGGAAAAAACACACTCCAAGGGAATTGTCGGGAGGACAGCAGCAGCGTGTTGCAATAGCACGAGCACTTATAAATGAACCAGACATTATTCTTGCTGATGAGCCCACAGGAAATCTTGACAGCAAGACAACTGAAGAAGTAATGAATTTGTTTCAGAAAATCAATCGTGAAAAAGGAAAGACCATATTGCAGGTAAGCCATTCTTTGGAAACAGCAAAGTATGGAAATCGAATTATTAATGTAAAAGATGGAAGGGTGTGGGAATAATGACAAAAAGAAAACTAACTATAATATCAGCAGTTATGTGTTTGTTACTTATTACAACAAGCTGTGGCAAGAGTGAAAAAACATCTCAAGTGGAAGAAGTAGACATATCAGAGCAGTCAAAAATAATTGAAGCCTTTGGAATTGTAAAAGCAGAAGATTCAAAAGATGTTATTATTGAATTTCCGGCTGTTGTTATGGATGTTCAAGTTGAAGAAGGCCAGCATGTTGGTTTAAATGAACCTATAATAACTTTGGACTTAACAAAGTATCAGGCTCTGATTCAAGATAAAAAGATAGAACTCAATATTGCCAAGCTTGAAGAAAAGAGTGCTGTTACAAGTTTAAACGGACTCACACTGGATGACAAAACATCAGAGCTTGAAAAACTAAAAAATAATCTGGAGTTTGCAAAATCTCATTACCAGCAGGCTGCAGAAGAATTCAAGAACAAGGAAAATCTCTATAATGAAGGGGCAATATCTCAGGAATCATATAATCAATACAAGAAAATCACGGATGAAGCAAAAAATAAAATGAATGACATTGAATATGAACTGAAAATTGCTTCAGAATCTAATGATAGAAACATAGAACAGTACCAGGTAAGCAAGGAAACTGAAATGAACAAAGCTGACATATTGGCACAAAAAGGCACTCAAATTGAGTACGGTGTAGCAGTCATGGAGAGCAAGCTCAACAAACCATTCATAGTAGGAAATCAAGTAGTATCTGAATATGAAAACGCAGCAGTATATGACTTAAAATATGCTCCCGGAAATATTACAAGTGAAGAACAGAAAGCATTCACCATAGTCAATTTGGACAGTCTGATTGTTGAAGCCAACGTTCCCGAAGAATTTATCAAGGATGTAAAAGAAGGACAGACGGTTAAGATAGTGCCTGTTGCCGATAGGACCAAAGAATATGAAGGCAGTGTAGTATATTTGTCAGGGATGGCGTTCAGCAACAACGGTGAAACTGTGGTTCCCGTAAAAATTTCAATCAATACAAAAGATTCATTCCTGCTTCCTAACTACAATGTCGACGTGTATATTGATACACTGGATTAATGTTAGAATGAAAGGTGCTGATACCGTGTATCAGCACTTTATTTTTATTTTTTGTTTTTTAATTTGTCTTTTGAGCTTAAGAAGCTGTTTGAGTTGTATGCTCCTAATTTGTTATCATTTGAATTAGGATTATTATGCTTTATACCATAATCCATTTGATCTTGAGATTTGTTTGAGTTTGTTATGCCGTTACAAGTACCGTTGAATTTGTCCATACCGTTGCCTTCGCCGCTTTTATTGTGTCTTCCATTTCCTTTGCTCATTTTAATACCTCCTTTTAAATATTAGTGAGATAAAGTCACACACATATATTTTCCTCATTGAGATTGATTATTCCTTAAAAAGCTGTCTTAAAAATCCATATGTGTATTATTAAATTGCTTTGATTTTTTTCTAATTTTTGTTATTATATTACTAGGACGTGAACAACATATTGATTGTATTTAAGGGGAGACAAAATGCGCAATACGAATTTGAAAAAATTATTCAATGATACAATTTACTTAACTATAGGCTGCCTCATTACTGCATTCTCTGTTAATTATATTCTTAAACCAAATGGACTTATAACCAGTGGTATTACGGGTCTTGCAATTGTATTAGAAAAATACCTGTATATTAACTATTCCTATATTTATTATTTTGCAACTCTTATAATATTGCTCATAACATTTGTACTGATGGGTAAAAAAGAAATAATGAAAATTATTTTTCTTTCTGTGCTTTATCCCACTGTTCTTCTGGCAATGCAGAGCTTTGAATTTAAATTTGTGGAAAATGATCTACTGCTTGCTTCCATATATTTTTCGCTTTTTTACGGGCTTGGAGTTGGAATGATACTCAGGAAGGGTTTTTCGTTCGGCGGAACAGATACACTTGCCAGAATTCTTAACAAGAAGGCTTTTCCATCAATAAATGTAAGCTACATAATGCTTGTACTGGACGGTTTTGTAATAATCACTGCAGCTTTTGCCTTTGGAAGAAATATAGCTCTTTATTCTATCATCAGTCAATTGATTATAACAAAGGTATGCGACTATATAATGTTTGGATTTGGAACAAAGTTGTACAAGCTTGAAATAATCAGCAGCAAGTATGAAGAAATAAGTAAGTTTATAATGTTTGAACTTGGTCGGGGAGTAACTCTTATAAATGTAACAGGGTGTTATACAAATGAAGAAAAGGTTCAGATTGAATCTGTATGCTCTCCAAATCAGGCTGTAATGATACAAAAGTTAATAAAGCAAATTGATTCCATGGCATTTGTTAAAGTGCTGCCTGTTATAAATGTATGGGGAAAGGGAATACGCTTCATAGATATCAGTTCAGAAGACTAAGATCAATTCTGTTACATATTTATAATATAATATTAAATAAAATTATTTTACAAACGTTTTCTTATGTGCTACAATTATTAGTAGGAATGTTTTGGTTTTAATATTACTTAAAAATGGGAGGAAGAAAATGAAAAAAGCATTAAGTATTGTACTACTAGTTTCATTATTAATTTCTGCAATGACATTCCCTGCAGCTGCTGATGTTGATGCAACATCATGGGCTACACCGGCAACACAGGAAACGCCAACTGCAACACCAAAAGCTCCAACTGCACCGGCTCCAGCAAATACAGCTGTAACAACCAGTGTACCTTCAGGAGATGTCTATACTGTAGTCAGTGGAGATGTATTCTGGAAAATCGCTGCAAAATTCAATATGACAATTGATGAATTGGCTAAATTGAATCCACAGGTAAAAAACATCAGTTTGATTTATGTTGGAGATAAATTATTCGTCAAAGCTGGTGCTACAGTTCCTGTTGCAACTACTGCTGCAACTCCTGCACCGGCTGCAGCAACTGAGAGAAAACTTTATCATGGATTTGGTGAATCAGCCAACTACAGAATCAGAGGCGAACAAAAGGATAATTTGAACATAACTACTGCAAGTGTTATATTCGACCAGGATGGAAGAATTGTAGACTTGACTTGGGATGTTATGGAAATTACATATGCTCTGTTCCCAGGATGGGTTGATCCTGCTGCTGACCAGGCAACAAAAGATGCATTTGTGGCATCGATTGACGATGTTTGGGAAACTAAGAGAGAAGAAGGCTATGCATATGATATGACACACTTAATATCAAAAGGCGCAGCTGACAATTTAACAAAAAAAGAATGGTTTGAACAACTTGACTACTATGAGTCATTCTTCAAAGGCATGACAGTAGCTGAAGTAGTTGCATGGAACAAAAAGTACACAGACGCTAACGGAAGACCATATAAAATGGCATATACTGAAAAGTTGACAGATGCTGACAAAGCTGTTACAGCTACTTTTACAGCTGAAGAAGCAGCAATGCTTGTTGATGTTACAACCAGCGCTACAATGGCACTTGAAGATCCTCACTCTCACTTCATAACAGCTTTAGTAGAAGCTTACGAAGCAAGAGAAGAAATTAAATAGTTTAGTTTTTTAAAACATTCCTAATAGAGGTTTGTCCTATAACAAATTATAGGACAAACTTTTTATTTTATCATTTTGCATTTAAATTTCGAATCAATCGCAGTGGAACGAGGACAATGCTTCCTTTGACACCTGAATGAATGCTTTTTCCATTGACGACAAAGGATTATTTTTTGAATATATCAAGACGAAATCACGCACAATGCTGTAATCGTGCAGTTGATAATACAGTATTCCCGGTTTGTTTGAGCTTGCTAGCAAGTGTGAAAGAAAACTTATACCCATGCCAAGAGCCACGTAATTTCTTAGAGTTTCCATGTTCTGGCTTTCAATTATAACATTTGGAGAAAATCCTGCATTTTCACATAAAGCATCTGCTTTTATTCGAAGTTTCATGTTTTTTTTAAGAAGCATAAAATTTTCATGAGCCAGAGCTGAGAAATTTTCAACATAAGGCCAGTGCTTGTCAGGAGTAAGTCTTAGTTTGCTGTTGATGCCTGACTCATCCGGAATTGCTAATAGAATTTTCTCATTGAACATGTGACAGCTAGTTAAATGTCCAGATGTAATAGGAAGAGGAATAAATGCAAAATCAAGTTCGCCGTTTTCTACCATTGTTTCCAACTGATCAGATGATTCTTCAGTTATTTCTATTTTAATTCCAGGATAATTTTCTTTTAATGAAGGAATAAGCACAGGAAAAATAAATGATCCATAAAACTGTGATGAACCAACCCGGATTGTGCCATAATTTGATTCTGAAATATTTTTCATTTTCTTTTTAAGTCTTTCCGTTGCAGCCAAAATTTCATTGGCATCCTCCAGAAATATTTTTCCTGCAGAAGTCAATGACACAGTCAAGTTGTCACGATCAAACAGCTTAACACCCAGCTGGTTTTCAAGCCTGCTGATTGCCTGGCTCAGTGTTGGCTGACTTATGAAAAGTTCATCAGCAGCCTTGGAGTAACTTTTATATTTGGCTATTGTTGAAAAATATAGAAAATCTTTTAAACGCATGATTCCTCCAGGTTATAGCTAAAATTTATAGCAATATTATATAAGGATATTATACAAAAAACAATAAATAATATATAATCAATTTATCTTCAACATAAAAGATACGGTGAAAATCGTTTACTGCATGAAAAGTATTAGGAATAAAACATGAGGTAACTATGAAAAAAATTGCATACGTGGGCTGCAGGACCACAAAAGTAAGAAATGCAAGCGGAAAAGGCTTGAAGGTGTACAGTATAGATAGTGATGGAGACTGGAATGAAGTTCAGATTATCAGTGATTTAATAAATCCATCGTATCAATGCTTTGATAAAAACAGAGATTTTTTATACTCTGTTCATGGAGACATAAATGCTGTGAGCTCATTTAAAATAGAAAAGAGTACGGGTAAGTTATCTCATCTTAATACGGTTGATTCCGGAGGCAAGAATCCGGTATTCATAACTGTTGATAAAAAAAACCAATACATATATGTGGCTACTCTTCAAGGGGGTGCTGTAAGTGTATTGAAAAGAAATGCTGACGGTAGTCTTACGAACCCAATATTCAAATCTGTATTCCCAGGCAAAACAAAAGAAAATATTTCTCATCCACATCAGTGCATATGGGATAAGAGCGGGAATTATTTGATTGTTCCTGCCCAGGGAAGAAATGATGGCTTTTCTCAGGTCAATGTATTCAAATCAAATGATGACGGGTCTCTAAATATTGTTAATTGCTGCATGGCAGAAATAGGTGATGATCCGAGACATGCGGTTTTTCATGACAATAACAGATATTTATATGTGGTCAATGAAAAGAGAAATTCTGCAGCATTTTATTTGTTTGATGAAAATAATGGAAATCTAATGAATAAACAAAAAATATCCACATTACCCAAAGATTATGAAGGAGAAGGTCAGGCAAGTGCAGTTGTTATTCATCCAAACAACAAATTTCTTTATGTTTCAAACAGAATTCATGACAGCATTGCGGCATTTGAAATTGGTGAGTTTGGATATTTAAAATGCAACGGTCACACTGATTGTATGGGAAAAACGCCAAGATTCATGACATTCAGCCCTGATGGAAAACAGCTTTTGGTTGCCAATGAAGACAGCCACACAATTAAAATTTTTCATGTTGATTATAAAACAGGAAATCTTAGTTTTTCCGGAAAAACAATTGAAACTGAAAGTCCCGTATGCGTGGTATTTCTGTAGATACCATGTTGAATAATAAAAAAAGAAATGAGGATTAATTATGGGAAAAAATATGACACGAAAAATCATAGAAGACCATTACGTATCAGGAAGTTTGGTTGCAGGTGAAGAAGTTGCAATAAAAATTGATCACACTCTTACACATGACGTAACAGGAACTCCTGCATATCTTTCGTTTGAAACATTGGGAATACCAAAGGTAAAGACTGAACGTTCTGTAAGTTATATAGATCACAACATGCTGTATGCTGACAACAAAAATCCTGATGACCATATTTATCTCCAGACAGTTGCTAAAAAATATGGAATTTATTTGTCAAAGGCAGGAAACGGAATATGTCACACAGTGCATTTTGAACGTTTCAGCAGACCAGGAATAACACTTCTTGGCTCTGACAGCCACACACCAACAGGAGGAGCCGTAGGAGCACTTGCAATAGGAGCAGGAGGCCTGGATGTTGCTCTTGCCATGGCAGGAGAACCTACATACCTTAAAATGCCATTTGTAGTAAATGTAAATCTCCATGGAAAATTAAGACCTGGTGTTTCAGCAAAGGATGTTATACTTGAAATGTTAAGACGGGAAACTGTCAAGGGAGGCATAGGAAAAGTTTATGAATACACAGGAGAAGGTGTTGCCTCCATAAGCGTGCGTGACCGCTCAACCATAACAAACATGGGAGCAGAAATGGGTGCAACAACGTCTTTGTTCCCAAGTGATGAAATCGTGCATGAGTTCTTCATAAATGAACAAAGAGAACAGGACTGGATCAAGTTAGGGCCTGATGAAGATGCCGAATATGATGAAGTTATAGACATAGACCTGGACAAGATTGAGCCACTTGTTGCAATGCCGGACATGCCTGACAACGTAACAGAAGCAAGAAACTTAAAAAATATAAAAATCAACCAGGTGTTTATAGGGAGCTGTACAAATGCTTCATATACTGATTTTGCCAAGGCAGCAGTCATTGTTGACGGTAAAGTAGCTCATTCAGAAGTAAGCTTTGTAGTAGCTCCGGGAAGCAGACAAATGTATTTAATGCTTCTTAGGGACGGTATTATTGGCAAGCTTGTGGCTGCAGGAGCACGCATAATAGAATGCGGATGCGGTGCATGCTGTGGTATAGGTCAGGCTCCAAGCACTGATGGTGTATCATTGCGCACATCAAACCGAAACTTCAAAGGAAGAGGCGGGCACCTGAATGCGAAGCTTTACCTATCAAGCCCAGAAGTAGCTGCAGCATCTGCCATAACCGGTTACATTACAGATCCAAGAGATTTCTATGATGTTGAAATGCTTGAAAATATAATAGAGCCTGATGATTTTATAGTTGATGACAGGCTTATAATTCCTCCGGCTGAAGACGGAGCAGATGTTGAAGTTGTGAGAGGGCCAAACATTAGACCAATGCCTATAAATGATCCGCTTCCTGAAACACTTAACGCTAAAGTATCCGCAGTAAGAGGAGACAATATAACTACAGATGACATTACTCCGGCTAATGCTCAGTTTTCAGCGCTACGTTCAAATATTCCAGAGATAAGCAAGTTTTGCTACGGACGAATTGACCCGGGATTCCATGACAGATGCAAAACACTTGGCCAGAGCATCATTGTTGGGGGAGAAAATTATGGACAAGGTTCAAGCAGAGAGCATGCTGCCCTAGCGCCAATGTACTTGGGAGTTAAGGCAATAATAGCAAAATCAATGGCTCGAATTCATAAGAACAATCTCGTAAATTATGGCGTCCTTCCTTTGTTGTTTGAAAATCAAGAAGATTATGACAGCATTGAAATGATGGACGAACTTGAAGTTGAAAACATAGCTGAACAAATACAAACAAGAAAGGTTACAGTAAAAAACATCACAAAAAATACATCGTTTAAAACAAAAGTTGATTTGACTGACCGTGAAATAAGCATCATCATAGCCGGTGGACAGCTCAGATATGTTGCAAATAAAAACAAATAAGGAGAATAGTATGGAAAATATTATTACAGCACAGGAAAAATTTGCAGATCTAATAAAATCAGAATATGCACGAATTGAAAGAATGAAGGCAGACAGCGAGATTACCGATTTTTCAAAGTTGGAAAAAATAGTAGTAGGAATCATGCCTGGAGATGGCATAGGACCAATTATAATGAAGGAAGCAATAAAAGTTTTAAATGCACTTATTGAAAGTGAAATCAGTTCAGGAAAAGTTGAAATCCGTATGATCGAAGGAATGACTATAGAAAACAGAGCTGAAAAAATGCAAAGTCTTCCTGATGATATTTTTGAAGAAATAAAAAAGTGTCATGTCTTGTTGAAAGGTCCTATGGTTACTCCAAGAGAAGGAGATCCATGGCCAAATCTTATTAGTGCCAACACAATGCTTAGACGTGAACTTGAGCTGTTTGCTGCAGTTCGTCCTATAAAAATTCCTGAGAAAAATATTGACTGGGCATTCTTCAGAGAAAACATAGAAGGTGAATACATCTGGGGTAACAAGGGAATACAGGTTAATGAGGATCTTGCCATTGATTTCAAAGTTCAAACAAAACAAGGAAGCGAAAGAATAGCAAGAGCAGCATTTGAATATGCGCGAAAAAATGGCAAAAAAAATGTGACTGTTGTTACAAAATCAAATATTGTCAAACTGAACGATGGCAATTTTGTAAAGGCAGTAAAAAAGGTAGGGCAGGAGTATCCTGAAATAGAAGTTCAGGAAAAATTTGTTGATGCTATGTGTGCTAAAATGATGGATCCAGAATTTTGCAAAGGCTGCGAAGTGTTTGTACTTCCGAATCTTTACGGAGATATAGTGACAGACGTAGCTGCAGAACAACAGGGAGGACTTGGAACAGCTTCATCTTCAAATATAGGCAACAAATATGCTATGTTTGAAGCTATTCACGGAACAGCTCCATTTCTTATTTCACACGGGAGAGGGAATTATGCAGACCCGTGCAGCTTAATAAGAGCAGTGGGAATGCTGGTTGCTCATATTGGTTACGGTGATAGGAAAGCTCTTCTTGACAAGGCACTGGACATATGTACAATAACTGAAAGAAAACATGTTGTGACAACAGACAAAGATGGAGCAACTGCTGAAGAATTTGCAGATTATCTGCTTGAAATACTTAAACCAATGCTGTAATAATCAATAAAAGCTGCTTGCCCCGTGACAAAGGGCGGCAGCTTTTTAAAGTTAAAAAGTTCAAGGCATTTTTACACAGAGTTTTGATTGAATGAATTCATTAGTTTGTGAAGAGAATTCAGTAATTCCATGCCTGAGGAAAGTTCATCTGAGTTATTAAATAGTGAACATGCAAGTTCACTGTAAACATTTTTAGCTTTTTCTTTTAAAGAAATTCCTTCTTTGGTGAGGGATATATTTACGCTTCTTTCATCTTCAGCTGAGCGAGTCCTGGTTATAAAATTTTGGGATTCAAGTTTTTTTAATATGGGAGTAAGAGTTCCTGAGTCAAGATAAAGTTTTTTGCCTAAATCTTTTACATTTATATTGTCTTCTTCCCACAATGCCAAAAGTGTTATATAACTTGTATATGTCAATCCGAGAGGGTCCAGCAGTGGTTTATATTTCTTTATTATTTCCTTTGAACATACATATAGTGAAAAACAAAGCTGATTGTCCAATTTAAGCATTTCATAATTATCATTGTTAATATTATTATCCATAATTATTCTCCTTTACAACACAATTGAATTGTACACAATTAATTATAAAAAGTCAAATAATATCTTGACATATTAATTTAAATTGTGCACAATCTATTTATAAACATTGAGTACAATTTAATTTGACGCAATATATAAAATATATATTAAGTGGCAAAATATAATATTAATTTGAGGAGATAGAAAATTATGAAAGTATATGATTACAGTGTAAAAAAAGTTGATGGAAGTGAAGTATCTTTAAAGGAATATGAAGGTAAAGTATTGCTTATTGTTAATACTGCCACAGGATGCGGTTTTACACCTCAATATGAAGGTCTTGAAAAGCTTTATTCAAAGTTCAAAAATGATGGCTTTGAAATTTTAGATTTTCCATGCAATCAGTTTTTAAACCAGGCTCCCGGAACAAATGAAGAAATAGTTAATTTCTGCAAATTGAACTTCGGAACAGATTTTGAGACATTTGCTAAAATAGATGTTAACGGTGAAAGTGCCGATCCATTGTATAAGTTTTTAAAGGAAGAAGCGCCTGTTGATGTAGACAATGGCAAAATGGCTGATTTGCTTATTAAATTAAAAGGTATTTTTTCTACAGAAAAAAATGAAATTAAATGGAATTTTACAAAATTCCTTATAGACAGAAATGGAAATGTTGCAGCTAGATTTGCACCAACTGTTACACCTGAAGAGCTAGAAGAACATGTTGTAAAGCTTATATAAATAAATATTTTCATAAACAGTGCCGGAATATTCCGGCACTGTTTTACTGTTTATCTTTTTCAAGTATGATGTTTATTACATTTACATTAACTGCAGATACAGTTAGGTCTGTCATTGATTCTATTTCATTTTTTACAGAGGCTTGTACTTCTTTAGAAATTTCGGCAATGTTTAAGCCATATTCAACATTTATATTAATGTCCAATGTAACCGTATCATTGTTAATTTCAACCTTTATTCCTTTTTTTATTGAATTTTTGGAAAAAAGATTGCCTAAACCTTCTGATTGAGCTGAATAAACTCCTTTCACATTGCTTGTTGCTATTCCGGCCATAGTTATAACCACATCATCTGATATTTTTATTTCACCGATTTCAATGATATCATTTTGTTCTGACATATGAATTCCTCCTAATGAGTCATTTTTTTTTTATATACCCTTATTTTTTGACATTAAGCATTAAGTTTGATATATTTAAATTTTGCAATATAACATTATGTTTAAAATTTAAAGTTCAAGGTATAAGGAATAAAAAGATATTTAAAAAAGGAGGGTTAAAGAATTTCATTGAACAAGATATTTAACAATGTAATGTTGCATCAATAATTGAATATTATGAGTCAAAATCAAAATACTAACAATGAGTTTGTTAATATGCTATGTAATTATAAATAAATAATATTATGTACTTAGGAGGAAATATGAAATCATCAATAAATGCAAAATTATCATTAATAGGAGTGGCAATTGATCTTGGAGCTGGAACTCCCGGTGTTAGTCTTGGACCGTCTGCCATAAGATATGCCGGAGCCATTGACAAACTAACAGGACTTGGGTACGAAGTGAAGGACGAAGGAAACATAATGGCCAATAAACCCATCAGTCCAAAAACAGATGGAATAAAGCTAAATAATCTTGATGAAGTTGTAAGAGTTAACACAGAACTGTGCAGCAAGGTAGCAGAAGTTATGCAAGAGGGAAGATTCCCATTGGTTATGGGTGGAGACCACAGCATTGCAATAGGAACAATAGCAGGAGTATTGCAGCATAAGAAAAATCTTGGAGTAATATGGTTCGATGCTCATGGTGATATAAACACCGAAGAAACATCTCCTTCCGGAAATATACATGGAATGCCTGTGGCAGTAAGCATGGGCTATGGACATGAAAGATTAACAGGAATAGGAGGAAAAGATAATAAGCTTCAAACTGATAAATTTGTATTCATAGGAAGCAGGGATCTTGATGCCGGTGAAAGAAAGGTTCTTAAAGATCTCGGGGTAACAGTGTTTACAATGCATGAAATCGACCGCCTTGGCATGACTGAAGTCATTGAACGTGCAATTAAAATAGCAGGGGATGGAACAGACGGAATTCATGTGAGTTTTGATATGGACAGCATGGATCCAATTTATGCTCCTGGAACAGGAACAAGAGTTCCGGGAGGACTTACATATCGTGAGAGCCATTTGGCTCTGGAAATGATAGCATTGTCAGAAAAGCTTGTAAGCGCTGAATTCGTAGAGGTAAATCCGATTATCGACAACAATAACCAGACAGCAAAAGCAGCTGTGGCACTCATGGGTTCGCTTCTCGGTGAATGGCTTATATAATTTTTAAATATAATAAAGGAGACTAAATGACTGACAGAAATACATTAACAGGATGGAATTTTGACAATAGTTATGCTCGTTTGCCTGAGAAGTTTTATACTCACCAAAAACCAACACAGTCAAAATCGCCTGAATTAGTTGTTCTTAATTATCCTCTGGCCAGATCTCTGGGACTTGATTTAACAATGCTCAGAAGCAAAAGTGGAATAGAAATTTTTTCAGGTAATCTTTTGCCTGAAGGATCAACACCTATTGCTCAGGCTTATGCAGGACATCAGTTCGGATATTTTACAATGCTTGGAGACGGTCGCGCAGTTCTTTTGGGAGAACACATCACTCCAAGGTCAGAAAGGACAGATATTCAGCTCAAGGGTTCCGGTGAAACACCATACTCAAGAAACGGAGACGGCAGGGCAGCTCTTGGTCCAATGCTCAGAGAGTATATCATGAGCGAAGCAATGCATGCTCTTGGTATTGAAACTACAAGAAGTCTTGCGGTTGTAACAACAGGAGAGAAAGTTTATCGTGACTCTCCATTGGAAGGAGCAATTTTAACGCGTGTTGCATTAAGCCACATACGGGTTGGTACATTTCAATATGCTGCAAATTGGGGAACAGTTGATGATTTAAGAGCACTTGCAGATTATTCAATAAAGCGTCATTATTCTTTTGTAGAAAATGATGACAACAAATATCTTTCTTTTCTTAAAGAAGTAATTAAACGTCAGGCAATGCTAATTTCAAAATGGCAGCTTACAGGATTCATACATGGTGTTATGAACACGGACAACATGGCCATAAGCGGAGAAACCATTGATTACGGTCCCTGTGCTTTTATGGATGACTATGATCCTGAAACTGTATTCAGCTCCATTGACAGAAATGGACGATATGCGTATGGCAATCAGCCTAGAATTGCAGAATGGAACCTTTCAAGATTTGCAGAAACATTGCTGCCTCTTATTCATGAAAATAAAGAACAGTCAGTTATAATGGCAACGGATGCAGTAAAAGAATTCAGCAATATTTTCAACAGTAGCTGGTTGACAGGAATGCGGGCAAAGCTCGGAATTTTCAATGAAGAAAAAGAGGATGAAACTCTGATCAATGAACTCCTTGATATAATGTACAGATATCATGGCGATTTTACAAATACATTCAGATTGTTGACACTTGAAAGATATGAGAAAACAGCCATGTCCGGAACTAAAGACTTTTCAACCTGGCTTGAAAGATATAAGTCAAGGCTCTCAAGACAGAAGGAAATTACTGATGAATCTAATGATCTTATGAAAAACTCGAATCCTTCCGTTATACCAAGAAATCACAGGGTCGAAGAAGCACTGAATGCAGCAGTAAATAATGGAGATTACAGTGTAATGGAAAGATTAATAAATGTTCTTTCAAAACCATATGCATATACAGATGATCAATTAGAATACACAGAACTTCCAAAAGAAAAAAACAAATGTTATAAAACTTATTGCGGAACATAAAATAATATTATGTAACCCAAAAAAAGATTATTAAAGGAACGCTTGAAGCTGATACGCGTTCCTTTTTATTTTTGTTGAAAAACGTCGGAATTTGAGATAAAATATTTGTAAATATAATTTTATAATTTTAAAATATAGTAAGATTTTGAGGGCTATGGTTATGGAGACTAAAAATATATTAGAAAATTTCAAGAGATACGACAAAATAATCATTGTTTTCATTGTTTCGCTGCTTCTTTTTGGTTCAGCGGCATATTATAATACTTTTTTTGAGGAAGTTATGTCTGTGGCCACATATCTCACATGGCACAGCCTGTTTGAATTTGCAAGCATACTGGCAGCTTTTTCAATATTTCTTGTAACATATCACGTTTATGATGAATCCGGCAGTCTCCGAATGATACTGCTTGGCTGTACATTCCTTGCAATGGGATGCCTTGATACATTTCACACATTAAGCTATAAAGGAATGGCTGACTTTTTTATTTCGAACGACGGCGCAAACAGAGCCACTACGTTCTGGATTTTTTCAAGGCTTATTGGAAGTATTGGATTTCTAGAAGCAGTAACAATTCCGCTTAATGTAAAGTGCAGGTATAATAAATGGATTTTTGTAGCCCCGACAATTATTCTTGTCATTGTTTTGCTTATAATAGCAACATATTATCCACATGTATTTCCAGTCATGTATGTGGAAGGCAAAGGCCTGACTACAGCAAAAATAGTCACCGAATATTTCATAGTATTCATAATGGGAATCACATTCTTAAAAAATGCAGCTGACTACAAACATGAAAAATCCAGTCAGGAATATCTTTTTATGATATCACTTTTGGTATCAATTTTCAGTGAATTTGCTTTCATAAGCTATGGAAGCGTATATGATGCATTCAATTATCTTGGACATATTTACAAGATAGTAGCTTACTTTATTTTGTTTAAAGTAATTTATGCAGAAAATGTAAGCATCCCATATCGCGAACTGAAAAAAACCAAAAACGAGCTGAAAAGATATTCTGAAAATCTAAATTATCTTGTAAAGCAAAGAACTGAAAAGCTTGAGGAAATAAACCAGACACTGATGACTGATTTAGAGTATGCCAGAGAAATGCAGCGTTCCATGCTTCCATCACAGATGCCAAAGGACATGAAAGTTTCATTTCAAGCTGAATACCTTCCTGCCGAGCGATTAAGCGGAGACTTTTACAATGTCATTAAACTTGATGAAAATAACATTGCTGTCTATATTGGAGATGTTTCCGGACATGGTGTTTCGGCAGCTATGCTTACGGTGTTTGCCAACCAGAATATTGTATACACAAACGACGAAACTGAAAATTTGGAAATAATAACTCCCGGATTTGTACTTAAAAAAATGTACAAGTCATTTAACAAAACAAATTTCAATACAGAAGCATACCTTGTTATGCTTTATGGAGTATACAATACAAGTTCCGGATGTTTCACTTATGCTTCAGGAGGGCTTAATGAACCACCTCTTGTCATAAAGAACAACGGTGAAATTATTGAACTAAACAGCAGTGGATTTCCCATATGCAAGCTAGGTGAATACTTCATGCCGTTTTTCGAAGACAGCACAGTTAATCTTGAACCAGGGGACAAAATTTTGTTTTACACTGATGGATTGGTTGAAGCAAAGAACAACGATGGAGAAATTTACGGACAGCAGAATATAAAGGACTTTTTAAAACTTAACACAGCACTTGGGGCTGTTGATCTTAAAAACATTGTAAAACAAAACTTGTTTTCACACATAGGTAAAGAAAATAAATTAATGGATGATGCTACATTTTTAATAATGGAAGTACACTAGATCTTATATGAACACAGTATGACAGTATGTTTCTCTTACTAGAAGTCTGGTATAATATAATAATCTATCAAGGAGAGGACTATGGCAAATATAATTCTGGACCCCAAGGCCAGGGAGCATATTATGAAAAATGGCGGTACTGTAACAATTGAAAGAGTTAAAAGCGGATGCGGATGAACGTCTGCAGCCCTTCCAAGAGTACGGTTAGGTGAACCGGTAATGAAAGATGGATTTGATTTATATGATGAGGATGCGGTTAAGATATATTTATCCAAAAATCTTATGCCCAAGGAAAACTACATTCATATCAGATTCAGCAGTTTGTTTGGAATCTTTAAAAGCCTGGATGTTTTCGGATTTGAAATATTTAAGTAATAAATTGTAATGCCATTACCATAGAAGTAATGGCATTTTTGTTACAATAGTTTCATTCAGATGATTAGTATGCGTATATCATTGCTCCTGACCTGAAAGCCACTTGCTTTGAAAGTATCCACTGGTTCGTTGTTGTGTTGTCATAATAAAACATGGCTCCGTTTGTGGGGTCAGCTCCGTTTAATGCTTCCTTTGCGGCCTGTATGGCTTGTGCGTTTGCAGGGTTATTGATCCAGCCAGTTTGCACTGGTGTGAACTGGTAATATCCGCCTATATAATGGTACACCACATCTTTTATTGTGTTTGGCCATAGATTGCTTTGGACTCTGTTCATTACAACAGCGCCAACAGCAACCTGAGCTTCGTAAGGCTGTCCCTGGGCTTCTGCCATAATCAATCTTGACAAAATATCAAGGTCTTCAGCTGTATATGAGACAGTTTCAACTTTAGTCTCCGGAACTGCTTCAACTGGTTGAACTACAGCATTTGGAGTTTCTGCAACTGGAACTACTGCCGGAGCAGGATTTTGCTGGGCTGCAGGTTCTGCAGCAGTCTTTGCAAATGTCTTTGGAATGTTAAGGACTTGTCCTATGTCTATGTAATTTGTGTAAATGTTGTTTGCTCTTCTCAAGTCCGATAATTCAATATTAAATTTTTGGGAAATCAAATACAGCGTGTCACCTTTTTGAACAGAATAAATTTGGCAGGGAACGTATAGTTCTTGTCCAATGCTCAAATTATAGTTTCTAAGATTGTTGTCATCCATTAAATTTCCTACTGTTGTGTTGAAAAGACGGCTGATTTTGTAAAGTGAATCACCGCTGACAGTTTTGTAGGTTGCTGCATATGCATCGCCTGATACAGAAAACGATATGCCAATAGTAAGACTGGTGGTCAATAGAATTGATTTGATAGTATTTTTTTTCATTTTATCCTCCTTAGCCTTCCAGGTTAGTTGACGGATTAGGGTTGAGGTACCCCGCCTAATAGGCTTCACCCCGATATTATCCCCGGTACTCTTTATGAGATTCGGCAATAAAAATTGTAATGTAAATGTAACAAGTAATCAATGGTAAGTCAGTGCAGGCAAGGTCATATGAAGCATATTAAGAAATTTATTCTAAATGTTTGAATGTTTTAAGCTTATTGGCATAAGTTGACACTGAATTTTTATTCTGTTATAGTTTTTATATAAGAATTATAGAGTTTCAAACAACAGTAAAAATGAAATATCAGTTGCAATACTAAAAGATAGTTAAAAAATATCGGAGGAGTATCTATGATTAATCAGACAATTAAAGTGGCAATTCTTGGATTTGGAAATGTAGGTCAGGCGTTTGCAAAACTTTTAAATGAAAAACGAACAGAAATAATGAAAGAATACGGATGTGATGTAAAGGTTGTAGCTGTGTCTACAGGAAGCAGGGGATGCCTTGTGAACGAAAACGGAATAGATCTTGAAAAAGCTTGCAATGATATGATTAATTTTCATAAGTTTGATGAAAACAGCAAGGATTTTTCAAACCTAAACTCAATGGAAATAGCGGAGATTGTCGATTATGACGTAATCATGGAGTTAACTCCACTAAAGATTTTTTCAGGTCAGCCTGCAATTGACCATATTAAAACAGCTTTAAACCGCCAGAAACATGCAATTAGCGCAAACAAAGGACCTATTGCATGGTCATATAAATCTTTAAGGAATCTGGCTGAAAAACAAGGAGTTTTATTTTATTTTGAAACAACAGTCATGGACGGTACACCAGTATTTAATCTGGTAGATGAAACATTGAAAATGTGCAGGGTTACAGAGGTGAAGGGAATTTTAAATTCCACTACAAATTTTGTGCTTGAGGAACTTGCAAAAGGAAAGAAATACGATGATGTTATAGAAGAAGGAAAGGCAAGGGGATTTGTGGAAGCAGATCCTTCAATGGACATTGAGGGATGGGATGCAGCTGCTAAAACTGCGGCACTTTTAAATGTGCTCATGGATGCTGACATCACTCCATATGATGTTGAGCGAAAAGGAATTGAAGACATTACATATGAACAAATAATGGATGCAGAAAGAAAAGGAAATACAATTAAACTTCTTTGTTACGGAGGAATTGAAAACGGCAAAGTAGTAGGGAGAGTAAGTCCTCAGGAATTTCCAAAAGGATCACTTTTGGCAGGTATAACGGGCACATCGTCAGTAGTGACAATTACCACTGATTTAATGGGCACAATATCAATAGTTGAGCATGATCCTGAAATTGAACAGACAGCTTACGGGGTATTCAGCGATTTAATTAGGGTAATTTATAACATGAAGAACAAGAGAGAAAATTGAGTTTATTTAGTCGGGTACATAATTTCAAAATATATTATAGCAAAATCCCTGAATATATCAGGGATTTTATCTTGGTTCTTCCCACCATCCAAAAGCAATACTTGCTGAAGCAAACTGACTTGGAGTTTGAGGATTTGAAAGAAAAATTGTAAATGAACCCCCAGGAGGAAAAATAAATTTTCCCTGTTCATCATCAACCAGTGTTGTTCCAGGCTGACCTCTTCTTAAGAATGCAAGCACTCCTCCCGAAGGAATTCCTCTTGTGCTGTTTGTATACTGAAGTCTGATTTTAGGCATTGGCAGTGGTACCATTGCCGTATTGGCAGGAGTTATGTTTCTGGAATTTTCTACTAAACCTGGTGCATTGGTATTAAACCATATTTGAGCTGTATATGATGATGCTATGTCACTTACTGTCCATACTGTCACATGAAGATTTACACCTGAGTCAGGAGGATTATACAACCTAGCCCATGTATTGGTTCCTTCTCCAAAGGAAAGATAATCAGCGAAGCCTATAAAATATTTTCCTTCCAGAGATTTAGCCAGATTGATGGGAACATCAACTACATAATTCATTTTATCCGGGTAAATTAAAGTATTATTATTTTCTTGAGGTGTTTCCTGGGTGCAATATATATTTTGATTATATAAATTACCGTCGAATCTTGGTTTGTTTCTATACATATAGTTATACATATTCACTCCATCTTTCCATAAGATAATACAGTATATGAGATTAAATCAATTATGGTGATATTTGAAATTACGTAAATGAAAAAGGCACTGCAATATTTGCAATGCCATAATAAAACCATAAATTTTTAATCTTCATACTGCCATGAGCCATCTTCAGTGCAGACGTAATTTGAGCCGTCTGAACCTTTGATGACTGAGCCAACAGCGTGGCTTTGATTGTTAAAGACACAAAAATGATTAGTATCAGCCGTGCCCACAGGTCTTTTGGTCAATGATTTTACATGTCCTGGCTGAGAAATCACATTAACAAAAATATTGTTTCTCGTATTATGATTTATCACAATATCAGTCCTTTCCATATCTTTTTAGTGGCATATTTAAATAAAAATTATATGTTTCAGTAATATTATTGCATTTTTGAACAACAATATAATCATTAATTGTTTGTTTAAATGTTTAATAATAACAATTTGAAAATTTTAATTTAAAATTTACGTATATTTCAAGTGTTGTAAAATAACTGCTATTTGACAATGCAAATTTTTAATGTTATAATCATCCTACGTTAATGGTAGGTGATGAAAATGGCTGAAAACACAAAAAATGTTGCAAGCAACAGAAAAGCATATCACGAATATTTCATAGAAGACAAATATGAAGCAGGAATAGTCCTTGTTGGAACTGAAGTTAAATCAATAAGACAGGGAAAGGTTAACCTAAAAGATAGTTATGTAAACATAAAAGATGGTGAAGCTTATGTCTTGAACATGCATATAAGTCCTTATGAGCAAGGCAACATTTACAATGTTGATCCCCTGAGGCCCAGAAAACTTCTTCTGAACAAGAGGGAAATAAGGAAATTGCTGGGATTGGCAACATTGAAAGGCTATTCATTAATACCCTTAAGCTTATATCTCAAAAATGGTCTTGTAAAAATGGAACTAGCTGTAGCCAAAGGTAAGAAGAATTATGACAAACGTCAGGATCTTGCCAAAAAGGATGCAGAAAGAAGAATACAAAGACAGGACGATTAACATTTACGGGGGCGTAAATGGTTTCGACGGGGGTATAGAAGGAAGATAAGCGAGTCGTTGCCGCAAAACAACGTAAAAAGTTGCAACAAAATATAAACGCAAAAGAAAATAATAATTTAGCATTCGCAGCGTAAGCTGCTCGCTTGTTCCGCTTAGCCGGCCTGTAGGCTAAAACGGGGCATCATTTAAATCAGGGAACTGCTTAAGGGGGCTTCGACCTTAGGTGGAATAATCGAAGATAGCTGATACTATAGCCTGACGATAGGCGATAGTAAAGGCGAAACAAAAATTATCGTCTGCACTCGGAGAAAGTCTTGTGGAAATATTTTCGGACGTGGGTTCGACTCCCACCGCCTCCATCATTCAAAACCACGACAAAATTAAAGTGGTTATAAAATTAGTATGAATTAATTAAACATATGAGAGTGGTTATACCACTCTTATTTTTATGCATGTTGTATAAAAGTGACTAAATGAAATTAGTAAGGAGGTATATATTTTTGAATATGTAGAAAATGGAATAGTACTATTAGAACAATTGTTCGTAAAAAAACTAAAAAAATATTGTTTTTTATATAGTTTAATGATAATATAATTATGCTGTAAAATGTCGAAATATTAATTAAATAGTCATGTAATTATTATTGAAATAAACAAGTAATGGAGGAAGAAATAAATGGATAAACCAAAAGTATTAGATATGTTTTGTGGATGCGGAGGCTTATCACTAGGTTTTATTAACGCTGGATATGATGTTGTTTTAGGAGTGGACAATGATGAAGCAGCCTTAAAAACATATGAAATTAATCATCAAGAAGCAATACCATTAAAAGCTGACCTGTTTACTGATGAAGCAATTAACGAAATAAAAGATGTTATAGATAAAAAAATAGGAACAATAAAAAATATTGATGTTATCATAGGCGGACCACCTTGTCAAGGGTTCTCTTTAACAGGTTCTAGAGATATAAATGATTCTAGAAATAAACTTTATTTAGCTATGGTTAAAGTTATTAGATTAGTAAGGCCAAAATCATTTTTAATAGAAAATGTTCATGGAATAGCAACTTTGTATGGTGGTGTTGTTAAAGATCAAATAGTCAATACGTTTACTGATATGGGGTATAAAGTAAGTGTTACGCCAAAACCTTTATTAGCAGCAGATTATGGAGTACCTCAAATGAGAAAAAGGATGTTTTTTGTAGGTATAAGAAATGATGTATATGAAAGTAAAGGAGAGGAGTTTTCATTTCCTGTTCCAACACATTCATCGTCAAATTATATTTCATGTAGCGACGCTATAAGTGATTTGCCTAGTAGAGAATCTGAACTTGGCAGTGAAATTGATGAATATATTATGAATCCACAAACGGATTATCAAAGATTTATGAGAATTAATTGTGAAAAGTTATATAATCATGTCGCAACAAATCATACTGATATGGTAAAATCAACAATAGAATTAGTTCCAGATGGCGGAAATTATAAAGATTTACCAAAAGGCTATGGAGAGAGCAGGAAATTTAATGAAGCATGGACAAGATATGCTTCAAATAAACCATCACGAACCATTGATACAGGGCATAGAAATCACTTTCACTACAAATATAATAGAGTTCCTACAATTAGGGAAAATGCTAGGCTACAATCATTTCCTGATAGTTTTATATTTTGGGGAAATAAGACACAACAAAATAGACAAGTAGGCAATGCGGTACCACCTTTATTAGCATATAGTATAGCAGTTCAACTGAAAAAATATTTGCAATTAGGTGAGAAAAATGAATAAAAAGTTAAATACTATAGAACTTTTTGCTGGCTGTGGAGGATTACTTGATGGATTTGAACAATCAGGATATTATAGAACCTTAGCATGTGTTGAATGGAATAAGAAACCAATTGAAGTATTAATAGAAAGGCTTAAGACAAAATATAATTATCAAAATGCAGATGAAATCTCTTTGCGTTTTGATATTCAAAGAACTGATGAATTACTAAATGGTTGGAATAATGATATAGAATATGTCAATAGTGTAGGGTTAAAAAGTATAATTGACGATAAAATAGTTGATCTAATAGTTGGAGGGCCTCCGTGTCAGGCTTATTCCATTGCAGGTAGAATACAAGACAAAGACGGAATGAAGAATGATTATAGAAATTACTTGTTTGAGAGCTATTTAAAAATTGTTGATGAATTTAAACCAAAAGTAATTGTATTTGAAAATGTTGAAGGGATTCTCTCTGCTAAACCGCAAGAGTTAAAATACAATGATGAAATTAGTAATACTGATACACTTGAAAACAATGAAGACACATTTTGTTTAGCACAAAATGAAATAAATATAATTGACAAGATTAAACATGAATTTAATATTAGTGGATATGAAATAATTGATGATATTAGAAAGTATGCATTAATTGATCTTTCACAGTACTCTGTACCGCAACAAAGAAAAAGGGTCATACTTGTTGGGTTAAATAAAGATGTTTTTACTGAGAACAGGCAAAATATTTTAATTGATTTTTATCAGAGGTTGCTACCAAAATATAAAGGGAACAAAATACTTACTGTAAAGAATGCTATTTATGATCTTCCTAAGTTATTTCCTTCGAATAAAGAATATACTGTTGAAGGAAAAAAGAAGAAATATTCACATTCACCACATAAAACAGTAGTTAAAGATCATTATCCACGATATCATAATAAGCGTGATATTGAAATATTTAGAACTTTAGCGTTTGATATTGAGAGCGGTGAAAATAAATATAGCGATATAGAATCTTTAAAGAAATTATATTTCGAAAAAACAGGGAAAAAATCTAATATTCATAAGTATAATGTTTTAAAGTGGAATGAACCTAGTAATACAATTCCTGCTCATTTGAAAAAGGATGGCTTAAGACATATACACCCTGATTATAAGCAGGCTCGATCAATAACAGTAAGAGAAGCTGCACGAATTCAAACATTTGATGATGATTTTGAGTTTTCGGGATTATTATCTGCAGATTATGAAATGATTGGCAATGCAGTACCACCTAAATTTGCATTAAGGTTAGCAAATGCAATATATGATTTAATAAAGGAGCAAGAAATTATATAAATTTCTTGCTCCTTTAAATATCTGACACATAACATTTTAAATCTCATTAATTATTAAGTTGCTGTTGCTGTTTAAAGTGCACAAAAGTATATTTTTATTATTTTTTTTACGTTCATACCAGATAAATGTGTTGACATATAATTCGAATTGCTGTATAATACGTAGTATAACCGGTTAAAAAGCAAAAATATGGCGAATAGCCCAGAGAAGGAGAATTTTTATGAGCATATTTAATATTATTAATGAGAAATATGGACTTACAATAACGCATTTAGCAAATCTTTTACAAAAAACGGAGAAAACATTAAATGATGACTTAGAAAGTAATACAAAATTATCAATTGAGCTTACAGATTTGTTATTATCACCAAACAAACTTTTGAAGATAGTTGATGATGGTAAGGAGAGAATTCCTAATTTTGTTTATAAAAGATCTAGGAAAAAAATACAAGATGAAATTGTAAATAAATATAGCGAAATATTCAAAGGTGTATTTTTTCTTAAACTAGTAAAAAGTAATGAACTAGGAATAAGAAATGGTGTTCCTGGTAAAGCTGGTTCTTTTGTATTAGTTCCTAAAGAATGTATAACTATGTTTCCAGAATTATCAGAAAATGAACTAAATAGTAATGCTACTATTTCATTAATTATTAAGCCAGAAAATGAAAAAAGAAAAGTAGAATTTATTTATCATAACAGCAAAATTGTTGAAAATGATCCTAATGGCAGGGATGAATATAGACTCTACATAAGCAATAAGGTCGGAGATGAAATCCTTTTGCATCCTGATGATATAGTATTAATTGTTAAGGATAACAATCAGGATTATAATCTTTATCGTTACGGACAAGGTACTACGGAGTATAACATATTAGTTTCTATAGCGCAAAAATATAAAGCTAGTAGTAGCAGATCCATAGCAGCGATAGCACCAATTTCTGAGTTAGCGCTTAATAAAATAAATGTAGATGTATTATACGACGTTATTAGCGAAGAAGAAATAGATGATGACCATCTTGATTCTAGTTTAATAACTGAACCAAATAGTGATGATTTTAAAAAGCCATTTAATTTAGATGAGCATGCTGATTTAATTGATTACTTAATTAACATTGATCTACAAGAATTAGATCCTGATACAGTAAATCGAAAAATTAAACAGTATAAAAGAGACTATAGATTTAAAAAAATAGTTTTGGCTGCATATGACAATAAGTGTGCTATATCAGGTAAAAACATTTCATACAGCGCTTATTCAAATATACAAGCGTGCCACATAATACCTAAATCTTGTGGAGGAAGCTGTAATCCTATAAATGGCATTGCTCTTGATATGAACTATCATTATGCATTTGATTGGGGAATGTTCACAATTAATAATAACTTCACAATAGAAGTTCATGAATTACTAAGAGATAATGAAATTCTTAAAGAAATTCATGGCCAAAAAATTAAATTACCTGAAGATAAAAAGTTTTATCCTGATAAAATTGCTTTAGAATATCATAGAAAAAATATCTATGGTAAATTCTTGAAGTGATTTTAACAACCAGATTAGCTATTAAAAGGACATGAATTATCTTTTTTAGCCTGACATAGATATCTTCGTTGTCAGGCTATTTAGCATTTGTAACAAATGGCTAATGAATATAGAAACTAATTGATGTCGCAAAATGCAGATTTTGTAATATAGTAACCATTAAGGGCTGAATAATATAAGCAAAAAAGTTAGAGATTAATAATTATAGCTTTTTTGCTTATATTTCTTATAGATGATGAGACTCTATTTTGCTATTCTTGCTAAGATTAATATATTTATAAATCAGTGTAAGAACTTTTTTATTAAAGGTAATTCTTAATGGTATCCTCTATTAGTTGAACTAATTTAATTAATTTTTTTTTAATTTCAAGTTTGGTTTCTAAATCATATGAAGCCAAATCATCTGAAAGTGATTCAAAAAATTTTGAATATAGCTTATCAAAATATTCAAGCTTTTTATCATTTTTTTCTTTTTCCTTAATTCCATTGATTATCTTGATTAATGTTTTATTTTGTTTATCCCACTTTAAATCTAGCTCTTGAATTTGGCTACGTAATTCCTTTAATTGTTTCTTAGTAAGATTATATTTAGCCTGTAGTCTTTGTATCTCTTCACGAATTTCCATTGGAAACTTATCAAATTCGTAATCTATTTTACGAGGAACTTTGTATGTAACTATAGCATTGGGGTTATAATCACCTTCAAAGATAATGTATCCGTCCATTGCAATTCCTTGGTAATCTTTAGGCTTAACTTCAGTTTTTAGTTTCAAAAGTTGTTCTTGATATCTATGTGCATTTTCAACTTTTAATTTATCATAAGCATTAACTAGCCTGTACTCTTGCTTTGACACCATATACAACACCCCCTACTTTGTACATGTATATTATGTAAAGGGTTGTCTAATTCTAATTTTCTATGATTTTGAACTAAAAATGCGAATTTTTTATACAGTAACACAAAAATAATACAAGCATATAATAAATTAGCCTTACAATTAAGGTTAGAATAATATAATTAATATCAGATAAGCTGGAGTTTCCTGACTCCAGCTTTTTATTTTGACAGCCTAATTGAGGAAGTATTTCTCTGTTAGGCTATTTTGTTACAAAGCACTTTTTAGATATATATTATTTCTTTGAATCATATTAAATGATTACAATATTATATTTGAAAGGATGATGAAAATGAATATTGAAAAGGTACAAAAACAGGTTTCTATGCTACTAAATAGCAAGGGGCTTGTGGTAGATGGTGAACCATTGGCAGAATTTATTTTGGCAGACAGGTATGCTCATGAAGTATTATTTCCTCCTGAAAGCTTGCCAGATGGTGACCTATGGTTTGGAGCTGGAAGTCTAATAGAGATGGAGGATGATACAGAGATATTCTCTATTGTTGATGACAGTGACAAGATAATCGCACTAGCAAAAGTTACAGAGGATGAAGCAGAGGTTTGGATGAATGAAACAGGAGGGTGGAAACAAGTAGAAGGATGGTAACACATAAGCTACTGTAAAGTACGAAATAATGACGTGAAGCAACAAACAATGAAAGGAGCAGTATATGTATATAATAAAAACTAAAAAAGATTTGGATATAATAAGAAAGGCAAAGGTAATTAAAGATTACTTTTTGGATTTTATTGAGATTAATTTCAGTCATCAGTTTGAAATACTAAATGATGATGAAAATATTACAATCGAAGAATTTTCGTTAAATAATGATGGTGCTTTTGTACTTTTAGAGACATCTGATAATGTAAGAAGGCTTGAAGAAATCGGCTTAGATCCTAATAGTGGTTTGCTTAATACAGCACCCGAAGCTATTAGAACAATAATCATAGGTAATAAGAAATTGTATGAAGTATTAGTACTATGTAATAACCAATATGCTCTGTATATCTATGTTCCGGAGGAAATAGTAGATTGCGAAATGTTGGAGTGGATAGATAAGAATAAATAGCCCTTAACCTTGAAATAAAGAGGTTAAGGGCTATTTTTATGCCTAAAGGTAAAGGAGTTAATAATGTTTAGAAAAGATAATCATGGCATGACCATAGGAATAGGAGATGAATTGCCAGAGGAACAGCAACAATTGCTGTGGGATAACCTAGATTCATTTTTAAGCAGTAACAAAGAAGACCAAATAGATAGGTTTCAAATATACAAGATGTCAGTTATACAAGTCAATGGAAGTACAATGCAGAAGGTAATTCATATCCAGGAGTATCCTTTACTAATTGAAGAAAACACCTATGCTGTAGACAAGCCAGTTGATTCTACAGTCTTTATATATCTTGAAGATGGTCAGTAAGTTTCAAAAGAGGTAAATAAAAATATAGATAGCTGTTGGTATTTTTACAGCTATCTATATATCTAATAGTGAAAAGAGAAAAGTTAATATGAATAATAGTGATAAGCAAGCTAAAAGAGTAAATATTGTGTCAATCAAGATGGTACGAGAAGGAAGCATTCTTTATGAATCAAGAAATATTAATAGTCCTGAAATAGCAGCAGAGTTAGGAAGAAAATTTATCGAAAATTCTGATAGAGAAGAACTCATCGTATGTTGTCTTGATACAAAGAATCAACCCCTATCCATAAGTGTAGCAAGCATTGGATCTCTTAATAGTTCGATAGTACATCCAAGAGAAGTATTCAAGGTAGCAGTATTATCCAATGCGGCAAGTATTATAGTATTCCATAATCATCCATCTGGTGATACTTCTCCGTCCACAGAAGATATTAGTGTAACTAATCGGCTTAAAGAAGCTGGAAATATTATAGGCATAAAATTAATTGACCATATCATAATTGGTTCGGATGGCAGATATACAAGCTTAAAAGAGGAAGGGATAATATAGGAGGCTAAGGAATGTTTGATAACGAAAGGTTTATGACAAAAGGAATACAAGATAATATTTCATTAGAACTACAATTGTTCATGTGGAGTTGTATAGATACATTGAAGTGGAAAGAGAAGGATATAGACTATTTGCAAGTGTTTGAGCTAAGTACATGGGAAAGAAATGAAGTATTATTTCAAAATATAGAACATAGGCAAGAGGTTCCACCATATAAGAGGATTTATAAAATTCCTTCAAAAGAAGCTATTAGTGAAAAGATATTTGTAATAGATGACGGCAGTATTACTTCGATGCTTCTTGCAGAAGAATACTAAGCTTCGAATAGAAAAGAATTTAGGAGGAATACTTGGCAGAAATATTAGTATTAATAGCAAGGATAATAATGATTATAGCTGGAGGAATTAACTCAAATGAAGCTACAATTAAAGTAGCAAGAAAGATATGGTATTAACTCTAGTTTGTTGTGGAACCTTTTACCTAACAAGTGGAAGTGATACAAAAGAGCAGCTTCTTAGTAAGTTGCTTTTATTGTAATCATTATTGAAGATAATCTTTATAGGGAATATTGCAATGAAGAATAATAGAATCATAATCACTAAATAATTATATTGAAGAATTTAATTTTAATATATTTTTAAATCATTTATATGAAATACTTATATGCAATGCGTCATATGGTTGACAATAATATAAATAAAAGAAATATCGCAATAAATAATAAAAAAATGAAAAAGAAGAAGTTTTATGATGTAGAATGCTCTTTTTATTCCGACACCATAAATTATAGACTAATTGTAAACGTCGGAAAAACTTTTTACACCCTAAGGTTTTTTCATATGTTTTAATGATTTTTATAATTGGCTATTTAGATATAATTAATATATGATTAACTTAATAAATATTTAGTCATTATAAATTCAAAAATATAGGAGTGTAAAATGCACAATGATTTAATAAAAATAATAGAAGTAATATTAAAAATTATTTTTTTAATATTACAGGGAACGCCTTCGGCAGAAGCTACTCAAATGTTTGCAACAAAATATAATTTCAGTTTTGAAGATTTGTGGAAGGCTCTACCAGATAATTGGAAGTAAGGATAAATAGCAGTCATAATATGGCTGCTATTTATTTTTTTGTGCATAATATTCTTCCTTAAACTTTTTTGCATACTTGTAAAAACTATCCATGGATATGTTAGTTTTTATTAAGCTATCATCTTGATTTAAGTATTCTTCATATAATTCTTTTATAGATGTAGCTTTACTAGAGCCATACCTACTTTGTTCGTTTTTTATAATAATTTTTTTAATATATTGCAATGTATATTCATCTATTTTATAAGGTTTCCTTTTTCTATTTAAAGTAGGGGCTACAATTATTTTACTAATATGATTCATCAAATCAGCTTCTTCTATAAAATCTAATTCAAAAATTTTTTGTTTGCATTCCTGTATAATTTTATGCACTGTATTTCGACTGATATTCAAAGTGCTGCTAATTTTTCTTTGACTATAGCCGCTTATAAAATAAAGTTCAAAAATAGCTTGCTTAGTTTTTATAGTAATCATATTCTCATAATCCTTTTTCAATTATTTTATATATTATATATTGCTCATATTAAAATTACAAGATGGTATTCGCATAATTATAATGATTAGCACTGAACAATCTATTATATATCATAATACTATAATTAGTTTTGAATGGTATCAAAATATTTTAAAAAGCGAGGATAAATGAAATGGTAAAAAATAATGAAATTGAAGAAAGATTTAATAATTCAGATGAGGCTTTAGAAGATTTAATTGTCGAAATGAAATTAAAGTATGATTTATTAAAAAAATGCAATGAAATACACAAAAGATTTCATTACGTTGAAGCAATTAGTGCAGTACTCACTTACAATGATATATTTAGTGAAAAGTTTAGAAATGAAGTTGATATGATAGAATTTAGAAAAATTATAAATGAAGATTTAAACAAATTAGATGGCGAACCTGCGATAGCAATGTTCCGCGAACAAATAACTGTAGAGTGGTTTATATCGGAGAATCATATTTTGAATAAAGCAAAAGAAACTGAAGAAATCGAAATTTTTTTAAAAGATTTTATAAATCAATTTTACAAATTAACCTTATGTAAAATTCACGAATTATCAGCCAGAAATTATGAAGAAGATGAAGAAGATGAAGAAGATTAATATTATATGACTTTGTAATAATAGCTCACTTTATTACAAAGTCATTATTAGCCATATCAGCTATTGATATACTTATGTAAAATACTAATTAAAAAAGAGAGGAAAATTAAATGGCATTACGTAAAGTAAAGTTACTAAAAAAATATAAATTTGAAATTTTTACAGAATTCTATAATGAATTTTTAATGTAAAAAGTAGTTTGATAAAATATTGCTATAAAAAAAAGCGTGATTGAAAATATCTAAATTAAAACAAAAGGAGAAAGCGTATGGCTTTGAAAAAAGTTAGGAAATTTATACCAGCAGTTATTGATGAAGTGGACGAAATTACTGAATGCCCAGAATTAACTCATGAACTAAATGTGGTACTAGAGCTTGTTGAAACTGAAGATGTATCAGATGAAGTGAGCTTTAGTTTGAATAATGAAATCGGAGAAATCTCAAAAGAAGTATGTAATAATCTGTTAAATGAAAATGAAGAGAACTTAAATAATTTGATTAATCTACCAATAATAACAAACAAAGAAGTATCAGAAAATCAGTTGTGTAATAAAGAACTAATCGTATCCTATGAAGGTAACGATGTTCGTACAATCAGAAGACCAAAAATAGCAGAAGGGTTATATTATTTTAAGATAGATAATTTACGTCTTAATTATGTTGTGAAAGGAAAATATGGGCCATACAATCAACTTATAGTAGGTTATAGATTGAAAGATTATTACACTATTAATAATGGGAAAGAAGCAGAAGAACATAGAGTTACTGTTCCATACATAGTAAGTACTAATAATGCTGATTATTCAAATTTTATATCAAAGTTCAAACCAATCTTCAATGGACATACAATTAATATTAAGCAATTAGAAGGTTATGAAGGTGTTTGCAAATTATATCATTATAAAACAGCAAAAGGCGACTTTTATGAAAGAGTACAATTAATGGAGGTATTTTCTCTAGAGAATAAATAATGAAAAGCAATATATTAACAGGAAGGATAAAATATGAAATTTAAACAAAACGAGCAGAAAAATAATGAAATATATGAATACCTAAAACCATATCCTATAAATAAAATAAGGATACCTGATAGTGCAATTATAACTAAACAAATACTTGATAAATTAACAAATGATTCTTCTGAAAATTTATATATATTAGCCCTAGCTATTAATATAGTAGCAGCGCCTAATGAAAAAATTCAATTTTTTTTGTCATTAATAAATAAAACTATAAATATCTCAACAGCAGAAGCTGTTGAGATATTCAATAAAATAAATAATCAAAATATGTCTTTAGTTTCGCAAGAATTAATAAACGAGTTAAAATTCATATTAAATGTCAGCAGGGCAGAAGAACGTGGTTTTATATATGATGAGAAAAAACAAACATATTCATTTAATGCAAATGTTTGTGCTAAGCATTTAATAAAAAGATGTGATATTTATTCAATTAAAGATGGGAGATTATTTTTTTATCATAAGGGTGGATTTTATGATGAATTATCAGTAGTTAAACTAGGTAAAATTATTAGAACTGTATTGCACGAGGGGCGGTCTAATAGTTGGAAGAGCCAACATGAACAGGAAATTGTTAAAGCTCTACAGAGGGAAGCTAAATGTGTAGAAGATATGAATATGGAAAAGGATGTTATTAATTTAAAAAATGGAATATTAAATTTAGATACTTTCGAAATACTAGCACATAATCCACAATATCTATCTACTATACAATTACCTATTTCATATGATAATAAAGCTTTAGCTCCTAGGTTTATACAATTCCTAAAGGAAATAACTTGTGGTGATAATGAATTAATAGTTGTAATTCAAGAAATGATTGCTTATTTGCTATCATCTGATATGAAAGCAGAAAAAGCCTTCTTTCTACTTGGAAGTGGAGCTAACGGTAAAAGTGTTCTTACAACTATAATTACATACCTTATAGGTAAAGACAACATAAGTAGTATACCTCTTTCAGAATTTAACAAACAATTTGGACTAGAGGGAATTATAAATAAAAAAGTGAATATTGCAGCAGAAAATGAGATGGGAGGTAAATCGCTAAATACTGAGAATTTTAAGGCTATCATAAGTGGTGATAATATTGAAATAAATATAAAGTATAAGCCTTCAATAAGTTATAGACCAACATGTAAACTTGTTTTTGTAACAAATAATTTGCCTGATACTTTAGATATAACAAATGGTTTCTTTAGGAAAATAATGATTATTCCGTTTTTAAGAACTTTTAAGCCAGAAGAAAGGAATGTAAATTTAACAAATGAATTATTGGAAGAGCTTCCAGGAATATTAAATTGGGCAATAGAGGGACTAAAGAGATTGAGGGAAAATAATTTTATTTTTAGTAAATGTAAAGTAATTGAAGAATATACAAACAATTATTGTCTTGAACAAAATCCTGTTAAGGAATTTTTTATGGAACATGTTAAAGTAGCAAAAGATTGCAAGACAAAACAATCAGACTTTTATAAAAAATATATTTATTGGTTAGCGTTACAAGGTATTGATGACAAGGGAACAAAAGCAGTGCAAACATTTTGGAAAAATTTCAAGATCGTTTTAGAAAATGAGCAGATAAAAATAAATAGAAAAAAAGTTACTGGAGTTTATTATTATGATGGAATTGATATCGTAGGATTGGATGATAGAAGAAATTCATTTATAGATCAACATAATATTCAATTTTAGTGGTGTAGGGGGCTATCAAAAATAAAAATTTAATCACTTTAACATTTTTATTAAAGTGATTTACATAAAATTTTCGTTTTAATAGCCACCTCTGCCCCTAATCTTTAAAATGTAAATATAAGTATATATTATAAATAAGAAACATGGGGGAAATGTTATGAGTATATGTTCAAAAATAAGTAGAGAGAAACTTTACAATAGAAATTATGAACCAGATGAAACGATAGGACTTCATATTGGAAAGATAAATATTAATAAAGATTATAATAGTCTAGTTACACTGTTAGGTACAATATATATACAATACAAAGGAGGACAAAAGGATGGTTAGGAAGGCAGCGATATACGCAAGATATTCATCTGATAACCAAAGAGAAGAGTCAATAGAAGCCCAAGAAAGGGCGATTGAGGAATATGTAAAGAAAAATGATATACAGATAGTAAAGAGATACTATGACAGAGCAAAATCTGCTACATCTGATAGAAGACCAGGATTTCAGCAGATGATTTCAGATAGCAGCTTAGGAATATTTGATATAGTCATAGTACATAAATTGGACAGGTTTTCTAGAGATAAATATGATTCTGCTAAATATAAGAGGATATTGAAACAAAATGGAGTAAAGGTAGAAAGTGTTACTGAACATCTTGATGGCAGTCCTGAATCAGTAATACTTGAATCTGTAATAGAAGGAATGGCTGAATACTATTCTAAAAACCTAGCGAGAGAAGTAATGAAAGGTATGAAGGAAACTGCATTACAGTGTAAGCATACAGGAGGAAAGCCTCCGCTCGGATATGATTTAAACGAAGATAAGACATACAGAATAAATGAAAAGGAAGCCGAAGCGGTTAAAGTTGTATTTGAAATGTATGCAAATGGCTATACATATGTTGATATAGCAAGAAAGCTAAATAATATGGGAGCAAGAACAAAAGAAGGAAAAACATTCTCAAAAAATAGTTTGGGAAGCATTTTGCGAAATGAAAAGTATTCGGGAGTTTATATTTTCAACAGAAGTTCTGCAAAGGATGCATTTGGCAAAAGAAATACAAATAAGGATAAAGATGAAGACGAAATTATCAGAGTAGAAGGAGGTATGCCTCAAATAATAACAAAGGAGTTATATGAAACAGTACAAGCTACAATTGCTAAAAGACAAAAATCACCTGGAGCCAACAAAGCTAAAGTACAGTATTTGTTAAGTGGGTTAATCAAATGTGGTGAATGTGGGTATTCAATGAATGGTAACAGAAGGACATCAAATATTAAACCAGTCTATATGTCGTATAGGTGTGGCTGTAGGCAGCATAAGTATGATTGTAATAACAAGGAAATAAGAAAGGAATATATCGAAGAATTTGTTTTATCTGAGCTTGAAAAACACATACTTAATGAACAAGCGATACCTATAATAGCACAAAAGGTTAACCAATATATTACTGAAAAAACAAGCAATGAGAGAACAAGTGTTGAAGGGCTTAAATCTGAATTGAAAGAAGTTGAAAAGCAAATTAGTAATGGATTAACAGCAATACTTGAGGGCTACTCTAAGGATATATTGAAAACAAAATTAAGTGAATTAGAATTAAGAAAGAATGAAATTGAATCAAAAATATTAGAGATTGAGAGTGCACAGGAATATATTTTACAAGTCAATGAAGAAGATATTAAGCTTATGTTTTCTAAGATTAAATCGTTTGTACAAACCCGTAATATTCCAGAATGTAAAAAGTTCATAAGTGATTATGTGAAAGAAGTAATAGTATATAAAGACCATGTTGAAGTAACATTCAACATGGTCTTTTCTTTTTCTATGCAAGGTGCAAGTTATGAGAAAAAAATAGAAATTTCAAGAAAGGAGATTTATAAAAGTATTAATAGTTTTAAAAGAGTAGCATAATGAATAAGATGTACTTATAGATTATGTCATTAAAGAACTATTTATACTAGTCATTTTAGTTCAAAATCCAACACACAAATATGAAGTTTTAATGAATAGGTTTGTCAATAAAGGGACTATATGGTATAATTTAGAAATAAAGTTATATAAACATTTAAACGTAATAATTAATAATTATTATTAAGGAGCAATTATGATTGAAGGAGATACTTTACTTGCAAAATTTGGACAAAAGGAACATTTGGAAATGTTATCAAATGGTACATTATACTTGAATCCAATTTCTAAATACCGAAACGATACAACTTACTTTCGTGGTGATAAAAATGAAGGTGTAATACCTATTAATCCACAAACTATTAAGTTAATAGATAAAGATGGTAATAATTTATTTGATAAAATTCCAAGACCATCAAGTGTAAATAGCTCATATGAAGGAGATGACTATTTACTTATGTTTTGTTCATCTATTATTGATATTGTAATAATGAAGAAAAAAGGAAATAACATATATGAATTAAGTGATGGATATAAAAATGCAATGAGGGATTTTGGGGAATATGTTTTACTATTTTGGAAATCTGAATTCTTACAATTATTAAAAAATGCTATGAAGAATTCTACTCCTAAATTTGGGTTTTGTTATGGACCAATAATATATAGAGATTTAAGCGATTTTTCCACTGATAACTACTCAAAGGCGTATAACGCTACAGGTAGTATATTAGATCCATATTTTGTTAAAGGCGCTAATTATGCAAATCAAAATGAATGGAGATTATTAGTTGATGGTTCTGATGCTTCGTTACCTACAAGGAGTGATGGCTCCTACACCATTAATATCGGGAAAATGCAATATTCAACACTGATAGACCGAGAAACTTTATATAATAAATTGACATATGAGGAGTAAAAATTATAAAACATTTTGTTATAATACAGTATAAAAAGAAAGGTGAAGGTAGTTATAGTGGAAAAAGAATTTCAAAAACACATAGCAAGTTTTGAAGAAAGTATGCTTATGGAAGCAGAAAAAGAAAATGAAATAGAAAAACTTAGAATTCGATTTATAACAAATTATACTAAAGATGCAATTTGCAAAATGGATATAGATGATTATATAACTGGAAAGGGTAACAAAAATACTTTTTGCTATAGGATAGAATTTGAATTAAAAGACTTGGGTAATATAAAGGGTGGTTTTGCAACAAAGTTTGGAGTTTACTATGGTGTAGATGGTGAGAAAACTGAGAGTAAATATAGATATCTAGATAAATTTGGAAGCACATTAACCGAAGCTTTTGAAACATTGAAAAATGAGATTATAAATTTGATTGAAGCTGGTTCTATTAAAGATTTCGACAAAATAAATAGTAACTTAATATCGCCAATGCTCAAAGGTAAAATACTTTATTTGTACTATCCAAATGATTTTCTTAACATTTATTCCAGTAACCATTTAGACTATTTTATGAATCAATTAAATATAGGTCATACAAAGAGATTAACTGAGATTGATAAACAAAAAACTATTTTGGAATATAAAAATAATGACGATATAATGAAATCATGGAGTATAAAAAAATTCGGAAAATTCTTATATTACTTATTTGGAAGTCCAACAAATAAGAATGTCAATGGAGTAATCAATTTGGAGCAAAATAAAATGAGAGTTGAGGTTTTTACACCAATCCAAGAAGTAAATTATCAAATAATTGATTTAAAAACTAAGGCACTACCAACAAGTTCTACTACTGGAGCTAAAAAAGGAAATAGCAAAGTAGATTTTGAAGAAAAAAATAAATATAATAAAAGAATTGGTGATAGAGGAGAATTAATAGTTTTAAAAGCAGAAGAGGATAAATTAAAGAAATATAAGAAAGAGTTAGTAAAAAAAATTAAACATATTTCTATTGAAAATGATTCTGCAGGCTATGATATCTTATCATTTGATGAATATGGTAATGAAATTTATATTGAAGTTAAATCAACTACTGCAAAACCAGGAGATGCTAATTTCTACTTAACATCAAATGAATTAGAACGTGCTAAAGGTGATATGAATTATTGGATATATATTGTATTTGAAGTTAATACAGATGCTCCGAAAATATGGAAAATTAATAATCCATTTGAAAAGAATAAAGATGAAATTAAATTAATTCCGTTATCTTATAATGTAAAAATATGTGTAGAATAAATTATTGATTATGTAGTTTTGATTGTCACATACAATAAATTTATAATATTTCATGGTCATTCTAGAATGTAAAAAGAATATAATCGTGGATTTGCACTTTGCGGTCCGCCTCCATCATCAAAATCCACAATATAGTGGATTTCAATTTTGTCCTCATTTAGGAGGACTTTTTTTATGTTATGCTACTTTGTTGTCGTAATTAACAATAGCAATTTCGGTTAAAGCATTTTTAAATAAGTCTATAATTTTTTCGATTCGTTTCATTACTTCATTTTCGTAAAATACTTCTCCACATTGATCACAAACTAAAGAAGGAACATTTTTTATAATTATAATACTTCCGTCTAAATCCAAAAAGTAGTTAGTATTTTTATTTATCATATCACCTTTGCACATAAAACACTTCATATTTATTGCTCCTTTCTTTTTTTTTAGCCAGGTTCCCATTTATCTAAACTTGGAAAGTATGCAGTTGTTATCCAAAACTTATTATATCCAATTCAACAAACATCGAGTAAAAATTGATTTTTTATTGTTAATCCTAATATTAAATAACTACAATAAGGATAATCATCAGGATATTCTTCAATTATCTCGCCGCTTAAAATACAATTTTCAATGTCAGCAGTTTTTATACCCCTTTGCAAGCATCTTGTAGCAAAACACGTTGACTCCATAGTATAGAGCTTTCTTTGCATAGTTCCTTTATATTTAGTAAGACTTCTTGATCCAAGCTATCATCCTTTCTATTATTATTTAATACCTTAATCTGTAAATTCATTATATCATATTTTTTGTTTATTGTAAGAGTTTCATATTTCAAAAATACATTTGTTTTTGTTGAAATGGTACAAATTATTGTGATAATATTTTTAATTTATAGCAGTATATAATAAATATGGTATAATTAGGTAAACTAAGCACGTGATAAGTAGGAAGGAAATCGTTATGAGATTAGATAAAATTAAAATCGATATTATAAATTATGATAATAACCATAAGTCTTGATAATTTGAAGTTTATTATATCCGGAGGCAATATCGAAAAATTAAAAGAATTTACTGGATTTAAATATAATGAATTTATTGATATTGTTAATAACCTTATTGAAAATGAAATTGTTATTCCTCAAGGAAAAGATAAAAAAACTGGCAAAATGAAAAATGATAAAGTTGATAATTATTATAAGCTTCCACTTAAATACAATATTATGAAGCCAGACTGTAAAGAAATGCCTTTGGAATATATAAAAGAAATTAATTTATTATACGGAATGAATTTTGAAAAGCCAGTATTTAAGAAACCTGATTTATACGAAAAATATCGCAAATATATAAAGATTATTAGCGATTATCTTAGAGAGCACAAGGGTAAACAAAATGAATTTATTAGCATAAATGAAAGGAGCTATGAACTTTTTGGTGATGAAAAGCTATTAAAAGATCAAGATAAAGTTGCAGAAAAATTAGATATACTAAATACGATTGGTATAAGCGAAGTAGATTTACATTGTAAAAGCAATTATGAACCTTTGCTCGTAATATTAAGCAGCTCATTTTATTCTAAGCCTGCAAGAAAAATATTAATTATAGAAAACTTAGATACTTTTTGGACTTTTCAAAAAATCATATTTAAAGATAAAATAATTTCTGATATTGATATGCTTATTTACGGACATGGAAATAAAATTACCGGAGGATTTAAAACTTACGAACAGTATGAAATCACAGGTAAAGATGAAGTTTTGTATTTTGGAGATATCGATTCAGCCGGACTTCGATTTTTTCTAAAGTTAAAAAAAGAATTTCCGAATTTAAAATTTAAATTATTGGGAAAAGCCTACGAAATGTTAATGGATGCTACTATGGATAAAGATAAACTGTCAAACAGAGGTGAGTTTCAAGAGAAATTGAAAGATGAAGAATTAAACGAAATACTTGAAATGTTTCATGAAGCTAACCACAAAACTGTTATTAGAGATATGATAGAAAAACAAACTTATATTCCTCAAGAGGCTCTAAATTATGCAATTTTAAAAGAAAGGTGGACATCTTATGATGGACAATAAAAATGAAATTGTAGATAAAATCGCATCTGAAATTCCTTTGCGCATGATTAACCTTAAAAAGTATGATCCATATTTCATGTTGAAACGTTCTAACAAAAAATATCCTGATATTGATATGTGCAGTATAGTGTTAGGATTGTTGGGTTACTTGCTTTATGAAGTAGAGATTAAGCAAAAGAATATAATATATAGCGACATTCAAGATTTCTTATTGGAATACACAAAGGTCATTTTTAATAAGATATGGGAAATTGAAGAAATTAGAGAGTTTACAGATTATGTATTAAATAAAATGCAAAATGATGGTTCTCCATTTATTTATGATGTGTTAAATGTAGAAAAACAGAAAATGGAAGAACATTATGTAAGATATATAACATTCTCATATAATGAGGCTGTAGATAAAAACTGTTACAGTATAACGACAGAAGGCATTGATTTTTATTTACAGACTAAAGAATTCTCAGAAGAATCAAAAGTAACCATACATCTTTTATTGCTTAAAAAAATGATTGAGAATAATGACTACTCAAGTGCTTTAAATCAAATTATAAACGTAAATGCAGAGGTTAGAAAGCTTGTTTTAAGAAAGCGAGATATAGTTGAAGCTTTAATAACTAATGGAATCAAGGCCTTGCCCATGTACGAAAGTTATAAAGTTTCAATATTAACAAAATGTGATGAAGAGAAGGATTTGTTTCGAGCTACAGAAACCACTATAAATGGCCTACTAATACATTTAAATGAAATAGCTCCGGATACAATGACAAATCAACAAAAGCTCGCACAATTTAAATTGCAGGAAATTGGTGATGAATTAAAGGCTACTATTGAAATTCATAATTTATTAATAAACCAAACTGTTGAACTTGGAAGACAAAAAGAAGAAATTTTGTTAGGAAAAAGAGCTAACTCTTTTAAAGAAAAATTTGATTTTGAAACATATCTACAGGGTGTTTCGAGAAATGATAATGCTTTATTACTTGAACAAGCTATACTTCCGTTGCTGTCTACAAACTTCGAATTGACTTTTTCAGAAGAGAAAATCGAAGACATGGAATTGATTAAAGATAAAAAACGAATTAGTGAAGAGTACCACACAATGTATGAGGGAGATGGAGAAGATTATGTTGGATTCACTCATGTAATTGAAAAAAGAGTAATAGCTAATTACACATTGTTTCTTAATGTGCTTTTCGATTATTTAATAACAAAAGAAGAGATAACAATCAAAGATTTTGTTGATTATTTAAAAGATAAAGAATATTTAGAAATCTTATATAATCCAGACTTTCATACTTTTCTTTTTCAGTTTTATAGTTATGCGACATTTCAGGCCAGCAATAATAAATGTGTTGTATCATTAATGAGATTTCATGATTTAAATAAATATGTTCGTGAGTACCTTAATTATGCAAATGAAAAACAATTAAAATTTGAACCATTAGTAGCACAAGTTGTTAAAAACAAAAAAGAATATGCACCTTTACAGAAAACTATATTAGAGCTTTACCCAAAAGAAAATGGCGAAGAATTAATATTGATTAATGATCAAGAAGGGCAAGAATCTAATATTACTAACTATACAATAAGGAGAATGAGCTTAGATGAACAGTGAGAAAATTAAAATAGCTGCAGAAATGTTTAGTATTCTACTTAGGAAAAGACAATTGACAGAGGTAAATGATTCATTGCTTTATGGGTATTACTTAAATGATATGGAAATAAGATTAGCTTTAGAATCTATGCTTGATGGTTTGGATTTTAATCTTTTTAACTCAGGGGATGCGATATATCTTTCAGTAAAAAAGGACAATATTGCATTCGGGTATACAAATCAAAAACTTAGAAGCGTATTAAAACTTACAGACAATAAAGAGTTATATATTTGTTATTTTATTATGTATGTGCTAATGCTTACATGTTATAAAGACAGTTCCGCTAATACCTTAAAATTGTATATTATTAACACCGATTTACTTAAAGCTGTGAATGATAAATTGAAATCTATGGTTGAAGACAAAGAATATGATGAAAACAAGGAGGAGGGTTTTGCTTATATGTATACGGTATGGGATGTTCTTCCTGATATTAGTATTAAGTCCAAGGAAGAAGATATTCATGAGCAGAACAATACTTCAACTAAAATAGGTTTTATAAATAAAGTGCTTAATTTTTTTAATGATGAAGGGTTGTTAAGAAAAAATGTAGAAGAAAGAACATATTCGCCAACTTCAAGATTTAGAGTTATAGTGGAAAATTACTTTTCAGACAGAGAAAATAAAGCTGAATTAAACAGCTTAATTAATGAATAAGGAGATTGGATAATGCCAGCTATTAGAAAAATTAGAATTTGTGGAATTACTTATAATGATGGTAATAATATAGCGGATAACTTGTTGCTTGATTTTGAAGGTTTAAATTCAACTTATGAAGCTATAAACGGATTAGGTAAGTCGTTTATCTTACTTTGTGCATTACAGACAATCATTCCTAATTCATATTTGGTTGCTAAGAATCCTTTTAAAAAGGTATTTAAAGGTTCAAATGCAACTAAAGCAGCTCATGTTGTAGTTGAATGGGAGTTGGATGAAGGTTATCCATGCAAGTACCTATTGACAGGATTTTGTGCGAAGAAGAAAAACGGCGAAGATAAATATATTGAAAATCAAGAAGATGATGGTATTGATAAAAGTGCTTCAATGGACTATTTCAATTACTTGATATCATATAACTCTCCTCATGAGTATGATGCAGTACATATTCCTTTACGTAAAGAAAATGAAGCAAACGAAAAAACTATAATAAACTATGAAGGATTAAAAACTAATCTTCAAAAATACAAGAAAGAAATCGTACTTAAAAATATTAGTGTTGAAATATTTGGACCAAATGAAGCAAATGACCTAACTTCTTATAAAAAAAGCCTTGCTCAGTATAATATTATTGATACAGAATGGAGCATGCTTAGACAAATAAATACCGGAGAGGGTAATCCAATAGAAGGGTTCTTTAAAAACTACAAAACTGCAGATGCGTTTATTTTAAAGTTCATAATTCCTGAAATAATTGAAAAAAGCTATATGTGGAAACATAATAAGGATTATCAGGATAAAGAAAAGCTTGCTAATACATTGTTGGATATGAAAGATCAATTAAAAGAACTTACAACGAAGAGAAGTATTCTTGCCGAGTATGATTACATGATTAAAGTAATAACAGAACTTGTAAGTATAGAAGAACAATTAAAGGCTGTATTTAAAAATAAAAAAGATTTAGAAGAAAAATTATGTATGGTAATTAATTATTTAATTGCTCAACTTGACGAACTTGAAGAATATAAGGAGTTATATAAAACAGAATTAATAACTCTCGACCAAAATAGAAAGGATACAGAAAAGAAACAGCTGTCTGTAGTAATTAAGAAGAAATTAATAATAGTTGATGAAAAGAATGAAGAATTAAAAGAACGTACAAATGAATTAAACATTGAAATAGCAGAAAAAGAGAAAATAGAAGAATCTATAAAGTTTGCAAATGCCGGTAATGCATATATTGAATATAAAAAGGCTAAATCAGAATATAAGGAACTTGAACTTTTAAAAGAGAAAAGAGAAGAAAATGTAGCTGATTTAAAAAAACAAAGAAATCATTATGGCACTATATATAGACATCATATCAATAAACAAATATATGATATCGAAGATAAAGTAAGTGAACTTAAAAATGATAGAGACTTATTGGTTGAAAAGCAAAGTTCCCTTTATGATGAAAAAGAAGCATTGGGGAAAGAGCATTCTGATTTGAAAGCGAAAATTGATGTTTTAGGAGAAACAATTGATAAGAAGGAAAAGACAATAGAAGAATTAAAAACTAAGCTTTTAAGCTTAGGTGTAATGGACTTTTCTGAAGATTCATTTGTTAGAAGTAAAGAGCGACTTGCAAAGCTTGAAAATGAAGAGGATCATCTAAATCAAGAAGTGCAGTCTAAACTACCTATAGAGAGGACTCAACGTGAAAATGATAAGCAAAATGCTGAGGAAAGCTATAGCCGTTTAAATGATAGTTTGTCTCAAAAGGCTTCCGATCTTGAAGCATATAGTAACCAGAAAGCTAAATATTTAGAGGTAGCTGCTGATTATGATGTCCCATATGAATCAAAACTTAGTGTTGTAATAATAAAAGAAATCGACAAATTAAAGATTGAAAAGCAAAAGAAAGAAGATGAGTGTAACGCACTTTCTTCCTTGATTAAAAATCTTAATGAACAGAAGCCTTTAGGTGTTCATCAAGAGTTGCGCTATGTTTTTGATAGGATGAGTAAAATATATAGCTCTGCTCAGTTAGGAATTGATGATATTGAGGGACTTGAGTCGGATAATAAAAAGGACATCCTTGAAAAAAATATCTTGGTTCCATATTCAATAATATTATCAGATGAACATTTTGATGATTTTAGCAACAATAATGATTTAAGATTGTCTTTTGGTGATTTAGCAGTTCCAGTAATTAGTCGTTCCACAGTTAGAAGTCGAGATAAATTAAATCTTAGTTCAGTACAATTTTCTACAAAACCAGTTGATTTATTTATTGATGAAGATCTAATAAAAAGAGAAATAGAGAAAAAGAAAAAAGAATTAGAAGAAAGAAGAAATGAAGAAAATATACTGAAAACTTCTATTTCTGTATTGGATGGTCATTTGAAAATAGCTACAAGATTTGAATTTTCTTATGTTGAAGATTTCGAGAAAACTATAAATGATGAGATAGCTCAAATTAAATCTGAAATCACAAAAGTAAAAGAAAATATAAGTTTGCTTGATGAAAAAATAAAGAATTTAATTTCATTGCATCAGTCAAAGAAAGAAGATTTAGATAAATTAAGACTACAAATAATAGATGAAAGGGAAATAGTTATTGCTCTTGATAGTTTTATAAAACTTGATAATGAGTTATCTGTTGAAATACCAAAATTTGAAACTCTTGAGAAAAAAGAAGAAAAATTAAATAACATCCTAACCAAAAAGAATGAAGAGTATAAAGAGAATGACAAATCTTTAGTAAGAATGAAAGATACAATTAGAGATAAAGAAAACGAAAGTTCTAAATTAAAGGAATTATTGCAGGATGTTAATACAAACATAACAAATGTTGAAATAAATCATTTGGATTATTTAAAAGTAAAGATAGATGAAGCAAGGGAACAATATCAATCTATTCAAAAATCTATTCAGGAAAAAGACGGTGGATTAATCGACTTAGTTAAGCAAATGCAACAGAAAGAAGATGTATGTGTAAAAGCTGTTGAAGTAATGAATTATCATGGATATACTTTAGACTTTTTGGTCGATAAAGATAACTCAGCAGCTATATCGTCTACTTCATTTGAGAAACTGAAGGCTCTTGATATTGAAAAAGATGAAGCTGAAAAATTAATTGAGCCAATTAAAGGGAAAAAATATAAGCTTGAGGCTGATATTGATAATTTAAACGCCAGTATTAATGAGTTAAAGGATAAATTTAAAGAAATATGTGATTCATATTATGATGATGAGCTTTTTAACAACATTAATGATCTGGACAAATATGAAGAGAGTTTAAATATTGAATTCAGAAAGATAATGAAACAAATTGAAGAGTATAAAAAGTCTTATGCGGAGTGTACTGAAAAAATAGACGCTTTTTCTAAGAAATTAGATAGTGCTAAAACTCAAAAAGAATCATATGACATTATATTTAAAACCGATGAGTTAAGTGAAGATGTTAATGTAATTGACGGATTTGGTGGTAACATAAAAAAATATCAAAAGGATATTGATTCAATCAGCGAAAATATCATCATTACTGTTAATAAGGCAAAAGAAAAATTCAAAGATGCAAATATTAGTAATTTTACTACTGAGTTAAATGATATTAATATTCCAAAAACATTGAAAGATGTTGAGTTTCAAATTAATTCTATGATAGGGGAAGATGGTTATATTGCTATTATAGAACAAGAAAAGAGTGAAATAGAAAAAAGTATAGAAGATTTAAAAAGATTGAAAGAAGAATTTGTAGAATTATGTTCTCAAAGGTGTAATGAAGTTTTAAATGACATTAAGAAGTTTTCTACATTATCGAAAATTGAAGTTAAAGGTAATCAAAAGGAAATTATAAGATTAAATACAAATAATGTTCCTGAACCAGAATATAGAAAACAATGTTTAAGCGACTATATAGATAAACTTATAGAGGACATTGAGAGCTATGAAAAAAATGAAGATAAAGAAAAGTATCTAAAAGAAAAATTATCTCTCTCAAATCTATTTAGTAAAAGTTTTAATGAATTAAGAAGATGGGATATTGATGTGTATAAGTTCGAGGACTTAGCAGATAATAGCAGACCTCAGAAATGGAAAGAAATTGTTGGTTCAACAGGTCAAACTAATACAACTTACTTAATGATTACAATTTGTTTAATCTCATATATAAGGAAGTTGTATAATAGAAATTCTAGTGATACAAGAAAAGTAATCTTGTGTGACAATCCATTTGGTTCAAGTGGCGCAACATATTTATATCAACCATTGATGCAGCTTCTTGAAGTTAATAATATTCAATTTATATGCCCAGGATTTAATATACCTGCAAGTTTACTTGGATTATTTAAAGTAAACTATGTATTAGATCAAAAATTGTTGCCTAACAATAAATTATTGTTAGTTACTAAAACTCTTGAAGGCAGAAAGCAATCTGATAATAATGATTATCTTTTCTCAGGGGCGCAATTAAAATTAGAGGGTATATAATATATTTAAAAGTTTGAAAAAACTTTTAAAGTGTAATATTCGGAGTCGCAAAAGCACATATATGTCATTCCTGTATGTGCTTTTGGCTTTACAACTTATTAATTTATAAGAGCCTAAAATTTTTAAGGAATCTGTTTATGAAATCATGACCACCGGCTTAGCGGTGGTCATGATTATAGACGATTTTTTGTTTCTAATATAGGTTAATTAAAAAGTAATCATTATTTAAAATATTCGCAACTGTTAACTCCTCAGGATCATTCATTTCCATTATTCTTCATAACAAACAATTGGAATACCTGGTTCAATGTTTTCAAAAATTATTTTGGCTACATAAAGCGGAACATTTACACAGCCATGTGATCCGGAATGTTTATAGATTTCTTTTCCAAATTCATATCTCCATTTCGCATCATGTATACCGATATTTCCGTAAAATGGCATCCAATAATTCACATTGGTTTCATAATCCTCACCCGTGAGAATAGCATTCTCTTGTTTATAATTAAGAGCATAAGTGCCAAGGACAGTTTGATGTTCTTTATTGGGATTGCCACTTACTATATTACTTTGAACTATGAGCTTTCCGTTTTTATATAACCATAAAAGCTGTTTTGAAATATTAATTTCAACATAAGTATCTCCAATATCATTTTCATCCCTGCTGCGTGCCTTTTGAATATAAATTGGTTCTTTTTCTCTTACTTCTCCTAATATTATATTATCAATCAAGGCCTCTGTTTCAGCCCATGCATCTATTTTCCATCCATATAAACCGCCTTTTACTTCTACTGTTTTGTCTGTGGATGTTTTAAATTTTCTTGTATGCCCCATAGTATCATATTTTTTGCTTAAACTTTTTACATAATCTAAAACTTCAGTCTTATCAATATAAACTTCTAAATCTTCATTTATTTTAAACCATCTATTAGTTATGTTTTTATCCAATATTTCTTTTCTAGTTGCAAACAAATATGTAATTTTGGTATTTAAATATTTGTTAAGCATATAATAGGTTTCCATAGCTTTATCTGAGACCATTGTATATTTAGGATTTTCATAGCAATTATCTTTATCTAAATTTAGTATTCGTTCTCCTAACAATATGGAAAGTTTTATTTTTTCTTTTAATAAGTCCTTGTTTATTTTATTTCCCAAAATCTCTTTAATGATTTTATATGAACCATTTACATACAAAAAACTTGCATTTTTAGGTTTAATAATTTCATGATTTAAGCAGTTCAAATCATTTATTTTATTTTCAAATATTTCATGGTTAAATGCGTATAAATCGTTAATATAAAACCTTTGTATTTTGAACAATGATATTATCCATAAAACAGAATTTTGTATTTTATAAACATCTGATGCGCTGTTTTTATTATTGTAATATATACCTAAATATTTTACTGAAATAATTTCAGTCATTCCACTTCTTTCTATAAGCTTCAATTCATAATTATTAATATGATCTAGAAATAAATCTTTGATTTCATCATTTGATTTTAGGGATACATCAACTCCGTTTATTTGAGTATTAAATTGATAATGATTAATAAAAAATAATGAGAACAGAAAGTAAATTATTATAAAAGGTAAAATAATCAAAATATAAAGATTATATTTTTCAATATAAGATCTAGATAAAATTTTTATAGTCTTGTTTTTCATTATTCAACCCTTTCAAAAAATATTAACTAATTAATAATATGTGTAAGATTTTATAATAAAACATGTTTGAGAATTATGTAATAAAGATGTTTTTGAGTGTGAGATTTTGCCCAATTTATTCCTTGCTAATTTTGAAATAGTCACATATCAATTGGCTGGTTTTGTTTTATTTAGTTGGCTGTTTGTTCTATAAAAATTGTATGATACAATTCACAATATAGTAAGGGAAACCCCTATTATTAAGAATAATTTAATGGAGGTATAGAAATGAAAATTAATGATTTTAAACTTGAATGTTATTTTGGACGTTATGAATTTACTGCACCGTATTTGCTGACTCAATCTGATTGTGAATCCATGACAACAAAAGAATTACTTTCTATGGAACCTGGTGCTGAAGAAGAATACTTAAATCAATGGTTGGGATATACTGAAACATGGGGTGATCCAGAGTTAAGAAGATTAATTGCTACATTGTATAATGATATGACAGCAGATGATGTGTTAGTTTTTCACGGAGCTCAGGAGGCCATTTTTGGGTATATGAATGTATTGCTCAATGAAGGTGATCATATTATTGCTATGTATCCTAACTATCAGTCTGCTTTTGAAGTTGCTAATTCAATTCCAAACTGTGAATTTTCAAAGTGGTATATAAAAGATGATGGTGCAAAATGGACAGTGGATTTTGATGAGCTTGAAGCGTTAATAAGGCCAAATACTAAAGTAATTGCAGTTTGCTCACCAAATAATCCTACAGGATATACTTTTACTAATGCTGAAATAAAACAGTTATGTGAAATATGCAGGAAACATGACATTTATCTATTCTCGGACGAAGTATATAAAGGACTTGAACTGGATGGAAACAAAAGAGAGTGGATGGCTGATAATTATTACAAATGTGCTTCACTTGGTGTAATGTCTAAGGCTTACGGTCTTGCTGGACTAAGAGTAGGCTGGCTTGTATCAAAAGATCATGAGACTTTAGAAAATGTTGTTAAATTTAAACACTATATGAGTATTTGTGACTCAGCTCCATCTGAGTTTTTATCAAAAGTTGCACTTAAGCATAGCGACGAACTATTAGAAAGAAGTATCAAAATTATTAGAAATAATTTGAAATTAGCAGATGAATTCTTTGACAGATATTCAAATATATTCGAGAAGAAGCCAATAACATGTGGACCGGTTGCATATCATAAGCTCTTGATTGATATGCCTGTTAAAGATTTCTGTCAGCTTGCTGTTGACAAGAAGGGGGTATTGTTGTTGCCTTCAGATATTTATGGTATGGATGATCAATATTTTAGAATGGGATACGGACGTATGGGTGTTTCTGAAAGTTTAGCTAAATTTGAAGAATTTTTAATTGAAGAAAAATTTGTTTAACAGGGCAAGTGCAACAACCTGAAATTGCATCAATAGAAATTCCGGAAAATAACGGTGAAACTGATATAAAATCATGCTATAATAAATTATATGAAAGTAAATCGATTAACATTGCTACAGAATTTTATAATAACGGAAAAAACAACATTAGGATAATGTTACAGCAATAAAAGTATATGAAATTGCCAGGAAAAATGGTTTAGGAATATATTTAGGTGTAAAGGTGTATTGATGAAAAAAGTTATTGTGGATTGGATACCGGATAAAGGGTCTAAAGAACCTGTATACCAGCAAATAGTGGACTATATATCAAGCAAAATATCAAATGGAGATTGGGTAATTGGGTATTATTTACCATCAGAGAGAGTACTTGCTGAAAAATTTAAGGTGAATAGAAGTACAATATCTGTGGCATTAGATATTTTGAAGGGCTATGGGATAATAGAAGGAAAAGGTCGTAAGGGAACAGTTATAGCAAGTAATACCTGGTCACTAATGATTTCATCAAGTGAAGCCAATTGGGGGAGCTACGTGAAATCAGGATACTTCAAGGAGAACCTCCCTACAATTCAAGAGATCAATCACATGGAGTTTCAGAAGGGTATGGTTAGGCTTGGAACTGGCGAATTGTCTCCAAAATTATACCCATCAAAAATGATGAAGGATGTTTTTGTAAAATTATCTCAGACAGTCACATCTTTGAACTATTTGGAACCTTTAGGATTGTTGGAATTAAGAGAAATTTTATCAGAGAAGTTAAAGAATAAAGGTATTCAATGTAAACCATCCAATATTCTTATTACATCAGGATCTTTGCAAGCTCTTCAATTAATCTCAGTTAGTATACTTAAACAAGGATTAACCATATATACGGAGGCACCTTCCTATATAAAATCACTGCAGGTTTTTCAATCAGTAGGAATGCAGCTTTTGGGTATAAAAATGGATCATGAAGGTATTCAATATTGGAAAATAGCAAAGGAAAGAAAGAATATAGAAGATGCGATTTTGTATACTATTCCAACATTTCATAACCCAACTGGGATTGTCATGTCTGCGGACAGAAGGAGAGAATTATTTAAGTTTTGTATAGATAACAGGATTCCGGTCATTGAAGATGATGCTTATGGAGATATTTGGTTAGAAAATGAACCTCCTAAACCATTAAAAAGCATGGATGAACATGGAATGATTATTTATTTGGGAACAATATCTAAAGTTTTAGCACCCGGACTTAGAATTGGATGGTTAGTTGGATCTGAATCAATAGTCAATCGTTTAGGTGATGTTAAGATGCAGACAGATTATGGAGCAAGTTCTGTGTCTCAATGGATATTAAAAGAGGTCTTATCCAATACAAACTATGATCAATATTTGAAAGAAACTAAAATTGCATTAAAAAATAGAAGAGATTTAATGATATCAGCCCTTGATAAGTACTTTAAAGAATTAGCAGTATGGGAAACTCCAAAGGGAGGATTCTATATCTGGCTTGTATTGAAACGAGAGATTTCGATGGAAAAATTATTTCAGGCAGCTATAAAAGAAGGAATACTTTTAAATATAGGCAGCAGCTATGATTTTAATAAAAACAATGCACTTAGGCTGTCATACTCATATATAGATGAAAAAGATATTATAGATAATATAAAAAAGTTATCCATTTTGGTTAGAAATTTAACAAAAAATAGTCTTTTCGAAGTAAAATAATAAATCGGTACAATCCACCTCCATACAAAGTTATGGATATAAAAGGTTCCTAAAATTAAGGAGCTTTTTATGTTTTTTGTAGGCAAAATATTCGAAGATTACCGGCAACTTAACATGGTTAAAATGGAAATAAAAGGGTATAAAAGCTGTGTAAAAATAAACAATTTAATTTTACATGATAGTAAATTTTATAAATATAGTCAATACCAGGGAGGTGTAATTGATGTATAAACTTTATTGTAGAATCTATCAATATGTGTTTAAGATGGTTTTCTATTTGTTGCCTTGGCGTAAACCCGAGATTATTGAAGGAGTAGATAGTGTAAATTATTTGCCAAAACTTATAAAAGACATAGATATCGATAAAGTAATTGTTATAACTGGTAAAATAATTTCATCAATTGGTTTAATGGATGGGGTTCTTGAAGGGCTGAAAAATGAAGGAGTGGATTTTGTCATATATAATAATACTTCTCAAAATCCAACAATAGACAATGTTGAAGAAGCTTTGGAAATGTATAAATCAAACAATTGTAAAGGTATTGTAGCTTTTGGCGGAGGTTCTCCAATAGATTGTGCAAAAGCAGTAGGTGCAAGACTTGCATGCCCAAACAAGAGCATTTTACAGATGAGAGGGGATTTAAAGGTTGGGAAAGAGATTCCTCCTCTGTTTGCTGTACCAACAACTGCCGGAACAGGAAGTGAAGCCACAATTGTTGCAGTAATAACAAACAGCAGCACTCATGAAAAATTAGTAATTGGCGATATGGTGCTTACTCCTCATTATGCTGTTCTTGATCCATCCCTCACAGTAGGACTTCCTCCGGATATTACAGCAGCTACAGGAATGGATGCTTTAACTCATGCTATCGAAGCTTATATAGGAAGAAGCAATACAAAGGAAACATCTGAATTAAGCAGAATGGCAGTAAAGTTAATTTTTGAAAATATTTATGAGGTGTATCGTAACGGCGCAAATGTTGAAGCCAGAGGAAGTATGTTAAAAGCTTCAAATTATGCAGGTATGGCTTTTACGCGTGCCTATGTCGGATATGTCCATGCAATTGCTCATACACTTGGAGGTTTTTATGGAACACCACATGGTCTAGCCAATGCTGTTATTTTGCCTTACGTGCTTGAATACTATGGAGAGGAGGCATATAAACCTCTTGCTGAACTTACAGATGTAGTTTTATTAGGAAATTCGACGGATAATTTAGAACAAAAATCATATAACTTTATAAAAGCAATCAAGAAGCTTAATAAAGATATGAATATTCCTGATAAAATAAGCGGTATTAACGACAGTGATATACCATTGATGGTAGAAAGGGCATATAAAGAGGCTAATCCAAATTATCCGGTTCCTAAAATATTGTCAAAGAAAGATTTGTTCAGTATTTATGAGATGATAAAAGACTAGATATTGGCGAGAATAAATAGAATTCTAATAAAATAGGAGATGAGATTATAGTGAAATGCTTAATTGCTTATCATTCAGTAACAAATTCGACTTTTTCTGTAGCAAAAAACATTGCAGAAGGATTAAAAGAGTCAGGAATTGATACAACCTTGCATAATTTGAATGATGATATTTTTCCTGATCTTGAGGGATTCGATATTTTTGGAATTGGAACTCCTGTTTACTATTTTCAAATTCCAATTAATGTCATAGAATTTATTGAAAAATTGCCTGATTTAAGTAAAATCAGGACATTTGCTTTTCTACTAAATGGATCTTATGCCTGGAATGCAGGAGACATGCTTAAACAAAATTTAGTTGCCCGTGGATCAAAAATTGAAGGATGGTTCTATAGTCTGGGTGCAGATTATTATCTGGGATACAATAGATTGGGTTGCTTTCCTTCATACAGCCATCCTACAATGGATGATTTAAACAGAGCTAAACAGTTTGGTATGGATATGGGGAAAGATTCAAGCGATACAAAGTGGCCTGAAATTTCAAAAAAGCCGCCTCTAATGTACAAATTTGAACAGATTGTGCTCAGCCCAACTATGATAAAAAACTATTACCAAAATTCGTTTAAGTTAAATAAACAAAAATGCATAAAATGTAATACTTGCGTCAAGGGCTGTCCGGTTAATAATATAAGCAGTGATGATGAAGGCTTTCCAAAATGGAATAAAAAATGTATATTTTGTCTGAATTGTGAAGCCACTTGCCCAAAAGGGGCTATTTCTTCTGCATCATCATCGATGCTTTCCGCACCTGTCATCAAGTCTAATGTGAAGCATATTCTTAAAGATCCATCCTTGGAAAAAGTAAAGGTCAGGATGGTCAATGGTAAATTGGAAATATGTGAAAATATAAACCAAAAGGAAACTAATAATTAGTTGCGAATGAGCAGTAAGAATCATCAGACTTTTGTAAGGGAAAAATTGCAGTTTAAGTTTTGTAAATGGAAATTTAATTAAAACTCCTCAAAATTGAGGAGTTTTTTATGTGGACATAAGAAACTATGGCATTCAAATTTCACATACTCATAAAGGTTTTATTTAATGAGATCAGAATCATAGTTGGAATTTATATTTGAAAATTCCTATTAATATGGTTAGTAAATAGATTTATGGTAAATATATATATGATTTGATTTTGAAACAACAATAGTTAGAAAGGATAATATGAATGATAGAAGTACTTAAGGATTTACAACCTGTTGATGTATTTAAATATTTTGAAAAGCTTTCACAAATCCCGAGAGGTTCAGGAAATGAAAAAGAAGTCAGCGATTACTTAGTTTCATTTGCTAAGGATAATAATCTGGAATATGTTCAAGACTCTGCATTAAATGTTGTTATCAGAAAGAAGGCATCACAAGGATATGAAAACAGTCCTATAGTTGTTTTGCAGGGACATATGGATATGGTAAATGAAAAAAATTCAGATGTAGAACATGATTTTACAAAGGATCCACTTAAGTTGAGAATAGTAGAGGATAGAGTATATGCTACCGGAACAACTTTAGGAGCTGATAATGGAATTGCAGTAGCAATGGGGTTAGCAATCCTTGCTTCTAATGAATACCAGCATCCAGCAATAGAATTACTTGTAACCACTTCTGAAGAAACAGGAATGGATGGAGCTATGGCGCTAGATCCTAAAAATATAAAGGGCAGGACTCTTATTAATATTGATTCTGAAGAAGAGGGTACATTATTAGTGAGTTGTGCCGGCGGTGTTACTGCTAAAGCGTCAATTCCTGTTAAGTTTGAATCAGTAAATGAAAACCTTGTGGCTTATTCAATTAAGATTATAGGCCTTAAGGGTGGTCACTCCGGAATGGAAATAGACAAGGAAAGAGGAAACTCCAATAAATTAATGGGTAGAGTACTTATGAGTATATTATCTGAAATAGATATTAGGCTTAGTTCATTAAACGGCGGGTCAAAACATAATGCAATTCCACGTGAGACTGATGCAGTTATTTTAGTAAAAGCTGAAGATAGTGTAATAGTCGAGAAGAAAATATCAGAGTGTGAAGAAATATTTAAAAATGAATTGAGAACTCCAGATCCAGATATAAGAATAAAATTTGAAGTTTTACAAAATTCTCCTACACAAATGTTTTCAAAAGAATCAACTAAAAATGTAGTTAACTATTTATACTTAATTATTAACGGTGTTACTTCAATGAGCATGGATATTAAAGGATTAGCGGAAAGTTCCTTAAATCTAGGAGTTATTACAACCTATGAAGACGGGGTAGAATTCATAAGCTCAATCAGAAGTTCTGTCAGGAGTATAAAAAATGAATTATATAACAGATTATCAGTAACCGCTGAAATTAACGGCGGTAGTGTAATCAGCGAATCCAGTTATCCTGAATGGGCATATAATCCAGATTCAAAAATAAGAACAGTCTTTGAAAATGTATATGAAAAAATGTACGGTAAAAAGCCTCACATTTCTGCTATACATGCCGGTCTTGAATGCGGGCTGTTTGCAGAAAAATTTGGCGAATTAGATGCAATTTCCTTTGGACCAAATCTATATGATGTTCATACTCCAAATGAAAATATGAGCATTTCTTCAGTTCGAAGAACGTGGGAATATTTGTTGGAAGTATTAAAAAATATAAAATAAACTCAAAACGAAATAACGGAGGTATTTAATGGATAAAAAATTGTCTAAAGATGCATATGGAAATGTGCCCGGCAAAGATTATGTGCCTTATATATCCAGCGGTTCCAAAATAGGTGGGAATGGTGCAGTTTTAATAATAGGGATAATCTTAGCTGTATTATTTGCAGCATCTACTGCATATTCCGGTATGAAATCGGGTCTTACAGTTGCTGCTGGCATACCGGGTTCTATTATAGGCTCAGCTTTTATATCAGCATTTTCTAAAAAGAAGGGGCTCCTTGGGAAAAATTTAATACAAGGTATGGCTAGCGGCGGAGAATCCGTTGCCAGCGGTATAATATTTGTATTGCCGGCAGTTCTTTTAATAGGTTCAAATGTTTCTTTTTTAGAAGGTTTTGTAGTTGGAACAGGTGGAGTTTTATTTGGCATTGGAATAGCTTCCATTGTTCATAAATACTTGATCGTAGAAGAGCATGGAAAATTAATGTACCCTGAGTCAATGGCCATTTCAGAAACACTTGTTGCTTCTGAAGGCGCAGGAGAGTCAATAAAGTTCATGGGAATAGGATTTGGAATAGGTGGTATTATAACTGCTGTAACCAGTTCATTTTTAAATGTGGCTAACAATGTAATAAGCTATGTGAATGAATCTTTTTATAAATGGAAATTTCAGATTGAAGTTAACCCTCTGTTACTAGGAATTGGATTCATAGTTGGATTAGATGTTTCTTTAACTATGTTTGCCGGTTCAATACTTGCTAACTTTGGCATTTTACCTTTAATAGGCTATTTTACTGCTCTTGGTCAAAGCAATGCATTTGTATGGAATGATCCAGGTACTGCCATTAATGCCATGAACGTTTCAAATATATCCGGCAGCTATGTAAAATATATTGGTGCAGGTATGATGCTTTCCGGTGGTTTAATAGGTGCTATAAGGCTGATACCAACTATTATTTCTTCCATAAAAGAAACTCTTAGTGCAAAATCTACAAACAATGGTGACAGTTCATCTGTTGGAACACTAATATTATTAGGTGGTATTATAATTGGATTTTTAGCAGGATTCTTAATTTCTGACGGGAATATTTTAATGGCAATAGTTGCTTCAATTTTATCTTTATTTTTATCATTGCTATTTGTCATTGTTTCCGGCCGCTTAACAGGTACTATTGGAACTTCAAACCTTCCTGTTTCAGGTATGACCATAGCTTCTTTAGTGCTTGTGACGTTGTTATTTGTGGCACTGGGATGGGTAAGTCCTGAAAACAACAAGTCTTTACTTTTATTTGGTACGTTTATAGTCACTGCAATAGCTATTGCAGGTGGATACTGTCAATCACAAAAAGTGTCTTTTATATTAGGCGGAGATAAAAATGAAATGCAAAAGTACTTTGTAATTGCATCAATAGTTGGTGTTGCAGTAGTTATCGGCACTATTTTGTTGTTGTCAAGCCAACTTTCATTGACTGGTGATGATGTGACCTTTGCTCTGCCTCAGGCTAACTTAATGGCAACTTTAACTGCCGGTATTATATCTGGCGAGCTGCCTTGGGTTATGATAATTGTAGGCACTGTTATGGGAATTGTATTGTTTTTATTAAATCTTCCTATAATGACAATTGCCATAGGATTCTATCTGCCAATATCAACTACTTCCATAATTTTAATAGGTGCTTTTGTCCGCTTATTAATAGAAAGAACTTCAAAATCTGAAAAAGAAAAAGATGTTAAGGTTTCAAATGGCATAAGTTTATCTTCCGGGCTTGTTGCAGGTGGTTCCATAATAGGTCTTGTTGGGATAATACTTCAAGTTTCTGGTGTTATAAAAGGAATAGCACCAAGCGGCTTCGCTGAAACAAACGGCATGGCATTTTTATTATTAGCAGCCCTTGTAATCACAACAATAATTCCAATAATAAAAAGCAAAGCAAGTTAATTAATATAAGCGACAAAAATTAAAACTCTTCAAATGAGGAGTTTTTATTTTTGTCGCATTAAGAAATTTTTTCTTAAAGTTTATTAAATACAACAATGCCTGCGATCATTAAAACTACACCAATTAATTTGCTCCATTCAAAACACATCTTTTCAATACCGAACAATCCAAAACTTTCGATTAAACAAGAAATAACAAGTTGAGCCAATAAAATTAACATTGTTGCATTAGCAGGTCCCAAACTCGATATGCTTTTAATGACAGTGAATGTAATAAATGCTCCGATGACACCGCCAAATAGATATAATTTGTTGCTTACATTAAACACCGAAAGCAAATTTTCGCGGCCGGCGAAGAACCATATACTTAAACTTGCAGCAAAGGCTGTTAAATGCACCCAACTGTTTGTAGCCCACATATTTGATGAATCCATTACACGAGTATTAAAAACACCTTGAACACTCATTAATAATCCTGCCAGCAAAGCAATTAAAATACCAACCATACTAATCTCCTTAAAAAATGATATTGTTTAGTATTCCACAAAAATTTAGTTTAAACAAAAACAAATTCTTTCTCTACATTACTTTAGCAATATCGAAAATAGTCAAATAATAATTTTAATATTATACAAGATTCAGCAATATTATATTGTGTTGTTATTATAAAATGATTTAATCAATTTATAAATATTTTAAAAGCAATAACCAAATGAAATTATTTGTACGTTTTTCATTTGTGAGCTAACAGCGTCACCGGCTGTTTATTTTTGTTTTATCAAGTTATTAACGGAAAGGAGGTTTAAGACTAGAAGTATTCATTGTAACAGACTATAATTTCAAAAAATTTAGTAATAAAATTGGGGGTATAAAAAATGAATCATCCAAGAAAATCGTGGTTTAAGATTTTTGCTATTACACTTTTTTTAGTAATTTTTGCGTATTCATCAATTGCGGAAGCAGTCGATTCATCTGATGTAAATCAAACACCTTTTTACTTTCCATTAACCAATATGTATCATGAAATAACAAATGAGTCAGAATTTTACACATACATGCTAAATACTTCATATGGCAGTATAAACGTTGATGGTAATATAACTGAAGTTTCTGATAAGGAAACATTTATGTCTGAATTTATAGTCCCTGCCAGCGGACATCCTGCCGGAACTATTTATACATGGTTGATGAATGATGCAGAAAACCTTTACATAACTTTTGATGTGACTCCTGACAATACAATGGATGGCAATGAAGATTATGTTAAAGCCTATATAAAAACTAATGATGGTGTCAAAGTGTTTAAAGTTTCTCTTTTAGATACTGTTTGGGGTGCTCCGGCCTTTATAACTACTGAACGGGCTAATTATGATCACAAGGTATACGAACTGAAGATTCCATTAAGCGAGATTGAATTGGCTAATGATCAAATCAACATTCAAATTGCTTTTTCTGCTTATGGAACAATGGCTGCACCTATTCCTGTAAGTTTTAAAGAACCTAAATTGTATTATTCAGGCGGTATACCTACTGGCATTGCTACAGGTCATTTTAATAATGACAATTTTCTTGATATAGTTGCTGTCAATTCCAATGAGAGCAATTTATCTGTATTGCCAAGTAACGGTGATGGTACTTTTGCAGCTCGCGTTGTCTCACCTGCCGTCTATGCGCCGACTTCTGTTATTGCATGTAATTTGAATGGAGATAATTTAGATGATCTTATCATCAGTAGCAGTCAAGGAACATACGCATTTGTGGCTGTTGGAAACTGTAAGTTTTCAGAATGGATTACCTGCGGCTCAGGATATAATTCTTCAGTGGGAGATTTTGATAATGACGGCGATACTGATGTTGCAACTACCGACTGGAACCAAAGCAAAATATTTATTTATTTAAACAACGGAGTTGCAGGTTTCACTGAAACGCAGGTAATATACGCACCTGGACATCCAGAAGAAATCATTGCAGAAGACTTTAATAATGATGGAAAACAGGATTTGGCTGTGGTTTTTGGTGATCGCTTCGTAGTTAGTTCTATGCAGATTCGTTTTGGTGACGGTACCGGACTCTATCCTGATAGTCCATCAAAGACAATATCAGATATCGGTGAAATTATAAGCGGGGGTAAGCGTTATTCAGCTGGCGGTGCAACAGCTGCAGATTTCAACAAAGATGGAAATATTGATATTGCATTATTGTATTTTAATGATATAGTAGAGCACTCTGAAATCGAATATACATCAGTCTTGCTTGGAGATGGCACAGGTGATTTTTCAACAACAGAAGATTGGGATAAATTTCTTCTAAATCGAGGACCAGTTGATTCTGTCGCAGGCGATTTCAATAAAGATGGTTGTTTGGATTTAGCTGCAAGCAACAGGTATAGCAATAATATTTCAGTTCTTGCTAATAGCTGGAACTCATCATTTTTGCCTAAACAGGATTTCAACATTGGTAAGCAGCCACTTTGTCTCACTACTGGCGATTTTAATGATGATAGCATGTTAGACATTGCCATGACAAATTGTGATGATGGAAATGTTATAGTTCTTATCAATAATTCAGGCGCATCCAATATAACTGATACTTATACAGTCATATTTGATAAAAACGGCGGAGATACTGAAGCTAATCCAGCAACAAAAAATGTAAAAGAACCTGCTACATGCGTAGACATTCTGCCAAATGAACCTACCAGGACTGATTATACTTTTTCTGGATGGTGGACCGGTAACGGTATTGCTGATGACGGAATAGGAGTGGATGGCGGAGAAGGATGGGGAACAGTATTTTTAGCTAATACAGCAGTCCATGACGATATAACCGTTTATGCAAAATGGGTAAAAAAACCATCAGATTCAACTATATCACCTACATCTGCTATCTTTGACAAATACAGCAGTTCAGAAAATTATAAGGATATTGTAGTAACCATAACTTCACAAAGTACAACCATAAGTGCTATTAAAAACGGCGCTATTGTTCTTTCAGAAGGAACAGATTATTCTGTCAATGAAAGCAAAGTAACCATTAATAAATCGTACCTGGAACTGCAGGCAAACGGATACATGACTTTAACATTTGACTTTAGCGAAGGAACGGACCAAGACATGGTTATAACAATTAATGACAGCACTCCTTCCTCCAGTGGAGGAGGCAGTCATTATAGACCATTAGGTGTTACTTGGTCTAAAATACCTGAAGGGACTCCCGGAAAACCATTTTCACATAAATTCTCAGCAACAGGAGGGAGCAGTCCATACAAATTTAATGTAACTAAAGGTTCACTGCCTAAAGGACTGAGCTTAGAGAAGGACGGTACATTTAGCGGCACACCAATACTGCCGGGGAATTTCACATTCACGATTACTGTTACTGATAATAAAGGCAGAACCTCCAGCCGGGAATTTACAAACATTGTCAAATTAGGCCCAAAACAGAAGATTATTACTCTCACTATAGACAGCACCCAGGCTACTATTGACGGTCAGCCATACGTGCTGGATGCAGCACCTTATATTGATACAAACACAAATCGTACCCATATTGGTATACGTTTTGTAAGCGAGGCTTTAGGTGCTAACGTTGAATGGCTAAACGCATCACGTCAGGTTAATATAAAAGATAAAGATAAAGAACTGGTACTTACTATTGGAGAAAAAGAAGCTAAAGTTAATGGTCAGAGAGTTACACTCGACAGTAAATCAATCATACAGCCACCTGGCAGGACGTTTGTTCCTTTACGCTTTGTCAGCGAGACATTGGGAGCAACAGTTGACTATGATGAAATAAATAAGATAATAACCATTATAAGGTAGCCTATTTTAGAAAATAAAAAATCAACAAAAAATTAAGTAGCGCCTGAATATCTTGTACTAGATACCAGGCGCTACTTATTTTCTTGGATACCCATTCAATACCTCTCGGTAAAGATTCAACATTCAATTTACTTAATTGCTACCCTACCAATATCTTTACTCTTGTAAGGTTTAGCCGCTTTATATAATCTAACTGTTAACGGGCTAGACCACGATTTAACCATTACAACTGGTAATTGTATTGACTCTGTTAGAATTATAGTAACCGATGTTGTATGCTATATATACCCGATGATTTTGGGTTTAAACATAAAATAAAAAAATTTTTAAAATATTTTTGTTATATACGATTCCAGGATAAAAATCTAAATTTTAGCGACTAGCTATCTGTCAAATGTTTAATGAAAAGCTGAACTTGCGGAAGTTCATAATATGAATTTTTATATAGGACGTATGTGTTTCTTTCTAAAGGTGTTCCATCTTTAAAGCATAGTTTTTCAGTATGCCCTTCAAATTCATCTAAACAAATTTGAGGAAGTATGCACCATCCTATACCGTTTCGTACCATTTGCATGCAGCATATTAAATTATCAAGACAAATTTTTGAAGTATTGCCTGGAAGATTATTTTCCTCGAGCCATTTATGAAGCTCCAGACTCAATCCTGCATCAGTGCTTCGGTTAATATATGGATATGAATCAAGCGGTTTGTCTTTATTTTCTTCGTTGCACACCACTAGCATGGGTTCTTTAAACAATAGATTTTTTCCTTCATCCCATTTAAAATCTCCCCGGACAATGGCAATTGGAATTTCATCATTCATCAACATTTTGTATAAGTTTTTGCTTTGATCAGTTGTTATATTTATATTTACCATAGGATATAGCTGAGTATATGCTTTTAAGACCCCTGGCAATCTGTAATGAGAAAAATTCACTGAACATCCCAAGTTTAACGTTCCGCCTATGAAACCTTTGTTAATATTTACATGATTTTTCATTTCAACAGTAGTTTTATAAATAGTTTTTATGTAGGATATAATAGTTTCGCCAATGGGCGTAAATATAACACCTTTTTTTGAACGAACAAGCAAATTGCAATTTAACTCAGCTTCCATCCTTATTAGTCTTTTTGTCAAAGCAGGCTGAGATAAGAATAGCTTATGTGCTACTTTAGTAATATTTTTAGTTTCATATAATTCAAGAAGAATTTCATAATCTTTTTCATCCATTTAATAATCTCCTAACAATAACTTTTAGTTATGAATACTGATGAAATTATACTATTTTACTTTCGATTAATCAATAAATAAAGCATCCTGCTTTACACAGCAAGAAAGCATGTGTATAATTAATTTTAATTAAATTATTGAAAGGACGTGGTAAGATAAAAACTCTATCTGTTAAATTTGGTGGAATAAACCGTAATGAGTTTATAGATTACTTTCTCAAAATTGGAGGTACTTTGGAAGATGATGAAAAAATCAAAGGACCATTTTGGGAAGCAACAGTTGGACCTCATACAATGTCTGAATATAAAGCCTTAAAAATTCAGAATGTTTTAGTATCAATTGCAGTAGAAGAGGATAAGTTTGATGGTTTTATTGCTGCCTTTCAGCTGAACTTTCTTAGATGTGGTGGTTAGTAATTTAAAAATAATTTTTTAAAAAAGGACGTTACTTTTGTATAAAAAACTAACGTCCTTTAATATTTAATGAAATTTGAATTAAATGCAACATTATTGATGGTTTAAACTGTAATGGTTTGCATTGCAATTTGATTGGCAACAAATTTACCTGAATATAATGCTCCCTGTATCCACCCGGGTTTTACGGAAACATGGTCTCCTGCAAAAAATACCCTGTTGTCATATTCAGGCAGCAGCATATTGTATAGAAAATTCACTTTCTGACCGGGATACGCCACTGCAAAAGCTCCTCTGAACCAAGGTTCTGCGTTCCAGTGAACCGTTCTGTAACTTTGTATTAACGTATTTAAATATCCATCCGGAAGACCATGAACCTTTTCAACATCCTTGCGTATTGTTTCAAGTTTTCTGTAAATATTAAGACCGCCGATTCTTGTTGCGTCCTGGCCTAAGTTATATGAGGCTATTAAAACTCCTGGAGAATCAGCAGAACACAATCCTTCACTGAGACACCTTATGTGGTCAGGAGGGTAGACAACAGATTGAATGGCTAGATCTGTAAAAGATATTCCGCCATTAATGTTGCCATAGGGCGAATTTTCTTCCCAAAATCTTTTCCTGCATAAAAAAGCTGTCTTATGAGCATCAATGTAATTAAGTTCTCTGATTGCCTGCATTTTCAATTCGCTGAAAAATGGTGAAAGTTCAAATGTTCTCAATACAGAAAAAGGAACCGCACATACTACAAAATCATATGTATCCATTAATTTTACATTGTTTGGATCATCATAAATTATATTTACTTTGTTGTCAGACGATTTCATAATTCCATTTACAACATACCCTAATTTTATGGAGACTTTTCCTAAAATACCAGTGTCATATTGAAATTCAGGAGGATTAGGGTTGTTGAGAGAATCGAAGAATGCCAAGGGTAGATTTACCATACCCCCTTTTATTCTGTAAGTATTGAGAAAATCAAAAGAATATATGCTGCTCATTGTTTCATCGTGGCTTGTGTTTAAAAGAGCTGCTGTGAAGGGTTCAACTGCTGATATTAAGTTTATGGCACTTTGACTTAATCCCAATTGTTCATAAACCTGTCTGTTGCTTAGCTTTGTGATTCTTGAATATTCTTCAGAGTACTGAGGTTGAATTTTTAGTATTTCTGTTCGCATTTCTGGAGTGAGACTGTCCAGCATTGTTTCTGCAGCATAATCACTTAATTCATTCCATGGTGTATTTTTTTCACTTTCAGTCAAATTGTAATAAGGATATATATTATCAGTAATGCTTTGACCTGAAAAATCACGTCTTACCCTTACATTGTCTACAAAGATAAAGTTGTTTGATCGGGGAGAAGACAATGATTCAGTTTCCAAATTGAACAAATTTATATAATGCCAGGTTGTTTCATGAGATACAGGAATTCTCATGGCACCTAATTCCACATAAAAATCCTTGGAGTCATTATAATAAGAAGTATAAATTCTTCCGCCTATCCTGTTAGATTCTGCATCAAATATAGTAATATTTGCACCAAGCTTTCTCAGTTCATATGCAGCTGCCAGTCCTGACAGCCCAGCGCCAATTATCCCAATTTTTAAATTTTCAAGAGTCATTGGCTTTGCATATTGATAAATTTCATGGGGAGGTCTTAAAAGGTTTAAAATATTTTGAAAGTCTTCAGATCTGCCAGAACGGTTTAAGGAATTTAGAAACAACTGGTGTCGCTGTTCATCAGTTGGATTAAAAAAATAATCTTGAACGGACATAAAAATTTCCCCCTTAAAACAAAATAAATTTCAACAAATTTCATATATTATATATATTGCATAAAAAAAGTTTAATGCCATTAAATTCAGTTTGGATAAAAGTAAAGCGGGATAAAATCAACAAAAATTATATACATCAATTTGATAATTGAAAATATGAGACGTTTTTTCTATGTACAAATCATTAATCTATGTTATATAATATAAAATATTGAACTTTTAAGAAGGTTGTATAATGAAAAAAATTAAAGAAATATTTGGTGATTATGAAGCTGTGGGCAACTTGAACTTTGCTCTGGTTGAAGGAGTTGTTCTCAGCAAAAAAACAAAATCCCTCGAATTAAAAATCAAATCCGATAAATATATTGAAGTAAAAGAATTGGAATCACTCAATGACTTTATTAAAAGAAGATTTGCACTTAGCGATTCTAAAATAATTGTAAGTTATTCTGATGAAACAAACAAAAAGCCCATTGAAGATGAGCTTAAAAATATTGTTTTCATGATATCGGACAAGTTTCCTGCATTAAAGGCGGTTCTTAAAGACAGTGAGTATGAAATAGCTGAAAATACTATTGTTTTTAAATTTAAATCGGCTGTGTCTGAAATATTGAAAGCCAAAGGTTACGATAAAAAAATTCATGAAGCTGTAAAAAAACTATACGGCACTCCATATCATATTAATTTTGTAGACAAGGTAAGTCAGGAGGAATTCATAAGGCAGCAGGAAGATGTTCTTGCAAAGGAAATGTATGAACTTCAGAGGGAAGCTCAATTTGCTCCCACGGTATCAGCTCCTGCACAGTCTAAAAAGATTCCTGAATTTAAACAGGAAGCAAAAGCTGAGACTTCAGGGAAAAAGACAAATCCGCAGCTCATACTTGGAAGAAATATAAACCTCAAAGATCCTATTGTAAAAATTATCGATATTACTCCTGATGAAGGAAGAGTTGCCATAGAAGGAGAAATTTCAAATCTTGAAGCAAAGGAACTTAGAAGCGGAAAAATACTTGTTTCTTTTGATGTGTATGATGGCTCAAGTTCCATGACGTGCAAGATGTTCTTGAAGCCCGGAGAAGATGCTGAAGTTGTGCCGAGGCTCAAAAAAGCTAAAGGAGTAAAAATTTACGGCAATTCAGGATTCAGTAAATTTTCAGGAGAAATTGAGCTCATTGCAAATACAATTGTTGAAACTGAAGGTATCAAAAAAGTCAAGAGAATGGATAATTCTGAACAGAAAAGGGTTGAACTTCACCTGCATACACAGATGAGCCAGATGGATGCCATGACAAATGCTGCTGATCTCATAAAAAGAGCAATGGAATGGGGGATGAAGTCCATGGCCATAACAGACCATGGTGTTGTTCAGGCATTTCCAGAAGCTCATAAGCTCCTTGGAAGAGATAATCCTGACATGAAAATAATATATGGGGTGGAGGCTTATCTTGCTCCTGATAAAAAGCCGTCCGTTACTAATTGCAAGGGGCAATCAATCGACACTGTATACTGTGTGCTTGACCTTGAAACTACAGGATTTTCTCCTGTTACAGAAAAAATAACTGAAATAGGTATCATGAAAATACAAGGCGGAAAGGTAGTAGATGAATTCAGCTGTTTTGTAAATCCACAAAAGCCTATTCCTGCAAGGGTTGTTGAGGTTACAAACATAACAGATGACATGGTAAGTGACGCAGAAACTATTGATAAGGTATTTCCAAAAATGCTTGACTTTATTGAGGGAAGCGTGCTTGTAGCCCATAACGCAGAATTTGATATTGGATTTCTAAAACATAATGCCAAGGAACTTGGATACGCTTTCGATTTTACTTATTTAGATACATTATCTTTGGCGCATGAACTGTTTCCAGATTACAAAACATACAAGCTTGGAAGGATTGCAAAAAATCTTGGAATAAAGGTTGATGTAGCTCACAGGGCACTTGACGATGTGGAGACAACAGTGAAGGTTTTTAATGTGATGCTTGAAATGCTTGTTAAAAGAGGAGCAGAATCACTGGATGACATAGACAAATATGCTTCTGATGAACAGTCAAGAAATGAATCTTACAAAAAGCTTAAAACTTATCATGCAATAATATTGGCCAAAAATTATACTGGCCTGAAAAACTTATACAAGCTTGTGTCTTATTCGCATTTGGATTATTTTTACAAGAAACCTCGAATATTGAAAAGCATGTTTGAAAAACACTCAGAAGGTTTGATAATAGGCAGTGCATGCAGCGAAGGAGAGCTGTATCAGGCCATATTATTAGGAAAACCAGAACAAGAAATAGAAAAGATAGCTAAATTTTATGATTATCTTGAAATACAGCCAATAGGGAACAATGACTACCTCATAAGGACTGAACAGGTACCTGACAAAGATTATTTGAGAAACATAAACAGAAAAATAGTTGCTTTAGGAGAAAAGTTCAATAAGCCTGTTGTTGCCACGGGAGATGTTCACTTCATGGACCCTGAAGATGAAATATACAGGCGTATACTTGAAGCAGGACAGGGATTCAAGGATGCTGATTACCAGGCTCCACTGTTTTTAAAAACAACAGAGGAAATGTTAAAGGAATTTTATTACCTCGGAGAAGAAAAATCATATGAAGTTGTTGTAAAGAACACAAACATAGTTGCAGATATGTGTGAGAATATAAGCCCTATTTCATCAGAGAAATGTCCTCCTCACATTGAAGGCTGCGAACAGACCATAAAGGACATAGCTTTTGGAAAGGCTCATGAGCTTTATGGAGATCCGCTGCCTGAAATAGTTCAGCAAAGACTTGACAAGGAACTTGATTCAATCATAAAAAACGGATTTTCCGTTATGTATATAATTGCGCAGAAACTTGTATGGAAATCCAATGAGGATGGATACTTGGTTGGCTCAAGGGGGTCTGTTGGCTCATCGGTTGTTGCATATATGACGGGTATTACAGAAGTAAATGCCCTTCCGCCTCATTACAGATGCCCGAAGTGCAAGCATTCAGATTTCACTGATTTAGGAATTAAAATTGGTTTTGACCTACCGGACAAAAAATGCCCTGTTTGTGGAGAAATGCTTTCAAAAGACGGCATCGACATTCCGTTTGAAACATTCCTTGGCTTCAATGGGGACAAGGAGCCTGATATAGACTTGAATTTTTCAGGTGAGTATCAGGCAAAAGCCCACAAATATACGGAGGTCATATTCGGAAAGGGAACAACATTCAAAGCAGGAACAATTGGAACAATTGCAGACAAAACTGCCTTTGGATATGTAAAGAAATATTTTGAGGAAAAAAATAAATCAGTGAGTAAGGCAGAAATCATTAGAATATCCAAGGGATGTACCGGTATTAAGAGAACAAGCGGACAGCATCCGGGAGGCATAATAGTTGTACCAAAGGGACGTGAAATATTTGAGTTTTGTCCTGTGCAACATCCGGCCGATGACCCTGATTCAGATATTATAACAACTCATTTTGATTATCACTCTATAGACCAGAACCTTCTTAAGCTTGACATACTTGGCCATGATGATCCTACGGTAATAAGGATGCTGCAGGATATAACAGGAGTTGACCCTAAAACCATACCAATGGATGACAAAGATACAATGTCATTGTTTTCATCAACTCAAGCCTTGAAAGTTACGCCTCAGCAAATTAATTCAAAGGTTGGAACTTTCGGAGTACCGGAGTTCGGCACAAGGTTCGTACGAGGTATGCTTCTTGACACAATGCCTAAGACATTCATGGATTTAATATGTATATCAGGTCTGTCACACGGTACAGACGTGTGGCTTGGAAATGCCAAGGATCTCATAGATTCCGGAACCGTCACGACCATAAGTGAGGCAGTTTGTACAAGAGATGATATAATGGTCTACCTTATCAAAAAAGGACTGCCGCCTAATGCAGCTTTTAAAATAATGGAAACCGTGCGTAAAGGTAAAGCTCTTAAGGAACCCAAATGGCCTGAATATGAATCGCTAATGAGAGAACATGAAGTTCCTGAATGGTACATTGATTCATGCAAGAAAATTAAATACATGTTCCCTAAGGCACACGCAGCGGCATATGTAATGATGGCCTTCAGAATCGCCTGGTTCAAGGTGCACATACCTGAGGCCTATTATGCAGCTTATTTTTCCATAAGGGCTAAAGCTTTTGATGCAGAGTTCATGATAAACGGCAAAGAGGTTGTTAAAGAAAAATTAAAGGAAATTGATGCTCTTGGCAATGATGCATCTAATAAAGATAAGGACATGTATGATGATTTGGAGTTGGTCCTGGAAATGTATGAGAGAGGATACAAATTTCTACCAATTGATTTATACAAATCTCATGCAACTCAATTTCAGCTTGAAGAAGGAGGCATAAGACCTCCGCTAAACAGCATATCTGGTATGGGAACAGTTGCAGCAGAAGGAATTTACAATGCTGCTCACAAAGAAGAGTTAAAGTCAATTGATGATTTAAGGAAAAGTGCAAAAATAGGAAATGCTGCCATAGAACTTCTTAAAAAGTTTGGCTGTCTTAAAGGACTTCCTGAAAGCGATCAGTTAAGCTTTTTGGATGTAATATAAAATAAATGTAGCGCAGGCAGTAACTGCGCTATATTTATACAATAATGAAATAATATTATCAAATAAAAAGGAAGAAAAAAATGACTAAAAGAAATGATTATATAAGCTGGGATGATTATTTTATGGGTTTAGCCCTTCTTTCATCAAAAAGAAGCAAGGATCCTTCATCACAGGTTGGAGCGTGCATAGTTGACAGCAGATCAAACAGAATTTTAAGCGTAGGATACAACGGGCTGCCAAGATTTTGTTCTGATGACGAATATCCCTGGACTCGGGAAGGGGACTCAATGGAAACAAAATATTTTTATGTAGTCCATGCTGAACTGAATGCAATACTAAACTGCAGAGGTGCAAATCTGGAAGAGAGCAGGCTATACACAACATTGTTCCCGTGCAATGAATGTGCCAAGGCCATTATACAGTCAGGGATGAAACAAATTGTTTATTTAAGTGACAAATACTCAGATACAGACATAGTAAAAGCTTCAAAGAGGATGCTCACCAGTGCAGGCGTAGAATTTTATAGATTTGAAACAGACATTGACTGTTTAAATTTAAACTTTAAATAAAAAAATCAGGAATTAAATTCCTGATTTTTATTTGCATTTATTATGCTCTAGTAACGTTAGCAGCTTGTTCGCCTTTGTCACCTTTAACGATGTCAAAGTTAACTTTCTGACCTTCTTCTAAAGTCTTGAATCCGTCACCTTTGATAGCTGAAAAATGAACAAATACATCTTTTCCGCTTTCTTCAGTTATAAATCCAAATCCTTTTTCTGCGTTAAACCATTTTACTGTACCTTTATTCATGAGGTACCTCCTAATTTTTATTATACTCCATTGTAAATTTAAAAAATTCACATATTTTCACAAATTATATACAATGCTATATATAATCTCTAAAAACATGTGAAATCTATAATTACATCTGTAATACTCATTTAATATAACATTAATATTTTTGTTTGTCAATAGTTCAAAAATATTTTACTCAAAATATATCAAAAATATTTTACTCAAAATATTTAATAAGTAAAAGCTGTTTCAGTTACAGATTTTCTTGTTATTCATAATTATGAATAATAGGAAAATACTTGTAATCATCTATATTTATAGTATAATTTAAATAGAGTTATATTATAATTAATAGATAGGTATGTTCTTGAGGAGGTAATTTTTTGGGTAGAAGTGGTGGTTCTGGCGGAAGAAGCGGAGGAGGCTCCTTTGGAGGAAGCAGGTCCAGCGGAGGCCGAAGCGGCGGAGGTTTTGGAAGCATTGGAAGAAGCGGAGGGTCATTTGGAGGCGGTTCATTCGGCGGACGAAGCGGAGGTTCTTTTGGAGGACACAGCGGAGGATCATTCGGCGGAGGTTTTGGCGGCAGCCCCTTTGGAAGGCCGGGAGGCGGAGGTTACAGAGGTCCTGTGTTTATCCCTACGGGCGGAGGTGGATTTAGAAACAGAAATAGCGGCCCGGGAGGCTGCGGGTGTCTTACTCTCATAATTGTTTTGTTGATTATTATTATATTTATTGCAATGATTAACGGACTAAGTTCTTTTGACAGCGGCTCAATGGAAAGCTCCGGCATTACAACATCCACTGTAGAAAGGGAAGCCCTTCCTAAAGGTTCGGTAAATGAAACTGATTATTATACTGATGAGCTTGGATGGATAAGCAATGAAACAAAGCTTGTGAGAGGACTAAAATATTTTTATGAAAAAACGGGAGTTCAGCCATATTTATACATAACCGATACAGTAGGCGGTTCCCATTATCCATCAGAAAGTGAACTTGACGCGTATGCACGCAATTTGTATGATGAGCTGTTTACAGATGAAGCACATATACTTTTGGTTTTCTTCGAATATGAAAATGAAGGCTATATGGACAGATATGTTTGCGGCACACAGGCCAAGACTGTAATAGACTCAGAAGCTGCGGATATATTGCTTGATTACTTGGATAGGAACTATTATGACAATGATTTGACTGATGAGGAATTTTTCAGCAATTCTTTCAGCGAGGCTGCTGACAGAATCATGACGGTCACAAGGTCTCCATGGATTAGCGTAATGACTGTGTTTGGAATAATTGTTTTGGTTTTGATACTTTTTGTATGGTGGAAAAACTATAAGAAACAAAAAAATCTGGAAGCCAAACAGACGGAGGACATTTTAAATACACCTATTCATAAATTTGAAGAAGATGAGGCTGAAAATTTAGCCAGAAAATATGATGATAATGATTTTAATCAATAAGCAAAAGACGAATGTAATTAACTACGAAGCATAATGTCTAAAAGACATTGCTATATGATTTCAAGGAGGTAACAAAATGTCAATTTTAGAAAGATTCACAGATATTATCAAAGCAAACATCAATGAAGTATTGGACAAGATGGAGGATCCGTCAAAAATGATTGACCAGTATCTGCATGATGCCATAGAGGATTTGGCAGAAGTCAAAAAAAGCACTGCTTCTGTTATTGCAGAAGAAACAAGGTCAAAACGTCTGGCCGATGAAAATCAGGCTGAAGTTGCCAAATATGCGGAATATGCAAAAAAAGCACTGATGGCAGGCAATGAAGGAGATGCAAGGACCTTTTTGGCTAAAAAACAGGAACTTGAAAACCTTGGGGCTGGCCTTATGACAGCATATGCAACAGCACATGAAAATGCAATAAAAATGAGACAAATGCACGACAAGCTTGCTTCAGACATTGAAAGCCTCAAGGCAAGACGTGAAATGATAAAATCAAAAGTAAAAGTTGCAAAAACTCAGGAAACTTTAAATCAATATACTTCAGCTACAGACAGACTTCAAGATGCAGAAAATGCTTTTCTTCGCATGGAAGACAAGGCAAACAAGATGCTTGATGAAGCAACAGCAATGGCAGAGCTTAACACTAAGCCAATAGATGAAGCAAAAGCCTTAGAAGAAAAATACGCATCCATGGGCAATGCATCTGTTGACGAAGAACTGAACAAATTAAAAGGTGAATTAGGACTGTAATATAAGAAAAGCTCCTTATGAAAATAAGGAGCTTTTTTATATACGAGGAAGGTTCTCTGTAAATCATTTTAAAGAAAGAATGTGGCAGATTTTACAAGTGTTTTAGTTTAAGAAAATCATTTTTTTGTCACACATAAACTTTACATAATCAAAGAAGTATAGTATAATCAAAAATCAGTGGGTAATATTTTAACATCATAAACGTCCACTATATTGCTCTTTTCAATGGATTTTGACTAGAGTGATTATATTTTTAAGGAGGAAGGAAATGAAAAAAGGATTAATTATTGTGTTGGTTTTTGTGCTGTCTTTTGGTTTTTTACAAGTAGCTACGAATTTAACTTCACAGGGAGAAACACTAACAGCAACAGCTAAAGGTTTTGGCGGTGACGTAACAGTTACATTGATAGTAGATGGTGATGATATAGTTTCAGTTACAGCAGTTGGTGCAAGCGAAACTCAGGGAATAGGCTCTAACGCTATTGATCAGCTGCCTGCATTAATAGCTGATGCTGATTCTGCAGATGTAGATGGAGTATCAGGTGCTACAATAACAAGCAATGCTATTAAAACAGCTGTAAGGGCTGCATTAGGAATTGAAAGCGCTGAAGAACCTGCAGCCCCTGCTGAACCCGCAAAAGAAACTTCTGCAAAACCTGCAGAACCAGCTCCTGAAGGAGCACTTACTGCAACAGCAAAAGGTTTTGGCGGTGATGTTACAGTTACAGTAGTAGTTGAAGGTGATGACATAGTTTCTGTTACAGCAGTTGGCGCAGACGAAACACCTGGTATAGGTTCAAATGCACTTGAACAGTTGCCTGGAAAAATCGCTGAAGCTGATTCAACAGATGTTGATGGAGTTTCAGGAGCAACTTATACAAGTGATGCAATAAAAAAAGCTGTTGAAGAAGCATTGGCAAGCAAGGGAGCAGCAGCACCTGCAGCTGAAGGAGCTCTTACAGGAACAGCTAAGGGCTTTGGCGGAGACGTTACAGTTACTGTAACAGTTGACGGAGATGACATACTGACTGTTGAAGCAGTTGGCGCAGATGAAACTCCGGGTATTGGTTCAAATGCAATTGAACAGTTACCTGCAAAAATAGTTGAAGCAGATTCAACAGAAGTTGAAGTGATATCAGGAGCAACATATACAAGCAAGGCAATAATAGAAGCAGTAAACGCTGCTTTAGCTGCACAATAATATTAACGATAATTCGAATGCTCTTAAATTTAAGAGCATTTTTTATTGCTATTTATTTATGAATTATATTCATCCGATATTTAAAAGTCGAAATTTGTAAAAAAATATGAAGTTAGGAATTTTAAAAGTGGGTATATCATAATAGGTGTGACTTTTGAAATAACATATGATTTATAAAATGTATGTTATAACAATATAGGCATCATATATTTAAAGAATATAGGGGGATACAATGAAAACAACAGAATCATCAGTTAGATCTGATATTGGCAGCACAGATTTGAAAACGTTGTTTGTAAAAGACAGCACGGATATTTTTCAACACTTTTTATTTATTATGATTCTTATAGGATTAGTAATGCTTCGGAATGTAAATTACTATGTGTTTCACAGCCTTGCGGAAACATTCAGCTGTTTTATAGCCATGGGAATATTGATAGTTTCAATTCATACAAACAGAATATCAAAAAACAGTTTTTTTATGTTTCTGGGCATTGGTTATGTATTTATTCTTATTATGGATTTGTTTCATACATATTCATACGGTGATTTGATGATGTTATCAAATGATGTGTATGACATGGATACGAAGTTCTGGATTGTTTCAAGGGGTATTGAGCTGGTAACTCTGCTCATTTCATTTGTTTTTTTATTTAAAAAGGATGTACGGACAAATAATTATGTAATATTCATTGTGTATTTTGTTTTTGCAGGGTTTATTATTTATGACATAGTCTATCTTCAATTATTTATTCCAGTTATGAGAACTCCTGAAGACGGAATAACTAATGCTAAAATATATGCAGAATATATTATAGCTTTTGGTTTTTTCATATGCTGCCTCATTGTGTTTCTGGCAAGAAAAAATATGGACCGCAGTTTATTTGTTATGATTGAAGCTGCTTTAGTATGCAAAGTTATTTCCGAACTGTTTTTTACTTTGTATGGAGATGTTACAGACATATATAATATGCTTGGACATATATTCAAGGTTGGTTCTTATTATTTCACTTACATGGGCATAATAGTGAACGGATTGGAAAGACCCTTTGAAATGATTAATATCAATTTAAACATGGCTGATGCTGCTGTAATAGAAAAAGAAAAGCAAAAAAAGTGTATGGAAGACATAATAATGCATAACGACCAGTGCTATGAATGGATAATTGAAAATTCAGGAAACGGAATTGTGATACTAAGAGATAATAAAATAATCTATGCAAACATTACAGCTGCAAAAATATTAGGAGCAAGCAGTTTAACTGATATCCTAGGAATTGATCAAAAAGAGTTTTTAAAGAACAACTATGAAGACGATATTATTAAAGTGTATGATTTTAATAATGAATTTGGGTTTAAAGAAATCGAAATTACAAATTTGAAAAATGAATGTGTTGATATAGAATTCTCATCAGAAAATATTTCATACAGGGGTAAGCCTGCCAGGCTTGTAATATTAAAGGATCTTGGCCTTAAAAACGAAATAGAGCTTCTTAAAAATGATTTGATAGAAAATGAAGAACAACTGTTAAAATCAAACGAACACAACAAAATCATAACAGAATTTTTTTCAAATATATCTCATGAACTTAAAACACCTATTAATGTTATATTGAGCGCAGTACAGCTTCTAATGATAAAATGTGTTGATGACAGCAGTGATTACAACGAAAAATCTGCTAAGCTATTAAATGTTATAAAGCAAAATGGGTACAGGCTTATAAGACTTGTAAACAATTTGCTTGATATGTCAAAATTTGATTCCGGATTTTTGAAGCTTAATCTTTGCAATGAAAACATAGTCAGCATTGTGGAAGATATAACACTTTCAGTAGCAGATTATATAAAATCAAAGGGTGTCAGCATTATATTCGATACAGATGTGGAAGAATTACTTATGGCTGTTGACTGTGACAAAATTGAAAGGATAATATTAAACCTTCTTTCAAATGCTGTAAAATTTACAAACAACGGAGATGACATATTTGTCTTTGTTATAGATGAAGAAGAAACTGTAAAAATTTCTGTCAAGGATACAGGAGTGGGAATTCCTGAGGATAAGCTTAAAGTAATATTTGACAGGTTTGGACAGGTTGAAAAAACTTTAATTAGAAATAAAGAAGGAACAGGAATCGGATTGTCTCTTGTAAAAAACCTCGTAGAAATTCATGGAGGAAGCATATCTGTAAATAGCAAGGTAGGGGAAGGAAGCGAGTTTATTGTAGAGCTGCCTGTAACACTAATAGATGAAAAGGAAGAAGATATGTGCAGCCCATACTACAGCAGTGGAAAGGTTGACAACATTCTTGTTGAATTTTCAGATATATATCAATGAATAAGTGAAGATTTATGACAATAATAATGGTATGTTGGGGTTAGTTCTAAATGAACAAGCCCTTTTTATTCAACGTGTTTCTATAGAGGAACATGAACATTACATGTATTTGTTGACAATCAAAAATCTTTATTGGATAATGTAATTACTGAAACTGGATAACTACCAATATTACCAGTAGCATAGAAAGGATTACATATGATTGATTATTCTAAAAACAATTATAAAACAATATTAAAAATTATAATTACAGCAGCATTGATGCTTCTGGCAGTTATTAATTATCACGAAGCAGTTGATTTATTAATAAAAATTTACGGAATTGTTTATCCGCTTCTGCTTGGGGCTGTTATGGCTTTTGTGCTTAACATTTTAGTTGTTAAATATGAAAAACTATATTTTCCTGGAAGCAAAAACAAGCTTGTTGTTAGTTCTCGCAGATTTGTGTGCATTTTGTTGGCAATAATGACAATAATTCTTGTTGTTTTCTTTGCTCTTAGAATTGTTATACCACAGCTTGTAAAGTTCATCACATTGCTGGTGGAAAAATTTCCGGGAGTTTATGAAAGTGTTGTTAAATGGATTGTTGAAAATTCACATGAAATTCCTGCGCTTCAGCAAAAAATAAAAGAGCTTGACATGGATGGCTATGCTGTACTGAATAAAGTGCTTGGTCTTTTGGGAAACTGGACATTTGGGACTGTGACATTCATAGGTTCAGCATTTGGAGCTGTGGTGGAATTTATACTTGCAGTTACATTTTCAATTTATATACTTGCTGATAAGGAAGACTTAAAAAATAAATTTAAAAAACTTTTTAAAGCATATATCAGCAAAGAAAAAAGAACAAGAATTTATGATGTGCTAAACACTGCAAATGAATCATTTTCAAGCTATATAGTTGGTCAATGCAAGGAAGCTGTTATATTGGGTACTCTTTGCACTGCAGGAATGATAATACTTGGTTTTCCGTATTCAACCATCATAGGTCCTGTAATGGGTTTAACGGCGCTTATACCTATGATAGGAGCCTACATAGGAGCAGCTCTTGGATTTTTACTTATTGTAGCTGTGAATCCTCTGAAGGCTTTGCTGTTTATTGTATTCATTGTTGTTCTGCAGCAGTTGGAAGGAAATTTAATTTATCCAAAAGTTGTTGGAAATAGCATAGGGCTTCCTGGCATCTGGGTGTTTGCTGCAGTAATTGTAGGAGGAGGCTTTATGGGCATTGCAGGAATTATTTTCGGTGTTCCGGTTGCAGCCACAGCATACAAGATTATGAGCAAATCAGTGAATGAGAGAATCAAAAAAGCAAAATAACCATACTCAGCATAAGCGAAGGGACATCATAAATGAAATATGAAAATATAAGAAGGGCTAAATTTATAAGCAGGCCAAACAGGTTTATAGCTAATATTGAAATAGACGGTAAGACTGAAATTTGTCATGTTAAAAATACAGGCCGATGCAAGGAACTTTTAACACATAATGCCCATATTTTTGTGCAGGAATTTGACAGCAAAATACGAAAAACAAAATATGATCTTATATCTGTTTACAAGGGAAAACGCCTCATTAACATGGACAGTCAGGTTCCGAACAAGGTGTTTGGGGAATGGGTAAAAAATAGCAGCATTTTTGAAAATATAAAACTAATAAAAACTGAACAGAAATACAAAAATTCCAGATTTGATTTTTATCTGGAAGCTGATGATAAAAAAATATTCGTTGAAGTGAAGGGAGTAACACTGGAGGAAGATGGAATAGTAATGTTTCCGGATGCTCCCACTGAAAGGGGGCTTAAGCACTTGAACGAGTTGTCACTATGCATAGATGAAGGATATGAAGCTTATGTTTTTTTCATTGTGCAAATGAACGATGTAAAATATTTTACCTCAAATGTTAAAACACACAAGGAATTTGCTGAAGCTCTCATTAAAGCAAGACAAAAAGGTGTTAACATAATTGCTCTTGATTGTGATGTAAAAGAAGACAGCATAACTGCAATGAACTTTGTTGAAATAAAACTTTAATTTTGAAATTAATATGAATCCCTAGGACAAAATTTACCAATAATTGTTTTTCTCCAACTAGTTGCAAAAAATGTTATATAAGTGAATATTTATTTCTTGCATTAATTTATCCGGTATGTTAACATACTAACGATTTTAAAATAATTAATGAAAATTTATTGGAGGAAACATGAACAAAGAGAATCAAATGGCAATTGCCAACCCGTCTCCATTAGGCCTTTTAGGATTTGGATTGACAACTGTGCTTCTCAATCTTCACAATGCAGATATTATTCCGCTTTCAGTAGTAATAGTAGCAATGGGATTTGCATTGGGCGGAGCAGCTCAAATCATTGCAGGAATAATGGAGTTTTTGAAGAACAATACCTTTGGAGCCACAGCATTTACAGCTTACGGATTTTTCTGGTGGTCGCTTATATTTATTTGGATCAACCCTTTTGAAGGAATAAAAGCAGCCGATGAAAAAAGTATGGGATTTTACTTGCTGCTTTGGGGTATATTTACAGCATTTATGTTTATTGGAACTTTGAAACACAACCGTGCCACACAAATTGTATTCTTATCACTTGCAATACTGTTTTTAATGTTATCAATAGGAGATTTTACAGGAATCCACAGCATTAAAATTGCTGCAGGATGGGTTGGAATTTTCTGCGGATCATCAGCAATATATACTTCATTGGCTCAGGTTGTAAACAACGAATTTAAAAAGCAAATAATGCCTTTATAATATAATAAAAAAAACTGCGCTGTTGGCGCAGTTTTTTTTATATCTGTTAGCAATTATTTGTCATCTCCGGTAAACATTTGAGTCCAAAACGTTTTTCCGCTTGCGTCTGTCCAGTATCCCACACCTATATAAATAAATTCAGGTGAAAGTATATTTGCTCTGTGTGAAGGTGAACCCATCCACTGAGAAACAACTTCTTCAGGAGTGTCTTGTCCTGAGGCTATATTTTCACCCCATGCAGAATAAGTTACGCCATATTTTAACAACATATCTCCGGCCATCCCGTAAGTGGGAGACTGGTGTGCAAAATAATTGTTGTCTGCCATATCCTTCGATTTTAATCTTGCCACGTCGGATATTTTTGTATTGAAACTGAGTGCAGACAAACCGTTTTTTTGTCTTTCAACATTAACAAGCTCTGCTACTCTTTTTTCATAAGAAGAAGAACTTGAAGGAACAACTGAAGGATCTGCTGATGGATTAGCTGACGGTTCAGTGGTGTTGAAATTGTAGAAATTGTCTAGGTTGAAATTATTCGGGTTAAAATCGTTCCAGTTAAAGTTTGAAAATGCAAGTGCCTGCACTGGTGTCAATGCAAGAACTAAAGTTAAAGCAAATGCCGATACTTTTTTCATACATATTCTCCTCACTTAATATTAAGCTGGCAAAACAAATAATTACTACATGAAACTATTAAAAGTTTCATAGTTATTATTGCAATTAAAGACATAAATATAATGAGCAGTTGTTTGATAATTTGACTAATAGTGACAATTGTAATCATTATAATTTTAGAAAATTTACCTTAATTTACAAATTGTATTGACAACGTTCGCCAAGAAGACTATAATTATGACAAATTCATATTGGCAAAACAGGCGAAAGTCTGTGACGCAAAGCTAAAGGGCCTTTAAAATGGCAGCCAGCTGCAGTTTGCATTGCTATTGAATGGCAATGCTATTTTTTTTGAGGTGAAAAATGGACTTCATAACAATAAAGGATGCGGCATTTTTGTGGGGAGTTTCTCCAAGAAGAGTTCAATTATTATGTGCAAATAAAAGAATTGACGGAGCAGTAAAATTCGGAAGAGACTGGGCAATACCAAAAAATGCTGAAAAGCCTGCTGACGGGAGAATTAAGTCAGGTAACTATAAAAATTGGAGAAATAAAGAATAAGGAGATGAATATGAAATTTTTAAAATGTGTATTATGTTTAACATTAGCTTCTGTACTATTATGCAACAATCCAACTTATGCTGCAACAAGCTCGTACCAAAACACTAACATAAATGGAATAAACATTAATTATATTAACATACAAATGAATTCAAACATAAAGACGGTAGTGTTAAATGCAGGCAACCAGATGAATAGTTCTGATTCTCTTGAAAACATGGCAAAAAGCTCAGGAGCTTTTGCTGCAATAAACGGAACTTATTTTGAAGCTTACAATGGTACTCCTGTTCCATGGGGAACAATAATCAAAAATGGAAAAATAATTCACATTAGCAATGGCGGATCTGTTGCTGGAATTACTTCAGGAGGCAAATTAATCATAGACAGGCTTTCTTTTGATTTTGAAGTATACATAAACGGCAAATTCAGGTCAATACCGTGGAGAATAAATCATCCAAGCACTGAAGCAGATGCAATAACAATTTTTACTCCTGAATATGGTTCCACAGTCAAGCTTCAACCAGGAGCCAAGGCAGCCATAGTAAAAAACGGAAATGTTACTGAAATCTCCTCTACAGATTTTATAGTTCCAAGTGGCGGATTTGCTGTAGTATATAATCAATCAGTTGTTTATTTGCTTGATGAGCGTTTTAAGACAGGGGATGAAGTTTATTACAAGGCGATCATAAAAACAACATTTACAAATGCTGAAGACTGGAATGATGTTGTAAGTGCACTTGGTGCAGGTCCAAGCTTGATTATCAACGGAAACATTACTGCCGATGGCCCTGCAGAAGGATTTTTTGAAGCGAAAATCAACACAAACAGTGCAGCCAGGTCATTTATAGGAACAAAGTCCGACGGTACAATAACAATTGGAAACATGGGATCGGCTACAGTGAAGAGTGCAGCAGAAACTTTGAAGCAAATGGGATTTGTAAATGCCATGTGCCTTGATGGAGGTGGTTCAGTAGCTCTTTACTATCCTGCATCAAATGTTTCAACTTCCGGAAGAAAAATAAACAACGGACTTGCGTTTGTTGAGGAAAAAATTACAGGTATCACTGCAGTGCCAACATCTTCAAAGGTATTACTTGATGGAAATGATGTAAGTATTGAAGCTTATAACATTGATAACAACAATTATTTCAAGCTTAGGGACATTGCAAAGATTCTTGATGGAAGCGAGAAAAGCTTTAATGTTGAGTGGGACAACAGCAAAAATGCAATAAATATAGTGAAAAATAAAAAATACAGTGCAGTTGGTATGGAGCTTGCTTCATCTAATGAAAAAAGAAATAAGAGCGCTGTAAAATCAAGCTCTGAAGTTTATTTGAACGGGGAAAAAATCACTCTTACTGCTTACAATATTGACGGTAACAACTACTTTAAACTTCGCGACATTGCGGGAACATTGGATTTTGAAGTTATGTGGGACGCTGTTCAAAATGCGGTAATTATAGATACAACAATTGAATAGTAAATTGCCTGCACATTATGCAGGCAATTTTTTATATACTAGGAAAGTTCTCTTTCCTAGTATATAAAAAACGGGGATTGCAAAGGGCGGGACGCCCTTGCCGTCAAGGGGGGTGCTCAGCAAAAAATACGTTAGTATTTTTTGCGCCGAAGGGGGACATAGGTCCCCATAGCGGAGTTGCGGAGCAACTTTTTTATATGTAATAAAATTGGTAATGAGAAAATTTTATTATTTCAAGGTTTAAATTTCCAATGATGGGTAAAAATAAAATAGTACATTATTTCAAATATATTCATTAAATATCTCGGAAGGAGGAATTGAAATGGACAGCAATATGGAAGCTTACTGCACAGTATGCGGAAAGTTCACTTATTTTATTTATGATGGAGAAGACTGGGTGTGTCAGACATGTGACAGTGTAAATACAAATGCCATGAAAGGCGAAACAGACATGATGTTTGATCAATATAAAGACTGATTGGTATAATTACAGGAAAATAAGGTACATTTAAGTTTTAAAATTTTAATCCCGGGTATATATTAGTCAACATAAGAAATGAAGGAGTGTTGCTAATGAAAATACTAGTTCCAGTTGACGGTTCTACAGCATCCATAAACGCAGTTAAAAAATCTATTGAAGTGGCAAAAAAATTCAATGGGACAATAAAGCTTCTATCTGTTGTTCACATTGACAGTTTGCAAAACTACTTGAGATATAAAAAGCAATGGAGCCAGGTAGATGGTTCGGCAATATCAGAATTAGATCCCGAACAAAAAAAAATAGAAGACAAAATGAAGGAAAATTCTTGCAAGATATTGAATGCAATTGTTGAAAAGCTGGATTTTTCAAATATCCATACAGAAGAAGAAGTATTGATTGGCGAACCATATGAAGTAATACTTGAAGCAGCAAAAAATGAAAACTTCGATTTGATTGTAATGGGAAACAGGGGGTTTTCAAAAATAAAAAGGTTTTTTGTTGGTTCAGTTACACAAAGGGTAATTTCAGATTCTCCTTGCCCTGTGCTTGTAATTCATAGCAAATCAGATATTTAAGTTATACCTGATTTCTAATACTATATATTCTTTATCCCCTCGTAAAAAGGAACACAATGTGTTCCTTTTTATTTTGAATTGATAGCTTTCAGTCTTTTATGTTTTTTATTTCAGGTCTTCTTTTTTCATTTCCGCCCTCATGTACACCAATAATTTGTCCGTTAATTATGCCTACGTCAGCATTGTCCTTCGGCTCCATTTTTCGCAGTTCTGAATTACTTTTATCTCTGTCTCGCATTCTGTTTTTATTGTTTTTCATGATATGTTCCTTTCATAATTGTAGTCAGTTATAGTATTGATATTTAAGCAATGAATATTCGCTTTAAATAATTCATTGATGTGAAAAGAATTTAAGCTTATAATATATGTAAATATAAGAGGGGATATTTATGAATAAAATAACTTTAGAAAACATTGAAATAGAAATTGTCAAAAAAAATATAAAAAATTTAAATCTTTCAGTCAATCCTCCCTATGGAGATGTAAGGCTTTCAGTTCCAAACAAAATGAACGATGAGGCAGTTAAATGCTTTGCTATATCAAAGCTTGATTGGATAAAAAAGCAAAGGGAAAAATTCAAGGTTCAGGAAAAATGCAACATTGAATATAAATCAGGCGAACTTCACTGTCTTTTTGGCAAAAAATATGAGCTCAAAGTAGTTGAAAACAATGGGAGACAATTTGCAGAACTCAATGGTGAGCATATAGTTTTATATGTTAGAAAAGATTCATCGCTTGAAAAAAAAGAAAAAATAATTCAGGAGTTCTACAGGGAAAAACTGAAAAGTGTTGTGCCTGAATACATTGAAAAATGGGAAAATATAATAGGAGTCAACATAGAAAGCTGGGCAGTAAAAATCATGAAAACAAGGTGGGGAACATGCAATACAAGAAACAGAAAAATCTGGATAAATCTTGAGTTGGCCAAGAAAAGCAAAGACTGTCTTGAATATATTATTGTTCATGAACTGACACATTTGCTTGAGCGTTACCACAACAAAATATTTTACAATTACATGGACGAATTCCTGCCTCATTGGAAAAACTTAAAGATGGAGCTTAACGGAATGTCTTGAAAATGTTATAATTTATCATGAAATGAGAATGCTTATATTTAAAAAATTAATCTTTAACTCGGTACCGTGATACCATGAAGATGAATAGGCTTTATATAAGTGTATATAATAATCCTGACGTGAAAGGTCAGGATTTTTTATGCCTAAAACCGCATTAATAAATTTATGGAGGTAATATGTCAACTAAAAATAAAGTTTATGGATATTTGCCAGACGAGCGTCCCCCAATTATAGGACTTATATTTTTCGCATTACAGCAAATTGTGGTTATGTTTCCGGCAACAGTACTGGTTGCACTCATTACAGGCTTCCATGTTTCAACAACAATTTTTGCCAGCGGTCTTGCAACATTAGGATTTATACTTGTAACAGGAAGACAAATTCCTCTTTATTACGGCTCAAGCTTTTCTTATATTTCTGCAATAGCTTCAATTATGAGCGCTGAAGCATTTGCCGCATATTCTTTAAATGATAAAATCTCAATTGCACAATTCGGTATTATAATGTCAGGTTTTGTTTCCATAATAGCAGGATTTATAATCCAGCGTTCAGGAAAAGACAAAATTGACAGAGTTCTTCCACCATCAGTAACAGGAAGTATTGCAATTATAATAGGACTATCATTGGCTGCCAATGCAATGACAAATGCAGCATCTTATCCTGCATCTGTTGCAAAAAGCCAGGCAGTTCTGGCGGGAAGCTTGGCATGGGCGATTGCCATTGTGACTTTAATATCAACAATTCTTTATTCAGTGTACTTAAAAGGAAGTTTAAGCCAGCTTCCCATATTGTTCGGTCTTTTAACCGGATATGCTGCTGCAGCCATAATAGGACTGTCAACAGGGATTCATTTCATAATATTTGACACAGTTCAGTCATCAGGAATATTAAATCTCCCGATTTTCACGTTCCCTAAACCTTCAATAACAGCAGTTGTTGCCATAATGCCTATAGCAATTGCAACCATTCCTGAATCAACAGCACACGTGTACCAGCTTGATATTTATGTTAATGATCTTGCAAGGAAAAAGGGAATAACAAAAAAATATGATATAGATAACAAGCTGGGATTAAACCTTATGGGTGACGGTTTAGGAGACATTATATCAGGATTGGTCGGAGGACCTGCCGGAACAAATTACGGCGAAAACATAAGCGCCATGGCAATTTCAAAAAATTTTTCTGTATATGTTCTTATGCTTGCAGCTGTTTTTACAATGATAATTTCATGTATCACGCCGCTTATTAACATAATCTATTCAATACCTACAGCTGTAATCGGAGGATTGTCAATTTATCTCTTCGGAGTAATAGCTGCACAGGGTATTGCAATAATGATGGACAGAAAAGTTGATATGTTTAATTCAAAAAATCTAGCTGTAATAGCGGTTATACTGATTGTTGGTCTTGGCGGAAGCTTCGGTTTTGAAGGCGGTATGATTCCAATGTTTGGAATTCAGATTCCAGCCATTGCAACAGCTGCTGTCGTTGGCATAGCACTTAATCTCATGTTGTCCATAGGAAATATATGAAAAACAAACTAAAAACCTGCAAAGTTCTGCAGGTTTTTTTGTATGTCAGTTAAAGCCGAATTTTATTTTATGTTTTATCATAATTTTATTTTTATCGAAATAAATATATAAAACACCAATGCTTTGAGTTTAAATTCTACTAGACAAACTGCATTTTTTATACTATAATGTTAGCATGATTACGTTTTCCGTACATTATTTGTTATATGTATGGTAAATTTTAAAAATACTAAAAATTTTCTGCTGGAGGTGAACATCAGCTTCAATTTTTTAATTTATTTTCAAAGCATTAGAGCAACAGCGTAATGGGAAGAAATCATTTATAATATTTTAAAAAGGAAGGGATGAGTAATAATGAATAAAGAAAATAACAGAGGTCAATGGGCTAGTAACATAGGTTTCTTGATGGCTGCTGTAGGTTCCGCAGTCGGACTTGGAAACATTTGGGGATTCCCTTACAAAATGGGAGCTAGCGGAGGTTTTGCTTTCCTTATAGTTTACTTAGTATTGGTTATATTTGTAGGTTTTGCTACCATGTTGGGCGAGTTGGCGTTAGGAAGAAAAACAGGTCTTGGAGTTATAGGTACTTATAAAGTTTTAAGCCAAAAATTTGCTTGGGTAGGTTGGTTGGGATTCCTTTCTGGTTTCTTCATTCTATCTTTTTATAGCGTTCTTGGTGGATACACACTTAGATATGCACTTGGATTTTTAATGGAGCTATTCAGTGAAGATGCCGGCTTTGGAGGATTGGGAAGCGGAGCATTCTTCGGAAGCTTTATTATTAATGGCGGACAGAACATTTTATTCCATGGAATATTTATGGCTTTGACAGTACTCATCGTTATGGGCGGAATTTCCAGCGGTATTGAAAAGTTTACAAAAGTAGCTATGCCGGCACTGCTGGTAATGCTTGTAATAGTTATTATAAGAAGTGTCACACTTGAAGGTGCTTCTACAGGTTTGGCTTTCATGTTTGCTCCTAACTTTTCTGCTTTCCAGGAATTAGGATTTATGAAAGTTTTGAAGACAGCAGCAGGACAAATGTTCTTCTCACTGTCACTTGGTATGGGTTGTATGATTACTTATGGATCATACCTAAGCAAGAATGAAGATCTGGAGAAAAATGCCATGATTATCCCTATTGCAGATACTATTTTTGCTTTGATGGCAGGTTGTGCTGTAATGCCAGCTGTTGGAGCTTTCATGTATCAGGGAGTTGAAGGCATTTCTTTCGGAGCAGGCCCTGGACTATTGTTTGTAACTCTTCATCAGGTGTTCAGCGTTGGTATGGGAGGCTTCATAGGCAATCTGTTTGGTTTCATGTTCTATTTCCTAGTATTCATTGCAGCGGTAACTTCATCTATTTCACTGCTTGAAGTTTGTACAGCATACTTCATTGACAGAAAAGTTCAAAAAGGTGAAGAACCTAATCGTAAAAAACTTTCAACTATTGTTGGATTCTTGATATTCATCATAGGAATTCCTGTATGTCTTGATGGACTTGGATCAGGAGTTGCTGGTGGTGCTACTATTGATATTCCTGCTGTTGTGTTCGGTATGGATGAAGTCCGTATGGCATTTGACTGCTGGCTTGATTTCTACGATATGATTTCTGAAGGCGTATTCATGCCTCTTGGCGCAATCCTCATGTCTATAATGATTGGTTGGGTTCTCAAGACTGGTGTTATCAAAGAAGAAATTGAAAGCAGCGGAATAAAGATGAGAGCTTACGCTTTCTGGGATATCTGCTTTAAATATTTAGTTCCTATAGGAATTTTATTCGTATTGATAGGACAGATTGATGACTTCTTCGGAATGGGAATTTTCTAATTAACAATAATCAATGAAAAGAGCGGACTTTCCGCTCTTTTTTTCATCTCTCATGTTAATTAAATATTTACAATTATTCCATTGGTGGTTCTCTGTGAAAATTGTTGGGAGCAACTTTTTCATCTTTTATTAAGTATATGTGGAATAAATATTCTGCAACAGCTATTATGGCTGCAAATATTATCAGCCCTGTTGCGCTTGCATTGAAGTTATATGAAAATATGTCAACCACATATGCCACAGCTGCACCTAAAACTCCATCGCCAACAGATGCTATAATATTTCCTGTTGAGGGTAATATCACAAGATCTCCTAGAAGATAATTGAGCACTGTTCCTATGACTGCTACAAGGGAAATCATTGTTATGGAGTTTAAATCTACAAGAGTAAAAGCTACCCATGATGCAATAAAAGTTGTTATCAATTTAAATAATAATGCCATTACTGTTCTCATTTTTTTCTCCTTATTTTAATGTATTGCTACATTTATTTTTAGTAATATTTAATTAATTATTCATCCTTTCAAAAGAATTACAAATCACATATAAATAGTCAATTAATATGGAATAATAGTTTTGTTTTATTAAATAATAATAAAAATAAATTTATAAGGAGCAAGTATGGCTAAAAATAAATCTAAAGAAAAAAATATGGCAAAACCTATTGAAAACCATGATACTGCAGCATGGGCAAACCAATCAAATCTAAAAGCAGTGTCTAAAGTAAATATTCCTGATGAAATTCAGGTTAGAAACGCCAAAGAATATGTGGATTCAAATCAAAAGTAATTTAAATAGAAAAAGAAAGCCCTTTAAAACGGGCTTTCTTTTTTTACTAAAACACTTCGTGTTCTGCGAGCTGTTTATATCTTCTATATCTGTCAGCTGCATGTTCGCTTGAAATATCAAACATTTTTTCAGCTATTTCCGGGAATACATTCATAAGCTGTGAGTAACGAATTTCGCCATGAATGAATTCCTTGTAATCAGATGTTGGTTCTTTTGAATCAAGGATAAACGGATTTTTGCCTTGTTCCTTAAGTTCAGGATTAAATCTGTACATATGCCAGTATCCTGAATCAACAGCTTTTTTCTCTTCCATCATGCTTGTTCCCATGCCTGTTTTAATTCCATGATTGATGCAAGGGGAGTAAGCAATTATTAAAGATGGTCCTTTGTAGCTTTCAGCTTCCTTTATTGCCTTAATGGTTTGATTCATGTCGGCTCCCATGGCAACCTGGGCTACATAAATATACCCGTATGTCATGGCAATGAGACCTAAATCCTTTTTCCTGATTTTCTTGCCTGAAGCTGCAAATTTTGCAACTGCTGCTGCCGGAGTAGCTTTTGAGCATTGTCCTCCTGTGTTTGAATAAACTTCAGTATCCATTACAAGCATGTTTATGTCTTCACCAGATGCAAGTGCATGGTCCAATCCGCCGTATCCTATGTCATAAGCCCAGCCATCGCCTCCAACGGACCAAACTGATTTTTTAATCAACTGATCTTTTCTGTTTATTATTTCCTGAACAATAGGATTGTCGCTGTGATTGTTCTCATTTAATGCATCAAAAATCATCTGTGTTGCCTTCTTGGAACCTTCACCGTCATTAAAGTTATCCATCCAATTTTTAAATGCATTTTTAAGATTTTCGTCGATTGGTGACTGCATGGCTTTTTCAACAAGAGCCGCTAATTTTTCTCTAAGCTGCTTAACACCAACCTGCAATCCAAGACCAAACTCTGCAGCATCTTCAAACAGAGGATTTATCCATGCAGGTCCACGTCCTTCTTCATTTGTGGAATAAGCAGTGGCAGGTGCAGATGCTCCCCATATGGAAGAACATCCAGTTGCATTGGATATCATCATTCTGTCTCCGAAAAGCTGAGTGATAAGCTTTACATATGGTGTCTCACCGCATCCCGGACAAGCCCCTGAAAATTCCATCAAAGGTCTCATGAACTGGCTTCCCTTGACAGTGTATTTATCCATTACATTTTCCTTATATTTAACTGTAGTAGCAAATTCCCAGTTTTCAGATTCCATTTCCATTTCATGTTCAGCGGGCTTCATAATTAAAGCTTTGCCTTTAGCAGGGCAAATGTCAGCGCAGTTCGCACATCCTGTGCAGTCCATTGGAGAAACTTGAATTCTCCAGTGGTAATTTTCAAGACCTTTGCCAATTGTTTTGGCTGTCTTGAATGTATCAGGCTTTCTTTTTTCTTCTTCATCATCTAGTAAAAATGGTCTTATGGTTGCATGAGGGCACACATAGGAACATCTTCCGCACTGAATGCATTTATCAATCTGCCATTCAGGTATCATTGGAGCAATTCCGCGCTTTTCATAAGAAGTTGTTCCAGATGGGAATGTACCATCTTCCATTCCTGCAAAAGCGCTGACAGGAAGTTCATCACCTTCGTCTCTTGCCATAGGCCTTTGAATATTTTTTACAAAATCAGGCTCATCTTTAACAGGGAGATCTTCTTCCTTTGAGTCTGCCCATGAAGCAGGCACATTTACTTTAACTAAAGCATCAATGGATTTATCCACTGCTTTTTGATTCATCTCAACTATGTCAGAACCTTTTCTGCCGTACATGTCTTCAATGTTCTTTTTCAAGTATTCAAGAGCCTGGTCAACGGGAATTACATTGGCAAGCTTGAAAAATACAGACTGCATAACCATGTTGATTCTGTTTCCAAGTCCAATTTTTGAAGCTATGGCAAGGGCATCTATTATATAGAAGTTGATGTTATTTTTTGCTATGAAACTTTTTATGGATGCAGGAAGCTTTTCGTCAAGTTCATTTTCGCTCCATGGGCAGTTAAGAGCAAATGTTCCGCCTTTTTTCAGTCCTTTAAGTATATCATAGTGATATAAAAATGATTTGTTGTGGCAGGCAATATAATCCGCGTCAAAAACAAGATAAGGGGAGCGGATTGGATTTTTGCCGAACCTTAAGTGTGAAGTAGTTGTTCCGCCTGATTTTTTGCTGTCGTATGAGAAATATCCCTGTACATACAAATCAGTGTTGTCACCTATTATTTTTATGGCAGTCTTGTTTGCACCTACTGTTCCGTCTGAACCAAGCCCCCAGATTCTGCAGCTAATTGTTCCTTCAGGAGAAGTGTCTACAATGTCAGTTTCAGGCAGGGAAGTGAATGTTACGTCATCAACGATTCCAATTGTAAAGTTGTCCTTTGGCTCACTTTTCTTCAAGTTTTCAAATACTGCAATGATTTGGCTCGGCCTTGTGTCTTTTGAAGACAATCCATATCTTCCGCCAACTATTAGTGGAGGATTTTCATAATTTTGGAATGATTTGACTACATCAAGGTACAATGGTTCTCCTGTGGAACCGGGTTCCTTTGTTCTGTCAAGCACTGCAATTTTTTTAGCTGTTGTTGGTATTGCCTCAAGAAGATGTTTTTCAGAAAAAGGTCTGTAAAGATGAACCTGTACAACACCAACCTTATCATTTTTGGCCCTTAAGTAATCAATAGTTTCTTTTATGGTATCAGTTACCGAACCCATAGCAACAATCACATATTCGGCATTTTTATCACCGTAATAATCAAAAAGCTTATATTTTCTGCCTGTCAATTCACCTAATTTATCCATGTATGTCTGAACAATTTCAGGCGTTTTATCAAAAAACTGATTCTGACCTTCTCTTTGCTGAAAATAAATATCAGGATTCTGAGCTGTTCCTCTTGTTACAGGATGTTCGGGATTGAGAGCTCTGTTTCTGAATTCTTCAATAGCTTTGTAGTCAACCAGCTTACTAATGTCCTCATAATCTATTTTTTCTACTTTTTGAATTTCATGAGAAGTTCTGAAACCATCAAAAAAATGAATGAAGGGCAGTCTTGACTTTATAGCAGATAAATGTGAAACTACTCCCAGATCCATGGCCTCCTGGACGCTTGCTGAAGATAACAAGGCAGCCCCTGTCTGACGGCATGCCATGACATCCTGGTGGTCGCCATAAATAGAAAGAGCATGAGTTGCTACTGCTCTTGCAGAAACATGAAGAACTCCCGGAAGAAGTTCACCGGCCATTTTGTAAAGGTTAGGAATCATCAAAAGAAGTCCCTGGGAAGCAGTGTAGGTGGAAGAGAGACTTCCTGCCTGAAGGGCTCCTCTCATGGTTCCAACAGCACCGGCTTCAGACTGCATTTCAATTACTTTTACTTCCTGATCAAAAATATTTTTCATTCCATGTGATGACCATTCATCAACTCCTTCAGCCATTGGCGTTGAAGGAGTAATAGGAAAGATTGAAGCCACTTCAGTCAAAGCATATGAAGCGTAAGCAGCGGCTTTATTTCCATCCATTGATTCATATTTTTTCATAAAATTCTCCTTATTACAAATTTTCAATTATAAAGTATCTTTTCCTGTAACAAAACAAATATTCTGAAAATCAATTAAGAATGAAGAATTAAGAGTTAAGAATTAATGGAAAGGATTTGTGCAGAGCACAAATCCTGATCTTTTTTAAAATAAAAAAGTTGCTCCGCAACTCCGCTAGGGGGACATATGTCCCCCTTCGGCGCAAAAAATACTAACGTATTTTTTGCTGAGCACCCCCCTTGACGGCAAGGGCGTCCCGCCCTTTACAATCCCCGTTTTTTATATACTAGGAAATAGAACTTTCCTAGTATATAAAAAAATGGATTTGCGTATTTCGCAAATCCATACCTTTAATTTTTCATTCTTAACTCTTAATTCTTAATTTGATTTTCCTTCATTCTTCATTCTTAATTTGATTATTAGCTCTTAATTCTTAATTGTAAGTTTATTTCCGTCGTAATCAACCGTCATTTTTGTTCCGGGCTGAATGTCATGCTGTATTATCATCCTTGCAATCAATGTTTCAACATTTCGCTGAATATATCTCTTCAGTGGTCTAGCTCCATATACGGGATCATAGCCTTGGTCAACAATATATGTTTTTGCCCTGTCTGTAAGAGAAACAGTGAGCTGCTTGTCTTTTAACCTTCTTTGAAGGTCTTTGAACATCAAATCAATTATTGTGAATATTTCATTTTTTGACAGAGGCTTGTAAAACACAATTTCATCAAGTCTGTTCAAAAATTCCGGCCTGAACTGACGTCTCAACAGGCTGTTTACTTCATCCTTTGCAGAATCTGTTATTTCACCCTGAGAGCTTATTCCTTCCAATATATAATTGGAGCCAAGGTTTGAAGTAAGTATTATTATTGTATTTTTAAAATCCACAGTCCTTCCCTGAGAATCAGTAATTCTTCCGTCATCCAGAACCTGCAGCAATATGTTGAATACTTCAGGATGGGCTTTTTCAACTTCATCAAACAACACTACAGAATATGGCTTTCTTCTTACAGCTTCTGTAAGCTGTCCTCCTTCTTCATATCCCACGTATCCCGGAGGAGCTCCTATTAGCCTTGAAACTGAAAATTTTTCCATGTACTCACTCATATCAATTCTTATTATGTTGTGCTCATCATCAAACAAAGATTCAGCCAAAGCCTTAGCAAGTTCTGTCTTGCCTACACCTGTTGGCCCTAAGAACAAAAATGATCCTATTGGTCTGTCAGGGTCCTGAATTCCTGCCCTTGAGCGAAGTATTGCTTCAGTAACTTTTTCTACGGCTTCGTTTTGCCCAACAACCCTCTGATGGAGAATATCTTCAAGTCTCAGTAATTTTTCCCGTTCTCCTTCCATGAGCTTAGAAACGGGTATTCCTGTCCATCGTCCCACAATTCGGGCGATTTCTTCTTCTGTTACTTTGTCTCTTAAAAGAGTTGTATCACTCTTGGACTTTTCAGCTATTTGTTCCTCTTCTTCAAGGGATTTCAGAAGGGTGGGGAGTTTACCGTACTTTAACTCTGCAGCTTTGTTAAGGTCATAATTTCTTTCGGCTTTTTCAATTTCTGAATTTACCCTTTCAATTTCTTCACGGAGACCTTGAACTTTCGAAATGGCATTTTTCTCATTTTCCCATTTAGCTTTCATTTCCTTGAACTGAGATCTCATGTCTGCCAATTCCTTTTGAATTTCCTTAAGATGTTCGTCTGACAGCTTGTTGTGTTCTTTTTTAAGAGCAGCTTCTTCTATTTCATGCTGCATTATTTTTCTTGATATTTCGTCCAGCTCTGAAGGCATTGAATCCATTTCAGTCCTGATCATGGCGCATGCTTCATCTATTAGGTCTATAGCTTTGTCAGGAAGGAAGCGGTCTGTAATGTACCTGCTAGAAAGAACTGCAGCAGCAATCAATGATTGATCCTGGATTTTAACTCCGTGAAAAACTTCGTACCTTTCCTTTAGACCCCTTAAGATGGAAATTGTATCTTCAATTGTTGGTTCATCAACCAAGACAGGCTGGAACCTTCTTTCAAGAGCAGCATCTTTTTCTATGTACTGCCTGTATTCATTAAGCGTAGTAGCACCAATGCAGTGAAGTTCGCCTCTTGCAAGCATAGGCTTCAGCATGTTGCCGGCATCCATGGCACCTTCAGTCTTGCCTGCACCAACTATTGTATGAAGCTCATCAATGAATAAAATAATTCGGCCTTCACTTTTTTTGACTTCCTCAAGAACAGCCTTAAGCCTTTCTTCAAATTCACCTCTGAATTTTGCTCCGGCTACTAATGAACTCATGTCCAGGGAGAAAATTTTTCTTTCTTTCAGGTTGTCTGGAACATCCCCACGCACTATACGAATAGCAAGTCCTTCTGCAATGGCGGTTTTTCCTACACCTGGCTCACCAATGAGCACTGGGTTGTTTTTTGTTTTTCTGGATAAAATCCTGACAACATTTCGTATTTCTGAATCACGTCCGATCACAGGATCAAGCTTGTTGTTTTTTGCCAGTTCAACAAGATCAGAACCATATTTTGCAAGTACGTCATATGTTGATTCTGGGGAGTCGCTTGTTACACGGGTGTTGCCTCTCACGGAGGACAGGGAAGAGAGAAATTTGTCCTTTGTAAGACTGAACTCCTCATAAACTTTTTTTAAACTTTGTTTTGGATAATCAAGCATTGCAATAATAATATGTTCTACAGATACATACTCATCCTTCATTCTTTCAGCTTGATTTTCCGCTTCAGCCAATATTTTGTCCACGTCGGGAGCAATGTAAACTTTTCCGCTCTCACGGCCGGGGCCGGTAACTTTCGGCATAGCCTCTATAATTCGATTTACGCTTTTTTTAAAGACATCCTTATCTATGTTCATTTTAGTAAGAAGCTGTCCGATAAGGCCGTCTTCCTGACTTGCGAGAGCGTATAAAAGATGCTCTTGTTCAATCTGCATGTTTGAATTTTCTATTGCTTCTTTGTGAGCATCCTGGATAGCCTCCAATGACTTTTGAGTAAATTTTTGCGCATTCATTAAAATACCTCCTTATGCTTCTTTTGGTTTTATTTTAGATCTTAATTATTAAATGAAGATTAAATTTACTAATAAATGTTAAAATTTTGAAAATCCAAAACCGTAAACTTCCTGTACTGTCCTTACTATTACAAATACACCAGGGTCTATATGCTTCAGCTGATTTTTAAGAATAAAATATTCTTTTCTGTCAAGTATGGTCACTATGATTTCCTTTTCGTCACTGGTGTAGCCTCCTTCTGCTTTGTAGACAGTAACGCCTCTGTCAAGCTTATCAAAAATGTACTGTTTGATTTCTTCGTGTTTTTCTGAAATTATTACTACTTCGTTCTTAATGGAGAATCCGTCTATAAAGTAATTGACAACAAGTCCGTTTATGAACCATCCGAAAGCTCCAACAGTTCCTGTTTTAATACCATATGTAAAAAATGCAGATATAACAACCACAATATCAGCTGCCATCAGCCCTGTTCCCATGTTCATGTTGAAAAATTTACTGAATATTTTTGCAACTATGTCCGTACCACCGGTAGAAGCATTTTGATTGAACACAATGGAAAGTCCCATTGCTGAAATCACTATGCCGCATAAAAGGTTTAACAAAATTTCGTCAGTGACAGGCTTTGTTGCAGGATGAACACTTTCCATGATGTACATGAAAAATGAAAGGAAAAAAACTGAAAAAATTGTTTTTCCGCCGAATTCCTTTCCGAGAAAAATAAAACCTACTATTAATAATATAATGTTAAGTATAAAATTTATTAAAGAAATAGGAATTGAAATGTAGTTGCTGAGCACAATTGACAAACCTGAAACTCCTCCGGTTGCCAGATTTTCCGGCACCATGAAATAATATACGCCAAATGCCACAATTAGCGTTCCTAGGGCTATTAAAAAATATTCTTTTAAGATTTCTTTGTTTATCATATATGCCTCCTGTGTAAATATATCCATATTCTAATTCAATATTATTCAATTATCAAGAATATTCTATATAGTTTGTAAAATATTACTACTGATAAATTTTTCTTATCTGTCATAAAAAGGTATTTAATTCATTGCTTTTAAATTTATAAGTTTTTATTTTATTGTTATACATTTCACAATGAAAGAAAACGGAAGATATTTGATTTAAACGTAAGCTTTTTCTAGCATCTTAAAGCAATAAAATATTATTAACTAAAATATTCCTTAAATGTCCATAATCGTGAATGTTTTATATTTGCTGAACATATTAAAGGGTGATATAATGTCAAATGCTGTATAAAATTAAACAAGGAGTGATTTTTTGAACGAAATAATTAATCAAATTATCGAGATAGACTCTTTGGCTTTTGAGAACAAAACCAAGAACGAAAATTTTTTGCTCAAAAAAAAGCAGGAGTATGAAAGCACTCTTTCAAGTTATAAAAACGACAAACTTGAAGAGGCTAAGAAAAGAGCACAACAGTTGGCCGATGAAGCTGATGCATACGTAGCTGAAACAGATAAGGCTGAAAAGGAAAGAATCATTAAAATATCTGCTGATATAGACAAAAACTATAAGAAAGCAGAAAAATCTTTGGTAGAAGAAATATTTAACAAGTTATTTGTACTGGAGGGATAGTATGAACCCTAACATGGCATACTATGCTATTCAAACCAAAATTATTTCAAAAAAAGGCCGTATACTAAGAGGTCTTGATTGGGAAAAATTATTGGATTGCAAGTCGGTAGAGCAATTAAAATCGCTTTTGTTAGAAAACATGGAATTCAGCAAACTGCTTAATGAAGTTAAGAATGAAGAACTGAGCAGAGACAAGATGGAAGTCTTGTTAGGAAAGTTTAAAACTCTTGAAACTGAAGATTTGCTTCATTATTTTTCCGGTAGCTACAAGGATTTCATTGAATCTTTGCTGCTGGAAGGTGAACTGCAGGATTTAAGCTTGATTTTACGAAAAATCGCCAGGGAAGAAAGTTTAGAAGGAGTTGAAGCACGTTTTATTCATTCCGGTAAACATGAAACCCTGCCTTTTGACAAACTCATGTCTTCAAAAAATGTAGCTCAATTTACTGAAAATCTCAAAGGCACACCTTATTATTCGGGACTGAAAAACTTAACAAAAGATGATGCCATCAATCGTGAATTTCACATTGAAATGAAACTTTATGTGGAATTATATAAAAATTTAATGGAAGGTGCAAAGAAACTCGACAAAGAGGACACAGATGCAGCTCTTGGTATTATAGGGCTTAAAATTGATCTTCTCAATGTACAGTGGATTTACAGGGCATTAAATTATTATAAAATTTCACCGGAAGAAATTTTAAACTACAGTCTGGTGGGGGGAACCTCAATAGACTACAAGAAATTGAAGAAGTTGTGCTACAGCAAGTCATTGGATGAATTCTTCTTATTGGTAAAATCATATTTGAAACTGGACATATTTGACGATATTGGTGTTTCAGGAATTGATTTATCGGTAAATGCATATTTGTATGAATATCTGAAAAAGAAAAAATTTCATAATATCGGTGCAGCTGTTTCATATATCTATCTGATTGGTATCATTGTTGATGATTTTACTACAATTGTTGAAGGTATACAGTACAATGTACCAAAAGAAAAGCTTAAAAGTTATCTTGCTTTTAAGATGTAAGGATGAAAGGAAGGGAGGAACTTAAAGGATGTCCATAGAAAAAATGGTTCTTTTAAAGGTTGTGGGTTCAACTGAAGATATGAATCCAATCATTAAAGAACTTATATTAAACGAAAATGTGCATTTAAACTTAAACGTTGAAAACAGCAATGCATATGCAAACTACTATGTAATACACCAATATGAATCAGATATTCTAGGCTCCACAAGCCTGGGGCTGGAAAATTCCTGGGATGATGAAGTTAAGCACCTTGACGGCATGGGTATTGTTGAAAACCTTGCAAAAGGAATGGGTGTTAAATTAACCGTTGATAAAAACATTTTATCTGAAAATTACAAAATTAAAGATGTTTACAACGAATTGATGAACATTGAATCTTCACTTGGTGTAAAAGTTAAAGAAATAAATGACAAGAGAGAAATCATAAAAGAACTTCAGGCCTTCAGATTAAGAGTTGACAGTATAGGTGATAAAACTCTCGAACTGAATAAGTTATCTGACTTGAACTGCTTTGAGTATGAGATTGGAATGCTTTCAAAAGAAAATAAGTGGCGTTTGAAAAAAAATTATGAAAATCTCAGTGCCATAGTAATGAGAATAGGTATTATCAATGCTTCAGATGAGGATATGTACATGATTATGTATCCGAAACAATTCAAGGGAGAAACAGATAACCTATTAAAATCATTGAACTGGAACAGGCTTGAAAGACCTGAAGGGATTACAGGCACACCATTGGAAATGATAGGCCAGATTGATGAGCGCTTAAACAAGCTTAACAATGAAATAGATAGTCTTACTGCAGCCATTGAAGCTGAAAAGAAGACAAACTCAAACTCAATCAACAGACTTTACAACATTCTTAACCTTGAAGAAAGAATCAATGAGGTAACAGAAAAGGCTGAAATAGGAAACAACATATTTGCAGTTGACGTATGGGTTCAGGAAAGCGAACTTGAAAATGTTAAAAAAGATATTTCCAAGGTTTCCAAGAAATACATGCTCACTCAGAAGACAGCAGAAGAACTTGGAACTCAGGTTGTTCCGCCTACAAAGTTAAAAAACAACATTTTTGCAAAACCTTTTGAAACAATAGTAAAAATGTACAGTCTTCCTGCATACAACGAGCTGGATCCAACTCCGTTTCTTGCAGTCACTTTCTGCCTGGCCTTTGGTATAATGTTTGGTGATATAGGACAAGGACTTGTATATTTTCTTCTTGGCCTGGCATTAAAAAAGAAAATCGGTGATTTTGCAGGTATAGTCATGAGACTTGGCGCTACTTCAATTGTATTTGGTTTTGTTTATGGAAGTTTCTTCGGACTTGAAAAGCACGAATTGCCGTGGCTGCCAAGCTTGATACAAGGAGGACCGTTGAGTCCGGATAACATTCCTATGATACTTGTTGCCGGAATTGTATATGGCCTCTTTGCACTGACAGTTTCTTATATATACGGCATAGTCAACTCCATGATAAATAAAAATATCGAAGAAGGTATTTTCGGCAAAAATGGAATTTTCGGTTACATGTTCTTCATGAGCTTTGTACTGACAATTATAGCTTTGACAGGAATAATAAATGTTCCAGTAAGTGCACCTTTGATTGTCCTTTTAATAAGCATTGTTGCTATTGTCATGAAAGAACCTTTAGCAAACTTGGTTATGGGGCATAAACCTTTGTTCCATGAAAGTCCGGGAGCATATTTCACTGAAAGCATATTTGAAGCAATAGAAACTATTCTTGCAGCACTTTCAAACACTGTTTCTTTCGTACGTGTTGGGGCATTTGCTTTAAACCACGCAGGTTTATTCATGGCATTCCTCGTAATGTCTGAAATGGTTGAGAATATATTTGCTAAAATACTGATTTTGGTAATAGGAAACATATTGATCTTAACACTTGAAGGTGTAATAGTATTCATTCAGGGTCTTCGTCTTCAATATTATGAAATGTTCAGCAAGTATTTCAAAGGTGAAGGCGTCGAATTCAAACCACTGAAGTTAACAAGATAAAAAATAAAACAAAAACTTATAATGATAATAAAAGAAGGGAAGTAAAAATTATGCAAATTTTATTTTTAGTAGCTGCAGCAGCAGTATCAATCGGAACAATTATATATGGAAAAAGAGCAATGAAAAACGGTAAGACAGGAAGCATCAAAAAAGCAATTTTCACTACAGTATCAGCATTTGCTTTGATCATGATCGGAGCTATAGTATCAACAATGTTCGGAGGCAACGTATTTGCAGAAACAGCAGAAGCTACAACTGAAGCAGCAGCAGGCGCAGGCGGAATCGGTGAAGGTCTTAAGTATTTGTCAGCTGCTCTTTCAACAGGTATTGCAACAATAGCAACAGGTCTTGCAGTTGGATCAGTTGGTTCTTCAGCAATCGGAGCAATTTCAGAAGATTCATCACTTCTTGGTAAAACATTGATATTCGTTGGTATGGCTGAAGGTATCGCAATTTACGGTTTGATTATATCTATATTGATTCTGTTTGTATAATAAAATCAATAGAAAAGAGAACTTAATATGAAGTCATTTTTAATAAGTGATAACAGAGACACTTGGGTAGGCTTAAGACTTGCAGGCATCAACGGAACAATTGTGCGCGACAGGGATGAAGCCAACAAAGCTTTAAAAAATGCAATGCAGGATAAGGAAATTGGAATACTGATCCTTACTGAAAAAATAGTTGACATGCTTAATGATGTGGTTATGGAAATGAAACTTAAATCTAAAACTCCACTCATTATAGAAATCCCTGACAGACATGGATCTATAAGGGAATCAAATGCCATTGCGGATAACATACGAGAATCCGTCGGCATTCATATATGAGGTGATTTATGGTTACGATAGAACAAAAATTATTACTGTTTTCCAAGCTCATAAACAATTCCATGGACAAGAGTCTCAATGAAGAATTAAAGGAAATGGAAAAGCAATATGATTTGAAAATCAAGAAAAGCATGGATGAAGCAAATCAGATGGCAAAGTCCATCGAGGAAAGAGCTGCGAAAAAGGCTGAAATGAAAAAAACTGAAAGCTTGAGCAGATCAAAGGTAATCATAAAACGAGAGATTATAGTATTAAAAGAAAAATATTATTATACTTTCATGGAAACATTCAAAAAAAGATTATCGGATTTCATTGTTTCAGAAAAGTACAAAACATATTTGAACAGCTTGATTTCAAATTTGGAAAATTTATTGAAAAGCTATGGTGAATGCAGCCTGGTTATTCAATTGACAGAAAACGACAAACAAAGGCATGCAGATTTTATCCAAAAAGAACTTTCTAAAAATAAAAGCTGCAAAAACATAGAATTTAAAACAACAAATGATATTATGGGCGGCTTCATAGCAGTTATTCCCGACAAAGACATCAAAATGGATTTGTCAATAGACGCTGTTCTTGAAGACAACAAGACATATATCATGCAGACAATATTTGAGGCTTTAGAGGCAGGTGACTTAAATGAATAGAAACGAAGGTATTGTTAACTCAATAAACGGACCTGTTGTCAAAGGGCTCAATATGGGTTCATTCAAAGTAAACGAAATGGTTACTGTAGGAACTCAAAAGCTTATAGGAGAAGTTGTTTCTTTGGACGGAGACATTGCTACTGTGCAGGTATACGAAGAAACAGAAGGACTGAAGGCAGGGGAAAAAATTTATTCAACAGGAAGCCCTTTGTCTGTAACTTTAGGTCCAGGCATGATAGGCAACATTTTTGACGGAATTCAAAGACCGTTGAACAAAATTCAAAATATGTCACAGGACTTCATTCCGGAAGGAATTGGTCTTTTGACACTGGATGAAGAAAAAAAATGGGATGTTACAATTACAGTTAAGCCAGGAGATAAATTAAAACCCGGCGAAGTTTACGCAACTGTTCAGGAAACTCAAAGAATTCTTCATAAATTGCTTGTTCCAATCAATGTAAGCGGAACAGTAAAAGAAGTTAAACCAAACGGACAATACACTATAAATGATACAGTTGTTGTTCTCACAAAAGACAACACAGAACTTTTAAACCTTACTTTGTCAACAAAATGGCCTGTAAGAAAAGCAAGACCTATAAACAGAAGAATTCCAATATACAAACCTCTTATTACAGGACAAAGAGTTATTGACTCTTTCTATCCAATAGCTAAGGGAGGAACTGTTGGTCTTCCTGGAGGATTCGGTACCGGAAAGACTGTTACTCAGCATCAGCTTGCAAAATGGTGTGATGCCGACATAATAGTCTATATAGGCTGCGGTGAACGTGGAAACGAAATGACAGACGTATTGGAAGAATTTCCAAAACTTATTGACCCTCGTACAAACAGACCGTTGATGGAAAGAACTATTCTTATAGCAAACACATCTAACATGCCTGTTGCTGCCCGTGAAGCCAGCATATACACAGGAATCACTATGGCTGAATACTTCAGAGACATGGGTTATGACGTTGCTATAATGGCAGATTCTACTTCAAGATGGGCAGAAGCTCTTCGTGAAATTTCAGGACGTCTTGAACAAATGCCTGCGGAAGAAGGATACCCGGCATATTTGCCTTCAAGGCTTGCAGAATTTTATGAAAGAGCAGGCTGTGTTAAGACTTTAAATGATGACGAAGCAACAATTACAATAATCGGAGCAGTTTCACCTCCTGGAGGGGACTTCTCAGAACCTGTTACGGAAAACACTAAGCGTTTCGTTTCAGCATTCCTGGGACTTGATAAGAAGCTTGCTTATGCAAGACATTATCCGGCAATCAACTACCTTACAAGTTATTCAGGATATGTTGACATGCTATCAGAATGGTATGAAGAAAATGTTGCTCCTGACATGCTTGAACTAAGACATAAAATGATTGTTCTTCTTCAGGAAGAAGAGAAATTAAATGAAATTGTTCAATTGGTCGGAGAAGATGTTCTTCCTAATGACCAGGCGCTGGTACTTGAAACAGCAAGAATAATCAAAAAAGGATTTTTGCAGCAAAATGCAATGCACGCGGAAGACACTTACGTTGTGCTTAAAAAACAATATTTGATGCTTAAAGTAATAGATACATTCTATGAAGAAGCATTGGCCTGCGTTAAAATTGGCATTCCGATTTCTGTAATTAGAGGCGAGTCTGTTATTCAAGATATATTGAAAATCAAATATGAAATCCCGAATGATAAATTAGAGCTGCTTGATGAATTGATGAACAAGATTGTTGATGTTTACAGCAGCTTGAGATTAAAGTATGAATAGGGAGTGTTGATATGAAAAAGGAATATTTAAAAATACAAAAAATTGCAGGCCCGTTAATAGTTCTTACAGGCATTGAAGATGCTTCCTATGGTGAAACAATAAACATCAGGGTTGATGAAAATGAAACAAGAAAAGGGAAAATAATCAAAATCGAAGGCGACAAAATAATCGCTCAGGTTTTTGAAGGAACAACAGGAATATCAACAGACAACTCTTCTGTAAAGTTTCTTGCTGAACCACTTACAATTCCTTTGTCAAAGGAAATACTTGGAAGAACATTCAATGGCGTTGGGGAACCAATAGATAATGCGTACCAGGTAATATCACCGGTAAAACAAAATATTAACGGCAGACCAATAAATCCGGTTGCAAGAAGATACCCAAAGAACTTCATTCAGACAGGTATTTCTGCAATAGATTCACTTATGACACTCATTAGAGGACAGAAGCTTCCTATATTCTCAGGAAATGGTATGTCACACAATGAACTGGCAGCTCAGATAGTTAAACAAGCTAAAATAAAGGGAGCCACAAAGGACAATTTTGCAGTTGTTTTCGGTGCAATGGGAGTTCGTCACGACGATGCAGACTACTTCAGAAAAAGCTTTGAATCTGCAGGAGTTCTGGATCACGTTGTAATGTATCTTAACACAGCAGATGCTCCTATTATAGAAAGAATTTCGACTCCAAGATGTGCCCTTACTGCAGCAGAGTATCTTGCTTTTGAAAACAACATGCACGTGCTGGTTATTTTGACAGACATGACAAGTTATGCGGAAGCTCTTCGTGAAATTTCATCAGCAAAGGAAGAAGTTCCGTCACGTAAAGGATACCCGGGATATTTGTATTCAGACCTTTCTACAATTTATGAAAGAGCCGGAATGCTTAAGAGCTGTGAAGGTTCAATAACGCTTATACCAATATTGACAATGCCTAACGATGATATAACACATCCAATACCCGACTTAACAGGATTCATCACAGAAGGACAGGTAGTTCTTAACAGGGAATTGAACCATAAGGGAATATATCCGCCGATAGACATTCTGCCGTCACTTTCACGTCTAATGAAGGACGGTATAGGTGCTGAATATACAAGAGAAGACCATTCAGACCTGCAGAGCCAGATTTACGCTTCATATTCAAAGGTTCAGGACATACGAAGCCTTTCTCAGATAATCGGTGAAGACGATCTGGGAGAAACAGATAAATTATATCTGCAGTTCGGACGTGAGCTTGAAAACAAATTTATAGCTCAGGACAAGAATGAAAACAGAAACATAAATGAAACTCTTGACCTTGGATGGTATGTTTTGTCAATATTGCCTGAAACAGAACTTGATCGTGTGAAACCTGAAATGTTGTCTAAATATTACGTACACAACAGGGAGAGATAGTTATGGCAGTGATGGTTGCACCTACAAAATCTAACCTAATAAAAGCAAAGTCATCCCTTGAGCTTTCAAAAAAGGGATATGAGCTTTTAGATAAAAAAAGGAACATTCTTATAAAAGAAATGATGGTATTTGTAGACAAGGCACGAAGCATGCAAAATGAAATTTATGACGTAATGGTTGAAGCTTATGCAGTATTGCAAAAAGCAAACATGACATTGGGTGTAAAAAATGTTGAAGACATAAGCTATGGCATACCCACTGACGAACACTACGACATTCTTTTAAAAAGCGTCATGGGCGTGGACATTCCCACACTGAAGTACAAGGAAGATGACATTCTTCCTGCCTATGGCTTTTATTCAACAAATGCATCTCTCGATGAAGCAAGACAGATGTTTTGTAAAGCAAAGCTTAAAATGTACGAACTGGCAGAAATTGAAAATTCAGTTTTCAAGCTTGCCAAGGAAATACAAAAAACACAAAAAAGAACAAATGCCTTGCAGCATGTTCAAATACCAAAGTACAGAGAACAGGTAAAATACATCCAGGAAGTCTTGGAAGAAAAGGAAAGAGAAGACTTCTTCCGTCTGAAAAGATTGAAAGGAAAGAAATAAATACAATTAAGAATTAAGAATTAAGAATTATTGGTTGGGATTGTGCTGCGGCACAATCCCTTCTTTTAATTCTTCAGCATAACTCTTCATTCTTAATTAATATTTTGCTATTCTGCTGGTTTGAATTCTTTATGCATCAAATCAATGCCGATGTGGGTGTTTGGAAATATAACTTTTGCAAATTTTATGTATTCACCGGGATTTGGCATGGCAGGGCTGAAATGAGTGAGCCAAAGCTCTTTTACATTGGAATCACGTGCAATTTCAGCAGCTTCCGAAAAAATCATGTGCATTTTTTCTGATGTTTTTTCTTTCTGCTCATCATCTCCGTACATTCCTTCGCATATGAACAAATCTGAGTTTCTCACAATTTTATTTATCCAATCAACAGGTCTTGTGTCAGTTACATAGGATATTTTAATGGGGGTTCTTTCTTCTCCTAAGACCATGTCAGGAGTAATTGTTTTGTCCATGACTTTTACACTTTCTCCGCCATGCAGAGTTTTCCAGAAGTTTACTGGAATATTCAATTGTCGTGCCTTTTCAGGGTTGAAGTGAGGCTTTAACTTAAGCTCAAGACTGTAACCAACGCAGTTCATGTGATGTTTAAGAGGTATGGATGTTATATTCAGCCCTATCTGCTCAAATTCAACTGGTTTTGTATCATGAAGCTCTGACATTCTCACTTCAAATGGAAGATAACCGCACACAACCAGCAATGAGTTTATAATATTCATACTTCCTCTTGGACCTATAATGTCTAAGGGTTCTGTTCTTCCGCTGTTTCCAATTGTCAGCAAAAGTCCCGGAAGTCCGGTTACGTGATCTGCATGGCAGTGGGTGAGCAGTATCACATCAATTTTACTAATGCTGATTTTCCCCTTGTGAAGAGAAACCTGTGTTCCTTCTCCGCAGTCAATAAGAATTTTTCTTCCGTTATATTCAATTACGCATGATGCCAGAAATCTGTCGGGAAGAGGAATCATGCCGCCTGTTCCTGTAATTATAACATTTATCATTTTATCACCTTGTATATATGCTGTTACCATTATACATATTATTTGTTGTATAATCAATATATATTCCCTGCAAAAATGAACATGAGCGTGCATATGAGTGAAGACATGACGCCTTGCATGAATTTATAAAATATGTAGCTTTTAGCGTCAAAATCAAATTCATCCACTACGGCCATTGTCTGAAAGATTACTGACATTCCAGAAAAGCTTATGAGAAAATTAATTACTATGAGTTTTATTTCAAGAGGAACAAATGATGAAGATGTAATGATGCTGCAGCCGTTTGTAAGTTCCAGGCACCCAATCAAAAGAGAATAAATGATGTCACTTATGTACATTTTAAGATTAAGTAAAGCTGCAATGCTTTCCAGACTGTCACTTAAAAAGTGTGATATAACCGAAAAAATAACAATGACTCCGCCCACTGATAATATGCTTGAAACTGATTTGTAAATAGCAGTGCTGAAAGCTTTGTTAAAAGACATGACTGGTTTTCTCAAGGCGCTTATGTTCATTCCAAGCCTAGACTCTTTTTTTGACATCATCATTCCTATTGCCAGAGCACCGAGAAAATGCGGAATTGCAATGAAACGGTACAGATGAAAATCACCCAGCATTGAAAATGATACAGCTCCTGCAATGAATTGAAAACTGCAGTCATTTGCAAATACGGTCAGATAATTAGCTTCTTCTTCATTTATTCGTTTGCCTCCTGCCATTATGTTCACAGCCATGGCTCCTGAAGGGTAGCCTGATATGAAACTTATGAAAAATGGAATGAGAGCAAACTTGCTTTTAAAAAGTTTAGTTGACAAATAAGACATGCGCCCGAACAAACTGTACAAGAAGTTGTACTGAAGCAGGATGTTTGACAATACAGACATTGGAAACAAAAATGGAACTATGTTGTTAACCCAAATGTTAAGTCCTCTGAAAGCTCCTTCAGACACAATGTCAGGTTTTAGTATAAATAAGCTTATAAAAACTAAAATAAGAACAGGAATAAAGTTTCGCTTCAACATAATACAACCCCCATAACACATTTTATTGCATTCAGGGGGAAATATGAATTATTTATCATTTATATATACAGCATTTTCCTTGTATTCAACATTTGTCTCACGGTTTCTGAAAGGCAGGTAGTACAAGTTTGTTGATTTGTTTGTGAGGCGGAACAGGGGAATGTCTTCAGCAGCTAATCTGTTTTTTTTGTAGTCTGAAAAACGGTTTATTGCTGCAGTGTTAAATGTTCTTGCATGTTTTATTACATTTCTTCCCACATTGTTAAAAGCTAATACCTTAACATATTCATGATTATTAGGCAACATAAAATATTTTATGTCATTATGTTTAATGTCTAAAATTATATTAAGCATAGCACGCCTTAACTTGGAATATGTGTAACGCTTGGATTTAAGGCTCATGATGAAATCATCCATTGTTGAATGTTTGTAGACATTGTCATATATTTTATTGTTGAGGCCTTCTGAAACTTCAAATATTTCACTAAGTCCATCAGCACCCAGATCAATTATCTTGTAGTACAAAATATCCACATAATTATCAAGACTATTAAACCCATTGAATTTTTCGTAAAAATCCTCAATTAATTCTATGCTTTTTTCTGTGGCACTTATGTTTTGAGAAGAACGAGATAAAATTGCTTTTCTGATTGCAGTGGCGCTGTCAAAGAGTCCTGATATATCTTCATCGTTATGATTTTTCCCCATGCGCCTTACAGGGTAAAAGTCCCACTTTAAGTCTTGCTTCATGACGCTTTTCATGTATTCAACAGCCAGCACATTGTTTGGGGAAAGAACCGTATCACGTGATTCTTCTCCAAGGATTAATTTCAATGCATTTGTCATGGCGGCTGGAAATGATATTCCTTTTTTTATTTCTTCTTTCAAAATTTTAACATATGTATCTGAAAGCTGTGTCTTGGCAATTTTTAAAAGCATTTTGGGGTCTTCATTTTCGCAGCCAAAGCTCAAAGACGTTACATGAAGCTTTTTTAATTCATTTACTGCTGCAAAAGCAAACATTTCTGCATTCTGGCATGAAAAAGGCATGGGAAGTTCAATGACGATGTCGGCTCCTGCATGGACGGCTGCCTCAGCACGTCTGAATTTGTCTATTATTGCCGGTTCTCCGCGCTGCACGAAATTTCCGCTCATAACAACAGCAACTGCATCGCAGCCTGATAATTCACGTGCTTTATTCAGCTGATATTCATGACCCATGTGAAAGGGGTTGTATTCTGCTACAATACCGGTTATTTTCATAGTTCACCTTTAATCGTTTTACTATATATTAATTTTATTTTATGATAAAGTCAAACAAAACAGGAATTAATTCATACATTTTTTTGCAGAAATTTGTTTGATTTTTGCATTTTAAATGTTATAATACTAGAGTTAATGGTAAAAATTATAAAATGGTGAAATTATGAGCGTGACATTTGTAATAGGCGGAGCAAGAAGCGGTAAAAGCACATTTGCAGAAATGAAAGCAAAAGAATATGCTGAAAACGTGCTGTACCTGGCTACGGCAGTAGTTACTGACCAGGCTATGGCTGACAGAGTAAGAAAACATAAAGAGCAGCGTCCAAAATCATGGAGCACTCTTGAAATGTACAGGGATTTTAAAAATCTTGTTAATTTCCCGGAGTTTACGAATTCTGATGCCATAATGATTGACTGCATCACAACACTGATTGGTAACTTCATGTTTGACAGCAAGCTTGACTTTGATCTTTGCAGCATTGAAAAAGTCAATGAACTTGAGGAAAAAATAACTCTTGAAGTTATGTCATTGATTGAAGTATGCAACTGTAACAACAAAAAACTCATTATTGTTTCAAACGAAACAGGTATGGGAGTTGTTCCTTCTTATTATATGGGAAATTATTTCAGAGATATAAGCGGGAGAATCAACAGCAAAATAAGCCACAGGTCAGATTTCATGTATTTTATATTTTCAGGCATTCCCATCAAACTTAAACATAAGGGAGAAATGGTAAAATGGCCTCAGGATTTCTAACTTTGATTTCATTTTTTACCCGCATTCCTGTGGGAAGAAAAATCACATACGATGAAAATAATTTCAAAAGAGCATTGTCCTTGTACTCTCTTATGGGAGCAGTCATAGGAATTTTGCTTGTTGCAGTTTACTTTTTATTCGGCAGGACATACATAGCTTTTTTAAGAGGTCTTGTTCTTACAATCGGATATGTTGCAATAACCGGAGGCATTCACCTTGATGGAGCTGCCGATACCTCTGACGGACTGTTTTCAGGAAGGACAGGAGAACGGGTATTTGAAATCATGAGTGATTCTCACATAGGAGCATTTGGAGTTATATGTCTTATTGTGATACTTCTTTCGCAGTTTGTTTTGTTTTCTTTTGCTGACATGTTCACATGTTTCTTGATGCCGGTTGTGGGAAGAGCATGCCTTGCTGTCTCATGCCTGGGTAAAAAATATGCAAAAAAAACAAAAGGAATGGGTACAACATTCATAGAGTCCATGGATATGAAAACAGTGGCTGTCAATTTGATATTTTTGGCTATTTTTGTTGTTATAACCCCTTACAGGATGATATTTGCAGTATCATGTTTTGCGACAATCGCAGCAACACTTTTCACAGCGGGGTGGATTGAAGACAAAATTGGCGGAATGACAGGGGATACATGCGGTTTTATCATTGAAACAAGCCAAATAATTTTTATGATATTAGTACTTTTTTTAAAAGGATAATTATGATATACTTAGTTCGGCATGGGGAATCCCTGTCCAATATAACAAAAAGATACAGCGGCATAACTGATGTGGAACTGTCAGAAAACGGCAGGGATCAGGCGCTTATAGCTGCAATGAATTTAAAAGATGCTCATATTTCAAATATATTCTCAAGCCCTCTTAAGAGAGCATTTGATACTGCAAAAATCATTTCAATAGAAAACAATTTTGACATAAATAAAATTGCTGTAGAAAAAAAACTTATTGAAGTGAATTTTGGAATTTTTGAAAATATGACATGGGAAGAAATGCGGGAAAATCACCTGGAAGAAACTGAAAAATGGATTTCTTTAAGACATAAATATAAATTTCCTCAAGGGGAATCATATGAAGACATAATAAAAAGAGTATCTGGTTTTTTTGATAAGGTTCCTGACAATTCCGTTGTGGTAACTCACTTCGGCGTAATACAGTCGGCTTTGCTCTACCTTAAAATTGCCGACGATAAAGATTTGTGGAAATATGAAATATCAAACTGCGATATTGTGGTATTAAACAATAACAAATTTGAAAAAATAATTAAATGCTGTCCGGAAACGGCATCAGCAAATGACAAAAGTTTTTAAAATCTTTTGATTTTATATATAAATAACTCATGGAGGAATAAAATGAATGTATTAGTAATTAACTGCGGAAGTTCATCATTAAAATACCAGTTAATAAATATGAATGATGAAAGTGTATTGGCTAAAGGTCTTGTTGAAAGAATAGGTATCGAAGGCAGTGTTTTAAAACATGAAAAAACAGGAATGGATAAGGTTGTTATCCAGGAACCTATGAAAGACCACAAGGATGCAATCAATCATGTGTTGACTGCTCTTGTTGATGCTAACTACGGAGCTGTTAAGTCATTAGATGAAGTTGATGCTGTTGGACACAGAGTTGTACACGGCGGAGAAAAATTTGCAGATTCAGTACTTATTACTGATGAAGTTATAAAGGCTATGAAGGAATGCATTGAACTTGCACCTCTTCACAACCCACCAAACATAATCGGTATTGAAGCTTGCCAGGAATTGTTGCCATCAGTACCTATGGTAGGAGTATTCGACACAGCTTTCCACCAGACAATGCCTCCTGTATCTTACATATATCCGCTTCCATACGAATTATATGAAGAACTTGGAATCAGAAGATATGGATTCCACGGAACATCTCACAAATATGTTTCTGAAAGAGTTGAAGCTTTAACAGGCAAAGAACTTGAAGGAATGAAAATAATCACTTGCCATTTAGGTAACGGAGCAAGTCTTACAGCTATAAAAGATGGAAAATCATTTGACACAAGTATGGGAATGACTCCTCTTGAAGGACTTGTAATGGGAACAAGATGCGGAGACATAGACCCTGCAATAGTTACATTCCTAATGAACAAGAAAAATATTTCAGCTGAACAAGTTGATAACCTCATGAACAAAAAATCAGGAGTTCTTGGAATTTCAGGCGTAAGCAGCGACTTCAGAGACATTGAGGGTGCAGCAGATGAAGGAAATACAAGAGCACAGCTTGCTTTGGACAAATTTGCGTACACAGTTAAGAAATATATAGGTTCATATGCTGCAGCAATGGGCGGCGTTGATGTATTGGTATTCACAGCCGGTCTTGGTGAAAACTCTGCTCCTGCAAGAAAACAGGTTTGTGAAGGACTTGAATTCCTTGGAGTTGAAATAGATGATGCAAAAAACAACACAAGAGGAAAAGAAGCAGAAATTTCCAAAGATAACTCAAAAGTTAAAGTATATGTTATTCCTACAAACGAGGAATTGATGATAGCAAGAGACACAAAAGCACTTGCACACAAATAAAAGTGTAAAATAAATTGCTTGACAAAAGATTTAATTTCTCTTATAATTAACTCTGCGAATGAAAAGGGTGGTACTATGTTAATTCGAGTAAATAAGTTTTTATCATCTGATGCATTATCTTTTAATGTTAATGAAAATTTTGTCATAGATGACGAAGATTTTTTAGCAAAAACACATCTTGATAAGAACATTGAATTCAGCGGAGATATTTTCAAGGTTGAAGACAGTGTTTTGTTAACGGGCACAATCAAGTACACCTTTGCGGATGTTTGTGCAAGGTGCCTGGAAGACTTTGACAATACTGTTGTAACAAAGTTTGAAGCGGTTATTGTGTCAAAATTAAGCGAAGATGAAGAATCTGATGAAATTCAGCTAGTAATTACAGACGGATGTGTTAATTTGGACGAAATTATAAAACAGATGATTTATTTGTCCATGCCTATGAAGTCCTTGTGCAAACAAGACTGCAAAGGTATATGCCCGACTTGCGGAGTAAATTTAAATTTAGAAGAATGCAAATGCGAAAACAATTTAACAGATCCGCGATTTAATAAATTAAAAGACCTGTTGAAGGATTAAGGAGGTGTTACAATGGCAGTACCTAAGAGAAAAACTTCCAAAGCTAGAAGAGATAGAAGAAGAACTGCGAAATCTAGATTAACAGTTCCAAATACTATAGAATGCCCACAGTGTCATGAACCAAAGCTTCCTCACAGAGTATGTGGAGCTTGTGGATTTTATAACGGCAAAGAAGTTATGAGCGTTGAGTAAAAAGTAGTGCGAATGCACTATTTTTTTATTGCAAAACAAATGCGTCTACGTTATACTAGTCTATGAGAAAAATATAGGAACAAGAGGTGCTATATGAAAGTCGCAGTAGACGCCATGGGTGGTGACAATGCGCCTGAGGCTATTGTCAAGGGCAGCATACTTGCCAGAGATGAGTACAACTTAAGTGTTATACTTTCCGGAAAAGAAAAGGAAGTAAAACAATTACTTGAAAAGTACACATCAAGCTTTAACAAAATTGAAATTATTAATGCAGAAGAAGTTATCACTAACGATGACAAGCCTGTAATGGCAATCAGGCGAAAGAAAGATTCATCATTGGTGGTAGCATGCAATGCAGTTAAAAATAAAGAAGCTGATGCTGTTGTTTCTGCCGGAAGCACAGGAGCGCTGTTAAGCGGAGGAACACTCATTGTCGGAAGAATTGAAGGTATTCAAAGACCTGCAATAGGCTCGCTCATACCAAACATGAGCGGAGGTTTTGCACTTTTAATTGATTCCGGCGCAAATGTGGATTCAAAACCCGAATTTCTATATGATTTCGCTATGATGGGAGACATATACCTCAAAAAAGTCATGAACGTTGAAAATCCCCGTATTGCCCTGGCCAACATCGGAGCAGAGAAATCAAAGGGAGACAAATTAACTGTCGAAACTTATGAACTTCTTGAAAACACAAAATTACCAATGAATTTTATCGGTAATATTGAAGCAAGAGAAATACTTCAGGGAAAAGCGGATATAATAGTTTGTGACGGCTTTGTTGGTAATATGATTTTAAAAACTTTAGAGGGAACTGTGCTGGAACTTATGAAGGGACTCAAGAATGAACTTATGTCATCAACGAGGACAAAAATAGGCGCAGCACTTATAAAGCCTGCATTGATGAATTTCAAAAACAAATTTGATTATTCAGAACATGGAGGAGCACCTTTATTGGGAGTAAAAGCTCCTGTAATAAAAGCTCATGGAAGTTCCGACGAAAAAGCAATTAAAAATGCCATTCGTCAGGCTAAAATGTGCTGCGAGAGCAATGTAAATGAATTGATTGAAGAAAGTATAACAAGGAGGTGATTGATGTGTTTGAAAGAATTAAAGAGCTTATAGCTGATAAATTAGGTGTTGATCCTGAAGATATAACACTGGAAACATCTTTTACAGATGACCTGGAAGCTGATTCTATAACATTGTTTGAATTGGTAATGGCTATCGAAGACGAATTTGATATCGAAATTGATGACGAGAGCATTGAACAAATCAATACAGTGGGAGATATTGTCAATTACTTAGAAGAAAGCATTGATATGTAATTATATTTATTTTATAATAATATATTGAGAACATAATTTAGGGACGCAGAAATGCGTCCTGTATATTAAATTAAGTTATAATTATTTATTATATTTATGAAACTTTTCGTGAGCATAATAAACAATTATAATCATTGGGAGGAACAGTGATTATAGATATTAAGGAACTAAACGAATTTGAGGAAATAATCGGTTACAGTTTTAAGAACATTGAAATATTGGAAAAATCTCTTACACACAGCTCCTATTCAAATGAAGATAAATCATACAGCAAGGTAAACAACGAAAGGCTTGAATTTTTAGGTGATGCTGTATTAAGTATTACTGTAAGCCGCTTCATTTTTGACAAATTTCCGGAATATCCGGAAGGAGACCTTACAAAATTAAGATCTCAGGTTGTGTGCGAAGATACATTAAGCCTTGTTGCAGCAAATCTTCAAATTGGAAGATTCCTTCTCCTTGGAAAGGGTGAGGAAGCATCAGGAGGACGAGAAAGAAAATCAATACTTGCCGATGCTGTAGAGGCAATAATTGCAGCAATTTACATTGACGGAGGATACAGAAAGGCAGAGGAATTTGTTCTTGACAATCTCACAAAGTATATTCAGCTGGCGGTGAAAGGAAAAATAGTCACAGATTTTAAATCATATCTTCAGGAATATTACCAGAGCAAAAGTCAGTCGTGCAAAATCAGATATGTGGTGACAAAAGAAGAAGGACCTGACCATGAAAAGATGTTCCATGTAAATGTCCTTGTTAACAAGACCGTTGTTGGTAAAGGAACAGGTAAAAGCAAGAAGCTTGCTGAACAAGATGCCGCTAAAAATGCATTGAAGTCAGAAGGTCAGTTAAATGAATAAAAAAATGAAAATAATTCCTGTGTTTGTTCCTCATATTGGATGTCCTAATGACTGTGTGTTCTGCAATCAGAAAAAAATTACAGGCATGGGCACAGTTGCCCCAAGCGGCAAATATGTCAGAGATATTGTGGAAGAATACAGAAAAACAATCAATGAAGACACATACACAGAGCTGGCATTTTTTGGGGGATCTTTTACGGCAATTGATATAAATCTGCAGGAAGAGCTTCTTGCTGCAGGTAAACATTACAAGGACATGGGAGTTGTTGATTCTATAAGGTGTTCTACAAGACCTGATGCCATTACAGACGATATTTTAATATTGCAGAAAAAATACGGTATGGACATCATAGAACTTGGAATTCAAAGTCTTGATGACGAGGTTCTTAAGAAATCAAACCGTGGTCACAGCAGAAATGATTCAATAAATGCCAGTATGCTCATAAAAAAACACGGATTTGTTCTGGGTCATCAGATTATGCCTGGACTTCCGGGAAGCACAAGAAAAAAGGATATAAAAACTTGTCTTGATTCCATAGCAATGCATCCTGACATGGTTAGAATTTACCCCACCCTTACAATCAAGGACACGGAACTTTTAAACATGTATGAGGAAGGTGCTTACAAGCCCCTCTCTTTGGAAGAAGCCGTTGATATTTCAGCAGAAATTTACAGCCATTATGCTGTAAACAACATAAATGTTATAAGAATAGGCCTTCAAAACTCAGATTCCATCAATGAAGGGGAAGATGTGGCTGCAGGTCCGTTTCATCCTGCCTTCAGGCAGCTGGTTGAAGAAAAATTATATTTGTCTTCTTTAATTGCAGCTTTAAAAAATGAAGAACTTAATGACAAACATATAATAATAGAGGCTGATGACAAGCTCATGAGTTTTCTTGCAGGACAAAAAAAGTCAAACGTTAAAAAACTCATGGAAATTTTTCATCTAAAGCAAGTTTCATTTAAAAAATTAAACAATTCTGACGAAATAATAATATATGACAAAAATAAGAAAATAGGAAGTTTTGACAAAAGCCTTATTTTTCAAAACTATCTAGATCTGCAATAGGGGGAAATATGTTTTTAAAAAAGGTATATGTCAATGGATTTAAATCTTTTGCAGAAAAAACTGAAATTGTAGTTGAACATGGAATAACTGCAGTTGTAGGTCCAAACGGAAGCGGCAAAAGCAACATATCCGATGCAATCAAATGGGTTCTTGGAGAGCAAAGTGCCAAGTCTTTAAGAGGGGGCAAAATGGATGATGTTATTTTTGCAGGAACTGAAAAGAGAATGCCTCTGGGATATGCAGAAGTAAACCTGATTTTTGACAACGAGTCAGGAATTATTCCTGTGGAATACAAGGAAGTTAGCATCAAAAGAAAGCTTTACAAAACAGGCGAAAGCGAATATTACATAAACAAGCAGCAGTGCAGGCTTAAAGACATCAAGGAACTGTTCATGGACACGGGTATAGGAAGAGACGGCTATTCATTTATAGGACAAGGCCGTGTTGAGGACATCTTAAGCCCTAACTCTGAAACAAGAAGACAGGTTTTTGAAGAAGCCTCAGGTATTGTAAAGTACAAGTCAAGGAAGGAAGAATCTGAAAGAAAGCTTGAAAAAACAAGCGACAATCTTGACAGAATCGAAGATATAATCCATGAGCTTGAAGAGCGCATTGAGCCTCTTCACGAACAAAGCAAGCGTGCAAAGCAGTACATTGACATCAAAAACAATTTAAAGATGTATGAGCTTAACTATCTGGCCCATGAATACGAAAAGCACAACGAGCAGCTCAAAGCCCTTGAAAATCAAAAGAACATTGCAATTGAGGAAAAACAAAATCTCCAAAAAAGAAGGGATGCCATTGCTGAAACAATTGTATCTCAAAAGGAAAAAATAAGCGACCTTCAGTTAATAATTAAGGAGCTTGAAGCTGAAAGAGACATAAAAGCCAAGGAATTTGAAAGCTGTCAGAGCCTGTGTCAGGTTCATCGTGAAAAGAAAATACTTTACAAGAGCAACATTGAAAACATAGAAAAAGAAATAGAAGAGACAAACAAAAGAAATGCAGCTCTAAATGAAAGTATAGAATTGTTGTGTGCAGAAAAAAATGACCTTGAAGAAACATTGAACAAAGACACTGAAAAGTTCAACTTAATGAATGAGGAAATCAAGGAATACAAAGCTAAAATTGACGATGTTGTAGCAAAAATCGAGGAACAAAAAAGCAGCCTTTTCGAGCTTCACAAAGAAATAAACAAACTGAACAGCCAGAAAAGCACTATTGATTCATTCATTTCTAACGATGAAGAAAGAATTGAACATCTTGCTAAAGAAGTGTCCACAGAAGAAGAAGACATGAAAAGTAAGCTTGACATAATCACAAAGCTTAAGGAAGAGCAGGAAAGTACAAAAGAATACATAGCTGAAAAAAGAACCGAGCTGGATAAAGAATCCGGTAATCTCAGTAAAAAGGAAAATGAAAGAGAATCTCTTAATCAAGACATCAAAAAGACTGGTGAAGACCTAAGCAGCGCCAGGTCCAAAATGAACATACTTTCAAACATGGAAGCTTACTATGACGGATACTACAAAAGTATCAAGACTGTAATGAACAACAAGGACAAGGAACCTGTTTTAAAATCCATACTTGGAACAGTGGCAGACATTATTAAGACTGAAAAGGAATATGAAACTGCAATTGAAATAGCTCTTGGTTCAGCAATTCAAAATATAATTGTAAAAACTGAGCAGGAAGCAGGCAATATAATTGATTATCTTAAAAGAAACAAGGTGGGACGAGTTACATTCCTGCCAATAAACATGCTTCAGGAAAGAGGATTGTCTGCAAAAGAGCAGGAAGTTCTCAAGGATAAAAGCGTAATCAATACTGCTGATTTGCTTGTAAACACAAATCCGGAATTTGAAAGAGTAATTAAGTTTCTGCTTGGCAGAATCCTGGTTGTTGACAACCTGGACAACGGATTTAAAATTTCAAGACGTCTTGGGAACTCATTAAAAATAGTCACACTTGCAGGAGATGTGATCAATGCAGGGGGTTCCGTAACAGGTGGACACATAAGCAGCAACCAAAACCTTTTGGGAAGAAAAAGAGAAATTGAAGAATTGAAGGAAGCTGCAGAAAAATATTCCGCTCTTTTAAATGATAAGAATGATAAATTAAACAATGCTATAAAAGCAATCAAAAATATAAGCGAAGCAATCAGTGATATTAAGGCAACAATAAACGACAAAACAAATTTAATTGGAATGAACGCTTCAAAGATAAACATGCTTCAGGAACAAGCGGACAAGACTGCTTCGGCCATAAAAAAATACACTGAAGAAATGCATTATATACAGGAAGAAAGTACAAAATACAAAGAAGACCTTAAGAAAATATTTTTACAGACGGAAGAGCTTAAAAAACAAGTCGAAGAAAAAGAAAAGGCAATTGAAGCAATTTCTCTGGAAAATGAAGCAAATAAAACAAAGTATGATGAATACAACGCTGTTATTTTAGGTCAGAGAGATCATGTTGCTGAAATAATTCAGCAAATAAAGCTGAAGGAAGAAAAAATCAACAACATACAATCTGAAATTGAAAGAAACAACATGCTTAAATTTTCAAAGGATGAAAATTTGAAAAGCATTTACACAGAAATCCTTACTGCTGAAAATGCAATTGCTGATTTTAGCAAAAAAGCAGAAACACTCAAGGAAGAAATAAACAAGATTAATGAAGTTTTCAAAACGAACAAGGAAAATCTTGATATTAGCCAAAATGAAATATACGAATACCAGAATAAAATAAATGAAGCAAACAAAACAATCACAGAAATTCTTGATGATGAAAACAAGATGAATGTGAAAATTGAAAGAGAAATTTCAAAGGTTGAAGAAATATCCTCGAAACTTTGGGAAGACTATGAATTAAACTACGCCATGGCTTTAAAGTATAAGGATGACTCCATAAGTCAGTCAAGACTGTACAGTGAAGTTAATGCATGCAAAAAAGCAATTAAGGACCTTGGAAACATAAACATAGACGCAATTGAAGAATATGAGGAAGTTAAGGAAAGGTATGACTTCCTTAAAAGTCAGCAAAAGGACCTTGTAGATGCCAAGGAACAGTTAAATAACGTTATAAAAGAACTTGAAGTTCAAATGCGTGATAAGTTCGTTGAGGAATTTGCCAGCATCAGAGTTAAGTTTAATGAAGTGTTCAAGAAACTTTTCAACGGAGGAAACGGAGACGTGTATCTGGAAGACGAAGACGATGCACTCAACAGCAACATTGAAATAACGGTCCAGCCTCCAGGAAAGAAACTCAGCAAAATAACTCTTTTATCAGGAGGAGAAAAGGCTCTTACGGCCATTGCACTTTTGTTTGCAATTTTAAAGACAAAACCAACACCATTCTGCATCCTTGACGAGATTGAAGCAGCACTTGATGATGTAAACATAAATCGCTTTTCTCAATATTTGAAGGAATTTTCAAGAGAAACTCAGTTTATAGTAATAACTCACAGAAAAGGAACAATGGAATGCGCAGACACTCTTTACGGTGCCACTATGGAAGAAAAGGGTGTTACAAAGCTGGTGTCACTGAAGCTGTCAGACGCCATATAACAATTAAGAGTGAAGAATTAAGAATTAATAATTAAATGTGGAGATTTATGTGAAGCATAAATCTCTACATCAATTATCAGTATTCATTATTCATAAAAAAGGAGAACACATGGATAAGGAAAAAGAAAAGAAGGGCTTTTTTGCCAGGTTAAAAGAAGGCCTTTCAAAAACAAAAAAAAACCTAACTGAACAAATTGAAAATATTGTATTTGCACACAGAAAAATCGATGATGAATTTCTGGAGGAGCTTGAAGAAATTCTTATTACTTCTGACATGGGAATGGAAACTACCATGGACATCATTGAATATATCAAGCAGGAAGTAAGAAAAAACAAGCTTGAAGACACTTCTGAAATTAAAAATGTTATAAAAAAATATCTTGTGAACATGCTTGAAGAACACGAAGACAAAGAACCAACTGAAAATCAGCAAAGAGTAATACTTATTGTAGGAGTTAACGGAGTTGGTAAAACAACTTCCATTGGTAAATTAGCATACAGGTTCAAGGAGCAGGGCGAAAAAGTAATTGTTGCAGCAGCAGACACATTCAGAGCAGCAGCAGTTGAGCAGCTGAAAGAGTGGTGTACAAGGGCTGATGTAGAAATAATTGCTTCAGAAAACGGCACTGATCCCGGAGCTGTTATATTTGATGCCATTCAGGCTGCTAAGGCCCGCAAAAGCGACATACTTATTTGCGACACAGCAGGAAGACTTCACAACAAGAAAAATTTAATGAATGAATTGAGCAAGATTTTCAAAATAGTAGACAAGGAATTTTCGGAGGCGAAAATTGACGTATATCTTGTAATAGATGCTACAACAGGTCAAAACGGCATCATTCAAGCGAAGCTTTTCAGCGAAACTTGCAGCATAAATGGCCTTATTCTCACAAAGCTTGACGGCACAGCCAAGGGCGGAATTGCATTCCCTATAGTCAATGAACTTAAGATACCTATAAAGTATGTTGGAGTAGGAGAAAAAATCGACGACCTTCAGGACTTCAATGCAGAAGACTTTGTGAATGCCATCTTTGAATAATCAATGAAGAGTGAAAAATGAAGAATGAAGAATTATTGATTGAAATCAGGCTTTTGCCTGATTTCTTCGTTTAATTCTTAATTCTTAATTCTTAATTCTTAATTCTTAACTCTTAATTCTTCATTTAGAAAATTTTTTAAAAAATTTTCTAAAAACAGTTGACAAAGAAGACAAAGTGAGGTAAAATTCACTGTCAAGCAAAATACTTTACAGTAGGTGGTTATATGTCAGAGAAAAATTTTTTATATAGCATCCTGTACGATTATTATGGAGATTTGCTTAAAGACAATCAGGCAAACATAATAGACCTTTATTACAATCAGGACCTGAGCTTATCTGAAATTGCCGAAGACATGAACATCAGCAGGCAAGGTGTCCACGATGCATTGAAAAAGGCTGAAAAGAGTTTGACAGAGTATGAAGAAAAAATGAAACTTCATTACAAGTATGACAGATATTATAAAGCAGCTGAAAATATTTTAAGGCTGTGCTCACTCATAAATGACGAAAAATACAAAGATACTGTTGAAAATATAGTTAACGAAGCCGGAAAAATATTAAACGAAGGGTAGAATCGAATGTTTGAGAATTTATCTGATAAACTGCAAAGCACGCTGCAAAAGCTAAAAGGCAAAGGAAAGCTTTCTGAAAAAGATATAGACCTTGCAATGAAGGAAGTTAAGATGTCCTTGCTTGAAGCAGATGTAAACTATAAAGTTGTTAAAACATTTGTTAATAACGTAAAGGAAAGAGCATTAGGCTCAGAAGTAATGGAAAGCCTTACACCGGGACAACAGGTTGTGAAAATTGTTCACGATGAACTTGTTAAGACCATGGGACAGCAGGGTGAAAGCAAACTTAAATTTAATCCTAATGACATAACATACTTTATGATGTGCGGTCTTCAAGGTGCAGGTAAGACTACTGCAACCGGAAAGCTTGCAAGAAAACTTAAAAAAGACGGAAAAAAACCACTGTTGGTTGCCTGCGACATATACAGACCAGCTGCCATTAAACAGCTTGAAGTTGTTGGAGAAAGCGTAGGAGTTCCTGTTTTCCAGATGGGCGATAAAACAAGCCCTGTAACAATAGCCAAAGAAGCGACGAAATATGCCATGAAGCACGGCATTGACGTTGTGATAATAGATACCGCTGGTCGTCTGCACATAGATGAAAGCCTAATGGATGAGCTTGTTCAAATAAAACAGACAGTCAAACCGGAAGAAATATTGCTCCTTTTGGATGCAATGACAGGTCAGGATGCTGTAAAGGTTGCTGAAACATTCAACCAGTACCTTGACATAACGGGAGTAATCCTTACAAAGGTTGACGGCGACGCCAGAGGCGGAGCTGCATTGTCCATAAGAAATGTTGTGGAAAAACCTATTAAGTTCCTGTCAGTGGGCGAGAAAATGGATCAGCTTGAAATTTTCTATCCTGACAGAATGGCTTCAAGAATCTTAGGCATGGGAGATGTCCTTTCAATAATTGAAAAGGCACAGGATGCTTTTGATGAAAAACAAGCCATAGAAATGCAGAAGAAGCTAAAGAAACAAGACTTCAATCTTGATGACTTCTTGCAGCAGCTTCAGCAGATGAAAAACATGGGACCTCTTGAAGATTTGCTTGGAATGATTCCGGGCATAGGACAGAACAAAAAGCTTAAGGATTTGAAAATCAATGAAAAAGAACTGGTTTTCACTGAAGCCATAATACAGTCCATGACAAAGAAAGAAAGAGCAAACCCAAACATCATCAATGGAAGCAGAAGAAAAAGAATTGCAGCGGGAAGCGGCACATCAGTTCAAAGAGTTAATCAGCTCTTGAAACAATATGATGATATGAAGAAAATGATGAAAAAATTCTCCGCCATGGAGAAAACTATGGGCAAGAAAAAAGGTTTAGGCGGTATGGGCAGATTCAAGATGCCGTTCTAAAGATGGCTAACCCAATTTTTCATAGTGTTTTTTCTGAAAAATGATGTATTACAGTTGTTGGAATTAGGATTTTCCTTTTTCATATATAAAAAGATTATAAGGAGGTGACAATATGTCAGTTAAAATTAGATTAAAAAGAATGGGTTCTAAAAAGAAACCTTTTTACAGAATAGTAGTTGCTGATTCTCGTTCTCCAAGAGATGGACGTTTCATTGAAGAAATAGGATTCTACAATCCAGTTTCTGAACCAAAAGAAATAAAAATCAACGATGAAAGCGCAATAAAATGGTTGAACAACGGAGCAAAACCTACAGATACAGTTAGCATGTTATTCAAGACTAACGGTATTTATGAAAAAAGAGATGAAAATAAATAAGAGGTGATATAATGGGTGAATTAGTAGAATATATAGCAAAATCACTAGTTGATAATCCCGATCTTGTAACGGTCAATGAAGTTGAAGGCAGTCAATCACTGATAATAGAATTAAAAGTTGCTCCTGATGACATGGGTAAGGTAATCGGAAAACAAGGCAGAATCGCAAAGGCTATAAGAACTGTAGTCAAAGCTGCTGCCACAAAAGAAAACAAAAGAGTTATAGTTGAGATTATTCAGTAGTTCCATGTAAGGACAGAGGTAAAGATGAAAGAATATATAAAAGTTGGAAAAATAGTAAACACTCATGGAGTCAAGGGATGTTTGAAATGCATACCATTGACCGATGATATGGAAAGATTTGATGAACTTGAGTATGTCTATACTGAAAAAGACAACAAAAAGCGAAAAATCAAAAATGTGTGGTACCGCAAAGGATTGGTTTATCTGGAGCTTGAAGATATCAATGATATGGATGCTGCAGAATCTCTAAGGAACACATTTATTTCCATATATGAGGACCAGCTTAGAGAATTGCCTGAAGGTTCTTACTATTTGTTTGACCTTGAAGGCATGGAGGTATATTCTGATTTAGGAGAATATATCGGAAAGATAAGTGAAATTTATCAGACCGGAGCAAATGATGTCTATGAAGTTGTAGACAAAAATAAATCATATTTGATACCTGCTGTCAAGGAAGTTGTCAAGGAAGTCAGCGTTAAAGAAAAGAAAATGGTTATACATGTCATTGAGGGGTTGCTGGAATGAAATTTGACATAGTTACATTATTTCCAGAGCTTATTGATATTTATACAAAAAACGGAATCATCGGCAGAGCTGTTGAAAACAGCCTGTTTAACATTGGATATGCCAATCTTCGGGATTATTCTGAAGACAAGCATAAAAAGGTAGATGATTATCCCTATGGCGGTGGACCCGGCATGCTTATAAAGCCTGAGCCCATGTTTAACGCCCTAGATGCTATAAAAAAAGATAATTCATATATTATTTATTTATCACCAAAAGGCAGTTTGTTTAATCAAAATAAAGCAAAAGAACTATCCAAAAAAGAGCATATTGTGCTCATTGCAGGGCATTATGAAGGCATAGACCAAAGAATCATCGACAGATATGTGGATGAGGAAATATCTATGGGAGATTATGTCCTTACAAGCGGCGAGCTTCCTGCACTCATGCTTATTGATGCAGTCGGAAGATTGTTGCCTGGAGTCTTGGGATGTGATGAATCTTCTGTTGAGGAATCTCACAGCGGAAGTTTACTGGAATATCCGCAATACACCAGACCGGAAAAATATAAAGACATGGAAGTTCCGGAAATTTTATTGTCCGGGCATCATAAAAATATAGAAGAATGGCGTTTATATAAGGCAATTGAAATTACCTTAAAAAGACGTCCTGATATGATAAAGGACAGCAGCATAATTGAAAAATACAACAAATTATCTGTGAAATACAAATAAAGGTTGTATGTGTTCAAGCTCTGTGATATAATGCACTAGAGTATACGGCGGTCCTCTGTACAAAGAGTAACAAGAACGCTTAGGCGAAGGGAGGTATACAAATGGACTTAATTAAATCTATAGAAAACGAACAGCTTAAAGGTGATGTTACACCTTTCAATGTTGGAGATACAATAAAAGTACACGTTAAAATAAAAGAAGGTAACAGAGAAAGAATCCAGGTTTTCGAAGGCGTTGTTATTAGAAGACAACATGGAAGCAACAGAGAAACTTTTACAGTAAGAAAAATTTCTTACGGAATCGGAGTTGAAAGAACATTCCCTGTACATTCACCAAAGATTGAAAAAATCGAAGTAACTAGACGTGGTCAAGTTAGACGTGCTAAATTGTTCTACCTGAGAGAAAGAACTGGTAAGGCAACTAAAGTTAAAGAGTTGAAGAATTATTAATTGAGGGCGGATGTCCTCAATTTTTTTTGAAAGAAGAGGTATATATGAATATAAATTGGTATCCGGGTCACATGAAAAAAACAAAAGATCTGCTTCAGGAAAACATAAAGCTGGTCAATATTGTAATTGAAGTAATAGATGCGAGAATTCCTGCAAGCAGCAAAAATCCGGACTTTGACAGTTTGTTCAGGGATAAGAAAAGGCTCATAGTTTTAAATAAATACGACCTTTCAGATCCAAACATAAACAAACAGTGGGAAGAGTATTACAGAAGCAAGGGTTGGAGCGTTGTTCTTTACAACTCAACAAACAACAAGGAATTAAAGAAACTGGAAGCAGCAATTGCTGAAGCTTCAAAGGAAATTGTAGAACGATATAAAAGTAAAGGAATTCTTAACAGGACCATAAAAGCAATGATAGTCGGAATCCCAAATGTGGGCAAATCAACTCTCATAAATTCCCTTTGCAAAAGAAAAAGTGCCAAGACAGGAAACATGCCGGGCATCACAAAGGGCAAGCAGTGGATACATCTTGCCGGCAACATTGATCTTTTAGATACGCCTGGAATACTGTGGCCGAAATTTGAAGATAAAATTGGTGCTTTGAATCTTACATTTACAGGAGCCATAAAGGATGAAGTGCTTGAGCTAGAAGAAATTTCATTGAAGTTTGTTGAAAAAATGATTGAAATGGGTAAAGTCAATGCAATACTGGAAAAGTACCAAATTGAAGCAGGAAATAAGCCCCTTGATATTTTAGATAACATTGCATCTAAAAAAGGATACATTCTACCTAACAAGGACATTGATTATTTGAGAGTTGCAAATCTGTTGTTGAATGATTTCAGAGCAGGAAAATTAGGAAAAATTACTTTAGAAACACCAGGAAATACAATTAAGAGTTAAGAATGAAGAATGAAGAATTAATGAAAAAATCAGGCGGAGCCTGATTTTAACCATCATTCTTAATTATTAATAATTCATTCTTAATTTTTAGATGGAGGGCTTATGCTTACAATTGAAAAAGAAATTTGGGACAAGGGCTTCAATTATATTGCTTGCATCGATGAAGTAGGCAGAGGATGTCTTGCAGGAAGCGTTGTTGCATGTGCTGTTATAATGCCTAAGAACTTATTGATAGAAGGCGTAAATGATTCTAAAAAACTCACTGCCAAAAAAAGAGACAAGATGTACGACCTCATCATGGATGCTGCTGTTGCTGTAGGAATAGGAGAAATGGACTGCACAACAGTTGATGAGATAAACATAAAAAATGCCACAAAGCTTGCCATGATGCAGGCCATAGCAAATTTGAGGGATAAAGAAGGGAATGCTGTAATTCCTGATTATCTTCTCATTGATGCTGAAAAGCTTGATCTTCCCATACCTCAGTCAAACATAATACATGGAGATGCAAGATGCCACGGAATTGCTGCAGCATCTATAATTGCAAAGGTGACTCGCGACAGGCAAATGGAAGAACTGGACAAAGAGTATCCTCTTTACAGTTTTTCTAAAAACAAGGGCTACGGCACAAAGGATCATGTTCAGGCACTTCTTAAGTTTGGACCAATTAAAATTCACAGAAAAACTTTTTTGAAAAAAATTCTTAATACTGACGAACAGTTGAATTTCTTGTAAAGGAGTATTTATGGAAAATACATATATTCACAAAGTTCAATATTATGAAACAGATCAGATGGGAATTGTTCATCACTCAAATTACATAAGATGGTTTGAAGAAGCAAGAATTTATTTTTTGGAACAGTCAAATCTTAATTATGAAAATTTTGAAGCCGAAGGAATAATTAGCCCTGTTACAGCAGTTGAATGCAAGTACAAGTCACCTGCCAGGTTCGGTCAGTCGGTAAATATTAGTGTAAAACTCCAAAACTTCAATGGAATTACATTTTCTATCACTTATGAAGTAACGGACTTTGTCACTGGCGAAATAAGGGCTGAGGGAAGCAGCAGTCACTGTTTTTTAGGAAATGGCGGAAAGCTCATTTCTCTTAAAAAAGAAAGCAAAAAATATTATGACATGTTTTCACTTCTTGTAAATAAACATGAATAATCATAGTAAGATTATTAGTCAGTGACTTTAAATTGACTAATTAGCTTTTTTATGCTAGACTGTAATGGTAAAAAGATAATAAGGAGTAAACAAATGGAACAGATTGAATTGATGAAACATATTGATCACACACTTTTGAAAGCGTTTGCAACGTGGGAAGACATACAAATTCTCTGTGAAGAAGCAATAGAATACAAGACAGCAACTGTATGCATACCACCAACTTATATAAAACGAATCCGACAAAAATACCATGACAAAATCAATATTTGCACAGTTATAGGTTTCCCTTTGGGATATTCGTGCCTTGAATCAAAAATAACGGAATGTGAACAGGCAATCAAGGATGGAGCAGATGAAATCGACATGGTCATAAACATAAGCCATGTTAAAAACAAGGATTATGACAAGGCAAAAGAAGAAATTGAAGCAGTTAAAAAAGCAGCAGGCGAAAAAATAGTTAAGGTTATAATTGAAACATGCTATCTTACAGAAGAAGAAAAAATAGCAATGTGCCATGCTGTTACACAAGCTTCTGCAGATTATATTAAGACATCCACGGGTTTTGGCACAGGAGGTGCAACCATTGAGGATGTAAGGTTGTTTAAAAAACACATAGGTAAAAATGTGAAAATAAAGGCTGCAGGAGGAATTAAAACACTTGATGATTTAGAAGCATTTATCAATGAAGGGTGTTCCAGAATCGGAACCAGCTCAGCGATTAAATTGATAAAAGGCGGTAATGTTAAAGAATATTAACAGGGGGGAGGATATTGTTGTTGTAAATTTTTATTGATTTATTAAATTTATTTAAATTAAAAAACAATAAAATAAGGAGATTATTATGAAAACTTGGAGAAAGATAGCCTCATTAATATTGGCTACAGCAATGGTATTTGCAATGACAGCATGTACAAAGGACCAAGGAAATCAAGCCAGCAGCGACAGTGCATCGGGAAAATATGAAATAGCACTTATTACAGACGTAGGAACAATTGACGACAAATCATTCAATCAGGGAGCTTGGGAAGGCGTAGTTGCTTACGCAGAAGAGAATAAGCTTACATACAAGTATTACAAACCTTCTGAAAAATCAGACGACGCTTATCTTACTTCAATTGATCTTGCTGTTAAAGCAGGAGCAAAAATAATTGTGTGCCCTGGATATTTGTTTGAAAAGCCTGTATACAATGCTCAGGATAAATATCCTGACATAAAATTCATAATTCTTGACGGATATCCTCATACAGGAGACTACACCCCAGTAGTAAAGGAAAACACATTATCTATATTCTATACAGAACAGGAAGCAGGATTTTTGGCAGGCTACGCAGCAGTTAAAGACGGCTATACAAAGATGGGCTTCATGGGCGGAATTGCAGTTCCTGCAGTTATCCGTTTCGGATTCGGATATGTACAGGGAGCTGATTATGCAGCTAAGGAACTGGGACTTGCTGATGGTTCAGTTGAAATCAAGTACACATATGTAGGAAACTTTGATGCAACACCGGAAAACATGGCTAAAGCAGCATCATGGTACAACGAAGGAACAGAAGTTATATTTGCATGCGGCGGAGCCGTAGGAAATTCAGTAATGAAAGCAGCAGAAACAGCAAAAACAAAAGTTATAGGCGTTGACGTTGATCAGTCTTCAGAATCACAAACAGTTATAACTTCATCAATGAAAAATCTGACAAAATCAGTTTACGATGCATTGACTGAATATTACGGCGGAAAATTCAGAGGCGGAGAAATTTTATATCTTGATGCAGGTGTAGGAGGAGTTCAGCTTCCTATGGAGTCTTCAAAATTTGAAAAATTTACTCAAAAAGACTACGATACTATTTACAATAAAATAATAAACAAAGAAATAAAAATACTTGGAGATCAGGACGCTGCAGATGCATCTAAACTTGAAACGACAAAAGTAGTGGTAGATTTAATAGATTAATTTGCATATTCAATTGTAAAAAGTGTCTTCACTAAAATTTAATAATGAAGACACTTTTTTGATATGATAGGAAAGTTCTTTTTCCTATCATATCAAAAACGAGGATTGCAAAGGGCGGGACGCCCTTGCCGTTAAGAGGGGTGCGGAGTCTAAAACGCGTATGCGTTTTAACGCCGAAGGGGGACATAGGTCCCCCTAGCGGAGTTGCGGAGCAACTTTTTGATATTGAAGAAGGAGAAATTATGGATTATGTGATCGAGATGAACAATATCACTAAAAGATTTGGAGACTTCAAAGCTGTGGATGATGTTACTCTCAAGGTTGAACGCGGAGAAATACATGCCCTTTTGGGAGAAAACGGAGCAGGCAAATCTACATTGATGAGCGTGCTGTTTGGTTTGTACACTCCTGAAGCCGGAGAAATAATCATTGACAAGAAAAAAGTAAAAATAAACAACCCCAATGATGCCAATGACTTAGGAATAGGCATGGTGCACCAGCATTTCAAGCTTGTTCACAACTTTACCGTCCTTGAAAGCATAGTCTTGGGCAAGGAAGATACAATAAACGGTTTTTTAAAAATGGATGAAGCAAGAAAAAAAGTCGAGAAATTAAGCGACCGATACAAGCTGAAAATTGATCCCGATGCATATATTTCAGATATTACAGTAGGAATGCAGCAAAGAGTTGAAATACTTAAAATGCTTTACAGAGACAACGACATATTGATTTTTGATGAGCCTACGGCAGTACTCACCCAGCAGGAAATTGAAGAGCTAATGAAAATTATGAGGGAATTGACTGAAGAAGGAAAATCCATAATATTCATTACACACAAGCTGAATGAAATAAAGGAAGCAGCAGACAGGTGCACAGTGCTTAGAAAGGGTAAGTACATTGGAACTGTGGATGTAAAAACAACCTCTAAAGAACAGATGTCTGAAATGATGGTTGGAAGAAAAGTAAGCTTCATAATAGAAAAATCAGATGTAAAAAATCTAAGCCCTGTTCTTGAAGTGAAAAACATGACAATCACTAACAAGTTTACCAAGAAAAGCGTTGTAAAAAATGTTTCCTTCGATGTTAAAAAGGGAGAGATTCTTTGTATAGCCGGAATTGACGGTAACGGACAGTCTGAACTTGTGCAGGGAATAACAGGCCTTATGGCAATAAACTCAGGACACATATTTTTAAACGGCAAAGATATTACAAAAAAATCAATACGTCACAAATGCATTGAAGGAATTGCTCACATACCTGAAGACAGACAAAGATACGGACTTGTGCTTGACTACAGCCTAAAGGAAAACGCTGTTTTACAAACATATTACCAGACGCGTTTTCAGAAAAATGGAGTCATAAAGTTTGAGGCTGTTAGAAATTATGCGAAAAAACTCATCAGCCAGTATGACATAAGAAGCAGTCAGGGCGAAGATTCAATTGTAAGGGGAATGTCTGGCGGAAATCAGCAAAAGCTTATTGTTGCAAGAGAAATAGACAGGAATCCTGAAATAGTCATAGCTGTGCAGCCAACAAGGGGACTGGACGTCGGGGCAATTGAATATATCCACAATCAGCTCTTGTCTCAAAGAGAAGATGGAAAGGCTGTACTGCTTGTATCATTTGATCTGGATGAAGTTATGAATGTAAGTGATAGAATCCTAGTAATGTTTGAAGGAGAAATCGTTGGAGATTTAAATCCTAAAAATACAACTGTGCAGGAGCTTGGTCTTTACATGTCAGGTTCAAAAAGGAGTGATAGCTATGAAAGCAAAAGCAAAGCTTAATTTTATAAACTCAGCTTGGGGTGTAAGCTTCCTATCAGCTGTTATGGCCATTGCCATAGGCCTTCTTTTTGGCCTTGTAATACTTCTTATAAGTAATGCCTCTGAAGCATTGTCAGGATTCACTGCAATAATTCAGGGAGGTTTTGCTGACGGTGCTAAGGGAATAGGAGATGTGCTGTACAATGCAACACCCATAATAATGACAGGCCTTTCCGTGGGTTTTGCCTTTAAAACAGGACTGTTCAACATAGGTTCGTCAGGACAGTTTACCATGGGAGCTTTTGCTGCTGTGTATGTTGGAATAAAGTGGACATTTCTATCAGGAAGCAGCCACTGGATTGTTGCTCTGCTTGCAGCATGTATTGCAGGAGCTCTGTGGGGACTCTTGCCCGGAATACTTAAAGCAGTTGCTAACGTCCACGAAGTAATTTCTTCCATAATGATGAACTACATAGGAATGTACTTTGTTAACATGCTCATAGTTTCAAACATACATGACAAAATCAAAAATCAAAGCCTTCCTGTTCTAAAATCTGCAATAATTCCAAAAGCAAATCTTGACAGGATTTTTGGAAGCCAGAATATAAACATAGGAATTTTAATAGCTGTCTTAATGGTTGTAATCATATATTTTCTTATAAATAAAACAACTTTCGGCTATGAGCTCAAGGCATGCGGCTACAGCAAGGATGCAAGCAAGTATGCAGGAATAAATGCCAAAAGAAACATAATTCTTTCAATGGTTATTGCAGGAGCTCTGTCAGGATTAGGAGGAGGTCTTTTGTATTTGGCAGGTTCAGGAAAATATCTTCAGGTTGTTGACATCCTTGCTCCTCAGGGTTTCAACGGGATTTCAGTTGCACTTCTTGGAATGTCAAATCCTATTGGAATTTTATTTGCTGGTCTTTTCATTGCCCACATAACAGTAGGCGGAGTGAATCTTCAGCTTTATTCATTTGCCCCTGAAGTAATAGACATAATCATTGCTGCGATTATTTACTGCGGAGCATTTGCTCTTCTTTTTAAAAACATAATTTTCAAGTTCAGCAAGAAAAAAGAAAAGGAGGATGAAAGCATATGAACACCGTATATTTCATTTCCCAACAGACCATGTTTTTTGCAATACCTCTTCTCATTGTTGCCCTGGGAGGAATGTTTTCCGAAAGAAGTGGTATTGTAAACATTGCTCTTGAAGGAATAATGGTTATGGGAGCTTTCATAAGTATTTCTTTCATAAGCATTTTTCAGGATAGATTAAGCGGACAGATTCTTCTGATACTTGCAATTTTAGTTGCAGGACTTTCAGGTGCAATATTTTCGCTGCTTCACGCCTTTGCATCTATAAATATGAAGGCTGACCAAACAATCAGCGGGACGGCGCTGAACATGTTTGCTCCTGCATTTGCAATATTTGTTGCCAGAATGGTGCAGGGGGTCCAGCAAATTCAGTTTTCGGATACATTCCATATTGCAAAAGTACCTATTTTAGGAGACATTCCGTTAATAGGACCAATTTTATTTCAAAACTGCTACATAACAACTTTTATAGGCATTGCTATAGCCATAATTTCTGAAGTTGTAATAAACCACACAAAATTTGGCCTGAGGCTTCGGGCATGCGGAGAATTTCCACAAGCTGCAGATTCAGTTGGAATAAATGTATATAAAATCCGATATGCAGGTGTTATTATTTCCGGCACACTTGCCGGCATAGGAGGGCTGGTTTTTGTAGTACCAACATCAACAAACTTCAATGCAACGGTAGCAGGCTATGGATTCTTGGCATTAGCCGTGCTTATATTCGGACAATGGAGAACAAAAAAAATATTTGTTGCAGCATTTTTCTTTGGTATTATGAAGACATTTGCATCAGCATATTCAGGAATTCCTTTTTTAAAAGGTCTTCCCATTTCCAACGAGGTTTATAAAATGATACCATACATTGCAACTCTTATTGTGCTTGCATTTTTCTCCAAGAGCTCACAGGCACCCAGGGCTGAAGGTATTCCATACGACAAGGGAAGCAGATAAAATCGCTACGGCGATTTTTTTATGTTGTAAAATAGTATGCATATTGGTAAAATAATATAAATAAATCATAAGATGAAAGGAGAAATTATGTTTTCTGATAATAAAATATGGATAGGAAAAAGCGAAAATCGTGTTTATCTTGAACCTAAAATGGCCAACCGTCACGGTCTTGTTGCAGGAGCCACCGGAACAGGCAAGACAATTACTTTAAAAGTTCTGGCAGAATCATTCAGCGAAATGGGTGTGCCGGTATTTCTTGCTGATGTAAAAGGTGACCTGGCAAGCCTTGCTACTGCCGGTACAGACAGTGAAAATATGCAGGAAAGAATAAAACGATTTGAAATAGATAATTTCTCATACAAATCTTTCCCTGTACAGTTTTGGGATTTGTTCGGCGAAGGGGGGCTGCCTGTTAGAACTACCGTTTCCGAAATGGGTCCTCTTCTTTTGTCCCGTATACTAAATTTAAATGACACACAGACCGGAATTATGAACATTATTTTCAGGATTGCAGATGATAAAGGTCTATTGCTTCTCGATCTGAAGGATTTAAGAGCAATGGTCCAATATGTGGGAGATAATGCAAAGGAATATACACTTGACTACGGAAACATATCTTCTCAAAGCATTGGAGCCATTTTAAGAAACATGATTGCCCTTGAAGACCAGGGAGGAGAATATTTCTTTGGTGAACCTGAACTTGATTTCAATGACTGGATGAAAGTTGACTCACAAAACAAAGGCTATATAAATATCTTGCACAGTCCTAGACTGTTTTTAAATCCTTCTTTGTATTCAACATTTTTGTTGTGGATGTTGTCAGAGCTTTTTGAAAATCTTCCTGAAGAAGGAGATTTGGAAAAACCAAAAATGGTTTTTTTCTTTGATGAAGCTCATTTGTTGTTTGAGGATGCCCCAAAGATATTGCTTGATAAAATTGAACAGGTGGTACGACTCATACGCTCAAAAGGAGTCGGAGTATATTTTATAACTCAAAGCCCTACGGACTTGCCTGATGATGTTCTATCTCAGCTTGGAAACAGGATTCAGCACGCCTTAAGAGCATATACTCCTGCTGAAAGAAAAAAAGTTATTGCAGCTGCTGAAACTTTCCGCCAGAACCAGAAATTCAACACAGTTGAAGCAATAACAGAACTTGCCACAGGAGAAGCTTTAATTTCCATGCTTGATGAAAAAGGAAGACCTTCTGTTGTTGAAAGAGCTTTTGTACTGCCTCCTCAAAGCAAGTTCGGAACAATTGATGATTTATTAAGAAATCAAATTATTAAAGGCTCAAAATTATATAGCAAATATTCAGAGGAAGTGGACAGAAAATCAGCATTTGAAGTTATTAGGGAAGAAAAAAGAATACAACAGGAATACATTGACAGTGAAAAAGAAAGAATAGAAAAACAAAAAATAAGAGAACAAAAAGAAAAAGAAGAAAAAAAGTATCAAAAAAACATTAAAAAATCCAACAGGATGACACCTACCGAAAAGGCTGCAAATTCAGCTATGAGTGCCATCGGAAGAGAAATAGGAAAGTCGCTCATAAGAGGAATTCTTGGTTCCTTGAAAAGATAGCGGCAGGGTGAAATTATGAAAATATCAACAAAAGGCAGATATGGTCTGCGTGCTGTAATGGATCTGTGTATCAATTCAAACGGTGATTATGTTTCATTGATAAGCATTGCGGAAAGGCAGAATATATCAAAAAATTATCTGGAGCAGGTTTTTTCTGCTCTTAGAAAAACAGGAATTGTAAAAAGTGTAAAAGGTTCACAGGGAGGTTATCTTCTTAACGGCAAGACATCAGAGGTTACCATTGGAAATATACTAAGAGCACTTGAAGGTGATTTGTCAGTGGTTAAGGAAGAACAAAGCAACAGTAAAATTGAACATTGCATTAAAATGAATTTATGGGACAAAATAGACCAGAAACTGTACGAGATAATTGACAACATGACTCTGGAGGACCTAATAAACGAATACAACAAGGGTACGGATTCCATGATGTACTATATTTAAGGCCATTTGCGAGGTTCCTATGGACCATAAGAACAAGGGATATGAATATGAAAAAATTGCTGAAAAATACTTGATGGAAAATAATTTTATAGTTAAGCACAAAAATTTTTTATGCCGTCTAGGAGAAATAGATATAATCGCAGAAAAAGACGGTGTTACCCATTTCATAGAAGTTAAGGGCAGAATAAATACAAAGAACGGCTATCCAAGAGAAGCTGTTACTCCTTACAAACAAAGAAGAATTATATCTGCAGCAAAATATTACCTCATGCAAATTGGAAGGGATGATATTTTTTGCCAGTTTGACGTTGTGGAAATAATTAAGGAAGAAAATTCAATTAACATTGTAGAAAATGCTTTTTGGCTTTCATCTTGAAAGTTTTGACCAAGTATGTTAATATCTAAAAGTTCCTTAATCAAATGAAGGACATATCATATTAGGAGAAGAAATTTGAACAACAAAGATACAAATAAAAAATATACAGTTTCATTTACTACATTAGGCTGCAAGGTAAATCAGTTTGAAACTGAAGCAATGTCAGAACTTCTTGAAAAAGAAGGCTTTGAAGTTGTTCAGGAAAATGTCAGCGACATATATATAATAAACACATGTGCAGTTACAAATGAAAGTGAAAGAAAATCAAGACAATTTATAAACAAGGCAAAAAGAATTAATCCAAATGCAATTGTTGTAGCTGTTGGGTGCAGCGTCCAGCTTCACGGTGAAAAAATAAGCAAGGACACAACTGCTGACATTATAATAGGAACAAAGAACAAAGGAAACATCGGTAAATTATTAAAAGAAAAATTATCCCACATGGAACAGGATTCAGAAGTTATTATTGAAAGCTTCCATGGACAGGAATGTTTTGAAGAATTAAAAATAAGCTCAGTCCATGACAAAACAAGAGCAAACATAAAAATACAGGACGGCTGCAGCCAGTTTTGCTCTTACTGCATTATTCCATATGTGAGAGGGCCTATAAGGAGCAGAAATCACGAAGACATAGTTAAGGAAGTTAAAGACATTGCAGCAAACGGCTACAAGGAAATTGTGCTAAACGGCATACACATTTCTTCATACGGCAAGGAAATAAAGGAACAGGATGCCCTTATAAAGCTTATAGAAGACATGAATAAAGTTGAAGGAATAGAAAGGATAAGACTTGGTTCACTTGAACCCAATCTTATAACAGAAGATTTCATCATACGATATTCATCCCTTGAAAAAACCTGTGACCACTTTCATCTGTCGCTGCAAAGCGGAAGCAATTCTGTTCTTGAAAGAATGAACAGAAAATACACAGCCGAGCAGTATAAAAATAATGTGGAGCTTATAAAAAAATATATGCCAGATGCCGGAATTACAACTGACATAATTGTGGGCTTCCCCGGAGAAACTGATGAGGAATTTAATGAAACAATGGAATTTGTAAAAAAAGTCCGTTTTTCCAGAATCCATGTGTTCAAATATTCCATAAGAGAAGGTACAAAAGCTGCAGAAATGACTGATCAGGTTGACGACATTGTTAAATCTGAAAGAAGCAGGGTTTTAATTGAGCTAGGAGAAGAAGTATCCAATGAGTTCATGAAAAAATATGTGGGAAAAGATGTTTCTGTACTTGTCGAAACTGAAAAAACAGAAAATTTATTTGAAGGATACACAACAAACTACTTGAAAGTTTTGCTAAAAAGTGATATTAATATTAGAAACACAATAGTTGATGTTCATGTGAAAAATGTAGGGAATGATTATTTGACAGGTGAATATTCTGCTATTTGATTATTATATGAGAGGTGAAAAAATGGATTGCATATTTTGCGCAATTGCAAACAAAGAAATACCGTCACAAATAGTATTTGAAAATGATAATTTAGTAGCCTTCAGAGATTTAAATCCTCAGGCGCCTGTACATATACTTGTAGTACCCAAAATGCATATTTCTTCAATGAATGAAATTACAAGTGAAAACAGTCATATAACAGCAGAAATATTCGAAGTTATAAATAAAATTGCTGAAAAGGAAAATATTAAAGATTCTGGATACAGAGTTATCAGCAATTGCGGCGAAGACGGATGCCAGTCTGTAAAGCATCTGCATTTCCACTTAATTGGTGGAAAAAAATTGTCAGAAACTTTATCATAAATTTCTTGCATTTACTTATTCTATGTTATATAATAAATGAGTGCTATTTCAAACTCGCTGGTGTCTTGGACATACAGTAGTAGAAGACGAGGGGAGGGTAGCAAAATGACAGAGGTAAAGGTTAGAGAAAACGAGTCGATCGATAATGCTCTTAGAAGATTTAAAAGACAATGTGCACTTACAGGTGTTATGTCTGAAGTAAGAAAAAGAGAGCACTATGAAAAGCCAAGCGTTAAGCGTAAAAAGAAGGCTGAAGCAGCTCGTAGAAAGAAAAACAAAAAAGCAAGATAAAGAGGTGAAAGTATGCCTTTAAAAGAGAAACTCATGGACGACCTTAAGGAAGCCATGAAATCTAAAGAAAAAGTCAGAAAAAATGTTGTTACAATGGTAAGAGCAGCTGTTAAACAAAAAGAAGTTGACAACCGAGTAGATTTAAGCGATGACGATGTTCTGGATATAATAGCTAAACAAATCAAACAAAAAAAAGATTCAATTGCTGACTTTGAAAAAGGCAACAGACAAGATCTTATTGATCTTACCAATGAAGAAATCAAAATACTATTAGAATATTTACCGCCTCAACTGTCAGATGAAGAGCTTGAATCGATTGTTAAAGAAGCAATCGAAACAACCGGCGCTCAGACCAAAAAAGATCTGGGTAAGGTCATGGCTCTCATAATGCCTAAAACAAAAGGCAAAGCTGACGGCAAACATATAAATGAAATTGTGGCTAAATATATAAAGTAGGTAAAGACCCCAAATGATTGGGGTTTTTTTATTTGTACCAAAACGCGTATCATAGTATTCCATAAACAAGCATAATTTATTGTAAGGATATATGGAGGGAGGACAGTATGGGAAAATTTAATAATTTCAGAAGTTATCTGGCAGACAATCTGGAAATTCCAAACGATGCGTTTTCGGACAATTTTGATCTCAGGATGCATGGAAATAAAAAAGTAATAATTGAAAACCACACAGGAATTATAGTATACGAAGACAACGAAGTAGGAATAAAAACCAATGAGCAGAACATTTTGATAAAGGGTTCAAAATTTAAAATAGAAGAAATTAACAGCTTTAAAGTTATAGTAAAAGGAGAAATAAAAGAAATTATATTTAGCAAGGAGTAAATATGCTGATATTTAAGTTGATGTATTTATTAAGGGGCTATGTACTGGTTCGCCTAAAGGATGCAAACTTCGAAAAAATCATGAATTTACTCAGAAAAAAAGGAATTGTTATGTGGGATATTGAAAAGAAAAATGACGAAATCAAGTTTAAAATATCCTACGATGATTACCGAAAATACCAGGACATCATAAAAGAAACTAAGATGGAAACAATAAAAAAGAAGGGTTTTGCACTTAATTTAAGAAAAATTAAGGTGCGTAAGGGATTTGTTGCAGGCATTTTCATACTTTCCATATGCCTTTATCTTTTGTCTTCTCTTGTGTGGAATGTTGAAGTAATTGGAACAAACAATTTAACTGCAAAAAAAATTAAATTGGTTCTAGAAGAAAATGAAATAAAGGTTCCTGTATCTCAGGGAAGTCTTGAGACAAAATCTATTGAAACAATGCTTTATAAAAATTTTGACAACTTCAAGTTTGTTGAAGTCTATGTGGAAGGTTCAAACCTGATCATATTTGTAAAGGAAAAAAATATAGAACCTGCAGAATTCAAGAACAACGAGCCCTCAAGCATCGTATCAAAGAAAAATGCAATCATAAGCAAGGTCATAGCTAAAAGCGGTCAGCCTGTAGTAAAAGAAGGAGACGTTGTTTATGAAGGTCAGACGTTGATTATGGGTATTATAAAAAATAAAAATTCCGAAGAATTTGTAATGGTTCCATCGGACGGAATAATTTATGCAAAGACATATTATAATTTTGAAATGAAAGAAGAAAAAATACGGGATGTGAGTATATCAACAGATAGCAGCAAAGTTCGTTTCTTCTTGAAAATTAATGGTAAAAATGTTAAAATAATAGGTGACAAAGCACCATATGAAAATTATACTTATAAAGAGAGAACAATTGCTGTTCCCATACTGTCTAGTTTAACTAATATAAAGATTGTAAAAGGTGTATACTATGAAGAGACTGTAAAAAAAATCGAAATAGATGAAAATACGGCTCAGAATAAAATGAAGGTTGCCATGTACGACGACCTTATAAAAAAATGCAATAATGACTCAAAAATATTGAAATCATCCATAAACTTCACAGAGGATGACCAGTTTTATTATTTAAGAGCACAGATAGAAGTTATGGAAGACATTGGCGAATCGGTAAAAATTTATCCCATGACTGATGCACAAGACGAAATAAATGAAGAAAACCAAGGAGGATAAATGGAGTTATTTGAAGAAAGCATAATATTGTCGGGTGAAGATGATTTAATCAGACTTTTGGGAATACACGACAAAAACATTAAAATAATAAAAAGTTATTTTGATGTTAACATTCTGGTGAGAAACGAAGAAATTAAAGTAACCGGCGAAAAGTCTAAAGTTGAATCCGTGAGCAAAATATTGAAAGATATGATAAACGTAATAGACACTGAAGGAGAAATAAGCGACCAGAAAGTAGTCTATCTCATTGAAGCAAATAAAACAAATTACAACATAGATTATAATGAAATTTTAAAAGATGTCATTGTTACATCAGCATCAGGAAGAGTCATAAAAGCAAAAACCGTGGGTCAAAAAAGATATATCGACATGATAAACAATAAGGACATAACATTCGGCATTGGCCCTGCAGGTACAGGAAAAACATATCTTGCAGTTGCTGCTGCTGTCAATGCGTTCAGGAAGAAAGAGGTCGAAAGAATAATTCTTACAAGGCCTGCTGTTGAAGCAGGAGAAAAGCTCGGGTTCCTGCCTGGAGATTTGCAGGATAAAGTTGACCCGTATTTAAGACCTCTATATGATGCTCTTTTTGACATAATGGGTATTGAAAACTTCATGAAAAATGTTGAAAAACAGCTGATTGAGGTTGCTCCTCTGGCATACATGAGGGGAAGAACATTAGATTCATCATTTATAATTCTTGATGAAGCTCAAAACACAACAAATGAGCAGATGAAAATGTTCCTGACACGTCTTGGATACGGTTCTAAGGCTGTTATAACAGGAGACATAACGCAGATAGACCTTCCGGGAGACAAGAAATCAGGACTTAAATCCGTCATCAATATTTTAAAGGATGTGGAAGATATAGGATTCATGTTTTTCCACACATCAGATGTTGTAAGACACAAGCTTGTGCAGGATATTATAAAAGCATATGAAAGATTTGAGGCCAAATAATGATAAGTGTTTTATTTGATAACAGACAAGACATAATGGAAATTACAGAGGCTAATGAAAAGGCAATAGAAACTGCTGTGGAAACAGTCCTAATGGCAGAAAATCAGTCAGGGAACTATGAAGTCAGCGTTTCTTTTGTCTCAAATGAAGAAATAAGAAGTCTCAACAAAGACTTCAGAAATGTTGACAGCGAAACAGATGTATTGTCATTTCCTATGGATGACGATGATGAATTTGACGGCGTTATAATCCTGGGGGACATTGTCCTTTCAACTCAAAGAATAATTGAACAAGCCAATGAGTTCGGACACAGCCTTGAAAGAGAAATGATTTATCTTACGGTTCACAGTATGCTGCACCTCCTTGGATACGACCACATGACAACATCTGAAAAGGAAGAAATGAGACAAAGAGAAAAAGAAATCATGAAAGAACTTCAGTTGTTTAAATAAATTGCAAAGGATGATCCATGATAAAAAAGACTTTTATTGTTTTAATGATGGCAATGCTTTTATTTGCAGCAGCTTGTTCAACGAAAACTTCTGTTTCTGAAAACCCGGCGGAAGAAACAGTTCCTTCCGAAGAAAATACACCGGGTGAATTGGAAATAATTGATTCTGAAGAAAATGCTGATGACAAAACACATGAAGATAAGGGCAAGGTTGTTTCTCCTCTTGACGGGCTTAAATATTTTCCCGAACAACTCAAAAATCGTCCAGTGGCTGTTTCAATTGACAACCATCCGGATGCCAGATGGCAGGCAGGACTTTCTCAGGCTGAGATAATATATGAGTTTGAAGTTGAGTATCCATACACGAGGTATCTGTGTATTTTTCATGCTCAAGAGCCTGAAATGATAGGTCCCGTGAGGAGTGCAAGGCCTTATATAATTTATTATGCAATGGAAAATGACGGAATTTTTGTCCATGTGGGCGGAAGTGAAGATGCTTTTTCAGAAATTGACCGCCTTGATTGCCCGGATGTTGACGGGCTTTATTCAGGAGCCATGTGGAGATATTACGACACTGGAAAAAAGGCGCCTCACAACATGTACACAACTGTTAAATCTATACGTGATGAGGCAGCTTCATACGGTTACAGAAAAGAAGGAAACTTTGAAGGGTATCTGTTCAATGAAAAGCCTCATAACATTTCAAAAGATTACAAAGACAGCATTTCTGCTCAAAACATAAATATTACATATAATAAAAGCAACACAACCAGCTATGAATATGACAAAGAGCTTCAAGTATATTTAAGGTTCAAAGACGGACAGAAACATGTTGATGAACTAGATAAAAAACAGCTCAGTACAAAAAACATAATAATTATTGAAACAAAAAAAAGCGTGCTTGATAACGCAGGAAGGCTGTATATAGGAACAGTTGGCGAAGGAAGAGGCATGTACATATCAAATGGTGAAGCAGTTGAAATAACCTGGAGCAAAAGCAAAGAAGCCTCAAGAACTAAATTTTACTCAGGAAATGATGAAATAAAATTAAATCCGGGCAATACCTGGATACAGGTTGTGAATTATTTAGACAATGTAGAAATAGAAAAGAATTAAAAAGGCGGGTATTATGGAAGATAAACTATTGATAAAAATTGCCATGGAGGCCAGAGAAAAATCATACAGTCCATATTCTAACTTTAAGGTAGGAGCAGCCGTATACACAAAAAGCGGAAAAATTTTCACAGGATGCAACATAGAATCTGCAGCGTTCACTCCAACCATATGTGCTGAGAGAGTTGCTCTTTCAAAAAGCATATCAGAAGGATACAAAGATATAGAAAAAATTGCAGTTGTGGGAAGTGATAAGAAAATTTCTTTTCCATGCGGTGTGTGCAGGCAGTTTCTTAGGGAATTTGGTAGAGATATAAAGGTTATATGTGCTAAAAATATAGATCAGTACGAAGTACATACATTGGAAGAACTTCTCCCGAACAGTTTCGGGCCGGAAGACTTGGATTAACAAAAGAAAGAGGGAAATAATGTTTAAATCAGGATTTGTAACAATAATAGGCAGACCAAATGTTGGGAAATCAACATTGATGAACACAATGATAGGTGAAAAAATCTCAATAATGTCAGATAAGCCACAGACAACAAGAAATAAAATTAGGACTGTATACACTGACGAAGAAGCACAAATAGTTTTTCTGGATACGCCGGGAATTCACAAGCCAAAAAACCAGCTGGGCGAATTTATGAACACTGAAGTTGATGCGGCTCTTGAAGAAATGGACGTATTAATTATGATAACAGATGAGTTCAATAAAATAGGGCCTGGTGACGAGTTCATAATTGAAAAAATCAAAAATGTCAATTCGAAAAAAATACTCATTATAAACAAGGTTGACATGTTTGATCAGGCTGGAGCAATTCGCATGGCACAAGAATTCGGAAAATACAATGTATTTGACGATATTATTCCCATATCAGCACTTAAAAATCTGGGAGTTGATTCGCTTGTAAACATCATAAAAAAATATTTAAAGCCTGGACCAATGTATTTTCCCGGCGATTTTATAACAGACAGACCGGAGCGTTTTGTTGTTGCAGAAATAATAAGAGAAAAGGCACTTATGTATCTGCAGGATGAAGTTCCCCATGGAATTGCCGTTGAAATTGAAGAAATGAAGGAAAGAAAAAACAGGAATCTCGTTGACATAAGAGCCAGTATTTTGTGTGAGAAAAAATCACATAAAAGCATTATTATTGGAAAAGAAGGCAGAAAGATAAAAGGCATAGGTAAAAGCGCCAGGGAAGACATAGAAAAACTCCTTGGAAGTCAGGTGAATCTGCAGCTTTTTGTTAAAATTTCAGAAAACTGGCGCGACAACAATTATCTTTTAAAAAGCCTTGGCTATGATCAGAAATGATAACCGAGGATGTCCTTGTTGTCAGAGATGTAAGCTACAAGGAAAATGACAAAATTCTTCATGTTATTTCAAGAACTAGAGGCAAAATTCAGCTCATGTCAAAAGGCTCCAAAAAGCCTAACTCACATCTTGTCAATGTGTCTCAGATTTTTGCATATTCAAAATGTTCCCTGACATTTTCAAGGGATATGTATATAATAACATCGGCAGAACTCATTGATAATTTTTACGGACTTAAAAACAATATCGATTCATATTACAGAGGAAGCTACATTCTTGAGCTCATAAGCTATGTGGCTCAGGAAAATGAATATGATTACAGAATTTTTGACATGACTGTGGCAGTTCTTGGGTACCTTGCAAACAGCGTGGAAAATCTTGATAAGCTCGTTGCTGCATATGAACTTAAACTTGCATCAATGCTTGGGTACAAGCCGGACTTTGTTCACTGCATTTCATGCGGAAAAGAAATTAAGGAAGATGCGAGGTTTTCAATCAGTGAAGGAGGCTTGTTCTGTAGCGACTGCGTAAAATATGGAAACGGTATAAATGTCACTTATGGTGAAATACTAACTTTGGATAAAATTTTAAAGACAAAATTTGAAAATTTAAGCTCAATTGAAGTAAATATTAAATCTATGAATATAATCAGAAAATTTTTGTTTTATTACATAGGAAGAGATAATTTTACTACATTGAAGCTCATTTAAAAGGAAGGTAAACTATGGAAAATGACAATTTACAAAAAATCGACGAGATTTTAAGACGTACAAACACTGATTACTCAACTGCAAAACAAGCTCTTGATGATGCAGGGGGAGATGTTCTTGAAGCAATAATTCTCATTGAAAACATGAACAAAAGCAAAACAAGTTCTGGTCAAAATAAAGGCGAACAGCTCATGAATCAGCTCAAGGACATTTTATCCAAGGGCAATGCAACAAGGCTCACAATCAAGAAAAACAATGAAGTTATAATCAATGTTCCCATTACTGCAGGCCTTATTGGAGCTTTTATAGCACCTTTTTTGTCTGCGGCAGGAATCACAGCAGCGCTTCTTACTCAGTGTACTGTTGAAATTACTCAGGCAGACGGCAATGTTATTGACCTTGGACAAAAGGTTGATCAGGGAGTTGACGCAGTGAAGGATGCAATGCAGGATATGAAGGAAGGCGCAGAAAACCTAAAGGACGACATAACAAACACTTTCAATAAAAATAATGACGAATTTTAAAAGAAAATCTTGACATAAAAACTTTAATTTGTTACATTATAGTTAATGTTGAGACTGTGATAAAGAGGAGTAATCCATAATGATTTCTAAGAGAGCCGGAGTTGGTGGGAGACGGCAATGAATTATGGATGAAGGGAACTTTGGAGTCCTTTGTTTAAAGAGGATGAAGCAAAAGCTTCATCAAATAGGGTGGAACCGCGGAATTAATCTTTCGTCCCTATACGGGATGAGAGATTTTTTTGTATTTAATCAGTTCATCCTAATATAATATTTATTAAATGGAGGAAATCATGGCAAAAAATGAAAAAAACAAGCTGGAGAAGTTAGTTTCTCTTTCAAAATCAAGAGGTATAATATTTCCTGGCTCAGAAATTTACGGTGGATTGGCAAACACTTGGGATTACGGTCCCTTGGGAGTTGAAATTAAAAACAACGTAAAAAGAGCATGGTGGAAAAAATTCATACAGGAAAGCCCATACAATGTAGGACTTGATGCTGCTATACTCATGAACCCTACAACATGGGTTGCATCAGGACACGTTGGAGGATTCAGTGATCCTCTTATGGACTGCAAGGAATGCAAGTCAAGATTCAGAGCTGACAAATTGATTGAAGATTTCATGCATGAAAAAGGCGAATCTCAGGTTGTTGACGGCTGGTCAAACTCTGAAATGGAAACATACATAACAGAAAATAAAATTGAATGTCCTGAATGCGGCAAATCAAATTTTACTTCAATCAGAAAATTCAACCTGATGTTTAAAACATTCCAGGGGGTTACTGAAGATTCTCAGGCAGAAATATTTTTAAGACCTGAAACTGCACAGGGTATATTTGTAAACTTTAAAAATGTGGCTCGTTCCACACGCAAGAAAATTCCTTTCGGAATAGGACAAATAGGCAAGTCATTCCGTAACGAAATAACTCCTGGCAACTTTACATTCAGAACAAGAGAGTTCGAGCAAATGGAACTAGAATTTTTCTGTAAACCAGGAGAAGACATGGAATGGTTCTACTACTGGAAAGAGTATGCCATGAACTGGCTTTTGAACCTTGGTATGACAAAAGAAAATGTTCGTTTCAGAGATCATGAAAAAGCTGAACTTTCACATTACAGCAATGCAACTTCTGACATAGAGTACCTGTTCCCGTTTGGATGGGGAGAACTCTGGGGAATCGCTGATCGTACAGATTTTGACCTGAAGGCACACATAACAACTTCAGGTGAGGATTTAACATATCAGGATCCTGTTACAAACGAAAAATATGTACCGTACTGCATCGAGCCATCACTTGGAGCTGACCGTGTTATGCTTGCACTTCTTCTTGACGCATTCAACGAAGAAGTACTTGAAGACGGTACAGACAGAGTTGTTCTTAAGCTTCATCCTGCTCTGGCTCCATATAAAGCTGCAATATTCCCGCTTACAAAGAAGCTTAACGATCAGGCAACAGAACTTTACCACAAACTGCAGAAAAACTTCAATGTCGATTATGATGATGCAGGAAGCATTGGAAAAAGATACAGAAGACATGATGAAATCGGAACTCCATACTGCATAACATTTGACTTTGACTCATTAGAAGACAACGCTGTAACAATTAGAGACAGAGACACAATGGAACAGGAAAGAGTTAAAATAGATGATTTAGTTGATTTCATAAATGCAAAAATAAACTTCTAACAATTGATACTTTTAATACAATTGGATAGCATAGCTATCCAATTGTTAAATTCATTTTTATATTAACTCAATTGCTAATGAAAAGAGGAGATTCCTATTAAACTATCGGACAGACAAAATCTTATTATAGAAATAATAGAAAAACATCAGCCCATAACAGGTGAATCCATAGCTGAAAAAGTAGGCCTTACCAGAGCAACATTAAGGCCTGATTTAGCTGTTTTGTCTATGTGCGGTTTAATCGATGCTAAACCAAAGGTTGGATATTATATTTCAAACAAAAAGAACAATAAGGACATATATGAAAAATTGTCCAGCATAAAGGTTTCCGACATAAAGTCACTTCCAATAAATGTTGCAGAATCTACAAGCGTTTACGACGCTATAGTTGCTCTTTTTTTGGAGAATGTCGGGACCCTTTTTGTTGTTGAAGATGATGCCCTGAAAGGTGTAATATCGAGAAAAGACCTTTTGAAAGCAGCCATGGGCGGAAAAGACCTGAATCTTGTTCCTGTGGGTGTCATAATGACAAGAATGCCTAAAATAGTGTACTGCACGGAAGATGACACAATAGTTGAAGCAGCCGAAAAAATAATAGATAATGAAATTGACTGCATACCAATCGTTACAGAGCTTCCTAACGGCAAAATAAAGGCCGTTGGTAGAATTTCAAAGACTAACTTGACTAAAGCTCTGTTGGAAATAACCAAGTAAAGAGGTATCTATGGAAAAAATAAACATATATGCGGTTTCCGACTCAATCGGAGAAACTGCAGAACAAGTTGCAAAGGCTGTTATCAGACAATTTGAAACAGCAGAGTTTGACGTTAAAAGAATATCATATGTAAACGACAAGGAAGCAATAGACAATTTAATTGCAAAAGCATCCAAGGAAAATTCATTTATTGTTTTCACCCTTGTAGTGGAAGAACTGAGAGATTATCTAACACTAAAAGCAGCAGAATACAAAATAGGAGCAGTTGATGTCATGACGCCTATACTGGTTCCTCTTGTTAAGCAGCTTGGATTGTCTCCTAAAAATGAACCGGGGCTCTTGAGGAAGCTTGATGAAAAATATTTCAAAAAAGTTGAAGCAGTTGAATTTGCTGTTAAATATGACGACGGTAAAGACACAAGGGGAATACTTCTTGCGGATGTTGTCCTTGTGGGTGTATCAAGAACTTCAAAAACACCGTTATCCATGTACCTGGCACATAAAAATTTAAAGGTTGCAAACATACCACTTGTGCCGGAAGTGAGTCCACCTGAAGAATTGAAACTTATTTCTCCTAAAAAGATTATAGGTCTTACTTTGAATGTTGATAATCTTAATAAAATAAGAAAAGAAAGACTCAAGGCAATGGGACTTAAAGATACTGCAAATTACGCAAGCATGGAAAGAATTTTTGCTGAACTGGATTATTCGGAAAAAGTTATGAAAATGCTTAAATGCAAAGTTATAGACACAACAGACAAGGCTGTGGAAGAAACGGCTTCTATAATACTTGATTACATAGCAGACAGTAACAAATAAAAATAGAAGGTGATGTAGTGAATATAATAGAGAGATACGAACAATTTGAATTGGATCATTTATCGGAAAATGCTGCTAAAAGCAGATTTTCTAAAGGTAGAGCAGTTGCAGAACCTCAATGTGAAATCAGGACTGATTATCAAAGAGATCGAGACAGAATTCTTCATTCAAAGGCCTTCAGAAGGCTTAAGCACAAAACTCAAGTTTTCTTGTCTCCGGAGGGAGACCACTACAGAACAAGACTTACACACACACTTGAAGTGTCTCAGATATCAAGAACCATAGCAAGAAGTTTAAATCTCAATGAAGATTTGACAGAAGCAATAGCTCTTGGACATGATTTGGGACACACCCCATTCGGTCATACGGGGGAGAGAATATTAAATCAGCTTTGCCTCACTGGTTTCAAGCATAACGAGCAAAGTTTAAGGGTTGTTGATTTTCTTGAAATAAGAAATGATAAACAAGGACTTAACCTAACATATGAAGTCAGGGACGGAATTTTAAATCATCCCATGGGATACAAGGCTGCAACATTGGAAGGTCAGATTGTAAGCATATCAGACAGAATTGCGTACATAAACCACGACATAGACGATGCTTCCAGGGCAAACATCATAAAGCCCGGCCAAATACCGGAAAAGTTTTTAAATGAACTTGGTTCCTCTCATGGTCAAAGAATAAATACCATGATACTTGATGTAATAAACAACAGCATGGACAAAAACAAAATAATAATGAGCAAGGGTGTATATGATCTCACTAAGGAGCTTCGTGATTTTTTGTTTGAAAATGTGTATTACAACAAAATAGCAAAGAGCGAAGAAGACAAAACAACGTTCATTGTTACAAAAATATTTGAGTACTACATCAACAACTTTGACTGTCTTCCGGAATTTTATCTTAAAATATACAAGGACAATGATTTTACAAAAAGTGAAATAATAAAAGATTACATAGCCGGAATGACAGACAGATATGCAATGAAAGTTTTTGAAGATCTTTATATGCCAAAACCTTGGAAACAATAATTAAAATATTAGTTGACAAGCTTATTTTGTTGTGTTATAATTTGTCTTCAATGTAAAGATAATGGTGATATTATGCCCTATAGATTAGATTCGGATGTAATCAGCAGGATTTTGGAACAAAATAATATTGTAGATGTTATTGAAGAATATCTGCCCCTGAAAAAAGCAGGTGCAAACTACAATACAAATTGCCCGTTTCACAAGGAAAAAACACCTTCTTTTATTGTGTCTCCAGACAAGCAGATGTTTCATTGCTTCGGATGCGGTGAAAGCGGAGACAGCATTAGTTTTTTGACTAAATATAAGAATTACACTTTTGTGGAAGCTGCTGAATATCTTGCAAGAAGAGCAGGTATAATACTTGAGGAAACAAGTTCCTCTAAAAATGAAAACAAAGAGCTTTCCGACAAGCTGTATAAAATAAACAGAGAAGCTGCAGCATACTTTTACAGAAACCTGAGAAAGTTTCCCCACGTGGCAGAATACTTAAAAGGCAGAAAAATTGATGGTGATGTAATAAAAAAGTTTGGAATTGGTTATGCTAGCAGTGAATGGGATAATTTGCTAAAATATTTAACCGGCAAGGGATTCAACGAAAAAGACATTTTAAAAGCCGGCCTCATCATAGAAAAGAAAACCAAGAACAATTATTACGACAGATTCAGAAACAGAGTGATATTTCCCATATTTGACATAAAAAACAGAATAATAGGATTTGGAGGAAGAGTTCTTGATGACTCACTTCCAAAATATTTGAATTCACCAGAAAGTACTATTTTCAGCAAAGGCTACAACCTGTACGGCATACACCTGGCAAAGGAAGCTGTAAGGGATAAAAGCTTCATACTGGTTGAAGGATACATGGATGTCATAAAAATGCACGTACATGGTTATGACACAGCCGTTGCTGCACTTGGAACAGCGTTGACCGAAAATCAGGTAAAACTCATGAAAAAATATTCAAAAAGTTTTTATCTGGCTCTTGATTCAGACAACGCAGGGCAGACTGCTGCCCTTAAGGCAATCAACATCTTCAAGAAGAACAACCTTGAAGGAAGAGTTGTCATAATACCTGGTGCAAAGGATCCGGATGAATTTTTGAACAAATTCGGCAAGGTTAATTTCGACAAATTACTGGAAAATTCTTTAGATTATTATAGCTTTTTAGAATTCCATTATAAAGAATTTTATGAAAATTCTAACAAAGTTGAATATATAAATAAATTTTTTGACAACATAGTAAATGTAAGCAGTGAAATAGAAAAAGAGCTCATATTTGAAAAACTATCAAGTAAAGTGGGTGTTTCCAAAGAGTCTATAATAAAAGAATACAATAAGAGAAGTACTAAACAAGGAACTTTTGTTAAAGCTGCTCTGCCTGAAGAAAAAAAACAGGCAGTAAAAATCACTACATCACATGAAGAAGAGCTGGTCAGACTAATACTTATCAATAACGATTTTGCATATCAACTGAAAGAAATAGTCAATGAAGACACCTTTAAGGACTTGAAATACTATCAAACATTCAAAGAGATGTATGAATGCAAATTAAATGATAAGAGTATAGATAAAGACAGCCTGAACGATATGATAATGGATAATATGGATGTGAGTGTTTTTCTGCAGAATGACGATGTTGATTATGATAATTTAGAGGCTTATTTCAAAGATTGTATTAAAAGACTTAAAATTAAATATTATGAACAAAAGAGAACAATATTGACAGAAAGTTTAAAACAATCTGAAAATTCAGCAAACAGCAAGGAAATTATGAATGAAATTTTTAGCCTCGCTAAAAAAATTAAATCAACTAAAGAGGAGGTTAACTAACCCATGAGTGAAAATAAAAATCTGGCAAATATAGATGAAGAATCAGACAGAAATGCAGAAGTACTGCAGAAAATTGATTCTATAAAAAATAAGTTAATTGAAAAAGGCAAGAGAAACGGCTTTATAACATATAAGGAAGTTTTGAGATCTTTTGAAAAACTAGACATTAACCCTGAATTTATAGATGATTTTTACAAACAGGCAGAAGACAATGACTTGGAAATCCTTGGTTTTCAGGATGACATGATACTTGAAAAGGTAGATGACACTGAGGATCTTGAAATAAAAGATGACCCGGACTTTTTTGTAAGCCAGTCCGATGATGACATTTTGAAAGGGGTAAACATAGACGACCCTGTAAGAATGTATTTGAAGGAAATAGGAAAAGTCCCTCTCTTAAGCGCCACAGAAGAAATTGAACTGGCAAAGCGCATGCAGGACGGAGATGAAGAGGCAAAGAAAAGACTGGCAGAAGCAAATTTAAGACTTGTTGTAAGCATTGCAAAGAGATATGTAGGAAGAGGAATGCTGTTTCTTGACTTGATTCAGGAAGGCAACCTTGGACTCATTAAAGCAGTTGAAAAATTTGATTACACAAAAGGATTTAAATTCAGCACATATGCAACATGGTGGATTCGCCAGGCAATAACAAGAGCTATTGCTGACCAAGCAAGAACTATTAGAATACCGGTTCACATGGTTGAAACCATAAACAAACTTATTAGAATCAAAAGACAGCTTTTGCAGGAATTAGGCCGTGATGCTACTCCTGAAGAAATAGCTCTGGAAATGGAAATGGAACCTGACAAGGTTAGGGAAATACTTAAAATTGCTCAGGAGCCTGTGTCCTTGGAAACACCAATAGGAGAAGAGGAAGACAGCCATTTGGGAGACTTCATTCCTGATGATGAAGTTCAGGCTCCTTCTGATGTGGCAACATTCACACTGTTAAGAGAACAGCTTTCAGCTGTGCTGTTTACTTTGACGGACAGAGAACAAAAAGTACTGAGGCTTAGATTTGGTCTTGATGACGGAAGAGCAAGAACTCTTGAAGAAGTTGGGAAAGAATTCGACGTAACAAGAGAAAGAATAAGACAAATTGAAGCAAAAGCTCTGAGAAAATTAAGACATCCAAGCAGAAGCAAGAAACTGAAAGACTATTTGGAATAAAATTGCGAGCAATTTTATTCAGTGAATAATTAAGAATGAAGAATTATGGAGCAAATGGAATGTAGACATTCCATTTGTTTTCTATTTATTTAAAAAGAATTTATTCTTGAAAAAAATTATGTTGATTACAAAGTTACATTCGACATTGTCATTCTGAGGCGCAGCCGAAGAATCTTATGTTTTTAACAAAGATGAGATCCTTCACTATCGTTCAGGATGACAGCGTCAAAGTTTATCAATAGTCTGATTTTTTCTTCGAATAAATTTTTACAATAACTCTTAATTCTCAATTAACAAAGCGGAGGCGTTATGAACCGATTAGAATGTATTAAATCAATGTGTATAAAGTGCGGTACTGCTGCGGACATTGGTACAGACCATGGTTATGTGGCAGAAATGCTGCTCTCTGATGACACATGCCAAAATGTCATTGCAACAGATTTAAATCACGGTCCGTTAAAAAGGGCTACGGAATATCTTACAGCAAAAGGATTATCCCACAGGTGTGATTTCAGACTTGGAAGCGGACTTGAAGTCCTTGGTGAACATGAAGCTGAATTATTGATAATAGCAGGAATGGGAGGAGATTTAATTTCAGGAATTATTGAAACTTCAAAAATAACTGCACTTAATGCTCGTGAACTTGTTCTTCAGCCTATGTCAGCAGTTGAAGTATTAAGAAAATATCTGTATGAAAATGGATTTGTTATTGAAGACGAGAAAATTGTTAAGGAATACCACCACTACTATTTTATCATAAAGGCAATACCGGGTGCAGCTGAAAAACCAGATGAAATTTTTTACGAGTTCAGCAGCCATCTCATTGAAAAGAAAGACCCTCTCATGCATGAATATCTTAAAAAGGTTCTTAAGACAAATGAAAATATAATTGCAAGTATTGAAAAAAACAGCAATGAGGAATATAATGAAAAAATAAATGTACTAAAAGATAAAAACAATAAAATAAGGGAGCTGATGTCTTATTAAATTTCATGAAATTATTAAATTGCTGGAAGACTCTTTAAAGTTGAAAAAACAGGAAGATTGGGACAACAGCGGACTGCAGATAGGCAACATGGATTGTAACATAAAAACAGTTATGTTAACTCTTGACTTGGATTTAAATGCTGTAAAATACGCAAAAGACAAAAATGTTGATTTAATTCTTGCCCACCATCCATTTTTGTTTGATTCCATAAAATCAATTGACTTAAACAGTTATGACGGAAAAATAATCAAATTATTAATTCAAAACAACATAAACGTATACAGCATGCACACGAGCCTCGACATGGCTGATATGGGAGTAACCCGGGCTTTAGCTGATATATTAAACATTAATAACTGCAGTGTTCTGCATGAGATAAATGAAGACGGCAGCGGTTACGGCGGCGTTGGAGACATAGAAGAAACAGGAATCCTAGAATTTACAAAGAAAGTTAAACAATCACTTAACTGCAGCATGATAAAATTATACACACCGGACAAACATTTAAAAGTAAGCACGGCAGCATTTTGCGGGGGAAGCGGCAGCGATTTTATTCCTGATGCAGCAAAAAAAGGTGCCCACGTGTACATAACAGGAGATATTAAATATCACCAGGCTCAAACAGCTCTTAAAAATAATTTATGCATCATAGATGCTGGGCACTATAACACTGAATTTCCTGTGATGGAATTGATAAAAGCGAAAATTGAGAAACATTCTGATCTTAATGTTATAATTTATGAAACAAACACTGTAGAAGAAATAATAATATAGAGGTAATGACATGAAAAGCTTTGAATACATTAGAGTAGCAGCAGCTGTGCCTGCTGTAAAAGTGGCAGATCCGGATTATAATGCTAAAGAAATCGCTGAAATGGCCAGAAGAGCAGCAGTAATAGACAAGGCAAAAGTAATTTTGTTTCCTGAACTCTCTGTTACAGGTTACACTTGTGCAGATTTGTTCAATCAAAAAACACTTATTTCAGGAGCAGAAGAAGCACTTGTTACATTACTTGAACAAACAAAAGACCTTGATGCTGTCATAGCTGTTGGAATGCCTGTGAAGGCAGACAATCAGCTTTTTAACTGTGCCGTAGTTTTCACAAATGGTAAAATTCTTGGAGCAGTTCCCAAGACATACATTCCAAATTACAATGAATTTTATGAAAAAAGATGGTTTGCTTCTTCAATTTCAAGAATAAGCAGCCGTGTCATGTTATGCGGACAAAGTGTTCCTTTCAATGAGAACATTCTTTTCAAGGACAATTTATCAAATTTATGCATTGGAATAGATGTCTGTGAGGATTTATGGGTCAACATTCCACCAAGCTCCTTTCACACTCTTCAAGGCGCAAATCTTATATTGAACATGTCTGCCAGCAATGAAACCATAGCTAAAAATGATTACAGAACAGATATTGTGAAAGTTCAGTCTGCAAAATGCATCACTGCTTACGCATATTGTTCTGCAGGACAAAGTGAAAGTACAACTGACGTTGTATTTTCAGGACACGCAATAATTGCTGAAAACGGAGCTATATTAAAAGAAAACAGATTTTCTGATGAAGATAGTATTGTGATTTGTGATATTGACCTTGAAAAACTCATGAATGATCGTGTGAAATTCAACACATACATGGGTAAGAACAACAAACTTGATTATGAAAATATTTATTTTGATCTTGGATACAGCGAAAATGAAAAAATAGAAAGATATATTGATTCAAGGCCATTTGTTCCTTCAAACAGGGAAGAAAGAGACAAACGCTGCAAAGAAATACTAAACATTCAATCAACCGGACTATATCAGCGAATGAAAAAAATCGGTTCGCAAAAATCTGTTGTTGGAATATCCGGTGGACTTGACAGCACTCTTGCTCTTATTGTTACTGTTGAAGCCTTTAAAAAGCTCCACCTGCCATTAAAGAACATCATTGCAGTAACCATGCCGGGTTTTGGAACAACAAGCAGGACATACAACAATGCTGTTACCCTCATGAAAGAACTTGGGGTGACACTGAAGGAAATTTCTATAAAGGATGCATGCATTCAACATTTCAAGGATATAGAACACAGTATGGATGTTCACGATATAACATATGAAAATTCCCAGGCAAGGGAAAGAACACAGATTTTGATGGATATTGCAAACAAGGAAGACGGAATAGTTGTAGGAACAGGAGACTTGTCAGAGCTTGCACTTGGATGGTGCACATACAACGGAGACCACATGTCCATGTACGGAGTAAACTCAAGCATTCCTAAGACTCTGGTAAGATACCTTGTTAAATGGTATGCTGATGAAGAAACAGAAGGGGACATAAAGACTGCGCTTCTTGATGTGTGTGATACACCTGTAAGCCCGGAACTTCTGCCTCCTGACAAAGAAGGAAATATTCAGCAGTTCACTGAAAAAGCAGTTGGTTCATACGACCTTAATGACTTTTTCCTATACAACATGATGCGTAATGGCTATGAGCCTGAAAAAATATATTTTCTTGCAAGAAAAGCATTCAAGGGTGAATTTTCTGATGAAGTAATTCTTGAAACTCTGAAGAAATTCTACAAAAGATTTTTTACTCAACAGTTTAAACGTTCATGTATGCCTGATGGTGTAAAAGTTGGTTCAGTATCTCTTTCCCCGAGGGGTGACTGGAGAATGCCAAGCGATGCTTCATACAATCTGTGGCTTAAAAAACTTGATAACTTAAAATAATAAATGACAGTAATGGTTAATAATTCATTTGACAACAAATGAAAAATACTGTATTATAACATAGAGTAAATTATACAGTCGCATGCAGCAATGCATGAGGAAAGTCCGAGCTCCACAGAGCAGGGTGCTGGGTAATACCCAGTGAGGGTGACCTTAAGGATAGTGCAACAGAAAGAGACCGCCGCGCAAGCGGTAAGGATGGAAAGGCGAGGTAAGAGCTCACCAGCAATTAGGCGACTAATTGGCTATGTAAACCCCACCTGGAGCAAGACCAAGAACGGACCGTAGAGTGGCTGCTCGTCACAGTCCAAATGGTAGGTTGCTGGAGTCTGCCGGTAACGGCAGGCGTAGATAGATGACTGTTTAATACAGAACTCGGCTTATGTATTTACTCACCAAAACGAACTTAAACACTCGATTGTTATCGGGTGTTTTTTAATATATCCGATAATTTTTGTAGTAGAAATGTCGAGCATTAATAAAGTAGCTTTGGTATTATGTAGACATGAAAAGGAGGGAAACAATGCTAAAAGAATTAAATCAGGTGATGGACTATATTGATGAGCATTTAACAGATGATTTATCTCTTGAAATAATTTCCGAATATGCCGGTGTTTCTGATTATCACTTCAGAAAGATATTTTTTTATCTTTCAGGTATGACTCTTAACGAATATATCAAAAACAGAAAATTGTCAGAAGCAAATAAGGATTTGTTAAAGGGAGAAAAGGTGACAGATGTTGCATATAAATTTGGATATCAGTCATTGGACGGCTTCACAAGAGCATTTAAAAAATGGAGTGGATTTTTACCATCCGATGTAACAAAAACAGGCGTTAGCAAGTCATTTCCTAAGCTTTCATTCATAATAACCGTTAAGGGAGGAATATCTATGGAATTTAGAATTGAAGAAAAACCAGCATTTAATCTAGTGGGAGTGAGCAAGCGCGTACCCATGCAATTTGAAGGTGTCAACAATGAAATTTTAAAACTTGCAATGAGCATAACAAAAGAACAAAAAGAAGAAATGCATTCTCTGCAAAACATGGAGCCTTGTGAAATTGTCAATGCTTCTTATGATGCAGATGCTGACTTTTTAAAAGAAGAGGGGGAATTAACACACCTCATAGGTGTTTTAACAACTGAAAATAATATAAGTGAACATTTAGATATAGTGCATGTAGAACCATGTACCTGGGCCGTATTCCCAAATGAAGGACCGTTTCCTTCCACATTACAGGAAACTATGGCAAAAGTATATTCTGAATGGCTTCCTTCTTCAAATTACGAGGTTATTAATGTCCCAACATTTTCTTTTACTAAAATGGATGAGAAATTAAAAGATTATGCTTACAGCGAAGTCTGGATTCCTGTGAAGAAGAAATAAATTACTATGATTCTATGTAACAAGAAAAACCACCACTCATATAATAAGTTAAAATAATTTATTTGGGAGGTTTAAACATGGGATGCAACAGAGATAATATAGGCGGAATAGGCGGATTTTTAGGAGATGGATCAACATTGTTGTTTTTCTTCTTGCTATTGGTTGTTCTATTTTGCATGTGTGACAACGGAATTTGTGATTAGTTAAATAAAAGTCCGAGATTTCTCGGACTTTTTTATTTTATCATTTAAAATTTTCTAGATAACCTTAACAACATCATACATTTCATTTAACAATTTTGTGGCAGCAGGAAACGGGTTCATTACTGTCCAGAAGCTTACTCCTGCCAGACCGTATTCATTTACAAGTTCAAGCTTTGCTCTTAAGCTTCTTTCATCTTCAAACCATACTACATGCTGTCGTCCCTGACTATCCGTATATTCATAAAATGGTGTTTGAGCAGTTTCATCAAATTGGATTTGTGCTCCGACGCTTGCCGCTCTTGCTACTGCTTCCGGATTTGAAAGATTTTCAGCAACAGATTGCCCCTGTACAAATGGCAGTGTCCAATCATAACCATAGTTTGGAATTCCCATTAATATTTTATTGGGTGGTATCTGAGTTATGCCGTACTCCAGTACCTGTCGCACATTGTTTATGGGAGCAACAGCCATAGGAGGACCGTAGGTGTAGCCCCATTCATAAGTCATCAGAAGCGATAAATCTGCTGCTTCTCCAAGACCTCTGTAGTCATGACCTTCATATAACAACCCCGGTTGTTCAGTGTAAGTCTTTGGTGCCAGAGCAACCAATGTCACAGCTCCTATGGGATTAAGCCTTTGCTGCATCTGCCTTACTAACTCTACATATTCGTCAGCATCATCAGCAAACAAAAACTCGAAGTCAAAATCCACACCATAATAATCCTTTCTTATGACAGTGTTGAAAATATTATTTATCAATCTATTTCTTGAAACTTCATTATTTAATACATAGCTGGCCAGTTCATTGCTGAAATTTCCAGCTTCATCTAACGGAGTCAATGTCATGATAGGCGCTACGCGGTTTCTGTATGCTGTCTGTATTAAACTCTCGTCAAATAATGGAATCAAATCTCCATTTCTGTTAAATCCATAACTGAAAGAAGATACATATGTCATGTTATTTGTCCATTGCTGAAAAACCGATTGATTGATAAATGGGTATGCATAACCGTTCACTATTATTGGTCCGTATTGTGAAGCTCGTATATTATACATTTATTTACTTCACCTCCTCTTATAAGATATGTTGCAGGTAGTTAAATTGACAATATTTTAATGGCTGTGATTTTCTTCAGCAGCCATTGCATCTTCTTTAGTTCTATGGACTGTGCCGTAAGGATGCTGAGGGGGAGCATAAATAGAATATAACTTAAGCGCCTTTGTGCCTGTATTTAAAATATTGTGCCATTTGCCTGCAGGTATTATAAATGCAAAATCCTCGAACACATCCTCCTGGTAATCCAAGTTATTCTCATTATCACCCATTTTAACAATTCCCTGACCGTCTTCTATTCGAAGGAATTGATCAAGCTCAGGATGAATTTCAAGTCCTATGTCTTCACCTGGATTTATGCTCATGAGAGTAAGCTGCAAGTGTTCACCTGTCCACAATACAGTGCGGAAATTTTTGTTTTGCGTTGTAATTTCTTCAATGTTCACTGTGAATGGTTCAGGTCCATAGTCCTTCATTTCTTTTTCTGTTTTTGCATAATGTGCATTTTTCTTTAAATCATATTTTTCGTAAACACTGGGAATATACTGATTGTAATAATTTGAATTTATTGGAGTTGTATCTCTGACATAATCATTAGTATATGAATTGTAAGATGTAAACATTGTGTTTCTATTTAAAGATGGTGCATTAAAATTTGGATTTCTATTAAAAGTGTTGTTCATATAGTTCTTCCTTTCATACAATAATAATATATCATATGACCAAATTGACAGAATGTGTCGTATTAATGCTAAAAGACAGTGAGATGTGACTATTAATTTCAATAAAAAAGCTGTTATAATAAACAGCTTTTTTTATTTTGCAGTTATAGTTTCAGGAACATGGGATAAAAATTTCTTTGCAGTTATTAGAACAGTTACAAGTATTATACATGCTGCAATAGTCCAGATTATTGGTATTGAAACATAGTTTATTATAATGCTGTAAATAAGAGACCCTGAGAGTCCTCCGATTTGAAATATGAAAGAATAAACCGAAAGCACACTGGCTCTTATTTCATTTGGAACTTCACCGTTTAATATTGCTCCTTCCGGTACACTGGCCATTCCAAACATCATATAAATAATCGAATAAAATCCAATGAAGGGATATATTTTTGTCTGCAAAGATGTAGCCACAAGAAACAATGACATCATAAGCCTCATGAACAAGTACAATTTTTTTGAATTTAATTTGTGTTTCTTAATTAATTTGTTAGAAGCAATGCTTCCTACAGTTGCAGCAGCCAGGTACAAAAATGCCATAACACCCAAAAGTCCCATCATGTTATCATTAGGGAGAAGTGAAATAAAATGCGGCTGCCAATAAGTTTCAAGGGAACTCAGAAAAATTCCTGTTGCAAAAACAGATATGAAAATACATATGACTGTTGTGTTTTTCATCACAAGATTAGAGCTGTTAATTACGTGCTGTTTGATTGAAATTCTCTCTGTTTTTTCCGGTTTTTTTGTTTCAACAATATATATCATAGACATAAAAGAGACAAGAAGTGATAAAACAATTCTTACAATAAGGTTTAAATCATACACGCCTAAAGAAGGGAAGTATAGAGCAGCAATTTTAGGGAAAAAACCTCCTGAAACAGCACCTGCTGAAAGGCCCAGTGCTTCAAGAACTGAAAGTCTTGTTGTTATGTTGTGAAGGTGATCTTTTCCGTTGTGTTCTATGTAATAATCAATAAATAAAGCGTCAAAGGAACCGGAGGCCAGGGCTTTGCTGATACCATAAAACATAATTCCAAGGCACATAAACAAAAAACCTTTTCCAAACAATATTATTATAAAACCTATGGTTGAAATAATAAGTGAAAGACTGAAAGTTTTTTTTCTCCCAAACAAATCTGCCATGATTCCTGTTGGAAGTTCCAGCAAGACAACAGTAAAAGCGTAAAATCCTAAAATAATAGACAGGTTGCTAAGCGTTGCGCCTTTTTCAATCAACAGAAGACTGAGTACAGGAATCAAAAGTCCTGACAGATAAAAATTAAGGAAGTATAAAACCGAATAAATTTTTATTTTCATAAGAATTCCTCTCTATTTATAAATCATATTCATGATAACGTTAACCAACAATTAATTATAATATTAAATGTGCTTTGCAGTCAAGAAAAATAAAGCAACAAAAAAAGCCGCATTTTTTAATAAACGCGGCTTTAAATCATATATTTATTTGTGCAGTATCGGTGATATTCTTTTGTAAATGAGTAGTACAGCTGCAGACACTACAATTCCTTTGAATACATTGAAAGGAACGACTGCATAAAGTACAAAAGTTTTTAAATCTGTAATTGCAGGGTTAATCGCTTTTCCCATTTCTATGAAAGCCTGAACCGGAGCTCCGTACACTTTTGAATAAACAGGGAGAAGCAAGTAATAGTTCATGAATGCTCCAGCAATTGCCATTGCCAGTGTTCCTGCTATAAAGCCTATGATTGCAGTTTTATAAGATTTATTATGTTTGTAGATAAAACCTGCAGGAATAACCAATGAGCATCCTATAATAAAGTTTGCAAGTTCGCCTACACCGCCTGTATCAGTTCCGTTTAAAACAAAGTTAATTAAAATTTTTACCAGTTCAATTGCAGCTCCGGCAGCAGGTCCTAAAGCAAATGCTCCTAAAAGAACAGGAACCTCACTGAAATCCAATTGATAAAAATTAGGGGCGAACCACAGCGGGAAGTCAAACAACATTAAAACTGTTGCCACTGCTGATAATACACCTACTTTTGCTATTACTTTAGCACTTCCTCTTTGATTTACTGAAATTTCACTTTTCATTATTTTCCTCCTTGTGCCATGCACCATATAAAGATTGTCAGAGAATATAAAAAACCTCTGAAATCTTCAGAGGCCTAAATGTCGATAGTAATTTGCTCACAAAATGCAAGTAATCTCTCCTACCATCCAGACTATACTGTCGGTCCTGGAATTTCACCAAGTCAACCTTTCGGCTCGCGGACTTTACCGCCGGTCGGGAATTTAACCCTGCCCTGAAGATATTTACAAAGTCATTATACCATTAATTTTTCATTTGTAAACACATTTTACAAAAATAATTTGATTTTTTAATTTAAAACTATCTCTTGTTATATAAATTTATATATACATTTTATCATAAAATCAATTAAGCATAATATTATAGATTAAGAGGACAAGGATGGAGATGAAAATGAACAGCATTTTAAAATTATTGGGAAACAACATAAGAAACATAGTGTCCAAGCAGTCTGAGCTAATTGAAAGGGAAGCCGTTGAAATAAGGCTTCGGGTCAACAGCCCTGTGTTTATAAAATTTATCAGAAATGAAATTTTTATGGATAATGGCTTGAGGCTCAGCAAAAAAGACATTGATGAAACAATTTCTATCGTAACAAAAAACTCGATTCATGCTTATGAAAAGGAAATAAGAAACGGATACATTACAGTGGAAGGGGGACACAGAATTGGTCTTGGAGGTGATTGCATCTATGAAGGTGATTTATTCAAGGGTTTTAAAAACATAACAAGTCTTAACATTAGAATTGCAAGGGAATTTCCCGGATGTTCTAAGAATTTTCTAAAATTTTTCGTCAGTTCAAAGCAAAATATTTTCAACACATTGATTATAGGTCCTCCCATGTCGGGCAAGACAACATTCATAAGAGATGTAGCTGCAAATTTAAGCGATGGATTCTCAAATCCTCATTTTGAAGGCTGCGACATATCGATCATTGATGAAAGGGGAGAAATATCATCTGTGTTCGGAGGTGTTCCACAAATGTATGTGGGAAGAAGATCTGACGTATTGTCCTACTGCATGAAAAGGGAGGGTTTCTTTATGAGCATAAGATCTCTTTCTCCAAAGGCAATAATATCAGACGAGCTAGGGTCCATGGATGACTTTGAAACAGTGCAGTATGCTTTGAAAAGCGGCGTTAACATAATCACAACAGCTCATGGCTTCAGCCTCGATGATGTGAAAAAAAATATTTATATGAAAACAATTTTAGAAAATAATTTTTTTGACAGAGCAGTGATTTTAAAAAGTTCAAATAAACCAACCGCCGTAAAAGAAATCTATGATTTGCAGAGAAATAAGGTGATATACAGTGATGTGGGCTAAAAGCACCATATTTGTTCTCATAATAATATCAGTTAAATTCATTTTCAAATATATAAACGACTCCGGGGACAAAATTATTGCGCGAATGAAGGAACTGACGGAGTTCACTGAATATTTGAGAATTTATTCCTGTCACATGAAAATGTCAATAGGTGAAATATACGATCAATACGACTTCAAAAGCAATGAAGTCAAGAAAGTTTGCGAAAAAATGATTGAATCTCTTGAAGAAAAAACTGGCAGAAGAGATTATTTAACAATGATTGGAAATGTTTTGATGACTCCAGATGATTTCAACAGACATTTTGCCGAAGTAGTTGATTTTTACGGGAGCACCTATTCGGATATTCTTGACAAAAAGCTTTTATACACAGTGAACGAAATGGAGAATTCAATGAAAAAACATGAAATATCAAACAGTGAGAAGAAAAACCTTAACAACAGGATATCATTGCTTGTGGGATGCCTGACTGCTGTAATTTTGATTTAGGAGGGGAGCTATGGATGTAGATTTAATTTTTAAAGTTGGTGCAATAGGTATTGTAGTTGCAGTATTTAATCAGATTTTGGCTAAAACCGGAAGGGATGAACAGGCAATGTTTGTGACGCTTGCAGGCGTCATAGTGGTAATGACTCTCATAGTTGGAATGATGAATGATTTGTTCATGGAGGTTAAATCAGTATTCAACTTGTATTGATAAAAATGATATGTTGCTTGCTAAAATAATATTCATTGCAGTTATAACAGTAATATTGAGCATTACCATTTCAAAGTTCAATCCTGAGTTCAAAGTCTACATTACTGCAATATTCGGAATACTTGTGGTTTACATACTGTTTCGGGAGCTCAGAACCTATGTCCTGGAAATTGTAAATCTGTTTAACAGGTATAACCTGAAGACCGAATATTTCAGCACCATATTAAAAATTGTGGGAATAGCGTATATATGTGATTTCATATCACTCCTTTGTAAGGATTTAAGTTATGAATCCGTAGGCAAGAAGGTTGAAATTGCAGGAAAAATAATAATACTAATCTATTCCATGGATGTTATAAAGATTTTCCTAGATCAAATACTTCTGCTTGTTAACGGGTGATGAAATGAAAAAAAAAATAATGGTTTTAATTCTGGTTTTGATCTTGTGCTTAACAAAGACAACATACGCAAATACTCTGGATGAAGCATTGGATAAAGTTCCTGTTCATGAAATTGAGGAGTATATAAACAGCGGAAGTTCATACTTTAAAGACAACAACATAGAAATAAAGGACATCATAAAAAAAGCTTTCAAAGGAGAACTTGAAATAAGCCTGAAGGATTACATCAGGTATGAGCTTGAAAACAAAAGGAATTTTTACAGGGATTTGTTAAAAACCGGAATGAACGTAGTAGCAATTTGCATGCTTTTAACCATAATAAAGTATTTTGCAGATGAAATAAACAATCAAAGTGTCTCAGATATTGTGGTTTTATTTTCCGTAATAATAATATTCACAATAATATTGAAGGATGTGCTGTCCATAAAGGACATGCTTAGAAATGATTTTTCAAGCTTCAAGATCATTACAGAAGAAATGAATGCCGTGTTTATGGCCGCAATGCTCACATTCGGTAAACTAAGCATGCTGCAGTTCTTCCAGACATCACTTAATTATGTCATAGGAATAACAACACAGTTTGTATACAGCTTCACGGACATAGTTACTGTAATAATGATTGCTGTAATTCTTGTAAACAACATGAGTAAACTCATAAACATGAAGCTTTTTTATGGGGCATTAAAAAAGGTTACGCTCTTAATTTTGTCCGGTTATATGATTATTGTTGTCATAAATTTTTCTGTACAAGGATATATATTATATAAAACGGATAATATTTTTATAAGTTCCATAAAAGCACTTAGCCCCTCGGCTGTGCCTGTTATAGGAAGTGCAGTGACAAATTTCTTCGGAGTGTTTTTAAAAAGCATATTGATGATAAAGGATGTACTTGGTGTTGTAGTGATTGTTTTCCTCCTGACGGCATTTGGAGGTTCTCTTGTAAAAATTGCGCTTGCACTTGTTTTGTACAAGGCAGTGGGAGTTCTTACAGAGCCGTTCAATGAAAATATATCCAAGCTTATTTATGAGATGGCAGACTTGTTTTACATATACCTCATATGTCTTTTAACTCCCATAATCATTGTGACTGTTTATTATTCCATTTTACTAAACTATATGAATAACATATTCGGGTAATCTATGAAAAGTACAATTGTAAACATACTGGTATTAATATTGATGTTCAACCTTATCATGATAATTTTTCCTGAAGGCAAGACACAAAAATTTTGCAGAATTTCTTTAAAACTTTTTATCATGATTTATATATTGGACAATATATTTCTTAATGGAAGCATTAATTTAAACTTATTGGATATGCCTGATATTTCACCGGATTATCAGAGGGAAATGAGCATACAAAACATTGACCCTGAATTCATAGAGAAATTAAATCAGGATTTTTATGAAGGAGAAGAAGTGATTAAAAACATTGAGCTGAATTTTACAGGAAACATGGATATTGATGTCTTGGTAACAACAAAAGGGCTTATGAGTACCGACACAACAAAAAAAATAAAAAAAGACATAGCTGAAGTATTTAAAATCAGTTCAGATAATATAAGAGTTACATCAGGAGGAACATATGAATAATTTTATTAAAATGTTTAAAGACAACAAAAATCTTAAATATGCGGTAAACATATTTATATTGCTTGTTATCATTTCTTTGATACTTAATTTTGACACCACGAAAATAACAGGTAATTTCTCCGATGCAAAGACAGTTTATGTGAACACTCAGGAAATTATAACAGACAGCTATGTACAATCATTGGAAAAGAGGTTAGAAGAAATACTGGGGAAAATAGAAAATATGAAAAGCGTCGATGTCATGATTTACACAAAGAAAACTCCGGAAATGGAGCCTGTTTATGATGAAAACATAAGCAATGAAACAAATATTGAAGTGAACAGCGACGGTACAAGAAGAGAGGTGAAAAGTGAGACCAGACAAAGTCAAGTTGTTCTGGGAGGCGATAACCAAGTAGTGGAAAAAACTTATCAATACCCTGAAATTTCAGGAGTTTTAGTAGTTGCAGATTATAGAGGAAGTAAAGATATTTATGCTGTTCTGGCTAACAGCGTAAAGACTTTATTAGATATCAAATTAAATGATATTGAAATAATTTTATCAGAAATGAACTAAGGGGGTAATTATGATTATGAAAAAAGAAACACTGGTTTTTATAACTTCTTTGGCAATAATATTTATTATTGGCTATGTGAATTTGACCATGTCTCCGAAGGACACCTTTGATGCTGATGACTACGCACAGGTTGTAGCACCAGGGGCAGATACACTGGAGGAAGACATTGCTGAATTTGTAGAAGGCGAAGAAAATACCGCAGGTGAAGAAGTTGCAGAAGATGAAACTCCGGTTGAAACTTCTGAAGGTGAAGCTGTAAAAGAAGACTTTGAAACTGCTGAATCAGAAGATACTGAAGAAGAATCAAACTATGAAATTCTTGGTGATATAACTGACATTACAGACATGAATTCAGCTGCAGCTTCTTCTACAGGCATTTTAGATACACTCAGTGCCAGCTTTTCAAGTTTCAAGCTAAATAAAGAAAAGAAAAACATGGACGTTGTTGATCATCTTGAAGAAAGCATAAGCAATGCTTCAATATCTGAAGATACAAAAAAACAGTTTGAATCACTTCTTTTAAACAAGAATTCTTACATAGAAGCGGAACAAAATATTGAAATAATGCTTCAGTCTAAGGGATACAATGAGACAGTGGTAATAGTAGACTCTGACACTGTAAAAGTTGTTACAAATGAAACTATTGAACAGGCTGACGCAACAAAGATTCTTGATGTAATAGTTTCAGAAACAGAATATACGCCTTCTCAAATAAAAATAGTGAAATTTGATAATATTGATTTGTAAAAATTTTCAACTTCTGATATACTGATTTAAGGAGGTGCTAATATGAATAATGAAACTTTTGAATATGGCCAGGTAAAGATTTCTGACGATGTTGTAATAATCATTGCTGGTATTGCAACCAGCGGAGTTAAAGGCGTAAGTACTGCCCGCACGGGTGTAGCTGAAGGAATTTCAAACTTATTTTCAAAGAACAATTACTCTAAGGGAATAAAAGTAGAAATAAATGAAAATACTGTTGTTTTAGACATTTTCATAAATGTGGAATATGGCTACAAAATCAGCGAGGTAGCAAAAGAAGTTCAGGCAGCTGTTAAAAAGGAAATAGAAACAATGACAGATTTGCAAGTGGCTTCCGTTAATGTACATGTGCAGAATATAATACAGGAAAAAGAAAAAGATAAAGAAAAAGAAATTGTTGAATCTGATTTAACAATTGAATAATATAACAATATAGATTGACAATTAATAATTGTCAATCTATAATTGTTTGTTACATTAGCATTTTGTTACAAGAATTAACGGAGGAAATATGAAACGAAAAGATACAAGAGAAGAAGCAGTTAAAATAGCATATTGCATGGATGTGAACAAGGAATTTGACAAAATCTGTCCGTCCAGATATGTTGAGCATTTTGAACTTGATGATGTGGATATGGAATATCTCAACAAAACAATAAGTGACATGATTGATCACATGGATGAAATTGACAAAAACATTACTGATAATTCAAAAGATTGGAAAATAACAAGGATTGCTAAGGTAGATCTTGCGGTTTTACGAGTTGCTCTTGCTGAACTATTATACAATGACAGCATTCCAGACAGTGTTTCAATTAATGAGGCTGTTGAAATAAGCAAGAAATATTCAAGCGATGATTCACACAAGTTCATCAACGGAATTCTCGGCACAGTTGTAAGGAACAAGAAATGACAGAATATGTGCTTGGCATTGACACAAGTGCATACACCACATCTATTGCATTGGTTGATGCAAATAATAATAAAATTGTTGCAGACAAAAGAAAGGTTCTTCTGGTTCCTTTTGGACAAAAAGGTCTCAGGCAGCAGGACGCAGTTTTTCAGCACCTTAAAAACTTCCATGAGCTATACGGAGAAATAGAAACAGATTTTAAAAACATTAAGACTGTTGCCGTTAGTTCAAGACCAAGAAATATTGACGGATCGTACATGCCCGTGTTCACAGTTGGTCAGAATTATGGAAAAATAATTGCCAAAACCTTAGACTGCAGCTATATTGAGTATTCTCACCAGGAAAACCATATTGCTGCTTCTTTATTTAACGGCTATAAATCTATTAATGATAAAATACTTGCCATCCATATGTCCGGCGGAACAACAGAATTTTTAAGTGTTAAGAAAGCTCACAAGGGATATTCTTCTGAAATTCTCGGAGGAACAAAGGACATAACATTCGGGCAGCTCATAGACAGAATAGGAACCATGATGGAATTCCCGTTTCCTTGCGGCATTCACATGGAAGAATATTTGGAAAACAAAAAAACTGATGTCATAATCAAGACTCCTGCTATAAGAAAAGAGCCATACATCAACTTGTCAGGTATGGAAAATTATTACGGCAATTTGTACACTCAAAAAAATTATTCAAAACAAGACATAATTATTTCCTTGTTCAATTATGTTGCTCAATGCATTTTAAACATCATTGAACAGATAAAACATGAATTTGACTTTGAAAATATCATCATAGCCGGCGGTGTAGCATCAAACAGCACAATCAGGAATTTGATTTTGGAAAATCTTAAACATGAATACAACATAATTCTTCCGGAAAGGCAAAATTCATCTGACAATGCTGTTGGAACAGCATTTCTTCCCATTATAGACAGGTGGTACAATGAAATTAAAACCTATTAAAGTTTCTGTATTAAACCAGTATATCAAAAAGTATCTCATGAGCAACTCAATTTTAAATAACCTCAGAGTAGAGGGGGAAATATCAAACATAAGAATGAGCAAGACAGGCTATACTTACTTTTCCTTGTGTGATGAAACTTCCTGTATTAATTGTGTTGCTTTTTTTACTGATGAAATTTCAAAAAATGGAGATAAAATAATTGCCGAAGGAGAACTTTCGGTTTACGAACCAAAAGGAACATACCAGCTTGTTGTGAGAAACATTGAGAGAGTTGGTTTAGGGAAAATTCTTCTTGATCTGGAAATGCTGAAGGAAAAATTAAAAGCCCAGGGAATGTTTGACCGTAGCCGAGATATACCACTATATCCGGCAAAAATCGGAATCATAACATCAAAGTCCGGTGCTGCAATTAAAGACATTTTAAAAACATTTGAAACTGTAAAGTCAAGCTTCGAAGTTGTTGTTTACAACGTCTTGGTGCAGGGAGAAAAATCAAAAGAAAATATAATAAGCGGAATAAAATACTTTAATGATACAAAAGCAGATGTAATTTTAATTTCAAGAGGCGGAGGAAGCTTCGAGGACCTTAACGTCTTCAATGACCTTAAAGTTGCCGAAGAAGTATATAAATCTGATGTTCCCGTTGTAACAGGTATAGGGCACGAAACGGACCGAACGCTCACTGATTATGTGGCTGATGTGTACTGTCACACACCTACTGCTGCAGCAGAAAGAATTATAACAGGCTACAAGGATATTGAAGATAGACTGAAAAGACTGGCGTCTTCCTTGAAACAAGGTACATACAACATGCTTAAACTAAAGGCAGCAGATTTAAAATCGTCAAAATACATCATGAAAAGTTATCTTCCTGTTGAAAATTTATATAAATTGAAAATGGAGCTTGAATCTTACAACAACATAATGAAAAATTCTGCAGTCAGAAGGCTGAAGGACTTGAACTTTGAACTTAATATTTTACATGAAAAGCTATCAGTGCACAATTACCTGAATAAGCTTGAAAAAGGATTTGCCATGGTTTCTGATGAAAAAGGAAATGTTATAAAAAATATTGATCAGGTTGTAATTAATGGAGTAATTAACTTAAGATTTAAAGATTTCAAAGTACAAGCAGAAACATTACATGTGCAGGAGGTGCAAAATGAAGGATAAATACGATAGCTTTGAGAGCGCTTTAGAAGATTTGAAACGTATAGTACAGAATTTTGAAAGCGGCGAAGACATATCCATAGACGAACTGCTTAAGAATTATGAGCAGGGAATGAGTGCTTATTCTTATTGCAGCAGAAAATTGGAAGACACACAAAAAAAGATTAAGATAATTGATGAATCTTATGAATAAAAATAAAGTACGTCATACAAAATGATGAATAAAATGTAAATATTATTAAAAATATTAATTGATATTTATTAATCACTATGCTATAATTTTATTGAATTGTTCCTATATTTGTTTTTTTTTGCAGAATAATTATGTAAAGTGATGGAAGGGTATTTAATGGAAGAATATAGGCTTGATGTATATCTGCACAACAAAGGTTATGCAAGCAGCCGCGAAAGGGCTAAACAGCTCATTCAAGAAAGTTGTGTGTACGTCAATGACAAGTTGGCAGAAAAGCCTTCAATTAAGGTTACAGACGAAGATTTAATTAAAGTAAAAAATATTTTCAGCTATGTAGGACGAGGGGCAGACAAACTTAAAAAAGCTGCAGAGTTTTTTAAAATTGATTTCGAAGGAATAACAGCAGTTGACATTGGTGCTTCCACCGGAGGTTTTACCGACTATCTGTTAAAACATGGAGCAAAAAAAGTATATGCCGTGGACGTTGGCCACGATCAGCTTCATGAATCATTAAAAAATGACAAAAGAGTTATCAACTTGGAAGATACAAACATCAGATATGCTGATGTATCATTGTTTGCTGAACCAATTGATATTGTTACTGTAGATGTTTCTTTTATATCGTTAAATTTAATTTTACCTAAAATTGTCGAAATCAGTCACGATAATACGAAAATTGTTGTGTTGATAAAACCACAGTTTGAAGCTGGAAGAGAAAACATAGGAAAAAATGGAATTGTCAAGGACAAGAAAGTCCATTTGATGGTTTTAAACAACATAGAAAAGTACTTGAGCAACAATGATTTACATTTAGAAAGCATTACCTATTCTCCCATAAAAGGCGGAGACGGAAATATTGAATACCTTGCTTTAATAAGCAAACGCAAAAGGGATAAAAAAGCAATCAATTTCAAAGACTTAATAAAAGAGGCTTTTGAAATATTATAAAAAATTTATGAGGTGACAAATGAAAAAGTATACCAGACAATCAAAAATTCTTGAGCTTATTTCAAAGAGAGAAGTTGAAACTCAGGAAGAACTTGCCGAAGGTTTGAAAGCCATGGGCATTGACGTAACACAAGCCACTATTTCCAGAGATATTAAGGAATTAAGACTTGTGAAGGTTATGTCAAAAAACGGAAAATACAAATATGCTACAATCGGACAAAGCCAGGAAGGCATCACTGACAGACTGTACAAAATTTTCGAAAACTCTGTTGTTTCAATTGACAATGCCATGAACGTAGTTGTTATTAAGACAATACCCGGAGCTGCACAAATATGCGCATCTGCCATTGATTACATGGGCGTTGATGAAATCGTAGGCACATTGGCAGGAGATGACACAGTATTTGTGGCAATCAGATCCTTGGAAAGTGTTGAATATGTGCTTCAGGAATTTAAAAAGAATATAAGATAATGGTGATAATATGCTGATAAGTTTAAACATCAGCAATTTTGCTGTGTTTGAAAATGAAACTATTAACTTTGAAAACGGATTTAATGTTTTCACTGGAGAAACAGGTTCCGGTAAATCAGTTTTAATTGAAGCTTTGTCTCTTATATTAGGAGAAAGATCTTCTAAAGACTTAATAAGAAAAGGTAAGAAAAGTGCACTGATTGAAGCAATTTTTGACATATCAGGCAATAGATATCTCGAAGAGTTTTTAGAAAGCAACAACATTGAAATAAGCCAGGAAGATTATCTAATAATTTCAAGAGAATTACTTGAAAACGGAAAAAGCATAAACAAGATCAATACAAGAACAGTACCTCTTAATATGTTAAAAGAAGTTGGGAAGTACCTTATAGACATATATGGACAGTTCGGCCATGAAAGTTTATTTAAAAAAGAAAATCACATAATTCTTCTTGATAGTCTTGTTCAAAGAGAATTGAGCCCATTATTTGAGGTATATTCAAGTCTGTATTCAGAGCACAGCAAAAAATGCCGTGAAATTGAAACAATAAAAGATAAGCTTGAAAACAAGGATCTTAAAATTGAACAGCTAAACTATGAAATCAATGAAATTGAAGAGGCCGATTTGAAGCCAGAAGAAGAGGATGAGCTTCTGAAGGAAATTAAAAAGCTTTCAAATGTACAGGAAATAAAAGGGTCTCTTTATGAGGCAAATAAAATTTTAAGTGCCAGTGCCGGCATGAATAACGTTTACAGCCTGCTGAACAAAATCAAAAGCTATGATGAAAAGCTGGAAAATTTTCTTTCAAGGCTTGAAATAATACTTGAAGAGCAACAGTTTTTTGCTCATGATTTAAGGGATTATTCAGAAAAGCTTGATCTTGATGAAAGCAAGCTTAATTTCATTGAAAACAGAATGTCTCTCATAAGCAGGCTCAAAAGGAAGTACGGTTATTCTATTGATAAAATAATTGAATACAAAAGTTCTTCACAGGAAGAATTAAACATACTTACTGAAGCAGAAACAAAACTAAGCATGTTGGTAAAAGAAAAAGACATACTATATAAAGACTTGAAAAAGTGCGCAGAAGAAATTTCAAAATTAAGAAAAAATGCAGCTTCAATGCTTGAAAAACAAATACTGAAGGAACTAGACGACCTGAACATGAAAAACATTAAGTTCAAGGTTGATATACAAGGAAGAAATTCTTTTGCTGCTGACGGCAACGACCAAGTGGAGTTTTTAATATCCACAAATGTTGGAAGCGATTTAAATTCCGTTCAGAAAGTTGTATCAGGCGGAGAAGCCTCACGTATAATGCTTGCTTTCAAAAAAATTACAAGCGATATTGATAGTGATCAAACCATGATTTTTGATGAAATAGATTCAGGCATCAGCGGCAAGACTTCTCAGATGTCAGGAATAAAAATGAATTACATTTCTGCCAAGCATCAGGTTATTTGTGTTACACATTCACCGCAAATTGCATCAATTTCAAAAAATCATTTTTTCATTGAAAAAAAAGTTGTTGGAAATAATACTTACAGCACAGTAAGAAAACTTGATGAAGAAAATAAAATTTATGAAATCGCAAGACTTTTAAGCGGCATGAAGATTACGGACAAATCTCTTAACAATGCCAAAGAACTCATAGAATCCAACAACAATATTCAATAATTTAACGAATTTTTCTCCTGCAGTTAAACCTTTAACTATGATTTCAAAAATATTAACTCTAAACTATAGAATAAATTAATAGCCACATGGAGAAATTAAGGATAAAACTTTAAGGAGAGCAAGATGAAAAATTTCGCTAGAAGAGTTTTATTCTTTATTTTTTTTATTGCTTCGCTTCTGACAGCTGTTTATCTCGGATTTGATCTTAAGACACACCCATATGTATTAACAAAACTCGAGACAGTATCAGAAACAGAAGGTAAGTATGTAATTCCGGGAGGGCAGACAATAGGTGTTGAATTAAAAACAGAAGGAGTATTGGTTGTAGGCCTGGCCGATATAGTAAATACTGAAAATTTATCAACATCACCTGCAAAACTTGCAGGAGTTCAATTAGGTGATAAGATTTTAGAAATTGACTCCCTTCGAATTGGAAATACCGACGACATACTTAATTACACAGCAATTGAAGGAGTAAAAAATTACGACTTCAAAATTGAAAGAGCAGGAAAATTAATGAATGTAGACGTAACTCCTGTTCAAATATACAACAGCGATGAAATAAAGTTTGGTTTTTGGGCAAGAGATGACATTGCCGGAATAGGAACAGTAACATTTATTGATCCCGACACTGGTAAATTCAGCGCCATAGGACATGGAATTTCCGATTCTGACACAGGCACACTCATTGATATTGAAACAGGTACAATTTCCAAGGCAAACATAACAAGCATTAAACTTGGAAAAAAAGGAGAGCCTGGTGAAATTATAGGTTATATATTAAAGAATGAAACCAGCCTTGGTACAGTTGAAAACAACACGGATTTTGGAATATACGGCAAAATAAATGAAAAAAGCATGGGTTATTTCAGCAAAGATCTAATTGAAGTAGGTAAAAAGGAAGAATTGAAACTTGGTCCTGCAAAAATCTATTCATGTGTCAACAATGAAATACAGGTTTATGATATTGAAATTACAAAAATCTTTTACCAGAACAAACCAGATGAAAAAAGCTTTGTGATTAAAATTGTGGATCAGGATTTGCTTGAACTAACAAACGGAATAATACAGGGGATGAGCGGATGCCCCATAATTCAAAACAACAAAATTGTTGGAGCTGTAACCCATGTGTTCATGAACGACCCTACTAAAGGATACGGAATATATATAGAATGGATTTTTGATGAAATTTACAATACACATTAAAAAAATATAATTTTTGGTATATTTTTGTAAAAATGTAATATAATTAGAGTAAAGAGGCTGAAAAACAATGTTTTATAGGATATTAGAAAAATTTATAAATTATTAAAAAATATTTTATAAAAAAAAAGGGTTTTTTAGTTTTCCTGCGTATATTGATATGAGAAATATATTTTAGATCAGGGGGATTTACTAAATGTTAAAAAAAGTTAGAGTTGTAATTGCCGATGACAACAAGGAATTCAGATTGATATTAAAGGATTTCTTAATCAGCAAAAATGTATTTGATGTGGTTGAAATGGCAGATGACGGATTAAAAGCTCTTGAGGCTGTTGAAAAGTATGAGCCTGACATCCTGATTCTTGATATTATAATGCCACATCTTGACGGTCTGGGTGTATTGGAGAAACTTCACAAAAAAGAATTGAAGAAGTTTCCGAAGGTTATCATTTTATCAGCAGTAGGTCATGACAAGGTTACTCAAAGGGCAATTAACATGGGTGTTGAGTATTACATTGTCAAACCATTTAATTTTGAATCTTTTGCAGACAGACTGATTCAGATTTCTGAGCTGGAAACTTCAAAAGTTCAAAATAAGAGCAAAGAAATAGCATATAATGAGAAAGTGAACGAAGAACTGAGTCTTGAGGTGAAGATCACTGAAATTCTCCATGAAGTTGGAGTTCCTGCTCACATTAAGGGGTACCAGTACTTAAGGACATCCATAATTGATGTAGTTAATAATGTCGAACTTCTAGGAGCAATCACAAAAGAACTGTATCCTATGATAGCTCAGAAATACACCACTACTCCAAGCAGAGTTGAACGTGCTATAAGGCATGCAATTGAAGTGGCATGGACAAGAGGAAAAATTGAAACAATAAATAACATTTTTGGCTACACAATTCATAATAACAAGGGTAAACCAACTAATTCAGAATTTATTGCCATGATAGCCGACAAGCTTCGTCTTGAGCAGAAAGTTTCTTAAATTAGCAACAGATTTTGGAATAATATCAATTTTTCTTTGCTCCTTGTCCATGGCAAGGAGTTATGTGTATTTCATAATTGGGCTTGACAAAAACCCTTATAATTATTACAATTAAGCGAACATCAAAAAATTTTGCAAATAAAATTGGAAAATTAGGTAAATTGCAAGAATTTGCAGGAGGCAATTTTGAATACTGAAATTACAGTAAAAAGTGAAAAGATTTTTGAAGGCAGAATGATAAATTTAAGAGTTGATACTGTCGAGCTGGAAAATCAGAAATATGCAAAAAGAGAAATTGTTGAACATAAAAGCGCATCAGCTATTGTTGCAATAAACGATAAAAATGAAATGCTTTTAGTAAGACAATACAGAAAAGCAATAGAAGATTTCATTTATGAAGTTCCGGCAGGAATAATGAATATTGCCGAAGAACCTGATGAATGTGCATTGAGAGAACTAAAAGAAGAAACGGGATATGAAGCAGACATAATAAATTCTATTTTTGAATTTTATACATCACCTGGTTTCACCAATGAAAAAATATACTTGTTCAAGGCTGAAAACTTGACTTTCACATCAACAAAATTTGATGAGGATGAGTTTATTGAAACAATTGCCGTAAGCAAGGACGAAGCTAAAAAAATGGTGGAAACAGGAAGAATAAACGACAGTAAGACATTAATAGCAATGCTTTACTGGATTAATGAAAATTAAACACGCATAAAAATGAGAATTAAACCTTCTGTACAAGCATATATTGTAAAAAGAGCAGGAGGTTTTTTTTATGAACAATACACTGAAGAAACTGGTTAGATCGGAAAACAAAAGACTGTTATATTTAACAATAATTTTAATCATTTCCTTAATATTATCAGCACTTATATACATATTAACAGGATCAAAAGCAGCAATAAGCATAAACTACGAAAGCATAAGCAAAATGTTGTTTATGGAAGTTTTTATCATGACCTTGAAACGAAATTTAATATATTTCATAGCAATAATTCTTCTAACATGCATGGGTCAGGGCAAAATTATAAACTTATTGTTCATTCTTATAAGCATTTATTACGGCTTGTCTATCATCTACCTTATCCGAACTCTCAACATGGACGTGAAATATTTCGTTCTTAACTTCACGGATTACTTTGTGTTTTTTCCCATACTTTTTTATTTCACATTTGTTTCAAGCACCATATCCAAATATACAAAAAAGACAAAAAACATAGAGACTATTTCCCATAAATTTGATATAATTATAAATAGTTATATAAAACTTTCTTTAATATACATATTATTTGTAGTTGCATACAGCTTCATCTATAGTTATTATATATTGATATTAAGCAGATTGTGGTGAGATGATGGAAAACAGCATTGAAAATTATAAACATTACCTTAATTTAAAACGACTGAGCCCAAATACAGTGAGCTCATATATTTATGACATTAACAGTTTCAGGGATTATTTAAACGATAATTACAATCTTGATATTACAAAAACCAGAAAAGCTCAGATATTGACATACTTGGTCAATCTGCAAAAACAGGGCAAAAGTTCTTCTACCATATCAAGGACTATTTCTGCATTGAAAAACTTTTTTGAATTTCTGAAAAAGGAAAAGCTAATAGAGGACAACCCTGCCACAAGCATTCACAGCCCAAAACAAATTAAAAAAATACCGTCTGTGCTGTCTGAGGATGAAGTGAATCAGCTAATGAAAATTGCTGATATAACCACATTCAAAGGAAGCCGTGACAGTGCCATACTTGAACTGTTGTATTCATCTGGAATAAAGGTTACAGAACTCATAAACATAAAAATCAGCCATATAAACATAAATGCGGGCATAATAAACATAGAGGGATCAAAGGAAAGAATTGTTCCATTGAGCCAATATGCGAAAAATGCAATCACTAACTATTTAAACAACTTCAGAAACACACGCTGCAAGGACCATATTGACTTTTTGTTTGTGAACATAGACGGAGAACCAATTTCAAGACAGGGAATATGGAAAATACTTAAATTCTACGAAAAAAAAGCAAATCTTACAAATGAGCTTTCACCGCAGATATTAAGGAATTCTTTTGCTGTCCATCTTTTGTCTCACGGTGCGGATTTGGGAACTGTACAGGAGCTTATGGGTCTGTCTAGTTTTGCAGCTGCACAGAATTATTTGGGAAGTGTAGAATTTAAATCATTGGAAGTGTTTAAAAAGACATTTCCGAGAGTATAATATATGTATAAATGTATAAATGAAACTTTCTTATTTCATAAGGACATTTATAATAGCAATGTGAAGGAGAAGAATATGATAAAAAGAGCAGTATTGATAGTACTAGACAGCGTCGGTATAGGTGAACTGCCTGATGCGGCAGATTACGGCGATGTTGGCAGCAACACAATAAAAAATATTTATATGAATGTTGAAAATTTTTGCCTGCCTAATTTGGAAAAAATGGGGCTTTTAAATATAGTCGGAAACGAAGACATAAATAAGAACCACAAGTTCACTGGCACAGTTGCAAAATGCAACGAAAAGTCAAAGGGCAAGGATACAACTACAGGACACTGGGAAATCAGCGGTTTGGTTCTTGAACATCCATTCCCAACGTATCCTAAGGGTTTTCCGGATGATTTCATAAATGAATTTGAAGAAAAAGTTGGAAGAAAGACTATTGGAAATTATCCTGCTTCAGGAACAGAAATAATAAAAGAACTTGGTAAAGAACATGTGGATACAGGAAATCTCATTGTTTACACATCTGCAGATTCTGTTTTTCAGATTGCAGCTCACGAAGATGTTGTTCCTCTTGATGAACTATACAAAATATGTGAAACAGCAAGAGCGCTTCTTCAGGGTGAACGCGGAGTAGGAAGGGTTATAGCAAGACCATTCACTGGAACTGAAGGAAATTACACAAGAACAGGCAACAGAAAAGATTTTTCTCTGATTCCTCCACACGATACAATGCTTGATTACATTAAAAACAGCGGCAGGGAAGTATATGCAATAGGTAAAATTGAAGACATATTTGTGAACAAAGGAATTACAAGATCAAATCATACCAAGAACAACAAAGAAGGAATAGAGGCTACAATTTCAGCTCTGAAAGAAGATTTTGAAGGACTGATATTCACGAACCTTGTTGACTTTGACATGATTTACGGTCACAGAAATGACGTTGAAGGATATGCCGAGGCTCTTAAATATTTTGATGACAAACTTCCGGAAATAACTGCAAATCTTAAGGACGATGACGTTCTTATTATTACTGCTGACCACGGCTGCGATCCTACAACGGAAAGCACTGACCATTCCAGGGAATATATTCCGCTTCTTGTGTTCGGAAAAAATATTAAGGAAAATAACAACCTTGGAATTGTTGACTCATATGCATCTATTGGAAAGACAATACTTGATATTTTTAAAATAGAAAATCATATTGAAGGAACAAGTTTTTTGGGAAATATATTGAATTAATTTTCCAGGAAATAGACTAAATTACAACATTTTCGACAAAAAAGTATTTTATTGATTATATTTTAATTTAAAAATTTCCATGAAAAATTCATTTATGAATGCAGTACAATTGTATATATGAGCTAAATATGGTTATTATAAATCATAAAAAGGAGGTACTTTTTATGAAGAAATTTATAGCCATATTTTTTTTGATGCTGTTGGCGGCAAATACTGCTGTTGTTCCGGTTTACGGTCTTGAAGCAGGCAGTCTTCAATCTCGTTCAGCGGTGCTTATAAATGCCGATGACGGTCAGGTGTTGTTTGAAAAAAACATGAGTGACAAGATGGCACCGGCAAGCATAACAAAAATAATGCTTTTGCTTTTAATTTCAGAAAAAATGGATAATGGTGAAATAAAATTAGAACAGGAACTTACAATTTCTGAAAACGCAGCAGGCATGGGAGGCAGCCAGATTTATCTTGAAGCCTATGAAACACAGACAGTGGAAAATATGCTTAAAGCTATATCCATGCGTTCGGCAAACGACGCTTCAGTGGCCATGGCTGAATTCATGTACGGTTCTGTTGAAGGATGCGTTAAAGCAATGAATGACAGAGCAAAGGAACTGGGAATGAACAACACACATTTTGTGAATGTAACAGGATTACCTGAGCCTGAACATCTGACAACTGCATATGATATTGCATTAATGACAAAAGAGTTACTTAAATATGATTATGTAAACGAATATATGCTTACATGGATGGATTCAGTGTACGTTGGAAAAGAAAAGGATTCAGAACAGGTTCTTGTAAACACAAACAGGCTTATAAACAACTATGAAGGTCTTTTAGCAGGCAAGACCGGATTCACAAATGAAGCGAAATACTGTCTTTCTGCAGCAGCCAAAAGAAACGACACAACGCTCATTGCAGTTGTTCTCGGCAGTGATACAACAAAAATAAGGTTTGCTGAAATTCAAAAAATTCTTAACGAAGGATTTGCAAACTACAAAAACATCATATTCCATTCAAAGGGTGATGTTATCAGAACTTCACCTGTATACTGCGGCGTAAATGATGATTTTAACGTTGTGAGCAAAGAAAATATCTATTATTTTACAGAAAGTAATTGCAAGGCTGAAGATTTTAATTTAGAATATGTATTAGAAGAAAATTTAAAAGCTCCTTTAAGCAAAGATGTTGCCATAGGAAAAGCAGTATTGTACAAAGATGGTAAAATGTTGGGCGAGTACAAACTGTATCCTGAAAAAGACATTGAAAAGGAAAACTTTTTTAAATTTTATTTAAATAATGTGTTAGAGAATATAATAAGATAACAGAGGTTAAAAATGGAATATTCCGTAAACATCAACGTGTTTCAAGGCCCATTCGATTTATTGTACCACCTTATTGAGAAAAAGGAAATCGACATATACGATATCCCCATAGCTGAAATAACAGATCAATACATCGAATATCTTGAACAAATGATGCAGTTTAACATGAATGTGGCCAGCGAATTTATTTTAATGGCATCAACTCTCATTGAAATAAAATCACAGATGTTGCTGCCTCAAAAGGAAAAGAGTGAGGACCCCAGGCAGGAACTTGTCAACAAGCTTTTGGAATACAAGTTGTTTAAGGATGTTTCAGAAACTCTTAAAAAATATGAAGATGAAAGCAGTTACTATTTTTCAAAGCCAAAGGAAGAACTGGCCCTCACTTCAGATGTGAAGGTAGAACAGCTTTCATTGAATGAAATAAACATTTATGAGCTGTACAATGTATTTTTGTCGCTTATAAAAAATCAAAACATAAAAATAGTTACAGAGGACACTTTCAAGGTCTACAGGGAAAATTACAGCGTGAAAGACTGTGTTGACGAACTGCTGAAAAAGTTAAAATTATCTGGCCGCGTGTCTCTGTTTTCAACATTCAGAGAAAAACAGCAGATTACAAAGGAATATGTCATTACAACTTTCCTGGCAGTGCTGGAAATTTCAAACAAACAAGGAATGAAAATTTATCAAGACAATACATACAGCGACATCATAATAATCGCTGCATAGGAGAAATAATGAATATTAAAAGTGTATTAGAAAGCCTTCTTTTTGCATGGGGCGAACCGTTGAACATCAATGAAATTTCAAGAATACTGGATATGTCCACCGGCAATGTGAACCATATACTGGAAGAAATGATGATTTCATTCAACCAGGATACAGACAGAGGCCTGGTAATACAAAAATTCGGCAATTCGTATCAGATAACAACAAAAAAAGAAAATTATGACTTTATTCAAAGCCTTCTTCAGACAACAGTAAACAAGAGCCTTTCAACAGCAGCTATGGAGACTTTGTCCATAATTGCTTACAAGCAGCCTGTTACAAAAGTAGAAATCGAGCTTATTCGAGGAGTCAAATGCTCAAATGTAATCAAAGGACTTCTTGATAAAAACCTTATAAAAGAAGTTGGCAGGCTTGACAAACCTGGAAGACCTGCAATTTATTCCACAACTGATGAGTTTTTAAGGCATTTTGGATTAAATTCAATTAACGAACTTCCTGCACTGAAAATAGAAACAGAAGAGGAGAAAAAAGCAACGTAGGACGTTGCTTTTATTTTAATATGGGAATATGGATAATTTTGTTAACAGTCGGGGGACTTCTATTTGTGTATTTCAACGTTAAAATATGGTGCAAACTAAATATTGCATCGTCTTTTGTATGCATGAACATATACATGATACTTTTCAAAAAAAAACATTACATTTACAAAAAAGTATTTTATTCGGTATTTGCAGAAAAAATACTATCAAGGTATAAAAGAACAAAATCAGTAAAGAAGGTTAAGGCACATTTTGATTACATTCATTATGTAAGAAAGTATGCAAGAAGAATCATGAAGGCATTCATAATAAAGAACATATCTTTATATCCCGAGATTCGTGATGATTCTTCAACATTTGCACTGGAATTTGTCGTAGTGAACAATATTTTAAAAAAATCTCTGCTTAACGAATAATGTTTATTTCTCCTTTTTTAGGGCATACTGTATTAAAATGAAAACAGAAAGGGGATAAAAATGAGCAACGACATCGAAAGCATCATTAAAACAACTTTAGACAACATCAACAATCTTACTGAGAACGAAAAACTCATAAGCAGCAAGATAAATTATGACAACACAAACTATCTTGCTATTTCAAAACTAAACATGAATTTCGTAATTGGCGGAAGTGACATTGACAAAAAATTCCGTTCAGTGGATTTGAAACCTTTTGCCGGAGCAGCATATGTAAATTTGCAGTTAAATCCGCAAGTCCTCATATATGAATCGCCAAACAAGGATGTAAGGACCATCAACATCAATAATGAAACAACATCTACAGATTTGACATCGTCCATTATGAACATCATGACATTCATTAAAGATGTAAGGGAGAAAAAGGAAAGTGAAATATAGATATAAAGTCTTTGTTTTAATTTTTGCTTTTTCATTGATTGCCTGTAAGACAGCCCAAGCAATTCCTTCTTCGGCAGCCAGGTCCTACATAGTCATTGATGCTGATTCCGGAAGGATTATTGGTTCAAGAAATGCAGACGAGAAACTTCCTATTGCCAGCACCACAAAAATAATGACAACTATTTTATCAATAGAAAACTCAGGCAATCTTGAAAGAAAAATCGAAGTTCCAGCCTCATGCACCGGAATTGAAGGTTCAAGCCTTTATCTTAGGCCAAGGCAGATGGTTTCCATAATGGATTTGCTGTACGGAACAATGCTTCGTTCAGGCAATGATGCAGCTGAAACACTGGCTGCATTTGCAGGAAGAAACAGTACTGAAGGATTTGTCGCCATGATGAATGACAAGGCCGCAGAAATAGGTGCATACAATACAAACTTCGTAAATCCAAGCGGTCTCCATGATGACAACCACTATTCAACGGCTTATGATTTAGCAATTATAAGCCAGTATGCAATGAAAAACAATTTGTTCAAACAAATAGCTTCATCGGTGAAGTATTCGGCAAAAAGCCTGAATACAACTCTGTACAATAAAAATAAAGTTGTTTATCAGTACCAGTACGGAAGCGGCATTAAAATAGGATACACAAAAGCTGCAGGCAGATGCCTTGTAGCTTCGGCAGAAAAAGAAGGCACTGAAATAATTGTTGTAGTTTTAGATGACCAGTACTGGTTCAACGACAGCTATGCCATGTTTGACTGGGCATTTGAAAATTACAAGAGCTATCAAATAGTGGAAAAGGGACAGTATGCAGGAAAAGCTCCTGATGGAAAACCTGTATTCATAAATGACACTTTCAGCTATCTCCTCACAGAAGAAGAAAAAAAAGAAATACGCTTTGAAAGTGATATTACAGTTCCGTTTTTGTTAAGTGGCATGGATATCCCATCATGTGGAACATACAGCATTTACCTGGGAGAAGAAGTAATACACACAGGAAACCTTACTACAATTAATAATTAAGAGTTAAGAATTAAGAATTAAGAATTAAGAATTAAAATAAGATTAAAAATTTAGGCTTGCCTAAATTTTTTTTCCTTTAATTCTTCACTCTCATTCTTAATTCTTTATTCGTTGGCAAAGTCATCAGAATGTGTTATAATGTGAAAAAATATCAAGTGTTAAAAAAAATGAAGGCAGGAATTTATGGAAGAAGAAAGGTTACAAAAATATATAGCACGCTGTGGTATTTCATCAAGAAGGAAGGCTGAAGATCTTATTTTAACTGGCTGTGTAAAAGTAAACGGAATTGTTGTAACTGAGCTTGGAACAAAAATCAATCCTGAAAAAGATGTTGTTCTTGTAGACAACAAAAAAATTTCAGAAACAGAAGGGTTTATTTACATAAAGCTTTATAAGCCGGAAGGATATGTTACAACAGTTAAAGACCAGTTTGGAAGGAAGACTGTTATCGACCTTGTAGACATCACTGAAAGGATATATCCAATAGGAAGGCTTGACTACAACACATCGGGACTTCTTTTGCTCACAAATGACGGAGACCTTGCAAATAAACTCATGCATCCTAAATATCACATATACAAGACTTACATAGCAGAAGTGGAAGGAAGAATGAGCGACGAAGCAGTCATGAGATTAAAAAGCGGAGTCAAAATTGAAGATTATAAAACAGCTCCAGCCATAGTAAATATTGTTAAAATTTCAAGTAACAGTTCTATAGTCCAGGTAAGCATTTATGAAGGAAAAAACAGACAGGTAAGAAAAATGCTTGATGCAGTTGGGCACCCTGTTCGAACACTGAAGAGAATATCATTTGGCAAAATAAATCTTGGTGATTTAAAACCCGGAGCATGGGTACATTTAAATGAAGAAGAAATTAAATTCTTAAAGGGAAGACAGGAGGGATAACATGGATAATTCAAAATATGGAAAGCTTGTAGACTTTGTTCACATGCTAATTAAAACAAGCTACTCAGGCAATGAAAATTTAATGTTTATAGATGCAACCTGCGGCAACGGATTTGATACATTGTTTTTAAGCAATGTTGCAGGTGCAAAGGGAAAAGTAATGTCATTTGACATTCAGGAACAGGCAGTTGAAAGGACAAATGTTTTGCTGGCTCAAAATAAACAGTTCGATAATTTTAAGGTTATTAAGGATTCTCATGAATTTATTGGAAAATATTTAGAAGGTAAAATAGATGCAGCAGTATTTAACCTTGGATATCTTCCTTTTTCAGATAAAACAATAACCACAAACCCTGATACAACGCTTAAGGCAATTGAAAATCTTCTGCCTGTTCTAAAAGATGAAGGAAGAATATACATTACGACATATGTGTCTCACGATGTAGGACAAGAAATACATGAAATAATTCAGTACCTGAACTCACTGAACAAATCCACTTACAATGTTATTCATGTTAAAATAACCAACAAGGAAAATAATCCTCCTGAATTATTCGTAATAGAAAAAAATGCATGATAGGTATAAACGCCTTCATGCATTTTTTTATAAAGTATATATTTATAGAGAGTTCGAAATCGATTTCACGATATAAATTTGCAGTATATGAATTTAATCCTGCATTTTAAATTTTCTTTGAAATCTTTCTTGCAAATAGAAAAAAATGTGCTATGATTTATGTATGACGGTAATAAAGGGAGGGTAATATGGCAACAGAGAAACGTCTTCTGCAGAACAAAGACTGGTGCAAAGGCTGCGGAGTATGTGTAGGTTTTTGTCCTAAACAGGTTTTAAAAATCGTAAATGAAAAATGCGTTATAGCACATCCGGATGCTTGTATATTTTGCGGACAATGCGAACTCAGATGTCCGGACAATGCTATTTACATAGGAGGAAATGAAGATGAGTGAAAAAAAGTATAAATTGCTGCAGGGCAATGAAGCATGCGTTGAAGGAGCTTTAGCTGCCGGCATGAGATTTTTTGCAGGTTATCCCATCACTCCATCTACGGAAATAGCTGAAATATCTGCTCAGAAATTGCCACAGCTTGGGGGTAAATTTATTCAGATGGAAGATGAGCTGGCAAGCATGGCAGCAATAATCGGCGGTTCATTGGCAGGTCTTAAATCCATGACTGCAACCAGCGGTCCGGGATTTTCTCTTATGCAGGAAAACATCGGTTATGCTGCTATTACTGAGATTCCATGCGTTATAGTCAATGTTCAAAGAGGCGGCCCAAGCACTGGACTTCCTACTTCACCTGCACAAGGTGAGATTATGCAGGCTAAATGGGGAACACACGGAGATCATCCGGTTGTGGCACTTACTCCTAACTCAGTTCAGGAAACATACGAATATGCTATTGAAGCATTCAACATTGCTGAAAAATACAGAACTCCTGTAATTTTACTCATGGATGAAACAGTCGGACACATGAGAGAAAAACTTCAGTTCAAAGATCCTTCAGAAATAAAAGTTGTTAACAGAAAGAAACCTACATGTAAGCCTGAAGAGTACGTAGCTTACAAGCCAGATGAAGATATGATACCTCCTATGGCATCATTTGGCGAAGGATATAGATACCATGTTACAGGACTTACTCATGATGAAACAGGATTTCCGACAAACAACAATGAAATATCCGGTAAATTGGTTCAGAGGATTGTTGACAAGGTAGAAAAAAATATAGATGATATAACATTTTACGAAGAATATAAAATGGACGACGCTGAAATTGTCATAGTTGCTTTTGGAGGAGTTTCAAGAGCTGCTAAAAGCGCTGTTGACAATATGCGAAATAATAACATCAAGGTTGGTATGTTCAGACCGATTACCATCTGGCCGTTTCTTGAAAAACAAATAAGCGCGGTTTCAGAAAAGGCAAAAGAAATTTATGTGGCTGAAATGAACCTTGGTCAATACTTCCTTGAAGTTGACAGAGTGGCCGGCAAAAATTGTCCTGTAAAAAAAATCAATAAAATTACTGGGGAACTTATAACACCTAAGGAAATTACAGATGCTGTTATGGGAGGTAGAGAATAATGAACACTAATTGCAGCGATTTAACGGAAAAGTATTTCAGAGTAAACAGACTGCCTCATATTTGGTGCCCCGGTTGTGGCCATGGAACTTTAATGAACACAGTTGTAAGAGCAATAGACAAACTTGGTCTTAACAAGGATGAAGTCGTTCTAGTTTCAGGAATAGGATGTTCTTCAAGAGCACCTGGATACCTTGATTTCAATACTCTTCACACAACACACGGAAGAGCCCTGGCATTTGCAACAGGCATAAAGCATGCAAACCCGAAACTTCATGTAATAGTCATAATGGGAGACGGGGACAGTTCTGCCATAGGCGGTAACCACCTCATTCATGCAGCAAGAAGAAACATAGACATCACAACAATCGTGTTCAACAACAACATATACGGAATGACAGGAGGACAATATTCTCCTACAACTCCATATGGCGACTTTGCTACTACTGCACCTTTTGGAAACATTGACAAGCCTTTTGACCTATGCAACCTTGCACAGGGAGCAGGTGCTACTTATGTGGGAAGAGGTACTGCATATCATGCTCCAATGATGCAGAAGCTTATTGAAAACGGATTGAAAAACAAAGGATTTTCATTTATTGAAGGATTAAGTCTGTGCCCTACTTATTACGGCAGAAAAAATAAAAAAGGAAATGCCGTAAAAATGCACACATTCTTAAAAGACAACTGTGTAGATGTGAAGGTTTTGGAAAAGAATCCTGAAAAGGCAGAAAACAAAATACTTATAGGTGAATTCTACAATAATCCTAAACCTGAGTACACAGAAAGCTATCAGGTTATAATTGACAAATTTCAAAATAAATGAGGAGACTGTTATGTTTGATAAATTAGAATTAAGACTGAGCGGGTCAGGAGGACAGGGAGTAATACTTGCTGCCATCATAATTGCTGATGCTGCCATTGAACAAGGAATTAATGCAATACAAACCCAGTCATATGGACCGGAAGCCAGAGGTGGCTCCAGCAAAGCCGAAGTCATCATAAGCAAGGCTGAAATTAATTTTCCGAAAGTTACTACCCCTAACATTTTGCTGGCACTTACACAGAATTCATATGATAAATATATTGCAACTTTAGACAAAAATGGTATACTAGTTGTTGACGAAAGTGTTGACATTGTGCATGATGCTCCGTATACAATTTACAGTCTTCCCATTCTTGACACTGCTCAAAATAAGTTAGGAACTCACATGGTTTCAAACATTGTTTCTGTGGGTGCATTGTATGCATTGATAGGAGAAGATGTAATTCACAAGGATATAATGCTGAAATCAATTACAAACAGGGTTCCTCCTGTTACAGTTGACAAGAACATCAGCGCTTTCGAAGAAGGAATAAAACTAATTCGAGGATGACATATGAACAATACAAATGATTTAATCGGTCTTATTAACAGTAATTATCATAAATTCAGCAAAGGTCAAAAACAAATTGCGCAATTCATAATAGACCACTATGACAAGGCAGCATTCATGACTGCTGCAAAGATTGGGGAGACCGTTGACGTAAGTGAATCGACTGTTGTGCGTTTTGCAAGCAGCCTTGGTTATTCCGGTTTTCCGGAGCTTCAAAAAGCTTTGCAGGTTCTTATTAAAAACAAGCTTACAACTGTGCAGAGAATCGGTCTTGACGATGATATTGTAAACGACAAGGATAAGCTTCACAAAAAAATAATTAAAAATGAAATGAACAACATGCGCAATATGTTTGAAAACTTTGACATTGAGGCTCTTGACAAGGCGACTGAAATCATAATGAACGCTAAAAAAGTATACATACTTGGTCTTCGTACCTCATCGACGCTGTCAAATTACCTTGGTTTTTATCTTGATGTAATACTTGATAACGTAAAAGTATTGAACAACAGCGGCGTTAATTCTCTTTACGAAGAAATCATACGAATCAAGGAAACAGATGTACTGATTGTAATAAGCTATCCAAGATACTCAAAGATTACAATTGATGCAACAAAATTCATAAAGGAACACAATACAAAAATAGTTGCCATAACAGACACAGAAGCATCTCCCGTATACAACATTGCCGATGTTTCTCTGCTTGCAAAAAGCAACATAGTGTCATTCATAGATTCACTGGTTGGTCCTCTTGCAATGATCAACAATTTGATTATTAACATAGGACTTCAGGAAAAAGATGATATAGTTGAATATTACAACAGGCTTGAACAGCTGTGGGACAACAACAGCATATATCAAAATGATAACAATTAACAATGGTTATAAATAGGGACAATGTTTTTACATTGTCCTTTTTATTGTATTGAATTTCCAAATTTCACTTTAAAAAATTTTGTTGTTATATTTCTAAATTTGTAATATAATAGTAAAGTGTTTAAATATACTTGAAAGGAAAAAAATAATGATAATTGCAATAGACGGACCATCAGGAGCTGGCAAAAGCACTGTTGCAAGACTATTAAGCAGGGAACTTGGTTTTGAATATATTGATACGGGGGCAATGTACCGCGCCCTTGCATATAAGGCATATATCAACAACATAGAAGTTAAAGAAGATACAATAGATGAAATGCTTGAAACAACTGAAGTTGATTATTCTGACAACAAAATATTCCTTGACAAAATGAATGTGGAAAGTTTAATAAGAAGCGAAGAAATATCCAAATATGCTTCTAAAATTTCTGCATTTAAAAATGTGAGAACTAAAATGGTTGAACTGCAAAGAAATATTGCTAAAAACAAAAATGTGATATTAGACGGCAGAGATATTGGTACTAAAGTTTTTCCTGATGCGGACTTCAAATTCTTTATAACAGCATCTGTTGAAACAAGAGCAGAAAGAAGATATGAACAGCTTCTTGCCGGTGGAACAGCAGCAGACAGGGACAATGTTCTTGAGGATATAAAGAAAAGAGACATCAATGATTCCACAAGAGAATTTTCACCTCTGAAAAAAGCTGATGATGCAATATTGATTGACACAACTCATATGGAAATTAATGAAGTTGTCAGGAAAATTAAAGACTTTGTCGGAGGGCAAAATGTTCTATAGAATTGTTGTAAAAATTTTAAAGTTTTTAGTTTTCATTTTTTTTGACCTAAAAGTTCACAACTCAGAAAACATTGACAACACTGAAGGTGGCCTCATTGTTTGCGGAAATCACATATCAATGATTGATCCGGTTATACTGGCTGTTTCTACTAAGCGCCAGATTCACTACATGGGCAAGAAAGAACTTTTTGACCATAAAATTCTTGGTTTTCTGTTCAGAAAGCTGGGAGCATTTCCCGTAGACAGACAGGGTATTTCATTGTCAGCAATTAAAAGCTCCATAGCCGTGCTTAATGAAGGCGGAGTATTAGGCATATATCCTGAAGGAACAAGAATTCAGACCGGATATGATGAAAGCAATGCAAAGCCTGGAATTGCCATGATTGCCAACAAAGCAAAGGCAAAAATACTCCCGGTATACATCGAGGGGCCATACAAGTTCAGAGGGAAACTAGAGCTGTATGTGGGGGAAGAAAAAGATTATTTTGAAAATTACACCGAGAAAATCAAGACAGAAGAATATACACAAATCGGCAAAGAAATTTTAAAAGATATCTATAATTTGAAGTCAGATGGTAAGAATAATGAGAATTGAAGTGTCAAAGTACAATGGATTTTGCGCAGGAGTAAAAGTTGCAGTCAATAAAGCATTTAATGCACTGGAAGAAGAAAAAAAGCTTTACAGTTACGGAGAAATAATACATAATAAGGATGTTATAGACAAACTTAAGGAAATGGGCCTGACTGTGGTTGATGAAGTTCCTGAAAAATCTGACGCCAAGCTTTTAATAAGAGCTCACGGCGTTGGAAAATATGTTTATGATAAAATAAATGAAAATAATGTTGAAGTAATTGACGCAACTTGCGTAAAAGTAAAAAAAATACACAAAATAGTTGAAGAATTTAAAAATAATGATTACAATATAATCATTGCAGGGGACAAAAATCACCCTGAAGTGCTTGGTATAATTGGCTGGTGCATTGACGCAGAAGTTATAGACAGTGTTGATGCATTTAAAAGCTTGGACATTGATGCTTCTAAAAAATATCTGCTGGTGTCCCAGACAACATTTAATTCAAAGACATTTGATGAAATAACTGATTATATTGAAAAAAAACACTTAACTAATGTTGTGGCAGAGAATACAATTTGCGATGCCACGAGAAAAAGACAGGATTCATGCCTTGAGCTTGCTTCCAGGTGTGACGTGATGCTCATAGTAGGAAGCAAAACAAGTTCAAACACAAAAAAACTCTATGAGCTGAGCAAAAAAGTTTGTGAGAACACATTCTTAATTGAAAATTATAAGGAAATCCCTTATAAATATATTGATAAAAAAACTATTGTGGGAGTGTCCGCAGGTGCTTCGGCCCCTGACTGGATCATTGAGGAGGTTATTAAAATGTTGGAAAACCTAAATAACGACATGAATGAAAAGAACGAACAAGCAGAACAAGCCGGTACTATGCATGAATTGCTTGAAAATTATGGCGGAGTATCATATATCAGAACAGGCGAAAGAATCAAGGGTACTGTTATTTACGTAACTCCAGAGGCTGTTTCTGTGAACATCAATTATAAATCAGATGGAATTATCACAAGAGATGAATTTTCAATGGGAGAAGTTCAAGACTTAACAAAGCTGGTGAAAGAAGGAGATGAAATTGAAGCTCAGGTAGTTAAAATTTCAGATCAGGACGGCAACGTTGTATTGACAAGAAAGCCATTGGAAGAGCACAAAGTTTGGGAAGAGCTTGAGGCTATGAAAAACGACGGAACAGTTGTTGAAACCATAATAGTTGAAGCATCTCAATTCGGAATTTACGGAAAAGTAAAAGGCATTAAAGGATTCATTCCAAGAAACCAAATATCAATCAACAGAAATGCTGATCCTTCAGAATATGTTGGCAAGAATCTGAAAGTACAGGTTCTTGAAACAAAGAACAACAAAGGAAGAAGACAGCTGGTTCTTACATCAAGAGCCATTGAAAAGCAGGAAAAAGAAGCTAAAGACAACGAAGTATGGGAAACAATCAAAGAAGGCGAAATTTACGAAGGAACAGTTAAGAATATTCAGGATTACGGCGCTTTCGTAGAAATCAACGGAATTGACGGACTTCTTCATATTAATGAAATTGCCTGGACAAGAATAAAACATCCTTCAGAAGTTTTGAAAACAGGCGATAAAATAAGCGTAAAAGTAAAAAGCATAGATAAAGAAAACAAGAAATTATCATTGAGCTACAAAGCAACAATCAAGAGCCCATGGGCATTGTTCCTTGACAAACATCAAAAAGGTGATGTTGTTACAGGTGTTGTAACAAGAATTGTTGACTTCGGCGCATTTGTAATGGTTGATGACATTGAATGTCTGCTTCACATCAAAGATCTTGATTGGGCAAGAACTGAAAAAGTTACTGACATCCTCCATGAAGGACAGGAAGTTACTGCGAAAATACTGAACATTACAAGAAAAGACAGAAAAGTAAGCCTTGGCATGAAACAGCTTGTTGAACATCCATTTGACAAATACGCAAAAGATCTTAAGAAAGACGACATAATTCAAGTTGAAGTTACTCGTATACTTTTAGACGGAGTACATGTAAGCGTAAATGGAAACATTGACTGCTTCATTCCAATAGCTAAAGTATCAACTGAAAAATTAAGAACTCCTGCTCAGGTTGTTAAAGTTGGAGAAATGAAAGATGCTAAAGTTCTTGGAATTGATTTAAAAGGAAAGAATCTTAACTTGTCATTTATACTTGAAGACAAGGGAGACGAATTTGAAAATACTGAAGCTGCATCATATCAGCCAGAAGAAGCAAACTTTACTATTGGCGAATCCATAGGAAATGCTCTTGGAGATTTGTTGAAGTAAATTTTAGAAATGTTAGGTCATATGATCTAACATTTTTTTTACTCTTTTAGCGATAAATAATATAATTTAGGAGGGGTAACTTGATAAAGGAATTTTTGTTTGATGTGTGTTCAAATCAAATTGTTTCAGGCTTTGAACATTCAAACGGCAGCATACTTAAAAAATATTTTGAATCTTACACGGATTCATTGGAAAGGGACAAACTTGGAAGCTACATATTCAAGTCGGAAGGAACAAACGGCAAAAAAATAATGCTTGCAGCCCACATTGATGAAATAGGTCTCATGGTTACAAAGATTCTGGACGGAGGATTTTTAAGCTTTACATCCGTTGGAGGAATAAATCCTGCTTCACTTGTGGCACAGGAAGTAATAGTCTACGGCAAGGAAAATGTATTTGGAGTAATAGGAATAAAACCTCCTCATGTAACAACTGAGGATGAAAGAAACAAGCCATTAAAGTTAAAAGACTTATACATAGACACAGGATATACAAAAGAAAAGCTTGAAAAAATGGTTAGAGTAGGAGACGTTGCAACAATAAAGAGAAAACCTCTTCAGCTTCAGGGAACTGTTGTTTCGGCAAAGGCATTTGATGACAGGGCATGCGTTGCAGTAATGCTTGAAACTGCAAAGGAGCTTAAAAAACTTTCACACAAAAGTTCAATTTATTATGCAGCAACAGCCCAGGAAGAAACAGGCTACAGAGGTTCAACAACTGCAAGCTACAAGGTAAATCCTGACATAGGAATTATTCTTGATGTGGGATTTGGAATGGCTCCTGATATGCCTTCAGAAACAGCTCACCTGGGCAAGGGACCTGTTGTTGCATATGGAGGAAGACTTAACCATAAGCTTACAAAAAAATTCGTGGAAGTGTGCAAATTATACAACTTTCCAATGCAGTATGAAGCAATTCCATCCAGGACAGGAACAGACACAGAAGCCCTTCAGGTTAACAGGGAAGGAATACCTTGCATTTTGCTTTCAATTCCTCTAAGATACATGCACACTTCTGTTGAAACAATCGACATTGCTGATGTTGAAAACGCAGGCAGAGCAATTGCCCGTTTCATCAACGAGCTTGATAATTCTGATTTGGAGGAAATATTATGTTTTTAAAAGAATTGACTGAACTTTCTGGCGTATCAGGCTGCGAGTATGAAGTAAGAAATTACATAAAGAAAAAACTTGAAGAAATGGGCTGCAGCTACTGCGTTGATAAGCTTGGAAACGTCATTGCCCACAACAAGGGAAAGAAAAGCAAGACAATAATGGTTGCTGCACACATGGATGAAGTAGGATTAATAGTAACACACATTGACGGTGACGGATTCATTCGCTTTCAGGCCGTGGGAGGAATTGACCCAAGAGTTTTAAATTCAAAACAAGTGCTTGTAGGAGACAAAAAAATTCCGGGAGTAATAGGCTCCAAGGCAGTTCATCTCATGAGCGATGATGAGAGAGGAAAAACAATACCTGTTGAAAAACTTTATATTGACATTGGCTCAGGTTCAAAAACAGAAACCGAAAAACTTGTAAGCATTGGAGATTATGTTGTATTTGTAAGCGATTATGTTGAGTTCGGAGATTCTCTCATAAAAGCCAAAGCTCTTGACGACCGTGCAGGCTGCAGCGCCATACTTGAACTTTTAAGCATGAAGCTTGATGCTGATTTTTATGGAGTATTTACAGTAATGGAAGAAGTGGGATGCAGGGGAGCAGTTACAGCAGCTTATGCATTGGAACCTGATCTTGGAATTGTTATTGAAGGAACAGTGTGTGCAGATATGCCCGGCATTGACGAACACTCAAAATCTACAATAATAGGTGCCGGTGCAGCCCTATCCATTATGGACAATTCAACCATATATGATATTGATATTGTAAGAGCTGCTGCTAAAATTGCAGAAGAAAACAACATTTCATATCAGTACAGAAAATCATCTGCAGGAGGAAACGATGCAGGAGCAATCCACAAAACAAAGGACGGCTCCAAGGTAATGGCAATATCAGTTCCTTGCAGATACATTCATTCAGCAGTGAATGTAGCCAGTAAAAATGATTACAACAGCGTTGTAAATCTTACAAAAGCAGTTATAATTGCAAATCAGAAAGGGGAATAAAATGAATTTTAACAGCGAATTAATGAAAAAATTATCAGATTGTTTTTCTCCCTCAGGAAGAGAAAAAAACATCCGTGATATAATAACAGAAGAAATAAAAGATTATGTTGACGAAATAAAAGTTGACCCTCTTGGAAATCTTATTGCAAGAAAAAAAGGAAACGGCAAAAAAATATTGTTTTCAGCACACATGGATCAAATAGGACTTATAATCACTCATGTTGATGAAAAAGGATTCTTGAGATTTTCAAATGTTGGAGGAATACACGCAAAAGAAATAATAGGATTGACCATGGTGTTTGACAACGGACTTCAGGGAGTTGTGTGCTGCGAAGAATTAAAAGACAACGAAAAGCTTACAATGAGCAAACTTTATATTGACGTTGCATCAACTGATCCTGAATTTGTAAAGAAAAACTTCCACATAGGAGACATGTGCGTATTCAAATCTGAATATTACGAAACACCGGACTGCACAATATGCAGAGCTGCTGATGACAGAATAGGCTGTTACATTCAGATAGAGGCCATTAAAGACCATCCTGTCACTGAAAATGATGTTTATTATGTATTTTCCGTTCAGGAGGAGGTCGGCACAAGAGGAGCCAAGACTGCGGGCTACAGCGTAAATCCTGACCTTGCGGTGGCTCTTGATGTTACAGCAACAGGAGATTCTCTTGACGGAATAAAAATGGATGTGAAACTTGGAGGCGGAGCAGCAATCAAGCTCATGGACAAATCTATGATCACACATCCTGATGTAAAGAACCTTCTCACAAATCTGGCAGAAGAAAACAACATCAAGTATCAGTATGAGGTTCTGGAGTTTGGCGGAACAGATGCCGGACCAATTCATATGACAAGAGAAGGAATTCCAAGCGGAGTAATTTCCATACCCACAAGAAACCTTCATTCAGCTGCAGAAATAATAAATAAAAAAGATGTGCTTGAATGTATTAAACTTCTCAAAGCAACTGCAGTATCAAAATAAACAAACTACTTTTATAAGCCGTTTAATGAACGGCTTTTTATTTTACGAACTTTTGTTGTTACAAGTTAAATTATATACGCATATTATATATATAGATATATCCAGAAAGGATGCTGAAAAATGAAATATTTAGGAAGTAAATACATGGATTATGATTGTATTTATTTAAATAATAATGAATATGGCTTTCTGCAGCTTAGCGTATTTCACAATGTAGTAGATACACCTATAGAGGGTGCTGAAGTAACAATTTATAAAATTACCTATTCAGGTTTATATAATGAAAAGGCTGAAGGAAGGAGGGTTGGACAGTATAAGACTGATGTCAGCGGTAACACCCCTAAAATTGAACTTCCTATATTAAATGAATTATTGCCGGGTGAACATTATTATTATGTTACCATAAGAGCTGACGGATTCAACAATGCCTTCATTATGAATGTGCAGGTATATTCGAATATACTTACTTCATATAAGGTTAACTTAATCCACTATGGTTATAGTGACGTTGAATTCAATTTTATGATTCAGCCCACAAGGACTGAAATGCACAATCCATTTCATCTCCATCAGCACAATCATGATTCAAGGAGGCCATAAGGTCTCTTTGTTTTACTTGACAATATTTTGACATTTGTGTAGTATTAAATCAAACATCACATAATCTGAACTTATTACTATCTTAAATAAAATATTATTTTTCAGAAAGTAAATCTACAGCAACAATTAAAAATTCGGAGCAAAATATGATTAAAGACAATACAGCAGAAATAATAGATGTAATGCAAAAATCCATGGAACTTATGAAATGCAGGAAATGCGGATGCATGAAAAAGTCTCTTGAAAGTATGAAGTGTGCTTTAGATGCCAGTAATAATGATTATGCAGCACTTATAGATGAAATTCAAAATGCACTTGATCTTACTGAACCATCTGAATACACATGAATTGGATGTAATCCATGCTGGTCAGCAGTTGTTTCAAATACTTTTGACAAAGTATTTTCTGATTTAAAAAACATTCATTCCATTGAAGACAATATTATAAGTACTGATATACTTCCTGCAGCAGGTGAGTATCATGTGCTGAACTTAGATGAATTAAGTCCTGTTGCTATATCTACATTGAGCAATTCTAAACTTGCCGATGAGTTAGCCGGTTTAAAGCCAAAGGGATTAAGCATTGTGGGCAAGACTGAAACAGAGAATATAGGTGTCGAAAAAATCATTAAGAATGTTTTAGCTGTTCCTTCAATAAAGTATCTTATTCTTTGCGGAAAAGATTCTGAAGGTCATTACAGCGGCAATACCTTGATGAAAATCTTTGAAAACGGAGTTGATAACAATAACAAGGTCATTGATTCAAAAGGAAGGAAACCTGTTTTAATTAACACTCTTAAAGAGGAAATTGAATCATTCAGAAAAAATGTAATAGTAATAAATATGATCGGATGCGAAAACACAAATAACATTCTTGATAAAATTGAGGAATTAAGAAAAAAAGGCTTTCAAATCCATGATAATATCAATATTAAATCTGCTGAGAATAAAGCACATAATACTAACACCAAAACAGTTACAGCATTGGAAAAAAATCCTGACAATGTAAAGTTGGACAAAGAGGGATATTTTGTAATAATGCCTGAATATAAAAGAAAAACAATTATTGTGGAGCATTACAGCAACAACAATGAACTGCTTCACATCATACAAGGTGAAAATGCAAGAAACATATATTGGACAATAATAGAACATAATTGGATTTCTGAACTAAGCCATGCGGCTTATCTTGGAAAAGAACTCACATTGGCAGAATTGTCTATCATATCAGGGAACAAGTATGTGCAGGATAAGGCATAAGGGTACCATGGCTGGCAATGCAGTGTTACATACTTTCTCGTAATTATTTTTTAGAATCATTGAATAAAATGCAAATTTAGTGTATAATGATTTAAACCATCTATATATGTGCGATTATACTCGGACATATACAGGTGGTTTAAATTTGCTTTACGAGAAAGGTAAAATATGGATGATAGTTTAAGAACTTCCGGCATTGAAAATATCGGAAAAATTTATTGGGGGACTCACATAGCCCAGCTATATGATTCTGTCGAAGATTTTTTTAATATTTCAGTGCCGTATATTATGTCCGGTTTAAAAAGCAATGAATTGTGTTTGTGGATTTACTCCCAAAATACAAGTTTCGATGAAATAATTAAATTTCTTGAAGTTCATATGGTTGATGTTGATTCCTATGTTAAAAGCGGACAGCTTATATTAATACCATATACGGAAATTTATATTGAAGATGACTCATTTAATGAAGTGCGTGCTAACAGACAGTGGAAACACTATGTTGAAAGAGCTCTGAAAGAAGGATACGACGGTCTTCGAGCAGTTGCAGACACATACTGGCTTGAAAAAAGCTATTACAGAACTTTTGAGCGTTATGAAAATAACATTCAAAAAATAATACCTGAAATGAACTTCATTGTGCTTTGTCTTTACGATGCAAGCAAATCTGATACGTTGCAGATAGCAGAAATCATTAAAAATCACAGCTATGTCATTATAAAAAGCGATGACAAATATGAAATAGTAAAAAATGTTGAACTTCTGATCAAGGACCGGCAGTTATTGCAAGCTCATGAATATGACAGACTTAAAAATGAATTTATGGCGAATGTTTCTCATGAGCTAAGGACACCTTTAAACGTTATTTTGGGAACTGTACAACTGCTTGAACTTAAAAAAACAGATGTTGATATAAAGGAACACAAGTACATAAAAATATTGAAACAAAATTGCTACAGACTTGTAAGGCTCATCAATAACGTCATAGATATAACTAAAATCGACGCTGATTTTTACAAAATAAAAAAGCAGAATTGCGATATTGTAAACTTTGTTGAAGAAATAACCGTTTCAGTTGCGGAATACGCATTGAGCAAGGAAATTACTGTTGTTTTTGATGCTGACACCAAACAAAAAGTTATAAATTGTGATCCTGATCAAATTGAAAGAATTGTATTGAACCTCTTGTCCAATGCAATAAAGTTTACGCCTGCCGGCGGCAAAATTTCAGTCCTGGTGCATGACAAGGGAGAAAAAATAGAACTGATTGTAAAAGATAATGGAATCGGCATTCCTAAAGACAAACAAAAAAGCATATTCAAAAGGTTTGAGCAAGTGGACAAATCCTTATCAAGGCATGAAGGAAGCGGAATTGGGTTATCTCTTGTAAAGGCACTGGTTGAAAAGCATGACGGAAATATTGCTGTCAACAGTGAAGAAAACAAGGGGAGCGAATTTATAATTGGACTTCCATGCAATATACAAAACAGTGAATCAGAAGAATCCTGGATTGTTCAATCCTTATTGAAAAGACCGGAAAAAATTAAAATTGAGTTTTCTGACATATAATCTTAATAAATAAAGCCCTGATAAACAGGCATACTATGACTTAAGAACATTCCGGCTATATGGTTACAATGAATGAGTTAACGGAGTCAGTTATAGCTGCCTCGAATATGAGGGCTTTAATTTGTTTATTTTATTCTAACGCATTGATAACTTGTCATAAGCAGAATTTGCACCGCTTGACATATCTTTTTTATTCATTTTATTAACTGCAAAGTTTTTTATTGCTGGAACAGCATAAACAGCAGCAGCAGTCAATCCTGCGCCAAGCAGCATGCTTCCTGCAGATTTGTTCATTTTCATAATATCACCTCTCTATAAGAATGTAATATATCTTCTGCATTTAATTTTTTAATATTCTGAGGTTAATTTTTAAAAACAGCATTATTGACTTGAGTTCATTGGTATGATTTAATAATACTGGTGCAAACATTAACAAATTAAATTTTTTTAATAATGGATTGCATTCTTTTAAATAGACAACTTTTCGGAGAATATATGAACGAAGAATTTTTAAAAGCTAAAAACAAAATATCTGTAATTGAAGCAACCGTTGTTGCTTTCATTGCATTTGTAATTGTGTATTACGCACCGTTTTTAATGGGTTTTATCAGAAATTTTTATGTGAGACTGGTTGTCAGACCTTTATTTTATGTACTTCTTACCATAATTCCGTTTATTGCAGGAAAAATTACAGATAATCGTTTAGGGCCGTTGATTTTTAAAAAAGAAGATATTTTAAAACAGCTTGTTGCAGGTTTGTATGTGTTTTCAATAAGCGCTATGATTCTTACGGCAGTATCACTCATGGTTGGAGATTACAAATATTATTTGATTGGTCCAAAGCAAACTGACATAATCCTTATTATATATAACATATTTTTTTATATCTTGTTTGTAGGAATGGGCGAGGAAATTTTGTTCAGAGGATATTTCATGCAGCGAATTGAAGCTGTAAGCGGTTCTAAAAAAATATCTGTTGTGGTATCAGCCTTAATTTTTGGTTTATGGCATTTTCCGGGAGGCAATAATTTCATTCAGGTATTCATAACTGCAGGGCTTGGAGCTTTTTACGGAATAAGCCTTTACAAGGTCAAAAACTGCTCTGTGCTGTCCTTAATAATTGCCCATGGTCTTTACAACATCTACATAATATTTCTTGCGCTGATGTTTCTTTAATTTATCTGTTAAATCCATACTGTCCAAACAATTGTTTTGCCGGTGTGATTATGGTATAATGTATAATAAATTTTAAGGAGTATATATGGCCATCTGGAATCCGTGGCATGGATGCCATAAATTAAGTGCGGGCTGCCAAAACTGTTATGTGTATCGAACAGATGCAAAATATGACAGGGACAGTTCGGTGGTTTCAAAAACAGTAAATTTCAATCTTCCGGTTAAAAAAACAAGAAATGGACAATACAAACTTCAAACGGATGAAATTGTTTACACATGCTTCACATCAGATTTTTTTCTTGAAGATGCTGACAACTTCAGAATTGAAGCATGGAACATGATATCTGCAAGAAGAGATTTGCATTTTTTGATTGTCACCAAAAGAATACACCGTTTCAATATAAATCTTCCATGGGACTGGGGAGATGGGTATGACAATGTTACAATTTGCTGCACATGCGAAAATCAGAACATGGCAGACTTCAGACTCCCAATATTCAAAAGCCTTCCCATCAAGCACAAGCATATAATCTGTGAGCCATTACTTGAAAAAATAGATATGTCCAATTACCTTGATTCCTCCATAGAAGGAGTCACCGTGGGAGGTGAATCCGGAAATGAAGCAAGAATTTGCAGATACGACTGGATTCTTGACATTCGCAAGCAGTGTATGGAAAAAAATGTTCATTTTCATTTTAAACAGACAGGTGCAAAATTTGTAAAGGATGGCCGTTTGTACAATATAAAGAGAAAACTTCAGCATTCACAAGCTGCAAAAGCAAATATAGATCTTTAACAAAGGAAGAAATCAATTGATGTTTGACAAGAAAATTATAAAGGTAATGCTGTTGCTGGTGGCATGCGCATTTTTATTCCTTGCAGATCAGTTTACAAGCAATACATATGATTTAACCCTTTTTGAATATTTTAAGTATTCTTCTGACATTACGGAGCAGGAAAGAGAGTATTTACAAAAAAAGAAAGTTATTTATCACGCTTCTGACAAAAACGCTCCTCCTTTTACTTTTAAGGATGAAAAAAATGGTCAGTACAAAGGGCTGGTAATCGACTATCTGTCTGCATTGTCCATAGAGCTTGAAGTTGAAATGGAATTTGTTCCCAAGGTATGGGAAGAGGCTCTTTCAAGCGTTATCTCCGGCGAAACAGATATGACAGAACTTATACCAAGCCAGGAAAGGTCTCAGTACTTTGCTTTTTCCGAAAGTATTTACACCTTCAGATCAATAATAATGACTAAAAATGAAAATTTTCATATAATTACCAGCAAGGATCTTTCAGGTAAAAGAGTTGCAATACAATCAGGTGATTATGCAGCGGAATATATAGAAAAAAACATACCCGGTGTTGAAATTGTAAGCACCTTAGATGTGTTAGAATCCATAAAGCTACTAATTAACGGTGAAGTTGACGCTGTGGTTGGAGATGAGCCTGTTGTTGTTTATTTCACGGGACAGCTTGGAATAGAAGATGACGTTGAAATACTACATCCTCCATTGTATGAAAGAGACATATGTTTTGGAGTAAATAAATCAGATGCACAGCTTTTAACCATATTAAACAAGGGGATACTAAACCTTAAGCAAAAAGATTTTGTTCAAAAAATTCAACAAAAGTGGCTGGGACTTTCAGAACCTATATTAAATGACAGAATGTCTGCTAATGTAATGCTTTTTTTCATGACCATAATAGTTATTTTTGTTATTTTCTTTGTTGTGGTAATATTATGGAGCTATACGCTAAAATCTGAGGTTAAGAAGCGTACTCTTGAACTTTTAAGGAGTCGCAATGACTTGCAGATGACTTTTGATGCAATGTCTGATTTCATAGCAGTGGTGTCAGAAGAAGGAACAATAGAAAATGTAAACAATTCATTTTGCCAATGGCTCAAAAAAGGCAGAGATGAAGTAATAGGAAACAATTTAAAAATGTTTCCTGTTTTAGACAAAGCGTCACTAAATGTAAAGGAAAATTTAATCATTGAAACCAGTTACATCGGTCGTCACTATGTGCTGTACATTACACCCCTTAAATATGATGACAATCGTGACCTCATAGTAATCGAAGACGATACGGATAAAATCATAACACAACAGCAAATGCTGCAGCAGAATAAAATGATAGCAGTTGGACAGCTTGCTGCAGGTGTTGCTCATGAAATAAGAAATCCTCTGGGGCTTATAAGAAATTACAGCTATGTTCTAAAAGGGAAGCTTCCTGTAAAAGATAAAGATCCTCTAATTGACAAATCAATAAACATTATTGAATCATCTGTTTTAAGAGCCGGAAAAATGGTAGATAATCTGCTTAATTTTTCAAGAATCAATGATCATGAATTAAAAGACATCAACCTTTTTGAATCATTAAATGAAATAATTGCTTTTGAATGCAAGAGAATATCTGAAAAAAATATTGATGTAAAAATAAACTGTGATGAAAATCTGATGTTCCTTTCAAATTTGGAAACACTTACTCATATTGTTCTTAATTTGCTTTCAAATGCTATTGATGCTGTATCTTCTGGAGGAAGTATAAAAATAGACTGCTGGACTGATACTAAATATTTGTATATTAACGTAAGAGATACAGGTGAAGGAATTTCAAAGACTGACATTGAGCATATTTTCAACCCGTTTTTCACCACAAAGACAGCAGGCAAGGGAACGGGCTTAGGATTATACATTGTTTACAATGAAATACAAAAAATAAACGGAGATATATCTGTTGAAAGCCAGGAAGGAATAGGCACAACATTTAAATTGAAGTTTTTATTAAAGGAGGATTAAGTGATTGACTTTAAAATATTAGTAGTTGATGATGAAACAGAATTCACGGACGTTTATAAAATTATTTTTGCAGATAAGGGTTTTGATACTTATAGTGTATCTTCAGGAGAAGAGTGTCTTGAACTATTGAAAGACCAAAGTTTTGACCTTGTCATAACTGATTTGAAAATGGGTGGCATGAACGGAATGGAACTTTTAAAAGCAATTCATGAGCACAAATACAACTGCGAAGTAATGCTTGTAACAGGCTATGGAACCATAGAAAGTGCAGTAAATGCCATGAAGCTTGGAGCATTTGGATATTTTATCAAAGGAAACGACCCTGAGGTATTATTGAAAGAAATCGATAAGCTGGTAAAAATAAAGACTCTTGAACAAGATAACATGAAAATAAGAAGCAGGCTCAATGATTTCAATTACCTGCTTGATAGCAACAGCACAAAGTTTAAAAATATTCTTAAGGTTTCTGAAAAAGCAGCTCTTAGCAATTCCAATATTTTAATTCTCGGAGAATCCGGCACAGGCAAGGAAGTTATAGCAAAATACATTCATCATGTAAGCCAAAGAAAAGATGAGAATTTTGTTGCTGTAAACTGTCAGATATTTTCAGATGGTGTTTTGGAATCAGAGCTTTTCGGCCATGAAAAAGGAGCATTTACAGGTGCTATTGAAAGGCGTATAGGCAGATTTGAAGAAGCAAACAACGGAACTTTATTTTTAGATGAAATTGGAGAACTTTCCCTTAACACGCAGGTGAAACTTCTAAGAGCCATAGAAAACAAGTCTTTTGAAAGAATAGGAAGCAACAAGAACATTTCCACCAACATAAGACTTATTAGCGCCACAAACAGAAAATTGTCAGAGGAAGTTAAAATCGGCAGATTCAGAGAAGATTTGTTTTACAGAATAAACACCATAACTATTGAAGTTCCTTCTCTCAGAGAAAGAAAGGAAGATATTCCTATTTTATTGAATTTCTTTTTAAACCAGTTGCAGCAGGAAATGAAGAAAAAAATTACAAAAGTGGAAGATGGTCTTTTAGATTTGCTGACTGTCTATGATTATCCCGGGAACATACGAGAGCTTAAAAATATAATTGAAAGGCTTGTGGTACTTGCTGACGACGGAACAATCAGAAAAAGGGACTTGCCGGATTTGAAAATGTACGATGACTCTTTACAGTCACCGGAAGAAATCAAATCACTGAAGGACATAAGACAAAATGCAGAAGAAAAATACATCAGAAATATTCTTGCTATGTGCAGCGGAAACGTCAGTGAAGCAGCAAGGCTCATGGACATAAGCAGAAGGCAGCTCTTCAACAAGCTTGTGGAATACGATATTAAACACTGATGTGGAAATAAATTGCACACGCTGGGAAATTAATTGCTCAACTTAAAAAGACTGATAAATGACACATTTTTATCAGTCTTTTTTTATTAAAAATAATTATTGAAATTTAAAAGTAAAATATGTTTGTCAGGAAAATATTTTCATATTGGTACGATTATTGCTTTATATAAAGCAAACATAAATCAACGGAGGTTTAATAATGAAAGACACAACAGTAAGAAAACCCTATTTATGGGAAGCAATGCTATCTTTTGGATTTCTTATATTAGTAATGGCAATTGGTATTGCCAAATATGAAGCTAATCCACACATACCGATGCTTATCGGAACATTATTTGCAGTACTAATAGCTATGAAAATAGGGTATAAGTGGAATGACATCGAAAAATCCATGTTTGATGGAATTTATCAGGCCCTTCAGGCTGTAATCATACTTGCCATCATTGGTGTTCTCATTGGTGTTTGGCTGGTATCAGGAGTTGTACCAAGCATGATTTACTATGGCTTGGCTATATTAAAGCCAAGTATATTTCTCGCTGCAACATTGATTATTTGCTCAATTACATCATTGGCAACAGGAACAAGCTGGGGAACTGCAGGTACAATCGGTATAGCTCTCATGGGTATCTCAAAGGGTCTGGGAATTCCTGCTCCTGTGGCAGCCGGCGCAATAATTTCCGGAGCATACTTCGGTGATAAGATGTCACCTTTGTCTGATACAACAAACCTTGCTCCTGCAGTTTCAGGTACTGATGTATTTACTCACGTAAAGGCCATGCTGCCTACAACATTGGTTGCATATTTAATAGCTTTTGTTTCTTTCCTTGTTATGGGATTTCAATATGCCAACACAGGCTCAGATGTAAGCGCAATATTATCAATAAGAGAAGGTCTGGCAGCAAACTTCAATATTTCTCCGTTGCTACTTTTACCTCCTTTAGCCGTAATACTTGCCATGGCATTTAAAATGCCGGCAATACCTGGTATTACCATTGGTATATTAATAGGTGCAATAGAAGGTTTTATATTCCAGGGAGCTGATTTAGGAGCTTTGTTGTCTGCAGCATATGACGGCTTCACATCAGAAACAGGAATAGCTGTAATAGATGAACTTCTTTCTGCAGGCGGACTGAGCAACATGATGTATTCTATTTCTCTTACAATCATTGCCATGATGTTTGGCGGAGTAATGGAAAAAACAAAACAGCTTGAAGTAATAGTAAACACTATTTTAAAGGGAATAAAATCAACAGGCGGCCTTATAGCTACCACTGTACTTACTTGTATCGCATGCAATGCTACAATGCCTGAACAATATATTTCAGTTGTTCTTCCGGGAAGAATGTATCACAGCGCGTACAAGGAAAGAGGACTTCATCCAAAACAGCTTTCAAGCACTTTGGAAGGTGCAGGTACTGTTACATCATCTCTTATTCCATGGAACACTTGCGGAGCATTTCTGTATGGAGTATTAGGTGTAACTGCATGGGAATACGGTAAATATGCCATATTCAATTACATGATGCCACTTATAGTTGTTTTGTTCGGTTTCCTGAAATTGTTCATCTACAAAATAGAAGATGATCCAACTACAATAATCGGCTCTGTAAACCAAGAACAAGAATAAAATCAAATAAGTTTACAATAATAAATGTAAATGATATAATTTTATTAACAGGATACCAAGGTATCCTGTTTTGTTTATATGGAGGACTCGATGAAAAAACTTTTAGAAGGTATTGTAAAGTTCAGACAGGGAGATTTTGAAAATCACAAGGAGCTGTTTATGGGGCTTAAAGAAGGTCAAAATCCGCATACACTGTTCATATCATGTTCTGATTCCCGAATTGATCCAAACATGATAACAAAGACATTGCCTGGAGAATTATTCATAATAAGAAACATAGCTAACATTGTTCCTCCATATAGGAAGACTGCAGAATATGTTGCCACAACCTCGGCCATTGAATATGCTGTTCTTCATCTTGGAGTTGAAAACATAATTGTTTGCGGACATTCAAACTGCGGAGGCTGTGCAGCTTGTCTTAAGCCCATAGACTCTCTGGATAATCTTCCCCACACTAAAAAGTGGCTTGAATTAAGTTATTCAATCAGGGATAAAGTCATGAATGAAGTTGGAGAAGAATATCCTGAAATAAGAGAATGGATGATGGAACAGGGAAATGTGGTGGAACAGCTGAAACATCTTTTAACCTATCCTTATATTAAGGAAAAAGTATGTGCCGGCTCGTTGAAACTAAGCGGATGGCATTACATAATAGAAACAGGAGAAATATTCATATACAACAAAGAAAGCCAGGAATTTTTGCTGGCTAATGGCAGAAACTAACAGGAGGATGAAATGGGAGAAGCAAGATATTCAAGAAACAAGGAACTCATAAGCGAAGATGAACAAAGAAAACTTGCCGATTACACTGTTGCAGTTATAGGTCTGGGAGGTTTGGGAGGTCACATATCTGAGCAGCTTGCTCGTTTGGGAATAGGAACTTTAGTCTTGATTGATGCCGATAAAGTTGATGAAAGCAACTTAAACAGGCAGCTTTTTGCAACAGAAGTTAGCATAGGACAGCTAAAAGCTGAAGCAGCAAAGGAAAGGCTTGCCAAGGTTAACTCAAATGTAAATTTAAAATGTTATTCAGCTTATTTTGATGAATCCTCTGCATCTCAATTGCTTTTCGGCGTTGATATTGTTGTAGATGCTGTTGACAATATAACAACACGTTTTGTTCTGCAAAAAATATGTAAAGATTTAAATCTTCCCTTGGTTCACGGCTCCATAGGAGGATGGTACGGCCAGGTTTGCTTCATAGCTCCCGGAGATGATACTCTTGATTTAATTTATACAGATAAGCAGGGGACCGGAGTAGAAAAAAAATTAGGCAACCCATCATTTACACCGGCAATGATTGCTTCTGCAGAAGTTGCAGAAACAATTAAATTTCTTCTTGGGAAGGGTGAACTTTTAAGAAAAAAGATGCTTTTTATAGATCTTTTGATGCAGGATTATATGATAATTACGCTTAATAAAGATAACCAGTAGACATAATTATTGATATGTATACCAAATATTCTTAATATATGGTATAAACAAATTAAATTACACAACAGGAATAATATCACAGATTATAGGAAATACTGTAATTTGTGATATTATTTTATTGTGGAGGTATTATGAAGGTTGGAATTCCAAAGGGATTGTTGTACTGTAAGTACAATGATTTCTTAACTGTGTTCTTCAGTGAACTGGGTGCTGAAGTTGTTACATCAGAAGAAACAAACAAAGAAATTTTGGATGAAGGTGTAAAATACTGCGTTGATGAGGCGTGTCTACCTGTGAAGATATTTCACGGCCATGTATCAAAACTAAAAGAAAAATGTGATATTATTGTGCTCCCAAGAATTATGCAGCTATACAAAAATGAATATATTTGTCCAAAGTTTTGCGGACTTCCTGAAATGGTCCTAAACAGCATTGACAACATGCCGCCGTCCATTACAGATCCTATTTATGCTTTTTCAAAAAAAAGTCTTTACAATTGGGCCAAGGCAGCAGGAAAAAAAATTACACCCAACTCTTTTATTGTTAAAAATGCGTTTATAAAAGCATATGATAAGCATTTACAAAGTACAAGCGGTATAAAGGATGAAGGTTATGATATAAATGTGGCACTTATAGGCCACCCTTACAACATCTATGACAGCTATGTTAACATGAATCTTGTAAATAAACTAAACAATTTAGGAATAGGTGTTGAAACAATGGAGTTTACTCAGTCATTATCAATCGACCTGGAAATAGAGCAATTATTCAAGAAGCCTTTCTGGACATATTTAAAAGAAAATTACGGCTTTGCTGCAAACGTGCTTAAGGAGAAAAATGTTGAAGGGATCATTTATGTTTCGTCATTCAACTGCGGGACCGATTCAGTTATAATCGAACTAATAAAAAACATCTCAGGGAGCTTTCCATTTTTGACCCTGAAGATTGATGAGCATACAGGAGAGGCAGGACTAAACACAAGAATTGAAGCATTTGCCGACATGCTTGAAAGGAGGGTCCACAATGAAAGCAACATTCCCACACATGGGTAATGTGTACATAGGTGTAAAAACTCTTTTTGACGGTCTTGGCATTGATTATGCTGTTCCTCCAAGCAGCAACAAGACTGCTCTTGATATAGGGTCACTTTATTCTCCCGAAGAAATATGCCTTCCATTCAAAATAATGATTGGAAACTACATACAGGCCATTGAAAATGGAGCTGACACAGTGATACTTCCTGGGAGCTGCGGACCTTGCAGATTTGGAGAATACTGCGAACTGCAGATGAATTTATTGAAAAGTCTAGGACACAATCTGGACTTTGTTGTTCTTGATTTTCCAAGAGACATTGGCTTAAAGGAACTTTACAGAAGAATAAGGATGATTTCATCAAACAGCAGTAAAAAAACTTATCAAAAGATAATTGCACTTTCTGATGCTTTAAAAGCAACAAGATTAATTGATGAAATTGAAGGACTTGCTCATATGTATGCTGGCTATGAAAGAAACAAGGGTGAATGTAAGCAATTGCTGAAAATCTGCAAAGATGAAGCAATGAAATGTACTAATCCTTCTGAAATGCTTAAGCTATTAAAAGACTACAAGGAAAAAATCCATCACCTATCTGTTGACATAAACAAAAATCCCTTAAAAATTGCAATAATCGGAGAAATTTACACTGTAATCGAACCATATTCAAACTTTTTCATAGAAGATAAACTCATGGATTACGGAGTTTCCTCAAAAAGAGGGCTGACACCAAGCTGGTGGGTTAAAAACATGGCATTGAGCCCATTTAAGCTTAATTCATTGACCATTAAAAAAAATGCAAAAAAGTACCTGTCTCTTTGTATAGGAGGCCATGCTGTTGAATGTGTAGGTGAAGCAGTTGCCTCATCCTTAGAAGGTTTTGACGGTGCTATTCAGATTTTCCCCATGGGCTGCATGCCTGAAATTGTTTCTAAATCCATACTTCCCACAATTTCTAATGACATGAATTTTCCGATTATGTCTTTGGTTGTTGATGACATGACGGGGGAAGCAGGATACATAACCAGAATAGAGGCTTTTATTGATTTGCTTGAAAGGAGGAGAAGCAATGTATTATCTGGGTGTTGATGTAGGGTCAGTTAGCACTGACATTGTGCTGCTTGATGAAAATTCGCAAGTTTTAGAAAAAATATACCTGAGGACAAAGGGAAATCCCATAAATGCCATACAGGAAGGATTCAGAATATTGAATGGCAAATATGAAAAGCATGAAATAACAGGTGCAGGTACAACAGGAAGCGGAAGGATGATTGCCTCTGCCATAATCGGAGCTGATGCAGCTAAAAATGAAATAACTGCTCATGCTACTGCTGCCCTTGAAATAGACCAAGATGTGAGAACAATTATTGAAATTGGAGGACAGGATTCCAAAATAATTCTTCTTAATGACGGAATTGTTTCAGATTTTGCCATGAATACAGTTTGTGCCGCAGGAACCGGATCATTTCTTGACAGACAGGCTGAAAGGCTTGACATTCCCATTGAGGAATTTGGAAATTACGCACTTAAGGCAACATCTTCCGTCAGAATTGCAGGCAGATGTGCCGTATTTGCAGAATCGGACATGATTCACAAGCAGCAGCTTGGATACAATCAGGCTGAAATAATACGCGGCCTTTGTGATGCTTTGGTAAGAAATTATCTTAACAACATTGCAAAAGGAAAACAAATCAAAGCAAAAATTTTATTTCAAGGTGGCGTAGCAGCAAACATCGGAATGAAAAAAGCTTTTGAAAACGCCCTTGGAACAGAAGTGATTGTTCCTGAACATTTCAACATGATGGGAGCCATAGGTGCTGCAATAATTGCCAAATCTGCTGTTAGAAAAAATGGATTCACAAATTTCAGGGGGTTTGATATTGCTCATAGAGACATTTTTTCAAGAAGCTTTGATTGCGAAGGTTGTTCAAATAAATGTGAGGTTGTAAAAATCTGTGAAGAAAATAAAGTCATAGGATATTTCGGAGACCGCTGCGGCAAGTGGGGAAGCAAATTAGCTGAAGCTAAAATTGATTTGCTGGCATAAGGAGGAAACATGAAAGACAATGAAATGTATACACCAGATGACATAAAGGGACAGACTCAGACTCAGCCCGGCAGGGAAAGCCTTATGGACCCGGAGCCTATCTATGACGACACTAATATTAAAGGCTTTGAAAGGTTAAAAGGTAAGACAGCCATAATTACAGGCGGTGACAGCGGAATCGGAAGAGCAGTTGCCGTAGCATTTGCCAAGGAAGGCTGCAATGTGTCCATAGTCTACAATATTGCAGATAATGATGCAAATATTACAAAGGCATCAGCTGAAGAATATGGTGGCAATGTGCTCCTTATAAAAGGTAATATAAAAGACTCTTCATTTTGCAATGATGTTGTTGAAAGAACAATTAATCACTTCGGAGGACTTGATATATTAATAAACAACGCAGCAGAGCAGCATCCTCAGGAAAATATTGAAGACATAACAGATGAGCAGCTTGATGATACATTTAGAACAAACATCTTTTCCATGTTTTATATGACTAGATCTGCCCTCAAATACCTTAAAGAAGGATGTACCATAATAAACACAAGCTCTGTAACAGCATACAAGGGAAATGCAAGTCTAATTGATTATTCATCTACAAAGGGTGCAGTGACATCTTTTACAAGAAGCCTATCCGCAAACCTTGCAGGAAGAAAAATCAGGGTAAATCAGGTGGCTCCGGGACCAATCTGGACACCACTTATTGTATCTACATTTGATAAAGCAAAAGTGGATTCCTTTGGAGCAGACACTCCTCTAAAAAGACCGGGGCAGCCTGTGGAACTTGGAGAAGCATATGTGTTTCTTGCTTCTGACAGCGCATCATACATTACCGGTCAGACAATACACATAAACGGCGGCCACATAGTTAATGGATAGTATAAATTTACAACAAAAAACCGGATTCATATCCGGTTTTTTGTTGTAAATTTTTAATTAACATTTATAAAAAGCGGCATAGCCGCTATTATTTAACTTGTATTTTTCCGTCTTCAATAAGTTCGTTGGCAACCCATCTTGCAACCTTGCCTGTTATTGTAAAACAATGCTGTTTTCTTTCAGGGCTTTTGAAATTGTCTCCCTGCCATTGTTTTGTAATAACTCTGCAGCAAGTTGAATTGTATTCATCTTTTATGTAATCATGAAGATTCTTGGATATGTCAAACATTTTATCCTGCATTGGATCGCCTTCAACTCTTCCATAAACAATGCCAAGAGCCATTTGTCCGCCTGATACAGCTCCACAAAGACATCCTGATTTTCCCATTCCTATTGGAAATCCGCTGGCAAGCTTAACAACATCAGCACCGTAAGGCATGCCTAAAAGTTCGTTAATAGTTTGAAGCACAGCTTCACTGCAAAAATATGTTCCGCTTTTAAACAAATTTTCAGCATCAGTCTGAACTTTGTCAAGAACTTCTTCTTTTGTAAAATCCATTGTATTAATTAAAGTCATGTCACCCTCCGATTTAGTAATCTATATAATTATAATTTGTACTCAGTAAAATTACCAATAAATAAAATTCATGATATTAATACTCACTATAATTTTAATTGATGATAACTTTTTCAGTCTGTATGCTATAATTAGTTACTTTGAAATTTTACTTGGAGGTAACAATGAACGCAATATTAAAAAATTATCCTGTTCCGGCAGCAGGACTTATTCTGGGCCTGGCTGCAGCAGGCAACCTGTTTCAATCATATGGAGAAATTTACAGAACTACGTTTGGAATTATTTCTGCAGCATTGTTTATTTTAATGATTGTAAAAATAATCAAATTTCCAAAAGGAGTGAAGGAAAGCCTTGACAATCCTGTAGTAGCCAGTGTTTTTCCGACATTTTCAATGGCAGCAATGCTTTTGTCCACTTACATAAAGCCCCTTGTTCCTTCTTTTGCTTTTGCTATGTGGATTGCAGCAGTCATTTTACACACAGCATTGATTGTGATGTTTACTAAAAAATATGTTTTGAACTTTAAAATCAAGACAGTATTTCCGTCCTGGTTCATAGTGTATGTTGGGATTGTTGTTTCAAGTGTTACAGCTCCTGCATACAAAATGATGGCTGTTGGTCAGGCAGCGTTTTGGTTTGGATTTGTTACATATCTTGTACTCCTTCCCATAGTATTGTACAGAGTTTTTAAAATTAAGGAAATTGCAGAACCTGCAAAACCAACCCTTGTAATATTTGCAGCTCCGGCGAGCCTTCTTTTAGCAGGATATATGAATTCCTTTGAAACAAAGAACATGGCAATGGTAGTATTTCTGGCCTTTTTGTCAATGATAATGTACATAGGAGCATTAACTGCACTTTTTAATCTTCTGAAGCTGAAATTTTACCCAAGTTACTCAGCATTTACATTTCCTCTTGTTATAAGCGGAATATCCATGAAACTTACAAACGGATTTTTAATGAAGACAAACCAAACTGTTGAAGTGCTCAAATATATTGTGAAATTCCAGGAAGCAGCAGCTGTTTTAATCGTGCTTTACGTGTTGTACAGATATATGAAATTTTTATTTGAAGCTGAACAGCAAAAAGCTTAATCAATTAATAATTAAGAGTTAAGAATTAAGAATAAAACAAAAACCAGATTGTTCCGTTTAGAATTTTGGTAAAGTACAATTTTGCATACGTAGGGGCAGGTCTTGTGCCTGCCCGTAATTGCATAATTTCTTTGCCTTCTATCTGAAAACAATCTGGTTTTTAATTTATTTTTTTAAGCATCAATTTCGTCTATTACATCCAGTGCATCAACTAATTCAACGTCTTCGTTTCTTTCCTGGAAGCTTTTCAGAGCATATGTGTTTGTGAACAATAAAACCGGCCTGTCATAATGATCATATACAAGCATGCATCTTGAGTTTTGATATTTTTTGAGTTCTTCCGGATTATCAGTCTTGACCCAGCGGGCAACAGTGAAATCAATATTTTCCATGCGTATGTCTGTATTGTATTCATTTACAAGTCTGTATTCGAAAACCTCAAACTGAAGTATACCAACAGCTCCCAGAATAACCTCATTGTATTCATTTTTGTAAACCTGTATTGCACCTTCCTGTGCCAGCTGTTCAACACCCTTTTGAAAGTTCTTGCCCTTAAGGGAATTCTTAGCACTTACACGGCAAAATAATTCCGGAGGGAATGTCGGAAGAGGTTCGAAAAATATTTTATCCTTTCCATTTGTGAGAGTGTCACCAATCTGGAAGTTGCCAGAATCATAAATTCCTATTACATCTCCTGCATATGCTGTGTCAACAGTTTCACGTTCATTAGCCATGAGGTGGGTGGATTGGCTGAGTTTAAGCTGCTTTCCTGTCCTTGACAATGTAACGTTCATTCCTCTTACAAATGTTCCTGAGCAAATTCTTAAAAATGCCAGACGGTCTCTGTGATTAGGATCCATGTTTGCCTGAATCTTAAATATAAATCCGGTAAATTCCTCATCTGTTGGATTAACAACACCCTTTGTTGTTTTTCTTGCAGAAGGGGGAGGGGATATCTGAAGAAAATGTTCCAGAAATTCCGTAACACCAAAATCTGCCAGAGCAGAACCAAAAAATACAGGGGACAACTTTCCATTTTTAACTGCTTCAAGATCAAATTCATTTCCTGCGCCGTCCAAAAGGTCCATTGCATTTCTTAAATTCTTCAAATTTATAGGACTTAAAATTCCATCAAGCTTACTTGAATTTACACGGTTCTCATCAAGATGAATTTGTTCGTTTTTTCTGAACAAATAAACTGTGTTTCTCAGACGATCGTATACTCCTTCAAATTCCTTGCCGCAGCCTATAGGCCATGTAACTGCCACTGACGGAAGACCCAATACATCTTCAAGCTCCTGCATTGATTCTAAGGGATCCATTGATTCACGGTCTAATTTGTTTATGAATGTAAAAATTGGAATTCCTCGCATGCTGCATACCTGAAACAGCTTTTTTGTCTGTGCTTCTATACCTTTTGCGGCATCTATAACCATTACTGCGCTGTCAACAGAAGTCAAAATACGGTATGTATCTTCACCAAAGTCATTGTGACCGGGAGTGTCCATGATTGAAATAACCTTGTCGTTATATTCAAACTGCATTACAGAAGATGTAACCGAAATACCACGCTGCTTTTCAATTTCCATCCAGTCTGATTTGGCATATTTTGAATTTTTTCTTGCTCTTACAGTACCAGCTTCTCTTATGGCACCTCCGTGAAGCAGAAGTTTTTCTGTCAAAGTTGTTTTTCCTGCATCAGGGTGAGAAATTATGCCGAAAATTCGTCTTTTGTTAATAATATCTATATTATTCATTTAAAATCCTTTCTAAAATATTACTAATTCTATCCATGGTATTTTACATCATATTTGATAAAATTAAAATGATTATTTTTAATTTAACCATAATTTGTGCAAATTATTGAATGTATTATAAATTATGATTTAATGCTTAATGCTACGTGTTGATTCTCTTTCATGAAGCACAGATTCATATATAGTGTGACTGGGGACAGTTAACTCATGAGATGCAACCTCTGTAATTATTTTCATGCATTTTGCTGCCATTTTTTCCATGGGAATATCCACAACTGAAATGGAAGGTATGAAAAACCTACTGAATTCAGGACTTCCCATGCCGACAGCCATTACTTTCATTTGCTGAGGAACTGAAATACTGTGTTCTTTTAATGCATAGATAAGCCCCTGGGCAATACTGTCTGAATCACAAAAAACAGCGTCCGGAAGATTTCCTCTGCTTATAAGCGTATTTCCTGCTTCAGCTCCTCCAGCAATTGAACCTTCCACATATATTATATCATTTATGTTAATATTGTTTTTTAAACACTCATTTAGAAAAGCTCCGCTTCTTCTTGACATTGCCAGGTAGCTTTTTTTCTGACAAATTATATTAACTGATTTAACACCTGAAGCCATAAGGTGAACAGCTGCTTTTTTTCCTGCTTCTTCATTGTCTATTCCTACTGTGTGATATATTTCTGATTCTCTATTAAACATTACAGTTGGAATGGGAAGTGGATTATTATTTATATAATCATTATCGTCATCTGTGGTATTGGCAATTATTACTGCATTATAAGTATTCAAGTTGTACAGTCTTTTTTCAAACCTCAGCTTGTCAGACTCATAAGGACATATTGCTATGTCAATTGGCATTTGTAGCTTTAAAATTTCTGACTGCAGCCCTGACATGAACCGGCTTAAAAAAGACATGCGAAAGTCAGAAGCCCAGAATACTCCCACAGTGTATACATTAGATTCGTTGCTCCTCAATTTTCTTGCAGAAATGCTGGGTTGATAATTCAATTGTTTTATTGCTTCTTCTACTTTTTCTCTTGTGGCTGTTGATATTTTTCTTTCTTCTGCTTTGTTATTTATTATTACAGAAACTGTGGAAACTGAAACTCCCGCCAAATTAGCTACATCTTTAATAGTTGCCATTTTTTCCCCCGTTATATTTTCAATGATATTACAGTTCACATACATTATAAAATATGTAACGATTTACGGCAACACTTTTTAAATTTAGAATAAAATAAATCAATATTGACTTTAGGGCGTAGTTAGCATATACTAACTACATAGAATAAATTTTGAATGTACATAACAATAAAAATAAATAAAAAATTTTACAGTTAAGTTAGCGCCAACTAACCTAAGGAGGAAATATGAGCGTTGTAATAATTGGAGGACATGAGCGAATGGAAGCTCAATACAAAGAAATATGCAAAAAATATAAATGCAAAGCAAAAATTTTCACTAAAATGCCCGTAAATCTAAAGGATCAGATAGGAAATCCTGATCTGATGATTCTTTTTACATCCACAGCATCTCATAAAATGGTGCATTGTGCAGTAAATGAGTCTGAAAGAAATAAAATTGCAATTACTCGTTCACATAGCAGCAGCGCAAGTGCACTTAAAGGTATACTTGAGCAGTATTCATAGTTTACTTTTTTGTCATAATAATTACATTGAAAGAGTTTTTATTGAACAAATTTCTATTAAATGATATAATATTCAGGATGTAATTATAAAGGATATTTAGAAAGTTGGAGAATTATGAGCAAAAGAGTAATTATTAAAGATGCTAGACTTAGCAGCGACAAAATAATAGAGTTGAAAAATATAAACGAACAGTTTTTTATAATGAACGGCAGACGAAAAACTTATCACATTCTTACTTATGGTTGCCAGATGAATGAGCATGATTCGGAGAAAATTTCAGGAATGCTCACTTCCATAGGATATGAAGAAACAGATGACGATACAAATGCAGATTTGGTTATTTTTAACACATGTCTTATTAGGGAAAACGCGGAACTGAAGGTTTTTGGAAAACTCGGTGAAGTAAAAGGTTTAAAAAGGAATAATCCGAATATGCTTGTTGCAGTATGCGGCTGCATGATGCAGAAAGAAGAGATCAGAGAAAAGGTAATTAAGAAGTTTTCATTTGTGGATATAATCTTCGGCACAAATACAATACATGAATTGCCTGGTCTTATATACAATGCAGAAATTAACAAAAATAAGAGCATTGACATAATAGAAAACACTGAGCTTATATATGAAAACATGCCAAAGCAGAGAAAATTCAAGTACAAGGCTTTGGTAAACATAACATACGGCTGCAACAATTTCTGCACCTACTGCGTTGTTCCATATGTAAGAGGCAGAGAAAAAAGCAGGGAGCCTGAAGAAATAATCAATGAAGTTAAAGCACTGGCACAGGACGGATGCAAAGAAATCACGCTTTTAGGACAAAATGTAAACTCATACGGAAGCAATCTTGAAAAAAAATTCACTTTTGCCGAGCTTTTATATGAAATTAATAAAATTGATGGAATTGAAAGAATTCGCTTTATGACTTCTCATCCTAAGGATTTGACTGACGATTTAATAATGGCAATAAAACATTGCAGCAAGGTTTGCAACCATGTTCATTTGCCTGTTCAAGCCGGAAGCAATAATATATTGAACAAAATGAACCGTAAATACACTAAGGAACATTATCTTGATTTGGTTTACAAGCTAAAAAAAGAAATACCAGATGTTGCAATCACTACAGACATCATAGTAGGCTTTCCCGGAGAAACAGAGGAAGACTTTTTAGAAACTGTGGATGTTGTTAAAAATGTGCAGTATGATTCTGCATTTACATTCCTTTATTCCATGAGAGAGGGAACCAAAGCTGCTTTAATGGAAGACCAGATACCTGATGAAGTTAAGCACGAAAGATTTGACAGGCTTTTAGATGTTCTGTACAAAATAGTTCTTGAAAGAAACTCCCAATGCATAGGACATACGTATCCTGTGTTGGTTGAATCCACCAGCAAGACAAGCGACAACTTCCTCACAGGAAGAACAGAGCACTTCAGACTTGTTCACTTCAAAGGAACTGAAGAGCTTTTAGGTCAGATAGTGAATGTAAAAATAACAAACGTCAAAACATTCCACATGGAAGGCGAAATAGTTTAATTAATGAAGAGTTAAGAAATAAGAATGGGTGAAGGAATTGTGCAATGCATAATTCAAACTTTTTATTCTTCATTCTTCATTCTTAATTGTAAACGGGAGGTTCATAATGGCAAAATATACACCTATGATGGAGCAGTATTTCAGTATCAAGGAGCAGTATATGGACTGCATTCTTTTGTACAGGCTTGGAGATTTTTATGAAATGTTCTTTGATGATGCACTAATAGCATCAAAGGTACTTGAAATTGCATTGACAGGCCGTGACTGCGGCCAGGAAGAAAGAGCACCCATGTGTGGTGTTCCTTTTCATGCCGTTGACAATTACATTTCAAAGCTCATTGAAAACGGATACAAGGTTGCAATATGCGAGCAGCTTGAAGATCCGTCAGCTGCCAAAGGAATCGTAAAAAGAGATGTCATAAGAGTCATTACGCCAGGAACAATAATTGACCAGGGAATGCTTGATGAAAAAAGCAACAATTACCTATGCTGCACCTATGTTGACAAGGGGTTCGGCATGTGCTACGCAGACATTTCTACTGGAGATTTATATGTAACAGAAAACATCTCACTAAGTGATTTTGATATAAAAAGCAACAGATTTGATCTTTTGAAGGAAGAATTATTAAAAATAAATCCTTCAGAAATTATCTCAAACAAGCTCACACAAAATGATGCAATTGATTCCATGATAACATGCTCTGAGCCTTTAAGCTACAGCGAATACAAGGAAATAATACTCAAACACTTCAAAGTGGTATCCCTTGACTCATTCGGGCTTTCTGACAACAGCTATGCAGTCATGGCTCTTGGTATGCTTTTAAACTACCTTAACAATACACAAAAAACTAATCTTGACCACATTAACAAACTTCATTTTTATAATGTGGGAGAGTATTTGTACCTTGATTCAAGCACAAGAAAAAACCTTGAACTCATTGAAACCGTTCGAGGCAAAAAAGGTCAGGGCACACTGTACCACGTCCTTGACCATACCATGACAGCCATGGGAGGAAGACAGCTAAAAAAGTGGATTGAAGAACCGTTAAAAAACATTGTTTTAATCAACAAGAGACTTGATGCAGTTGAAGAGCTTTACGGAAATGTAATGGCTTCAAACAACATCAAAGAATGCTTAAAGAGCATTTACGACATTGAAAGGCTCATAAGCCGAATAGTTTACGGAAACTGCAACGGAAGAGACATGAATGCACTGAAGCAGTCTGTTTCAAGCCTTCCTGATTTAAAGAGTGAGCTTTCAGAGCTTTCCTCCAAAATGTTTATGGAAATCCAAGAAAGTTTTGATACACTGAGAGACATTTATGATCTTATAGACTCATCAATTGTTGATGAACCTCCCATTTCTGTTAAAGAAGGAGGTATTATAAAAGAAGGCTATAACTCTGAGCTTGATGAAATAAAGGAAATTACCGTACACGGCAAAAACTGGATTTCAGAACTTCAAAACAAGGAAAGAGAAGCAACGGGAATTAAAAACTTAAAAATTGGCTATACAAAAGTTTTCGGATATTATCTTGAAGTTACACAGTCATATCTTAGAAATGTACCTGAGCACTATATCAGAAAGCAGACACTGGCAAACTGCGAAAGATATGTCACACCGGAACTAAAGGAAATGGAAGCTAAAATTCTCAATGCCGACGAACAGCTCATGAAGCTTGAATATGAACTGTTTCTTGAAATAAGACAACAAATTAAAAGTCAGGTTGTGAGAATTCAGGAAACTGCATTTAATATAGCAATTATAGATACACTTAATTCACTTGCAATTGCAGCTGTCAGAAACAATTATGTAAGGCCTGTCATGAACAACAACGGCTACATGAAAATTGTTGATGGAAGACACCCTGTAATAGAAAAAATTATGAAAAACGAAATGTTTGTTCCTAACGATACATACATTGACAACAAAGAACATCGCATGTCAATCATTACAGGACCAAACATGGCCGGCAAGTCCACATACATGAGACAAGTTGCCCTCATAGCACTCCTTGCTCACATAGGAAGCTTTGTTCCTGCCAAAAGAGCAGAGCTTTGCATTCTGGACAAAATATTTACACGTGTTGGAGCTTCTGATGATCTGTCCCAGGGACAAAGTACATTTATGGTTGAAATGAGCGAAGTTTCAAACATTTTGAACAATGCCACTGAAAACAGCCTTCTCATTCTTGATGAAATCGGAAGAGGCACAAGCACATATGACGGATTAAGCATTGCCTGGAGCGTAGTGGAGTATATCACAAAAAAAATCAAGGCTAAGACATTGTTTGCAACTCACTACCACGAGCTTTCCGAGCTTGAAAGCAAATTGAAAAGTGTTAAAAATTACAGGATTTTAATTAAGGAAGACAATGATAAAATAATATTCCTTAGAAAAATAGTTGAAGGAAGCGTTGACAGAAGCTACGGCATCCAGGTAGCAAATCTTGCAGGGCTTCCTGATGAAGTTGTAGTAAGAGCAAAGGAAATTTTATCACAGCTTGACGAAAGCGACATAAACAAACCATTTGCTAAGAAAAAGAAAGACAGAATAACAGATAATTTCCAGGTTTCCATGTTCCATGAAGACCCAATTGAAAACAGCAAGAACAAAGAATACAAGGAACTATCTGAAATAATTAAACATATTGATATAAACAATGTAACTCCGGTTAAAGCCTTTACACTTTTAAATGATATAATTGAAAAGGCAAAACACATTTAAAGAAGGTGGACCATGGCTAAAATACATTTGTTGGACAACGAAACAATCAACAAAATTGCTGCAGGCGAGGTTATTGAAAGCCCTAAATCAATAGTGAAGGAACTTGTTGAAAATTCCATCGACGCCAAAGCTGATGAAATTATAGTTGAAATTAAAAACGGCGGTAAGAGTTTAGTCAGAATATCAGATAACGGTAAAGGAATCAACAAGGATGAAGTTGAGGATGCCTTTAGAAGACACTGCACCAGCAAAATTGAATCATCAGACGATCTTAATTCTCTTTTCACTCTTGGTTTCAGAGGAGAAGCACTGGCAAGCATTGCAGCAGTTGCTCATGTGGAAGTGATAACACGTACTGCAAATGATGACTACGGTATAAAGATGTCAATTGAAGGCGGAGAAATTAAATTAAAGGAAGATGTGGGATGCCCTGTTGGAACAACTATCACGGTGACAGAGCTGTTTTACAATGTTCCGGCCAGGAAAAAGTTCTTAAAAAGCGATGCGTCAGAGAGCGGAGGCGTAAATGAAGTCGTTGTGTCACTTGCACTGAGCAAACAAAATATTTCATTTAAATATGTGAACAACGGCTCCGTGGCATTCAGAACGCCCAAGACAACAAACCTTTTAAACACAATTTCAAGCCTCTACGATAAGGATTTGTACAATTCACTTTTGAAAGTGGAATATGAAGAGAACAACATAAAAATAAATGGTTATACAACAAATCTTAATTACTACAGAGGCAACAGAAAGCAGCAGGTTGTATTTGTCAACGACAGATTCATAAAACACAAGAGAATAAATTATTTTATTGAGGCTGCATACAACACGCTTCTGCCAAAAAATAAATATCCTGCATGCTTTTTAAAAATTGAAATAGATCCATGGCTTGTTGATGTAAATGTGCATCCGGCCAAGACTGAAGTGCGCTTCCAAAATGAGGAATTCATCTTAAATGAAGTAAAAAGAGCTATATACAAATCACTTAACTCTAAGAGCATAATGAAGGAAGTAACAAACGATATTTATTTAAGAGAAGAACATAGGGCAACAAAAGAACCCTCAAACAATTTTTCTGTATTTGAAAGAATAAATAAAGATAAAACGTCCCTTTATGATGGCACGGATTATTCTGACAGTTCAAATTATGATAACATAAAGTTCAAGGAAGTAAGCTTCACTGATAATAACACAGTTGATATTTTTGAAAATGCCATAGAAGAAGAATCCAGTAACCATAAATATGCCGATTTATGCCACATGGATATCTTTGAAGAAAATGATCATAAGCAACTAGATTATGCAGAAGACGAAATTAGCATAAACACTCCCATGCAGCACACGTTTTTAGAACATGAGGAGCAAACTGAACAAAAAATTCCGGAGCTTGTTGTTGTTGGAATTGTCATGGACACATATATAATCTGCGAAAATCCGGAAAAAAACCAGATGTTTATGATCGACCAGCACGCTGCCCACGAAAGAATAAACTACGAGAAATTTCTTGGACAGTACAACAAAAACCAAATCATTAGACAGGAACTTTTAGTGCCTGAAGTTGTAAATTTGTCATATGATGACTTTTGCACAGCATCAAATAATATGGAAATTTTCGAAAATTTAGGATTTTCCGTTGAAAACTTTGGAATAAATGCTATACTTATAAATAATGTGCCGACCATATTCGTAGATTCAAATATCAAGGACGTATTTTTCACCATTTTGGATTCGTTGAAAGACTCTGGCAAATCCAACTTAAACCTACTCCTTGACAAAATTATTAAGAACGCATGCGTCAAATCCGTTAAGGCTGGAGACAGATTGCATATATCAGAAGTAAGAGCACTGCTGGATAATCTTAAACAAACAGAAAATCCGTATACGTGCCCTCACGGAAGGCCGGTAATAATCAAAATGACAAAATATGAAATAGAAAAAATGTTTGAAAGAATCCAAAGTTAAAGGAAATTTAAAATGAGTAATAAAATAATAGTTATAGTCGGACCTACTGCTGTTGGAAAGACTTATGTTTCAATTGAGCTTGCAAAAAAGCTGGGCACTGAAATAATCTCAGCAGACTCAATGCAGATTTATAAGGGTATGGATGTGGGTACCGCAAAAATCAAAACTGAGGAAATGCAGGGGATAAAACATCATATGATTGATTTGGTCTATCCTGATGAAAATTATTCTGTTTCGGATTTTAAAAGAGAAGCAGAAAAAAACATCGACGAAATTATTTCAAGAGGAAAGGTTCCCGTAATTGTTGGAGGAAGCGGCCTTTACGTGAATTCCCTCATATATGATCTTGATTTTTCCAATGCAAAATCCAATGAAAAACTAAGAGACTATTACACTTATTATCATAAGGAACACGGTGAAGATGCTCTTTATGAAAAACTAAAGAAAATTGATCCTGAATCTGCAGAAAAAATACACAAAAATAATGTAAAGCGCGTAATACGCGCATTGGAGGTTTATGACCTCACAGGAAGAAAGTTTTCAGAAACGAACACTGACATAAGAAAAAAAAGCAGCAAGTATGACTTCATACTTATTGGTCTAAGCATGGACAGAAAGATCCTTTATGAAAGAATTAACCAAAGGGTTGATAAAATGATAAATGAAGGACTGGTAGAAGAAGTAAAATCACTTCTCGACAAAGGTTTTGAAAAAAACCTGATTTCAATGCAAGCAATAGGGTATAAAGAGATTATAGAATTTCTAGAAGGAAACATCACTTTTGAAGAAGCCGTAAACATTCTCAAGCAAAATACCAGACATTTTGCCAAAAGGCAGTTCACATGGTTTTTAAAGGATGAAAATGTGAAATGGTTTGACATTGAAGATGTAAATAAAATTGATGCATCTTTAGAAAATATATATGATTACCTAGACCTTATTTAACCATGAAAGGAGAGATTGTATGAATTCAATCAATTTGCAGGACGCTTTTTTAAACAATGTCAGAAGAGAAAAAATAACAATAACTATATTTTTAAACAACGGTTATAAACTTACAGGCACAGTAATAGGCTTTGACAACTATGTGGTTTTTATTGAAACAGACAAGGGGCAGCAGCTTGTTTACAAACATGCAATAACATCAATACTGCCATACAAGCAGGTAAGACTTTTCAGCAACGAAATTATAGAGGAGTAATAAATGTCGACAGAAGAAATATTATGTAAACAGTTTGGCATAAGCGAAACTGTTTATAATTATGTTACAAAAATAGAAAAAGATTTAAAAGAAAAATATTTTGATAAAATAGAAAAAACAAGGGAAGCAAATCAATATAAAGTAATTTATGCAATGCAGGAACACAAGCTTGACTACACAAACTTTTACTGGAACACAGGATATGGATACGATGATGTGGGGAGAGAAAAAGCAGAAAAAATATTTGCTTCTGTCTTTCATACTGAAGATGCACTTGTAAGACCTTCCATAGCTTCAGGAACACATGCTCTTTACCTTACACTATCAGCCATACTTCAGTATGGTGACGAAGCCATTGCCATATCAGGACGTCCATATGACACATTATTGACTGTCCTTGGAGAAGAAGGAAATGAACCCTGCAATTTGAAGGAAGCAGGAATAATATATAAGGAAATTCCTCTTTACAACAACGACATCGATTGGGAAAGTGCAATAAAGGCTGTTACTATGAAGACAAAGCTTCTCATGATTCAGCGCTCCACAGGATACAGCTTCAGACCTGCTCTTACAATTGAAAAAATAAAAAATGCAATAGCAAAAATCAGAGAAGTATATCCTAACATTTATATAATGGTTGATAACTGTTACGGAGAATTCGTAGATGAAATTGAACCCTCTGACATAGGAGCCGATGTAATAGTAGGATCCTTGATCAAGAATCCCGGAGGAGGAATTGCTCTTTCCGGAGGATATGTGGCAGGCAAAAAAGCAATAATAGACCGTGTAGCAAATCGTCTTACAGCACCGGGAGTTGGAAAGGAAATAGGTCTTACATTTGGTACAACCAGAAACACACTGCAAGGGCTATTCTTTGCTCCTCATATAGTTAGTGAAGCAGTAAAAGGTGCAATGTTGTTCGGAGGAGTTTTTAGTTCCCTTGGATTTGAAGTTACTCCTGCACTGGAAGAACAAAGAAGCGATATTGTTCAGGCAATTAAGTTCAACAACAAGGACATGGTTGTCAAAATTTGTGAAGCAGTTCAAAACGCCTCACCTGTTGATGCTCATGTTTCACCTGTTCCATGGGATATGCCGGGATACTCAAACCAGGTAATCATGGCTTCAGGTGCCTTCGTGTCAGGTTCATCAATAGAATTAAGCGCCGATGCACCAATGAGACCTCCATACATAGCATACATACAGGGCGGATTGTTTTATGACCACTGCAAGCTGGGTGTTATGCTGTCTCTTGAAAAAATGATGGAGTTTGAAGAAGTGAAAAGTAAATTATAGAAAAAATCCGCAGTCATTGCGGATTTTTTGGCATATATATCCATTTTAAATGTTGAAAATTGTAAATTTTATGATATTATTAAATGGGGGGAATAATATGCAAAATAATTCAATTATTTACATACCAAGGATTAACAAAGAATTAACAAACATCGGCAGACATCCTCTGACAATAATCACAGCACCAATGGGTTATGGAAAGTCTACAGCTGTAAAACAATTCTTATCAGGCAGCGGCTTAAGACATATCTGGATTTCTTTGAATGAAGCATCAATGGATACCGGATATTTTTGGCGTGTTTTAACAACCAGATTGACCGGAGTCAATGAAGAACTTGGAAAGACATTGGATGGACTTGGATTTCCTCTGGACAACATGCAGCGTTCAAGAATTATTGATCTATTGAAAAAATTTTCACCACCTGAAGACTTTGTTCTAGTACTTGATGATTATCAGTATGCAGAAAATGATTTGCTTACAAACTTTCTCATTTCTATAATAAAATATTGCATTCCAAACTGCCACCTTGTAATAATAAGCCGATACCTGCTGAAATATGATATTAAAGAATTGTCCGCAAAAAATCTTGTGTGCACCATAGACCAGAAAACCTTAAAATTCAGCAATGAAGATATAAAAAAATACTTTATTAACATGTCAATGTACATCAGCAAAGATGAAATTTCACACATCCAAAATCTGACCGGGGGCTGGGCTGCAGCACTTTACCTTTTTTACCGCGGATTGACCTATGGCATGCCTTTAGAAAATATAACCGAAATAAATGAGCTTCTTAAAAAAGCTCTTTACGATTCTTATGACATGAAAACAAGGCAAGTGCTTTGTTCATTGTCAGTATTGGATGATTTTACCTCTGAAATGGCAGCTTACAGCACAGGCATTGAGAATATTGGGAAAGACATAGAAAGGCTAAGCAGTGAAAATGCATTTATAAATTTTGATTTAACAATTAAGAAATATACAATACACAGTGTCTTTAGAAGTTTTTTATATAAGGAAGCTGTTAATTCAGAAATTAATATTCAAGAAATTTACAGACGGGCAGGATTATGGCATATTGGAAGAAACAACATCAACCATGGATTTTACTATTTGTTCAAGGGTGAGGATTTTGATACCATGCTCAAAGAGTTGGAGAAGCCGGCACTGTATGTAAGGTCCTCTGACAGACCCATGATGTTCCATTATTTTGAACATATACCTGCTGATCATTTCAACAACCATCCAATAGCATATCTAAAATTTATATTAATGTTTATTATAACCGGAGATAAGAAAAAAGGCGCCAGCCTTTTAAATAATTTTGAAGAAGAATTGCCGAACAGAAACTATTCAAACAATGACTTGATAGAAATAAAAGCTGCAATTCACCTTATCAGAGTTTTTTTATCATTCAATGATCTGGACACGATGATTTATCATACAGATGAAGTCCTTAAGTTACTCGATGGAAAAGCATCAGTCATTTCAAGCTTTCAAGGACCTTTTTCCTTTGGAAGCCCGCATCTGAGCTACATTTATTACAAAGAACCCGGAACATATAAAAAAATTTCCGAAACTCCCCTTGAGAAATATGCTAGGGCATCTGGAGGTGCAGGTGTTGGCTCTGAATCACTGTGTGCAGCTGAATATTGTCTGGAAACAGGAGATTTATCTAATGCTGAAATCTTTGCAATTAAATCTTTATATGAGGCAAAATCAAGACATCAAACATCAATGGCTGTTTGTGCAGCTTTTACTCTTGCCAGAATTTATATTATTGAGAACAGGTATTCTGAAGCTATTTCCATGCTTGGAAACTTAGGCCATGATGTTTCATCAAATATAGAATCAATACTTCTCAACACTTATGACCTGTGTCTTGGCTACATATACGCCTGTACCGGAGAATATGAAAAAATTCCAAAATGGATACGTGAGGGCGATATGACCATCAATTCTCTTCTTATGCAAGGGGCAGTATTTTCCTATGTTGTGTATGGAAAATCCCTCATATTGTCAGAAAATTGGTCAAAAGCAGAAGCGCTGTGCGAAACGTTCACCAATTATTTCGGGATTTTTAATAATCAACTGGGTTTTCTTCATAATTACATAAATTTGTCCATTGCAGCCTATAACAGAGGTGAAATGAGCAAAGCAAAATCATGGCTTTTAAAAGCTCTCCTCATTGGACAGGAAGACAAAATAATAATGCCTTTTGCTGAAAACAGAGCAAGACTGATTTCTGTTTTAAATCTTGTATGTATAGATGATGGTTTGAACATGGAGTATGTTTCAAAAATTATAAAAATGTGCTCACGATATGATGAAATTGTTTCGAACTTCAATAAAATCGTTCTTACTTCAAGAGAAGTGGAAGTGCTGAAACTTGTGTCTAAGGGTATGAGCCGCAGCGAAATAGCTGAAAAACTCATAATTTCAGCTGCAACTGTAAGAACACACATTCAAAACATTTATCAAAAGCTGGAAGTAAACAAAAAAAGTGAAGCAATTGACAAAGCAGCTAAGCTTAATATCATATAAATACGTCTTTTTGACCGATGGAAGACTGAAAAAAATCCCCTATAATGTAAAATATAGGGGAATTTTTTTTGCGGGAGGTGATGTTGATACTATATTTTAAAAATGCAGTTCCAAAAGATGATTATACTTTAAGCATTGAATTTTCAAATGGCAGAAATGTTGAATTCCCCTTCAGCAACATGTTGATGCAGTTTCGTTTCAGTCCTCTTAAAGATGAATGTGTATGGAAGGCGGTTGAAGTTTTTCCAACTCATCTTGAATGGAACACTGGAACATTTCAGGTAAACCTTAACATAGAAGAAATTGTTCCAATCGTAAAAATTAAATCTGAGAAAGGAGGTTGAAAATGTTTAAAAAAATTTTATCATTGTTTTTGGCTATCATGATGATTGTAGCAATGATTCCATTGAACAATGCATATGCAGGCACTGCCGTTCCAGCAATGGACAATGTGCTCATGAAAAGCAATTATCAGTACATGGACCTGTTGTACGATTTCAGCAATGAAAACACCCCTTTGCCCAAAAAAGGAACCGGACCTTTGTACGATGATATCTTTTTTACCGATCCTGATGCTTACTGGACAAGAAAAATAGACAACACCATAGGCTATGTAACTCCTGGCGAAAGACCCACAGGTTCTTTCGGATTTTGCATAGACCTGAAAAAAAGCAGGCTCCTTGGAGCAGTTAAAAAAGGGGACCTTTACGCTGAGTGCACGGTAAATGCAAGAAACTATGATTATGACGGTGATTTTGGCAAGGCAGTCATAATTCCTTACAGCAGCGGAGGAGCTTACCTGACAGAATATTCAAGTGCAGAATATGACATGAACAACAAATGGGGCAATATAAGCGTAACCAGTCCATATATACGCAGTGATGCATATTATCTTATTTTCAGCGCATACGGAGAAAGAAGAGGAGGGGTTTTAAACAAAGCCCTGAATTTTGACGTCCATTCCATATATGGGAAAATTATTGACAAAACCCCTCCCAAGGTTGTCGGCATATCCGATACGGCAACAGACCAGTATGGAAATCAGTTCATTAGGCAGGACATAAACAAGAATGACCCTTCAATTTATGTGACCATGGATGAGGACTGCACCTTTGATATTGGAAATAAAGTAATTCTCACAAGAGCTGCAGACGGCTTTTATCCTGACAAATATGAAGTTTCGGCAAATCTGATATATGTTGGCGAAGAAAAATTTGATTACAGCACAGGAAATGTAACATACAAGTTCAGAATAGATACTTCACAGATATTCGGATATCATTACGACAAATTAAGGCTCAGCGTCTTAAACGCAAAAGATACATTAGGCAACAGAATTACTCAGTCAATGGAAAATATATCGCAGCTTGGCAAAGCAATCGACCTTGGAAAACCTTACTGGTCTCATTCTGCAACTAACAAAATTGGTTTCAGAGATGATTATGGACTTTCAAATGTAGGTTATTCTGTATCTTTAGGCAGTATAACAAATATAATTAATATATACGATGTTGGTGATACGGAAAAGCAAGAAATTTCAAACGCTGTAAAAAATAAGACTATTGAAATACCAGAACAGTTAATTACCGGCAATTACTACGTAAACGCATATTCTTATGACCTGGCTAAAAATTCAAGTTCATTGTATTTCAATGTTTTTTCAATAGGAAACAGTGACCCCATAAAATTTACATTGCAGAACAGCACAGCTCATTTTGCCATATCAGAAAATGATGTAAAGGCAGATGCTGATTTTGCTCTTACAAACATGACTTTAAAGGTTGATACATCTGTAATTCCAAAAGAAAAATTAAGTTCAGCCGAAATTCGCTACAAGTGGAGCAGCGTAAAGAACGACTCAATTTTAACCGAAAACCCTTCAACCTGGCAGGTAGTTAAGTTTAAACGGGAACAATCAGGTGCTTATACAGGTGAAACAGAACAAATTAAAATACCTGTCAAATCTGACATAACGGGTGAATTCCTCCAGCCACTTTTTGCTGAAGGCTATCTTTATGTAATACCTTACATGCATGATGATGTTTCAGGCATAAAGTACAGAACAGGCAGTCTTGCAACTCCTGTTGTTGGAATTACAGGTGAACCAAACAAAGTAAATTTGTTGCAGAGTTATCCATTAAACGGAATTTTTACAAATCTTGGGTGTGAATGCACAGGTCAAACACCTTCAGGTGATACGGTGGAATCCCATTATGCTGCAGTTAGAAACCACACAAAAGAAATCGGGTTTGTAATAGATGCTTCAAGCAAAGAAAAGTTCAGCAAAATCAAATGGTTTATAAGCCGCAAAGGGGATACATCATCTTACTTGACTCCTCCTGGTTTAACAGAAATTAAAGATTTTGGAACAGGTAAATTCAGTATACCAATTTCCGACATATCAAATTCAACAGGAAGCTATACGTTTACGTTAGCTCTTTATTCCATATACGGTGATGTAACTGTAAAAAAAATTGATGTGAACATTGAAAGTCCAAATGTGTCATGTACCAATGTATTATACAATGAAGCAACTCAAAATCTTGATTTTACAATAAATTATAATAAAAAATATGCTGTATTGTCTGATGTGCAAATTGAAATTTGCGGAAGAGACATAACTGCTTTCAAAGAGAATATTCTCAATGAAGAAGGAAGCATATATGCAGGGGCTGTTTTGTTAGAAAAAGATAAATGGGATACGGGATTTGGTGACAACACTCTTGTTAGAACTGAATTTTCTAATTCTGATCCAGCAAATCCTGATAAGATGAGCGCCAGCTTCAGGGCATCACTTACAAATATGGAGAAGGCAGGAGACGAGTTCATTAAACTGTCCGGTGAAAAGAGAGTTCATTTAAAGTATTTAACAGCTAATAATGTCCAGGTGTTTAACAATAATATTACCGTAATCAAAAAAACCAATATACCTCCAAGCGTTATGCTTATAAAGGGTACTTCTGATCTATACAAGACAGCAACTGATTACAACAGCGAACCCATAACTGTAAGAGCAGAAGAAATATTGGTTGACATGACAAAATTGAATTATGGATGGGTAGAAAACATTCATAATTCATTAGTTACTACTTCAGGTGCTATAAATGGCACAGCTGTAGCCATATCTTCAAACAAAATAGAATTTTCAGCACAAGTGCCGGATTTAGAAGGTGATGAACTTTACAAAACTTATTACCTTGCTGTCTATTCAGAAAACTCATCAAAAAAACATGCAGAAAAAATATACGGTCCATTTCATGTGTTGAATGAACAAATTAACAGCAAAAGGTTTTTAATTACTGCAACCGACAAGGCCATTGATGAAAGGAGCGTCCTTATTGCAGTTGATGACCGTTTAAGTTCCATTGAGGGTTTAATTAAAGCTGACATGGTTAAAACAACGTGGAAACATGAATCAGGTGATGAAAATAGAAATGTTGTAAAGAAATACGCAGTTGACTTCACAAAGGAAGAGGGTACAACAAACGTTTCCGTCATTAATATTCCTTATCCGGATCTGGTTGACACAGATGGAATGGGAGGAAATTACACTCTCGACAATATTGAAGTTTTCAATTCATCAGACAATTTAACAATTTTTAAATCATTTAAGCCCTTAAACATTGTGCACCATCTTCCTGAGTACTTTGTGACAATAAATAATCTTCCTGACCATTTACCACAAGGAGTGCATATATCGGCAAGCCAGGACAATACGGAAATTTCATATGGATGGATCAAACATCCATGGGAAATTCCTGAAAATTGGACCACCGCCAGGACCGGTACTTCAGGATTTGACATTACACACAATTTTAAGAAAAACATTTTTAACAACAGCATTTACATGTTGGCAAAAGCATGGAACAACATTTACCGGTCAGATGAGCTGACACTGCCTGACACTGCCTTGGAAAACATTGATGCAGCAATAAGTTCGGGAAAATCATCAGACGGACATCTGTTTCCAATAATAATTGAACTGCTGCCTGAAAATATGGATAAACTGGCTAAGGTGGAAGTATTTGACCATTTCAGTACAACTTCAGGTACGGCCATAAAATTGACTGACATGTATAAAATTTCTGACAGTAAGGCAGTTGGAATGGCAGCCCTAGTTACCAGCGGAAGCGCCATAAGCTGCAATGTTGTTATTAATGGTTTTGATAAGGGCAACAAAATAGAATCTGAAATCAACGAAACATATGCAGCACCTGTTTATTCAATTTCCAACAGAACAATAACATTAACAAATAAAGACGACTATTTGAAATACAAGTTAATCTCCAAAAGCGGAACAGTTTTCTCTTTTAATATGGAAGGCACGGCCGAAGTATTTTATGAGGGAGACTACTTGCTGATTTATGATGATGGAATAGACTTCTACAAGCTGACTTTTGATTCTGTTCAATATTCAGAAAGTGATATAACAGCAGTATTAAAACCTGCAACGAAGCCTGAAGAAAAAACTACAGGACCGGTGACTGCGTCAATATATATGCCTCTTGGTGCAGTGATTGAAGATAAGTATGGCGTTGTAACAAATGTTGAGTATGAAGGAACAAAGACAATTGCAACTGCAGTATTTTACAGAAATGCAAGCTATAGATTCAATATAAAATTTGCCAATGGTTATGTTCTTCCGAATCCTTATGGTATATCGATAAATTATATTGATGAAAATTTTGCTCCGGAAATCACAGCTGTAACTTCATCCTCTGCAATAACATACTTGCCTGCCGGGCCTGAGATTACAAATGAAGATGTAACAGCTTCATTAAATCCATCAATGAAAGTTATAAACAATAACGGCATAAATTCTCATACATTTAACAGAAACGGGAAGTACAGCTTCATTGTTCTGGATGAGGATAAAACATTGAAGGAATATGTTGCAGCAACAGACTGGATAGACAAAATTTGTCCGGTTCCTAAAATATCAAAATATGTTTGGTATGACACAGATGATGATTCAGTGGTTGATGTGGGAGAGAAAACTATTCAAATACCTGAAGGATTTAAGACTAAGCAAAATATAATAGTTGAAATTGAATTTCCTCATGTGGATTTAAAATCAAGACCTGTAAAAATAAACGGTTCTTCTGAGTTTACAAAGGAGGACGTTTTTGAATCAAACACTGAATATGCATACAAATATGTTTTACCGTACAAACCATCAACCAGTGAAACAAATCCAATATGGCAGCAAAACCTTACCTTCACAGATATATTGGGAAATTCAATGAACTACAATCTTTTAATTGATGAAATAGACAGAAATGATCTGTTGACTCAGCTTAATTACAGTACAACTGATTTCACAAACAGAGATGTTGTAGTATCCATGCTGTCAAACAAGCCTATTAAAAGATTTGAGGTAGTTGAAGTAATTGATGGAAATGGAAATATAGAACAAATTGAAAAAAATGCTTCTCCAACCTATGTTTTCAAAGAAAACGGCACCAAAGATTTCAACTACAGAGAAATCAATGTTGTTCAGCCCGATCTTGAAGAAGGAACGCTGACAGCAAATGTAACATGGATTAATAAGCGTATACCCGTTGTATATGTTGAATATTCAAAAACAGTTACAAATAAGCCTGTAGAAATAAAATTTACAATAGTTGACGGAGTATCAGAAAATGCCAAGTTAAAAAATGGACTAAAAGACATTGTTTTAGCACCGTGCAGTTCAGGAAATAATCTGACAGGTACAATGACTGTAAGTTCAAACGGTAAATATTCAGTTGAAGTAAGCAACAAATACGGCAATACAGGAACAATAATAGTTCCGGTAACAAATATTGACATGGATCCTCCGTTAATAAGCATTAATGGAAGAGAAGCTGTCTATATAAAAGTTGGTGAAAAATATTATGATAAAGGAGCCACTGCTTTTGATAAACGTGACGGGGATGTTACTAAGGGATTAACCGTTACAGGCAGTGTTGATACATCTGCTGCAACCGGAAACAGTTATTATACTTTAACGTATACAGCAACTGATACAGCCGGCAACACAAGCAGCAAAACAAGGCGTGTTCATGTACTTGATATAAGTTCAGCAGTTGCTGTGGTAGAAAATGAAATAGTGGATTTAAAAAGCCAGGCAATAACAAATATCAAAATACCTAGTACCGGTACAGTATATATTGAATTTGTAGGTATAGAGGGAAATTATACAGCCAAGTACAAAAAAGGTGAGAGTGAAAGTTATGACAATTCCTATTTTAAAAGAAACGGAAGCTTTCTGTCAAAACTTGGAACAATGTCAGCTGATTCCGGCATATATACTTTGTTCGTGCAGGATCAGGAAAGAAATACCCGAATAATCAAGCTTAACTTCTACAAATAGAAAGTACAGATGCGGCTGCGGCCGCATCTGTAACTTTACAGAAAGGAGTGCAATATGAATAAAACCAATAAAATAATTTCTGTTATATTGTGTATTTCCATTATTTTTTCAATTTGTTATTCTCCTGTAGCCTATGCCGGTACAAGTGAATGGAATGATCCGGTGGTTCAGATTAACAACGGTGTCATAAGAGTTACTGCAGATAAACAGTCAGGACGATTTATAGCTGAAACACTCAGCGGCATTCCAAATAAAAGTTCAGATGACAATCAGGATTTATTGTATGGCAATAGGTTTCAAAGCCCTGAAACATCATATACCACTGTCAGAATTGACGGAGAAGACTTTATATTTGGCAATTCTTATGATTTTATGGGATTAAATGGTCATTACACAACAGCACCATATGTTGAAACCGATACAAACAGCATTGTAAGCGAGTGGGCAGTTAAAGGCGTCACAATAAAACAAAGACTTACTCTAATGACAAATCCAAAGCTCCCAAGCATTGGAAATGTCTATGTATCATACGAAATAATAAACAAGTCATCAAATTCGAAAAATGTTGGGCTGCGCATGCTTCTAGATACAAAAATAGGCCTGGTTGATTGCCCTGCACTTACCATACCGGGGCAAGGATTTATATATAAAGAATCTGAATTTAGGGGAGATGAAATACCTACAATCTGGTATGCCTATAATCAATATATTTCTCCTGAGATTATTGCAGTAGGGGCTGTATCAGGAGAAGGCCTTTCAAAACCTGATAAACTTCAGTTTGCAGCATGGGGTGATGTTTCGCAAACAAAATGGGACTACACCATAGACAGAAATAAATCCATAATTCAAGTTCTTGTTGACAATCTTCCCTATGATGGTCCTAATGGAATATACCCAGAAAATTCTACTGTGGATTATGCCGTAAAGGACAGCTGTGCAGTTATGTACTGGAACCCTGAAGAAGTTAAACAAGGGGAATCCTTGACAATCGATACTGCTTATGGAGTGGGAGATGCTTCTTCAGCCGGTGATGCTGCAAGTTACAGAATAAGCCTGCAGGGAACTGACAAACTCAACATGAAGCAGGATAAATCAGGTTATACAACAGAATTTGTAAGTGCAGAATTTAACATTGATAATAATTTTGACAATTCAACAAATATATCCAGCGCACAAATAGAACTGGAGCTGCCTGATGAATTAACACTTGTTGAAGGAGAACAAAAAACTGTTATCAGCAGCCTGACAAAAGGGAGCTATCACAGAAGTATATGGAAAATAAGACCAAAGGTTCAGGAAAACTATACTGTTTCTGCCTACTCTGTAATTTTCAGGGCAGAAGGAAAGGTAACTCAAAGGATTACTAAAATACTAATTATGGAAGGTTCAGTTGGTGGATTGCCTAATATAGCTTTTCTCGACTATGCACCTAAGACTCCTTTTTATGTTTATGACAAATCAAGAACCGTCTCTGTAAATGGCAGCGGCTTTGATGTTTTCGGCAGTGCCATTAATCAAATTATGGAGGCAAAGTTAATTAAAGGAAGTCAGTCGTTCAATATTGATCCTAAAACATTAATCAGCAGTTCTGACAATGTGTTCAGCCTTTCAATTCCTGATGGTATTCCTCTTGGCACATATGATTTGTTTGTATCTGTAGCTGATGCAACAGGAAACAACAAGGATATGAAGACATTTAAAAGTGCTGTAGTTATTTCAGAAGACATTCAATATTCACATAATCTAGTAAACTCCATACAATTTCCAATTGTTATGAAGGAAGACGGCATCAACACACCAGAAGAATACATAACAATACATGGAATATTCATCGACAACAAGGATGGAACATATACATCTTTAGGCGCTGAATATAAAAATCCTGTTATAATAAACAACACGTTGAATTACTCAGGCGGCACATTGCTGGTTAACACAAATCCTTTACAGGCATCATTGATTTCAAACAACGGACTGCTGTGGTGTGAAATAATAGATCAAAACAGCAAGGCAGTTACTCAGACCATAATAGCAAAATCAGGATTCAGGTTTGAAGCCGACGGCGAAATGGGTGATGAGGACACAAAAGTCAGAATGGTGTATGATCTTGAAAAACCAGGTGTTAATTCAACAACTGATGTTTCATATAAAAATATGCCAATCACCATCCACAAGGTCATTCTTACTCAAACAGGCATTGATATTAATGGTTCCATGGGCATACTAAACCCTCTTACATATCTTACAAATTCAGTGGTGCCAAATGAAGATGTCGACAAACTAATAGGAGAGTTGGGAGGGATTGGATATTTTCAGGCTGAACTGGGAAACATTTCACTTGACCAGGATGGAATGAACATTGACGGAAGGTTTTCTTTTGTCATGCCATTTGCCTTATCATTAGTATCAGGCACAGATGCCGTTCTTGAAATCAATACAAAGGAAGAACATATTGTGGTGGAATTAGGCGTAAGCATAGGAAATATGCTTCCTGTTTCTGCAGGAGCAAAGTCACGAGTCGGTTTCAGGCGAGGCAGAATTGATGAGTTCTACATAAAAGAGTCTTTTCCTGAAGCCATACCTGTTGCGCCTCCTATACCTTTTGGCATAGCAGGAGTGTCAGGAGGACTTAACAACTTATCATTCAAGGGAGCACTGCCTCTAACTATGGTCCTTGGTTTGTCTCTTTCAGATACTACAGGCCTAGACTTTCAAAGCTACAACTTATTGTCTGTAGACGGAGAAGCAGAAGTTTCAGCTTTCCATTATCAGAGCAATGCCTCTGCGGCAGTTTATATGATGGATATAGCCGAAGTAAATCAAAGATATGTCTGGTGGACACTGGATCCTAATATAGAAAAAAGAGGAATTAGAATTGAAGGTACTATTCTTTATTATGTATTTGAAGGTAAAGTATATGTTTCATATTTTGAAGGTGAAGGATTCATTGGAAAAGCAAATTTAAACGTAGTAGTTCCTAAACTGGTACCTGTAATCGGAGGACTGGTTCTGGTGGGTGTAGGAGCCGAAATAACCGAATACAGCATAGCAGGTTCCGCATATGTCTTGAACCTTGATATTGGCATCAGGTATTATTTCTATACAAATAAGGTTGAATTTCTGGAGATGAAGGAAGAACTGGAAAGTTCAAGGAATGGAATAGAAATAGAATACGGAGATGGCTTCATAGCAGAATACGGTTATAATTTTATTCCTGTTGATACAACACAGTATGCAGACGAAAATTTAAATTACATTACAGAGCTTAATTTAACCAACAACAGCAATGTGATGCTAGTTTTGAAAATGACGGAAGAACAGTTTAACAAGCTTGACGAAGACAGCATTAAAATCATAAGACCTGGTACAGGAGGAATTCTGAAGGTAAAATACATCAACAACACTGACTTAATTGATGCTGAAGGAAAAATTGTCAATATTGAAGCAGAACAAAATGAAATCATAGGTGTTAAACAAATTATAGATAATTCTGCTGATGGTATGGCCAATGAATACATGGTTACAGTTCCCATGGCTTCACCGGAAGACGGACAATGGACTATTATAACAAATGGCAGCATGGAAGTATTGCCTTATTCTTCAATGCAGAATCCTGAAATAGTCAGCTTAACATCTGAATACAACAGTGACGGTACCATTACTTCAAAGTGGGTATTGGATAAAGAACCTGACAAATTCAGATTGTATATTGTAAATTCAGATAACGTGAGTGAAGATGAGTTACATAATCCGGCTAGTTTGTGGGGAAAAGGCAATCTTCTTTACGGTCAGACTGTTACAACAAAAGATTACACTGTTCCTTCTACAAATGAAAAAATGCAGCTGGAGAATGAAATTATATATACAACACCCACAAAGGATGGAGAAGTTGGAACCTATACAACTGAAAAGCTGAACCTTCCTACAGGCACATACTTTATATATGCAAAGGCTGATAAAGAAAACACTGTTGCAGCATACGAAGTATGTCAAATTAGTATTGCTAATCCTGCAACTCCTGATTCACCTAAAAACTTTTTAGTAGAAGATATAGGCAACAATAGTATAAAACTTTCATGGGATGCAGATTACAGCGTATCCAGATATTTCATATACAGGAAAAACAGCTCCGACGAAAAATATGATACCGGGTCTCCTTTTGCAGTGTATGAAGTTGACAAATCAGGAGAAATGCTTGACAGGTTTGAAATAGTCATACCAGGTGATGAGGTTGACAAAGGCAATCCAACTTCAAAATCATATTATTTTGACATAAGGGCTGTTGGTAAGAAGCCTCAGCTGTTGACTTCATTAAATGCTATCAGCATCAATAATGATGAAACCATAGGTTTGCCTGCATCAGGCTTTGTTAAAATGTCAGTTCCTGAAGAAATAACTGTATACAGCGAATTAAGATCGGCAGATGACAAAATATATCAAAAGCCATTTGTGGAAAAAGATAATGACGGCATTGAACACCTGTACTACATGTATGTGACAAAGTCAAAAAATACGTTAATAAACTGTTCATCCGAGCATCCTGTTAAATATAAAATAACCCAAAACGGAACAGGACTGCCGAGTTCACATAGTGGATATGTAACAGACTTCAGTGAAAAATTAACTCTTTCAGACGGTATAAACTACTTCATAATCACATATGAAAATGAAGGGGGAGACACTCTGGTAGAAGAATATGTAGCTGAGCTTGACAACAAGGCTCCTTCACTGGTTGTACTTGAACCGGTGGAAGGTAAAGTTGCAGTTAACGGAAAAATAAATGTATCAGGTGTAACTGAACCCTTCGCAGTAGTTTCTGTAAATAATTTGAACTATGAATCTGATTATAACGGAAATTTCACTGCTGAAATTAATTTAGGAACATCTTTTATTTCTGAAATAACAATTGAAGTGAGGGACACAGCCGGAAATGTTGCTTCTAAAAAAATAAGTGTATTAAATGACATGGCAAAAATAAGTGATATAACACTGATTCCTGAATATAAAATAACTACTACAGGAATGTCGCAACAGCTTAGCACTTATGTTTCAGAAAATGATGTGCTGGGTGAGAAACTGCCGAGTAACCTTGTAAAATACAGCATAACTCAGGGCAGTGATCTGGCAGCTGTAAATGCTGATGGTATTCTGACTGCCAAATATGCAGGTACAATAATTATAAAGGCAGAGGTATTTGTTACAGACAACGCATCCTTAAGCGACAGTATTGCAGTTGAAATATCAGGAGATAAAAAACCGGGGCCAAGCCGTTATTATCCGCCGGTATATTCTAAAGAAGAACTTACATGGCTGGCAGGAAGCAGCATGTCTACATCGGGAGGAATTATTAAGACTGTTGATGGTGTGGAACTTAACGTACCAAAAGGAGCAGTGCCGTACTTCCAGGAAAATGTAGATATCTATGTGTATAATGACATTCCCGGTATTTTAAGCAAAATGAAGATTCCATCAGGAGCCTCTGCAGCAAGCAGCCCTTACTATATAAGCCTTCTGACTGATTTTAAAGTTCCAGCACAGCTTACACTTCCAGTGAACGGCTTTGACAAAGCGTATATCTACTACTTTGATGAAAACATCAAAGCATTGATTTACAAGGGTGGAGAAATGTCCTCTGACAAAACAAGAGTTACAGCCCATATAACAAAACCCGGCACATATATTGCTTTAAATTATCCTTCTCAAACTATATTTGCTGATGTAGCAGCAGATTTCTGGGGATATGATTATATTTATGGATTGAACTACCTTGATATAATAAACGGGTATGAAGCAGGCGGTAAGACAATATTTAAGACTGATTCATACATAAAGCGTTCAGAATTTATAAAACTTCTTATAATGGCTTACAACATAAATTTTGGTGATGCAGAAGGAATTGAACTTAAGTTTGCAGACAATGAAAACATACCTCCGTGGGCAGTTCCATATGTAAAAGCTGCTGTAATGAAAGGACTGGTCAACGGTAAAAATATTGACGGTAAAAATTATTTTGCTGCTGATGATTTTATTACAAGAGAAGAAATCGCTGCAATGATTGGAAGAAGCCTTGAAGAAGTTAAAGCAGGAAGCAAACCATTTAACGACAGCAGTTTTATCAGCAGCTGGTCCAGAGAAGAAATAATGAAACTAGTTGAGCTGGGCATAATAACCGGCTACGAAGACAATACTTTCAGGCCTAAAAACAATGCAACAAGGGCTGAAACAGCAGTACTGATATACAAGTATTTAATGCTGTTTAAATAACACTCCAAGACTGGCAGTTGCCAGTCTTGGTTTCTAAATGAAAGAATGAGGTGATTGTTTGAACATTAAAGTTGCTGCACTGGCTTTTTGTATGCTTTTTAATTTCAATACAACAGAAAATATAAATGAATATGAACCTACAATCGTAGCTATTATTGACAGCCATGTAAATATGGACCAGGAATACCTTAAGGGAAGATGTATACAAGGCGAAAGTTTTATATTGGATGAAGACAATAAAAACAAAGAAAATCATGGAACATATGTTGCCGGTGCAGCAATAAAGTATGCTGATATGACTTCAAGGCTGTTCTTTCAGAAAAAAAGCAGCATAATGATTCTTCCGGTTGAAATAAATGTGGAAGATACTCAGACTGACAGCGGTTTTCTATTAGGAGAAGCAATTCAATATGCCGTAGACAGCGGTGCTGATGTAATAAATATGAGTTTTTCAAGTTCTTCTCCTAATTTATATGTATATGAAAAAATAAGGTATGGCATGGAAAAAGGTGTGATATTTGTTTCAGCTGCAGGCAACAGCGGGTACAGTTCCTACTGTTTTCCGGCATCATATGATGGTGTGGTTTCAGTTGGTTCATATTCATTAGATGAGCAAGGAAACCGTAAAAGAAGTACATTTTCAAACAGCAACGATGACGTGGATTTATTGTTCCAAGGTGAAAAAATGCTCTTAAAGGATACCAGCAACAAATATTTGGAAAAAAGCGGTACATCTTATACCTCAGGAGCTGTCAGCGGAATAATTGGTGAACTCATAAGCAGATATCCCAATATAAACAAGCAACATGTATTGTATGCTCTGTACGATACTGCAAATTCAATAGACGGTCCGGGCTGCGGCTACGGAGCAGTAGATGTTTTAAAAGCTGTTGACTATCTGAATAAATATATGAGTGCAAAAATACCTCCCACATATAATGAAAGTTTACAAGACAACAGTCCGCCGAAAAAGTTTGCAGCATCAGAAATATCAATTTCTGCAGGCCGTAGCCACATAACAGTTGTGGAAAATAATAAAATCAGAATTATAGGAAACACAGGTTTAAACAGAGGTTATGCTGTGAATTGGACAAATATAAGAAAATCATATGCCGGAAGCGATAATACGTCAGCAATTGATTTAAATGGATGTTCAAAAGCCTGCGGCTACAACCTGTTCAATAAGAATATATTGCGCAACTGGGTAAATATGGACAGCCTAGCTTTGTCAAGAAATTTTACTGCAGGATTAACAAATGACGGCAATGTATGTGTTACAGACTATCTTGAGGGTAAAGTCTCTCAGTGGAACAATATCATGCAAATTACATCCGGTTCTCATCATGTTGCAGCATTAGATTCAAGCGGCAGAGTTTATACGGCAGGATACAACATATACGGGCAAATAAATACATCTGATTGGAAAAATATAAAATACATTGCCGCCAGCACAAAAAACACTTATGGTATTGATTCTGAAGGAAACGTGCTTGCGGCAGGGGATAATCATTACAATCAATGCAATTTAAATGATTGGAAAGACATGGTATCAGTTGATGCGGGAGATGGTTATGTTGTAGGGCTCAAATCAAACGGTAAGGTAGTTGCAAAGGGAAGAAACCTATACGGTGTATGCATTGTGGAAGATCTGAATAATATAATTTTCATAGATGCATATGACACCTACTTTGTTGCCGTGGATGAAAATCTGAACATGTTTATTAAAGGAAAAATGAGATAATAAAACCTCATGGTACCAAGGTACATGAGGTTTATTGTTAATATTTTCGAACAACTGCTTTTACAACACCTAGGATGTAAGGGTTTTTTACTAAAATAGGATCCATGGCGCTGTTTTGAGGCTGCAGACGAATGTGGTCTTTTTCCTTGTAAAAAGTTTTTACTGTTGCTTCATCATCTATGAGAGCAACAACTATGTCTCCGTTTTTTGCAGTATTCTGAGAGTTTACAATTACAAAGTCGCCGTTTAAAATTCCGGCTTCAATCATGCTTTCACCTTTTACTTTCAGCACATATGATTCTTTGTTTCCTACAAAGTCTACGGAAATAGGAAGAGTGTCATCAACATTTTCAACGGCAAGTATGGGAGCTCCGGCAGTAACTGTTCCTATAATTGGAACATTCACAATTTCTTTTTTGGGAAGATTGCAGCAAATATCATCTATATCAATAAGTTCGAGAGCTCGTCTTTTGTTTGTTCCTTTTTTTAAATAACCTTTTTCTTCCAATGTGCTCAAATGCGCATGTACTGAAGAAGTAGAGCTTAAACCTACAGCTTTGCAGATTTCACGGATTGACGGGGGATAACCTCTCAGCGCCAGCTCATTCTTTATGTATTGCAGTATTTTAACTTGCTTATCGCTTAAGCCTTCATAATTCATGGTTCCACCTCTTTTGTTTTTCTTTATATTACCATACTTTTCATAATAAATCAAACATTTGTTTGAGAAAATTTCAAAAACATGTTGACATCGAACAGATGTTCTGCTAGAATTAAGACAGAAAATATGTTCGAGGTGAATTATGATAATATTAAACAAGTACAAAGTAACCAATATGAAAAAGTTTAAAAGATTTATGTTTTTATCAATATTATCAATCAGCATGCTTGTTTTTACATTTGCTGCAACTTTTAATGCATATTCCAAAGACATACCGCAGTTTGACATTGTAACTGTTCAGTACGGAGATACACTTTGGTCAATTGCATCAAGCTATGCTGCTGACAGAAATGCGGACATAAGGGAACTGGTTTACGAAATTTCTAATGAAAACAGCATTTATAATGCTTCTATTCATCCCGGTGATGTGATTAAAGTTCCTGTGAATGTAGAATAATATAATAAGTTTTTATTGACATTCATCATTTCAGTGAATATAATAAATTTAAAGGTAGATTATAGATTTTATGTGATCAATAGGAGAATTTTATGTTAGAGAGTGTATCTAACCAATAGATTAAATTAATATATAATGAGCAAAAGCTGTGATAACAAAAATGTCACGCTTATTTGAATTTGCTTATTATCATTGTCTATGGAAGATACAATCACACTACTGAAGCATTATTTATAATGTTATATTTCCTTATTAATAATAGAGAAAATATATAGCTGTGGATATATCCGCAGCTATTTTTGTGCAATAAATAAATCTACCTGGTACTTCCATAGCTTATTTTTTAAATAAGAAAGGAATGAAAATGAATAATACAACCTTAACAAAATTACAATTTGAAGAATTAAAAAATATTGTAAAAGATTTTTGTGTAAGCAATCTTGGAAAAAACATGATCCAAAAGCTCTTGCCTTCTTCAAATATTCAGACTGTCAAAAATAGACTTCTTGAAACATCAGAAGGAAAAATACTTCTGGAAAGCAGCACTGTTCCGCTGCAAGGCATAGTCAACATTGATAACATTATTATAAATGTTGAAAAAGATGGTGTTTTAAGCCCTGAACAATTGAGTAATGTTTCTGACTTTTTAAGAGGGTGCAGAAAAATCAAGTTTTACATGAAAGATAAAGAATTTTATGCTCCAACATTAATGAGTTACAGTTATTCAATACGAGAGCTTGAAAATGTTGAAGAAGAAATCAATAATTCTATTCACAATAATGTTATAGACTCAAATGCAACAAAAGAATTGAAAAGGATCAGAAGGCTCATTGAAAACGCAGAAATTAAAATAGAAGAAAAGCTGGATGGGTTTTTAAAATCAGCAAACAACAAAATTTTAATACAGGATTTCTTTGTGACAAAAAGAAATGGACGATTTACCATACCAATTAAATCATCCTACAAAAATCAGGTTGATGGAACTTTAGTAGACACTTCTTCTACAGGTTCAACTGTTTTTATTGAACCATCCATGGTGAGCAAGCTGACAGCAGAACTAATGCAGCTAAGGGCAGAAGAGTCAAATGAAGAATATCAGATTTTATGTTATTTAACAGGCCTTGTGCGCGAGTATATAAGCGAATTAAAAGCGAATATAGAAGTAATAGGTTTATATGACATGATTTTGGCCAAGGCAAAATACAGTATATCAATTGGAGGCATTTCTCCGGACATCAATGATTATGGTTATATAAATATAATAAATGGTCGACATCCGCTGCTTAAAGGAAAAGTTGTACCTTTGAACTTTTCAGTGGGAAAGGATTACAGAACACTTGTTATTACAGGACCTAATGCAGGCGGTAAGACTGTTGTGTTAAAGGCTGTGGGATTGTTGACATTGGCGGTTCAATCAGGTTTTCATGTGCCATGTGAAAAAGGTAGTGTAATTTCAGTATTCAGTCACATCTTTGCAGATATTGGTGATGATCAAAGCATTGAAAATGCATTGAGTACATTTTCTTCTCACATAAAGAACATTGCTGAAATCATAAAAGAAACAAATAAATCAACACTTTTACTTTTTGATGAAATTGGAAGCGGAACTGAACCAAACGAAGGTGCAGCACTAGCTATTTCCATATTAGAAGAGGTTTATCACAGAGGCGCCATAACCGTTGCAACAACACATTACGGCGAAATTAAAAACTTTTCATTGAAACACAGTGATTTTCAAAATGCTGCAATGCTTTTTAACAGCGATACATTAGAACCATTATATAAATTGTCAATTGGCGAATCAGGAAAGAGCAACGCATTGTGGATTTCTAAAAAAATGGGTATTCATGAAGACGTCATACAAAGAGCAGAACATTATATTAAAAACAAAGATTACAATTATAATTATGTAAGTAAAAATAAAATTAGAATCGAACAAGAGATTACAGAAAATGTTCCATATGAAAATTACGATTATAATATTGGCGACAAGGTTTATTTGACAGAATACAAAAAAAGCGGCTTGATTTATAAACCAAAAGACGAACTCAACAATGTAACAGTCTTATATGACAATAAGTTTATGGAAGTGAATGTAAAACAAATCAAATTGGAATTTAAAGCTTCAGAGCTGTATCCCCAAGATTATGATTTGAATTCTTTATTTACAAGCTTTGCAGAAAGAAAATTAGAAAAAGATATTGCAAGAGGATCAAAAAAAGCACTTAAAAAACTGCAGAAAGCAAGAAAAGAAAGGCAGTAATAAAAACTGTAGATTTCATGTATTCAGGAAATCTACAGTTTTTTTATATAGCAAAGTTGCTGAGCAACCTTTTTATGTTTCAGATTCTTCTAAATTTAACGGATTTAATTTAACTGCATCCCGCAGCTGTTCTTTATTTATATGAGTGTAAATTTGTGTGGTTGAAACACTTTCATGACCAAGGAGCTCCTGCAGGGTTCGAATATCCACATGACCGTATTGATACATGAGCGTTGCAGCTGTGTGGCGGAGCTTGTGAGGAGAGTAGTGCTTGCCTGACAATCCAGCTTCAGCCAGGTACTTGTCAACCATGTGCTGGACACCTTTTTGCGAAAACCGGCTTTTTCTGTTGCTGATGAAAAGTGCCTTTTCATGACCGGGCTTAGGATCAGGCCTGACTTCCAGATATTCTTCAATTGCTTGTACACATACATCATTGAGATATATTGTCCTTTCCTTATTTCCTTTTCCAACAACCGTAAGAGTGTCTCCCTTGATTTTGTCGATGTTTATGCTTATGAGTTCAGACAAACGCAGTCCGCAGTTTAAAAAGAGAGTAATGATTGCATAATCGCGCTTTTCGTTTGAACCGTTTATTGATGTAAGAAGACTTTTTGATTCATCCAGAGACAAGGCAACGGGAAGACGGCTGTTTTTCTTTGGAGTTTCAAGGTCTAATGCTGGATTTTCAGGAATGAGTTTTACAATTGAATACAAATATTTGAAAAAAGAACGAAGGCATGCAATTTTTCTTGCCTTTGTTCTGTTTGAATTGTTTCTTTCCCTGTCAATATAACCTATGAAGGAGTGAAGGTCCATAATTTTAATTTTTTTGATGGTGTCAATGTCCACCAGGGAAATGTCTATATCTTCAAACACATCAGTATTGTCGCTTAATTTGTATCTCATTACAAGAAATCTGTAAAAAGTGCGAAGATCAAGAAAATATTCGTTAACTGTTTTTTCTGATTTACCTCTGATGGACAAAAGATATTCTAAAAAATTGCTCATGGGAGCAGGGCATAGGTCACTGTAATTTATGTACATAGTTTCTCCTTTGCAAAAATGTCGCAAAATAATTATAATACAATTATAGACAAAATTTACATTAAATGCAATGGAAACTGCAAATTTAATTATTATTTCGAATAATACAAATTGAATCATGAATTTTAATCAAAAAATTTCGTAAGAGCTAATTAATTTGCTCAATTAATAATATTAAACTCAAAATAGAACATTACTAACAAAATTCATTGGTATAAATAATCGACAAACAAAATATCTTTCGTTTAAACGCATTTTACGGCCTCGTTTTTTTAAAGATAAAAATTGAAGAGTTATTATCCATGAAGTGCAAATTAGCAGGTCAAAACATCGGCTAACAAAATCAAAAGGTATAAATACTTGGCAATGAAAATATCTTTTGTTTAAACGCATTTTGAAGCCTTGAAATTTTGAACATTTAAAGAATGCTGTAACATTAATTATAACTGCAGCAAAAAATAAAATAAGTAAAAATATTTTTCAAAACAATAATCGAAAATTAAAATTGTAATTTAAAAATGATATTTGAAAATATATCAAAAATAATATAAAAGTTGTCAACAGAACTGTAAAAATTAATTATTAAAAGCAAAAAAAGGCTGAGAGACTGCAATTCGATAAACGTTGAAATTTCAATATTTGTAGAGCCTTCCCCTTTTTCTTTAATTTTTTTGTCGCAAAATATCTATTTTGCGACATATAAAACGTCCTTTAAAGTGGAGATTTTGCACATTTTTCTCCTAAAATGTCAAATCTCCACTATTTCCACAGGAATATTTCCAAAATTTCATCATATGCAATTTGCTGTCATGTATAGATTGTTAACTTGCACAAATCTGAAAAATCTCATTTTGATTTTAAAATTGTTTATTGAATTATATAATAAACATTAATTAATATGTCGTGACAATTCTTAATTTTTAAGTTAGGTACTGTTAAAGACATAAAATATTTCAAAGCACTGCATTTATTCTTTATTCAGAGCAACTACAATTAACTCCGGTCGATTGAATATTCGAAAGGGAAAGAGACTATTCCCCAATCCTCTGCTTACAACCATGGATGTTACGCCTTCCCTATGCATTCCTTCTGAATACTTTGGAAAAAACCCTTGGTTTGGAGACAAAATCCCTCCTAAAAAAGGAATTCTGATTTGACCGCCATGAGCATGTCCGCTGAACACCAAATCTACATTAAATTCTTTGTAAATTTCAAAAAGCTCAGGTCTGTGAGATAAAAGTATATTAAAATCTGTTTTTATGTTGTGAGTTAGCTCATGTAATGTATTTCTCATATATGTTGTATTGTTTTCGCTATGATATGTTTTTTCATTTTGGTTAATTGAAGGATCAGCAATACCTAACAATACTATTTCACTGCCTTCAATATTAATTTTAGTATATACATTATCCATTATTATAACGTGTAATTTATTAAATTCCTTTTTCAATTCCTCATAATTTCCTGATAACTGTTCATGATTGCCGGAAACATAATATACAGGTGCAATTGTAACAATTTCTTTTATAAATTTGACTGCCAAAGCTACATTTGTTTTTCTTCTGTCTATTAAATCTCCAGTAATAAAAATAATATCAGGATTTATTATTTTAATTTTCTTTGTTAATTTCCCATGAAAATTTTTGTTGTGTAAGTCAGATACATGCACAATTTTCATACCGCTTAATTTATCCGGAATCTTATTATTTATATAATTATATCTTGTTATAACAATGCCATTGTTTTGCCAAACAAGGAATGGAACTAAAATTGATAATATGAATAATGCTATGTATAATTTCATAAAACCTACTTTCTATGTACTAAATAAGCGAAAACTTATTTTTTATAATTAAAGCTGCTTCTTCCGGCCGTAGATTTGAATTGTCTATTCTTAAATAATTTTCTTTTGATACTTCCCCATCAAATGAATTTAGTCGATATGTATTTTCTAAACTTCTAAATAATGATTCGGATTTTTCTATGTTTCTTTTTGTAGGCTTGTTCAGAAGTCTGTTTTCAGTCTTATTTCTCTCAATCCTCAGATCATAATCTGCTTCTAATTCAACGAAATATATCTGTGCTCCTCTGGAAGAAAATAATTTTTCAACATAATCAATATATTCCCAGTCTTCTTTACGGTCAAAAGCCCACATATATGTAAAAATCATTCCATATTCATCACTTTTAGAATATGCCTCAAATATTTCTTTTCTGAAAAGGTTTATTAGTCTGTTTCTTTCCTTGGGTATGTTTTCAAACAAGTCACTGACTACATCTATTGTCATATGATTGTGAAATAATTTAAGTTTAGTAATTTTGGTCAACTCCTGCCCTACAGTCATTTTACCCACTGCATGTGGTCCAAATATTATAAAAAGTTTCATAATAATTTCCATCCTCATTTAATAGATAATTGTATTTTTCTCTATGTAAATTTATTATATTCTTCAAGGAGTGTTGCTTTCTTTTCTTTGATAAACCTTTAAACTATCATTAAGATTAGCCGCTGTTTTAAAGTCAATAAGCCATGAAACTAAATGTACAATAATAAATACAATAATTATGGATACGGCCACAGATGTTAAAATCATTGTATCCTTCATTATTCCAAAAGAATATCCTGTTATTAGTATCAAACATTCCAGTACCAGAAGCTGAATTACATTTCTAAAGATCATTTGTCTTACTGTCAACTCTTTTTTAGAATAAGTTACAAAGGAAGAAACAGTACTTATTGCTCCAAAAATAAGAGGTGAAAAATATGCTTCATATCCGAATCTTCTGTTTGGTTCATAGATTAATCCTAAAATCCCAATTACAACTGAAACGAATGTAACTATTATAAAGAAATTCATTAAACACTTTTTTAAGAAATCTTTGAAATTCATACTAGTCCCCCTTTTAATCTTTCTTTTAATTCTGCGACATACTGCCTTGAAATAATCACTTTTTCACTATTATTAAGGGTTGCCATAAATCTGCCGTTAAGAGCCGGTTTTATATATTCTATTTTCATGAGATTTACTATTACGGATTTTGAGCAGCGGAAAAAATTTGTTTCTCCATATAATTCTTCAAACTCATACAACTTAATTTTAAGTTCATAAACCTTATTCTCTAAATATGCAAATACCTTATTATCAACTGCTTCAATGTAGTAAATATCCTTTAAATAAACAAAATATATTTGTGATTCATAGTAAGCTGTAAGAGATGTATCTCTTGATTTCACAAAATTAATTATTTCGTCTATTTGTTGTGTAACTTCATAACACTCGATTAACAACTGCTCTTCTTTTTTCTTGTCTATGATTTCTACATTGATTTTCATAATTATCCCTTAATATTCAGTCATAATATTTAACTCTTTACTATCCTTTAGATAATAGTTGAAATAATCCAGTACAACGTTATTCATTTTTTCTACACAATATACTTTTTCTATATTACCCGTTCCAAGAATTTTAGCTAAATACGGAGAAAACAAAGGTAAATCTGTAAAATTTAAATGTCCGGATTCTTTAAAAACTACATCATGGGAATCTATTGCATTTTCACTTGCTACCATGTTAGCATAATTTGAAGAATTTAACAATGCTTCATTATAATGCTCCTCATTATAAATATTTAAAATCGGAACTGGATATTCGTTACTATTTAAAACTGATTTTCCATCTCTAAAATAAATTTCTTCTCCAATCATTGTTCCGTCAATGACAATCACTGCATCTATATCTTTTCTTATCCTTCCTAGTTCAGCAGCTGTAGCTCCCCCAATAGAATGACCGAATAATCCTATTTTTTCTGTATCTATTATCTTATAAACATATTCATCATTTTTATTATTCAGTATTGTTTCAAGAACAAAATTAATATCATCAGTCCTTAATTTAAGCCATTCATGAGTCAGTTTAAAAGTCTTTCCATCATCATAATCACCGTTTTGTACTGCAATTGCATCATTTATAAAATCATTATTTACTATTACAGTTTTTCCATCTACTTGCTTTGAAAAAAATGACTGATATGTATGATCTACGCTGCATACCACATACCCGTTGCTGGCAAGCTCCATAAATGTTGAATAATTACTTCCTCGAAATCCAAAAGCACCATGAGAAAATATTACTAATGGATACTTTTTATTTTCTGATTCTGCACCAGGATACCAGAATTGCACTGTAATCTTCCTATAGCTGCCATCATTAGAATATGTTTCTATTCTGTCAGCATCAGTAAAAGTATAGCTTTCTGTTGCTACAGAATAATTACCACTGGGTTCAATATTCTTAAACTGTGGAAATAAAATTGATGGTATTATTGCAATGACTAGCAGCACACTGCGGTTAATAAAAGACAATACCGCATATTTCTTCTTAAAAACTTTAATAGATTCAGGTTTTTTAACTAAAAATACAATTCCTATTATTGCTTGAATTAAAAGAATGATGAATAGCATATACCATCTGAAACTAAATTGGACAATACTAACCATCACTAAGAAACCAAAAAGTGCAAACTCACATAATCTTATGATATGTTTAATTTTTCTTTGTTCTGACTTTGTTCGTAAACAATAAACCATAAACACTAACTCAATAATAAGTAATATAAATATAATAATAACCCCTAACATAAAATCCTCCTTGTAAATCATTCTACAAGGAGGATATGTTAAATAAATACTTAAGTCAATAGCCTAAGGGGTAAGTTGCAAAAAACCGAACTAAGTTGCATAAAAATATTGCTTTATATTAAATTCAACTATGTTATTTCAAAATAACTAATGTAATAATATATTTACCACCTACTAGTTTAATGCTATATATCCTGCCTGTTCAATGCATTTCTGTCCTTCTGGTGACAACATCCATTTTAAGAACTTGCCTGCGGTATTTTGTTCATCTTCCTTCCGAATGACCCCATAATAATTAGTAGTGAACGGATACGTTTTGTTTTTCAAATTTTCATTTTCAGGCGAAACACCATTTACCTTAAGAACTTTAATGTTTTCATTCTTATATAGAGTGTCTATGTAATATTTATATGTATATCCTATACTTGCCTGGCTGTTCTCATATTCTCCGACAACATCAACAAGCATTCCCATTCCTGCTGCAATCTTAATCATATTTGGCGGAAGCATAGGTATACCCTTCATTACTAAATTCTCCATGGCAGTCTGGCTGCCTGAATTTTCTTCTCTTTGATATGCATTAATTTCTTGATTATTTCCCCCAACACCTTTCCAGTTTGTAATTTCACCGGAATATATTTTTTGTATTTGTTCAATAGTTAGATTATCAACGGTGTTATCCTTATGTGTTATAAAAACAAATGCATCATAGCAAACAGGTTCTATTATCATTTCAACATTTTTTTCTTTTGCTAAATTAATTTCCTCATCTGAAGGTTCAGTGACAATAATCAGATCAACAGGGTGATATTCATCCAAAAAAGTATTGGTGGTTCTGATCATACCAAGGGTGTTAGGTTTTCTTAATATTAAATTTTCATATGCATAATGAGTTGTTGAAAATGAAGCAAAATCATTGGAATCCTCATCTGAAAAACCAAGGTGCTGCCTTGAAAATTCAACTGCCATCGGTATTGAAACTGTTGAGCCATCAAGGCTTGGATATGTTCCAAACTTAATTTCATAGTAATCTTCTTTACCGCTTGGAGTATTCCAGCTTCCCTTCACCCTTCTTTCACCCAGCTTAAATTCACTGTCTTTTACAAATTGCTGCCAATTACTGCTTCTTTGCACATTTTGATTAATTTGTGCTCATGAGCCTGTTTTATCTGGAATACCTTTTTCATTTTTATTTATTTTGTTTAAAAAAATCATAAATATTGCTACTATAAAAATGCAGAGTACAAAAATATTTTTCCTTTTCATATAAACCACCTTTATAATAATTTATTGAATAGCTAAAATAAAATTATTCCATCATCATTGTTTAATTTTACTATACAGCTTCGTTCTTCTTCATGAACTTTTTCCCACATCTGAACCTGTTTCTAAAAACGGTGAATACATCATTAAAGCATGATTCTCTGTTATATATTCTTCATCTATTATTTCACCTGTTATGGTGTATCGTCTTCGGTACAATTCATTGTGTCTGCTAAAGCCACCCCAGAATTCACTCTTGAACTGATGTTTTTTTTCAAATATTTCATATGTATAAATTGGTTTATTGTTTGATAACCAGGTGCCTTTCAGGAAAGAATGTCCAACATTAACTCTTAGCTGAAAGTCTTCTGCAGTGTCATTTCTAATCATTAAGTCTCTGTATGGATAAACACATGTGGCTCCGCTGCCAAAAGGCTGCGTGCGTTTTGAATCAGGAAATACATCAAAAGAATGACGGTAACGTTCTACAACAGTCAATGGAGTGTGGAGAGTCATCCAATAAATCAAATTTGAAAGTTGGCATAGCCCTCCACCAATACCCATAGTGTAAGTGCCACAATACAATACCATTCCGTTGACATACCCTTTTTTTGATGTTGGCTTGCCGATTAGCTTCCAATAGCTAAATGTTTCTCCAGGCTTAATAATAATGCCATCAATCCTTTTTACAGCTATTTTCAGGTTAATGATTTTATTATACTGGTATTGCATATCTACTTCCTTTAATTCTCTAAATAGCGGAGTCATATGTGAATAACACTCAAATTTTAATGATTGTTGACTTTTCTTTTGAGCAAATTTGAATTTTTCAGAATGCCATAACAAGTAACGGGACAATGTATAATAAATTTTCCCTACTAATAACCTACATTTGCTTCTTTTTATTGGTTTCAAATTATTTATTTCACTCATAATATCCCACTCTATATTTAACAATAATTCAAATAGTAAGTCCTTCTATTTTACATCAATCAATTCAATATAATCGCCGTATCCATTTTCCTCCATTTGAGACAATGGTATGAATTTCAATGATGCACTGTTTATGCAGTATCTTAAACCGCCTTCTTCAACAGGCCCATCTGAAAAAACATGACCTAAATGAGATTCAGCGTTTTTACTTCTGACCTCTGTTCTCTCCATTCCATGGGATGTATCTCTTTTATAAACAATGGTGTTTTTATCTATTGGTTTAGTGAAGCTGGGCCAGCCGCAGCCGGAATCATATTTATCAGAAGATACAAACAAAGGCATTCCGGTAACTATATCAACATATAAGCCCTTTTCTTTATTGCTCCAGTATTCATTTTGAAAAGGAGGTTCTGTTTTATTCTTTTGGGTTACATCATATTGCTCTTTAGAAAGCATTTTCTTAATCTCATCATCATCGGGTTTTTTATATTCTTCGATGTTTACATTAATATTTCTGTCTTTCATTTTATACTCCTTTATACATTTTTATCCTACAATGAGCATGCTTGCAACATCATTGCTATCTATATGAAATTATAGTCTAATATCAGTTAGAATTTGCTGATGAAGCAGCAGCACTGGATGCTATAACTGCTGTCATGGCAGCTTGTTGTGCTATAATTAAGTTTGTTATGCTGTTAACTGCTGCAATATTCATTGCATGTTTAGAAAATTGTTTTTGATATTCTTGTGAAACTAAAATAGCTGAATACATAATTCTTTGAGTCTTTCCTATTCCAAAAGTACCAAAGCCTTTAATAGATGAAAGATACTCATTTACTTCAACTATTTCATTAATTGTTGTATCAATATCTTCTGTTGTTATGGCAAGCAGGCCTAACACCGAGAGTTCAATACCGGTTCCAAATTTGCAATTTCTTTCTTTTAATTTATCGAAAATATCAATTGTAATATTACATTTGTCAACTGCGTTTCTTTCATCTAAGGCCAAAATATGACTAAGTGACTGGACGGCATTTGATGAAAAAAACTTACTTTTTAAAATATGGTAGCATTTTTCCATTTCCTCTATAGCTTCATTTTCGTTTAAATTACTTAATGCAGTTAATACCGCATAACTGCAATCCTCACTTGAAGTCAAAAATGGATGTTCGTTTTTCATCTTGTTATAAATGCCCTTGGATTTTTTAGCTATTCTTCCGTAATCATCGGTTTCTGATATATACGAAATAATGAATGCTGATAAAGGCAAATATGAAGACGAATGAAATTCATTTCTTAAAATATCATGTATTTTTAATACATCTGAAAACTTTCTTTCAGGATAATCTTCTAAAGAAAGCAATGTTACCACAGCCATAAATGGAATACCTTTAAAGCTTGAAAAAATTCCTGTATTAGTCTTTATTATTTCCTTGGACAGCTTAATTTTGTCCGCATGCATTTCCAACCCACGTTCTGTGTAAATACTTGCACATAACGGAAACATCATTGAATTTTCCCATCTGAAATTTTCCTTCATTATATCTCTGTTTCTTACAAACAGTTCACATCTGTGTTTTAACAAATCATTCACTGTATTACCCCCTCTGGATTTAGAACTATAACTAATAATTCATCCTCTTTTTTCTTTTCCTTTGCCGAAATGAACACTATCATTTTATTTTATTACTTTAATTGATTTAATAACCGGCTGATTTTCTTTGAGTACTGTTCCATTTTTATCTTGCACCGGTGTCTGGGAACATATTTTATCAACGATATCCATTCCCTTTGTAACATAACCAAAGACAGCATAGCTTCCATCTAATGGAGTACTGTCTTCGTGAACAATAAAAAATTGAGAACTGGCACTGTCATAATCATCTGAACGAGCCATGGATATGGCACCTCTTGTATGAGACAACGTATTATTAACTCCGTTTTCAGCAAATTCTCCTTTTATTTTCTCATCTGAACCACCCCTGCCATTCCCCAGAGGGTCGCCGCCTTGAATCATGAAACCGGAAATTATTCTATGAAATGTCAATCCGTCATAAAAACCTTCTTCAGCTAATTTAACAAAATTATTTACTGTAATTGGAGCACTCTCTGCATCTAAATCAACATAAATAGTTCCATAGTTTTCTACTTCTATTTCTACTTTATGAGTGGCTTTGAAACTTGATTCAGAACCAGTATCACTTCCAATTTCTTCATTTTTAGAATCATTCTTATTACAACCCACTAATCCAAATATTGATAGTGAAATAATAAGTAATATTAAATATACATTTTTAATTTTCATAGTTTCTCCTTAAATTTAAACAATATTTTAATTTTATAATTTAAAACTTTCAGGTATTTACATTCCTATTAATTTATTAATTAATTTTTTCGGTTAATATACCTTCTGAAGTAATTGTGCACTTTATTTCATGAGGGCTACTCATATTAACATTATCTAAAGCTTCATCATAACCTTCAGTTTGTAGTATAAATTCATTATCATTTATAACTTCTTTCAGGTTATAATAATAATTATATTCAACAGGTATAATTACTTTTTTAGGATATTCATTATTTATATAATAATATTCTCTCTCCTTTAAACCATCATTTTCATCATATACAGTGTAATTAACAACTACAAAATCATCTGCTATACCTGAATTACCAACAGATTTGCCACCTTCAACAGTAAACAGATTCTTATAGTCTTCATCTAGAGAAATAATTTCATTCAATACTCCTCCAGGGCCCCACCCCATGCCATAATTATAAACTAAGAAGTAACCGGATGTTTTAAATTTTCCCTTTCCAAACAATGAATTATTCGTTAATTCATCATATAGTTCATTAGTCTTTGAAAACCAGACGGAACTATTTGTTCTTTCCCCATAAATTGTCGGAAAGTTTTTTAAATACTTTTCGTCAACAAATATAAAGCCCGTCGGACCATACATAGAAGATTCATTGGGATCAATAAAATAGAAACCTTCACTTTCAATTTCTCCAGCAAAGCCTACTACTACACCACCATTATTTTTAACCACATGGTCAACAATAAGTCCATTTACTCTATCTTTTAGTTCAACCCTGTCATCCAAGTCATTGCCTTCATATACTTTACCTTCATAAAGAATAGTGCCTATTGTATCGGTTAACATTATGTCCTCTATAATCAAGTACCCATATTCATCTATATTCTTAATTTTAACTTTAACCTTGTAAATACCCAATTCATCCGGAAGTTCAGTCACCTTATCTAGGCTATCATACGCTAATTCATATTGTTGTTTTCCGCCATACTTGGCTTTAATTATTTCAAGACTTTCCTTATCAGGAATAAACGTAATAAAGTTTTTACCAATTTCTTCAATGACTCTGTAATTGCCTTCTGTTATTATTTCACCTGTTATGTATTCTGATCTATCAATAACATTGACAGACGTCTCATGTTCATTTTGTTCTTCTTCATCTCTAGAATCAGTCTTGATAACAAAAGCATATTCACATTCATTTTCACCCCAGGAAGCAATCATCCTGAATCCTCTCAATTCTTGTTTATTGGGCTCATAATATGAACTTAAGGCTGAGGCAAAATGATTTTCTATTTCAAAAACATACTTACTGTCAACTAATTCTACGGGAATATTTTTTATTTCTTTGTCCGTATAAATTTGCTGTCCGTTTTTATCAATTAAAATATCCGAAACAGTAAATTTGCCAGGTGGATTGCTTTTAAAAGATATTTCAACAATGCTGTCATTTTCAAAAACAGGAATATCTTTTTGTTCCTTTAATATTGTAACAAATGTATCTTCTCTATCATAAATACTTCCATTCCATTTATTTTTAGCTGATATATATTCAATTACCTTATCCCCAATATTAATTACTAACTCCGGCGGTTCTTCCATGGAATTCGAAGAGCACCCCACAAGAACTAATGTCATTAATATCACCGCAAATAAAAGTTTTGATTTTCTCACTACTATCCCCCCTCTATTAAAACAGTTAAATTGATATACACCATATTATTAATGCAAAGCTCTTCATAATATAGCCTAACATATAAATAGACGATTTACCAGTACGTTATGTTCCTTTAATAAAAAAAGGCTGAGAATTTCTCTCAGCTCTTAGTTTTAGATTTAATTTATTTATCACATGAATTTAATTCTCTTATTGCTGTTTTAATAAATCTGCAATATCATTGTATCCGTATTTTTTTGCATATAAAAATGCTGAAAAATTATTTGCATCTTTTAATTCCGGATCTGCACCGCCATTTAATAATGCTTCAACAGGTTCAATAACACCGTTGGCTGCTGCATACATCAAGGGAGTCCAACCAGATGAGTCAGCCATATTTGGATCAGCGCCAGATAATAGCAATAAGTTGATTGCTTCAACATTTTGACTGTATATGGCTCTTATTAATGCTGTTTCTTCATAATAATCAACCATGTTTGGATCAGCTCCCGCCTGGATTAAAACATTCATAATTTCAACATCACCATCTTGAGCTGCCCACATTAGCGGAGTCCATCCGTCCATGTCCTGTACATCAGCATACATTCCATCATTTAATAATTCATTGACCCTTTCAACATCACTCTCAGCTACTGCCTCAGTAATAGCTGTTGCGTCTTCTTCAGCAAGTGTATCTGATAAAAAGTTATCTGCTGCCATCATTATATTATTGTTATACTTTATCACAATAAATGCTATAATACCTACCACAAGAACTATCATTGATGATGATAATATTTTTTTAAAATTCTTTTCAATGGGATTAAAATTATTCTCAAAATAGTTTTTAATTTCATAAATTCTTTTAGGCAACGAAGGATGTGTGGAGCTTTTTTCAGCCAATTTATTTAATAACCCTTTATTTTTGCTGTGTTGAAGAAGATATTCATCACGATTAACCTTATTAAACAATGTCTTGCCTATTGCAAGTATTGTCAGTGCATTCATAGAAGCTTCTGAATTATTGATATAATAAGCAGCAATGCGGTCACTGGTATATTCGCAAGCTCTCAAATAAGCATTTCCAAGCGAAGGAATCCACATGGCCGGCAAAATAAACAAATGTTTGGCTACATGACGCCTTTTAATATGAGCAAGCTCATGAGCAATTATAAATGATAATTCATCATTGTTTTCAGTATTTATCAAATCAAATATGTCTGAATATAAAATAACTATATTCTTTCTAAATGATTTTGCAGCAAATGCATTTAATATTCCGCCTGATTCAATTACATAAACTTCCGGAATACTTTGTATTTCCATAGAGTTACATAATTCAACGACTTTATTATAAACCTCAGGAAATTGATTAGCACTTAAGCGTACTCCGTTTGTCCTAATGCGGGCTATCATTAATCCATTTGAAAATAAAGAAATTGCAGTTAATAACAAAAGCACTCCTAATCCTTCCAAATAAAATAGTAATGATACATAAATTATAATGCTGACTATCAGTGCCACAGAAAAATATCTTTTTTCATCTTTGTGAATCAAGTTCTTTAATGATAATTCTTTTGTCATTTTATCTCCTTGCGAATTTAATTTACATAGATAAATGATTATATCATGCAATTATTTTATAACATACTGGTAATCAATGTTATTCATGTATTATTTTAAAGTTAAATATTAGATTTCATTCATTATTTTTTCTGCAAATTTTTCTGCATTTTTAAAATCCACATTGTTAGGATGACCTTTTGCAGTGCCTCCAAAGATATCTAGAATTTTTGTTGTAAAAAAACCTCTGCAGGAAAAGCTTCCTACAACTTTTGCGTTTTTGTCTAAAAGAAGCTTTATAGCATCATTATTGTACTTTTTTATACCAACAGCACTTGTTGAAAAAACAAAAGTATTTTTGTTTTGTAAATTTGATTTTTCAATTGCTTTAAAAATTGACGGATGCATTTTTTGATTGTAAACGCCTGAACCAAACCCTACCAAGTCGTAATTATTAACATCATTTTCATTGTAGTCTTTTGCATGTACTAAATCTCCACAAAATTGTCCTGCCATACATTCTGCTATTTTTTCGGTATTTTTTCTGTAAGCTGAATAATACACAATCAAAGTCTTCATTTACCACACTGCTATGTGACCGTCGGCTCTTTTTTCAGTGCCGCCGCACAAAGTCCCCTCCTCTGTTCTGATTATTATCTGCCCTCTTCCAAAAGATGTTTCATCTGTTTGTATTTTTATTTCATGACCTTTTTTTATAAGTTCCTTAACAACATGAACAGGAACATCGTGTTCCACTTCAATATTCTTGTCTTTGATCCATTGCCATCTTGGTGCATCCAGCGCTTCCTGTGGATTCAAGTTAAAATCTATCATGTTCATAACAACCTGCACATGGCCCTGTGGCTGCATAAATCCTCCCATAACTCCGAAAGGCCCAACTGGTTTGCAGCCATGAGTTATGAATCCGGGTATTATTGTGTGGTATGGTTTTTTGTGAGGAGCTAGACAATTGTCATGATTGTTGTCATAATTAAAATTATGTCCCCTGTTTTGAAGAGCTATGCCTGTTTCTGGTACTACTATGCCTGAGCCAAAACCCATGTAGTTGCTTTGTATGAAAGAAACCATGTTTCCATCGCCGTCAGCAGTGCAAAGATAAACTGTTCCTCCGCTGTCCGGATCCCCTGCTTCCGGCATTTGAGCTGCATCATTTATCAAATCTCTTCTTTTTTCTGCAAAACTGTCACACAAAAGTTTTTCAACTTCTGTTGTCATATGATTTTTGTCTGTTATGTACTTCCTGCCATCTGCAAAGGCAAGCTTCATTGCTTCAATTTGTTTGTGGATTGTATCTGCATCTTCTTTTTTGGAAAATTCATATCCCTTCAATATGTTAAGCGCCATGAGAGCAACAATGCCGTGTCCATTGGGAGGTATTTCCCATATGTCATATCCCCTGTAGTTTACGCTGATTGGCTCAACCCACTGTGGTTTGTAGTCGTTAAGATCTTTTCTTGAAAGAAATCCGCCGTGCTTTTCAAAAAAATATGAAATTTTATCAGCTAAATCTCCTCTGTAAAAGGATTCCGCATTTGTTCTTCCTATGGATTCAAGGGTGTCCCCATGACATGGCAGTTTCCACAGTTCGCCGTATCCCGGAGTTCTTCCTTCTTTTGTGAATGTATCAAACCATCCCTTGAATTCTTCACCATTTTGACCGCTATAAATATTAAAAGCTCTATCCCATGCATTTTTTACAGTTACTGAAACTGCAAATCCGTTTCTTGCATAGCTTATGGCTGGTTTTAATACTTCTTCAAGGGATAATCTGCCGAACTTTTTAGAAAGCTCTGCCCATGCAGCAGGAGCTCCCGGAACTGTTACTGGAATAACTCCGTATTTTGGAATTTTCTTTAGGCCTTTTTCCTTTAATTTTTCTATAGAAATGCTGTACGGAGAATAACCGCTTGCGTTAAGCCCGTGTAGTTTATCCTTGAACCAAACTATTGCAAAGGCATCACTTCCAATACCATTTGATGTGGGCTCAACAACTGTCAAACATGCTGCAGTGGCAATAGCAGCATCCACAGCATTTCCCCCCTTCTTTAAAATTTCAAGTCCTGCCTGAGCTGCAAGAGGTTGTGATGTTGCAACCATGCCTTTTTGTCCGTAAACTAAATTTCTTCTAGAATTGTACTTGTATTCAGATGGATTGTATTCCATGTTGTCCTCCTATTATGAATTACCAGGGTCTTGCTCCTTCAAGCCATCCCTGTTCTTTCCAGTAATTGTTGTCAGCTGGGTTAAACCCTCCGCCCTTCTGAGCATACCTCATTAAGTAAAACAAAATTCTAACCTTTAAATTTGGTGTTACATTTTTTGATATGCTGATGATTTTTGAACTTATTTTTTCAACTTTTTTTTCAATTTTATCCTTGTTTTCTTTTTTTACTCCATCCCAGTTTATTGCTGCAACGCCTTTTCCAAACTTGAAGATCCTTCCCACTCCCCAGTAAGAAAGGCTGTCAATCATATCTGTATTTGTCTTCCTCATGCCGGCTCCCGCTGCAGTGGTAACAACAAGCGCCATTTTCTTGAACATTGTTTTATTTGGTCTGTGAACCATCCATTGATATGCAAAATGATCAAGCAACGTTTTCATCTGCCCTGAAGCATGATATGCGTATACCGGGCTTGTGAAAATCAGCAGATCTGCTTTTTCCATTGTCTCCTTGATTTTGTTCACCTGATCGAAATCCGGGCATAAATTTTCATTTTTCATGAAACATAAAGCACAGCCTCTGCAGAAATTTGACATGTCTCTGGGAAGAAAAAATTCAGTCACTTCAGTAATTTCATTTTCAAGTTTTTTTAAAAATAATTGAGCTATGTTATAAGTGCTTCCTTTGTGCTCAGTTCCATAAACAACAGCTACTTTCATTTCTCTCTCCTTATTATTTATAAATATTTATAAAAAGGGCAACAACTAATAGTCATTGCCCGGATGATTTATTTAAATGTCACCTTTACATTACCCAACTGGCTGAATTCAAAATTAAATACATCATTTTCACTTGCACTTGGAGCAGAAGTTATTGCTCCTGTAAGTATTAATTCACCTTTTTTAAGTGTTATACCATATTTCATAAGCTTATTAGCAAGCCATGCTACACTTATGGCAGGATTTCCTAGAACATCTGATCCCTTACCTGAATTAACTATTTCGCCATTTTTATACACTGTCATTTCAATATCCGGCAGCGACACATCATTAAGCTTTACTTTTTTATCTGATAAAACGTAACAGCTGCTTGAACCGTTGTCAGCAACAGTGTCAACAAGTTTTATTTTCCATTCCTTTATTCGGCTGTCTACAATCTCAATGGCAGCCATAACATAATCAGTGGCTCTGTATACATCTTCAACCGTAACATCCGGTCCTGCAAGGTCTTCTTTCAGAACAAAGGCAATTTCACCTTCTGCTTTTGGAGCAATTACATCCTTCATGAATACAATACCGTCTTTTTTGTTCATGCTCTCGTAAAGATGTCCGTAATCCGGTTCGCTTATTCCCAAAAGTTCCTGCATTGGTTTAGAAGTAAGTCCGATTTTTCTGCCCGATATTATTTCTCCTTCACCGACATATCTTTTTACATTCATAAGCTGAATTTCATAGGCATCTTCAACTGTAAGTTCCGGATATGTGTCGCTTAACACATCTATGGGTTCACATCCTGCAAGTGCGTTGTATAGTTTTTCTGCTGCTTCCTTTTTCATTGTTTCTCTATGCATTCAAGCCTCCAAGTATTATTAAAGCAATATTAAACGTTAAGCTCTATATTTACTCCCAGCAGTTCTTTGTTTTCTTCCAATATTGGCTTTATAGTTTCATTGTAGAACTCTTCAACCTGCTGAGGCGCCCTTCCTATATAATTGGAAGGATTTATAGTTGCATCTATTTCTTCCTTAGTCATGTTTATTATTTTACTTCCATACATTCTTTCTATGAGGTCATTTTGCTTTCCGAATTTTTTAACCTGTTCTGCAGACTGCATGGACAATACTCTTATTTCTTCATGAAGGTCCTGTCTGTTTCCGCCGCGCTTAACAGCTTCCATGATTATATTTTCAGTTGCCATGAACGGTAGTTCTTCAAGAATGTGCTTTTCAATTACTTTTTCGTTTACAACCATTCCATTGAAAACATTTATGGCAATTCCAAGCACTGCATCTGCTGCCAGGAAACCCTGTGGAATGCTCAGGCGCTTTATAGCAGAGTCATCAAGTGTTCTTTCAAGCCACTGTGTTGTTACTGTGTTTGCCATGTTTGCTTCATTTGAAATGATAAATCTTGAAAGAGAGGCGATTCTTTCACTTCTCATAGGATTTCTTTTGTAAGCCATGGCCGAAGATCCTATTTGGCTCTTTTCAAATGGCTCTTCTATTTCCTTCTGGCTCTGGAGAATTCTTATGTCATTGGTAGCCTTGTGAAGACTTTGCGCTATTCCGCTTAAAGCAGCCAGCACATAAAAATCTACCTTTCTTGTGTATGTCTGCCCTGTAAGCTTAAATGCTTCTTTAAAGCCCATTTTAGCGACTACAAGCTCTTCAAGTTTTTTCACTTTTTCACTGTCGTTGTCAAACAAGCTCATGAAACTTGCCTGAGTTCCTGTAGTTCCCTTTACTCCTCTTAATTTAACCATATCTATTACGTGATTGATTTCTTCATAATCAAGATATAAATCCTGAAGCCAGAGGCTTGCTCTCTTGCCTACAGTAGTAAGCTGAGCTGGCTGGTAGTGAGTGTAACCAAGAGCCGGTACATCTTTGTATTTCATGCAAAAATCTGACAATACAGCTATGACATTTACAAGTTTCTTTTTTATTAAAAGAAGTGCTTCCTTCATGAGAATAGCATCGGTGTTATCAACCACATACATGCTTGTTGCTCCAAGATGTATTATGGGCATTGCCTTTGGACATGCGGTACCAAAAGTATGTACATGAGCCATTACGTCATGTCTGAATTCTTTTTCTTTTTTAGCTGCAAGGTCGTAATCGATGTTATAAATGTTTGCTTTCATTTCATCTATTTGTTCATCAGTTATGTTAAGTCCTAATTCTTTTTCTCCTTCAGCCAATGCAATCCACAATTTTCTCCATGTGGAAAATCTGCTTTCATCTGAAAAAATGTAACTCATATCCTTGCTGGCATAGCGCGTTATTAACGGGTTTTCATACGTATCTCTTGACATTTAATCTTTCCTACCTTTATTCTTCATTCTTAATTCTTAATTGTTTTTATTTATTCTATAACTAAATTAAAAAGAAGTAAACAATAAATTTGTTTACTTCCGTACATTTCGTTTTATTTATTTTGCATATTCTGTTGCTCTTGTTTCTCTTATGACATTTACTTTAATTTGTCCAGGGTATTCCATTTCTTCTTCAATTTTCTTAACTATGTCTTTTGCAATGAGGATTATGCTTGCATCGCTTGTAACTTCTGGTTTAACTACGATACGAATTTCTCTTCCTGCCTGAATAGCAAAAGATTTTTCTACCCCTTCAAATGAATTCGAAATTTCTTCTAATTTTTCCAAACGCTTGATATAAGTTTCAAGTGTTTCTCTTCTTGCTCCCGGTCTTGCTGCTGATATAGCGTCGGCTGCCTGAACCAATACTGCTTCAACAGACTGAGGTTCCACATCTCCGTGGTGAGCTGCAATACCGTTAATTACTGCTTTGCTTTCTTTATACTTTCTAGCCAAATCTTCGCCTATTGTAACATGAGGTCCTTCAACTTCATGGTCAACTGCCTTGCCTATGTCATGCAATAAACCTGCACGCTTAGCCAATTTAACATCAGCGCCTAATTCAGCTGCCATAATTCCAGCCAAATATGATACTTCAACAGAATGTTTCAATACGTTCTGACCGTAACTTGTTCTGAATTTCAATCTTCCCAGCAATCTTACAAGTTCAGGGTGAAGACCGTGAACACCGGTGTCAAGAGTTGCTTGTTCACCTTCATCTTTAATTTGCTGTTCAACTTCTTTTTTTGCCTTTTCAACCATTTCTTCAATTCTTGCAGGATGTATTCTTCCATCTGCAATAAGTTTTTCAAGAGCTATTCTGGCAACTTCTCTTCTAATAGGATCAAATCCAGAAATTACTACGGCTTCTGGTGTGTCGTCTATTATTATATCTATACCCGTAAGTTGTTCAAGAGCTCTGATATTTCTACCTTCTCTTCCTATAATCCTGCCCTTCATTTCATCGTTAGGCAAGTCAACTACTGATACAGTTGTTTCCGCTACATGATCTGCAGAACATTTTTGAATTGCATATGTAACAATTTCACGTGCTTTTCTGTCTGCAGTTTCTTTGGCTTCTCTCTCAATTTCTTTGACTGCTATTGAGGCTTCTTGTTCCGCTTCCCTCTTGATATTGTCGATTAACATGTTCTTTGCATCATCTGTTGACAATCCGGAAATTCTTTCTAATTCCTCGACCTGCTTTTCATGAATCGCTTCTAACTTATTTTGCTTTGTTTCAATATCTTTTAGTTTCTTTTGAAGCGTTTCTTCTTTCTTTTCAACAAGCATACTTTTGGAGTCGAGCATTTCTTCTTTTTTAATTAATCGTTTTTCTGATCTTTGTAATTCATTTCTGCGTTCTTTGTTTTCTCTTTCGTACTCATTTCTCATTTTGTGAGCTTCATCTTTTGCTTCAACAAGTATTTCTTTTTTCTTTGTTTCGGCTTCTTTTGTTGCATCATCAACTATTCTTTTAGCTTCTTCTTCAGCACTACCTATTTTGCTTTCAGATATATTTTTACGAACTATAATTCCTACAATTATACCTATTATTGCGCAGATAATACCTACTATTACTTCTTTGAATAACAATTCAGCACCTCCCAATATTAAATTTTCAAGCTGCGAAATATATACATTCTTTACATATCACTATAGTATGAAAAATAAAAAATGTTTATCTTCTAAGTTATATTTAAATAGTAAAAGTTATTTCTTTATACTTGAATATACTATATTTTATAATTTTTTATGCCCAATGTCAAGATATAATGTTAAAGTTTGCAATTTTAGGCGTTTTATAAACTTCTGACTAGCTATGTCAGTTTACATATTTTTATTTCGGTAATCTTTATTTTGCAAGAATATGAATTTTTATATAATTTTTGGCGAATTGTTGCATAAAATAATTTGTTAATGAAATAAACATTTAAAAATATTGCGAACAATAAAAAGAGGCACATGAGTGCCTCAGGTTGATTATAAAGAATATATTTGACATTGTCATTCTGAGAGCTTGCTCGAAGAATCTCACGTTTCAACAAAGATGAGATACTGCAGTTTCGCACACAAATTTATTTATTCGCTAACGCCCATATAAATTTGGTGCTCATTGCGAATGACTACCGCTATTTTTCAGAAAAACACTTGAAAAATAGGGTTAGAGCAACTTTCACTATCGTTCAGGATGACAGCGTCCGAGTATGTCACAGTCTAAGGCATGTGAGTGCCTATTAATCATCTAAATCATTTTTTTCAGTATCGTCGGAGCTTAAATTAATGTCTCCCATTTCAAACTTTTCTCTTACTTTCTTTTCTATTTCTTCCATGAGCTCAGGGTTAGCCAGCAAAAATTCCTTTGAGTTTTCCCTGCCCTGACCTATCCTGTTGCTTTCGTAGGAATACCATGCCCCTGCTTTGTTAACAACATTGGCTTCCACAGCCATGTCAAGAATGCAGCCTTCCTTTGATATTCCTTTGCCGTATATAATGTCAAATTCAGCCTGTTTGAATGGAGGAGCAACCTTATTTTTCACTACTTTTACTCTTGTTCTGTTTCCATATACTTCATCGCCTTTTTTCAATGATTCGATTCTTCTTACATCAAGCCTCATTGATGAGTAAAATTTAAGAGCTCGTCCGCCGGTTGTTACTTCAGGATTTCCAAACATTATGCCCACCTTTTCACGGAGCTGATTTATAAATATGGCAACTGTATTAGATTTGCTTATGGCTCCGGCCAGCTTTCGAAGAGCCTGTGACATAAGTCTTGCCTGCAGACCAACATGAGAATCTCCCATGTCTCCGTCGATTTCAGCTTTAGGAACAAGAGCTGCAACAGAGTCAACAACTATTACATCCACAGCACCGCTTCTTACTAAAGCCTCTGCAATTTCAAGTCCTTGCTCTCCTGTGTCCGGCTGGGATATAATTAAATCTTCAATAGAAACTCCAAGTTTTTTGGCATATCCAGGATCAAGGGCATGTTCTGCATCTATGAATGCTGCTATGCCACCCCTTTTTTGTGATTCAGCTACTATATGTAATGCCACTGTTGTCTTACCAGACGACTCAGGTCCAAATATTTCAATGATTCTTCCTTTAGGTACTCCGCCGATTCCAGTTGCAATGTCAAGAGGCAGCGCACCTGTTGGTATGGATTCTATATTCAATTTGGCATTTTCTCCAAGCTTCATTATAGAACCTTTTCCAAATTGTTTTTCTATTTGAGCAATTGCCAGCTCAAGGGCCTTATCTTTTTCCATTTCACGACTCCTTCTTAGAACATTTGTTCTCTTTAATTATATATATATTTCTTTGCCTTGTCAACTAAAACTTATGTAAGTTATATAATTTTAAACGTTATGGTATTAAGATATTTAAAATAAAACAAAAACAATTTTTAATCAAAAACGCCTCAATAGAGGCGTTTCTGGCTTTAAGCCTTAATTACATTCATATTTTCATAAATATAAGTTGCACCTGAAGTTACTGTCAAAAGAACAACTACAGCAACTAATGGATTAACCCAGCCGTTTGTAAATGCAAAATATCCTGTGTAGTTAAATAAAACCACAACAATCAAAATCATCTGGAAAACAGTCTTAATCTTGCCCCATGGATTTGCAGCTATTGTAACTCCCTTGGAAGCAGCCAGGGTTCTGAAGCCTGAAACAAGAAACTCCCTGGAAATTATAAGCACAACAACCCAAGCGCTCATGTATCCCATTTCAACAAACGCAATAAATGCTGAAGCCGTCAGAAGCTTATCTGCCAAAGGATCCATGAACTTACCGAAATCAGTTACTAAATTATCTCTTCTTGCAATGTATCCGTCAATTGCATCTGTTACTGCAGCAGCTATGAAGATTAAAAGAGGCAAAAAGCGGAACACTCCCTTTGTAACATAAAGAAAAAATAAAAACAGTGGTATTGCCAAAACTCTGAGAACTGTAAGCTTGTTTGGCAAATTCATTTTTTTAAACCAATCCATCAACCACATCTCCTATCAAATCATATTCTAAGGCATCATTTATATTGACTTTGTAAATATTGCCTATAACAAGTTCTTCATCAGATGTTACATATACACAGCCGTCAATTTCTATGGAATCCATGTATGTTCTTCCCACATATATGTTCTCAACATCTTTTTCTTCAATGAGAACATCGTATGTTCTGCCGATTTTTGAAAGGCTGTTTTCGTAGGATATTCCAAGCTGAAGCTCCATGAGTTCATTGTGTCTTTGTTCCATAACTTCTTCATCAATCTGATCCGGAAGTCTGTATGCAGGAGTGTTTTCTTCTCTTGAATACTTGAATATTCCTACTCTGTCAAGCTTGTACTCCTGTAAAAACTGTTTCAGTTCTTCATGTTCTTCTTCAGTTTCACCAGGGAAGCCTGTTATGAGAGAAGTTCTGATTACAGCGCCTTCAACTTCTTTTCTAATTTTTTCAATTAAACCCTTAATCTCTTTACTGCTTGTGTTACGGTTCATTCTTTTTAATATTCTGTCGTTTATGTGCTGCATTGGTATGTCAAAATATTTAAGAAGCTTTGGATTGTTTTTAAATTCATCAATCAGTTCATCGTAAATATCTTCCGGATAGAGATAATGCACTCTTATCCATTGAACTTCTTCTATTTCCGATACTTTTTGTATGACTTCGTGAAGCTTTCTTTCATTGTAAACGTCAAGTCCATACTTGCTTGTATCCTGAGCGATAATAATTATTTCTTTTGCGCCGTTTTTAGCAAGTGATTTTGCTTCTTCAACTATGCTTTCTATTTTACGGCTCTTGTAAGGGCCTCTAAGCTGCGGTATTACGCAGTAAGTGCAGTTGTTGGAGCAACCTTCGGCAATTTTTAAATAAGCGTACCACTTTGAAGTCAAAGGGTTTCTGGGAAGATCCATATCGATGTCAAGCTGTATTTTAGTGTCGACAACCAGCTCTTTTTTCTTTTCATATTCATGGATGTATTCATCGATTTTTTCAAATCCGCTTGTTCCTATTATAACATCTACTTCAGGAATTTCCTTGGCAAGCTCTTCACCAAATCTTTGTGAAAGACAGCCTGTAACAACTATTTTTGCTTTCTTGTTCACATTGTTTTTTATGTCTGCTGCTGATATGATTGCATTTACAGACTCCTGCTGAGCGTCGTTTATGAACGAGCATGTGTTTATTATGATGTAATCTGCCTTGTCAGCATAGTCTGTAACTTTGTATCCTTTTTTTGTTAATATACCCAGCATGTTTTCTGAATCCACTAGATTCTTTGAGCATCCCAGGGAATGCATGTAAATTTTCTTCATTAATTTCCTCTCATTTCGTCTAATTCTTCTTTTGTTATAAGTACCTTACGTGGCTTGCTTCCTTCGTGCCCGCCCACAATGCCTCTTTCTTCAAGCTGGTCTATGATTCTAGCTGCTCTAGAATAACCAACCTTAAACTTTCTTTGAATGTATGAAGCTGAAGCCTGGCCGTCCTGAACAACCATTTCAATTGCCTGTTCCAGGAATTCGTCAGCATCTTCGTCTTGTACCTGTGCTTTTTCAATTTCTTCTATTATTTCGTTTTGTTTGCCTGTTTTTATTTCTATCTGCTGTTCCTTTATGCTTTCCACAACTCTTTTAATCTCATCATCTGATATAAATGTTCCTTGAATACGAACAGGCTTTGGAAGCCCCATTGGATGGTAAAGCATGTCTCCCTTGCCAAGAAGCTTTTCTGCCCCTCCCGTATCAAGTATAGTTCTTGAGTCTATGTGGGATGAAACAGCAAATGCTATTCTTGATGGTATGTTAGCCTTTATAACACCGGTTATAACGTCGACAGAAGGTCTTTGAGTTGCAATTACAAGATGTATGCCGCAGGCTCTTGCAAGCTGGGCAATTCTTGTGATGTATTCCTCAACCTCAGTGGAAGCAACCATCATGAGATCTGCGAGTTCATCTATTATTATTACAATCTGCGGCATTTTTTCGCCGTTTTCCCTAAGCATCTTTTCATTGTAGGTTTGAATGTCTCTTACGCTGTTAGCTGCAAAAACCTTGTAGCGGTTTGTCATTTCTGAAACCGCCCAGTTAAGAGCATTGGCAGCTTTTCTTGGATCCGTGACAACAGGTATCAATAAATGAGGCAGTCCGTTATAGACGCTCAGTTCAACTACCTTTGGATCTACAAGTATAAGTTTAACTTCATCAGGCTTACCCTTGAACAAAATGCTCATTATGAGCGAGTTGATGCACACGCTCTTGCCTGAGCCTGTTGCTCCTGCTATTAAAAGGTGAGGCATCTTGTCAATGCTGGCAATAATATTTTTCCCGGCAATGTCTTTTCCAAGAGCAAAAGGAATGTTTGAAGAAACTGCTTTGTATTCTTTTGACTCTATAAGGCTTCTTAAATAAACGCTGGTCTTGTTCCTGTTTGGTACTTCAATTCCTATGGCAGCTTTACCCGGTATGGGTGCTTCCATACGTATTTCTGAAGTTGCAAGGGCAAGAGCTATGTCATTTGAAAGCCCTGTGATTCGGCTTACCTTTATTCCCGGTGCCGGTTGAATCTCATATCTTGTTATTGTAGGACCTTTGTTTATTTGGGTGATATTGCACGGAATATTGAAATTGTTCAGCGTTTCAATAAGTTTTTCTCCGTCCTTCTTCAAATCTTCCTTATCCCCTTTTGCCTGCTGTGGAATAGGATCTAGAAGAGATGTTGGAGGAAGTTTATATTTGTCTGCCTTTACTCCTGCAATGTTTATGATGTCGTCAGTAATTTCTTTTGCTTCGAATTTTTCCTTACTCTTCTTATCTTCGGTTCTTTCCTGACTTTTATCTTCAACTGCTGCTATGTTGTCATGCATGTCATGAATTACCGGTTCTTTTGTTTCTGTCTTTCTGACTTGCTGAGCTTCCTGCAATAATTTTGCTTCATCTTTTTTATAGTCATCAAGCTTAAGTTGAGTAATTTCTGCTTTCTTACTATCAGAAGACGGGTTTAAATAATCGTAAATTTTTATGTTTTCCTGTTCCTCAAGTTCTTTTGTCTTTTTTTCCTGTTTTAATTGAGCTTTCTTTTGTGAATCTTCTGTTTCCGTAAACAAGAAATTGTATATAGCTCTCACAAATTTCTGTACATATCCAATTAATAGCTTAAAAATTCCAATTAAGCTCTGGTTTGTCAGAAGTATGAAAAATGAGAATAAAAGCGCTCCAAGAATTATATATGTTCCGTTTTTTCCCACCAGCTTAACAAAAATAAAAGTGAGCAGGTTTCCAATGAGGCCGCCGCCTTGATTGTTTATCCCGTTTTCTATGGATGATTTCATTATTTCATTAAAAGTGCTTGTTCCTGTGAGCAGACTGTAAATACTGCTGTTGGAAAGAGCTGAATACATGATGTAGCATGTAAAAAATCCAAGTACAGCAACAACCTGGTTGCTGTCATTAAATACTATAATATTCAATAAACGCATTATTCCTATTGTCAAAATAAAATACGGAAGAACTTCCGAACCCTTGCCAAAAACAGAATGGGTAAATAAGTTTATTGTCTTTCCTACAATGCCCGTCTGGTTTTCCTTGGATGTTACAACTATTAAAAACACAGCAAAAGCTACAATAAAAATCCCCATTATTTCTTTTTTAAGCAATTCAACATTGTCATTTTTCAATGACTTTGTGCTTGTACTTTTTTTTCTTACAGTTGCTTTTGTTTTATTTTCAGTTTGTGACTTAGCCATTTGATACAGCGTCCCCCTGTTTTTTCTAAATTTAATTATATCATATTACAACGTTAATCCGCAATGATTATTTGACTCTCAAAATCATCATGAGTTGCTATTTTTGTCGATTAAATCTCTTAGGATAGTCATGGCGCTGCTGAATCCACCTATCTCATCAATGAGCCCTATGTCAACAACTTCATCAGCATTTAATACTGTTCCCACATCATTAGCTATTTCATCCGTGTCATACATGTACTTAAGAAGAGCTTCCCTGTTTACCCTTGAATTAGAAACAATGAAGTTAGTGATTCTTTCCTGCATCTTCTGAAAATATCTGAAGGTTTGAGGAACACCTATTACAAAGCCATTTGTGCGTATGGGATGTATTGTCATAGTTCCTGTTGGTGCAATAAGAGAATATCTTGCTGATACAGCAAGAGCTGTTCCAATGCTGTGCCCTCCCCCAAGAACAAGTGATACTGTTGGTTTAGTAATGCTTGCAATAAGCTCTGATATGGCAAGACCAGCCTCCACATCGCCTCCTATGGTGTTTATAAGCAATAAAACTCCCTTTATCTGAGGGTCCATTTCAGCACCGATTATCATAGGTATTATGTGCTCGTACTTTGTTGTCTTGCTCTGTGGAGGAAGTGAATTGTGTCCTTCAATTTCTCCTATGATGCTTATAAAACAAATATCCTTCACAGGATTTATATCTGTTACGCTTCCCACTTCTTTTACATTTTCAAGCTGCTCATCAGAATTAGAATCATTTTTGTTGTTGCTTGAGCTGAACAAAAATGGATTTGCAGGCTCTTGATTGTTGTTTATGTTGGTTCTGCCGTCCTGATTTGTGTTGTCTTCGTACCTGTTGTTTGAGTTTTTATTAATGTTGTTTGAGTTTTGTCCTGAACTTTGTCTTTCGTTTTGATTGTTGCCGGAAATATTTGTTTTCATGCTTAAGTCCAAATTATTTAGTGCCACTTTATTATTAACTTGCATATTCTTGTTTTCCATATTACCTCCAAAAAAATAATCAGGTTTTTGATATCCTGATTATTCTTTGAAGTTTTGCATATTTTATTCACCGCATCATAAATTTCTATTCGTTTTCAATGATTATCATGTCACTGCCGATTTTTTTTATATTTTTCCACAATATTTCTTTTCTTTTCGGTTCCTTAAAAAATCCGAAATGTGATGAATTTCCGGAAATAAAACTGATTATCTCTCCTGTTTTTTCTTCAATAACCAAGTCACAGTCACCAAAAATCCCCAAATTTTCTCCTGTGTCCACGTTTATTATTTCCTTGCTGTAAAGTTCGCTGAGCTTCACAATATCCCCCCTTTTACAATTATACCCCTGTGTGGCCGAAACCGCCTGCTCCTCTTTCGGTTTCATTTAATTCTTCAACCAGTTCAAAATCTGCCTGTTCATGTTTGATAAATACCATCTGAGCAATTCTGTCTCCTGAATTGATGGTGAAGTCTTTTTCTCCAAGATTTATTAAAATAACCTTTATTTCTCCGCGGTAGTCGGAATCAATTGTGCCTATTCCATTAACAAGGCTTATGCCGTGTTTTATTGCAAGACCGCTTCTTGCTCTCACTTGTGCTTCATAGCCTTCTGGTATTTCAATGAACAGTCCAGTGGGCACAAGATGTCTTTCCATTGGCTTCAAAACAACAGGGCTTTCAACATTCGCCTGCAGGTCAACTCCTGCTGAACCTTTGGTTTCATATTCCGGCAATTTGAACGGATTGTTTTTTACAATTTTAATCTTCATATTTTTCTCCAAGCACTTTATTTATTTTATCTTCAATGTCTTTGTTTTTGTTCAGATTTCCTGTAAATGTTATGCTTAAACTATCAATGTCGAACAACTCTGCTGCAACATTTAAAACATCTTTCTTTTTAACGTTGTTGATACTTTCAATCACTTCTTCAGGATATTGTATTTCATTGTATAAAAGCTCTCTTCGCCCTATGGATGACATACGGCTGGAAGTACTTTCAAGGCCCAGTATGTAGTTTCCTTTAATCTGCTGTTTTGCCCTATTGAACTCCTCATCAGAGATGTTTCCATTTTTAATGCTTATCATTTCTTTTAAAATTGTCCTCAAAGCATCTTCTGCCTGATTGTAGGACATTCCAGCATAAATGCTGAAAATTCCTGTGTTGGAATAATTAGATACAAAGGAATAAATTGAATACACAAGCCCCTTTTTTTCTCTTACTTCCTGGAATATTCTTGAACTCATTGTCCCGCCGAAAAGGTTGTTCAGCACCAGAAGAGGATAGTAATTTTTATGGTGTCTTCCGATTGTCTTGTTTCCTATACACATGTGCAGTTGTTCTAAATCCTTGTTGACACCCACAACGCTTCTTTTGTATTCTGCTTCCGGATCAACATGCTTAATGTTGTCATTGTGCCAGTCCTTGAATTTCTCGTTGATCATCCGCACGAATTCTTGTTCGTCAAAGCTTCCTGCCACTGCAATAACAGTGTTGTAAGGTGTGTAGTTCTTTTTCATGTATTCCACAACTTTTTTAGTTGTGAATGTTTTTAAATTTTCTTCTGTACCAAGAATGTTGTAAGCCATAGGGCTGTTTTTAAAAATCAACTCTGTAAGCTTATCGTGTACAACGTCCTCCGGAGAATCTTCATACATTTTAATTTCTTCTATTACAACTGATATTTCCTTGTCTATTTCTTCCTGCTGGAACAAGGAGTTGAAAAACATGTCAGAAAGTATGTCTACAGCATCTTTTATATTTTCATCAAGCACCTTAACGTAAAAGCATGTGCATTCTTTGCTTGTGAAAGCATTGAGCTGACCCCCGAGGTTGTCAATATCTTCTGCAATTTCATTTGCCTTTCTGTTTTCTGTTCCCTTGAAAAGCATGTGTTCAATGAAATGAGACAATCCGTTTGTTTCTTCATTTTCATTGTTTGAACCCACATTAACCCAAATTCCAATGGATGCAGATTTTACATAATCTATTTTTTCCATCACAATTCTGATGCCGTTATCCAAAGTGTGTTTCTTAATCATATTTCCTCCAATATTTTATCATTTGCATTCTAAAAGCTCATAAGCATAAACCTCGCTTAAAAATCTCATCCTAGAGTTGCTGCACCTTGTAGCCAATAGAAGCACAATAATTGCTGCCATAAGAACTATTACTATAATTCTTCTGATAAACGCTATGTTATTTAAAAAAAATCTCATAAAAATCCCCCTTATAATAATGTATTATAAAAAGGGTCTATTTATGATTTGCCAAATAAATATTTTACTACATTCGTATATTATCAAATTTTTGCAAAAAATACAACTGTTTTATGTGTAATGAGATCCATGTTCACAATGTATTAGATTAACTGAAATAAAAGAACTTCTGCAGCAACTTAATTACTGGTAAAGAAGCGTAAAATTATATAAAATAAAAAATAACAAAATCAATGACCTTTGTCATGATATTGTTATCTTATAGTTGTTAGTTATTTTCAGTTTCTTTCAGAGCATCTTTTCTTGAAAGTTTGATTTTTCCTTGTTGGTCAATTTCAATTACTTTTACAAGAATTTCATCTCCCACATTCAGAACATCTTCAACTTTTGCAACTCTCTTGTCGGAAATCTGTGATATGTGAAGAAGTCCGTCTTTGTTGTCAGTAAGTTCTACGAAAGCTCCGAATGTTGCCAATCTTACAACTTTACCAAGTATAATTTCTCCGACTTCGATTTCTTTTACGATGCCTTCGATTATTTTCTTAGCTTTGTAAGCACTTTCAACATTTTCTGCTGCTATTAATACAGAACCGTCGTCTTCAATATCAATTTTAACTCCAGTTTCTTCAATAATCTTGTTGATTACTTTTCCGCCTGCACCAATAACGTCTCTTATCTTGTCAGGTTTAATTGTCATCTTGATTATCTTAGGAGCGTACTTGCTAACTTCTTCTCTAGGTTTGTCAATGCATGCAAGCATTTTGTCAAGAATGAATAGTCTTCCTTTATGTGCTTTTTCAAGTGCCTGGGTAAGAATCAATTTGTCAATTCCATGAACTTTCATATCCATTTGAATTGCAGTTATTCCTTCAGCAGTTCCGGCAACCTTGAAGTCCATGTCTCCCAAAAAGTCTTCCATTCCCTGAATATCAGTAAGAACAGCCACATCGTCGCCTTCTTTTATCAATCCCATTGCAACACCTGCTACAGGAGCTTTAATAGGAACACCGGCATCCATTAAAGACATTGTGCTGCCGCACACACTTGCCTGAGAAGTTGAACCGTTTGAGCTTAAAACTTCTGAAACAAGTCTTATAGTGTAAGGGAATACATCAACACTTGGAATAACAGGTTCCAATGCTCTTTCAGCCAATGCGCCGTGACCTATTTCTCTTCTTCCAGGTCCTCTTGAAGGTTTAGTTTCACCTACTGAGTATGAAGGGAAATTGTAGTGGTGCATGTAACGTTTAGAAGTTTCTTCGGAAATTCCGTCTAAAGTCTGTTCATCGCTGGAAACACCCAGTGTTGCAACTGTAAGAACCTGAGTCTGACCTCTTGTGAAAAGTCCTGAACCGTGAGTTCTTGGCAACAAGCCAACTTCACATGTAATTTTTCTTATTTCGTCTATTGTTCTGTTATCAGGTCTTATGCCTCTCACAAGTATGTTTTCTCTTACTTTTTCTTTTACGATTTTGTAAAGAGAATCATCTATGTCAGCTGCATTTTCCGGATATTTTTCAAGGAATATTTCTTTTGCCGCTGATTTGAAATTGTCTATTTTTTCTTGTCTTTCAAGCTTATCTTCAACAATTATTGCTTCATTAATAATAGGAGCAGCATATTCTCTTATTTCCTGTTCTATGTTTGCATCAGCAACGAATTTAACGTAGTCTGATTTTAATTTGCCCACTTCATTTTGAATTTCGCTTATGAAATCACAAATTTTCTTTATTTCTTCATGAGCAAACATTATGGCATCAAGCATAACAGATTCTTTGATTTCATTTGCACCGGCTTCAACCATCATTATAGCGTCTTTTGTTCCTGCTACAGTAAGATTTAAAACAGTTGCTTCTCTTTCTTTGCTGTTTGGGTTAACTATAAACTCGTTGTTAATGAGTCCTACGTTAACTGCACCAGTTGGTCCTTCAAATGGCACGTCTGAAATTGACAATGCAATTGATGAACCTATCATGCCGGCAATCTCAGGAGAACAATCCTGATCAACTGATAACACTGTTACTGTAACAGATACGTCATTTCTGTATCCTTTAGGGAACAACGGTCTCAAAGGTCTGTCAATCAAACGAGATGTAAGAATTGCCTTTTCCCCCGGTCTTCCTTCTCTTTTAATGAATCCTCCAGGAATTTTTCCTACGGAGTAAAGTTTTTCCTCATAATCCACACTCAGCGGGAAAAAATCTATGCCTTGTCTAGGCTCTTTTGATGCTGCCACATTGGCCATTATGACTGTGTCGCCATATTGTACAATACAGTTACCATTTGTAAGCTCTGCTATTTTGCCAACAGTAACTTTTAATTCTCTTCCGGCAAGCATGTATTTAAATACTCTTTCTTCCATTAGTACCTCCTTTTATATTTTTCTGTAAGGCTATTACCTCATTGCGTTTGACCTACCGCCATTTTTTTCTTCCTTCGGTCGAAAAAATGGGGTTAGGACAGGACATATCGCAGTTTCGTTCACCAATTTATCAGCTCCCTAACGGTCGCATAAATTGTGCAGTTTCATTCACAAATTTGTTTGCTCGCTGTCGCTCGCACAAATTTAGAATTCATTGCGGTTGAATTACCATCAATTTATCCTTCGCTATCGCTCGTATAAATTGGGTAAATCATACGGAACTCATTGCGTTTGACCTACCGCCATTTTTTTCTTCCTTCGGTCGAAAAAATGGGGTTAGGACAGGACATATCGCAGTTTCGTTCACCAATTTATCAGCTCCCTAACGGTCGCATAAATTGGGAACTCATTGCGTTTGTTCTACCAACGATTTCTCTTTCCCTAACGGTCAGAAAAATCGGGTAGAACATAAACAATAGAGCGGGTATCCCCCGCTCCTAAAATTATCTTCTTAATCCTAATCTTGCAACAATGCTTCTGTATCTTTCGATATCATTATCTTTTAAGTAGTTAAGAAAACCTCTTCTTTGTCCAACCATTTGCAGAAGACCTCTTCTTGAGTGATGGTCTTTTTTGTTTCCTTTTAAATGCTCTGTAAGGTTGTTAATTCTGAAAGTCAACAATGCAATTTGAACTTCAGGAGAACCTGTATCCTTCTCGTTGATTCTGTATTGTTCGATAATTTGTGTTTTTTGTTCTTTATTCATTTCATACCTCCGTGGTTTCTGTTTTATTTCACCATAATCCAAGCAATACGTTGAGGATTCGTAAAACTTAGGCTATGGAAACACAATAAATTCTACCATATTACATTATTTTTGTAAATAAAAATTTTGAATATTTACAATTATTTACAAAGCCTTGTCAAGAAAAACAATGTTCTCGTTTTTGCCTATAGCTTTGTCAAATGTGAGCACCGAACCTGACTTGTTGGTAACTATTGTAAGAACTGCCTTCTCATCACCTGCCAAAACAAAATATCTTCCATCGGCCGGTACAACAATGCTGCTCTTATTATCTACAAAACCTATGTTTTTATTATAATCCATTTCAATTTCTTCGCAATAAATTGTGTAGTTGTCAACTAACAAATTGTTGGCCTCATGAATTTTGCCTTCCTGTAAAAGGTTTCTCACAAGTGTGCTGCTGACAACAACCCCGTTGTATTTCACAGGATATATTTCTTCTACATCATATCCGTACTTGTCCGCAAACTCCTTAAGTGTGGAAATGCTGCCTGAGGCCTTGTATCCAAATGTAAAATTGTAGCCTACAACGATATTTCTTGCATTGAATCTGTCCACAAGTATTTCCTTTATAAACTGTTCCGGAGTATACTTTGAAATAACTTCATCCAGCTCAATTTCAACAACATCCGTGACGTTGTATAATTTGAGCAGATTTAGTCTTGTAGGGAGGCTGTTTATATACTTTATGTTGAATGTAGATTTTTTCAAATCTTTTTTTACAAATTTAAATGTTATTATTATGCTGTCTTCATTGGTTTCGCGGCTTAATTCAATCATCCGTCTGATAAGTGTGTCATGACCTATATGAATGCCGTCAAAATTACCAATTGCAATACATGATGCATTTTTCATATCTTCACCCGGCTTTTACATTAGTAACTTTTCTACTTTTATTATATTTTCATGCACTTTTTTTCCAATGCCCACAAGATTGTCTTTGCAGTATATGTAAAATTCATCACTTAATATACTGCTTGTGTCGGCCGGTATTTCATTGCCGCAAACAAGTCTGTCAAAATAAAGTTCATCTGCATCCACTCTTTCAAGGGGATATATGACATCCACCGGAATAAGGCATTCATGCAATCTGTTGTTGTCGTTTAAAAATTTTAGTTCATCAAGGGTTACAGAATTTTCGATATGTAAACCTTTTGCATTTGTTCTAACCAGTACACCCATATGTCCCAGAGTTCCAAGCATGTCACCTATATCATTGCAAAGTGTTCTCATATAAGTTCCCTTTGAGCATTTGATTCTCATGAGAACTCTATTACCGTCAAATTTAATTAGCTTTATTTCTTTTATATCAACAGTTTTTCCTGGTTTTTCCACTGCTATGTTTTGTCTTGCATATTCATAGAGTTTCTTGCCGTTTAACTTCACAGCCGAAAATGCCGGAGGAACCTGTAGCTGTTCTCCTTCAAAACATTTTAAAACTCTTTGTATTTCTTCATAATTTACGTGAACATTTTCTTTTTTTTCAATTGTTTTGCCATAGCTGTCCTGGGTGTCAGTTTTTTCTCCCAATATCATTTCACAGATATATTCCTTGCTTCCGTTCATGAGATATTCACTGAACTTTGTTCCCTTGCCCACACAAATAACAAGCACTCCTGCTACATTAGGATCAAGTGTGCCTGCATGGCCAACCTTCTTGGTATTTAATATTTTGCGCACGGAGCTTACAACATCGTGAGACGTCATTCCTGTAGGTTTTAAAATATTTAATATTCCGTTCATTATTCTCCAAAATATTCTTTAAAAGTATTAATCATTAATTTTTTAGTGTTTTCAACTGTGTCCTTAATCTCAAAACCAGCAGCTTTTTTGTGTCCTCCGCCTCCGAATTTCAGAGATATTTCAGAAACGTCAATATCATTTTTGGCTCTTAGGCTTACTTTTGTGTACATATCCTCTGTTTCTTTAAGAACACATGAAACTTCAACTTCTTTTATTTCTCTTATGAATTCAACCACACCATCAATGTCGCCCATTGATGCATTGTTAGTTTCAAGAATTTTCTTTGTTATGGCAGTAATGCCAAATTTGTTCCCATAGTGAAGTTCAATTCCCTTAATACAGTCAATAAAAGCTTTTACCACATTAGCAGGCTTCGAATTGTACACTTCGTTGTCAACATCTGAAACATCAACTCCAAGTTCAATGAGCTCTGAGACCTTTATGTGAGTGAGGCTGCTTGTGTTTGAATAGCTGAACTTCCCTGTATCTGTAAGAATGGCAACATAAATGAGTGTTGCAGTCTTCTTATTTATTTCCATTCCCGTCATTTTCATGATGTCGTACAAAAGCTCTCCCGTTGAACTCATTTCCGGGTCTATTATGTTTATGTCAGCAAAGCTTTGGTTTGTTTTGTGGTGGTCAATGCAGATTGTTTTTTTTGCTTGTTTAGTTACGTCTTTAAACTTACCAAGTCTTTCGGCGTCACTGCAATCAAGCATAAATAAAATATCATATGTGGTATGGTCAATTTCTTTCATTATTGCATTTTCTTCTGCAAATGCCTTGTAATTAAAAGGCACATCTCCATCAATAAAAACATCAACTTTTTTATTTAACGGTTTTAAAAATTCGTATAGGGCCATTACAGACCCTATACAATCTCCGTCAGGCGCCTTGTGTCCTGCGATGCCGATATTACAAGAATTATTTACAAGTTCAAATATTTCTTCTACATCATTCATCATCAGATTCATCTTCGACCTTCCTGCTTGCTTCTTCTTCAATAACTTTGTTTATCAAACTGCTCATATAAATTCCCTTTTCAATGGAGTCATCTTTTTCAAATATGAGTTCCGGAATTATGCGCATTTTTATTCTTTTGCCGATTTCTCTTCTTATAAATCCTTTGGCGCTTTGAAGAGCATCAAGTGTAGATTTTGTGTCACCGTATACTGATATAAATACTTTGGCGAATTTTAAATCCTCAGTAACATGTACATCAGTCACGCTTGTGAGCTCAGACAATCTTGGATCTTTAAGTTCGGTTCTGATTATTTCAGATATAACTCTTTGCATTTCACCTGACAATCTGCTGTTTCTTCTATTTGCCATGTTATACCTTCTTTCTTTATACTATCTCTTTATTTCTTCCATAATATAGGCTTCAAGAGAGTCGCCTTCTCTTAAGTCATTGTATTTTTCTATGCCTATACCGCCTTCATAGTTCGAATTCAACTCTGAAACATCATCCTTGAATCTCTTCAGTGAAGAAATTGTTCCGTCATGAATAACTATGTCGTTTCTCAATACTCTTATTTTTGATTTTCTAGTAATTTTTCCGCTTGTTACATAAACTCCGGCAACAGTACCTATGTTAGGAACTTTGAATGTCTGACGAACATCTGCTCTTCCAAGTACAACTTCCTTGAAAATTGGAGCAAGCATACCCTTTACGGCCTGCTGGATATCTTCTATTGCCTGATAAATTATGTTGTACGTACGTATATCAACATTTTCTCTCTTTGCAAGTTCCATGGCTGCAATTGAAGGTCTTACGTTAAAACCTATAACTATTGCATTTGAAGCCGAAGCCAGAAGAACGTCATTTTCATTTATTCCGCCTACACCGCCGTGAATTGGATTAACTTTAACTTCTTCCATGCTCAGTTTTAGAAGAGATTGCTTAACAGCTTCTATGGAGCCGCTTACATCCGCTTTAATTATGATGTTCAGATCTTTAACTTCACCCTTTTGTATTCTGTCAAACAAGTCATCCAGTGAAACTTTTGAAGAAGCGTTCATGTGTTCAATATGTCGTTTGTCTTTGCGTTTTTCAGCTATGTTTTTAGCATCTTTTTCGCTGTCCATAACAACAAGGATGTCTCCTGCATGTGGAGTTTCAGAAAGACCAAGTATCTCTACAGGAACAGATGGACCAGCCTGATTGATTCTTTTTCCTTTGCTGTTGAACATTGCTCTTACTTTGCCGTGAGCGCTGCCTACAAGAACAACATCACCTTTGTTCAATGTTCCTTTGTCTATTAATACTGTAGCAACAGGTCCTCTTCCTTTGTCAAGTTTTGCTTCAATGATTGTTCCTTTTGCTTTTCTGTTTGGATTTGCCTTGAGTTCCTGAACTTCAGCTACAAGAAGAATCATTTCTAACAAATCTTCAATACCCATGTGCTGCTTTGCTGAAACTGGAACGAATATTGTGTCTCCGCCCCATTCTTCAGAAACAATTCCTTGTTCTGAAAGCTCCTGTTTAACTCTGTCAATATTTGCAGCAGGTTTGTCGATTTTGTTAACTGCAACTATAATAGGAACTCCTGCAGCCTTTGCATGGTTTACTGCCTCTACTGTCTGAGGCATAACTCCGTCGTCTGCAGCAACAACCAATATTGCAATGTCTGTAACCTTTGCTCCCCTTGCTCTCATGGATGTAAAAGCTTCATGTCCCGGTGTATCCAAAAATGTAATTTTCTTGCCTTTTATCTCAACCTGTGAAGCTCCTATGTGCTGAGTAATTCCACCAGCTTCATGTTCTGTTACGGATGTATTTCTGATAGCATCCAATAAAGATGTCTTGCCGTGGTCAACATGACCCATTACAGTTACTATTGGAGGTCTTGGCATAAGATCTTTTTCATCGTCTTTGTCATCCTTGAACATGGAATCTTCAAGATTTTGAAGTTCATCAACCATTTCAATTTTAGTAACCTTAGCACCCAGTTCTTCACCTATTAACACAGCTGTGTCAAAATCAATTTCCTGGTTCATGTTTGCCATTATTCCAAGAAGTATGAGCTTTGAAATAATTGCATTAACAGGAACACCCAGCTTGTCGGCAAAAGTTCTTACAACTATAGTGTCTTCCATTTCCACATTTTTAATCTTCACTTGATGTGATTTCTGCTCAGGCTCAGCAGGTTTTTGCTGCTGGTACTGTGGCTTGTTTTTCTGCTGGAAAGGCTTCTTCTTGTTGTTAAAATTGTTACTGTTGTTATTTGAATTGTTGTTATTGTTATTGCTGTTATTGTTGTTTGAATTGTTGTTTCTTGTCTGCTGCTGTGCTTTTACAGGCTGCTGTACCGGTTTTTTGACCGGTGAGATCAGGCTCTTGTCAACTTTTTTAAGTTTTGCCTGGTTTAAATCAATATGTTCATCTACTAATGGTTCATCGTCTATTATAATATTTTTACCGCCTTTGACTGTCTTTGTTGTAGTTTTATTGTTGTTAATTAAATTTAATGCTTTTCTGAGCCTTATTACTTCAAGGTCAGTTAATGAACTCATATGGTTTTTAATTGAAATGCCAAGTTCCTGTTCTGCAATTCCAACTAAATCCTTACTGTTCAAGTCTAATTCCTTTGCAAGTTCGTATATTCTCATGCAACCACCTCCGGTTTATAGGTTATTTAGTAAGTATGACGCAATGTTCTCGTCATTTACCGAAAGAACACTCACCATCTTCCTCCCGAGAAATTTACCCAGGAGTTCCTTTTCTCCATACTCTATATGTTTGCAATTGAATTTGTCGCACACATACAGAATATTTTTTTTGGTTTTTTCTGATGCATCTGCTGCAATCAAAACCAATACACTTTTATTTTTTTCTATATTCAAACAAGTCACATCATATCCGATAGCAACTTTGCCGCCTTTGTTTGCAATGCCGATCATTGAATATATCTTATTATTCATTCTTGGCAATCTCCAATTTTATTGATTCATATATTTCTTCAGGAATTTCTGCTTCAAGAGATTTTGACAATCTTTTTGTTTTTATTGCTTTTTCAAAACATTCAGTTTTTTTGCAGATATAAGTGCCTCTGCCGTTAATTTTTCCTGTTGAATCAAATAAAATTTCATTATCTTTGTTCTTAACTATTCTGCACAATTCTTTTTTTGGAAAGCTCTCCATGCAGCCAATGCATTTTCTCATAGGTATTTTACGGGTTTTCATACTTCCTCCTTAGAGTTTCTTTCCTTCTCCTGCATTTCGCTGATAATATCTATTTTCCATCCTGTAAGTTTTGCTGCCAGCCTTACGTTTTGTCCTTCCTTGCCTATGGCAAGAGAAAGCTGATTGTCCGGAACAACAGCAACCGCACTTTTTTCTTTTTCATTTGCTGTTACCTTGACTATTTTAGCAGGTCCAAGGCTGTTTGCTATAAACTTTTCAGGGTCCTTGTCATAAATTATTATATCAATTTTTTCCTGACAAATTTCATCAATTATATTTTTAACTCTTGTACCCTTGTTTCCTACGCATGATCCAATAGGCTCAACGTTAGGGTCATGAGTGAACACGGCAATTTTTGTTCTGGAGCCGGCTTCTCTTGATATTGAATATATTTCAATTGTTCCGTCGTGAATTTCAGGAACTTCCAGTTCGAACAATCTTTTTACAAGGTTCGGATGGCTTCTTGAAAGCATTATGCTTGCGCCCTTTCCAGAGTTTTTAACTTCCACTATTACAGTCTTGACTCTGTCTCCAGGATTGTAAACTTCTCCAGGTATCTGTTCATTGGCAGTGATTACGCCTTCAATTTTTCCAAGATCCACATAAATGTTTCCCTTGCTTTCTCTTTGAACAACTCCTGTCAATATGTCTGACTCCCTGCCATAAAATTCGCTGAAAATAGATTCTCTTTCAGCTTCTCTTATTTTTTGAAGAATTACCTGTCTTGCAGTCTGAGCAGCTATACGTCCAAAATCTTTCTTTGGCTTTATTTCAATTTTTACTACGTCTCCCACTTCATACCTTGAATCTATCTTTCTGGCATCTTCCAATGATATTTCAAGATTCTCGTCATTTACATCTTCTACTACATTTTTATCCTGAAAAAGTTTGTATTCACCGTTTGCTTCATCTATGTCTATGCTGAAGTTAGTTGCCTTAGCAAAATTTTTCTTGTATCCTGTTTCAAGTGCAGCTTTTATAGCCTCCAACACTACGTCCTGGCGAATTCCTTTTTCTTTTTCAAGTTCGCTTAACGCATTTAAAATCTCCTTGTTCATATATCCTCCACTAAAAATCTTCTAGAACTCTGTTTATTTTTGAAATATCTTTAACTTCAATTTTAATTTGTTCTTCGCCCGCTTGTATAATTACTTGATTATCCTGTTTTTCAGAAAGTATTCCTTCAACTGATTTTCTGCCGTCAATGGGTTTGTAAAATTTCACTTCAACAAAATTACCTATGTTTTTCTGATAATCAGCATCTGTCTTGAAGGGTCTTTCTACTCCGGGAGAAGAAACCTCCAGAAAATACTGTTCTTTTATTAAATCAACTTCATCAAGTTTTTTATTTAGTGCCCTGCTGACATCTGCACAGTCGTCCACAGTTATTCCTTCAGCTTTATCCAGGTAAACTCTCAGATATTTAAAAGGACCTTCTTTAACATATTCAATGTCCACCAGTTCAATTTCCGAAGATCTGATAATATCTTCTACAAGGTCCTGAACTGATGATTCAATAGATTTTTTGTTCATTCTCTCTCCTTATCTCGTTATGTAAGTATACAATCAGAAAGAGTGGGATATCCCACTCTTTCCGTCAAAAATCATCTTTTGTGTAGTATAACACAAAATTTACGAAAAATCAAATATAAATTTAATTTTTCGTAAATTATTGAATAAAAATTAATCATAAATCATTCTAGTTATGTAATCAGTTATATTAATCAAAACATTTAAACAACATAAGTTCAATTTAATATTGCAGTCACAAAAAAATTATATCATTGCCTTACCATTTGACGTTTCGTACTCTTACGATTAGTAATAATTTCATTAATTTTGATGAAAAGCTTTACCAAATTCAATTTTAATGATAAAATAATTAACAAGCGTAACATTTAATCCTAATCAATTACATGAAAGATTATCATATCTCAAAAACTACTCTACAAATTCTTTTTATTATCAGTTAAATTTCTTTGACATAGTATTATTTAACTTTAGATTTGCTGTTGAAATTTTTGATATATGGTAAATTAATATTATTAAAGGAGAACCATATGGAATGGAAAAAAGAATTGGAAACTAACATCAAGACTGCAGAAGGGGTTAAAAAGGCATTGAACTGGGACCTAAATGCCGAAGACGAGGAAAAATTAAAAAACATAATAAAAAGATATCCTATGTCTATACCCGAATATTATTTGTCCCTTATAAATCCCAATGACCCAGAGGATCCTATCAAGAAGCTGTGCATACCTTCAATAAAAGAAACTGATCTAAGCGGCAGCCTTGATACAAGCGGCGAAGCCAGCAACACTGTTGTAAAAGGACTTCAGCACAAGTACAGACAGACCGGAATGATACTATCAACCAGCAAATGTGCCATGTATTGCAGGCATTGCTTCAGAAAGCGCCTTGTTGGCCAAAGCGATGATGAAATCAACAACAGCTTTGATGATATAATAAATTACATCAACAATCATGAAGAAATGACAAATGTACTTATTTCCGGCGGAGATTCTTTCATGAACTCCAATGAACAAATTAAACATTATTTAAGTGAATTAGTAAAAATTGATCATCTGAGTTTTATCCGCTTCGGCACAAGAACACCGGTTGTTCTCCCTTCAAGGATATATGGCGATGAAGAGCTTCTTGAAATACTGAGCCATTACAACAAGCAAAAACAAATATATGTAATAACACACTTCAACCACCCAAATGAAATTACTAAAGAATCAGTTAAAGCAATTGATGCATTGAAAAAACAAGGAATAATTGTAAGAAATCAAACCGTGCTTTTAAAAGGCATTAACGACAATTCAGAAACACTTGCCACTCTGCTCAGAAAACTTACAGAAATCGGAGCTGTTCCTTACTATGTATTTCAATGCAGACCTGTAACTGGAGTTAAAAATCAATTTCAGGTACCTTTCAAAACATCATGTAAAATTGTAGACGGAGCAAGAGCTCGTCTTAACGGCATAAGCAAAAGCTTCAAATATGCCATGAGCCATCCAACAGGAAAAATAGAAATTCTTGGAGAAATCGAAAACAATAAAATTCTTTTTAAATACCACCAGACAAAATATGACAAAGATCAGGGAAGAATAATGGCTATTGAAGTAACAGACGACCAGGCTTGGCTTCCGGATGTTATTTAATTAATTAAATCCAAAATAATTTATAAATATATACACCCAGACAATGATTTGCTATAATATATAGTATTCAACAGTGTCAAAGGAGTGTTAAAATGGAAATGTTGCACGAGTTAAACATTGTTTCAATTTCTTTTCGTGTATTTCTGTCGCTTATTTTCGGAGGAATAATAGGACTGGAGAGAAGCAGAAAAAGCAGACCTGCGGGTTTTAGAACATATATGATTGTTTCACTTAGCTCCACTTTGGTAATGATGACAAATCAATACATGTTCATCCATTATGAAGGAACAGACATAGCAAGACTTGGAGCTCAGGTCATAAGCGGTATAGGCTTTCTTGGAGCTGGTGCCATAATAGTCACAAGCAGATCTCAGGTCAAAGGACTTACCACTGCTGCAGGTTTGTGGGCATCTGCATGTCTTGGTCTAGCCATAGGAATTGGCTTTTATGACGGAGCCTTAATAGTTGCCATTTCAGTATTTCTTGTCATTACAGTCTTTAAAAAACTTGACAACTACCTTACATCAACAAACAAGGCCATCACAGTCTATACTTCATTTTCATCCGTTGAGAGCTTTGACAAATTCATTTTATATTGTTACAAATCAAAATATAAAGTACGTGACATAGAAATTACAAAAAACCCTCATCTGAACGAAGCTGCAGTTGTGGCTATTTTGCAGCTTGAAGCTGACAAACGCCTGAACCACGTTGAAACATTGCAGCATTTAAGTTCTTTTGACGGATTAATTCACATAGAAGAACTGTAAGTTAAAAAAGTTGCTCCGCAACTCTGCTAGGGGGACCTATGTCCCCCTTCGGCGCAAAAAATACTAACGTATTTTTTGCTGAGCACCCCCCCTTGACGGCAAGGGCGTCCCGCCCTTTGCAATCCCCGTTTTTTATATAAAATGTTTTACATCTTTTCGATTTCATCAAGAAGAGTGTTTACAATGTCTTCTTCCTTTATTTTTTTGATAATCTCGCCTTTTTTAAACAAAAGCGCTTCACCCATGCCTCCGGCTATTCCTATGTCAGACTGTCTTGCTTCTCCGGGGCCGTTTACTGCGCAGCCCATTATTGCAACAGTTATGGGTTTATCTACATTTTTAAGCCCTTCCTGAATTTTTTTCGAAAGTTCTATAAGCTGTATTTTTGTTCTTCCGCATGTGGGACATGTTATGTAGTTAATTCCGAAATTTCTAAGACCAAGACTCTTTAAAATTTCTCTTGCAACCTTTACTTCTTCTCTTGGGTCGTCAGTTAATGAAATTCTTAAGGTATCTCCTATACCGTCAGCAAGAAGACTTCCAACTCCAATGGCTGAGCGTATGCTTCCTTCAAAAAGAGTTCCTGCATGGGTTATTCCAAGATGAAGTGGGTAATCTACTTTCTTTGCCATGCTTCTGTAAGCTTCAATGGTCATTTTAATGTCTGTACCCTTCATGGAAATTACAATGTTGTCATAATCCAGGTCTTCAAGGATCTTAACATGTTCAAGAGCAGATTCAACCATACCTTCAGAAGTAGGAACACCGTTGTATTTTTTAAGTATTTCCTTGTGTATGCTTCCTGCATTCACGCCTATTCTTATGGGAATATTTCTTGGTTTGGCCATTTCCACGATTTTTTGCACCCTGTCAATGCTTCCAATATTTCCGGGATTAATTCTTAATTTATCGATGCCGTTTTCTATGCTTTTTAAAGCCAATCTGTAATCAAAGTGAATGTCAGCAACAATAGGTATGTGTATTTGTTTTTTAATTTCCTTTATAGCTTCTGCATCTTCAGCATCTGCAACTGCAACCCTTATTATTTCACAGCCTGTTTCTTCAAGTCCTAAAATCTGATTTACCGTCGATTGTACATCCTTCGTGAATGTGTTTGTCATGGACTGCACAGGAATTTTAGCTCCTCCTCCAATTTGCACATCTCCGCACATGACTTTTTTACTTTGCCTTCTTGTTATAGTATCCATAAATCCCTCCGTACAAAAATAATGAAGAATTAATAATTAAGAGTGAAAAATTGATGAAAGGATTTGTGCTCGCACAAATCCTACCATTAATTCTTAATTCTTAACTCTTAATTCTTAATTAAAAATGCTTTTTATATTCTAAATAATCTGAGTATATCCTTGTATGTTATGAAAAGCATGAAACCGATTAACACAACAAAACCTATGAAATGAATGTATCCTTCTTTTTCCACGGGAATTGATTTGCCTCTTACAGCCTCAACAACAAGGAATACAAGCTTGCTTCCGTCAAGTGCCGGTATTGGCAATAGATTCATGAATCCAAGGTTGATGCTGATGAACGCTGCGAGGTTCAAAAGTGATAAAATTCCGCTTTCTGCAGCTTCCCCTACCATTGAAATAACCATTACAGGCCCTCCAAGAGAGTCGCTTCCAAGCTTTCCTGTAACCAGCTGAGCTATTGTTTTAAACATCAATTTAATGAAATAAACAGTCTTGTATGCTGATGATGATATAGCTGTTGAAAAAGACTTGTCAAGAGCTGTATTGAATTTCACTGAAATTTGTGTTTGAGGAACAATTGTAAAATCCATTGTTTCACCGTTTCTTTCAACGGTGATCTTTACAGCCTTATCTGAAGTTTTTTCAATGTTTGAAGTTATTTCTTCCCACGAACTGACAGGAACATCATTGATTTTTGTTATTACATCTCCATCCTTTATACCTGCTTCATATGCAGGAGATGTAACATCAGAAGGAGACACTGTTGTTGTTGTTTTTCCATCTACAAGCTTTGAAGTAACTCCAACAATTTTTCTGTAGTTGTTTGAAATTTTAGCTTGTTTTAAAACTCCGTCTCTTTCGTACTCCACTGTGTAATATGTATTGTCCGGATTTGTAATTTCATAATAAATATCTTCCCAGATGTAGGATTTGTCACCATTTACAGAAACAATACTGTCTCCGGTTCTTAGTCCTTCTGCATATTCATTAGAATTTTCATCAATAAAGTCAATTGTATTTCCGTAAACTCCAAAAGAAAAAGCAACAATTAAAAATAATGCAAGAGCCAATACAAAGTTCATTACCGGTCCTGCGGCCACAACTTTAAATCTCTGCCATACTGACTTTGTGGAGTAACTAGTGGAAGTTTTTACATCTTCTTCTTCGCCTTCCATTTGCACAAATCCACCTATGGGAATGGCTCTTATGGAATAAACTGTCCCGTTTTTTTCCCTTTTCAGAACTGTAGGTCCCATACCTATGGCAAATTCATATACTTTTATGCCTACACTTTTTGCAGCCTTGTAATGTCCAAACTCATGAACCAGAACTATGGCTGAAAAAACAAGTATAGATGCTATTAATGTTAACAATATATTCCCTCCATGTTATAAGAAGTGACGAACAAAGTAATAAACAACCGGTGCCACGAAAAGCACGCTGTCAAATCTGTCAAGTATTCCTCCGTGTCCCGGAAGCATGTATCCAAAATCCTTTATTCCGTGTTCTCTTTTTATTTTTGATGCAGCCAAATCGCCTGCAATTGAAAATACAGAAGCGCTGACACTAAATATTATAATGTAAATATATTTATTTATGCTTAAATAATTAAAATAAATTAACGATAAAAGCGTGCTTCCTATTACACCGCCAATTGCACCTTCAATTGTTTTATTGGGACTAACTTCGGGATACAACTTGTGTCTTCCGAAAAATCTACCTGTAAAATAAGCAAATGTGTCTGATCCGAATGCTATTATGTACACAAGCCACACATAGACAGAACCGTTCATAAGCATCATGTGGTACATAAAAAACACTACATAGCATCCTATAAATACTATTTCTGAAATTTTCTTTATGTCTGTTTTTTTATTGAACACAAAAATCAGAAAGTTCAATGATATGTACATGAATAAAAAGAAATCAAAAAAATGCTGGTATTTTGTTGTTTTTTCTATGAATAAAGCAATTGCAAACATATAGTTAACAACAGCTCCGTAATCAAATCCGTTATTGAAAAATGCTTTTGAAAGCTCATATATTCCTATGCATATAATACCAAAATACACAAAGTCATAAAGGGTACCTCCAAAATATGTAACAGCAGCAATAAATGCTCCCCCTGCCACTCCGGTCAACACTCTTTGTCTCATAACAACACCGCCTTAATTTCCGAATCTCCTTTTTCTTGCTTGATAGTTAAGTATTGCTTTCAATAATTCATCTTTTCCAAAATCAGGCCACATTATATCCGTAAAATAAAACTCTGTATATGCAAGCTGATATAAAAGAAAATTGCTTACACGCATTTCACCGCTTGTTCTTATTAACAAATCCGGATCTGGCATGTCATGGGTAAACAAATATTTCTTGAAGCTATCTTCATTTATTTCATCTATGTCAATTTCATTGTTTTCATAATCTTTAACTATGTTTTTTACAGCATTTATAATTTCGAATCTTGAACCATAGCTGAGGGCTATGTTCAAATGAAGTGTATGATTGTATTTAGTAAGTTCCACAGAGCGTTTGACTTCCTGCCTTGTTTTTTCAGGTAAATCGTCCATGTTGCCCATCATTGTTATCTTAACGTCATTTTTATTTAAGTAGTCAAGCTCCTTTACCACAAATTCCACCAGGAGATTCATCAAATAATCGACTTCTTTTTTTTCTCTTCTCCAGTTTTCAGTTGAAAATGCGTATACAGACAAATATTTTATGCCTATGTCAGCGCAGTTTCTTACCAAATCAGTAACTCTTAAGGCACCTTCTCTATGTCCCATTTTTGTAGGCAGATTTCGTTGTTTTGCCCATCTTCTGTTGCCGTCGAGTATTACTGCAATATGTGCAGGAATTGTACCACTCAGCACTTGCTCCTCTAAATTCATAATATCCTCACCATTTCTCAAAAAATACACTAAACAGGCTTATGAAATCATAAGCCTGTACTTCAGACTAATAGTATGAAACATACAAAGTTACATAATTGTCTTTGTAATGTTCCCTTATGACATACGGCTTGTGAAGTTCATTGAATTTTTTATTCCAGCCGATAATTTTCTTTATATTTATAATCTTATTGTTGTTTTCTTCTAATATTTTAAGAGCTTCTAACAGCGGGTAACCAATTAAAGTATCCATTGTTAAACCTCTAAAATTTCTTTTTCCTTTTCCTTGTAGATGTCTTCAACAAATTTGATGTATTTATCAGTGAGCTTTTGCATGTCCTCTTCTGCTTTTTTCAGATCATCTTTAGTAATTTCACTTGATTTTTCAAGTTTTTTCAGTTCTTCGTTAGCATCTCTTCTTATGTTTCTCACTGCAACCTTAGCATTTTCTGTTTCTTTTTTTACAATCTTCAGAAGATCTTTTCTTCTTTCCTCTGTTAAAACAGGAATAACTAGTCTGATAACCTTTCCGTCATTAGAAGGTGTGATTCCTAATTCTGATGCTAAAATTGCTTTTTCAATTTCTTTTACCAAGCTTGCATCCCAAGGCTGTATCATAATTGCTCTTGGTTCCGGCACAGATATGTTTGCTACTTGGTTAAGGGGGGTCATTGTTCCGTAATAACTTACTTGAATTTTGTCAACCAGTTTAGGATTTGCTTTACCGGCTCTGATTGTGGCAAGGTCTTCTTTAAGAAAACCCATTGATTTTCTCATTGTTTCTTCTGATTTTGCTACTACTTCTCTATACATTACTACGCCTCCTTGATTATTGTTCCTATATTATCTCCCATTACAATCTTTTCGATGCTTTCCGGTTGTTCAATTCCAAAGACCAAAATAGGAATTTTGTTATCCATACACAATGACGTTGCTGTGGAGTCCATTATTTTCAAACCTTTATTCAACACATCTATGTAATTGAGCTCGTCATACTTCACTGAATCCGGATTTTTGTTAGGATCATCGCTGTAGACACCGTCTACGCCGTTTTTAGCAAGGAGTATTATATCTGCATTTATTTCTGCAGCTCTTAATGCTGCTGTAGTGTCAGTTGAAAAATATGGATTTCCGGAACCACCGGAAAAAATAACAACTCTGCCTTTTTCCAAGTGACGTACTGCTCTTCTCCTGATGTAAGGCTCTGCTATTTGTCGCATTTCTATAGCAGTCTGAACTCTGGTTTCCACGCCAATCTTTTCTAAAGCATCCTGCAAAGCAAGTCCGTTGATTATTGTGCCCAGCATTCCCATGTAATCAGAAGTTGTTCTGTCCATGTCTTTAGCACTTGCACCTCTCCAGAAGTTTCCTCCTCCGACTACTATAGCAACTTCAACTCCCATGTTTATGACATTCTTCACAACATTAGAAATTCTAGATACTATTTCAGGGCTTATGCCATGACCAGCATTGCCGGATAAAGCTTCTCCACTTATTTTTAATATTATTCTCTTATATTTGCAATCCATCTTATCCTCCTGAAGACTGTATTTTTATTAATGGAGAACTTAAAAAAGTTCTCCATTTGTATCATTTTCTATCAGGATTATTTACCCATTTGTTTTGCAACTTCATCAGCAAAGTTTTCTGATTTCTTTTCAATGCCTTCGCCAACTTCAAATCTTTGAACTCCGGCAATTTTTATGTCTTTTCCTAATTTAGCAGCTGTGTTTGCAATAACTTTCTTTACTGTTAAATCACCATCTTTAACAAATGCTTGTTCCAACAAACATACTTCTTTCAATTCTTTCTGAAGTCTTCCTTCAACCATTTTTTCAACAATGTTTTGTGGTTTTCCTTCATTTAATGCCTGAGCAATAAGAACTTCTCTTTCATGTGCAATGAATTCCTGATCAACATCATCAGTAGATATGTATTTAGGATTCATAGCTGCAACCTGCATTGCAAGGTCTTTTCCAAGAACTTCAAGAGCTTCTTTGTCTCCTTCTGATTCAAGAGCAACTATAACAGAAATTTTTCCGCCGCCGTGAATGTAGCCTACAACTGCTCCGTTGTTTACTTTTTCAGCTGCAAATCTTCTGATTGACATGTTTTCGCCTATTTTAGCGATTTTGTCAGTCAATGTTTCCTGAACAGTCTTGCCTGATTCAAGAACAACAGCTTTTAACGCTTCAACGTCTGCAGGAGTATTTTCAACTACAACCTTAGCAACGTCCTGTACAAAGTTATGGAATTCTTCATTTTTTGCAACGAAGTCAGTTTCTGAGTTTACTTCTACTACAACACCTGTTTTTCCGTCTGCAGAAATTATAGCAGTTGTAAGACCTTCTGCTGCAATTCTGTCAGCTTTTTTAGCTGCTTGAGAAAGTCCTTTTTCTCTCAAATAGTCTATTGCTTTTTCCATGTCTCCATCTGTTTCTTTTAAGGCTTTTTTGCAGTCCATCATACCTGCATTAGTTTTATCTCTTAGTTCTTTTACCATTGAAGCTGTAACTTCCATTTAAATACCTCCAAAATTTAAAAAAGCAAGGCGTAAGGAAAAAATTCCTAACCCCTTACTTTGATTTTTATTTTATTTTTTATTTTTATTCTTCTATTTCTGTTTCTTCAACTTTTTCAAGTTCTTCTTCTGATACTTCATCTTCAACTTCTTCTTCAGTCAACTGAACGCCTTGTCTTCCTTCAAGGATAGCATCAGCAATTGTAGCTGTTAAAAGTTTTACGGCTCTGATAGCATCATCATTTCCAGGGATTACATAGTCTACTTCATCAGGATCGCAGTTAGTGTCAACTATTGCAACAACTGGTATTCCCAATATTTTAGCTTCCTGAACAGCTATTCTTTCTTTTCTAGGGTCAACTATGAACAATGCTCCAGGAAGTTTTTCCATGTTCTTGATTCCGCCTAAGAATTTTTCAAGTCTTTCAGCTTCACCTTTCAACTTTATAACTTCTTTCTTAGTTAAAAGAGCAAATGTTCCGTCTTCTTCCATTCTCTTCAACTCATTGAGTCTGTCAATTCTTCTTCTGATTGTCTGGTAGTTTGTAAGCATACCACCCAACCATCTTTGGCTTACAAAGTGCATTCCGCATCTTGCAGCTTCTGATTTAGTTGATTCCTGAGCTTGTTTTTTTGTTCCAACGAACAATACTTCTTCTCCGCTTGCAACAACTTCTTTAACAAAGTTGTAAGCTTCGTCTACTTTATCGCTTGTTTTCTGCAAGTCGATTATGTAGATACCGTTTCTTTCTGTAAAAATGTACTCTGCCATCTTAGGGTTCCATCTTCTTGTCTGATGACCAAAGTGAACTCCTGCTTCCAGCAATTTTTTCATGCTAATTATTGCCATTATTTTTTCCTCCTTTTGTTTTACCTCCAGAAATATCATCCCGTGCAGAAGACCTTTCGGCACAACTCCTGCACAATCTAAATCTGTGCGTAATTATGTTTAGTATAACACAGCCATTTTTCAATTGCAACAACAAATTGTAAATTAATTGCATATTTTATTGAAAGCTGCATAAAGTCAAATTATTAAAACTTATTCTTCTGTTTTCCCGCATTTTTTATTGATGCATGTTATCTTGTTATCTTTAATAACCATCATCTCACCGCACACAGGACATTTTTCTTTTGTTGGTTCAAGCCATGACATGAAATTGCACTCAGGATAATTTGTACATCCAAAAAACCTTCTTCCAGCCTTGGAAAACTTAATTGCAATCTTGCCGTCGCACTTGGGACAATTCACATCTATTGTTTTTACTATAGGCTTAGTGGTCTTGCAGCTAGGATAATTTGAACAGGCAAGAAACTCACCGTATCTTCCTTTTCTTTTGAGCATCTTAGCTCCGCAAACTTCGCAAACTTCATCAGTTTCCTCAACAGCCTCTTTGCCTCCCAGAGGTTTTGTATTCTTGCACTCCGGATAGTTTGGGCATGCCAGAAATTTACCATACCTTCCCTTCTTAATAACCATGAAGGCACCGCAGTTCTCGCACTGTACATCGCTTACTTCATCCTTAATTTCAATTTCTTCCATTTCCTTTTCGGCAACGTCAAGTTCTTCTTTAAAGTCCTTGTAAAACTCATTTATTACTTCATGCCATTCAACCTTACCGGAAGCAACTTCATCAAGCATATTTTCCATTTCAGCTGTAAACTTTTCATTTATTACCTTGGAAAAATACTTTTCCATCATTTCAGTAACAAGAAATCCCATGTCAGTAGGAAAAAGACTGCCTTTGTCCTTGACTATATATTCCCTGCTTGTAATGGTTGTTATTGTAGGAGCATATGTGCTTGGCCTTCCTATTCCTCTTTCTTCAAGATCCTTTATAAGGCTTGCTTCCGTGTATCTTGCAGGTGGCTGTGTGAAGTGCTGCTCCGGAGATATCTGGCTGATTTCTAACATCTCACTTTTCTCAACTTCCGGAAGAAGCTTGCTTTCCGAATCATCTGAATACTTGTAGACTTTTTTATACCCGTCGAAAACCAATATTTTACCACTTGCTTCAAAAATATTTCCGTTTCCGTCTAAAAGAACCTTTGTAACATCATATTCTGCATCAACCATCTGACATGCAATAAATCTTTTCCATATGAGGCTGTAAAGCTTGTATTGGTCTGATGAAAGGCTGTCCTTGATGAGATCAGGATTTTTGTTTACATATGTTGGCCTTATGGCTTCATGGGCATCCTGAACCTTGTTTTCATTTTTCTTAGGCTTTGTGAACACCCTGTTCATGTAGTATTTATCACCGTAGTTTGAAACTATGTAATCCTTGGCCATTGTCACTGCTTCGTCAGAAAGTCTGAATGAGTCAGTCCTGATGTATGTAACCAAACCTACGCTTCCTTCTCCCTTAATGTTGATTCCCTCGTAGAGCTGCTGCGCAATCATCATTGTTTTCTTTGCCGGGAAGTTAAGCCTTCTGTTTGCTTCCTGCTGCAGGGTGCTTGTTGTAAAAGGAGCGCTTGGTTTTGAATAGCTCTTTGTTTTTTCAGTTTTATAGACGGATATTTTTTCCGTATCCATACTATTTATGATTTCTTTTACTTCATCTTCATTTTTTATTTTTATTTTGCTTAACTTATCATTTTTAAGAATTCCCGCATACTTGGCAATAAACTTTTTTTTATTTTTTTTAACTTCAAGTTCCAGTGTCCAGTATTCTTCAGGAACAAAATCCATTATTTCTCTTTCTCTGTCTATTACAAGTTTCAATGCAACAGACTGTACTCTTCCGGCACTCAATCCCTTTTCAATCTTTTTCCACAACAGAGGGCTTATATTATAACCAACCAATCTGTCTAGAATTCTCCTGGCTTGCTGGGCATCAACAAGATCAATATTTATTTTTCTGGGATTCTTGCTTGCTTTTTTTATGGCTTCCTTAGTAATTTCATTGAACTCTACTCTTATATCCTTGCTTTCATCAAGATTGAGTATTTTAGCCAGATGCCATGAAATTGCTTCACCTTCTCGGTCAGGGTCCGTTGCAAGATACACGTTGTCTGCCTTTTTTGCTTCCTTTTTAAGTTCCTTTATTACATCCCCTTTACCTCTTATGGTAATATAGTTAGGTTCAAAATTATTATCAACATCAATGCCAAGCTTGCTTTTGGGCAAATCTCTCACATGACCAACCGAAGCTTTAACAGTATAGTTTTTTCCTAGAAACTTAGCAATTGTCTTTGCTTTTGCCGGAGATTCAACTATTAACAAATTATTCATTTTTCCTCCAATACCTCGTATACGTTTAATTTTAACAATAATTACCGTATAATTCTATTATAACATATAATAGATTTTTTTATTTGTCAATAGCTTATCAATTAAGCAAAAGACTCATCATTCATTATTATTACAAAAAATATGTATCATATATTTATTCATTTAAAAACTTTTTAATCAGTATTCCAAGGAATAAATATCAGAAAATTCTATATTTATTTTGTCTATTTTGCTGTCATAAAATATTGCGTCACTGACTTGTTTTTCGTCCAAGACAATGACCGGCAAATCAAAAATAAATTCGCTTCCTTCCCCCACAGTGCTGTTGACCATAATTTTTCCTCCGTGCATTTCAACAAGAGTCTTGACCAATGACAAACCTATTCCGCTTCCTTCCCTGTTTCGGGTTAAAGACCTGTCAACCTGGCAGAACCTGTCAAAAATAGCATCTAGCTTGTCCTTTGGTATGCCAATACCTGTATCCTTCACACTTATGCGCACAAAATCTTCGTGGTCTTCAACATTTACCATTATTTCGCCGCCGTTATTTGTAAACTTTACAGCATTTGAAAGCAAATTTAACAGTATCCTTTCAAGTTTATCTTCATCCACTGCCATTACTTTTTCTTCTGTATCCGTGTCAAAAATGATTTTAACGCCTTTAGATTTGAAATTTTCGCTTACCGACACTGAAATGTCTTCTGCAATTTTTACGATGTCATGGTTGTGCATGTCCAATTTCAAATATTTCGAATCATATTTAGAAATATCAATAAGGTTATTAATAAGCCTTATGAGCCTGAAAGTATTTTGCTTCATTATTCTCAGATACCTGCTCTTTCTATACTCACATGAATCCGGCAGCTTTTCTTTTACCGGCATTTCAAGAAGCTGTATTGTACCCAGTATTATGTTAAGCGGTGTTTTAAGCTCATGGGATATATTCGTGAAAAATTCCGTCATCAGCGTGTTGTACTCGTTAGATTGCTCAAGTTTCTTTTCTCCTTCTGCTATGTCGTTCTTAAGTGATATTATTCTTTCCTGAGAACTGAATCCCCTGAATATGGTCATGACTGCAGGTTCTCCTCTGTACATGATATAATTGAAGCTGCATTCTGCTCCTACTTCAACACCTTGGATATTTAACAACTTAATTTCTTCAAATGGAAAATTTAAATGATTGTTTTCAATATTCATAAAATGATCTTTTGTCATTTCAGTTTTGTCATCATGAATAAAGTCCCAGATGTTTCTTCCCATAATGCTTGATATTTCTCCAGCTCCAACATTTAAAGCAAAAGTTGAATTTGCATATATGATTTTATTATTCTTGTGAATCACTATACCGTCTCCCGAGCGGTCTATTATAAGATCGTAACACTTTTCATTTTTAAGTATTGCATCTTCAATATGTTTGCGGTAGTTTTCCTCCATATCCAGATTGTGTATCAGCTTCTCATAAGGCCTCTGAAGTCCGTTTTCAACTATTCCCTTGTACATTAGGAAAAATGATACAACTTTTATTATGTGTCCAAGTGAAAACATAATGTCTGTATTAAATGAATAAAGTGATATTAATATTTCAGAAATTATTTTCAGTACCATTGATAATTCAAGATAAAAAAACAAATTGGAATCTATAGATTTTCTGGCCTTAAAAAAATGAAAAAGACTTATAATAAGTACCGTGGTAATAAAATATTCCATGACCAGTTTAAACTCAGTCTTTCCATTATCCCAGCTGTCAGGCAAAAAATTGAAATACATAATATCCAGCACAGAGAAGACAAATGCTGTAAAGTAAATTATTTGAACCATGTTTAATTTTTCATGACTGATTTTATTATACAAGAACAAACTTGACATCAACAAAGTTGCAGCTTCGAACAATCTTGCTGCTACCCAAAATCTAACAACCATATCGGCTGAAGCACCTGGAAATATGCCCATGGACTCATAAGAAAATGCATGCAATATATCAAGCATTCCTACAAATAAATACCCGTATCCTAAAAAAGCGAAAAAATCATTTTTTGAAAATTTGTAGGTGTTCAGGGAAAACATAAATATGCCGAAACAAATTACAGCACTGAATATTTCTATGAAGCTGTGAAACATATAGAAATTATTAAAATGAAGAAAGTACAACCATGTAATTACAAAAACATAAATTATAAGTCTGTAATCGTTTTCATCTTTATTGTTATTTTTGCTCAAAGATTGACCTAATTCCATAATATACCCCTATATCCCTGTTATTTGTTATATTATACCATATTTTAGAAATAAAGATATATTTTCATGTTTATATTTCCAACAATTTTCGACATGATTACAAGCATATTTCCTTCTTTTATTAATTTGATTCTTTTGAGTAAGAGAATTTTATCCCCCCGTTATATTACGTAAAATATAAAATTTTTAAGCGAAACAATTCTATATTCTAAAAATTTATCCTTTAATTATATCTGCAATACTTTATGTTAATTGGTTTAAACTGTAAGCAAATATTCTTTTATTGATTAAGCGAAAATTTGTTTCCTGAAATCTTTGTTATTTTGCCCTTCATTTCAAGAAATGTAAGAATGCTTAACAAAAGAGGAGTTTCCAATCCTGTTTCTCCTGCAATTTCATAAACAGTCTTGTTTCCTGACAAAATGCTTTTTATGACTTTCATTTCATCACTGCTTAAACATGTTAAGTCTATGCTGTTCTTTTTTGCAGATTTTTCTTTTAGCAGAGGAATTTCTTCTATTATATCATCCAAAGAAGATGTAATTTTAGCTCCGTCTCTTATAAGAGCATTTGTTCCCTTGCTGTAGATGCTGTCAATGTTGCCGGGAACTGCAAATATTTCTCTCCCCTGGTCTGCCGCATGCCCTGCTGTAATTAATGTTCCGCTTCTTTCCTGTGCTTCAATGACAAGCACTCCATGGGATAATCCGCTTATTATGCGGTTTCTGTCATGAAAGTTGTTAGGCATGGGCTGCATGCCGAAAAAATATTCCGTAATTACAGCACCGTCTTTTTCAGCAATTTCATTGTACAGTTGCTCATTGATTTTAGGATACACAACATCTATTCCACAGCCAATTACACCTATTGTTTTTGCACCGCATTTCAGTGCTGTTTTGTGTGCTACTGAATCAATTCCTGCAGCAAGACCGCTTACTATATTAACTCCAATTTCGGAAAGTTCCCTGGTGAATTTTTCTGTAGCCCATTTTCCATAACTTGTTGCCTTTCTGGAACCTACAACTGCAATTGAAAGATTGTCTATGTTTTTTATGCTTCCCCTGCAATACAAAATGTAAGGCGGCAATACTATTTCCTTAAGCAGCAAGGGGTAAGTTTCATCAAAAATGGTCACGGCAAAAGCATTATGTTCATTTAATTTTTTAAGCATGTTTTCTTCAAAGCTGTCCTTTGTTCTTGAAAGTTCTATTATGATTTCTTCCTTTAGCTGCAAATTCTTTTTCTCACATTCAAAATTATCCCACAGATATGTTGTGTTTCCTTCAAAATAGTTAAGTAATTTTTCTATTTTTCCGTTTGATATTCCTCTGGCAGAATTTAGCCAGCCAATGGTTTTTTGATTTATGCTTAAGCAGTCCATATTACCTCCAGTACTTCCTGTCAAGGTTTCTATACTGAATTGCTTCTGCCACATGGATGGTTTTTATATTCTCACAGCCTTCCAAATCAGCAATTGTTCTTGCTACCTTCAATATTTTGTTGTATGCCCTGGCGCTTAAACCAAGTGTTTCAAAGGCACTTTTTAGAAGACTTTCTGATTCACTGTTTGTTTTGCAGTATTTAGAAATATATCTTCCTGAAAGCTCAGAATTTGTTATGATACCAATTTCCTTATATCTTTCCTTTTGGATATTGCGTGCATTTATTATTCTTTTTTTGATTTCAGATGAAGATTCCTCTTCATTTGTATTTTTCAAATCTTCATATTTTACCGGAGAAACTTCAACCTGTATGTCGATGCGGTTTAACAAGGGACCAGAAATTTTCCCAAGGTATTTGTCAATCTGACTTTGGGTGCATGTGCATTCATGAGTTGAATCGCCCAGGTACCCGCAGCAGCACGGATTCATAGCGGCTACAAACATAAATTTAGCAGGAAATGTAAAAGAACCATTGGCCCGTGATATGGAAATTTTCCCGTCTTCCATGGGCTGCCTTAAAACTTCCAGCACATTTTTAGGAAACTCTGGGATTTCATCGAGAAACAAGACGCCGTAGTGAGCCAGGGATACTTCTCCAGGGCTTGGCTTTGAACCGCCTCCAGCCATTGCAACTCGTGAGGAGGTGTGATGAGGTGAACGGAAAGGTCGTTTCCTTATGAGACCTTTGCCTGACAACAAACCGGATATGCTGTATATTTTTGTAACTTCTAGGGACTCTTCAAATGTTAAATCAGGAAGTATGGTTGGAATTCTTCTTGCTATCATAGTCTTGCCTGAGCCCGGTGATCCAAGGAGCAACACGTTGTGCATTCCTGCAGCGGCGATTTCTACAGCTCTTTTCATGGCAGGCTGTCCCTTAATTTCTGAAAAATCTTCATTGAAAACTTCGAGTTGATTAAATTTTTCATAATCATTTTTAAATGGATCTATTTCAATTTCTTTGTTAAGATATTCAACCAATCTGATTAAATTATTGACTGGCACTACTTCTATTCCTTCTATGGCGCCACATTCTTCCTTGTTGTCTTCAGGAATTATTATTCTTTCAAAATTATTGTTCCTCATGGATATTACCATGGGCAGTGCCCCTTCAACAGCGGTAATTTTGCCGTCCAGGGACAATTCTCCTATAATTATTGTCTTATTGCCGATTTTTTCCTTTATAATCTTGCTGGCTGCAAGAATTCCCACAGCAATAGGAAGGTCAATCTGGCTTCCTTCCTTTTTCAAATTTGCAGGAGCTAGATTAACGGTAATCCTGCTTACAGGAAAGCTGTATCCGCTGTTCTTAACTGCTGAGCGAACTCTTTCCTTCGATTCCTTAATTGAAATATCAGGAAGTCCCACAATGCTAAAATTCGGAAGTCCTCCTGATAAGTCTGTTTCCACATCAATTTCATATCCTTCAAGTCCATACAAAACACAGGTCTTAATTTTCGAAAGCATAATTACCTCCAATATTTTGCCAATCGAATTATGCAATTTCCTATTCATAATATAGTAACTTTATCTTAAGACTATTTTGCCTGGGAATGCTTCTTTTCTAGAAACATTCCATACTTTGTCGATGTATTTTCTTGTGTAAGATTGTTCAATAATATGATACCAGTATGAAGATTTCGGTGTTAGCTCATAGAAATCTTTGTTTTTAACTAAGAGATTTAATTTTTCAGCCAGTAAAAGTTCAAAGCCGAACATCTTATCAATGGATTCTCCGATGATTTTTTCAAATTTCTGAATATCAATTTTTAAGGAGTAAGCGCTCCAGAACAAATAATATACTGCTCTTTGCCTTTTTGTGAAATACAGAGTCAATGAAGATGGAAGAATGCTGTTGTTTATTCTTTTTATGTACTCAGAAATTGAAAATGTGTTTATTTTAAATGTATTCTTTAAAAGTGTTGCTGCTGACACACCAAAACCAAGAAAATTATCTCTCGTAACTGAAGAATAGCGCTTTGTTCCTTTCTTTGCAAATGTCCAAACAGAAGTTCTTTCTATATTAATGTTGCTGCAGAATTCTGTAAGTTTTTTAAGCATCCTTTTTTTTGTTTTTTCCGGCATTGCCTTATAGTCGTTGTCTGCAAAAGTGAAATCTATGAAAGGGTATGTTGAAACTTGAGTGGCTCCGTTATCAAATGCAGCCGTAATGTCTTTCAGCAGAATTTTGTCCGTCTGACCTGGAATAGCAAAAATCAAGTCAACATCAACAACATCAAATTCATAACTTTTGACGAGATTCAGCTTTTCTTCAAAAAGATCATTTTTTCTTCCCAGCCTTTGCAGACATTTTTCATCAAAAGACTGAATTCCTATACTCACCATATTTATACCAATATTCTTCAATTTATCAAGTGTTGATTCTTTAATATCTTCCGGATGAAGTTCAACGCCTATGCTGCCTTCAATGATGAAATAATTTTTAAGCTTGTCAATAATTTCTTTCATGTCATCTATCATGAGTGCAGGAGTACCTCCTCCAAAGTACAGGCTTGCAGCATTCTTTTTCTCCTTAAGATTTCTGCACACAATGTCTATTTCCTTTAGCAGTGCTTTCTTATATGATTCAGCCTTATGTTTGTCATATACTTCCTTGAAATAAGGACAGAACCTACAGATACTCCTGCAAAATGGAATATGAACGTACAATCCCAGATCTTCAAGAGAATCAAATTTAAGTTTATTCTCGTTTCTCCCCGTAAAAACAAACGGCTTTAATGAGCGGGTCAGAACAACCCTTAACATTGATGTTATAAGCATAAACACCTCCTGAAACAAACTGATTGCTGTACATCTATATCTTCAATCATTCTGTAATTTAATTTATTTTTTTTGCAATATGTTTTTAGCACATTCAATGACCTTAAAGTTATCCATTTCATCACCTTTTATTTTTACCTTTTATACCCTTTTTAATATGCTGTTAAACTTTTAATATTTTTTATGTTTTAAACAAATACTAATTTAAATACTTTGAAAGGAATTAATATTATGAATAAAGTTCATTACAACGTTGACAGACTGCAAAACACTGAAATGAAGACACAAATAAAAAACGCCCTCAGCGAAATTCCAGGTGTTAAAATGATAAATATTGATATTGGAAGAGGATCCATAGAAGTTGGATATGGAGATCTTGCAGAAGAAAGCATAATAAGGCAGCGAATAGAGCAAACAGGCTGCAAGATAGAATAAAAGACCCTTGAAGGGTCTTTATTTTCTTAACTTAAGCTCTATATTTTTATCTTTTGCCTTTTTTTCAATGAGAAAAACAGCTTTTTTTGTTTTCTGTTCATCTTGAACATCAAGATTATTTATTGAAAGTAAGACTTCTCTTAAATCTTCAATTTCGAGCAAGTTAACTGCTGTGCAGTAAAAGTTTTTTCTTCTTCCGTCATTGAAATTTTCCATGAGATATTGAAATATTTTTATTTTTTCATTTAAAATTTCTATATATTTTTCAATGCCCGCACTTTCTGCTTTCTTGAAATCCAAAAGAACATTTTTATAAGTGATGAAAGAATCTTTGTTGCTTTCTTCCCTGTATTTTGGGCATGGAAAAGAAGTGCACTGAAAACAATATTCTACATTGTCATGATTTTTGCTGCATGTGATGACAGAACATGTGGGATGCTTTAAATGGAACTCTTCGCCTCCGCATCCGGGACATTTTGAATGTCCGTCTGTGTGGTATCTTGGGCACAAGCCGCAATTAAGACCACATAAAGAAAAAATCGGATATTGTCTTTTATATTCTTTCATATGTCCACCTATTCCTATTCATCTTGTTACTTTGTCACAGACAAAACACCAGATGACTTTTCTGTAATGTGTGAATTGAAAAATTCTTCTGAAGCTTTAATTAAATACAATGTGTCTTTTATACCGGCAGTTTCGTAGGATGAATGCATGGAAAGCTGTGCAAGACCTATATCAACCATGTTTATGCTAACTTTTGATGATGCAATGTTTCCAAGTGTACTTCCTCCTGCAACATCAGAGCGATTAGTGTAATTTTGGTATGGCACATCTGCTCTTTTGCAGAATTCCTTAAACAAAGCTGAACTTACTGCGTCTGTGGTATATTTCTGGTTTGCATTGTGTTTTATTACAATCCCTTCGTTCATGTACACACGGTTAGTGGGATCACTTAATTCAGGATGATTTGGATGAACTGCATGTGCATTGTCAGCTGAAATCAAAAATGAAGAAGCAAGTGCACAAAGATATTCTTCACTGGACTTACCCAGATTGTCATTTATTCTTTTAAGAACATCCTCCAAAAATGTTGATGCTGCACCTTGTTTTGTTCCGCTGCCAACTTCTTCATTGTCAAAGCAGCAATAAACGTTGACTGATTTTGTGTTGCTTCCTCTTAAAAATCCCTGCAGTGTTGCATATGCACACTGAAGATTGTCAAGCTTTGGCGATGACATGAACTCGTCATTTTCTCCCCATACAGTGGGCTCTGTCCTGTTGTAAAGGAATAAGTCTGTGCTTATTATGTTATCTTTTTGAACACCTGCATAGATGCTTACTAAATCCATGAAGCTGTCTTTTCCTTCTGCACATATTCCGTACAGCGGCAGCAGGTCAACTTGTTCGTTGTACTTCATGCCGGAGTTGATTTCCTTGTTCATGTGGATTGCGACATTAGGTATCAAAACAAGGTTCTTGTCTATGTTTACAAGCACTGTTTCAAAGTTTTCTCCGTTTTTTGCAATAATTCTTCCTGCAACAGAAAGAGGCCTGTCAAGCCAAGTGGAATAAATCATTCCGCCGTATTTTTCAGTATTTAGCTGGACATATTTTTTACTTGCTTCAATTTTATAATTGTCCTTAATCTTAAAACTTGGAGAATCACAGTGTGAAGCAACTATGTTGAAGCTGTAGTCATCTAAATATTCTCCGACTTTAAAAGCTATGATCGATGAATGATTTCTGGTAACAAAATATTTGCTTCCTTTTTGAATGTTCCATTTTTTACCTTCTGCCAGTTCTTCAAATCCTTCTGACTTAAGTTCTGTCTTCAATGCATCAACTGCATGAAAAACACTTGGACTTTTTTTAATAAATTCAATTAAATCCTTAGATGCTTTTATGTACATTTTTCACTCCTTCTTATTTTTCTCTTTTTATGCTTATTTCTATGTCTCCGTTTTCAGGGCAGCCATTAAGTTCCTTTGTAACAGCTTCAATTGTATTCATTAATATTTTTTGCACAAATGGAACCATCGCTATCTCTTGTCCGTTTACTTTTAATATTATTTGATCGCTCATATAATACTCCTTATCATGATATTTGTTGTATATATTATCTTATATTTTCATTATTTTTTCAATGACTAAATCTAACTGTTTAATACTGAAAATATTAACTTTAACAATATCTTTTTCTTATCATATTATATCTTAAATACATAAAATTAAGAGGTGACTTTTTTTCATGGATTATTATAAATATAATAATAGATATATCACTCCAAAACCTTATACTGCTAAAAATATGATGGTAAAAACTTTAGAAACACCATCACAGCCTCCGTCAGAAACTCCTGAGAGTGCGGAAACTGGAACATTGACTGTCAGAGTCTTTACAGCACTTGGAGCGCTTCCGGTTGAAAACGCATCTGTTACGGTATATAGGATGTTGGAAGGCGGTGAAGTTCAGTCATATTCTCAACAAACAACAGATTCAAGCGGCAGGGTTCCTGATATTTTGCTGCCTGTAATACGTGATCCCATGGATACTTCACAATATTACTATACCACGTACAGCATGAGAGTTTTAGCTGAAAATTATTATACTGTGAACGTTTTAAATTTCCGAATTTTCCCTGGCATAAAAACCGATTATAAAGTTGACATGGTTCCGTTAGTTGCCGGTGAAACAGGAGCACCTGAGCAAACATACATAATTCCCCCAAGCCCAATTGACAGATTTAATGAGTAGAGACGGAATATGTTGATTTTCATAGAAAGAGTTAATGAAATATATTTGCAGAATAAAAGCAGACTAAGTCTGCTTTTATTCTGCAATAAGCCTAAACATTAATTTATGTCCTGCTGATTTTCCATATTACGCCTGTATTTGGAATGTAAAGATTTGGATTTATGGGCGTAGCCATATTGTAATCAAGCACATACATGGCTTCGTCCGGTCCGAAGACAACATCCATGGGTCTTTCAAATCCGCCACCTCCAGTAAAAGAAGCTCCAAGTCCTGTTCTGTTAATGGCAAATGTGCTTACATTGCCGTCGTTCATGTCGATTCTGACAATTCTTCTGCCTACTCCAGGAAGAGGATACCCTCCTGTAGTTACTGGATATATGCTTCCTGACAAAGCTACATAAGCATTCCCATATGTTCCAAATTCCTGGGTGTAGTCAAAGTCAAACCCTCTCACTCCCGCATGGGGCTCTATGATTGCAAAGGGTTTTGTAGGTATCATAGGATGCCTTGACATTAAAAATTCAGGCTGGGGGCCTACATCAGGTCTGAACTGCGGCAATGTAACAGGAAGGTTTCCGCAAAAATCAGGAAATCCATACCATGACCCATGATTTATAAATAAAAACTCATCAGGACAATCTTTTATGGGCCTGCTTCCTCTCACATCATATGTGAGATTGGTGGCAAACATTCTGTTAAACCTGTCAAATTTCACTCTGTAAGGCTGTGTCACACCCCAGGCATAAACTTCAAGATTTGAACCGTCAAGTTCTGACCTGTATATGCAGCTTGTGGGCCTTAAGTTTCCAAGCACAACATAATCAGGCCTGTTTGGTGTTCCAAAAGGACGAAATGCACCTGTGAATGCGTAATCCGTTGGAGAATAAGAAAAAAAGTTGTATGACACGAAATTTTGTCCAACCAGTTCAATGTCTTCTGCCGGAAAATCATGAAAATATGGATGAAATGCAGTCCAGCTGTTGTCAGGTCCCACAACTCCAGAATTTGTCGCCGAACCTTGTCCGAAATACATTTTTCCATCAATACTGAACTCAACCTGGCTGTTTCCAAAATCACCCAAACTTGGCAACCCGGATATTACATTATATCTTCTTCCATCCTCTTTAAGTAATGTTATCAAACCTTTGTGAGATACGTATTTATCCTTATTCAGAACGTTCACTCCAGAAAGGGGAACATTGAAGCCTTCAGCAATAACCTCATAGCTGCCGTTTCTAAGCCGCATTACTCTTGCGTTTCCGTCTACTTCCCCAGATTCTCCTATTAATATGCTGCCGTCTTCATCAAAAACCATGCTTACCGGTGAATTCAACCCCTGAGCAAAGACCTCCACTGTGTATCCCGGCAGCACATATATATCTAAAGGATTGAGGTTCCTGGAATTAAAACTAGATTCAATAGCGCTCATATCAACCTCCATTTTATTGTTTATATAATATATTCAAGGTTTCTGATACACGTTACTGAATGTTTATGGTACAAACAGAAAACAAAAATGCTGCTAACGTAGCTTAATGTAAATTATCTTTTGATTAAAAGCTCTATGTTCCCGTTTACTGAATAACCGTCTAGTTCCCCTGCAACCGCTTCAACAGAATTTTGAAGAATTTTTTGCACAAAAGGAACCATTGTTATTTCTTTTCCATTAACTTTTAAAATTACATTTTGTTCTCTCAAAACACAATCAGTCCTGCTTTTTTCTCCTTTTAAAATCAATGAACTTAATTCTTTACATGTGTGACCGCACTTCATGCAGCATTCATCTTTCATGTCAGGAAGGCGTTCAAACACCTTTTCTTCTATTAAGTCCACAAGTTTTTCAATTTCTGTAAGGGAATTAATTGCCGGTATTCCTTTATATTCACTTAAATTTCCTGAAATAACACCGGAAAAAGCAAATGTTGTTTCACTTATTCTGTCTTCAATCCCCTGAACATCGTGAGCAGTTACAATGGTGGGCGCCCATGTACCCCTTACACCCTCCAATATTACAAAATCATGAGAATAAAAATCTAGAATTTCATTTAAATTCAATTTTCTTTGGTACATTATATTTGTTTCATTTGCACCTCTTGCTGCAATAAGGCTAGAGCCAGCCTTCTTGTGCCGGTCTGTATTTGTTCCATCCATATCCATCTTAAAATTGTGAAAATGAATTTCTTTTACCGTTCCAACTGAATAATTTCTTTTGACAAGTTCCTTAATTATGTTTTCTATTGTTGTTGTCTTTCCAGACTTTGATATTCCTATAACTGAAAATACCTTCATTTTCCACTCCTGATTATTTGATTTAAACAACATTCTACATAATATTATCTTATATTGAAATTTTTTTCAATCCATAGCAATAGAAAGTTGCTCCGCGACTCCGCTAGGGAGACCTATGTCCACCTTCGGCGTAAAAACGCATGCGCGTTTTTGACTCCGCTCCCACCTTAAGGTTAAGGATGTCCCGTCCTTTGCAATCCCCGTTTTTTATATACTAGGAAAGAAAACTTTCAGTATATAAAAAAGCAGTTGCTCTGCAACTGCCGTTATTTTTTTAAAAAGGTGCAAAACCCTGTTCTGCCCACCAATCTTCCTTCAATATACCATACTGTTCACTAAACTGCAGAAGGTGTACTCTTTCCCATCCAGATAATATGTCAAATAAATCCTTACTTGCTTGAGATTGTACTTTTTCTTTAGCTTTTTCATAAAAATCAATTGAACTTTGCTCCATCTGCATTCCAATTCCAAAAACTGACATTGCAACAGAAGCGTCATTTTTATCTACCTTATCCCATCTGTATATTTCCGGTGATGGAATAACTACACCTGAGCCTAAAATATCTTCTATTTTTATTTCTCCGCCGCCGCTTAACTGAGTCCACAATTTCCTTAAGTACTCAGCATGCTTCATTTCTTCATTTGCAAGTTCCTTAAAAGCTTCCCTTGTTCCGTCAGAAGATGCTCTTTCGCTTGCCATCTTGTAAAATTCAAATCCTTCAACTTCATTCAACACTGCCTGTGAAATAATTGCTAATTCTTCTTTATACATATTTCCTCCTGAAAATCGTTATATGTTGATTATACCACCCACGGATTTTTTTAAACATCAATTTGAATTAAACAGCTGCTCTTCACGAATGAAAACAAAAATGGCCTTTGTAAGGCCATTTTTTTGTTATAATGAAGCTAATACTTCTTTTACAAATTCAACATTTGTGTTTGTCTCTTCTGCAAGAAATGCTATATCAGCATCATTAGGTGTTACATTGCATGTTGCTACTGCATTTTTTATCAGTGATTTTCTCATGTGCGTTAAATCTGCATCTTCTGCTTTTATCATTGATGGATGTTCTGGCAGTATTATGTTTGTTCCAGGTACTTCTTCTTTTGGATTTCCAAATTTTATTTCTATGCCGTTTGATCTTGCAAATGACAGCTGCGGCTGAATGTGCTTGCCTGCTCCTGTGTATTCTGTTTCCTGAAC
>NZ_VLKH01000001.1 GCF_007830175.1 Sedimentibacter saalensis | reverse complement strand
AAATGACGGAGCAGCAGCTCTTGTAATCATGAGCAAAGAAAAAGCGGATGAGCTTGGGCTCAAATATTTGTGCGAAATAGCAGGATATGGCTCAGCAGGAGTTGATCCGAAAATAATGGGTATAGGACCTGTTCCTGCAACTAAAAAAGCTCTTGCTAAAGCAGGCTGGACAATTGAAGACATTGAACTTGCAGAAGCAAATGAAGCATTTGCATCACAGGCATGTGCAGTTGTAAGAGATTTGGGATTAAGTGAAGACATTACAAACGTAAACGGCGGAGCAATAGCACTTGGACATCCAATCGGAGCTTCAGGAGCAAGAATTCTTATATCATTGATTTACGAGATGCAAAAAAGAGATGCTAAAAAAGGTCTCGCAACATTGTGCATAGGCGGCGGAATGGGAACTGCCATGTTGGTTCAAAGATAATAATAGCAGAATTGCTGCAGAGGAGTTAATCTCCTCTGCAGATTAATTAAATATATTAAATAGAGAGGATGATATTCTTGATTAACAAAATTATTTCAGTCAAAGAAGCTGCTGAAAAAGTTCAGGACGGCATGACTATTATGGTTGGAGGATTCCTTGCAAACGGAACCCCAGAAAACTTGATAGACGCTATTGTAAAAAATAACGTTAAAAATTTAACACTAATTTGCAATGATACCGGTTTTCCTGACAAAGGTGTTGGTAAAATGGTTGTAAATAAACAGTTCAAAAAAATTATTGCATCACATGTTGGTACAAACCCTGAAACAGCAAACCAGATGAATTCAGGAGAAACTGAAGTTGTTCTTACACCTCAGGGAACTCTTGCAGAAAAAGTAAGATGCGGCGGCAACGGACTTGGAGGATTCTACACACCTACAGGAATTGGAACTGAAGCTGAAATCGGAAAAGAAAAGAAAGTCATAGATGGACAGGAATATATATTTGAACTTCCATTGAAAGCAGACGTAGCTTTGTTGAAAGCTTCTGTAGTAGATAAAAAAGGAAACATGGTTTTTGCCAAGACTACTAAAAACTTCAATCCATTGATGGCTACTGCAGCAAAAGTTGTAATTGTTGAAGCAGACAAAATAGTAGAAGTTGGAGAAATTGATCAGGACCGCGTTATGTGTTCCGGAATTTTTGTTGATTACATTGTAGGAGGCGACAAATAATGGATGCAAAAGAAATTATAGCAAGAAGAGTTGCTCAGTTGTTGAAAGACGGAGACGTTGTTAACTTAGGTATTGGACTTCCTACAATGGTAGCAAATTATATACCTGAAGATATAGATATTACATTCCAGTCAGAAAACGGATTTTTAGGCCTTGGACCTGCTCCTCAAAAAGGAGAAGAAGACTGGGAACTTGTTAATGCCGGCGGAATGCCTTCCACAATTCTTCCAGGAGGAATGTTCTTTGACAGTGCTACATCATTTGGAATAATCCGTGGCGGACACGTTGATGCAACAGTACTGGGAGCAATGGAAGTAGATGAAAAGGGAAGCCTTGCAAACTGGAAAATACCAGGCAAGATGGTTCCTGGAATGGGCGGAGCAATGGACCTTGTAGTTGGTGCAAACACAGTTATAATTGCAATGGTTCACACACAAAAAGGTCAGCCAAAAATATTGAAACAATGCACTCTTCCTTTGACAGCTAAAGAACAGGTTAACTATATAGTAACAGAAATGGCTCTTTTGAAAGTTACAAAAGACGGACTTCTTCTTGAAGAATTAGGACCTGATGCTACAGTTGAAGATGTTATTGCAGCAACAGAAGCAAAAGTTATAGTATCTCCAAACGTTAAAAAATACAACTTTGCATAATTAATATAAAAAAAAACTGCCGACCGGCAGTTTTTTAATTTTCGCATTCAAACTTATATCCAATTTTTCTTACGGTTACTATTTTTTTGCCGCACTCACCTATTTTGGATCGCAAACATTTTATATGTGTGTCAACAGTCCTGTCGTCTCCGAAATAGTCCCAGTCCCAGACTGTTGATAGTATCTGTGACCTGCTTAAAACTATGTTTTTGTTCTGAAGCAGATAGTATAGAAGATCAAACTCCTTTGGCGTGAGCACAGCTCTTTCTCCATCAATTAGTACAATTCTTTCTCTGTATTTAACAATTATTCCTCCAGCCTCAATGTCCTGCATGCTGTTTTGTGATGTTCTTTTCAAAAGATTTTTTACTCTTGCCATTAGAATTCTCGGACTGAAAGGTTTTGAAATGTATTCATCTGCACCGGAATTAAAACCTGTTATTTCATCGGTCTCAGTGTCTCTTGCAGTCAGCATCAATATGGGAATATCAGAATTGTTTCTAATATGAGATGCAACCTCATATCCGTCCTTTTTGGGCATCATTACATCAAGAATGACAAGTGAAAAATCCATTTCAGCGTCAAACTTTGCAATAGCTTCTGCTCCGTCAGCAGCCTCTGCAACATGAAATCCTTCTTTAACAAGATAACTTGTAACAAGTTTTCTTATGTTATCTTCATCCTCAGCCAGCAATATTTTAATATCCATATTAATCCTCCATTTCAAAATTCATTTCAACATTTTCAAGCTCAAACCAGAACTCAACACCGTCATCTACATTTCCTACTCCGTATTTTTCACCGTGCATATCCATAACTGCTTTAACTATTGCAAGACCTAAGCCGTAGCTTCCCATGTTTTTCCTGGATTTGTCGGCTCTGTAGAAACTTAAGAAAATATTTTCTATGTCTTCATCTTCAATGTGCTTGCCTGTATTAAATACTTTTATCCTGCACTTGTTTTCATGAACCAATGTTGAAACCTTCACTGTTCCCCCATCATTGCAGTACTTGATGGCATTTTCGTAAAGGTTTTGAAAAACCTGTTCTATCCTGAAATAATCTGCAAAAACAATGCTGTCATCACATATGTCTTGTTCCACATTCAGATTTTTTTCATCTGCAATTATTGAATTTTTCTTTACAGCATCTTTAATTATTTCATTTATGCTGAAGTTGGATTTTTCAAGTTTGATTATCCCTCCCTCAAGCTGGGAGAGCTTCAGAAGTTCCTGGACAAACTCAGACATCTTCCTTCCTTCGTTTATAATTATGTTCAAATAATCTAATTTAGTTTGTTCATCTATGTCATCCATGTCAAGCAATGCTTCAGAGTAGCTCATAATAAGCGTAAGGGGAGTTTTGAAGTCATGAGACACATTGGCTATGAGCTGCTTTGTCATTTTGTCTGCCTTTTCTTGTTTTATAAGATCATCCTTTAGCTTTGTCACATATTCCTGCAGTCTATCTGCCATGTTGTTAATGCTCGATGATAAAAGTCCTATTTCATCTTTTGACAGCACATCACACCTTTGAGAAAAATTCAAATTTGCAATTTTATCTGCAGTCTGCTGTATTTGCCTTATGGGTTTTGTTGTTTTATCTGCTATTACATATATGATGGCAGCACCTGCCAGAAGCGTGAATATTGAAAAATACGTTGTATATTTTATTGCTGAGTCGGAGATGTCCTTTATGAACTGCTTCGGTGTCTGCATCAGAATATATTTGTTGTCTTCCATTTTTGCCAAAATTGAAATATTTTCAGGTCTTTTATCATTTTCCTCCTCGCTGTTTTCAATGAAGTACTTATTGTTATCAAGGCTTTGAAAGGCACCATCACTGTAAAGTTTTTCAATCAAGCGCACAATTTCGTTGTCAAAGGGGTTTGTGGAAAAATATTTCTGTCTGGAAAAATATTCGATTTCACCGGTTCCGTCTTCAGTATCCAAAGTGAACAAACATATGGTCATGTTCTGCATTTCGTAACTGATTATTTCTTCGATTATCTTGTCTTTATCTCCCGACTTATATAATGAAGTTATGCTGTCAATCCCGCTTTTTAAATTTTTAATTTTATCGTTTGTATAAAGTTTGCCGAACATAGTGTTGCCAAGTATAGCTGACAAAATCACGTTGAATACCAGCACACACAGTATTACCAGAAACAGTTTGTTTTTTAAACTGAATTTAACCTTCATTTTTTTCTCCAGTATATTCGTATTTTATATTAACAATAATATAGCACAAATGTGATAGACAAGTGAAGTTTTTTACGTTTCAGCAAATATTTTATTGTAGTAAGAGCAATAAAAAAACAGGATTAACCTGTTTTTTTAGGGGAGAAATTCTATGAAAATTGATTTTTTTATAAATCTGCCGGTTTAGTCTTAAGTGTCATATTTACTTTTTGTTCATTGCCGTTTCTTATGAATGTTACTTCCACATTGTCGTCATTTTTGTACTCATACAAGTTTCTTTTCAAATCAGACATGCTTTCAATTTTGTCACCGTCAATTGCTGTAATAACATCTCCAGGCTCAAGCCCGGAAACTGTAGCAGGTGAATTAGCCATTGTTTCTATGATGACAACACCGTACTCTGCTGCAACATCAACACCCAGAGCCTTTTCATATGTTTCTACATCCACTCCTGTGATGCCCACATACACTGTTGAAAATGAGCCGTCATTTTTTATTTGTTCAATAATAGGTTTTGCGATGTTTATTGGAATTGAAAATCCCAATCCCTCAGCTGTGCTCATTTTGGCTGTGTTTATACCTATTACCTGCCCTTTTGCATTAAACAATGGACCGCCGCTATTTCCTGAATTTATTGAAGCATCAGTCTGAATCAATGGTTCAATAACTGTTCCGTCTTCAAATGCTATTGATCTGTTAAGTCCGCTTATTATACCCTGTGTAACTGTTCTTTCAAGGTCCAGTGTCATAGGATTTCCTATTGCCAGGTCAAGCGTAGTGTCATACCACAATACTTCTCCAACTTCAGTTGTACCGTCAATCAATGAAACTGTTATGTTTTCATACTTGCCGTCACCAATTACATGGGCATTTGTAACAATGTATCCATTTGGATCAACTATGAATCCGGAACCCATGCTTTGTGATTTTTGAGTTTGTGGTCCAAAAAATGTGTTGTATTGCTGCACAACATCTGTTGTAATACCAACTACTGTTTTTTGAGTTTTTTCTGCAACCGCTGCTGCAAAATATGTGTCATCAGATAAATTTATGTTTATATCCTGAGCCGTAATTCCTGTTTTTTCGCCGTTCTTGCTGCCTGCTATGTTCAGTTGGCTTGTTGCAATATATCCACCTGAAAGGCCTCCTATAAGTGCAGCAACCAAGGCAACAGCCACATATCCGAAAAATGATTTTCTTTTACTTTTTTTCTTAGGCTTTGGTTCATCGTATGACGGCATTACAAAATTAATGTCATTATATTGTTTTTCATTATTGTTTAATTCTCTGTTTTCATTGTTTTCATTCAATTCACTTTCATTGAATGTGTTTCTTTCATTTTCGTCCATAATATTTCCTCCTATATTACTTAAATATTTTATATTGCTATGTTACCCGTGTAATGTGATAGAACTGTGAATATTATGTAAATTTTATATGAAGATATTTTATTCTTCCACTTTCTTCATATATTATCATCATTTTCTTTACTGAAACTTAAATTATATTAATTTCAAAAAACAAAAATAGCACGTGAGTGCTATTCATACTTTTGTCAAACACAATACACATACTGTAGGGGCGGGTCTGTGCACGCCCGCATTGTTGATTCAATAATTCTGATATATCTTCGGGAGGACAGTAGTCCTCCCCTACAACCCGTAATTTCAAATTCATGGTGAGATGTCAATTTATCGATTCATAAGTGCTATTTAAATTACACATTTAATCATACTGTTTTTTTTGAATTATTTATGTCTTTTGGTCAATTCAGCCTTTAAGTCGTCCATAGTTACACCTTCGCTTACCATGAGCACCATAGAATGATAAATCAAGTCGCACATTTCATAAACAAGCTCATCCTTGTTTTTATTTTTTGCTCCTATTATAACTTCGCTTGTTTCTTCCCCAACCTTTTTAAGTATTTTGTCAAGGCCTTTGTCAAACAGATAATTTGTATATGAACCTTCCTTTGGATTGTCTCTTCTGTCAATAATCTGATTGTAAAGACGGTTTAAAATTGCCTGATCTGTTACATTGTCTTCGAAAACCTTGTTGAAAAAGCATGAGTAAGCACCTGTATGGCATGCATTTCCAATTTGTTCGACCTTCATAAGAATTGCATCAGCATCGCAGTCATAATAAAGGCCCTTCAAATTCTGCCAATGACCTGAAGTTTCTCCTTTTCTCCAGAGGCTTTGCCTGCTTCTTGAATAATAGCATGCTCTTTTTTCATTTAAAGTTATTTCAAGAGACTCCTTGTTCATGTATGCAACCATCAAGACTTCATTTGTAATGTAATCCTGTGCTACAGCCACAACGATCCCCTTATCATCAAATTTAACTTCATTTAATAAATTTTCCATTTCATGTCCTTCTTTCAATAATTAATTTCATTCCTTTAACTTTCTTAAAATGATTAAAATTTAAATTTTTAAGACTTAGCGCTATTTTGTGGAATTGTACGAAGTAGAAAAAATGTCTTGGCACACTTAGCGTAGCGGATGTGTGCCTTTGTTTTTCGGATTGACGTTACAATTCCCAAAATGTTAGCAGGAAGAAAAATATAAATTTCAACTATATTCTTACTTCAACACCATTTTCCTTCAGGTATTTCTTCAAATCACTTATTTTTATTTCTCCGAAGTGAAACACCGAAGCAGCTAGAATTCCATCAGCATCTGCATATTTTACAGCTTGTAGAAAATGTTCCATCTTTCCTGCTCCTCCTGACGCAATCACAGGAACATTGACTGCATCAGTGATTTTTTTTAAAAGCTCCAGGTCATAACCATTTTTCATACCATCTTCATCAATGCTGTTTACAACAATTTCTCCTGCTCCAAGCTCAACACCCTTCACAGCCCACTGAACTGCGTCAAGAGTTGTTTTTTCTCTTCCACCCTTCACATACACGCTCCATGAACCTTCTTCGTTTTTCTTGGCATCTATGGACAACACAACGCACTGATTTCCAAATCTTTCAGCTGCTTCCTTTATGAGATTTGGATTTCTTACAGCAGACGAATTTACTGATACTTTGTCTGCACCGCTTCTCAGGATGAACTTAAAATCATCAATAGTGGAGACTCCTCCCCCCACAGAAAAAGGAATATTTATTTCATGAGCAACCTTTTTTACAAATTCAAGGGATGTCTTTCTTTCTTCATTTGAAGCTGTTATATCATAAAAAACAAGTTCGTCTGCTCCGGAATCGCTGTAATACTTTCCTAGTCTAGCCGGATCATCAACATCCTGTATGTCTTTAAAATTTTTACCCTTTACCACCCTTCCGTTTCTAACATCCAGGCAGGGTATTATTCTACGTGCAAGCATATTTACCTCCTTCTTTTGCTTAAGAATTAATTTAGGTTGACGACTAATTAACTTTGGATCTCGTCATTCTGAGAGAACAGCCCGAAGAATCTCATGCCTTCTATAAAGATGAGATCCTTCACTAACGTTCAGGATGACATAATCGGGATTTCAATAGTCTGAATTAGTTCTCATTCTTAACTCTTAATTCTTAATTGCTTTTAATGCTTCGTTGAAATCAAGCTTGTTGTCGTAAAGAGCCTTTCCTATTATTGCTCCATACATGTTCATGCTGTCTAGTCTTTTTATGTCATCAATTGATGTGACCCCTCCTGAAGCTATAATATTAAGTTTTGTCTTTCTGGAAAGTTCTTCATAAATTTCAAAATTAGGCCCTGACAGCATTCCGTCTTTTGAAATGTCAGTGTAAACCAAAGTACTGATGCCTATGCTTTCAAGAAATTTGCATATTTCTATGGAATCCACATTTCCTACGTCCTGCCATCCTCTTGTGGCAACCTTGCCCTTGAAGGCATCAATTGAAACTGCCAGATGCTCCTTGTAAATAGACGCAAGTTCAGTTAACAATTCCTGATTTTCTATTGCCATGGTTCCAACTATTGCTCTTTCAACACCTATATCAATGAGGTTTTTGATTCTTTCGCTGTTTCTTATTCCTCCGCCTGTCTGCATGGGTATTTTAATTGATTTTGCTATTTTTTCTATGGATTTTCTGTTATTGAATCCTTCATCCTTGGCTCCGTCAAGGTCCACCACATGAAGATATTCTGCTCCCAGGCTCTCCCATTTTTTAGCCATGTCAACCGGGTCATCTGAATATACATTCATCAGTTCAAATTTACCCTGGGTGAGCCTCACGCACTTGTTGTCCTTTATGTCTATTGCCGGAAATAATATCATATTTTATTGACAGTAGTCACTGTCCTCTCCTTTTATTTTTCTATGATTTCTTTATATGCTTTAAGTATATTTTGTCCTGTTTCACCGCTTTTTTCAGGATGGAACTGAATTCCGTAAACATTGTTTTTCCTCACAATGGCAGGAACCATTTTTTCATAGTCTGAATATGCCACAAGTTCTTGATTGTCTGAAACAGCGTAGTATGAATGAACAAAGTATACATACTCATCTTCTTTGATGTACTTTAAAATTGGATCCTGTTTGTTGAATTTTAAATTGTTCCATCCCATGTGGGGAACTTTCAAATTTACATCCAGGTATTCAATGTCACCCTTAATAAGGCCCAGGCCATCATATTCACCGTATTCATAACCCTTTTCATATAAAAGCTGCATTCCCAGGCATATTCCTATGAGATATTTTCCTTTGGCAACCTCTTCTTTTATTACAGCGCTTAAACCTGATTCATCAAGAAGCTTTATAGCATCTCTGAATGCTCCTACTCCAGGAAGAATGAGGGATTTTGCATTTCTTAAGTCTTCAGTTTTGCTGCTTATTTTTACGTCTACTCCAAGTTTTTCAAATGCTCTTTCAACAGAAGCAAGATTTCCCATTCCGTAATCAATTATTACATGCATTACAAGGCCCCCTTTGTGGACATACAATTTTCTGAAGTGATTCGGCTTGCAGTCTTGAGAGCCCTTCCAAATCCCTTGAACACAGCTTCAATTTTATGGTGGTCATTTTCTCCGTAAAGAACTTCAATGTGAAGAGTAGAAAAAGAATTGTTCACAAAACCTTTGAAAAATTCCTTGAAATCCTCCACAGCCATATTCCCCAGCATATTTCTTCCAAATTGAACATTGTAAACAAGTGTGGGTCTGCCGCTTAAATCAACAGCAACTCTTGCCAGTGATTCATCCATGGGAAGAAACATGAAACCGTAGCGTTCAATTCCTTTTTTATCACCCAGGGCAATTTTAAAGGCTTCTCCCAATGCAATTCCTATGTCTTCAGCTGTGTGGTGTGAATCAACATCCAAGTCTCCTGTGCATTTAATCTTAAGATCAAATCCGCCATGAAATCCAAACAGCATGAGCATGTGGTTTAAAAATCCTATTCCTGTATCAATGTCAGTCTTTCCGCTTCCATCAACATCAAGCTCGACATTTATTTCAGTTTCATACGTCTTTCTTTTTACAGTGCTTTTTCTCATTGATTTCCTCCCATTATACTTTTTATTTCTTCTACAAGTATTTCATTTTCTTCCTTTGTTCCTATTGTTATGCGGTTGAAAACTTCTCCCCCGTAATTGAATTTTCTGATAAGAACTCCACAGTCCATGAGTTTTTCAAATAAGTTTTCCACAGGAGCTTTAACAAATATGAAATTTGCACCGCTTTCATACACGGTAAAATCAAGCTTCCTGAGAGTAAAACTCAGTTCCTGCCTCAATTTTTTGACTCCTTCAATGTAAGATTTAACTCTTTCAATGTTGTCAAGTGCCTGTTCAGCAGCATACTGAGACAAAATGTTGATGTTGTATGGAACCTTAACCTTCCAAACATATTTTATAGTTTCTTCCTTTGCAATCATTGCACCAACCCTAAGGCCTGCCAGGCCGAATGCCTTGGAAAGAGTGCGCATAACTATTAAATTTTCATAATTGTCAACCAGATCTACAACTGAGTTTTCTGAGAAATCCACATATGCTTCATCTAAAATTATCAAAGAATCCTTAACATTTTCAAGAAGCTTTATAACTTCGGTCCTTGTGTACATGAATCCTGTTGGATTGTTTGGGTTGCACAATATTACTATTTTAGTCTTGTTTTCTGTTGCCTCCTTTATAAGCTTATCAATATTCTGTGTAAAATCCTTTTCTGAAGGAATTCCAATGTACTCAGCCCCGCAAAGATCACAGTAAGTCTGGTACATGCTGAATGAAGGAACAAAGCTCATAACTTTTTCACCCTTGTCACAAAAGGCATTAATAACCATGTTTATCATTTCACTTGAGCCGTTGCCCACCATTATGTTTTCTGCTCTGCAGCCATAATACACGGCCATCTTTTCCCTTAATACCCTGGAGTCGCTGTCAGGATAAAGATTTGGCTGAAAATTTTCTATTTTGAATCCATCTTGCAGGAGGTAGTTGCTTCCTTCATTTGCATCAAGCTTCACTCTGTACGGAATGTCATTTACGAAATAAGCCTGAAGTTTTTCTACGCTTGGTTTTAATTTGATCATATTTTCTCCTTCATAATCCTGTTATTTTAATACATGAACTACGCATATTCATAATTTTTTAAAGTTTTCTGATTTTTACCGCATTGGCATGTCCTGTGAGTCCTTCGTTTTCTGCAAAGCGCACTATGTCATCTTTGTTTTCTTTCAATGCTTCCCTGCTGTAATAAATGAGAGATGTTTTTTTTATAAAATCATCTACTGAAAGAGCAGATGAAAACTTGGCAGTGGAGCTGGTGGGAAGAGTGTGGTTTGGTCCTGCAAAGTAATCTCCCACAGGTTCAGGAGTATATTCTCCCAAAAATATTGCTCCTGCATTTTTAATGCTCTTGTAAAGTTCAAAGCAGTTTGAAGTGAGAAGCTCAAGGTGCTCAGGAGCTATTTCATTTGCCAGGTCAATGCACTGCTTCATGCTGTCAGCAATGAGTATTGCTCCGTGATTGTTTATGGACTTTTCAATTATTTCGCTTCTTTCCAGTTGTTTTATCTGCCTGTCAAGTTCCTTTGAAACCTTTTCTGCAAGTGAAAGAGAATATGTTATCAATACAGAAGCTGCCATTTCATCATGCTCAGCCTGTGAAATCATGTCTGCTGCTATGTAAGCAGGATTTGCCTTGTCATCAGCAACAATAAGAATTTCACTGGGACCAGCTATCATGTCTATTCCAACAAAGCCGGACACTCTTCTTTTTGCTGCTGCTACAAATATGTTGCCTGGCCCTGTTATTTTATACACCCTTGGTATTGACTGTGTTCCAAAGGCAAGAGCCGCAATTCCCTGAGCTCCGCCAACCTTGAATATTCTGTCAACTCCTGAAAGAGAAGCTGCAACCAATATTGAATCTTTTATCTTTCCGTCTTTTTGAGGAGGCGTAATCATTATTATTTCTTCCACACCGGCTATTTTTGCAGGAATTGCATTCATAAGCACTGTTGAAGGATATGCTGCTTTTCCTCCGGGCACATATATGCCTGCTTTTTCTATGGGATTTATGAGCTGCCCTAAAAGAATATCTTTTCCTTCAGGCTTGAACTGGTAGCCTTTCCTCTTCTGGTTCATGTGGTATGTATATATATTTTCCTTGGCTTTTTTTATTGTTTCAAGAAGCTCAGGGTCAATTGTTGAAAAAGCTTCTTCGATTTCTTCAGGGGATACTTCAAGATTTTCAATATTTACACCGTCAAATTCCAACGTGTATTTTTTAAGAGCAACATCCTTGTTTATTCTTACATTTTCCAGTATTTCGTCCACTGTTTCATACACGTTGTTGTAGTCCTGGGCATTTCTTTTTTGAAGATCTTCTATAAAATCGGATATGTTTTCTTCTTTAATTATTTTCACCATATTTTTCATCCTCTTTTCTAATGAGTTCAATTATTTCCTTTATTTCTTTTCTCTTGAACTTGTAGCTTATTTTATTTGATATGACCATTGCCGTAATGGGGTACATGTCTTCAAATACTTCAAGACCGTTGGCTTTTAATGTATTTCCTGTTTCAACTATGTCCACTATTACATCTGAAAGCCCAAGTATGGGAGCAAGCTCTATGGAACCATTAAGTTTAATTATTTTTATTTTTTGTCCCTTGCTGTTGAAATATTTTTTTGCGGTTTCAGGAAACTTTGTTGCAACTTTTATTATGGTGTCGTCCTTGAATATTTTCTTTCCCTTTATTCCGGCTACTGAAATTTTACATTTTCCTATATTCATTTTGTATAGCTCGTAAATGTCAGCGCTGTTTTCCATTATCATGTCTTTTCCTGAAATTCCAATGTCTGCAACTCCGTTTTCAACATATGTTATAATGTCTGAATTCTTAAGAAGCATAAAGCGCAAGTTTCTTTGTTCATCATCGAAAACAAGTTTTCTTGATTTTTCATCGATGGATTCTCCTATTCCTGCAGCCTTTAACATTTCTATGGCCTGGCTTCCCAGTCTTCCCTTTGGTATTGCTATTGTTAAACTCATTACTGCTCCTCCTTGTAAAGAACTTTTATAAGTTCATCCAGTTCAACAGTAAAACCCATGGCAGGAATTTTGTATCCGTACTGCTCTGTGAATGAATCGTATCTTCCGCCCTTGATGATGGCCTTGTTTGAACCTTCTATGTATCCCCTGAATATTGTTCCATCGTAGTAGGAAAGTTCAGAAACCATGGAAAGGTCGTATGTTATTTTGTCTGTGATGTTTTTCATGTAATTGTCAATTTTCTTAAGTTCATCAAGCCCCTGCTTCATAAGATCGTTCATGTAAAGCCCTTTCAGTTCCTCGGTTATTTCATCAAATGTTCCTTCAAGGTCAAATATGTTTAAAAGTGTGCTCATGGGTTCCCTGTAAGGAAGCTTTGATAAATAATCCTTCAGCTCCTGTCTGTTTTTAAGATACAAAATATCCAGTATATTTTCATAATCTTCTTTTTTAAAGGAACAGGACTGCATTATTCCTTTTAAAAATTTGCTGTTTCCTATTTCAAACAAGTAATTGCTGCTGTACTTGGCAATTATTCTTGCAGATGTATTGAGTATATTTTCATCGGTGAAGTGATTTTTTTCTCCGATTATTTCAACTCCCATTTCCCTGTTTTCCTTAATTCCTACTCCGTTGTGCTTGTATGTCTTGCCGTAGTAGAAAATTTTAAGCAGTGAACTCATTTCCCACCTTGGCATAAATTTATTTACTATTCCTGTTGTAATGTCAGGAGTAAGGATTAAAATTTCACTGTTGTTGTCAAGAAGCTTCACGGTTGATTTTTTGTCTATTCTTGAATTAACTCCTATAAAATCATCATATCCTTCAAATATGGATGGTTCTATGTTCATATATCCTTCATCGAATAAAAAGTTCTCAATATCTTTTCTAAGCACATACATTTTTTGAAAAAATTTCATTTCATCTTCAATATTTAAAAAATTCATAAATCCTCCTTGAGATTTGGGTTTAACCTATTTTATATTGCTGTTTGCTTTGACCTACCGCGACTTACTTTGGTTATCGCAGGGCATATCGCAGTTTCGTTCACCAATTTATCAGCTCCTTACGGTCGCATAAATTGGGAACTCATTGCGTTTGACCTACCAACCATTCTTGCTTCGCTATCGCTCGCAACAATGGGGTTAGGGCATAATAAAAGCCGCTTGACTTATATCAAGCGGCTTACGTCTCATTTATCTACCACAGATACAAGTCTAAATTCTAAACGACGAATAGAGCTTGTAACTGTGAATTTTCAAATTCACTTACAAACTCTGTATCTATGATGATGCAATTGTACGAATGTTGTGCATAATAATTTATTTTTCATATCACACCTCTAATAATTATTCCGATTATACTCCCATAAATATTAATTGTCAATAATACTTTTACATTTTTCTTAATAAAATATAAAATATGAAACGGTAAAAATCACATTGACTTATTATTGTGCCGTTGTTATAGTTAAATTAAGGAAAAAGAGGTGTTGACATGATTGAAAAAATATTAAATTTTAGCCCCTTGACTTTGGCTCTTTTGGGAACAACCTTCACATTTCTGGCTACAGCTGCCGGAGCATCAATGGTTTATCTCATGAAAAAAGATGTGAATCCAAAAGTGCAGCATGCCTTCCTGGGATTTGCTGCAGGTGTTATGATTGCAGCCTCTGTGTGGTCACTTTTAATACCGGCCATAGAAATGGCTGAGGAACAAGGTGTAACAGGCTGGATACCCGCTGCAGGCGGATTTGTAATTGGCGGAGTTTTCTTGTTTTTGCTTGATAAAATCCTTCCTCACCTTCACATTGATCAGGATAAGCCTGAAGGAATGAAAAGTTCATTTAAACGTACCACCATGCTTGTCTTGGCTGTAACACTACACAATATTCCTGAAGGAATGGCTGTTGGTTTGTCATTCGGACTTGCAGGACATATTAACTCACAGCCTGCACTTATGAGCGCCTTTGCCCTTGCTATTGGAATGGGAATTCAAAATTTTCCTGAAGGAGCAGCAATTTCATTGCCTCTGCAAAATGAGGGATTTTCAAAGAATAAGTCTTTTGTTTATGGAGCACTCTCGGGAATAGTTGAACCTATTGCCGGAGTTACAGGAGCACTGCTTGTATACAAAGTTGCCGGAATTATGCCATGGATGCTTGCATTTGCTGCAGGAGCCATGATTTATGTTGTTGTGGAAGAACTCATACCAGAATCACAGGCTGTTGAACATTCTCATGCAGGAACTATAGGAACAATGCTTGGATTTTTAATAATGATGGTACTTGATGTTGCGTTGGGGTAATAAAAAAGATGACTATTTCATCTCAGGCTACTGACAAACACCGACGCTGTCATCCTGAACGATAGTGAAGGATCTCATCTTTATTATAAAAATGAGATTCTTCGGGCTAAGCCCTCAGAATGACAACGTCGTAAGTTACTTTGTTATCAACCTAAGATGACTATGTCATCTTATTTTTATATTGCTTATTCATCTGCTTACCTTTACCAGGTATTTCTTCACCATGTGTGAAGGATGGTATGACTGCTTTGCTTTTCTAAGTCCTTCATTTCCGGTGTCTTCCTGCCTGTTCACAAAAATCGTGTCTGAAAAACTTTCGGTCAGAAATTTCTTGTTTAAAAATGCATAAACCCCTTTGAAAGTTGTCTCTCCTCTTTCAACATGTATTACAGCCAATCTGTCATTGACTCTTTCCCCAACTGCAAAACCGGCAAGCTCCCCATCTACGTATATTGCTATTGACTGTAGATCAAAAAAATGAAGCTCCCTGAACAAATCCTTTATTGCGTCTATTTCCATAAGCATTTCCTTGTCTACTGTAACAGCAACTTCCTCATGCCACTTGTGAAGAAGGTTCATGCAATCATTTATAACCTGCTGGTTGTCGATTTTTTTTATTTCATAACTATATGATTTTTCAAAACTGTTAACATGATTTTTTTTGCCGTGGTACTTCTTGCCCTTAAGCTCTATTAAATCCTGAGTACTGTACACATATTCGAAATCATCAACATCCTCAACTGCTTCAATTTTGAAATCAGTGTATTTTTTTAAATCCTCCAGGAAATTTTCATCCACATCCCCGAACAAATAATCCCTGTCTGTAAAATCAGCATTTCGTTCAAGGAGTTCATCAACTATACTGATTAAATTTTCTTTTTTATAGCCATAGGGCTGAGCGTAAAATGTTCCTTTTCCTTCTTCATTTTTTTCTATTACAAGAGCATTGTCTATTATGGCATATTTAACATTGTTCAGCTTTCTCCACATATAAAGCGATGAAAATAAATATTCATATGAATCCAGCAGATTTTTATCAACATATTTTTCGATTATTTCCTTGTCATCTAATGCAAGGCATTTGAAACTTAAAATGTCAATCATCTCCTATACTATGTGCTAATGCACATTTAATAATCAATTATTTCATACACTATAGTACCACATTTGAAAAAATTTTCAACTATTGCTTGTTTATTTTTTAAAGTGACTTGACAATATGAAGTTACTATGATATGTTTATGTAAAACAATCCAGGAGGTTCCATTGGGAAGATTAGATTTTGCTAATGTAAGTTTTTTGCTTGTGTTTATGGAAGGTTTATTGTCATTTTTTTCTCCTTGCGTACTTCCGCTAATACCGGTGTACATAAGTTATCTGGCAGGGAACGGAAAAATAACAGGAGAAGATGGAATCATATATTACCAGCGAAAAAAAGTATTTGTAAATACATTATTTTTTACAGCAGGAATATCAAGCGTATTTTTTCTCCTTGGTCTTTCATTTTCAGCTCTGGGCACATTCTTCAACCAGCACAGAATGCTGTTCAGCCGCATTGGCGGAGCAATAATAATTATAATGGGACTTGTGCAGCTTGATATAATACATCTTGATTTTCTTAAAATGGAAAAGAGATTTCACCTGGAGCTTGAAACAGGCAAAATGAATCCCATAGTTGCATATGTGATGGGATTTACATTCAGTTTTGCATGGACACCATGTGTGGGACCTGCTCTTTCTTCAGTGTTAATTCTTGCATCCAGCACAGGAAGCTCTATTTTTGGAAATATGCTTGTACTTGTTTACTCGTTAGGCTTTGTAATACCATTTATAATTCTTGGTATGTTTACGTCGGAAGCTCTGAACTTCTTCAAGGAAAAAAGAAAATTAGTTAAGTATACAATTAAAATCGGCGGTATCATTCTTATAATAATTGGTATAATGACTTTTACAGGAACATTTTCTACACTCAGCAGATACCTGGCATTTTAAATACATTATATAATAAATAATGCTAATAATTATTTATAGTAACGAGGAGATAAAATGAAAATCCAATACAATTTGCCCTGCAACATAGCTCAGACGCTGAACATCATAGGTGACAAATGGTCTCTTTTGATTCTTCATCAGCTGCTTATTGGACGTGAAACTTATAAGGAGATTCAGGACGGACTTGAGGGAATACCCACAAATTTACTTTCGGAACGCCTTAAATCCATGGAAACTGATGAGCTTATTTTAAGAGAACTATATCAGTCTCATCCTCCAAGGTACAAGTACACACTTACAGATAAAGGATTTGATCTGGTTGATGTTTTTAACAGCCTTATGATGTGGGGAGAAAAACATTTGAATAAATGCTATAAAACAGTGGTTCACAAAAATTGCGGCGGAAAAGTTCAGCACAGATACTATTGCCCTGAGTGCGGCAATTATATTAATTCTGATGAGCTATCCGTTACAAATTCAATAAAGGACAGTGAGGTTAAAAATGGTTGATGTTATCATAATCGGCGCAGGACCAGCAGGACTTTCTGCTGCAGTCAATGCAATGACTAGAGGAAAGACAGTTCGTATTTTCTCAAACAAGGAAAATTATTTGTCAAAGGCAGAAAGAGTTGACAATCACCTTGGTTTTTACAATGTGAGCGGTAAAGAGCTCATGGATAAATTCAAGGAACATGCAGAAGCTATGAACATAAAAGTCGAAGATGGCAAGGTAGTAAACATACTTCCCATGGGTGAAAGTTTTATGGTCAATATAAATGGCGATATAGCCGAAGCAAAAAAAGTTATTTTGTCAATGGGAGTTTCAAAAACGAAAGAAATACCAGGAGAATCAAGACTGCTTGGATCTGGAGTAAGCTACTGTGCAACCTGTGATGGTATGCTTTACAGAAATAAAAATGCAGTAGTTTGGGATCAGTCAAAAGAAGCTTTGGAAGAAGCAAACTATCTGCAGAGCATAGGAGTCAACGTAACATTTGTTTCAAAAAAAGAACGCTCTGAGCATTTAAACAGCAATATAAAATATATCAACGGAACATTGACAGAAGTAATTGGCGAAGATGTTGTAAAATCCGTGAAAGCAGGCGATGTTGTTATTGATACAGATGCAGTGTTCATGCTGAGAGATGCAGTTGCCCCAACAGCTTTAATAGACGGTTTAAAAACAGACGGAAACTTCATAGCTGTTGACAGAAACATGGAAACTAACATTGAAGGTGTTTATGCTGCCGGTGATATAACAGGAAAGCCTCTGCAGCTTTCAAAGGCAGTTAGCGAAGGTTTAATAGCTGCACAACATGCAGCATTACAAATAGATAAAATTAAGGAGAATTAAAATGACAGAAAAAATAACATATGTAAAAAACACAAGCGAGTTTGATGAGCTATTAGCAAAGGAACAATTTGTACTGGTGGATTTCTGGGCTACATGGTGTGCACCGTGCAGAATGATTGCACCTGTAATAGAACAAATAGCAGACAAATATGACGGAAAAGTAACCGTAGCAAAGGTTGATGTTGATGAAAACCAGGAACTATCCATTCGTTATGGTATTCAAAGCATCCCGACTGTCGTACTTTTCAAAAATGGCAAAGTTGAAGCAAAGGAAATAGGTGTTAAGCCACTTTCTTCATTTACAAATATGCTCGACAAGCACACAGCATAAATGCTTTGTAGGGGCGGATCTTGTATCCGCCCGCGGGAGGACAGTAGTCCTCCCCTACATAAGATTCTTTCATAAGAAAGAATCTTTTTTTATCTGTTTAACCATTCATTTTTAAGTAATCCATAAAGATATAAATCATATCTTTCATTGTCTCTCAACACAAATTCCCTGTATGTTCCTTCCTTTACAAAGCCTGCTTTCTGATACAAAGCTATGGCTCGTTCGTTGAATGATAAAACGTTTAGTTGTATCCTGTGAAAGCCCTCATTGTTGAAACCATAGTCCAGCAGAAGCTCTAATGCTTCCCTGCCATACCCTTTTCCCCTTAAGTCGTTTCTTCCAATTCCTATAAACAGAGTTGCAACCTTGTTTTCCTTTATTATGTCGTCATATCCTGCAACGCCTATTATTTGACCGTCTTCCTTAAGCCTTATTGCAAAAATAAATGATCTTTCATTGTTTTCATAATACTTCATATTTTTGTCGACTTCATCTTTTGACTGAGGAACAGGAGGATAATAATCATAAAACTTTAAAAATTCACTGTCATGAAACCATGAATATAAATGTTCCTTATCTTTTTCTTCAATTTTTGATAAAAACAAATTTTCACCCATCATAATACTCCTTTTCATGCAAAAATAATTATTCCAATGATTGTCATAAGTCCTGTAACACCAATGGCAAGTCCACTGGCTGCACCTGTCTCCTCATTAATTTCAACTGCTTTAGATGTTCCCAGAGCATGTGAAGATGACCCAATGCCTATTCCTTTGGCCACATTGCTTTTTATTTTTCCAAACTTCATTACGGCAGGAGCAACTGCTGCCCCTACAATTCCTGTTATTACAACTGATGCAATTGTAATTGCTTCGTTGCCTCCCAGAAGTTTTGTAGACTCCACTGCCATTGGATTTGTAATTGACTTTGACAACAGCGACAATAATATTGTGTTTTCTATTTTAAACAACCGACACAAAATTATTACAGAAGCAAATGATGTTATTATACTAGCAACAACACCACCAGCAATTGGAATAAGGTTTTTCTTAAGTTCATATCTGTTTTTGTAAAGTGGTATTGCAAGAACCACTACAATTGGTCCCAGAGCATTTGAAATTATCTTACCACCCTTGCTGTATTCCGCATATGGTATTTTAAATAAGCTTAAAAATATTCCTATGGAAAGAGCTGCAAATATTATTGGATTTAATGCAGTAATTTTATACTTCTTGTTAATTTTGAATCCGGCAGCAAAAAATATTACAGTAATAATTATGTAAAACAATGATGTCAGTATTTCTTTAATCATTTGTACTTCCTTCCATATGAGATATTAAAATATCAGTTACCTTGCTGGAAACAAACATCACCAGGATACAGGATACCGTCAATATTATCAGTATTTGAACAATGCTGTCAGCAATTAGCTTGTATGATTCCATTAGCCCTGCTATGAGCGGCACAAAGAAAAATCCCATGTATTTCAGCATAAAATTTCCTGTTTCTTCTATAAGGGATAGTTTCATTGCATTTGTGGATAATAATATAAGCAAAATAACCATGCCTATAATATTTCCCGGAATAACAATGAAATCTGATATAAGTCTGCTTATAAAATTTCCGGCAAAATAAATTGCACATATTACGAGAATTTGAAATGCTATTTTTAATACTTTTTTAATCATATTGCCTCCTAATCTTTTTAACATTATAACTGATGTTAATTGAAAAACCAAATATTTTTTAGAATTAGACCTAATAAAAGCACAATATGTATTGATTTTAACAAGTATGTGTTATAAACTATTTAAGTTCGTTTAATTATATATCGGGAGGCATCATGAATCAGCAAAAGTATAGTCTTACAACAACCATTGCAATGATAGTTGGGATAGTAATAGGTTCTGGAATATTTTTCAAGAGCGACAACGTATTGATTTTCACACAAGGAAATATATTTCTTGGAATTTTAGTCTTCATTATAGCTGCTTTCAGCATTATTTTCGGAAGTCTGTCCATTTCAGAGCTTGCATCACGCACAGATGAAGCAGGGGGCATAATTAATTACTCAGAAAAGTACTGGAATAAAAAAACAGCCTGCGCTTATGGATGGTTTCAGACATTTATTTATTATCCAACCATAATATGCGTTGTAGCCTGGGTATGCGGAATTTATATAACAATGCTTTTTGGGTATAAATCAACCCTTGAAGTTCAAGTATTCATTGGTACTTTGGTCATTACATCATTGTACTTCATAAACATATTTTCCTATAGACTGGGGGGATACATTCAAAATGCATCAACTGTAATAAAATTGATCCCTCTTGCACTGATTGCAGCTGCAGGTATTTTTTTAGGAGATCCGCTGCCGGTTCTAAGCAGCAATTTTAGTTCAGCTTCCTCTGCAGGACTTGGATGGATTGCAGCAGTAGGTCCCATTGCATTTTCATTCGACGGATGGATAATTGCAACTTCAATAGGTCATGAAATAAAAAACAGCAAAAGAAATCTTCCTCTTGCATTGATTATTTCACCTATTATAATTCTTTGTGTATACATTTTGTACTTTGTTGGAATATCAGCTTTCATGGGTGCAGATACTGTAATGAAAATGGGAGACTCACACGTTAATGAAGCTGCCATAAGGCTTTTTGGTTCTCTGGGAGCCAGAATGATATTGACATTTGTAGTAATATCAGTGCTGGGAACGGTCAATGGTGTGATTATTGGAATTATGAGACTTCCTTATTCCCTGGCAATCAGAAACATGTTTCCATCCAGCGAAAAATTTGTCAAGATTTCAGATAAATACAGCATTCCATTAAACTCGGGAATATTATCATATTTTATTTGTATATTCTGGATGCTGGCACATTACATTACCCAGAAGTTCAACATACTTCCAAATTCTGATGTTTCAGAAATATCAATAGTTATAAACTATATAGGCTTTATTTTAATGTATGTAGCAGTTATAAAATTAAAAATAAACGGAGAAATAAAAAGCAGCGTTAAAGGCTACCTCTTTCCTCTCCTGGCAATTGCAGGTTCGTTGTTCATTCTATACGGAGGAATGCAAAATCCCCTGTTCATATACTATGCAGCATTCTGCGCAGCTGTAATCATAGCTTCATTGTTTTATTACAATAGTATAAAATAAAAAATACAAGTTATCCTTGTGAGACAATTGACAATAAAACAATATTCCTATCCTATTAATTACAAATTTATTAAACTCTGTAGGGGAGGGTCTCGTGCCCTCCCGTAGATATTTTTTGTATTAATAACATCGGGCGGACACAAGGTCCGCCCCTACAATTTGTTGCAAATTAGGTTTCAGTTTAATTTATTATCTTAAAGGAACTATTTCTGTCCAGTATCCGTCAGGATCTGTTATGAAATAAATTCCCATTGATTCATTGACATATTCTATACATCCCATTTTTTCATGTTTCTTGAAGGACTCTTCATAGTTATCTACAGTCACTGCCAGGTGAAATTCTTCATCTCCCAGGTCATATGATTCAACGCGGTCTCTCATCCATGTGAGCTCCAATGTAAAATCAGAAATGCCGTCTCCCATATAAACAAGGATAAAACTGCCATCACTTGCTTCTTTTCTTCTGACTTCCTTTAATCCCAATGCTTCCTCATAAAATTTAATGCTTTTGTTCAAATCAAGTACATTGAAATTGAAATGGTTAAATTTAAATTTCATATATTCCTCGCTATCTATTGTTATTGATTTTCTTCAGTTGTATTGTTTTCTGTTTGAACGGAATCTGAATTTTCTGAATTTATTTCAACTGTTCCTTCTGTTCCTTCATTGTTTGTATTATTGCCTGCAGTTCCATTAATTACAAAGTTAAGCTGATTCAACAGTCTTTCAAGCTCTTGGAGTTTCTCTCCATACAGTGCCCATTGTCCGTTTTTAGATGCTTCACTGGCTTCAATAAACACTTTGTTAGCCTGTTCAATTAAATCATTTACATTTGTATCATCATATTGATTGTCTGGTGTCTCAGGTTTATCCTCAATAATTCCAAACAGTCTTTCAATTGCTTCTTCCAGCGTTGGTTCCATAAGTATTTTTTCTCCAAATGAAACAACAACCATCTTCATTTCAGGGAAGTTGCTTTCAGTGTCGGATTTCAAATAAATAGGTTCAACATAAAACAGTGAATCTTCTATTGGAACAACAAGAGTATTTCCTCTTAAAACCGTTGAACCAACCTGGCTCCACAATGTGAGCTGAGAAGATATAACCGTATCCTGATCTATTTTTGTTTCAATCATGTTAGGTCCGGCAATAGTCTTGGTCTTGGGAAACTCGTACAGCACAAGTTCTCCGTAGTTTTCTCCGTCATTTCTGGCAGCAAGAAGTGATATCATGTTGTCCTTGTTTTGAGGAGTGTACTGTGTTGTAAGTAAAAACTCAACATTTTCCTCATCAGGAAGTTTGAACATGAGGTAGCTTGAACCAACTGTTTCTTCGCCGTTATCCATGTATTTTTCATTTGCAATGTCCCAGTAATCTTCTCTTCCGAAGAATACCGTAGGATTTTCAATGTGATAAAGTCTGTACATGTCGGATTGGACATCAAAATATACCTGTGAATACCTTACGTGACTTCTTATTCCTTCCGGCATTTCGCTTATTGGCTTGAACAAATCCGTAAATATTTTTTCGTAAGTGTTTATTATAGGGTCGCTTTCATCAGTTACGTAAAAATCAGTTGAACCATCATAAGCATCTACAACAACTTTAACTGAGTTTCTTATGTAGTTGGTATTCCATCCTTCAGCAAACAAATCAGTTGGCTGTGAGTATGGGAACCTGTTGCTTGCTGTAAATCCTTCAATTATCCAATACAGCTTTCCATCATCCTGATTCACAACAATATATGCATCAGGATCATAATATATAAAAGGAGCAATTTCAGAAACTCTCTCTATTATGTTTCTGTACATAATAATTCTGCTGTCAGAATCTATGTTGTTTGAAATTAAAAGTCTGTAGCTTGCTTCTCTCAGACTGAACAACAGTCTGTTCATAAAGTTAAGCTTTATACCCGCAGTACCTTCATAAATGGCTTCCATGTTGTCAGAACCTGAAGGGTAGTCAAATTCTTTTTCATCTGTGTTGACAATTATGTAATCATCTGTTTTTTCACCAAAATAAATTTCAGGTCTATTTATGTTAAAATCAGTATTTGTAGTAGGAGGTATGTTTTTTACAACCATTTCAGGCTGTCCCTGTGCAGTTACCTTGTTTACGGGAGAAAGTGTAACCCCATAACCATGTGTATATTTCAAATATTGATTCAGCCAAGTCTTTGCCTGTTCATTAAGTTTGTTCTGATCAAGCTCCCTTGCTGAAAGGAATACCTGAGTATACTTACCGTCTATTACATATCTGTCCACATCCACATCATTGAAAACATAGTATGGCCTTATACCCTGCAGCTGGTTGTAAACCTGAATAAGTGGCTCCTGGTCGTTTATTCTTATATTTTCTATTACTTCCTGGTTGTTTTGTATATTTTCTATTGTGAGATTATTGTTCGCCGGAAAATCTATTGATTTCACATTGTCAAGGCCATATGCTTTCTGAGTGCTTTCTATGCTGTATTCCATAAATTCTCTCTCTTTAGAAAGCTGGTCAGGTTCAACAATAAAATTTTCCACTCCTATTGCCAGAGCTGTTCCTGCAACAGATATGGCAATTAATGCTGCCGGTGCTGCAAGAGCAAACTTTAGATTTCTTCGTTTTGCTCCAATAAAAAATGTTATTGCTGAAACAAGGCATCCTGCAGCCAATATTCTGTACAAATTCAATGTTACGTGGACATCAGTATACCCTGCTCCAAAAACTTTTCCAAGCTGTGAATAAAGCAAATCGTAGCTTTTTAAAATAAATCTTAATCCAAGGAATATGAAAACAAACACTCCTATTAAGGCAAGCTGATTTATTATTTTAACTGCAAATTTTTTGTTCATTATGGAACTTAAATCAAGCTGGTTTGGAAATTGAGTTATGTTTTCAAACTGTTCTGAAACATTTTTTATACTGTCCTTTATGGCCAGATAACCGTAAAACAACACAGTTACAACTATGAGCATGAACAATATGTTTATTATGAAATCAACAAGTGTATTTATGAGGGGCAGCTTGAATATGTAAAAGCCCATGTCGTTGTTGAAAATAGGATCAGCATATCCAAATGTACCTCCGTTTATAAACTGCAGAATTTCAAACCACATTGTAGATACAATGTTTGCAGTTATAATGAAGCTTATGACAGCAGAAATCAATCTTATCCACAATCTAGCCTTTTTGTTGGATTGTGTATCCACAACATCAGACTCCTGGTCATATTTCTTTTTAAGCTTATTTATGTAAATATTCAAAAGAAACCATAGCAATACGAAAATTGGAACACCTATGGTTATTTGTGCTTTTATTTTTGTTAAAAATGTTTCTGTATATCCAACTTCATTAAACCACAAAAAATCCGTGGAAAATTTTATGGCACTGCCGAAGGAATTGACTGCAAAAAATAAAATAATACCAATTCCAATAATAAAAAATCTTCCTTTTTGTTTCATTTTTCCTCCTTGAAAAATTAATTTATTTCCATTTTACAATAATAAATACTATTTATTGAACTCTATTCTTAATTTTTCCAAAGATTTTTTTTCTATTCTGGAAACAGTCATTTGAGATATATTTAATTCTTTTGCAATTTCACTTTGAGTTTTGTTAGAATAAAATCTTCTTATTATTATTTTTCTTTCAAGATCATTTAATTTTTCCATGGATTTCTTGATAAAATCTTCGTTTTCAATTTTAACAAAGTACTTATCATCAGAACCCACTACATCCATCAGCGATATATCATTGTCATCGTTGCTTGAATCAAATTTTTCATCCAGAGACTGTGAATTAAACATCTTTCCGGCTTCAAATGCTTCAAGCACCTCTTCTTCAGAGCTGTTAATATATTCGGCGATTTCTTTGATTGTAGGAGCACGGTTTAACTGGCTTGCCAAAAGGTTGTTGTAATCATTGACTTTCTTTGATACTTCTTGAATTTTCCTTGGTACCTTAATTGCCCATCCCTTGTCCCTGAAATATTTTTTTATTTCACCAAGGATTGTGGGAGTTGCAAAACTTGTAAATTCAAATCCCTTTGAAATGTCAAATCTTTCAATGGCATAAATCAAGCCCATGCATGCTATTTGATAAATATCATCATGTTCTATTCCCTTGTTGCTGTATTTTCTTGATATTATTTCTGCCATGTACCTGTATTTATCAAAAATTTGATTTCTGACTTCAACATCGTGTGTTTCATGGTATAAAACAAATAAATCATGATTTTTTATGCTTTTGGAATTTTGACTAATTTCGCTCATATTATCTTCGCCTATTCGCAAATTAAATTCTTTTCAAATATAATTTTTTTATTTTCTAGATCAAAATTGTAATTATCAGCTAGGCTTTCAATGATCATAATGCACATTTCACTGTTTGCCTTGTTTTTTTCATCTATTTTACCATCGTTCAGGTCTGAAACTTCAACAATCAGCCTTTTTTCCTCAACCTGGTACTCAATGCTTAAAGGTTTATTGTTTTCTTCAATGTTGCTTATGAAAAATGTGCATACTTCTGAAATAATAACCTTCAAATCTTCAATATCGTCAATGTTGAAACCGTTCAAATTTGACAATGCAGATGTCGTAAGTCTTATGGTGCTCATATATTCAGATTTTTTTGGGATATTTAAGTTAATCTTGTCCATTTTTCACCCCTGAATATCGAATACTTTGCTTAAGCCTGTTATGTCAAACAGCTTGTAAATATTCGGCTTCAAGTTCAATATTTTTATATTCAAACTGTTTTCCTGCATTTTCTTGTAAATGCTCATGAGAATACCAAGACCTGTGCTGTCAATGTACTCTAATTTCTCACCGTTAATTACCATGTTGAGCTTTTTGTTTTCAATAAGCTCAAACACTTTATTTTTAAGGTCGGGAGAAGTATATATGTCTACTTCTCCTATTGGTTTCACTTCCAAATTATTTTCTGAAGTTATGCTGTATTGTATTTCTAAAGACATAATATACCCTCCGATTTATTCTTCATCTTCTTCTACAATGTCATCCTCAGAGAATATTTTTGCAATTGAAGCAACTTTATCTTCTCCGTTGAGTCTCATTGCAATAACTCCTTGAGCATCTCTGCCCATTATGGAAATTCCTGATGAATGCATTCTTATTATAGAACCGTTTGTGCTTAGAATCATCAAGTCATCTTCTTTTTCAACAATCAATGAACCAACTATTAAACCGGTTTTTTCATTGATGCTGTGTGCTCTCATACCCTTACCGCCCCTGTTCTGGCATCTGAATTCCTCAGACAGGGTAATTTTAGCATATCCATTTTCGGTAACAGTGAGTATATATTTGTTTTCATCGCTTTCTTTGATGATGCTCATTGATACAAGCTCATCATCTTCTGATGTAGTTATGGCTTTAACACCCATTGTGTTTCTACCTGTTTCTCTTACATCATTTTCACTGAATCTTATACCTTTTCCATTTTTAGTAACTACAAATATGTCCTTTGTACCATCAGTCTTGTTTACACTTATGAGTTCATCATCATCTGCTATTTTAATTGCAACAAGGCCCGTCTTCCTTGATGTATCAAATTCCTTGAGCTTTGTCTTTTTGATTATACCTTTTTTTGTTGCAAGAATCAAAAATTCATTTTCATTATCGAAACTTCTGATTGGAATTATTGCTCTTATCTGTTCATCCGTGTCTATGTGAATGAGGTTGATGGCAGCTGTTCCCTTTGCCTGACGCCTTGCTTCCGGTACTTCATAAGCCTTTATTCTGTACATTTTTCCTTTGTTTGTAAGGAAAAGCAAGTAATCGTGCGTTGAAGTTATGAATAAATCCTTCACGAAGTCTTCTTCTCTGGTTGTCAGGGCTGTAACTCCCTTGCCTCCCCTGTTTTGTGCTTTGTACGTATCTTCCGGCAGTCTTTTTATATAACCGAAGTTAGTCAATGTAATGGCTACATTTTCTTCTTCAATCAAATCTTCAAAATTTATTTCTCCTTCGTCGGCAATGATTTCTGTTCTTCTTTCATCGTTGTAATTGTTTTTGATTTCAAGAAGTTCCTCTTTTACTATGTTATCAACCAGGTGCATGTTGGCAAGTATTTCTTTGAATTTTGCTATCATCTGCATCAATTCTTCATATTCTTGACTTAATTTTTCTCTTTCCAGACCTTGCAAACGTCTTAATCTCATGTCTACAATTGCCCTTGCCTGGATATCAGACAATGTGAACGCAGCCATAAGTCTTTGTTCTGCATCATCGTATGAAGCTCTTATTATTCTGATAACTTCATCGATGTTGTCTATGGCCTTTATTAAACCTTCAACAATGTGTGCTCTTGCTTCAGCCTTTTCCAAATCGTACTTTGTTCTTCTTACAATTATTTCTCTTTGATGAAGGACATAGTAATGAATCATTTCCTTAAGGTTTAAAACCTTAGGCTCATTGTTTACAAGTGCAATCATTATGATGCTGAAATTATCCTGAAGCTGTGTATGTTTATACAAATTGTTAAGAACAATGTTTGGATTGAAATCTCTTTTGATTTCAATTACTATTCTCATTCCTGTCCTGTCGCTTTCATCTCTTAAGTCAGAAATACCGTCAATTCTTTTATCCTTTACAAGTTCAGCAATTTTTTCTATTAATCTTGCCTTGTTCACCACATATGGAATTTCTGATACAATTATGCGGCTTTTGTTGTTTTTTGCTTCTTCAATTTCAACCTTTGATTTTACTCTTACCATACCTCTTCCTGTAAGGTATGCTTCTTTTATGTTTTCCTTGCCTTCAATTATTGCTCCTGTTGGAAAATCAGGGCCCTTGATGTACTTCATGAGTCCCAGTACATCTATTTCAGGATCATCAATATATGCAATGATTCCGTTTATTACTTCCCCAAGGTTATGAGGAGGTATTGAGCTAGCCATACCAACGGCTATACCTGATGAACCGTTTACAAGAAGGTTTGGAAAACGGCTTGGCAATACAACAGGTTCTTTCAATGTTTCATCAAAGTTAGGTCTGAAGTCAACTGTGTCTTTGTTGAAATCTCTCAAAAGCTCCAGTGCCATCTTTGACATTCTTGCTTCTGTGTAACGCATTGCTGCAGCTCCGTCTCCATCAACAGAACCAAAGTTTCCATGTCCGTCTATGAGCGGGTAACGCATGGAAAAACTTTGTGCAAGTCTTACCATTGCATCATATACTGCAGTATCTCCGTGAGGATGGTACTTACCGAGAACATCTCCGACAATACGTGCACTTTTTTTGTGCGGTTTGTCAGGAGTAAGTCCAAGTTCATTAGCTGAATAAAGAATTCTTCTGTGAACAGGTTTGAGACCGTCTCTGACATCCGGCAGTGCTCTTGACACTATAACTGTCATTGCATAGTCCAGATAAGACTTTCTCATTTCCTGGGTAATATTCGTCTCTATAATTTTACTGTTATTTTCAATTTCACTCATTTGTATCCTCCAACAGCCTATATATCTAAATTCTTAACATATCTGGCATTTTCTTCTATAAATTCTCTTCTTGGGGCAACTTTGTCTCCCATGAGAATATTGAATGTTTCATCAGCTTCCATGGCATCATCTTCATTTACCCTCAAAAGAATTCTTTGGGCAGGATTCATAGTTGTTTCCCAAAGCTGTTCAGGATCCATTTCTCCAAGACCTTTGTATCTTTGTATTTCATACTTGTTGTCTCTTCCTATTTCCTCAAGAACTTTGTTCAGTTCTGAATCGCTGTAGACATATTGCTCAAATTTTCCTTTTTTAACTCTGTACAAAGGAGGCTGGGCTGCATAGACGTGGCCTTGCGTAATCAATTCCTTCATGTACCTGTAGAAAAATGTCAGCAAGAGCGTACGAATGTGAGCACCGTCAACATCGGCATCTGTCATGATTATTATTTTGTGATATCTTAATTTAGATATATCAAAATCTTCACCTATTCCGCATCCAAATGCAGTTATCATATTTTTAATTTCTTCAGAACTCAATATTCTGTCAATTCTTGACTTTTCAACATTAAGTATTTTTCCTCTCAAAGGAAGTATGGCCTGAATTCTTCTATCTCTTCCTTCCTTGGCGCTTCCACCTGCTGAATTACCCTCAACTATGCATATTTCGCAAAGTGCTGGATCCTTTTCAGAACAATCAGCGAGCTTTCCAGGAAGTGCCATTCCTTCAAGAGCTCCTTTTCTTCTTACAAGGTCTCTTGCTTTTCTTGCAGCATCTCTTGCTCTTGCAGATCTCAATGATTTTTCTACAATAGCCTTAGCAGTCTTTGGATTTTCTTCACAGTAGATGCTCAAAGCCTCTCCCGAAATATTGTCTACTATTCCTCTAACTTCGCTGTTTCCAAGCTTTGTCTTTGTCTGTCCTTCAAACTGAGGATTTGGAATTTTTATTGAAAGTATGGCAGTTATTCCTTCTCTGATGTCTTCCCCTGTTATTGCAACATCATTTTCTTTCAACAAGTTGTATTTTTTTGCATAATCATTTATAACACGTGTGAGGGCAGTTTTGAAACCAACAAGGTGGCTTCCTCCTTCAATGGTGTTTATGTTGTTAACGAAAGAAAAAATATTTTCATTGTATGAATCTGTGTATTGAAGTGATAGTTCAACCATCACCTTTTCCCTTTTGCCTTCCGTGTAGATTATGTCTTCATGGAGAGGTTCTTTTTTATTGTTCAGGTAATGGACAAATTCCTTAATTCCACCTTCATAGTGGAAAAAATCCTTGACTCCGTCTCTTTTGTCTTCTAACGAAATTTTTATTCCCTTGTTCAAAAATGCAAGCTCACGCATGCGGTGCTTCAATATGGTATAATTAAATTCAATAGTTTCAAAAATTGTGGAATCAGGTAAAAATGTTATGGTTGTTCCTGTACTGTCAGTGTCACACACATATTCAACCTCTGATTTTGCAATTCCTCTTTCAAAATTTTGCCTGTATCTTTTTCCGTCCCAGTTGACTTCGGCTATGAGGTAATCAGACAATGCATTAACGCATGAAACACCAACACCGTGAAGTCCTCCTGATACCTTGTATGCGTCGTTGTCGAATTTACCTCCCGCATGCAACACAGTAAGAACAGTTTCCAATGTTGATTTTCCAGTTTTTTTGTTTTTTTCTATTGGAATTCCTCTTCCGTTGTCAACTACAACAACTGAATTGTCTGTATTTATGGTGACATGAATTGTATCGCAAAATCCAGCCAGTGCTTCATCTATGCTGTTGTCAACTACTTCATAAACCAGCTGATGAAGTCCTCTTTCTCCAGTAGATCCAATATACATTCCCGGTCTTTTCCTTACAGGTTCCAACCCTTCCAGCACTTGAATCTGATCTGCACCATAATGATTGTAATTTTTATCTGCCATTTATTTAAACTCCTCTAATTTGTAATATTGCCAATTTTTCCTTCGTTTATATAAAAAATTTTCTTGTTGTAAAATTTGGTCAACTCTTTTAAATCATGGTCATCTGTTGTTGTAATGACAGTCTGTATCCCTTTTATGTAGTTCATGAGATACCCTTTTCTTTTGTTGTCAAGCTCTGACAACACATCATCCAACAACAAAATCGGATATTCTCCTGTTTCTTCTTTTATAATTTCTATTTCAGCAAGCTTTATTGAAAGAATTGCTGAACGCTGCTGACCCTGTGAACCAAAATACTTGCATTCATTTCCGTCAATTTTAATTACTATGTCATCTTTGTGAGGTCCATACAAAGTTGTTCCCCTCATTATTTCATTTTTTATGTTGTTGTTTACTTTTTCATGAAATGACTTTTTTATGATTTCATTGTCCAAGTATTCAGATCTGCCTATGTTGCAGCAGTAGCTCATTTCAAATTTTTCTTTTTTACCGGAAATATCTGCATAAATATCCGCTGCATAATGTTTTAACTTTTCAATATATTCATTTCTTAAAAATATTATGTCTGAACCTGTATTAACCAGGTAATCATTCCAAATATTTATAATATCCTTATTTTGTGGATTTGTATAGTAATTTTTTAAAATTATATTTCTTTCAGTCACAACTTTTTTGTATTTATTAAGCAAATACTTATATTTAGGCTTAATTTGAGAAATGTCAATATTTATGAATTTTCTTCTTTCAACAGGACTTCCCTTTATAATTCTCATATCGTCAGGAGTAAAAATAACATTGTTCAATATTCCTATCATTTCCGAAGTTTTATCCAGCTTTACTCCGTTTATGTGGACTGTCTTCCTTTTGTTTTTCTCCAAAAGAAGGTCGATTTTCATGTTATAGTTATTTTTTATAAGAGAAATTTCTACAGAACTTTTATTTTCACTGAAATTGATCAATTCATTTTCACTGTTTAATCTGAACGTCCTTCCTATTGAAGAAAGGTAAATAGACTCCATTAGATTTGTCTTTCCCTGGCCGTTGTCTCCTATGAAAATGTTCAGAGAGTTGTTGAGTTCAATTTCTGCATCCTTGAAATTTCTGTAATTCTTTATTTTTAACTTATTTATTATCATTTTTCCTCTGTTGAAATGATATACTCTTCACCGTTAAATTCAACGATGTCCCCTTCTCTCAACTTCTTTCCTCTTTGAAGTTCAACTTCGCCGTTAACTTTTACAAGTCCGTCAAGAATTACATTTTTTGCCATACCGCCGCCTTCTACTGCATTGACAAATTTCAAAAGCTGGTCAAGTTTTATATATTCTGTGCTAATATAAATATTTTCCATTTTGCACCTCATTTTTAAAATAATTTATTTTTGTAAATGACCATAATAATATTTATTTTATATTTTCTATAATGACCTTAAAATATTATGATATTCTAACAGGCAGTACCATGTAAATATAATCTTCCTTGTTATCTTCATTTATAAAGCAAGGGTTATTTTTCCCAATTAAATTCAATTTAATTTTTTCATTTTCTATAACCTTTAAAAAATCAAGGAGATATTTTGAGTTGAAACCTATTTTTATGTCTTCTCCTTCTTTTTCAACAGTCACATTTTCTTCTACATTGCCGTATTCGGATGCAGAATTTATCTGCATGTTGTTTTCTTTTATGTCAAGAATTATGAGGTTGTTTTTGTCATCTTTTGCAAGAAGTGAAGCTCTTTCAACAGATTCTCTTATTTCAGTTGTGCTTACATTCACTGTTGTAACATAATTATCTTTTATTATTCCTTCATAATCAATGAATTTACCATCTAGCAGGTTTGATATTATTATAGTGTTGTCTACTTTGAAAGAAATATGGCTTTCAGAAATAACTATGTCTGTGTTTGCTTTGTTTTCCTCTATTATTCTTAAAATTTCAAGCATTGTTTTTGAAGGAACAACAACTGAAACTTCACCGCTGAAATCTATTTTTTCTTTTTTTACTGCCATTCTGTATCCGTCAAGAGCAACAAATGTACAAAGATTATTTTTAATTTCAATGAGGCAGCCTGTGAAAATAGGTTTAATATTTTCCTGTGCAGCTGCAAAATAAGTATACTTTATAAGATTTTTCAAAGATTCAGATTTTATTGAGAATGAATTTCCTTCATTGTCAAATGTGTTGTCAGGATATTCTGCTGCAGAATTTCCAAGTATGTTAATTTCTGAATTAAGACATTTTATTTCCATGTTGTTGTTTTCCATTGTTTCTATGTTCACATAGGAATTAGACGGCAGTTTTCTTACAAAATCTCCAATAAGTCTTGATTGCACAACTATTGATCCTTCTTCCTCTATGTCGCAGGGAGAATAAGTTTTTATTCCAAGGTCCAGGTCTGTGGCAGTCATAATGAGCATGTTGTTTTTTGCTTCTATTAGTATGCCTGACAATATTGGAAGAGGTGTTCTTGAAGAAACTGCTTTTTGTACAATATTAATTGATTTATTTAGTTCATTTTGGTTAATTCTAATTTTCATCTTTTACTCCTTTATAATTGGTTTGTTAACAATTGAAACTGAAAAAACATTTAATAGAAATATATAAAATAATTATTAGTAATATTAGTAGGCACTGTTAATTTGTTGAAAAGTTGTTGAAGCACTGAATTTTAAATCTTTAAAAAATTTATGGCTGTTGACAGATTAATTTTTTATCCAAAAGCTTAAAAATAAAAAATAATGTTATGAACAACCCCTAACAGTTTATCAACAGAGTAGTTAATTATTCAGCATGGAAATTAAATCGTCTACATTTTTTTTAATTTCCTGAGAATTTTCCATGTCTTCTTCAACCTTGTTGCATGCATGAAGCACAGTTGAGTGATCTCTTCCTCCAAATTCTTCTCCAAGCTTAGGAAGAGAATAATCCGTTAATTTTCTGGCTATATACATAGCAATTTGCCTTGGATATGCAATGTTTTTCGTTTTCTTTTTTGATACGAGGTCGTCCATTGATATGTTGTAGTAATTTGCAACAACTTCCTTTATATCAACAAGAGTGATTTTCTTGTTGCTGGAGATCAAATGCTTTAAGGCCTCCTGGGCAAGCTCAAGTGAAACTTCCTTTTTATTAGTGAGAGAAGCATAGGCATAAATACGTATGAGAGCTCCTTCAAGTTTTCTAATATTTGATTGAATGTGCTGTGCAATGTATGTGATTACCTCGTCAGGAACGTTGTAATTTTCAGCTTCAGCTTTTTTTCTCAATATTGCAATTCTTGTTTCATAATCCGGCGGCTGTATGTCTGCAATAAGTCCCCACTCGAAACGGGAGCGAAGCCTGTCTTCCAATGTTGGAATTTCGCTTGGAGGATTATCGCTTGAAACTATAATCTGTTTGTTTGCTTCATGAAGAGCGTTGAATGTGTGGAAAAATTCTTCCTGAGTACTTTCTTTACCTGCAATAAACTGAATATCATCCACCAGAAGTACATCAGCTTTTCTGTATGTGTTTCTAAACTCCTCATTTTTGCCGTCCTTTATGGAATTAATAAGGTCGTTTGTAAATTTTTCAGAAGTTACATAAAGAACATAGGCATCCGGGTTGTTGTCCAGAATATAGTGTCCAATGGCGTGCATCAAGTGAGTTTTTCCAAGACCAACTCCGCCGTATAAAAATAAAGGGTTGTATGCAGTGGATGGAGCTTCTGCAACAGCCAGGGAAGCGGCATGGGCAAATCTGTTGGAATTTCCTATTATGAAGTTGTCAAAACGGTACTTGGGATTTAATTTTCTGTCTACGTTTATTGCGTCAGTTTCTTCGGATGTGCTGTTTGTAGCAGTTCGTTTTGAATCTTCCTTGTCGATATTTTCGCCGGGAACCGTGAAAACAAGTTCCGTATCCTTCTTTAATACATATGTGAATGCATTTTTAAGAAAGTTGTAGTGTCTTTTCTTTAATGTGTTTTTTAAAAAATCATCTGCTGTTTCCAAATAAATTGTATTATTTTTATAAGCAACTATTTTAAGAGGCTTAAACCAAGTGTTAAAACTCACTTGATTTGTATCTTCTTTTACAATTTCCAGGACTTCGTTCCATAATTCTTCAAAGTTCATATAATTCCTCCGGTTGTTGATAAAAAAAATTAACATGTTGTTTATAATAAATGAAAATATATGTTAAATTATATGTTGTAAACAATTGTTAACTAAAAATGTTAACAATTTATAAAATTGATTATTCAACATTTTTTAAAATTTAATAACAGTTTGTCCATAGATTAAACATAAATAAAAAGTTATCCACAGATACATATCATACTATCATTTTTTATCCACAATTTCAATTTAATTTTATTTATTTTAAAAAATAATTGCATTCTTTAAAAAAATGTAGTATATTACAATAGCTATAATATTTTTAATTGTTGACATCGAAATTTAAAAATATTATAATTTAAAAACATGAAAATTTAAGATATTTATATAGATATCTGTAGTACAAGGAGGTGTTTTTCTGATGAAAAGAACTTATCAGCCAAAAAGAAGACAAAGAAGCAGCGAACATGGATTTATTAAAAGAATGAGCACAAAATCCGGAAGAAATGTTTTGAAGAGAAGAAGGGCAAAAGGTAGAAAGAAATTGTCAGCATAAGGCCGCGTATGTGGCCTTTTATTCCATTTTCAAACATAGGGAAAAACAATGATAATCATAAAAAACAACAAAGAATACAAATCTGTCTATAATTGTAAGGATTCCATATCTGATTACAATATTGTTTTGTTTGTAAAAAAAAACAATTTAGGTTATAACAGGTTTGGTTTTACTGCTGCAAAAAAAATTAAACTGGCAGTAAAAAGGAACATCATAAGAAGAAGACTGAAAGAAATAGTAAGGTTAAACGAGTGTAATTTAAAAGAAGGCTATGATTTTGTTTTGATGGCCCGTGTTAATGCTGCTGATTCAGATTACAAGAGTCTGGAAAAATCATTTTTTAAACTGATGAAGAAAAAGAAAATGTTAAAGGGTGATCTAAATAAGTAAGCTGTTAATTTTTATTATACGAATATATCAGAAATTTTCTTCGAACTCGGGAGTAAGACATTGCAGATTTTACCCCACATGTTCGCAATATTTTGTTGAAGCGTTACAAAAATACGGTTTTATAAAAGGCTCATACTTAGGAATAAAACGAATTCTCAGATGTCATCCATTTCATCCCGGTGGGTATGATCCTTTGAAATAATACGGAGGATAAACATGAATTTAGATTTTTTAGCAAAGCCAATGGGTATGCTTGTTAAATTGTTATACGACATGGTATCTGTTTTTGATACCCAATATCTTTCTGCTTATGCAATTTCAATAATTTTGTCAACCATAATATTTAAGTTGATAGTAATGCCGTTGACGTTAAAGCAGACTAAATCTATGAAAAAAATGCAGGAATTAAATCCAAAAATACAGGAATTGCAGGAAAAGTACGGAAAAGATCCTCAGACGCTTCAAAGAAAACAGATGGAATTGTACAAAGAAGCTGAATACAGTCCTTTTGCAGGGTGTCTGCCTATGTTGATTCAATTCCCTATATTAATTGCGTTTTTTTATGTTATCAGATCACCTGAAGTATATGTTTTTAAGAATCTGGAAGCATATGATTTAATAAATAAAGCATTTTTTTGGATCAATGACTTGAGATACACTGAAAATTTTATTTTTGAAGGCGGAATTGTAAATGGATTGTCAATGGGTGGAATGACACTTCCGTTCATTGGTGCAGCTGTTCCTATATTTGCTGCAATATCAGCATTTACAACATATCTGACAAGTAAAATGACAATGTCCACTCAGCCAGCAGGAAATGAACAGGCTATGGCTACACAAAAATCAATGAATATGATGATGCCTGTCATGATATTTGTTTTTGGTGTACAGTTCCCTGCAGGATTAGGATTATACTGGGTTGTTTCAAATGTATTTCAGTTGATACAACAATATGTTATTATGAATTCGTCCAAAAATCCGAAGGAGGAATTAAAATAGATGAAAAATGTAACTATTGAAAGATCTACAGTTGAAGAAGCTATTGCTGCTGCCTTGGAAGAACTGCATGCTGAGAAAGAAGAAGTGCAGATTGAAGTTATCAATGAGCCTTCAAAAGGTTTTTTCGGCTTGATAGGAAGCAAGGATGCAAAGGTCAAAGTAACCGTTACAAATGGTCCGGAAGAAAGAACAAAAAAATTCTTTGACGTCTTGCTTAAAAAAATGGAGATAGAAGCTGATTACCAGGTGGATTTTTCCGACAACGTTTTAAAAGTTGACATAGTTAAAATCGGAGAAGACGATAAAGGCATAATCATAGGCAAAAGAGGTAAAAATTTAGACGAAATTCAATTTCTTCTTAATTTGATAGTGAATAAAGGCAGAGAAAATTATGTGAGAGTTATTTTCAATGTTGAAGATTACAGAGCCAAAAGAGAAGAGACATTAAAGAAACTTGCAGCAAAAATGGCAGACAAGTGCAGGTACTACAAGCACAAGGTCAGACTCGAACCAATGAATCCTTATGAAAGAAGAATAATTCATTCTACTTTACAGGACGAAAAGGACATAATCACTTATTCTGAAGGTGATGAGCCTTTCAGAAAAGTTGTAATAGACTTAAAATAATCATATCATATAACCCGGACAACCGGGTTATATTTTATATACTAGGAATTACATGATAATACCACATGCAGCATTAAATATTTATGTACATTTGTGAAAAAATAATGTAAAATATATGTGAATTATAAAGAAAGAAACGGTGATAGGATGAACAGTGATACGATAGCTGCAATAGCAACATTTCCAGGCAATGCTGGTATCAATATAATAAGAATAAGCGGTGATGATGCACTTAGTATAGCTGAAAAAATTTTTGTCAAAAAAGGCAGAAAAACGGGTGAAGGCAATAATTTAAAGCCAAGATACCTTCATTACGGCCATGTGCAAGACAATCAGGGCAAAATTATAGATGAAGTGCTGCTTTCTTACATGAAGGGTCCGAATACCTACACAAGAGAAGATGTAGTGGAGATAAACTGCCATGGAGGAGTTATTTCTGCAAAAAAAATACTTGAGACAGTACTTCTAATGGGATGTCGTCCTGCAGAAAGAGGCGAATTCACAAAAAGAGCATTTCTTAACGGTAGAATAGACCTGACCCAGGCTGAAGCCGTCATAGATATTATTAATTCAAAGACAGATTCAAGCCATGCCATATCCATGAATCACCTTGAAGGCAGGCTTTCCAAGGAAATAAACAACATAATAGAAAAAATCATGGACATACTTGCTAACATAGAAGTAAACATTGATTTTCCTGAATATGATGAAGATGAAATCACAATTTCAGATGCAAAAGAATTTTGCGAGGAAATTTTAAATAAAATAGATAAATTAATCTCTACGGCTGATACAGGAAAAATATTCAAAGAAGGAATCAAGACTGTAATATTGGGAAAACCCAATGTAGGCAAATCATCACTCATGAATTTTCTGTTGAATGAAAACCGTGCTATTGTTACGGAAATCCCCGGCACCACAAGAGATACAATAGAAGAATATGTGAACATAAAGGGAATACCTTTAAGAATTATTGACACTGCAGGCATAAGAGACACAGAAGACACGGTTGAAAAAATTGGTGTTGAAAAGGCTCTAAGCAAAGTGGATGAAGCAGATCTTGTTATGATGCTATTTGATTCTTCAAGAGAACTTGAAGCTGAAGATGAGAAAATACTGCAGTATATACAGAATAAAAAAACAATTTATATAAAGAATAAGACGGATTTGGAAAACAAGCTTAATTTGTCTGGTTATGAAGACATAGAAAAAGAAGCAATCAATATTTCCGTGGTGAACAATCAGGGTCTTGATGAAATAATTGAAAAATTAAGCAGCATGTTTTTTGAAGGAGCAATAAATATTGAAAACGAGCTTATTATAAACAGCGCAAGGCACAAGAATTTGCTGATAAATGCAAAAAACAGCCTTGATGAGGTGTTAAAGTCAATTAACAACGGCATGACCATAGATTTTGTGGAAATAGACCTTAAGGAAACAATGGAAAATTTAGGTCTCATAGTTGGCAAGTCCGTAAGCGATGATTTAGTTGACAAAATATTCAATGAATTTTGCATAGGAAAATAGGAAGAGGAAACGAAATGGAAGACAAAGTAAGAGATTTTCTTGCAGAAGAAATAGATGTGGCTGTTGTGGGAGCAGGGCATGCAGGATGTGAAGCAGCTCTTGCAGCTTCAAGGCTTAATTTAAAAACTATCATGATAACCATGACGCTTGATTCAATAGCCATGATGCCGTGCAATCCTAACATTGGCGGAACAGCTAAGGGACACCTGGTGAGGGAAATTGATGCTCTGGGTGGAGAAATGGCTTTAAATATAGATAAAACTATGATACAATGTAAGATGCTGAACCGTTCAAAGGGACCGGCAGTTCATTCCCTCAGGGCTCAGGCCGACAAAAACAAGTATCACTCTGAAATGAAAAAAGTGATAGAAAATCAAAAAAACCTTGAAGTTGTGCAGGCTGAAGTTACAAGACTCACAGTGAATGATGACAAAACATTTAATGTCTATACAAAGGTAGGAGCATATTACAGGGCTAAATCAGTAATAATCACAACTGGAACATACCTTAAGGGCAGAGTATATATTGGAGAACTTAATTATTCTTCAGGACCAAATGGTTTGGCTCCTGCAAATGAGCTATCGGAATCATTGATGGATTTGGGAATAGAACTCAGAAAATTTAAGACTGGAACACCGGCTAGAATACACTCTGATTCTCTGGATTATGAAAAAATGGAAATTCAGTCAGGAGATGAAGAGATAATTCCTTTTTCATTCATGACTGATGGAATAAATATTGAACAAGTACCGTGCTATATAACATACACTACAGAAGAAACACATGAAATAATAAGAAAAAACCTGGACAGATCTCCTCTTTATGAAGGAGTTATAAAAAGCATTGGACCCAGGTACTGCCCTTCCATTGAAGATAAGGTTGTTAAATTTTCAGACAAGGACAGACACCAGCTGTTTGTTGAACCTGAAGGTCTTGACACAAAGGAAATGTACATTCAGGGAATGTCATCTTCTCTTCCATACGAAGTGCAGATTCAGATGTACAAATCCATGATTGGATTAGAAAATGCCAAAATCATGAGACCTGCTTATGCAATAGAATATGACTGCATTGACCCCACTCAGCTTAAAACAAGTTTGGAACTCATAAGCATTAAAAATTTATTTTTTGCCGGACAGGTGAATGGAAGTTCAGGTTACGAAGAAGCAGCAGCTCAGGGTCTCATAGCAGGAATAAATGCAGCCATGAGTTTGAAAAACAGAGAACCCCTTGTTCTTGACCGTTCAGAAGCATACATCGGTGTATTGATTGACGACCTTGTGACTAAGGGGACAAATGAACCATACCGCATGATGACATCAAGGGCTGAATACAGGCTAATTCTAAGACAGGACAATGCAGATGAAAGACTTACAGAAAAGGGTTATGAAGTGGGTCTTGTTACAGAAGAAAGATATAACAGATTTAAAACAAAGAAACAAAAAATAGAAGAAGAAATTGAACGCTTGAAAAACATAAAAATTACTCCGAAAAAAGAAGTAAATGAAATATTGGAGAGTCTTGGAAGCGCATCTTTAAAAATGCCTTTGAGCTTATATGATTTGTTGAGAAGGACAGAGCTTGACTACGACAACACTGCGGCTCTTGATGAAGAAAGACCGCTGCTCAACAAAGAAACAAAGGATTATGTTGAAACAGTCATAAAATATGATGGATACATTTCAAAGCAGATTAAGCAGGTAGAGCAGTTTAAAAAGCTTGAAAACAGAAGAATTCCAAGCAGCATTGATTATGACAGCATAGGAAACTTAAGGCTTGAAGCTAAGCAGAAACTTAACAGAATAAGACCTGATTCTATAGGTCAGGCTTCGAGAATATCCGGAGTGTCACCATCTGACATCAACGTACTTTTGGTGTACATGATGACAAACGCAGCCAAATCTCACGACAAAGGAGAAAATCTTGATTAAAACAATGGAAGAGGGTTTCAGACAACTGAAGTTGCCCTACAGCTCAGAAATTGAAAAGAAGTTCGTAAAGTACAGAGATCTTTTGAAAGAATGGAATCAAAAAATCAACATTACGTCCATTGAAGATGATGAAGAAATATATGTGAAGCACTTTTTAGACAGCATTGTTCTTCTGGACGAAGGAAATTTCTGCGAAAAGAAAAGTTTAATCGACATAGGTACAGGAGGAGGCTTTCCCGGATACCCTTTAAAAATTGTCAATGACGAACTGAGTGTTACTCTTTTGGACAGTCTGAGAAAAAGAATAGATTTTCTTGATATGGTCAGGAAGGAATTGAATCTTGAAGGAGTGGAACTCATTCATGGAAGGGCAGAAGACTTCGGTCAAAATCCAAAGTACAGAGAACAATTTGATATATGTGTTTCAAGAGCTGTGGCGCCTCTCAATGTTTTAGGTGAATACTGCCTTCCATTTGTTAAGGTGGGCGGATATTTTGCAGCATATAAAAGCGAAAATATTTCCAAGGAAATAACGGATTCTGAAAGTGCCATAAACAAGCTTGGGGGCAAAATTAAAGAAATTAAGGAAATTAATCTCCCCGGTTCAGAAATTTTAAGAAAAATAGTAATTATTGAAAAAATAGAACAGACAAACAGCAAGTACCCGAGAAAAGCGGGAAAACCAAGTAAAGATCCATTAATATGAGGGGGAGATAATTTTGATAAGCAGTATAGTAAATATAGATGTTAACAAAATAATTCCTAATAAAAATCAACCAAGAAAAATTTTTGATGACAGGGCTCTGGAAGAGTTGAGTCAATCCATCAAAAACTATGGCATTATACAGCCCATAACTGTAAGAAAAATTTATGATGATATTTATGAGATTATTGCCGGTGAAAGACGCTTTAAAGCTGTAAAGCTTCTAGGCAGGGAGACTATTCCTGCAGTAATCATTGAAGTAAAGGAAGAAGAATCAGCTGCAATGGCACTTATTGAAAATTTGCAGCGTGAAGATTTGGATTTTATTGAAGAAGCCATGGCTTACGAAAGACTTATTGAAGACTTTGAGCTGAATCAGACACAGCTGGCAGAAAAACTTGGTAAATCACAGTCTACAATAGCTAACAAAATGCGTATATTAAAGCTTCCGGAATCAGTAAAACAAAAAATCAGAGAAGGAAGTTTAAGTGAAAGACATGCAAGAGCTCTTTTGAAATTAGATGATGAGGAGCTGCTTTTAAGCATAGTGGAAAAAATAATAAAGAAAGACCTTAATGTAAGTGAAACTGAAAAGCTTGTAAGTTCCATAGCAGAGGATGTGAACCTCAAGAAAATTAAGGACAAGCGCTATGTCAGAAATTTTATTAATTATAAAATTTATATCAACACAATAAAGAATGCTTATAACGAAATAGTTAAAACAGGCATAGAAGCGAGATTTGAGCAGGAAGAATCGGAAGAGTTCATTGAAATAAAGGTGAAAATTCCTAAAAAAAGCATGTAGAGGGTGAAAGTATGGCTAAAGTCATAAGCATATTCAATCAAAAAGGCGGAGTGGGAAAAACAACAACTAATGTTAACCTATGTGCTGCGCTGGCTCTGAAAGGCAAAAAAGTTCTCAGCATCGACATAGATCCCCAGGGCAATTCAACCAGCGGGTTCGGTGTCAATAAAAATGAACTTGAGTATACCATTTATGATGTATTGATTGAAGATTATGATATTAACAAAATAATATGCAAGACAAATATTGAAAATCTGGAGCTGGTTCCTGCAAATATACAGCTGGCTGGAGCTGAAATAGAGCTTACAAACACAAAGTACAGGGAGAAAACTCTTAAAGAAAAGATGAGTATGCTGGACAATAAATATGATTTTATCATAATAGACTGCCCCCCCTCATTGGGACTTTTGTCATTGAATGCACTGACTGCTTCAAATACTGTTCTAATACCCATACAGTGTGAATATTATTCATTGGAGGGTGTTGGACAACTCATTGATACGGTTAAGCTCGTAAGAAAAAATTTAAATCCTAAACTTGATATTGAAGGAGTTCTTCTTAATATGTTTGATGGAAGAACAAATCTATCAGTGCAGGTTGTTGAAGAAGTAAAGAAATATTTTAAAGATAAAGTGTACAGGACTGTGATTCCAAGAAGCGTAAGATTGGCTGAAGCACCTAGCTTCGGGCAGCCCATCATGCTTTATGATGAAAAATCAAAGGGAAGCGAAGCATATATGAAACTTTCCGAAGAAATCATCAAGAATAACTAGGAGGATAACATGGCTATTAAAAGAAAAGCCTTGGGCAAGGGTTTGTCAGCATTGATACCGGAGGAGCTGGAAAAGGAAGATATAAAAAAAATCGAAGAAATAGATACAAATTTAATATGTCCTAATCCAAATCAGCCCCGTAAGGTTTTTGAACAGGATAAACTTGAGGAACTGACTGAGTCCATTAAAAAATATGGTGTAATCCAGCCTATTATCGTCAGAAAAGACAATGACATATACACAATCATAGCAGGTGAAAGAAGATGGAGGGCATGCAAGAACGCCAACATCAAATCAATGCCATGTATTGTCAGGGACATTGAAAATAAAAACGCCTCGGAAATAGCCTTGATTGAAAACATACAAAGAGAAGATTTAAATCCCATAGATGAAGCCAATGCTTATGATTTTATTATGGACAGATACGGCATAACACAGGAAGAAGTTTCAAATATTGTAGGAAAATCAAGGGTTTATGTTACAAACATAATGAGGCTTTCAAATCTTGACAGCTATGTTAAGGAAAAAATAGTAAACAATGAGATTTCTGCCGGACATGGAAGAGCAATACTTAGCTTATCTCCAGAAAAACAAATTGCCATGACTAACCTTATCATAAAAGAAGATTTAAGCGTGAGGGATGTTGAAAAGCTTGTAAGGGACACGAAGAAACCAAAAAGAAGAGTTCAGCCCGAAAAGGACAAATACCTGGCATATGTTGAGGAAATGCTTACAGATAGATTTTCTTCAAGAGTAAATATTAAAAGAAACAAGAATAAGGGCAAAATTGAAATAGAATATATTAACAATGAAGATTTGAACAGAATATTAGATTTGTTGAAAATAGAAGATTAATCAGCTAAAAGGTGATTTTTCTTTTCATTTATTGACAAACGTTTACAATTTTGGAGTTTATTAATATTTGAACAAACTTCAATATACTAAACAACAAAAAATCTTTACTTTTTGACAACTATAAAAAAAATGGATAAATATAATAATGTAAAAAACGTTTACAGAATTAATAAAAGTAAATACAACCAGTGTTAAATTTTCTAAAATATTTAATTGGTTCATTTGATTGACATTATATTAACAAAAATATATAATGGGAACAAATATCTGTTCAAAATAAACTAGGGAGGTTATTATTTTGATTAAAGGACTTGATGTTAGAGCTAATGAAAGGCAGTTTATTGAGCTTAAAGAGTACATTGACTCAATCAGACAATCACAGGGCATATTGATGCAGACTCTGCACAAGGCTCAGGAAATTTTCGGCTATCTTCCAATTGAAGTGCAGAAATTTATTGCTCATGAGGTAGATGTTCCGCTGGCTGAAGTTTATGGAGTTGCTACTTTTTACACACAATTTTCTATCACGCCAAAGGGAAAACATAAAATAGGAGTATGCCTTGGAACAGCATGTTATGTTAAGGGTTCACAGCTGGTTTTGGACAAGTTGTCAAAAGAGTTAAACATAAGTGTTGGCGGCACAACTGAAGATAACGAGTTCACACTTGAGGCTACAAGATGTCTGGGTTGCTGTGGTCTTGCTCCTGTTATGATGATAGACGGTGATGTATACGGTAAGTTGGAACCTAAAAAAATTCCAGAAATTTTGGCCAAGTATAAAGATTAAGGGGGACGCTTATGAAATCTTTGGAAGAATTGAAAAAGTTAAGAGAAGAGTCAATTAAGAATATTGAAATGAGAAATACAGATAAGGATATTAGAGTTGTTGTTGGCATGGCAACATGTGGAATATCTGCAGGTGCAAGACCGGTTCTTACAACTTTGGTTGAAGAGGTTGCTAAAAGAAATTTAGGCAATGTGCAGGTAGTGCAGACAGGATGTATTGGAATGTGCACTTTGGAACCTATTGTGGAAGTATATACTGCTGATAAAGAAAAAGTAACCTATGTTCATATTGATCCGGAAAAAGCAAAAAGAATTGTGTCGGAACATTTGGCAAACAACAATATTGTTGTTGAGTATACTATAGGTTCAGCTGAAAAACAGTAGAAGTGGAGGAGAAGCGATGAAGATTTTCAGATCTCATGTTTTGGTATGTGGCGGAACTGGGTGCAGTTCTTCAAATTCTGCTTTGATTAAGCAAAGATTTGAAGAAAAAATTAAAGAATTAAAGTTGGATGAAGAAGTACAGGTTGTTGCTACCGGATGTTTCGGTCTGTGCGAAGAAGGACCTGTAGTTATAATATATCCTGAAGGCTCGTTCTATGCAAGAATGACTGTAGAAAGAGTAGATGAAATTTGCGAAGAACATCTGTTGAAGGGAAGAATTGTAAGAAAATACCTGTTTGATGAAAGTGCAAGAGAAGAAAAAATCAAGCCTCTCAGCGAAGTAGAATTTTATAAAAAACAAAAAAGAGTTGCTTTAAGAAACTGCGGAGTTATAAATCCAGAAGATATAAGTGAATATATTGCAAGAGACGGCTACATGGCATTAGGAAAAGTTTTGACAGAAATGACTCCCACAGAGGTAATACAGCTTGTAAAGGATTCCGGTTTAAAAGGTAGAGGGGGAGCTGGTTTCTCTACAGGAATGAAATGGAGTTTTGCAGCTCCAAACCAAGCTGACCAAAAGTATGTAATCTGTAATGCTGACGAAGGAGACCCTGGTGCATTCATGGACAGAAGCGTTCTTGAAGGAGACCCCCATGCTGTTTTAGAAGCAATGGCTATTGCAGGATATGCTATTGGAGCTACAAAAGGTTTTATTTATGTGAGAGCAGAATACCCTATTGCTGTTCACAGATTGGAAATTGCAATAAAACAAGCTAAAGAAGTAGGCCTTATAGGAAAGAATCTTTTTAACACGGGTTTTGATTTTGATGTTGAAATAAGACTTGGTGCAGGAGCATTCGTATGCGGTGAAGAAACAGCCCTTATGCAGTCAATAGAAGGCAAGAGAGGAATGTCAAGGAACAAGCCTCCATTCCCGGCAAACAAGGGATTGTGGGGTAAACCTACAATCATAAACAATGTTGAAACATTGGCCAATGTTCCTCAAATTATTTTAAACGGTCCGGACTGGTTCAAGAGCTTCGGTACTGCAAAATCCCCCGGAACAAAAGTATTTGCACTTGGCGGAAAAATCAATAACACAGGTCTCGTTGAAGTTCCTATGGGAACATCTCTGAGAGAAGTTATATACGATATAGGCGGCGGATGTCCGAACAATAAAGAGTTCAAGGCTGTTCAGACAGGAGGACCATCAGGAGGATGTTTGACTAAAGATCACCTGGATATTCCTATAGACTATGACAATCTTACTGCTGTAGGCTCAATGATGGGCTCAGGCGGAATGATTGTTATGGATGAAGACAACTGCATGGTTGATATAGCAAGATTTTTCCTCGATTTTACAGTTGATGAGTCCTGCGGAAAATGTACACCATGCCGTGAGGGAACAAAGAGAATGCTTGAAATTCTAGATAAGATAACAGAAGGCAAAGGCACTATGGAAGACCTGGATAAGCTTGAAAAGCTTGCTGTTAATATAAAGGAAACATCATTGTGCGGTTTGGGACAAACAGCTCCTAACCCTGTTTTGTCAACGTTGAGATATTTTAGAGATGAATATGAAGCTCACGTTTTGGAGAAAAGATGTCCTGCTGGAGTTTGCCAGTCACTCTTAAGATATATTATCACCATGGATTGCAAGGGATGTACAAAGTGTGCGAGAATATGCCCTGTTGGTGCAATTGAAGGTAAAGTGAAGGAAATTCATGTTATCAATCAGGATAAATGTATTAAATGCGGCGCTTGTATGGATGCTTGTACATTCCATGCTATCATTAAAAAGTAAGGAAGGCAGGTGTTATAATTGGATAAAGTAAATGTAACTATAAATGGAATAACGGTAAATGTCCCAAAAGATTATACGGTATTGATGGCTGCAAGAGAAGCGGGAATTGATATACCAACACTTTGTTTTTTAAAGGATATCAATGAAATAGCTGCTTGCAGGGTATGCGTTGTAGAAGTAGACATTAAGGGTGTACCAATGCGTAATCTTCCTGCATCCTGTGTACTTCAGGTTCAGGACGGAATGAATGTAAGAACAAACACTCCAAAGGTAAGAAATGCCGTAAAGATGAATGTGGAATTGATTCTTGCAAACCATAACAGAGAGTGTCTAACATGCTTGAGAAACGGCACATGCGAACTTCAAAAGCTTTGCGATGAGCTTGGTATTGATGATATTGAGTTCCAGGGAGCTAAAAGAGAAGCTAAAATAGACAATCTGTCATATTCAATAGTAAGAGATTCAAGCAAGTGTATATTGTGCGGAAGATGTGTGTCCACATGCAGAGACGTACAGGGAATAGGTATACTTGATTTTACAAAAAGAGGCTTTAAAACAGAAGTTGCTCCTGCATTCGATTACAGCATGAAGGATGTTCCATGCGTATACTGCGGTCAGTGCATTCAGGCATGTCCTGTTGCAGCGCTGAGAGAAAGATCTTATATAGATGATGTATGGGATGCAATAGATGATCCGGAAAAATTTGTTGTAGTTCAAACTGCTCCTGCAGTAAGGGCATCACTTGGTGAAGAGTTCGGATATCCCGTAGGAACAGATGTTACAGGAAAAATGGTTTCAGCCTTAAAAAGGCTTGGATTTGATAAGGTATTCGACACAAACTTTTCTGCAGATCTTACAATACTTGAAGAAGGAACTGAGCTTTTGAGCAGAGTGACAAACGGAGGAAAACTTCCAATGATCACATCTTGTTCACCAGGATGGATTCGTTACTGCGAGTTGAACTATCCAGAATTTTTGGATAATCTGTCTACATGCAAGTCACCTCAGCAGATGTTTGGAGCTATTGTGAAGTCATATTATGCAGAAAAAGAAGGAATTGACCCAAGCAAGATAGTATCAGTTTCTGTAATGCCTTGCACTTCAAAGAAGACTGAAGCTAACAGACCGGAAATGGAAGTTGACGGATACAGAGATGTTGATTATTCACTTACTACAAGAGAGCTGGGTGATATGATTAAGCGCGCGAGAATAAGCTTTACAAAACTTCCTGATGAGCATACAGACAGTATTCTTGGAGATTACACAGGAGCCGGCGCAATATTCGGAGCAACCGGCGGTGTTATGGAAGCAGCTCTTCGTACGGTTGCGGACATATTGACAGGCAAAGACCTCGAATCAATCGAATATCAGGCAGTCAGAGGTATAGAAGGCGTTAAGGAAGCAAGCGTGGTTCTTCCTATAGGTGGAGTTGACACTGAAGTTAAAGTAGCTGTAGCTCACGGTACTGCAAATGCAGCAAAAGTGCTTGAGTCAGTGAAAGCAGGTGAAAAGGAGTATCATTTCATAGAAGTTATGGCATGTCCGGGGGGATGTGTTCACGGCGGAGGACAATCTCATGTTTCTGCAAAGGCAAGGTTGGATGTTAATCCTAAAGTTAGCAGAGCAAATGCACTCTATGAGCTTGACCGATCGCTTCCTATGAGAAAATCACACAAGAATCCTGAAGTTATGAAACTTTATGAAGATTATCTGAAGGAACCTAACGGTCATTTATCACACAAACTTCTTCACACTCACTATACAAAGAGAGATTCTTACGAAATTGAGCAGGAAGAAGAATTTGCAAAGATGCTTGAAAAATTAGATAAATAATAAAAGAAGAGATTTTCCCTAAGGAAAATCTCTTCTTTTCATCAGAAAACCATTCAATTGTGGACAACTATTTTTTTTATTTCATCGGCTGTTGATACAATGTAATCAGCGCCTTCATCTTGCAGAACTGAAGAATTTCTGAAGCCCCATAAAACTCCAATGGACTTTATTCCTGCATTTTTTGCAGTTCGTATATCTATTTCAGTGTCTCCTATGTACACGCATTGATTTTTTTCTGCTTTGAGTTCACATATTATGTCAAGGAGAGAAGCAGGATCTGGTTTTGCCTGGTAGCCGTCCTTTAGGCCGCTCACATATTGAATTTTATCTCCAAAAGTTTGAGAAACTATTTTTTTTGTAAAATCATCAGGTTTGTTTGATAAAATTGCCGTCAATATGCTTTTTTTATTAAGATAATCAAGCATATCCAGTATTCCTTCATAAGGTTTCGTGTGGTCAAGCATATGCTTATTATAATATGTGTTGTAATGAAAAAGAAATTCTTCTATTGTATTCTCATCATAATTTTCAAAATACTCATCTAGGATGCTTTCAACAACCTTTCGCCTTCCTGTTCCAAGAAGCAATTTGTACTTCTGTGAATCTACGTGATGCAGATTAAATTTATCAAGGGCATAATTGCATGCTGCTTCTAAATCCTCTGCAGAATCCATCAATGTGCCGTCCAAATCAAATATTGCAGCTTTAAACATAAGATCCTCCATATAATTGTTAATTACATAGTAACACATTAAGTTCCTTAATTGAAGCATTATTAAGCCAAATATTTGCTTTATGACATCTGTCAGATATGATATAATGATTAAAAACAATTTAGCAGGTGATTAAAATGTTGCTTATTAAAAATGGAAGAATAATTGATCCTTATTCCGGAAGGGATGAAGTTGCAGACATATTGACTGATGATGATAAAATAATTAAAATAGCTGAAAATATTGATGCTCACGAATGCTGCATAGTAATAGATGCTTCAGGAATGGTTGTTGCTCCGGGGCTCATAGATGTTCACGTTCATTTCAGGGACCCTGGTTTTACCTACAAAGAAGATATTCTTACAGGTGCATATGCAGCAGCGAGGGGAGGATTTACAACGGTTGTTTGTATGGCTAATACTAATCCGGTCGTGGACAATCCTGAAACATTGAAATACATTATGAATCAATCAAAAAAATCTCCTATAAATGTACTGCAGGCAGCATCTATTACAAAAGGCATGAAGGGTAATGAAATAGTTGACATGGAATTACTCAAGAACAATGGTGCAGTGGGATTCACTGATGACGGGTACCCTATTATGAACACAGCCATAGTGCTTAAAGCCATGGAAGAAGCCAGACGCCTAAACGTTCCAGTCAGCTTTCACGAAGAAGATCCAAATCTCATAAAAAGTGCAGGTGTTAATGAAGGGATAATATCTGAAAAACTTGGTATGGGGGGAGCCTCCCATCTGGCTGAAGATGTAATGGTAGCAAGAGATTGTGCATTAGCTGTTTCCATGGGAGCAAAAGTGAACATACAGCACGTAAGCTCAGGTAATGCGGTGGAAATAATAAGATGTGCAAAAAAAATGGGTGCATTTGTAACGGCAGAAGCTTCACCTCATCATTTTTCAATGACAGAGGATGATGTTCTCACATATGGAGCAAATGCAAAAATGAATCCTCCGCTTAGGACTGAAGCTGACAGGATGAAAATAATTGAAGGACTCAAGGATGATACCATAGAAATCATTGCAACGGATCATGCCCCTCACAGCAGTGAGGAGAAAGAAAAAGAGTTTTCCAAGGCTCCAAGCGGGATTACAGGTCTTGAAACAGCATTGTCAGTAGGTATTAAATACCTTGTGAATGGAGGGCATTTGAGCATTTTAAAATTGTTGGAGAAAATGACAATTAACCCTGCAAGGTTGTACAATCTTAATACCGGTATATTGAAGGAAAATTATCCTGCTGATATGGTGATTTTTAATCCTGTGGAAAGCTGGGTAGTTAATGAATTTTATTCTAAATCAAGGAACTCACCTTATTACGGAAGGGAACTGCAGGGAAAAGTTAAATTTACCATATGCAGGGGCAAAATAGTATACGAAGATAAATGATCAGTTATGGATGTAGTTATACCCAAAGAGCAAAAGCCACATATAATATTACAAATACAAGAAGCAGGTGATATAATGATTTATTTAGATAATGCAGCCACCACATACCCAAAGCCTAAATCAGTTTATAAAAATGTGATGGACGCCATGACAAAGTACGGGGCTAACCCTGGAAGAGGCAGTCATGCCATGGCCATAGAGGGTGCAAGAGTAATATATGAAACAAGAGAACTACTGGCAGAACTGTTCAATCTCGATGATCCCATGAAGGTTATTCTTACATTCAATGCAACAGATGGATTAAATATGGCAATAAAGGGTATACTAAGACCAGGCGACCATGTTGTAACAACAGCAATGGAGCATAATTCGGTCTTAAGACCTATAAAAGAACTGGAAAATATTGGAGTTGAAAATACAATAGTATCCTGTTCTCATGAAGGAAAAATAAATGTGCAGGACATAGAAGCAGCCATAAAGACCAACACAAGGATGGTTGTCACAACTCATGTATCGAACTTGACAGGAACTATATTTCCAATTGAAAAAATCGGAGAAATGTGCAAGAGGAGAAATGTTCTTTACTTGGTAGACGGTTCTCAAAGTGCAGGCGTACTAGAGATAGACATGCAGAAACAACACATAGATTTTTTAGCTGTACCCGGACACAAAGGCCTTCTTGGTCCGCAAGGTACAGGAGCTTTGTTGATTAACAGCGATGCTGAAATAAAGGAACTCAAAGAGGGTGGAACAGGAAGCGAATCAAGCAACCCTCATCAGCCAAATTTTTATCCGGACAAATTAGAAGCAGGTACTCATAACCTACCGGGCATTGCAGGTCTCAATGCAGGGTTAAAGTATATTTTAAACAAGGGCACAAAATCGATTTTAAGCCACGAAAAAAATATTCTTGAGACATTCATCAATGAGATGAGAAAAAATCCTAAAATTGTAATTTATGGCCCAGAGGACATAAATGACAGAAGCGGCGTTGTTCCGGTCAATATTGCAGGAATGGATTCTTCAGAAGTTGCATATATTCTTGACACGGAATACAACATTGCAGTCAGACCGGGACTTCATTGTGCTCCATTGGCTCATAAGACAATAGGTACTGAAAATATAGGTGCAGTAAGATTTGGCATAGGACCATTCACAAAAAGATCAGACGTAATTGCAGCAGTAAAAGCACTAAATGAAATTTCAGAAAGATAAGGTGTTTTGACAAGAAAATTGTAAACCAATTTTCTTGTCAAAACATTTAATAATTTTTTAATGCAATGTATTTTTATATTTGTTATAATTAGTTAACATATTTTAACAAGGATAGACTATGAAAAAGACAATTATATTTATTTCTGTGGTTTTAATAATTGTAGTTGGAATATTGTATTCAACCTATGGAGAAGAATTTTTTTCAGCACTGGATGAGAAAAAAGTTTACAGCATTGTAAATATAAAAAGTACTCATCTTGACACTCTGGATGAATACAAATTCTTTGATAGAGGTATAATTACTTACAACAATCAAAAGATGAAGTTTATCAATTATGACAACTCAAGCATTTGGGAAAGTGAGAATGCAGTCTTTTCTAAAAAAATCTTCGTAACTGACAATTACATTTTTAGACAGATGGAAAACAGCACAGAAGTGATTGACAAGAATAATCAAAGGTATGTAGTAGCTGAAATTCCAGGTGATATCTTAAATGTTTCACGTGAAAATGATGAAACATATATGGTTGTCAAGACAGATACAGGGCAAAACTCGCTGTACATAATGAATGATAACAATGAAGTTGTTGTTGACAATAAAAAATTTGATGAAATTATTACTGGGGTAGCCATCGGGGATAAATCTGAAGGTTATTCATTAATAACGCTGAACTTTGAGAAGGGTATTCCCGAGAATACACTTTATTTCAATCTTCTTGATGATGTTGAGCTTTGGAACACTACAATCGAAAATGAATTATTGGTTAAAACTCAGATTGTAAATAATAATATAATAGCCATAGGTGATAAGAATATATATTACTATAACACAAATGGCAAATTAATGTGGAAGAACAGCATATACAATAGGATTTCAGATATAGAAATCCATAAGGAAAGTCAAAAAATATACATGCTGTATGATCACGATGATAGTACCGAGTTAATTACATATAATTTTGAGGGAAAGATTAAGGAAATTATAAATACACCTGCTGGCATGAAAAATGTTGAGGTAATTGATAACAAAATAATTGTCAGCAATGAAAATGCAATATTTCTTATTCATGGAAGCAAATTGGATAAAATATTTGAGGATAACCAAGACAGCATTAAAGACTATGTGTTGGAAGGAAGTACTATAAAAATATTATTCAAGGACAAGCTAGTATCTGGCATAATCAAATAAATATGTTATAAAAGGAGGGAACAAATGAATTTTATTGATATTCTAATTGTGATTTTTGTAGTTTACTCATGTTTTCAAGGTTATAGAAGAGGATTCATAAAGACTCTTTTTGACACACTTGGCACAATCGTTGCATTTTTTGTAAGCAAAGAGTTTTATTACATAGTTGAAAGTTTTCTTTTGAACAACACTAAATTATTTGTGAAAATTCATGATTTCTTTGAAAGCAAGCTGTCAAGCAGTATAGTTGAAACATTTAAGAATCCGGATCATCTGCCGGCAGAACTGCAAAATGTTGTGAGCAATATATTGAATTCAGGAACAGTTAAACAAGTAGACACATTTTCATTGTTTGTAGACAATATAAGCCTCATAACCATAAGGTCAATTAGTTTTATAATCACATTTTTGATTATATATGTGGCGCTGGTTGTATTATCAAACCTGATAAATGTTATATTTAAGCTTCCATTGCTTAATTTAACAAACAGAATTTTTGGAGGGGCAACAGGTATACTTAAGAGTGCTGTAATATTGTATCTTGTATTTGCACTGAGTTCGCCCATAATAAGTTTTATGCAGGACAGTTCCTTATCACAAAGTGTTTTAAATTCGGAATCAAGTAAAATATTCTATGATAACAATATATTGTTGAATTATTTATCTTATAAAGGTTTCTACAATAATTAGGAGGAAATATGAAAGTAGTTGACGCAAGGGGCAAGTTATGCCCACAGCCTGTTATTTTGACTAAGAAGGAATCAGATGCAGGCGAGAATGAACTAACTGTAATAGTAGACAATGAAACAGCAAAATCAAATGTGCTGAAATTTGGAACTAAACTTAATTTTAATACAAGAACAGAAGATAAAGACGATGGGATTTATGTATATCTTAACAGAGAAGTTTGTAATGAATGTGAAGTTATAATCGCTGAGGAATCTGAGAAGAACAACACAGTCAATAAATCGCAGAAAAAAGGTTTTGTATTTGGATCAGATAAGCTAGGCAAGGGATCAGATGATTTGGGTAAAATACTGATGAAAAGTTTCATATATACAGTGTCCGAGAAAAAACCATATCCGGATTTCATGGTATTTTTAAATTCAGGAGTTAAACTGACTGTTAAGGGATCCGATTCTTTAGATGATCTGAAGAAGCTTGAAGAAGGTGGAGTTAAAATTGTTTCATGTGGAACATGTTTAAATTTCTTTGAAATTACAAATGATTTAGAGGTTGGATCAGTATCAAATATGTATGATATAGTTGATTTGATATCAGAATCTGACAATACTGTTATGATATAAAGGAGAATATTATGCCAATGCAGTTAAACGTGGGAGATGTTGTAAAACTTAAAAAGAAACACCCATGCGGAGGATATGACTGGGAAATTCTTAGGGTTGGTGCAGACTTCAGAATAAAGTGCACAACGTGTGAACGACAGGTATGGCTTCCCAGAAGTGAAGTGGAAAGAAGAATTACTAAGATTGTCAGTCAGGTTCAGACACCATCTGATCTTCCAAAGAATGATGAATAAAAAATAAGAATAGTAATAAATATTTGTTGACATATGGTTTGAAATGTAATAATATAATTAAAAAGTAAATACCTTTAATCTGGCACAGAGAGGCTGGGAAGGAAAAGTGATCTTAGAGACTTAAGTCTTCCTTGCTGTGCATGGAAGATTTTTTTATATACTGGAAAATTCTCTTACAAGTATATAAAAACGAGGATTACAAAGGAAATTTTTTTCACAACTTTAAAGTAGTCCGGAGAGGCTAATAAGGAGGAAATATGTTAAAGGGCAGAAGTTTAATTGAACCAATGGATTTATCACTGGAGGAACTTGATGAGCTGTTGAATCTGGCAGGAAAAATCATCGAGAATCCGTCAGCATATGCAGATGTATGCAAGGGAAAAATACTGGCAACACTATTTTATGAACCAAGCACAAGAACAAGATTGAGTTTCGAAGCAGCAATGCTTAGACTTGGGGGCAGCGTAATGGGATTTTCTTCGGCTGACTCAAGTTCAGCAGCAAAAGGAGAAAGTGTTGCAGATACAATAAGGACAATTGCATGCTATGCAGACATTGCAGCAATGAGACATCCTAAGGAAGGTGCACCAATGGTTGCAGCCATGAGCACAGACATGCCTGTTATAAACGGAGGAGACGGAGGTCATCAGCATCCAACTCAGACATTGACAGATTTATTGACAATCAGAACATTAAAAGGAAGACTTGATAACTTTACTATTGGATTATGCGGTGATTTGAAGTTCGGAAGAACTGTGCACTCACTTATAAAGGCACTTTCAAGATATGATAATATAAAATTTGTTCTTATTTCCCCTGAGGAATTGAGAATACCTGACTATATAAGAGAAGAAATACTGATTAAGAACAAAATTGAGTTTAAAGAAGTTGAAAGACTTGAAAATGTAATGGATGAACTGGATGTACTTTACATGACAAGAGTGCAAAAAGAAAGATTTTTCAATGAAGCTGACTATATTAGATTGAAAGACAGCTACATTTTAGACTCAGAAAAAATGAAAAGCGCAAAAAGTGATATGATAGTCCTGCATCCTCTTCCTAGGGTCAATGAAATTTCAACAGAAATTGACTCTGATCCGAGAGCAGCATACTTCAAACAAGCAAAGTACGGAATGTTCGTAAGAATGGCATTGATAATGGAATTGTTGGGGGTGGAGATATAATGTTGAACATAGATAGCGTAAACAAAGGTTTAGTAATTGATCACATTCAGGCAGGTAAAGCAATGCAGATTTACAAGTATTTAAATCTTGATAAGATGGACTGCAGCGTTGCAATTATTAAAAATGCCAAAAGCAAGAAGATGGGTAAAAAAGACATTATCAAAATTGAGGACAAAATAAATCTGGATCTTGATGTCCTGGGGTTCATTGATCCTAACATTACTGTTAACGTAATAGATAACGGAGAAATAATCAGAAAAATCAATCTTGAATTGCCTTCAGCTATTGAAAATATAGTTAAATGCAAGAATCCAAGATGTATTACTTCAATTGAGCAGGAAATTGTAAATAAATTTAAGCTCACTGACAAAGAAAAGAAAATATACCGCTGCGTATACTGTGATACAGCTTACGAACAGAATTAATAAATATAGCTGATGAAATATCATCAGCTATAATCATATGCTGAATTAAATGGAGGTATAAAATGATTGCAGACAGATTATTCAAACTGGTGGAAGAAAAAGGCCACGTTTGTGTGGGCCTGGATACAGACTATAGTTATTTGCCAAAGAATTTTGCTGATAAGTTTGAAAGTAAAGCAGTGGCAATATATAATTTCAATAAAGAAATAATAGATGCAACATATGATGTAGTTTCCTGCTACAAGGTACAGATAGCATATTATGAAGCATTAGGAATTGAAGGTATGAAAGCCTATTCTGATACTTTGAAGTATATAAAGCAAAAAGGCATGATATCCATTGCTGACATTAAAAGAGGAGATATTTCCAAGACTGCTGAAATGTACGCAATGGGTCATTTTACAGGGGATTTCGAAGCAGATTTTGTAACACTTAATGCTTATATGGGAATTAACGACAGCCTTGAACCTTTCTTAAAATATGTCAAAGAAAATGACAAGGGGATATTTGCCCTTGTGAGAACATCCAACAAGGGGGCAAAAGACTTCCAGTATATAAGAGATGAAGACGGTGTTCCTCTGTATGAAACAGTTGGTGAAAGAATACAGTTACTGGCTGAGGAAAATGTGGGAAAATGCGGCTTCAGTTCAATTGGTGCAGTTGTTGGAGCAACGAACAACGAAGAAGGATTAGCTCTTAGAAACAAGATGAAATCAGTCTTTCTGCTCATACCAGGGTACGGAGCACAAGGGGGAAAAGCAGAAGACATAGCAACATATTTGATCTGTGGAAACGGTGCTGTAGTAAATTCATCAAGAGGAATACTGCTAGCATATAAAAATGAAGAAAACGGGGAGCATGATTTTGCAATGTGTGCCCGAAGAGAAGCTATCAGGATGAGAGACGACATAAGAGCTCACATTTAGGAGGTACAATGAAGGTTGTTAAAAGCAAAATTATAAAAAATGAAAAAGTATCAAAAAATATATACAGGCTTTCTTGCGAATTTGCAGGCATTATAAAACCGGGACAATTTTTTATGCTTAAAACCCTTGATAATTCTTACCTGCTGCCGCGTCCTATAAGCGTGCACGATTTATGTGAAAATAAAGTTGTGTTTCTTTACAGGACTGAAGGAAAGGGAACAACTAAAATCAGCACTTTGAGAGAAAATGATGAGATTCAGCTTTTCGGACCCTTGGGAAATGGATTTGACATTGACAATTTAAGCGGAAAGACGGCAGTTGTTGGAGGTGGAATAGGCATAGCTCCTCTTTTGTACCTTGTAAAAGTACTTGGTAAAAATGCAGATGTTTTTCTTGGTTTCAAAGATGAAGAAAATTCATATGTTGTTAATGAATTTAAAAAGTACGCAGACAGAACAATTGTAGTTACAGAAGACGGAAGTATGGGTGAAAAAGGTTTTGTAACAGATTTCATCAGTTATAAGGAATATGGAACGGTTCTCACATGCGGACCTGAAATTATGATGAATAAAATAATAAATAATTGTATGGAAAATAATGTAAAATGCTATGTATCTCTTGAAAGAAGAATGGCATGCGGCATGGGAGTGTGCCTTGGCTGCACTGTTGAGACAAAAAACGGAAATAAAAGGGCATGCAAAGACGGTCCGGTGTTTTCAAGCGATGAACTGGTAAGAGGTGAATGATGGCAAACTTAAAAATCAATGCAATGGGATTGGAATTTAAAAACCCGGTTTTGACTGCATCAGGAACATATGGCTTTGGAGAAGAATTTTCTGAAATTTATGACGTTTCAATTCTTGGAGGAATTTGCAGCAAAGGCCTTACACTGAACGGCAGAAGCGGGAACACAGGCATTAGGTTGTGGGAAACACCCATGGGTCTCATGAACAGCATAGGGCTTCAAAACCCGGGAGTTGACAGTTTCATCCATCAGGAGCTTCCAAGAATGAAAAGCTACAACACCATAATTGCAGCAAATCTTGGAGGACACTGCGATGAAGATTATTATGAAGGTATTTACAAGTTAAATGAAACAGATGTAGACCTTATTGAACTGAACATATCATGTCCAAATGTAAAGAGCGGAGGAATGGCATTTGGAATAAAGTCAGCTGTTGCATATGATATTGTGTCAAAGCTTAGAAAGATATGCAAAAAACCGCTTATGGTGAAGCTTTCCCCCAATGCGGAAAATATATCTGAAATGTCCATAGCCTGCGAAGCTGCAGGAGCAGATGGAATATCACTAATCAACACCGTACAGGCTCTTGCCATAGACATAAAAAAGCGAAAGGCAGTATTTGACAACATTTATGCAGGACTTTCCGGTCCATGTGTTAAACCCATAGCTCTTCGAATGGTCAGAGATGCAGCTAAATCCGTTAAAATTCCGGTTTGCGGGCTAGGAGGAATAATGAGCGCTGAGGATGTTGTTGAGTTTATTATGGCAGGTGCCACGCTTGTTCAAATAGGTACAGGCAACTTCATAAAACCCGACATTGCCGTAGACATAATAAACGGACTATCAGAGTACATGGACAGAGAAGGTATTAAATCCCTTGATGAGATAAGAGGGATCATTTAATAAATTAAGAGTGAAGAGTTAAGAATTAAGAATGAAAATAATAAAAGATAAAAATGCTGAAAAAATTATGGAGGATATGATGAGTATTAATGTGGTGGAAATATTAAAAGAATGTGAAGCGCTTCTAGAAGGACATTTTCTTCTTTCTTCAGGAAAACACAGCAACAAATATTGCCAATGTGCAAAGCTTATGCAGTACCCGGACAAAACAGAAAAAGTAATAGCAATAGTTGCAGAAAAAGTAAGGGACCTGGACATAGACGTAGTAGTTGGACCTGCCATGGGAGGGATTACTGCTGCATATGAGCTTGGTAGACAGCTTGGAAAAAGAGCTATATTCACTGAAAGAGAAAACAATCTGATGACATTGAGGCGTGGTTTTGAAATAAAGCCCGGTGAGAGAATTTTAATTATGGAAGATGTAGTTACAACTGGAAAATCGTCCATGGAAACTGCAAGAGTTTTAGAAAATCTCGGAGGAGAGATTATAGGGCTTGGCTGTATAGTTGACAGAAAAGCAAGTGAAATATCACTTCCAATTTTCAGTGCTGTAGAACTTGAATTTGAAACGTACAATGAAGGCAGTTGTCCGTTGTGCAAAGACGGCTCAGCACCTGTTAAACCAGGAAGCAGAAAATTTTAAACAAAAAAACTTAGGTAAGCCTAAGTTTTTTTGTTTCATTTTTATAGGAAGAATAACGGCCAGAACATCCACCATATAGGGTTTTCACATCTGCCGTATCTGTCGCAGTAAGGATATTGATAGTATCTCATTCTGTTATAATAATCTCTGTCATAACGCCTGTCATTTCTTCTGTTATAATCATAATAGTTATCATAACGCCAGTTGCTGTCATATCTATCATTGTTATAACGGTTAGAATAAACATTGTTGTTTATATTGTTCATACTATCCATATAATACATGCTGTTGTTATTCATGTCAGGTTCAATGTTATCATTTATACCATTCTCATTCTGAATATTATTTTTTTTATTTTTGTCCATTTTGACTCTCCTTTATTTTAAATTATTTACTATAATATATGAAGCAAATTTCGAGGTGTTACGACATTATTTCCTAGGAAATATCAAATTAAATAATACCCAAATATTTGAAATTAATGTTTACAAATCTTTCAAAAAGTATTAAATTATATATATGTGCTGCCGTGGCTCAGCAGGTAGAGCGACGCACTCGTAATGCGTAGGTCGTGGGTTCGATTCCCGTCGGCAGCTTATACATATTGTTATGCAGGATGTCTTTTGGCATCCTTTTTTATTTGTACTAATGTATTTTTAATAGAATCTTAACAGAAAAGAAAAATATACTTAAATATTGTGTGCTATAATAATATAAACTATCAGACAAGGGGTGATTATGCAGAAATGAAAAATTTTTCAGACAAGCCGTTTTTGTTGGTAAGAGAAGGCGTTGTTATGGAAACAAGCGCCGAATTTACATCACTTACTGGATATTGCAATGAAGAAATTACAGGATGTTCAATCAAGCATATAGAAAAAAAATTAAAAACTGATTTTCAGTTTATACATGAAGTCGGAAATAAAAGTGTATGTTCATATATATTTAGTAAGTTGCTTGAACCTATTGAAGTAGCCATAAGATGCATAGATTTGGAAAAAGAGAAAAGTCTGTATATTTTTGAAGCAGATAAAGACTATAAGTTCAACAAAAGCTTCAGCGTAATTGAAAAGCTCAGCACAGATAAAAACACTGGGTTTATTGTAATGAGCTGCCCCGATTTGAGAGTTCTTAAGGTAAATGAAGAATTTATCAAGACATTGGACGAACCTTACAACAATATAGAAACAATTCTGGGAAAAAAGATAAGTGAAATTGTTCCGGATTTTGAAAACAGTAAAATAAAAACATTCTTTAACATAGTTATTTCAACCGATACGCCTTATTTTGAAGAAGAATATGAAGTTGTTAACATGAAAAGGGGAACATCTTTCTGGAACATATCACTGGTTACTATGCCTGATGAAAATGACAATAAATATATTTTGATGTCCATTTTGGAAGTGACTAAGAGAGTAGTTCAGAGGAAAGAAATAGAACAAAGAAACAAGCAGTTAGAAGCAATATTTGAAAATATGTCAGATGGGCTGTTTATAATAGATAATGAAAACAACTATGTAAAAATGAATAAAAAAGCCAAGGAAATAATATATAAGGCAGATTTAGTGAAAAAGCTTGGAGACACACTTGTTCACACAAAATATTTTGATTTGGATGGCAAGGAAATAAAACTTGAAAAAATGCCCCTGCCGCGAATACAAAATGGTGAGGTAGTTAAGGATTTTATTTTTTCAAGTAAAAGCCCTTATGGAGAGCATCATTTCAGTGCTAATGGGTCGCCCATATATGGTGAGAACGGAAATGTTGAAAAGTCCATAGTGCTGCTCAGTGATGTCACAGAAAGGATAAAATATGAAGAAAATTTATATTTCCAGACTCAGTATGATACGTTGAACAGCATTATAAACAGTATGAATATGGGTTTTTTGAGGGTATCTTATCCACTGTTAAAAGTAGTTGGTATAAACAGAATGTTTTATGAAATTTTAAAGGAAGTATTTCCTGAGTTGCCTCACATGAATGAAATTGCCGGGAAAAGTATTTATGAGTGCTTTGATGAAAAGTCAGTTAACATCGATTATCTTATGAATATGCTCAATGATGAGTCAAGAATGTGCAATAAAATGTTCAATTATTCATATACAAAGCAGCTTTCAATTTCCGGGGAAGATAAGCATTACAGGGTTATTTTTCAGCCTGTTTTCAAGTTAAACAATGAAGTTGCAGAACTTGCAGTAATGTGCATTGATGTAACAAATGAAGTTACTGAAAGAAATCTGGCAAAAAAATCATTAGAAATGGAAGAAGAATTCTTTATAAATATAACCCATGAACTTAAAACTCCATTAAATGTAATTTTCAGCGCAAACCAGCTCATGAGCATGCAGCTGTCGGAAGGTTTGAATGAAAAAAACACTGTATCATTTGAAAGAAATATGAAAATAATCAAACAAAACTGCTACAGGCTTACAAAACTTGTTAATAACATAGTGGACCTGTCTAAAATTGAGTCAGGTCATTTGGATTTAAATCTTCAAAATGTGAATATTGTAGAAATTGTTGAAGACATTGTGCAATCAATATATCATTATATTGAAGGTAAGGGGCTGAATGTGATTTTCGACACCAATACAGAAGAAAAGATAATGGCAGTGGATTCATATAAAATTGAAAGAATCATTTTAAATCTTATATCCAATGCAATTAAATTTTCCGATAAAAGCAATGAAATAACAGTAACTGTGCAGGATGAAGGAGATTTTGTTGAGATAGATATCAAAGACAATGGAGTTGGAATGGAAAAAGAATATCTGGATGTGATATTTGAAAGGTTCCATCAGATAGACAAAACACTTTCAAGAAATGCAGAAGGCAGCGGCATTGGTTTGGCTCTGGTAAAATCACTGGTGGAAATGCATGGAGGTGAAATAAGAGTTGAAAGCATGTTGGGAGAAGGAAGTACATTTAAAATAATTCTTCCGGCAAGACTGATCGATGAAACAGAAAATAAGAATTTTATCATGTTCATGGATAACAAATCTGAAAAAATTAACATAGAATTTTCGGATATATATTCAATATAAAAATGTGCTGTTATAACAGCACATTTTCTGCAAGAGCGGGTGATGGGAATCGAACCCACACAGCCGGCTTGGGAAGCCGGAACTCTGCCACTAAGCTACACCCGCAAAACTAATCATTTAAATTATATGACAATATTGACTAAAAATCAAGAGTTATAATAACAAAAGCCGCCGCATAGCGGCTTTTGTCTACTTTAAATACCTGGTTATTTTTCCTGTGTAGTACAGAGACAGCCTGTGAAGGGCTCTTGTACAAGCAATGTAAAGGAGCTTCTTGTCATAATCTGTATTGTAAGTTTTGTTGTCGGTTCCGTAAACCATTACAGCATCAAATTCAAGTCCTTTTGCAAGGTATACGGGAACTATGATTGTACCTGTTATGCTTTGTTCTTCAAGGTAATCTACTAGCTTAACCTTTGTACGCCCTGCTATTCTGAAATATAAATCAGCAGCAGTCTTTCTGTTCTTGCAGATTATAGCCACTGTGTTTAATCCCTGTGATTTATAATTTTCAATATCCTTAATAAGCTTGTTGTCAAGCTCATCTGTTGTTTTGCACTGAATGATTTCAGGTTCTTCCTCATTTCTTTTGAAGTACTCAGTATACGTACCTTCCTCAAGGAGTTTTGAGCTGAATTTGCTGATTTCATAAGAGCTTCTGTAGCTCTTGTTCAGGAATACTTTGTTGTTTTTTTCAAAACCGAATATTTCAATTATATCATCATAAATTGAAACGTCGCTTTTCTTTTCAACGGACTGATTTACATCGCCAACCACAGTGAAACGCGCATCTCTGTATAGATTTTTTAATATGTGGTAATGAAGAGGGTAATAATCCTGAGCCTCATCAACCACAACTTGCTTGATGTCTCTGAACAAGTCACAACCTTCAGCTTTTATCTTCAGATAAACTAGGCCCATACCGTCTGCATAGGGAATATTGTACCTATCCTGAAGGCTCTGATTTGTGTAATTAATTATTTTTTCAATATTTTCAGGAAGAATCAGTCCTTTTGATACTGCATTGAAAATTTTGCGGTTTTCAAAAAGTGTCTTGTAAAGTTCAAAACAGTCAAATTCCGTGAAATTGTGCAAATTTTTAATAAAAGAAGCAGTTTCTTTGGCAGCCAACATTCTCGTAAATGATTTGGACTCAAATTCATGTTGGTTCAGTTTCACAACAGCCTTTTCAATTTTGCTTCGTCTTGACAATTTCCTTTCATGGAGCTTTTCTATAATTCTGTTTTCCATTATTTTTAATTTTTTTGCAGTTGGCATATTGAGCTTTCCGCTTAATAAGAACGACTTTAAAAGCTGTTTTGTTTCCAGAAATTCACCGTTAAAATACACATCTTCAAATTTTATCATTTTGTGCTCAAAATAATACACAAAACGGTCCAATATTTCCTTAAAAGTTTTAGATCCCTTGAACTCGTTGTAGGATCTTAAGAAGTTTCGTTCTTCTTCTGTAGCAGCACATATTATATTTTCAAAGTTTTCGCTTTTAGTTTTAACAGACAGCCTGCTTTCATAAAGTTTAAAGAAGATGTTTTCAAATGTGAATTCGTTGATGTTGTCTTCTCCTAACTCTGGAAGAACATTGGAGATATACTTTGAAAACAGGGGATTAGGTGAAATTACAATGATGTTGTTGGCGCTTAACTTGTAATTAAGTCCCTGATACATCAAAAATGCTATTCTGTGCAGTGCAACAGATGATTTTCCGCTTCCTGCCACTCCTTGAACAACAAGAAGATCATTTTCCAAATCTCTTATTATAAGGTCCTGTTGCTTTTGAATAGTTTCAACAATTGTTTTCATTTTGGAAGTCATGTTTTGTGACAGTGCTTCCATGAGCATTTCATCAAGTATGTTGATGTTGCTGTCGAAAAAATATTCCATTTCACCTTTTGTTATTTTGTACTGTCTTTTTAGAGTAATTGTCCCTTTGATTATTCCGGCAGGAGCTTTGTATTCAACTGGACCTAGTTCATTTCTGTAATATACGCTTGAAATTGGAGCACGCCAATCATAGACTTTTATGTCATGGGTTTCTTCATCCATCAAGTTGAAAAGTCCTATATATATTTTATCAGTGTCATCATAACCTTGCTCAGTGAAATCAATCCTTGCAAAATAAGGGCTGTCAAGCATCTTTTCATACTTGGAGATTCTCTTGGCCAGTTCCGTATATGTGAAAGTTTGTGCCTGCAATGCACTTAAATACTGGTTTAGGTCTGAAAGTTTGTCAAAATCCGCTGATGAATGGGTTGTATTTTCCCACATTTCTTTTCTCGCAGCAATAAGATCTATCTTTTGTTCTTCAAGATTGCTTGTTTCAATGTCCAATTTATATTTCAATAAGTTTATTATTTCTTCAAGGTATTGAATTTCTTCTAAGTGTTTGTCGTTATATTCAATCATAATATTTCCCCTTTTAAAACTGCACAAATATTAATTAATTAAAATAAATATTTAATAGATAATTATATCATATTGTGCATTATATGAAAAGAAAAAATTAAAAGTACTTGCTAAATATAAAAAGTTGATTTATGCTGCTATAGTGCGCAAATATTAACAAATAATGCTTAAGTGAAATAGTGGAAAATGCTTCTTGTATTATATAGCTTGTTAGGAAAATTTTAATATTTATTAAAACATTTACGTGACATACAAATTTTTTGGTGTATAATGGTTGTAACAGTATTACAATGACGAGGGTACTAAATTGATTGGAGAAAAGATTAGGAATATTAGAAAGAGCAAAAATTTAACAATAGTGGAGTTGTCTGAGAAAATAGATGTAACCTCAGGCTATATTTCGCAAATAGAAAGAGATTTGATTTCTCCTTCGCTGTCAGTATTGAAGAGGTTGTCACAGGCGCTTGAAATTCCGTTGTCTGTTCTGTTTATGGAAGACAGTGATGAAAACGTGGTTAAGATGCATGAAGATGAAAGAACAAAAGTGAAATTCGGAAATATAAACATTGAACTTGAATATATTACTCCTGTGACAAATAAGGGTGAGAAAAATGCAGGTATGGAAGCCTTTTTATTCAAGCTTAAACCTAAAACCTCAGTTAGCGAAAACAAAATTATTAATGATGCAAAAGAATACATTTATGTTTTCAAAGGAAAAATTGACTGCAAAGTAGGGGAAAAGGTGTATACAGTGTCAAAGGGGGACAGCATATGTGTTCCGGAAAACAACGGACACACGATTTACAACAATTATGATGAAGAAGCAGAAGCGCTTTGCATATTAACACCGGCAGTCCACTAAAATCTTGACAAATTTTAACTGCTGCGGTATTATCCAATTGTGATGACGGAATGATTTATTAAAGATACAGATGTAATCAGCTATCTAGGTCATTAATTTTAATCATTAGAGGTATAATTTTGAGTGCACCGCGAGTATCTCTCGTCTCTATGAGACGGGATTTTTTTATACTAGGAAAGAGAATTTTCCTAATCATGTACTTGTTCTATGGAGGTATTAAATGTTAGACATCAAAAGAATCAGATATAATCATGAAGAAGTTGAAAGTCTTTTAAAAAGAAGAAATCCAAATCTAAGCATTGGCTGTTTACTTGAACTTGACACTGAAAGAAGAAAAAGGCTTGTGGAATCAGAAAACATGAAATCAGAGCAGAACAAGGCGTCTAAGCAGGTGCCTTCCATGAAAAAACAAGGTTTGGATGTTTCAGACACATTGAAGGAAATGAAGGATATTGCTGATAAAATAAGAATAATTGATGATGAAATCAAATGTCTTGATATAAGAATTGAAGAAGAGCTATTAAAAATTCCTAATGTACCTAACCCTCAAATTGCAGTAGGAAAGACTGATAGAGACAACATGGAAGTAAGGCGATGGGGCGAGAGCAGAAATTTTGATTTTGAGCCCATGGCTCACTGGGACATTGGAACAAAATTGAATATTCTTGATTTCGAAAGGGCTGTTAAAATAGCAGGACCACGTTTTTCAATGTTCAAAGGATTGGGGGCACTCCTGGAAAGATCAATAATATCCTACATGCTTGACAAGCACACTGTTGACCACGGGTTCACAGAAATTGCACCACCTTTCATGGTAAACAAAGAAAGCATGATAGGTACAGGACAGCTTCCCAAATTTGAAGATGACATGTTCAAGTTAAAAAGCAAAGATTACTACCTCATACCAACAGCTGAAGTTCCGGTAACAAACATTTTCAGAGATGAAGTGCTTGACGGAGCAAAATTACCCATGTACATGACTGCATATACCCCATGCTTCAGGGCTGAAGCAGGTTCAGCCGGAAGAGATACAAGAGGACTCATAAGAAACCATCAGTTTGACAAGGTTGAAATGGTCATGTATTCAACTCCTGAGGATTCATACAGGCAGCTTGAAATATTAACAATTTTTGCTGAAGAAATTCTAAAAGATTTAAAACTCCCCTACAGGGTTGTTGAACTTTGCACCGGTGACCTGGGATTTAGTTCTGCCAAGACTTATGACCTGGAAGTATGGATGCCCAGCTACGGTCGTTATGTTGAAATTTCCTCATGCTCAAATTTCGAAGATTTTCAGGCCAGACGCGCAAACATTAGATACAGGAGAAGCGACAACAAAAAAGTTGAGTACATTCACACACTCAACGGTTCAGGACTGGCTGTGGGAAGGACATTTGCTGCAATACTTGAAAACTATCAGAATGATGACGGCACTGTGACAATACCGGAAGTCTTAAGGCCCTACATGAGAGGAATGGAAATAATTATATGAGCGAAATTTACATAGACAAAACACTTTACTCAACCATTCCTGATCCTGCAGGAAGGCTAGAGAAAGAAATGGAAGCATACGTAGTTCTTGAAAAACTTGGCATACAGTTTGAGAGAGTAGATCATGGAGAAGCATCATCCATAGAGGACTTAAAAAACGTTGAAGATGTTCTTGGAACTAGGATATGTAAAAATTTGTTTTTGTGCAATGCATCAAAGTCCAAGTTTTACTTGCTGCTTATGCCCGGAGACAAAAAGTTTCTCACAAAAAACCTTTCAAAACAAATAGGAAGCTCCAGGCTTTCCTTTGCTGAAGGAGAGCACATGGAAAAACTTTTAAATATTACACCTGGTTCAGTGAGCATTTTAGGTCTTATGAACGATAAGCAAATGGAAGTCAGCTTGGTTATTGACATGGAAACTGCTGAGCAGGAATATTTTGGTTGCCATCCATTAATAAATACATCAACCATAAAAGTTAAAACATCAGACATACTTAATATTTTCCTGCCATATACTGGACATGAATACAAGGTTGTTGAACTATAAATTATTTTCTGTTTTTAAAGTAATAATAAATAGAGGTAGCAGTCGCAGCAGCAATCATAATCAAGAGGTCTGTTGCAGTATCATCAAGACCTCCTTTTACCATTTCCGTACCAAACAAGTAATCTCCGGAAAATTCATACATTTCCCACAATGTTCCCAGTGAAACAGAAAAGGAAAAGGCGCTTAGGGATTTAATAAACTCAAACCTTTTTTGGGATGTCCCTTGTTCATTTTTGATTGATTTCTTAATGAGAAAAAGAAATGATACAACAGCATACCATCCGGACACAAAGTGAAGAAACAGATCAAACCACCAGAATTTGCTGTAAAATTTGTTAATTTCTCCAAGATATAGGGATGAAAAGATAAAGAGGGAAAAAATCATCTGAAAACTCTTAGGCAAAGTTAACTTTTTCTTGTTTGCAGCATGGGTTAAAAGAAAGGGAACTAACAGGCAAAAAACAGCAGCAATGGACAGCTTGAAAATTTTCTCCTGCCCGGCCATATAGCTTTTTGCTCCTGTATAAATGATTACTACTTCAAAAATTAATGTTGCAAGAAGTGCTCTGGTGCTGTATTTGTTGTACATAATTCTCCTTTAGGTTCAGTCTTAATTTATTATATGCAATAAGGGCTATTTATATAAACTCATTGACAAATTATCATAATATGGTAATGTAATTATAATTTTAGTTAAATTTTAAGCAACAATATTAGAAAGGTGTTAATATGATTAAAGAATTTGCAGGCATAATGCCTACTATTGACGAAAAAACATACATAGCAGACGGATCTTATGTAATAGGAGCTGTCACAATGGAGGAATACTCAAGTCTCTGGTACAACTGCGTTGCACGAGGAGATGTTAACAGCATTAAGATAGGAAAGTACACAAATATTCAAGACGGAAGCGTAGTCCATGTTGCAGATGACTGCCCTACTGTAATCGGGGATTTTGTCACTGTAGGACACAGAGCAATAATTCACGGCTGCACAATTGAAGACCACTGCCTCATAGGGATGGGAGCTATTGTATTGAACAATGCTGTCATAGGAAGAGGAAGCATTGTTGCAGCAGGAGCCGTGGTCAAGGAAAACCAGGTTGTACCGCCGTTTTCACTTGTAGCAGGAGTTCCGGCTAAAATTATGAGGACTATTCCTGAGGAAACAGATAAAATTCATTCGCAGGCAGTTAAATACAAAACATTGTGGTCAGAAAAATATGGCATTATGCCAAATGCCGGCGGAGAAACTTACAAGGGAGAACAAATAATATAATCTTTTTTACAAATATATATGATTAGAGTAATAATTTTTTGGTATATGATAAGCATAAATGTAAATTGTAAATTGTAAAGGAGAAATTATGGCTGTAAGTTTATATTTGAATTTTAACGGAAACTGCAGAGAAGCAGTTGATTTTTATGCAGATGTTTTTAATGTTGAAAAAAATGAAGTAATGACTTTCAAGGAAGGCCCGCAAAATCCGGAAAACCCCCTTCCAAAGGAAGCGGAAAATTTAATCATGCACACTTATCTCAACATAAGCGGTATGAAAATAATGTTTTCTGATACATTTCCGGGAATGCCATTTAAGACAGGTAACAACATTAATATAGCAATTCTGGAAAGCGACACTGAAAAAATTAGAACATGGTTTGATAAGATGAAAGTTGGAGGGACAGTTGAAATGGATTTGCAGCAAACATTCTGGAGCAAGTTGTACGGCTCGCTGACCGACAAGTTCGGAGTTCCATGGCTGTTCAGCTGCACAGAGCAATAACATAACCGCAGCAATGCGGCTTTTTAATATACGAGAAAAGTTCTCTTTCCTAGTATATTAAAAACGGGGATTGCTCAGCAACTTTTTAATTGGAGGAAAAATGTTTAAAATAGGATGTCATTTATCTGTCTCTGGCGGATATGAAGCAATGGGAAAAGATGCTCTAAAAATTGGAGCCAACACATTTCAGTTTTTCACTCGTAATCCCAGAGGAAGCAAGGCAAAGGATATTGATCCGCTTGATGCTGAAAAATTAAGAAAACTGCTTGAAGAAAATAACTTTGGAAAGCTCATAGGACATGCGCCGTACACATTGAATATTTGCTCGGCAGATGTAAAGACAAGGGAGTTTGCTGCAGAAGTGCTTGAGGATGATTTGAAAAGGATGGAATACATTCCGTACAATTATTATAACTTTCATCCGGGAAGCCACTTAAAGCAGGGTATAGATGAAGGAATAAGGTACATAACTGATTTGTTGAACAAAGTTCTTAAGGCTGAGCAGACGACCGTTGTGCTTCTTGAAACCATGGCAGGAAAGGGAACTGAAATAGGAAGTACATTTGAAGAATTGAAACTCATTATGGATAAAATTGAGTTAAGAGAAAAAATTGGAGTATGCCTTGACACATGCCACGTATATGATGCAGGTTACGACATTGTCAACGACCTGGATGGTGTTCTAGATGAGTTTGACAAAATTATTGGGCTCGAAAATCTTTATGCCATTCACCTTAATGACAGCAAAAATCCATTCAACAGCCATAAGGACCGACATGAAACCATAGGAGAGGGAAGTTTAGGAATAGAAGCAATTTCAAGGATAATCAACCATCCAAAATTATATGATCTTCCTTTCTTCCTTGAAACTCCAAATGAGCTTGATGGCCATGGGGAGGAAATCAAAAAGTTAAAAGAACTTTATAAACATTAAAAAAGGAAAGATACTTTAGCCAGAATATTGAAAAATATATTTAAATTTAATCACTAGCGGGAGGGCACGATACGAGTCCGCTGAAAAACTATACATTTATTCTCTGTCATTCTGAGGCGATACGTAAGAATCTCATGTTTTCAACAAAGATGAGATCCTTCACTGTCGTTCAGGATGACAGGAAAGACTTTTTCAGTGACGTCAACGAAACCCTCCCCTACATAGCGGCAATGTCATCAACCTAAGGAAAGTTTTACTTTTTGTTCATAACTTAATAAATTGTTGACAACTTTTATGAATTTTTAAATACTTGTTGACAACTATTTGTTTTTATTTTTTTCTTTTATCATTTTGCGGGCGTTTTTCATGCCCCCTACGCTCTTGAACATTTCATTTATTTTCTTTGATTCTATCTGCCTTGAATTCAAGCCTTCGTATCCTGCTTCTTTTTTGAGCTTATGATAGCTTAAAAGCCTTTCTTCTGACAAACTTCCATTTTCAATTGCATTTTTCACGGCACATCCTGGTTCATTTGTGTGGGTGCAGTCCCTGAACCTGCAGTCTTCGGACAATGCATCAATGTCGGAAAAAGTCTTTTCCAGGTCGGCACTTTCAATGCCAAGTTCTCTCATGCCCGGAGTATCAATTACAACACCTCTTCCGGGAAGCATTATGAGCTCTCTTCGTGTTGTGGTGTGCCTTCCCTTATCGTCATTGCGAAGTCCCTTTGTTTCATAGACATCTTCACCTAAAAGCCTATTGATCAATGTTGTTTTTCCTACTCCTGAAGAACCAATGAAAGCAACTGTCTTGCCATGTTCAATATATTTTGTAACACATAAATATCCGTCTTCGCTCATGCTGGATGTTATTATAACATCCAACCCCAGACACACTTCTTCAAGCTCAGAAAGTCTTTCATCAAGATTTTTACAAAGATCTGCTTTTGTAAGAACAACAACAGGAACTGCTCCGCTGTCCCAGCCTATTCCAATATAGCGCTCAAGCCTCCTCAAATTAAAATCATTGTTTAAGGACATGCATATAAACACCGTATCTATGTTGGCTGCAACAATCTGCTCATCGTTTCCTGTTCCGGAAGCTTTTCTAACGAATGCGCTTTTTCTGGTGAGAACATGGTGTATAATAGAATTTCCATCCATAACCTTTTTATCAAGCATGACAAAATCACCTACAGCTGGAAAATCTGAAATAGTTGCTGCGTTATACCTGAATTTGCCTGACACCTGTGCCGTTATTTCGCCGTCTTCAGTGACAGCCTTGTACAGGTCTTTGAACTGGGAAATTATCCTTCCTGCAGCAAGACCTTCATATAAGACTGCCTCATTCATAAACCTTTCATTGAGGCCATATTCTTTCATATCAATTTTGTTCAATTAAATCCTCCTGTTTTTAAATGGAGGCATATCTTAGTATTTATATACCTCCGGATTGCTGTTTATTTCATAATTTACAATTAACATAATGCAACACTCCTTTCGAGTTCCAAGATTTGTATTTTCATTCTATATTATTATAACAATTATTTCAATGACAATGTTCACGATGTTGACTATTTTGCAAAATAACAATATTATTAATACAAATAATATATGAAGGCAGGATAATATGGTTAAAAAAGAAGAATTTTATTATGACTCGTCAGACAAAACAACAAAAATTCATGGGGTAAAGTGGATTCCGGATGGAGAAGTAAAAGGAATTCTTCAGATTTCACATGGAATGCTTGAACACATGGACAGGTATAACGAATTTGCCGTCTACCTTGCTTCAAATGGTATACTTGTAGCAGGCAATGATCACTTAGGCCATGGATATTCACTTACCAATGAAGAAAACAGGGGATATTTTTGCCGGGACAACGGAAACAAGACTGTCATAGAGGATATGCATAAGCTTAGAAAGATTATAGAAACTGAATTTAAACATAAGCCATATTTCTTCTTAGGACATAGCATGGGTTCATTTCTTCTGAGACAATATATAACAATTTACAATGAAGGACTTCATGGAGCCATAATCATGGGAACGGGAAATCAGCCTTATGCACTTTTGAAGTCAGGAATTATTATTACAAGACTAATAGCCTTGTTCAAGGGTTGGAGGTACAGAAGCAGCTTTGTGAACAAACTTGCCATAGGTAATAACAATAAAAAGTTTGAACCTGCCAGGACAAGTGTTGACTGGCTCAGCAAGGATGAAAAAAGAGTGGATGATTATATAAGGGATAAAAGAATTGATTTTGTTTTCACTTTGAATGCATTTTATAACATGTTCAAAGGAATGGAAAGTTTGTACAACAAGAATAACCTTCATAATATGAACAAGGAACTTCCTGTGATTTTCTTGTCCGGAGCAAAAGATCCTGTGGGAAACTTCGGTAAAGATGTGAAGAAGGTTTATGATGACTTTAAGGAAATGGGGATGAAAAACCTGGACATAAAAATATATGAAGATGACAGGCATGAAATATTGAATGAAACAGACCGAGACATTGTGTACCGTGATATTGAAAAGTGGATTTTAAGAATTGCAAAGATTAAGTAATTTATTGCAGCGCTATTATTTCCGTGGAAATAAAGTTAATGTCTACGGGTATTGGGCTAGAGTTAATAATTGACAGCAAGTTTTTCAAATTTAATAATGCATTTCTTCTTTATCTATTATATAATTGATATATTACAGATTGGAGGAAACAAATGAAAAATATCAGAAAACTGCTTTCGCTTTGCCTTGTTATTATTATGCTCACCAATACAATTGCATTTGGCGAAATTAATATTAATGAAAATATAAAGGGTGCGTTGCTGGGTGATCTGGAAACTGGTGAAGTTTTATATGAATACAATATAAATGAACAGCTGGCCATGGCCAGTGTCACAAAGATAATGACATACCTTGTCATGATGGATGCAGTATCAAAAGGGGAGATATCCCTTGACGACGATGTTGTAATAAGTGGACATGCTGCTGCCACTGAAGGAAGCAACTTTGGAATATTGTCTGGCGAAACAGTGAAGCTTAGCCTTCTAGTTAAAGGCATGCTCATAGTGTCCGGCAATGACTGTGCAACTGCTATTGCAGAGCATGTTGGAAAAACTGAGGACAATTTTGTAATCATGATGAATTCCAAAGCCTCAGAGCTGGGGCTTTTATCTGCAAGCTTTGTAAATCCTCATGGACTTCCAATTGATGACAATGAAACAGGTCAGAACCACATGTCAGTTTCAGACATATACAAACTTGTAAGGCACATCCTTCTGACATATCCACAAATGCTGGAAGTAACAAAAGAGCCTCAGCTTGTTGTGCCCGAAAGAAATTACAGCAAGACAGCAACAAATCCCATACTTGGAATAGTTGAAGGTGCTGACGGTCTTAAGACAGGTTATACGGACAAGGCAGGTTTGTGTCTGGTGTCTACAATGCCGGTAAAAGGCAACGGACAGGACTACAGGCTTGTAGCAATTCTCATGGGCAGCGCAACTGCCGAAGAAAGACTGGAAAAAACAAAATTGCTTCTTGAATACGGCAAAAATAACTTCACTATGGAAAAACTGGCTGATACATCGCAGTCCATGGACAGTGTTTATATTACAAATTCAAAATTAGGAAAAGTTGACATATTTCCTGCTCAGGACTACTCGAAACTTGTTAACAAGGAAGACATTGTAAGAACTAAAATAACATACAACCAGGAAGTGAAGGCTCCATTATCGAAGGGCGACAAGATTGGAACCATAAGCATACTTGTAAATGATGAGGAAGTAGGACAAGTTGATGCAACAGTAAATGAAAATATTGAAAAAGCAAATATCTTTGTGAGGATTTTAAGGTTTTTCAGCTCTTTATTTGAATAAGGTAAAAAGTCATTATGCTGAGTATAAAACGTAAATGTATTCAGCATAATGATTATATTTCAATTAATTAAAAATAACGTTTGCATAAATATTTCTGCAGCAAAACTCCGAAAAAAATGTGAAAATATGTCGTACGTTGAAATTTCATAATATAATTAACAATAAACGCTTTAAAGAATTTATTAAATAAAGCGCGAAAAGCATAATTATAAAATTCACAAGGCCAAGTACCCAATAAGCGTATTGACAAAAATCAAAAATTAGTGTAATATTCAATAATAGATAAATAAATGTGCATCTGTAGCTCAGTAGGATAGAGCAGTGCCCTCCTAAGGCATGTGCCGGGGGTTCGATTCCTCTCAGGTGCACCATTTTTATTTCGCTATGAAAACGTATGCTAGTAATATATTGGCTGAAGCCAATTTATTTATAATTTTGAGGAGGGAAAAATGAAAAAAATATTATCATTATTGTTAGTATTGACAATGATACTGACAGCTTGTTCAAGCGGAACAACAACAGAGCCTGCCAAAGAACCTGCAGCATCAGAACAACCTGCAGACATTACAGAAGGCGGAAAATATGCAGAAGAGCAGGTTTACAAGACTGTTTATGCTGAAGAAGTAACAAGCATAAACTATTTGACCACTGCAACAAACGTTGACTTTGCTCTGGCAGCAAACCTGGTTGACACATTGGTTGACTACGACATGTATGGAATAATCCAGCCTGCTTTGGCAGAATCATGGGAATCATCAGATGATGGACTCACATGGACATTTCATTTGAGAAAAGGCGTAAAATGGGTTGACTATGAAGGAAATGAAGTTGCTGAAACAACAGCAAACGATTTTGTAAGCGCTGCACAGTATCTTTTAGATCCTGCAAACGAGTCAGAAACAGCAAATATTTTCTACAGTGTAATTAAAAACGCTGAAGCATATTTTAATAAAGAAATTACAGATTTTGCCCAGGTAGGAGTTAAGGCAGAAGATGATTATACATTAGTTTATACATTGAAAGAACCAATACCATATTTTGAATCAATGCTTACATATGTTTGCTTCTTCCCTGCATACGGACCATTCCTTGATGAAATGGCAGATATGTTTGGAACATCAAACTCTGCTCTTCTTTACAACGGATCATATTTATTGTCAGAATTTGAACCTCAGATGCAGAGAATTCTTAAAAAGAATCCAACATACTGGGATGCTGCAAATATATTCATAACAGAACTTAACTACAAATACAACAAAGAAGCAACTGCACTGGCAGGTGAAATGTACAAACGTGGAGAAATATCAGATGTAATAATTCCTCCTGCAAGCCTTGATGAATGGATGAAAGACCCTGTTCTTAAGGATCAGGTAAGACCTAGCAGATTAGGAACATACACATATTTCTACGCATTTAACTTTAAACCTACATTTGATGCTGAATATGAACCTGAAAACTGGAAACTGGCAGTTAATAACTCCAATTTCAGAAAAGCTGTAGTTGCAGGATTCAACAGAATTGCTTCCATGAAGACTGAAGATCCATACAATCCAGAATACAGAATAATAAACACTATTACACCTCCAAACTTTGCATCAGAAAATGGTGTAGACTTTACTCAGACAGGAAACTTAGCAGCAGTTACAGCAAGAGAATTCTTCAATGAAAAAGAAGCTGTAGCTTTAAGAGACAAGGCTAAAGAAGAATTGACTGCATCCGGTGCTACATTCCCAATTAAAGTATTGATGCCGTACAACACAAACTCAACTTCATGGGCTAATGAAGCTCAGGTTGTTAAACAACAGCTTGAAACATTGCTTGGTTCAGACTTTATTGAAATAACACTGCTTCCTCATGCTCCTACAGGCTTCCTTGATGGAACAAGACGTGCAGGTAACTATGCAATAATGAAATGCAACTGGGGTCCTGACTATGCAGATCCACAGACATATACAGACCCATTCAGAAGAGAAGGAAATTACAACTTCCCAGAGTATACAACTGAAGTTACTGCTGATGGAAAGAATTTCTTTGATGCATATGAAGCTATAGTAAATGAAGCTAAGACTGAATACACTGATTTGACAAAACGTTATGAACTGTTTGCAAATGCTGAAGCAATGCTTATTGACAATGCATTTGTAATTCCTTACAACGTAAGCGGCGGTGATGGTTACGTTGCATCACAGGTTCATCCTTTTGAAACTCCTTACTCTGCATTTGGAATTTCCTCCAACAGGTGGAAAGGACAAAGACTATTGGCTAAACCATTAAATACAGAAGAATTCAACGCAGCTCAAACAGAATGGCAGGCAGCACGTGATGCAGCTATAAAAGATGCAGCAAAATAAACTGTAATGGATTGGGGGCTATCTAGCCCCTGATTTATTTTAGCAGCAAAAAAATGCAGAAGGAGAGGCAACGCATGAAATATTATATAAGCAGGCTGTTTAGGTCATTTGTTACATTGATAATAGTAGTTACAGTTGTGTTTTTGCTGATGCGCTTAATGCCTGTTGAAGGATACTTCGGTTCTAACTATGACAAGCTCGATGAAGCACAAAAAATGGCTAAACTAGAAAATCTCGGGCTTTTAGATCCATGGTATATTCAGCTGAAAGACTTTTACACAGATGTGCTGAAAGGAGATTTTGGTCAGTCCATAACATACAGGCCCAAGGCACAAATTTCAGATATATTGGGAGAAAAGCTCATGATTTCCCTGAAATTTGGTCTGGCATCACTCATTGTTTCATTGGTGCTTGGATTAAGTCTGGGTATTCTCATGGCAAGGTTTAAAGGTAAGTTTTGGGACAAACTGGGTACAGGCTACGTTGTGGGAGCTAATGCAGTTCCTGCAGTAATATATTATCTTCTCATACAGGTATTTTTCACACAGTGGTTTAAGCTTCCGCTGTTGTTCGATAAAAGTAACCCAAAGAGCTGGATACTTCCTGTAATGTGCTTGTCACTTGTAAACATAGCATATTATGCAATGTGGATAAGAAGATACATGGTTGATGAATTAAATAAAGATTATGTAAGACTGGCAAGGGCAAAAGGTTTAAGAAACAAGGAAATTATGGTTAGACACGTAATGAGAAATGCTTTTGTTCCAATGGCTCAATATCTTCCGGCATCAATACTTTACACAGTGGCCGGTTCCATTTACGTTGAATCATTGTTTTCAATTCCGGGAACAGGGGGATTGCTGGTAACTGCAATTCAAAGACAGGACAACACATTGGTACAGGCATTGTCTTTGTTGTACTCTTCAATAGGAATAATAGGTCTGATGCTTGGAGATATTCTAATGGCATCATTTGACCCAAGGATTAAATTAAGCGGTGAAGGAGGATCAAGATAATGGGCAGCAAGACAATTAAGAAACTGGCAGACAACATAGATCCTTCAATGTTTGAATTTGCAGAATATGATGAATCAAAATCTGAACTGACCGGATATTCAAATTATTCTTTCTGGAGATCAACACTGCAGGTATTCATGAAAAACAAAACAGCAGTGGCATTTTTGATAATAGTGGCGGTTATTGTGGTGTTCACTTTGTTACAGCCGTATTTACCAAATCAAAAAAGCCCTACACAAATATATATAGATCCTGCTACAGGATTGCAATATCGCAATGTTCCGCCGGGAGAGGAGTTTTTGTTTGGCTCTAATTCCATAGGTCAGGACTTGTGGTCCAGGGTTTGGAGCGGAACAAGGACATCAATTTTCATAGGTTTTGCCGTTGGATTGTTTGAAGCAATTGTTGGCATTACAATAGGGGCTCTTTGGGGTTACGTGAGAAAACTTGATGCCATAATAACTGAAATTTACAACGTGTGGGACAACATACCCACAACGGTGGTATTGATAATTTTAACATATATTATGAAACCAAGTATTCCTACAATAATTTTTGCAATGTGTATGACCGGATGGCTGCAGATGGCAAGATTTGTGCGCAATCTCATAATAATCATAAGAGACAGAGAATACAACCTGGCATCAAGATGTCTTGGCACTCCTACAAAGAGAATAATAACCAAAAACCTTCTTCCGTACCTTGTTTCTGTTATAATGCTCAGAATGGCACTTGCCATACCTGCAGCCATAGGAAATGAAGTATTCCTTTCTTATATAGGAATGGGACTTCCTCTTGATATACCTTCACTGGGCAATCTGATCAATGAAGGAAGGGCTCTGATGATGGTTCCAAGTTCAAGGTATCAGCTGTTTTTCCCTGCTGCTGTAATATCACTTGTAACAGTATCATTTTATGTAATCGGAAACGTGTTTGCAGATTCTGCTGACCCCAGAAATCATGTGTAGGAGGGCGTATGGCACAGAAATCAATTGAAGAAATATTAAATGGTGAAGTAATATTATCAGCTGAAGATGTAGTAATAAAATTCAATTTAAGAGGCCAGGAACTTACTGCCATAAGGGGAGCATCCCTTGACCTTCATAAGGGCGAGAGCCTTGCCATAGTTGGAGAATCAGGTTCAGGCAAGTCAGTGTTCACAAAATCATTTATGGGCCTTTTAGATGCTAACGGAAGAATAGAGTCCGGGAAAATTATGTATAAAAACCAGGACATGGCCAGGTACAAGACTGAAGATGATTGGATAAAAATCAGAGGTAAGGAAATTGCCATGGTATTTCAGGATCCAATGACAAGTCTCAATCCTTTGAAAACCGTAGGCAAACAAGTTCAGGAATCCATTGAGCTTCATCAGGGTTTAAAGGGAGAAGAAGCAAGACGATTGACCATAGAAATTTTAAATGATGTGGGAATTACAGATCCTGAAAGAAGATACAGGCAATATCCTCACGAATTTTCAGGGGGAATGAGGCAAAGAGTTGTAATAGCCATTGCAGTGGCATGCAACCCAAACATATTGATATGCGATGAGCCTACAACAGCTCTGGATGTTACAATACAGGCTCAGATACTGCAGTTGTTGAAGAATTTGCAGCAGAAATACGACCTCACAATAATTTATATCACCCATGACCTGGGAGTTGTTGCAAATGTCGCAGACCGAATAGCAGTCATGTATGCGGGAGACATTGTGGAGCTTGGAACTGCTGAAGAAGTATTTTTTGATCCAAAGCATCCGTACACATGGGCACTTTTGTCATCTCTGCCTCAGCTTGGCATAAAGGGGGAACCTTTGTATTCAATAAAAGGTACACCACCAAATCTGTTCAAGGAAATTGTAGGAGATGCTTTTGCTCCCAGAAACCCAAGAGCACTTAAAATAGACTTTGAACAAAGGCCTCCTTATTTTGAAGTAAGCCCTACACACAAGGCCCGCACCTGGCTTTTGGATCCAAGAGCACCAAAGGTTGAACCTCCTTTGATGATTCAAAAAATGAGAGAAAAGTGGGGTGCCTTAAATGAATAAGGAAAAACTGCTGGAAGTTAAAAATTTAAGGGTTGAGTTCGGAAACAAAAATAATAAGTTTGTTGCAGTAAATGATGTAAACTTCAATATATACAAGGGAGAAACGTTCGGCCTTGTAGGAGAATCAGGTTCGGGAAAAACAACCATCGGAAGGGCTATAATAAGAATAAATCCAGCTGCCGGCGGAGAAATAATTTACAGCGGCAAGAAAATAAGCGGTAAAATTGACTCTGACACAGACAGGGCTCTTACAAAAAAAATACAGATGATATTCCAGGACCCAATGGCATCATTAAATGAAAGAGCAAAAGTTGACTACATTGTTTCGGAAGGTTTGTACAATCTGAAAAACTACGGTACTGAAGAAAACAGAAAAAAAATAGTTGAGCAGGCACTGCTGGATGTTGGACTTCTTCCTGAATTTGCAAGCCGATTTCCACACGAATTTTCCGGTGGACAAAGGCAGCGTATAGGAATAGCAAGAGCTTTGGTAATGGAGCCTGAGCTTATTATTGCCGATGAGCCCATATCTGCACTTGATGTTTCAATAAGGGCCCAGGTTATAAACCTTTTGTCTGAACTTCAAAAGCAAAAAGGACTCACATATTTGTTCATTGCCCATGATTTGTCTGTTGTTCGCTTTATTTCAGACAGAATTGCTGTTATTCACAAGGGAAAAATTGTGGAGCTTGCAGAAACAGAAATGCTTTTTGATTGTCCTCTGCATCCCTATACGCGGTCTTTATTGTCTGCAATACCGACTCCTAACCCAAGAGTTGAAAGAAATAAAAAAATTGAATCATATGATCCGGGAAGTTCTCATTTTGATTATGACAAAAATCCTCCTTCCTGGGTTGAAATAGTACCGGGACATTTTATTCTGGGAAATGAAAGAGAAGTTTCAGAATACAGAAAACAGCTAGATTAACAGCACGAAAGTGCTGTTCAGACTATTGACAAACCCTGACGCTGTCATCCTGAACGGTAGTGAAGGATCTCATCTTTACTGAAAACATGAGATTCTTCGAGCAAGCTCTCAGAATGACAACGTCCTAAATACTTTATCATCAAACTGACAGCACGAAAGTGCTGTTTTTTCTTGAAAATTCTAAGCCGATTGCCATAGGCGTACATTTACACCGTTAAGTATGGAAATCAAAAATCATGGTATAAATTTGAATATAATTTTAGAAAACGTTTGTAAAATTTTCTTGAAAGTTGAAAGGTTTAATGGTATTCTTTTGTGAATTGGACATAATGAAAAGGAGCTTAAATACATATGATATTAGAAACACTCATGAACAGCATAATCCTGATGGCCATATTGATGGCTGTTGGGTACTACTTAAGAAGTAAGAGTATTTTAAATGATGATGCAGAAAATTCCTTATCTTTTATACTTGTGAACATCACAATTCCAGCCATGGTTATAAAGGCAATGTACATTAAATTTTCTTTTGAACAGGTTAAAACAGGTGTATCCTTGCTTGGCATAGCTATTATATTTCATATTATTTTAGTGGCGCTTGGTAACTTGGGCACAATCGGCACAAAGGATGAAGAAAAGAAAAAAATGTTTAAGTTTACAGTTCCTATGATGAACTGCGGATTCATGGGATTTCCTCTTGTCAATCAGCTTTATGGAAACGGAGCAATGTTTTATGCAACAATGTTTCAAACTCCAAACATCATACTTATGTGGACATACGGAATGGCTATTATGATTGGAAAGGACAAGGGCAAGAGTAATGTGAAAGATATATTATTAAATCCCGGAATGATAGGGATTTATGTGGGGCTGTTCTTGTACATAACACAGATTAAACTGCCGATGTTTGCAACAAATCTTATGGATTTGCTCAACAATGTCACTACGGTTTTAGCAATGATTATTATAGGAAGCAAAATTAAGACCATGGGAGTGAGAGAATCACTTGTAAACAGACAAGCTTATTATGCCACATTTTTCAGGCTAGTTCTTTCTCCGTTAATTATGATTTTAATATTCAAGTTTATAAATTTTGAGCCTATGATCGAGCAGATATTTGTAATCTATGCAGCCCTGCCGGTTGCAACATTAATGCCGATTTTAGCACAAAGGTATGGTTCTGATGGTGTATTTGGTTCTAAAATTGTTGTTATAACCCATTTGTTCTCCCTTGTGACAATACCGCTGTTTTTCTGGCTATACACTGTAATTTAATATAAAGAGTAAGTGACTTGTGCATTTGTACAAGTCTTTTTTGTATACGAGGAAAGTTCTCTTTCCTAGTATATAAAAAACGGCGATTGCAAAGGGCGGGACGCCCTTGCCGTCAAGGGGGGTGCTCAGCAAAAAATACGTTAGTATTTTTTGCGCCGAAGGGGACATAGGTCCCCCTAGCGGAGTTGCGGAGCAACTTTTTTGTTGTCAATTATTGGCTGAAATAATAGATATATTCATGTTGACAATTACTGTACTATAACATATAATACAGTTACTGTACTAAGTGTACTAATACAGATAGTATTATTCCGACAGGAGGTGTAAAATGATAAAAATTGACAACAATAGTTCAAAGGCTATTTATGAACAAATATACGATGAGATGACAAGGCTTATTCTGTCAAAAGCTCTTAAACCTGATGAAAAGATGCCATCTGTAAGAGAACTTGCGGCCATGATCAAAATAAACCCCAATACAATTCAAAAGGCTTACAAAAGCTTGGAGGAATACAATTATATTTACACGGTGAAGGGTAAAGGAAATTTTGTTAAAAATGCAGATGAAATAAGGAGCGTGCACATAAAGACCATGGAAGAACAATTGAACAGCACCATTAGATCATTAAAAGAACTTGGACTTGAAGATGAAGAAGTAATAAGGCTGGTTAAGAATATATTGAATGAAGGCAATAAATAAGGAGGACATTATGCTGAGGGTAGAAAATTTAAGCAAGAAATTCGGAGATTTTAAAGTATTGAGCAATGTGAGCATAAATGCCGAGACAGGCCAGATTTATGGTCTGGTTGGTTCAAATGGCTGCGGCAAAACAACTCTGCTGAAACATATAATGTCTATTTACAGTCAGGATGAAGGAAATGTTTATTTTAATGACAATAAGGTTGTGGAAGAATCAGAAGCAATAAAGGATTTTTATTTTGTTCAGGACAGTTTGTTTTTTCCATATCAGTATTCTTTGAAGAAATTATTCCTTTATGAAAAGCTCATGTACAAAAACATATCAGAAGAAAAGTTTAACAAGCTTGTTCATTATTTCAATATAGATGTAAATAAGAACCTGAACAAGATGTCTAAAGGACAGAAAAAGCAGGCAGCTTTCGTGCTGGCCATATCTGTACAGCCAAGAGTTTTGCTTCTGGATGAAATAGTTGACGGACTGGATGCAGTAATAAAAAGAAAATTTTGGGATGTACTCATACAGGAAGTAATGGACAATGAAATGACTGTCATCATATCATCCCATGACCTGAAGGAATTAGATAACATATGCGACAAAGTTGGTATAATGCATGAGGGGAAAATACTTAAAGAAGAAAACCTTGAAAAAATGAAGGTTGACATAAAAAGGGTTCAGTTTGCAGTTGAAGGGGAATTTAACCCATCTGATTACAGTAAATTTAATATATTAAAAACATTGAAAATAGGAAGCATAAACATTTGTACTCTTGCAGGCGATGCAGAGGAATTTGAAAAACAATTGAAAAAAGACTTCAATGTTTTACTTTTTGACAGACTGTCAATGAGCCTTGAAGAATTATTCATAACAGAACTGGGAGGTGCCGGATATGGATCTGAAGAAAAATAACACATTTTTTAATTTGCTCATTAATTCTCTTAAATCCAAAAAAGGATGGTTCCTGTTATCAACAACCATCATATTTGTTACAACAATGCTAATACCATATATTTTAAAGGCAGATGAGGAATTTTTCATATTTTTCGGAATATTTGAACTATTTGTACTGGTTTTTATAAATTGTCTTGTAGACAATAATTTTCTTCACAACGATTCAAAGCTTGCTTATTATAAGTCTAAACCCGTTCCAATTGCGGAGCAAATGAGCATAAATATAGTTGCGGACATTATTTTTACAACATACCTTTTATTCTTGATTATATTGTCGGTTGTGTTTCAGGGTCTCAGAATTGAAATGCTAGAGGTGTTTAAATTTATAATTCCTTGGCTTGCAGCCGGTGTGCTTCTTGTTTCATTGTCTTCCATACTGGCAGGTAACACAATAATGGCCGGTACAATGACAATATTCAACTTTTGCCTGCCTCTGATAATTTACCTTGTAATAATGTTTGTTTTCTCAATACTTGAAAACATAGTTCCGGGTTTCAGCTCCAGTGTGCTCATGGAATATTTCGTAAACAAATTTTACAATATGGAATATATATATTTCATTAAATATTCGGAAGACCCTGTTGATTTCATATATATATTGCTTCTTGGAACAATACTCTTAGGAATAACATTGCTCATATTCAAGTTTCTTAGAAAAAGGAAGAATGAAAACACAGGAAACCTTATTGTGTTTGACGGTTACAAATATTTTGTATCAGTTCTTGCAAGCCTCATTGTTCCGGCAGCTTTTTCGGTAATGTCCTATGACAACAACGTACTGAGCAAAATTACAGTATCAATATTAATGGCATTGCTTTCTTATTATATAATAGTTGCAATAATCGAAAAAACTTTCAAAATATCAAGGTTGTCCTTAAAGGTTTTTGCAGTGAGTTTTGTAATATTTACTGCTGCTACAGGAGCAACAATAATGCTTGCAAACCAGTACAAGGGTGTTGTGCCAGACATAGAAAATGTGAAGATGGCCTATGTGGGCAATGACAGATATGTTTTCAACTACATTGACGACTTGGATGAAGACATTTTAAACAACCGTGATAAATTCCTGAAATGGCAGAAGGAAAGAGGATTAATATTGTTCACTGATAAAGAATCAATTGAAAATATTGCAGATCTTCACAGAGAATTAATAAAAGGCCGTGATTACGATTACGGGGACTACTACATGAACAACATAGTAATTTCATATCTCATGGATGACGGAAGTGTAGTAATAAGAGATTACAATATTACTGACAGTGACGGCGCAGACAATGAAACAAAGGATAATCTTGCCTATGACATAATTAGTTCTGAAGAAATGAAAAGAAACAAATATTTTTATCTTTATGATGAAGAAAACTACAACTCAGAAAATCTGTACTGCTATGTAACATATACAGACAAGGAAGGAATTGCAGCTGACAATGTTGACTTTGATGAAATCAGGGAATATCTCATAAAGGATGTTGACAATCAGTCCATAGACGTTGAAAATGCCTTCAATGCAATTGTATTTTATTACTATGATTATGCAATTGACAAGAAGTTCTACAGTGGGTATACTCTTCAGATAATTGACAAGAGGATTCAGGGAGAAAAAGAAGACCGGGGAGTAGATGTAATAAACCTTACAGGATTTGAAAATACTCTTGACTACCTGAAATTAAAATAATGATTATAATAGAAATACCCGAAGAGCCTGAAAAGGCTCTCAGATTGATGACAAAGTCATTAAATTAATTAATATTGGCAATTGTCGTGAACTTGAAATCTAAGTTCGTAGGGGAGAGCCTTGTGCTCTCCCGCAGATAACAACTTTAATTAATAGCCCCGGGCGGACAGAGGTCCGTCCCTACGGTTTGTCAATAGTATAGGAGCCTGAAAAGGCTCTTTTTTTGCATGAAAACTTTTATGGTATTTTAAAAAAATACCTCTTGACAACTATGCTATTAAGTGTTACTATGTACCTGTAATAAGTAATACTGAATACCAGTAATACAGAATAGTAAGGAGTGATTAATGTGGAAAATCTAACTGAAATGCTCAAAGGCGTGCTTGAGGGCTGTGTCCTTGAAATTATTAGCCGCGGAGAAACATACGGCTACGAAATCACACGAAGACTGAATGCTCTAGGCTTTACAGATGTTGTGGAAGGAACGGTTTACACTATTTTAGTTCGACTTGAGAAAAATAAACTTGTGGACATAGAAAAAAAACCATCGGATATGGGACCGCCCCGTAAGTTTTATAGGCTTAACGATGGTGGGCGTGAAGAACTTTCCCGGTTTTGGGAAAAGTGGGAATTTGTTTCATCAAAAATAAATCAATTAAAGGAGAAGAAATAATGAATTTTTTTGAAAAAATTACGGGCAGTGACATGGCAAAAGAATATAAAAATTTTGAATTGAGAGCCAAAAAACTGCCGTCTGATTATCAAGCAGCATGGGAAAAAATTAATTTATATATTTGGGAGCACACAGATTTTACCGGTCGCAACCTCATGCCAATTATAAATGGTGTGCTTGAACTGCTCGAAGAAACGTCAGCAGAAGGTCAGAGTGCACAAGAAGTATTGGGAGACGATATTAAAGGATTCTGTTCAGCACTGGTTGGTGATGAAGGAGCAAATTCTTTTCGTGACAAGTGGCGTCAGCAGCTAAACAATAATATTGCAAGAAAATTAGGTAAATAGGGGGATAAAATGAGAATACAGGATATCATTGAAGGAAAAAAAGAGTGGCGTGCGCACATGGCACGTGTCAAAGCATTGCCGAAGGATTATCAGATTGTTTATGATGAAATTCAAAAATATCTCTACAAAGTAGGACCTGTAGAGCTTTCAGAAGGATTTGGTCTGCTGTCAGGGATAGTCGATCTATTTGAAGGTGGTGCGGCCTTGGGAAAAGGGGTGCTGGAAGTGACGGGCAATGATGTAGCGTCATTTTGCGACGAACTGATTAAAGATTCAAAAACTTACGCTGACATATATCAGGAATCAGTTGATCAGGAAGTTTACAAGGCTATAAAAAAGGAGAAGGATAAAACAAATTAAAGGGGGAAATTGAAATTGGAAAAAGCAATTCAGGTAAAAGGGCTGCAAAAATCCTATAAAGGTCTTCATGTCTTGAAAGGTGTTGACTTTGAGGTGGAAAATGGAAGTATTTTTGCTCTTCTAGGCTCTAACGGAGCAGGAAAGACAACGATTATAAAAATTCTCACAACGCTGCTTAAACAGGACAGCGGAACTGCCACAATAAACGGCTTCGATGTATCGGCAAAGCCTGACTATGTTCGCCAGTCAATCAGCTTAACAGGGCAATTCGCCGCTGTAGACGAGATATTGACTGGGAGGGAAAATCTCATGATGATAGCTAAGCTTCGCCACGTTTCCAATCCTCGTCAGGTTGCTGTTGATCTGCTTAACCGTCTAGGACTGTATCATGCTGCTGACAGAAGGGTTTCCACATATTCGGGCGGTATGCGCCGCAGACTGGACATTGCCATGAGCCTTATAGGAAATCCACAGCTTATCTTCCTTGACGAACCGACAACCGGACTTGATCCAGAGGGACGTATAGAGGTTTGGAATACTGTAAAAGAGCTAGTTGATAGCGGCACAACAGTGTTCCTGACAACGCAATATTTGGAGGAAGCCGAGCAGCTTGCTGATCGAATCGCCATTCTGCATGAAGGAAAGATTATCGCAAACGGCACTCTTGATGAACTAAAAAAGCTGTTCCCGCCTGCTAAAGAGGAGTATGTGGAAAAACAGCCCACATTGGAGGAAATATTCCTCACAATAATAGACAAGAGGGAGGAAATGTAAATGGAAACCTTAAAGAAACATTTTTTCAGCGATATTAGCGTTATGGCTTGGCGTTCTATGAGCCATGTTTCCCGCAGCATGGATACAATTATCACGGTTTGTATCACTCCGATTGCCATGATGCTGCTGTTTGTATATGTGTTAGGTGGAGCTATTCAAACCGGCACGGATAACTATGTGAATTATCTGCTGCCAGGTATCATGCTTATTTCAGTAGCAAGTGGTATATCCTATACGGCTTACCGTCTTTTTATGGATATAAAAAGCGGGATCTTTGAACGATTCCATTCCATGCCGATTGCTCGTTCAGCAGCACTGTGGGGTCATGTGCTGACCTCAATGGTATCCAATGCAATTTCCGTTGTCGTAATTGTTCTTGCAGCATTCATTATGGGCTTCCGTTCATCGGCTGGAGTACTATCATGGCTTGCTGTAGCCGGGATAATTGCGTTGTTTACGCTGGCTTTGACATGGATTGCAGCCATTGCCGGACTGTCTGCAAAATCGGTGGATGGTGTAGGAGCCTTTTCCTACCCTCTTATCTTCCTTCCATTTACCAGTTCGGCTTTTGTTCCTACTGATTCCATGCCGCCAATGGTTCGTGCCTTTGCTGAAAACCAGCCGGTTACTTCCATAGTGGATGCCATCCGTGCACTGCTTGAGGGTCAGACTGTAGGCAATGATATATGGATTGCTTTGGCATGGTGTCTTGGTATTCTTGTTGTTGCATATATTTTCGCAATGAAGGCTTATAAAAGGAAAGAAGATTAATGTTTGAGGGTTTCTCAAACAGCCACTGAAGTAGTTTTCTGTATACAAAGAAATGCCAGACTTAAGAAGTCCGGCATTTGTTCTTGTTTAATAACATTATATGATATTAGTTGAACCTCTTACAAAGTTGTATTGTCCAACATCAAATTTCTTATATGTTTATGTTTGTTCCAAGTCTTTGTATGAGTGCAACTGACGGCAGCTGTGTTTTTGCAATTGTAACATTATCGTTTAACACTATTTTAACCGGGTTGTTTTGATCTTTAACAATTATGTTTCTTGCTTTTACATCTGAAAGATTTACTGTGTTTACCTTTGAAGCTGATATTACAATGTCCCCAAGCACAACAACATTTTTTATATACACATTTCCTGTTCCTACGGAATCGAGGATGTTCAGATTTCCTACAACAACAGCACTGTAATATGACTCGTTGTAATTTGTGATGTTGAATCCGCGCTCTATATTTTCATTTTCTACTATGTCGCAGATTATTTTTACAGCTTCTGCCCTTGTGAGGGCTTTAGCAGGCATGTACACACCTGTTGGGTATCCGAGTATGTAGCCCTTGTTGTAAACAGTATTAACGCTTGGCTTGGCCCATTCCTGTATGGTGCTGTAATCTTTCAGAAGGGTTGCTCCTTCTCCGTCAATGTCTCCTGTGGTTATGGTGCAGCTTACAACTTTTGCAACTTCTTCACGCTTGATTGGATTGTTTGGTTTGAAGGTGTTGTTTTCATAACCCGAGAAAAATCCTGAAGCAACTGATTTTTGTACTTCAGCATAAAACCAGTCAGCTTTTTTTACATCTGTGAATGTTAAGTCTACTTTGTTTTCTGTGTGCAACGCGCTGTTTAAAAGCTTTGAAAATTCTGCTCTTGTAACAGTACGATCCGGCTTGAATGTTCCGTCTTCATAACCTGAAACAAAGCCAAGCTTAACAGCCTCTTCAATCCAGTTTTTTGCCCAGTGGTTTGAAATATCTGAAAAGGAAGAGCTTTTTGCAGTTGAATTTAAAGTGCTCACCGCAGCATCCTTATTTTCTGTTGTTGTATTATTGACTTCTTCTGTATTTTTATTTTCCTGAACTTGTACTTCTGTGAAGTCAGGTTCATTAGTTATTGCATCAAGTACGCTTGCGTATGTTATGCCATTCATGTTTATTGTAATGCCTATGCACAGTCCCAGGACTGATATTTTCTTTATAATATTTTTCAAATTGTCCTCCTTTATTGCATGTCTTTATATTAGACTCAAATTCAAGCCGTTTTGTTCCATCAAATCATACTTAGTTCTTAAATATTATAGTTTTTTTGAATGTAAAAGTAAATAGGTAATAATTACTTATGTATTGACTAATGGCGAAGAATTAAACTATAATTGGATATATTAAAAATAAGGAATAACAATGGACGAATTATTTATGAAAGAAGCCTTGAATGAGGCGTATAAAGCATATGAAATAAACGAAGTTCCAATAGGGGCAGTAATAGTGAGAAATGGGGAAATTGTAGGCAGAGGATACAATCAGAAAGAAACTCTGAAAGATGCAACTCTACATGCTGAAATTTCAGCCATAAAGGATGCATGCAAAAATCTTGGAGGGTGGCGTCTGCCGGGCTGCACAATGTATGTTACGCTGGAACCTTGCGCCATGTGCGCCGGTGCACTGGTAAATGCCCGTATTGAGAAACTTGTTGTGGGAACAAGAGACTTAAAGACCGGAGCCTGCGGCTCTGTATTGAATATTGTTCAGATGGAAAAACTCAATCATCAGATAGATGTTCGTCTTGGAATACTGGAGGAAGAGTGTACAGCAATAATAAAGGATTTTTTTTCAGAACTCAGGAAACAAAAAAGTAAATAGTTTACAAATGGCTTGCTGAATAAACAGTTAGCCATTTTTTTTATCTAACAGCTCACATGTTGTATATAAAGTTAATACAAAATAATTAAATGATACTTTTTATATCAATTTACATCCATGCGAATATTATGAAATATGAGTTAAATATAACAAAAGGAAGTGTTATTATTGTATTACTGCGATTACATGTATTCAAAGGATAGTGCTTTTATATTAAGTCTTGATATGTTTAATAAAAACAAAAATCAAAAGGGAATTTTACATTTGAAGATATTCACATGCGAGGGTTCACCAGTAGACAATGCAAAAATAAGGGTAATTTCACCTAATGGAAACAATGAATACAGCATAAGCATTGATGCATTGGGATATTTTCCAACTCAAATCAATAGGGTACAATTTTATCCGGGTTGTGTGAACAAATTAAATATCAGCTTAATTCCATTGGCATTGGAAGATCAAAGACTAAGGGCTGATCATCATCCACTATATAAAGACATTCAAGTTTTCCCAACCGGATCAGAATTGCCTGAGGATGAAATAAGGGAACTTACCATGACACTGGGTATGGTAACCCCAGTGGGTTCACCATCTTACATTTATGCTGAGAGATTTGCCGAAGAAGTAAATAATTTAAGCAGCGGAAAAATAAAAATAGATATAAATACTGATGCGAAACTGGGAACAGACAGGGAAATGCTTCAAAACATTCTGTATGAAGACAATATTGATTTAATAGTTCAAACTACACCGCCACAGGTAGATTTCATGCCACAATTGTCTGTTTTTGACATGCCCATGGTTCATGCAGATGAAAATGAATTAAGAAAAGCAATTAACAATGCTGAATTTTATGAAAAAATCAGTGATGTTTACAAAGACGGCGGCTACAAACTTTTGGGATTTTCTGATCCATTGTTCAGACAGCTTACAACAAACAAGGAAATACAAAATATAGATGATTTCAATGGAATAAGTATACGAACCATTCAAAATAAAAACCATGAAGAATTTTGGAGGCTTCTTGGGGCTAAATTAGTTCCTCTGCCTGTGGGTGAAATATATTCGTCAATACAGCTTGGATTTATAGATTCTGCAGACAATCCATATGAAAATATAATTGCTTTGAAGTTGTATGAACAGCAAAAATATCTTGTAAGAACCAGACACCTGCCGCATTTAGTAAATTTAATAACGAGCAATAAATACTACAACAGCCTGAGTGCAGCTGAAAAAGCAATAATAGAAGAAGCTGCTGCTAATGCAACGGCATACGTACGTGAAGGAGCAGATGAAAGTCTTCAGCAAAGAAAACAATCACTTGTTGACAAGGGCATGACAATACTTGAACTGCCGGACGAAACAAAAAAAGAAATGAGAGTGAAAGCTTTGCCGGTGTATGAAAGAATAAGGGAGTTAGTTAATGATGACGATTTAATAAATTTATATGTTGGAAATGAGAGCGTATTATTAGAGCAATAATTTAATTTGTACCGAGGACATAAAATCTGGACTTCAAAATTAAGTTATTTTTGCACATATGTTTTCAAATTCTTCATGTTATACAAAAAAAATCTATAAAGAAACCTATTTATGTGGTATCATATTAATGTAATTACTTTGCCTGGTGGATTTGTTTTCTTCAAAATCAAATTTGCCATTAGGAGTTCTTTACGGGTAAATTAAAACACAAAGAATTAGTAGGGGGAAGTATGGAAAAATATCCTGTGCTGGAAGTTGATTTGAAAAGGCTTCGCGCCAATACTAAAATAGTTACTCAAGTTTGTGCAAAAAGCGGAATAAGCGTTGCAGGCATAATAAAAGGCTTCGGAGGAATAATAGAAGGAGCATTTGAAATGGCTGAAGGAGGGTGTGTCCAGATAGGCAGCTCCAGAATAGAGCAATTAAAGGCATTGAAGGACAAGGGGATGAAAACTCCCATGTTGCTTGTGAGAATACCAATGGCTTGCGAAATCCAAGAGGTTGTCAGATACAGCGACATGTGCCTTGTTTCAGAAAAAGAAACACTGGTTATGCTTGATAAAGAAGCAAAAATCCAAAACAAAAAATATAAGGCAATACTCATGTATGACCTTGGGGACCTTCGAGAAGGTGTGTTTACAAGAGAGGAGCTTCTTGACCTTGCCCAGTTTACGGAATATGAGCTTCACAACATGGAGCTTGAAGGAATAGGTGCAAACTTAAGCTGCTACGGTTCTGTTGCTCCCACAACAAAAAACCTTACAGAACTTAGTGAAGCTGCAGTTGAAATAGAGAAGAAAATTAATAGAAAATTGAACATTGTTTCAGGAGGAGGAACAACAACTTTGCCTCTGTTAATGAGAGGAGGAGTTCCTGAAAAAATCAATCATTTAAGAATAGGCGAAGGAATAGCAAACACTCAGGATCTACCGCTTTATTGGGATACATATATTGAAGGCCTTGATGCAGATACATTTGTTTTAAAGGCTCAAATAATTGAAATAAATGAAAAACCAACACACCCCATTGGTGAACTCATGGTCAATGCATTTGGAGAACATGCCCATTACGAAGACAGGGGAATTAGAAAAAGAGCAATTGTTGCACTTGGAAATCAGGATGTAGGAGATTCATCAAAGCTTGTACCAAGGGACAAGGGAATAAAAGTGCTTGGAGCAAGCAGCGATCACACAATTCTTGACATTCACGACAGCCAGAAAAGTTACAAACTGGGAGACATTGTTGAATTCAATGTATTGTACCAGGCAATGCTTTTTACATCGCTGTCTGATTTTATAGCTAAAAAAATAATAAACTGAATTCATTTATAATGAAAATATAAATCATAGGAGGCACAAATGCCAATAATTCAAGTTGAAATGTTAAAGGGAAGAACACTGGAACAAAAAAGAGCCTTAGCTGAAAAGGTTACTCAGGCTGTTGTTGAAACAGCAAACTGTCCTAAAGAAGCTGTTAAGATTATTATAAGAGAAATGGAATTTGAAAATTACTCTCAAGGCGGAGTACTTAAGTGTGATGAAAAATAATAAGAGGCTGCGCCTCTCAACTTGCTGCCAAAGTTGTTCAATATTGTAGGGGAGGACTACTGTACTCTCGAAGATAACAATATTATTGAATTAATAAAACGGGCGGATACAAGATGACGTCACTGAAAAACTATACATTTATTCGCTGTCATTCTGAGAGCTTGCTCGAAGAATCTCATGTTTTCAATAAAAGATGAGATCCTTCACTAAACGTTCAGGATGACAAAATAGACTTTTTCAGTGGTCTCTACAAGATCCGCCCCTACGAATGTGGAAAATTAGGTTTGTCAATAGTCTAAAGAGGCTGTGCCTCTTATTTTTTATTTCTCACTAAGGTTATTTTAAGATGAGGACAATTGTAATCAATTTTTACTTCATCAACCATCATTCCCACAAGATTTATTTCATCACCTTCAACATCATTGCTGCCAAGCTGCCAGTACACCTCTTCAACCTCCGGTTGTCTACCGGCACTTAAAAGTTTATTAAGTCCATTGGCAGTTTTTTCGGAGCAGACTATTTGTTCTGCCTCAAAAATCAATATGTACGTATCCTCTGTATCCTCTATGGACATGCTGAGCTTTTTAGCCTGGTGACTCATGTAAAAATCAACAATAACATCAATTATTCTTGTAATTTTCTGTATTTCGTACTTCATTTTTACTCTCCTTTTTTTAATGCTTCAAGAACCGGGAACATAAGTGAAGCAACAATGCCTCCGGAAAATCCATTGTTGTACAAATTGATGCCGCCGTGAATTATTCCGACATTCATGACTACTGACAAGTGCAAAAATCCTGCAACCACTCCTGCAAGGAAACCGTACTTACCGGCTATTGGAGCCAGAGTAGTTCCAAAGAGCCCTGCTATAATAACGCCAGTTGCATTTAGGTCCCATATTTTAAGAGCTCCAGCAAGGAAAACACCTGCCATTATTGGAATTGTGTTTTTGGGATGCTTGCCAAATGCTGAAAAACCTGATACCGTAAGCACGCTTCCAAATACAGGGCCGTTAAATACTCCTCCTAATATTATAACAAACAACATAGATAAAAGCCCCATGATTCCCATGTTCAAAAAAGTAAGGGAATATCCATCATGTTGGGTGAAGTCAGTTACCAGTCTTCCTGAACGCTTCAAAATTCTTTCATATCCATTAAAGCTTCTGCCGTTGCCCAAAAATCCAAGAACAATCAAAAACAAGAAAAAGAACAGCAAGATTAATTTTAAGGTAGCATCGTACTCTGTGGACAAAATTTTCTGCTGAGCTATGTTTATGTTAAAACTTTTTAAGAGGGAGTTGAATATTGTTCCTATGAGACCTGCGGTGAATCCCATGTTGTACAGGTTGTAGCCGTCGTGAAGCTTGTTCATGTTAGCTGACAAGGGAGTTGCAACAAATCCGGACAGTATGCCGGTCACAATTCCTATAGGGAGTCTTAAATAAGGGGTAAGGTGCAGCCCGAAGGACAGCTCTGTCACAATAGGGGCCAGTGCTGTTGAAAACATCATGACTATCAGAATGTTTTTGAATTCTGTCTTTCGGTATCTGGAGTAAAGAATTCCACCCAAGTATATGGGCCATACATTGAATATGTTTTTGCCGAAGAATGAAAACCCTGTTATTGTTAACAAGGCAGCTATGATCGGACCGTTTATTTTAGCCTTAAGCTTATAAATGATTAAAATATTGGCGAAAGTAAGCAGCGAAGCATTAAGAAATGCAGCTCCCAAACCTCCGGTTTCAAGATAGTCAGTGAGAAGTATGTCCGGGGACACAACTATCTTATGAATACCTGAAAAAATATACGTAGGTGAATCATAAATAAAGGCGAAAATAAGAAGTACTGTGGGAAAGACCATTAGTATTCTTATTAAGGTATCATTTCTGAATATGTAATTTAAACCTTTTTTACCAAATTCTCTTTGCAATAAGCAGACTCCTTTCTGTATAATAAATATAAAATCATTTGCAATATTTTTATTTGAAAAAATAATACCATATGGTATATTGTATTGTAAATACAGTTTTTATAAAGTGATTAAATTACATTTAAGGAGATTTGTATGAAGTTAGTATCATGGAATGTAAATGGATTGAGGGCATGCGTAAACAAAGGGTTTATGGATGCATTCAAGATGCTTGATGCAGATATTTTCTGCCTTCAGGAAACAAAACTGCAGTCAGGACAGATCGAACTGGACATGGAAGGATACCACGAATACTGGAACTATGCTGAAAAGAAAGGATATTCAGGCACTGCTGTTTTCTCAAAACAAGAGCCGATGTCTGTTTCCTACGGGCTTGGAATTGAAGAACACGACAAGGAAGGAAGAGTCATAACTCTTGAGTACGACAAGTTTTATCTTGTGAATGTGTATACTCCCAATTCAAAAAGAGAATTAGAAAGGCTTGATTACAGAATGAAGTGGGAAGATGACTTCAGAAACTACCTTCTTAAGCTTGATGAAAAGAAGTCTGTTGTAATGTGCGGAGACCTGAATGTTGCTCACAAGGAAATAGATTTGAAAAATCCTAAAACAAACAGGAAGAGTGCCGGTTTTACGGACCAGGAAAGAGAAAAGATGACTGTTCTCACAGAGTCCGGATTCATTGACACATTCAGACATTTTTATCCGGATAAAGAAGAAGCATATTCCTGGTGGTCAAACTTTGCAAAGTCAAGAGAAAGAAACATAGGATGGAGAATAGATTATTTTATCACATCTAAATCTTTTGAAGATGAGCTTGTAGATGCATTTATTTGTTCCGAAATCTTCGGAAGTGACCATTGTCCTGTGGGAATTATTACAAAATAATCCTTGTTTTAGTTTGAAAGACGAAATATAATTGAAATATAACGAACATATTATTCAATAATACGAAAATTATTTGCAAAAATGTTATTGCTTATTCCTGTTTCATGAGTTATAATAGTAATTGAAATTAATAATTAAATAAACAGCATCAATATAATGTGGATGATATGGATCCAAAGTTTCTACCGAACGACCGTAAATTGTTTGACTATTGAAGAGCTATTTTCTATTATAATGATGCGGATAGATATTATGCTATTCGCTTTTTATATGCTCCGAAAGAAATTTGGATGCTGAATTCATCTTGTAACAGCCGCGCACATTTCGTATGTGCATATTTTATGAAAGCGGCGTATTTTATCGAATTATGCGAAAGGGCGGCGCCATTTCTCATATAAAATATGTTTTATTAAAAAATTTATGGAGGACAAGAATGAAAAAATTTATCAGCATTTTGTTAACACTTTTATTGACTCTTTCTCTTTTTACAGCATGTTCATCAAAGACTGAGGAACCTGCTAAACAAGAACCGGCGGCAGAAGCGCCGGCAGCAGAAAAACCTGCTGAAGCAACAGGTGTCTTACCTGCAATTGCAAAAGAAGATATTAAAATCGGAGTTATCCACATAGGAAATCCTGCAGATGGTTCTGGATACACATTTGCACATGATCAAGGCATAGTTGGAATGCAGAAAGCATTGGGACTTGATGACAGCCAGATAATCCGCAAGAACAACGTAAATGATACAGACCCAACTGCAACAGAAACAGCAATCCTTGAATGTATAGAAGAAGGAGCAAACATAATTTTCGGTACAAGCTGGGGATACATGGACACAATGGAAGCATTGGCAGAAGAATATCCTGAGGTTATATTTTCACACGGCACAGGCTACAAAGGAAATAATGCAAACTTTAACAACTATTTCGGAAGAATTTATCAGGCAAGATACCTTTCAGGTATTGCAGCAGGTTTAAAAACAAAATCTAACCTCATAGGTTATGTTGCTGCTATGGGACAGGATAACTCAGAAGTTACAGGAGGCGTAAATGCCTTTGCAATGGGAGTTAATTCTGTAAATCCGGATGCTAAAGTTTACGTAAAAGTAACTAACAGCTGGTTCTCACCAGAAGAAGAAACAAATGCTGCAAAAGCATTGCTGGCAGAAGGCTGCGACGTAATAGCACAGCACTGTGACACACCTAACCCACAGCTTGAAGCTGAAAAAGCAGGAGCTTTTGGTGTAGGCTACAACTCAGACATGTCTAAAGATGCTCCTAAAGCTACATTGACATCTGCAGTATGGAACTGGTCAGCATATTATACATGGGCTGTTGAGCATGCTATAAACGGAACTTGGACAGGCGAAAACTACTACGGCGGAATGAAAGAAGGACTTGTTGACATAGCACCTCTCAATGAAAGCATAGTAGCAGAAGGAACAAAAGAAGCAATAGAAGCAGCAAGAGCATCAATGCTTGATGGAAGCTTCAACGTATTTGACGGCGTTATTGAAACAAATGACGGTAAGACAGTTGGAGAAGAAGGAAAGACTCTTGACGATGCAACAATTACAGGAAATATTAAATGGTATTACAAGACAGTAACAGTAAAATAGTTTAGTTAAATAGCACATACAGCAAGGGGTTAATTTTAACCCCTTTGTTTCTTTAAATGCATAATGTAATATAGGATAAGGAGTTATTATGTCAAAATCAAATGAAACAAAATATGCGATTGAGCTGAAGGGAATTACTAAAACCTTCGGAAGCGTGGTTGCAAACAACAACATAAACCTTACAATCAAATATGGCGAAATTCTTGCTTTGCTTGGAGAAAACGGCTCTGGCAAGACTACATTGATGAATATGCTGTCAGGCATCTACTACCCTGACAACGGCACAATTTCCGTAGCAGGAGAAGAAGTTGCAATAAGCTCTCCAACAGAAGCAATTGATTTTGGAATTGGCATGATTCATCAGCATTTTAAGCTTGTGGAAGTTTTAAACGCAATGGACAACATTGTGCTGGGCACAAAGGAAAAATATCTTAAACCAAAGGCATTGAAGGAAAAAATTCAAAACATCAGCAGCAAATTCGGACTGGAAGTTGAGCCGGAGAAAAAAATATACAACATGTCTGTAAGTGAAAAACAAACAGTTGAAATTTTGAAAGTGCTGTACAGAGGAGCTCAGATTTTAATTCTGGACGAGCCCACAGCTGTTCTCACTCCCCAGGAAATTGAAAAATTATTTGCAATACTACGAAAAATGAAGGAACAAGGAAGCGCAATCATAATAATCACCCATAAACTCAATGAAGTTATGGCTATTAGCGACCGCGTATCAATACTCAGAAAAGGCGAACTCATTGATACGGTTGTGACTAAAGAAACAAATGAAAAACAGCTGACTGAACTCATGGTGGGCAGGACTGTAAGCTTAAAAATCGAAAGACCGGAAATTGAAAAAAAACACACAGTTCTTAAGGCAGTTGATTTATCAGTAATGAATGATGACGGAACCTATGCATTAAGAAATGTAAACTTCAAGCTTAAAAGCGGAGAAATTCTTGGAGTGGCAGGAATAGCAGGAAGCGGCCAAAAAGAACTCTGCGAATCAATTGCAGGACTAATGAAAGTAAAGGAAGGGGCAGTGCTATGCAACAAGGAAAACATAATAGGCAAGACCCCCGATGAAATTATAAATCTGGGCATAAGCATGAGCTTTGTGCCTGAAGACCGCCTTGGCATGGGACTAGTAGGCTCCATGGGCATGGTGGAAAATATGATGCTCAAATCATACAAAAATAACAAAGGATTTTTTATAGACAAGAAACCTTCCAGAAAACTGTCGGAAGAATTGAAAAAGAAGCTGGAAATAGTAACACCAAATGTTGACACTCCTGTAAGAATGATGTCAGGAGGAAATGTTCAGAAAGTCCTTCTGGGAAGAGAAATTGAATCAAACCCCAACGTGCTCATTACTGCATATCCTGTTAGAGGGCTTGATATCAATTCATCTTACGTTATTTATGACCTGCTTAACGAACAAAAGAAAAAGGGAGTTGCAATATTGTTCATAGGAGAAGACCTTGATGTTCTTTTGGAGCTTTCAGACAGAATAATGGTTCTATGCCACGGTGAAGTCAAAGGAATTGTTGATGCAAAATCAACATCAAAAGAAGAAATAGGACTCATGATGACAGGAAAGAGCATGGAAGGGGTGGATCAGGATGAGTGAGAAAATGAAAAGAACAAAAGAACCCCTTATTCGTACTGTCAAAATTGCAGAACGTTCAAAAAGGGAAACAATGAAGCTTAGAATAATTGCTTTTGCGTTGGCTCTTCTTGCAGGAGGTCTGTTCATACTGTTAATAGGATTTAATCCGGTAGAACTTTACGGAACTATTATATCGGGTGCATTCAGAAGCAAAATGGCAATACAGGCAACAGTAAAATTTATGATACCGCTTTTGATATCATCTCTTGGAGTTACGCTGGCATTTAAAATGCGCTTCTGGAACATAGGAGCCGAAGGACAGATTATTATGGGAGCAATATGTTCATCATATTTTGCTCTGTTTCACAGCGACTGGCCTCATGCCCTGCTGCTTGCAGTAATGTTTACAGCAGGATTTATCGGAGGAGGTTTGTGGGGATTATTGCCTGCATACTTCAAATCAAAATTTGAAACAAATGAAACTTTGTTCACACTGATGCTCAACTATATAGCGCTTCATATAATATCATTTCTCAGGGATGGCCCCTGGAAGGACCCGGGTTCTTCAGGATTTCCTAAAATTGCACGTTTTCAAGCTAATGCTCAGATCGACAAGGTTCTGGGGGTGCAGTTCGGATGGATTATTGCAATTATACTGGTGATTGTTGTGTATGTGTATTTAAAATATACAAAACACGGCTATGAAATAAGCGTTGTTGGTGAAAGTCAGTCCACTGCAAAATATGCAGGTATGAACGTTAAGAAAATAATTCTGCGCACCATGATTTTAAGCGGAGGAATTGCCGGCATAACAGGGATGATACAGTCAGCAGGTTCTGACATGACGCTGGCTTCTTCAGTTGCAGGAGGCGTAGGATTTACAGCAATCATTGTGGCATGGCTTGCAAACTTAAATCCCGTAAGCATACTCTGGGTATCATTTTTGTTCAGCGTGCTTGAAAAAGGAAGCAGCGTAATGCAGTCAACATATGGCGTTTCAACATACTCTGCTGCTGTACTTCAGGGAATAATATTGTTTTTCATACTTGGATGTGAATTCTTCATCCGATATAGATTCATTGTAAGAGGAAAAGGAGGTGCCCGTTAATGAACATGTTTTTAAACTTCTTAATAGCTGCAGTATTTGCAGGAACACCTCTGTTGTTCGGAACTCTGGGCGAAATAATGAGCGAAAAGGCTGGCCATTTAAACCTTGGTGTTGAAGGCATGATGGCTATGGGTGCCTGTGCAGGCTTCATGGCAGGGCTGCTGACTGACAGCTTCATTTTTGCCTTAATTGCAGCTTTTGCTGCAGGAATGCTTGGAGCGTTAATATATGCAGTTCTTACGGTGACATTCATGGCTGATCAGAACGTTACAGGTCTTACCCTTACTATATTTGGAACAGGTCTTTCAAATTTTGTGGGAGAATACATGCTTGTGAATTCAGCAAGCAGCTCGTTGAAGCTTCCGGAAAAGATTACTGCTACCATAAGCAACATAAACATTCCAGGATTAAGCAGCATACCGGTTGTGGGACAGCTGTTTTTCCAGTACAACCCTTTTGTGTATCTTGGAATTCTGGCGGCAATACTTTGCGGAATTTATCTCAACCATACAAAAATGGGACTTAATTTAAGGGCCATTGGAGAAAACCCGGCAGCAGCCGATGCAGCCGGAATAAAAGTAACAAAAATAAAGTATATTAACATCCTCCTTGGAGGAGGCATCTGCGGAATAGGAGGAGCTTACAGCTCCATGATAATCTGCGGAGGAGTATGGATGAGCAACTCAGTAAATGGTCTTGGATGGATTGCTGTGGCCCTTGTAATATTTGCTTCCTGGAGTCCTACAAAGGCAATTTTCGGTTCATTTATATTCGGAGCCTTCAACATTTTAAAATATTATTTTCCAAAGACATGGATTACAATACCAAGTGCGTTTTATGACATGCTGCCCTTCGTAATCACTGCTCTGGTGCTTGTAATAACATCAATAAGAAAATCAAAGGAAAACTCACAGCCTGCAAGCTGTGGCGTCAATTATTTCAGAGAAGAAAGATAACATTCAGGAACCTGGCATATGCCAGGTTCCTGTTGCATATATTTCAAAATTGAATTAAAATGAATTATATGGAAGTAATGTTATAGTTAACAAAAATCGGGGTATATATAATATTGATACCGATAGAAAGAGGTGCATTATGAACAATTTAGAGTTTAAAACCTATGCCATAACTAATGAAATCGATCTTAACAAAATTGCTGTGGAGTGCGGAATCAAGAAAAAGTATACATGGGAGGAGCCCTTGATACTTCAGGATGCCGTTCTTGGAAAAATAATAGGTGAAAGTCCCGGTGAAGATGAGAAGGTGCTGGTGTTTTCATTTGGAAGCATTGTTTTTGTAAATTCAAATCAGAAGCACACTGAAATATTGATGAAATACCTTAAGAGCATTAAACCGGAAATTGACATAGAGCACTACAATACGTTCAAGGATGATTACAACCTCCACTTTACAGAAGGCGAGGAAATGGAGTTTACTGACAGCTATGTTCAGATACCGGACAAGGAACTATTTTATGCTGAACTCATTTCAATTATAATTGCAAAATCTGTGGCATTGGAAAGAATCGAGCATCAGCTTGTAAAAATTCTTGATAACATAGAAGGAAAAATAGATAACCTGGAAAAGGGAAAACTAAATATTGGAAACAAGGAACTTGCAAAGACAACATCCAGGATTGTACGACATGAATACAACACCATAGCATACATAATGATACTTGATAAACCTGATATTACGTGGACAAACAGCGAAGCCGCACATTTTTATGAAAAAATGTCTGAATTTTTTGAGCTGAATGACCGCTATGAAGTAATTAAGAGCAAGACTGAAATATTGAAAAGCATTGTGGATGGTCTTGGAGCCATAAGCCATTCTATGAGGGGATTGTTCATGGAGTGGATTGTAGTAATATTGATTGTTATAGAAGTTGTTTTAATGGTCCTTGATTTGTTCAAGTAGGTGAAATATGAAGACATTAAGTTTTTATTCATTCAAAGCAGGCAAGAAGCTTCCCATAATGCAGCTGGCTACTTATTTCAACATAAAGCAGGATGCGGGATGGAGGGAATTCGTAAAAATCGGCAGCAATGAAGTTGAAAAAGTTCTTAAGTACGCTTCTCCAAATAAGGCAGTTTACCTTTACAGATACGGATGCATTACATTTTTAAATTTTGACATAAACGAATCACATGTGTTCATGGAGTACCTCAACAAACTTACAGATACCCGCATGGAATTGTTGACGCGCTTTTATGAAACCCATACTATTATTGTGGGTGATGACGGTTATGCAGCTTTGTGGGAGGATGACGAAGAAAAAGTCCAGTACAACAAAATCATTGATGATATAGTTGCAAGTATACTTGCAAAATCAACGGAGTTGAGCAAAATTGAATCTGAACTGTCAACAGTGCTGGATGAAGCTGACAATTTTATTATTCATCTTAACAAGGGAAGGATGAGGACAGACAGGAAAAAAGTTATTCCCACAATTGCAAAGTGCATTAGATTTAAGTACATGACAGTTGAAAGTGCCAGAATTCTCGACAGACCTTCTGAATTCGGCAATACAATTGAATCCAGGCGTATATTCGAAAAAATGAGCAATTTTTATGAGTTGAATGAAAGATACTCGTCGTTTTCAAGCCGTACAGACGTGCTTGATTCCATAACAGGAGAGTATTTCGACTTTGGCGACAATCAGGCTTACATGAGGGTATTGAAAATTGAAATAATATTGTTGGGGCTGTTTCCTCTCATGCATTTGTTTAAATAACAATCAAATGAATAAAATTCAGCTCACAAAATATAATGTATAAAACACTGTTTATATCAAAAACTAACGGAAAAGGAGGTATTATGAAAAAAATAATTTTAATTTTGCTTCTGTTTTCCGCTTTGTTTGCAGCAAGCTGTAAGCTATCCCTTTCAAACATAGACCGGATAGAAGCTGTGAACACTGTTACAAATGAGAGCACTTTGATTGAAAAAGACAGCGTGGATGCAAAATCCATCATGGATGCCCTGAATAAAGCAGAAAAAACCGAAAAGGATACAACTGGTTATTTTCCTTTTGAAATCAACCTTATTTCAGGCTCTGACAAAGATGTGCACACATTGTATTTTGACATGAAAAATCAGGCTGCATATGTAACTAAGAATGATGAATTGTATAAAATCAGGGATAAGGAAGCACATCTGCTTTTTTTGAATGAAATATTTTCATATATATATGTTGACAATACAATTTATGACTCACACGTTGTACTAAACGGCGAAAATGTTACTCCGGACATTAAGTACGACTGGACATATAAAAACATAGAAGGCCGTTTTGTGAAGAAACAAGGGATCCTTAAGACTTCACAAATCAATGGAGGGAAACTTTTAATTCATGATGCTGACCTCATTGAATTTAAATATGAGACAAATCCAGACAGCCAGGTAATAAGGCTTTTCTCTGAGGGAAATCTTGTGGCTGCAGGTTCATCAGTTGAAGAAGTTCTGCAAAAGGCAGCATCAGACGGAGAGTATTACATAGAGTGCCAGGCACAGTGGTTCATGAAGCAGAATTCAGATTTTTACGGCAGCAGCACATCAAGCTTCACTGCCACTGTTGACAAGAATGTGGATGTTTCCATAGTCACCAGAGAAAATTACCCGGGCAATATTTTGATAGTCCAGGTTAATAACTTAAATGCAGATGAGACAGTTTCAATTCAGACAGATGCTGTAAAGGTTGATATTAAAAATTATCTTTATAAAGATAAAAATGTGTACATAAGTCCCATTGACTTAAATACAGCTGCAGGAGAATACAAGCTCTCGGCTAAAGTAATGAAGGACAAAGCTGTAGAATATGAAATCGAAAAAACATTGATTGTAAAAGAAAAGTCCTTCAAAACTCAGTATCTTACTGTGGATGAAAATCTTAACCAGTCAAACAACGACAGTGCTGCCATCCTTGAATTTGCTGAACTGGTTAAGCCGGCAAGGACTGTGTCATCAGACAAAAAGCTATGGGAAGGCACATTTGCAATGCCTGTTGAAGGAGAACTCACAACAGATTTCGCTGAAATACGATATGTAAATAATGAAAAGTCATCTTCAAGGCACTCAGGCCTAGATATTGCAGCACCCAAGGGAACAGAAGTTTCTGCCCCAAACAACGGTATTGTAACATTTGCAATGGAAGGTCTTTTGTCTCCCGGAAACACTGTTGTAATAGATCACGGCATGGGTCTTTTCACTTCATACTACCATTTGGACACCATAGATGTGTTAAAGGGTCAAGAGGTTAAAAAAGGAGATGTCATTGGAACTGTAGGCACAACAGGATTTTCTACAGGGCCGCACCTTCATTATGCAGTGAGTATTTATAACTCTTATGTAAATCCTTATCAGACATTGAGCGGTATAATTGATTAATAACGGTTAAAAATGTTTACCTTCATTGAAATGTGGTATATAATATAGGCAGAGGAGGAATGTTATGGAATATATTAGTTGGGCGTGGCTTCTGATAATAGCTGCGTGTTTGGCAATTGAAGCTTTTACAATGGGTCTCACCACAATCTGGTTTGCCATTGGAGGGGTGGCTGCGTGGGTTGTATATTTTGCCGGGGCAGGCATAGAAATACAGATAGTTGTGTTCCTTCTGGTATCTATATTATGTTTGTTTCTTACAAGGCCATTTTTTGTTGAAAAGCTTAAGGTGGGAAAAACAAGGACCAATGCTGAAAGCCTTATTGGAGAATATGTTAAGGTCGTAACTGAAATCAACAACATAAACAATGAGGGTACAGTGAAGGTCGGAGGTCAGGTGTGGTCTGCTCGTTCATTGAACGATGAAGTAATAGCAGAAGGTGAAATGGTTGTTATAAAGAAAATTGTGGGCGTAAAGCTCATAGTTGAAAGAAAATAGGAGGGAATTATGGGTTATATAGGTTTTATATTTTTATTGTTCGTTTTGATTGTGCTGGTGGCAACAAACATAAGAGTTGTTCCACAGGCAAATGCATATGTTATTGAACGTCTTGGGGCATATCAGGCAACATGGGGAGTTGGAATTCATGTGAAACTTCCGCTCGTAGACAAGATAGCAAAGAAGGTTCTTCTGAAAGAACAGGTAGTGGATTTTCCGCCTCAGCCGGTTATCACAAAGGATAATGTAACAATGCAGATAGACACAGTTATATTTTTTCAGATAACAGATCCTAAGTTTTACGCATACGGCGTTGACAGACCAATGGCAGCAATTGAAAATCTTTCTGCCACAACGCTGAGAAACATCATAGGTGACCTGGAGCTTGACCAGACACTTACTTCAAGAGAAATAATAAACACTAAAATGAGAATTGTACTTGATGAAGCAACTGACCCATGGGGTATTAAAATAAATCGTGTTGAAGTTAAAAACATCATACCGCCTAAAGAAATTCAAAATGCAATGGAAAAACAAATGAAGGCCGAAAGAGAAAAAAGAGAGTCTATTCTTATTGCAGAAGGTCAGAAAAATGCTGCAATACTTGTTTCACAAGGTAAAAAGGAATCTCTCATTCTTGAAGCTGAAGCAGAAAAACAAGCTGCAATATTAAGAGCTGAAGCTAAGAAGGAAGCTTCTATAAGAGAAGCAGAAGGAGAGGCTGAAGCAATATTAAGCATCCAGAAGGCAACTGCAGATGGTATTGTAATGATAAGAGAAGCAATGCCGAACAAGGAAGTACTTACATTGAAGAGCTTTGAAGCATTTGAAAAGGCTGCAAACGGCCAGGCAACAAAAATTATCATACCGTCTGAACTGCAGGGACTTGCAGGACTTGCAACGGCACTTTCTGAAACAATGAAAGAAAAATAAAAATAAATGCGCCGGACCGGCGCATTGTTTTTATTTTATTAACGAAATATATTTTTTGAAAATGTGATCCTGCTTCTGTTTTGAATGAACTTGTCAGATACTATAGCCTGCACAACCAGTGTTACTCCTATGGCGGCTATTATGTCACCTATGCTTGCTACAAACAAGCTGCCTACAGGAATGACATTGCCGAGAAAGCTCAAACGTGCATTTTCTGCGGAGACGAAAAATAAAATTTTTCCGTTGTTTAACAAGTCATAAATTTCAGCACCGTAAATTCTTGAAGCAGCTTCTGCCTCAAGGGGAAATTTAAGGCCGTTTACCAGGAATACCAGAAGGTTTAAGAACAATCCCCCAAGTGGAATGAACATGAACTTCATGCTTATGTTCAATATTAAGAATATAAGTGTTAAAACAAATGAAGCAAGCAGAAATCCCGAATAAAGAAATGAGCTGTAGTCATAAAGACCAAGATTCATAATAATTATTCCAAGATACAAGACAGCAGAAATAAAAATGAGCGGCCGTCCGGAGAAATGAACGTATGCCAGTCGTGATATTTTTCCTCTTCTTATTAATCCTATTACTGTTCCTAAAATCAAAGCTTCAAAAAACATGTTTGCCTCCATGTAATCAGATACTATAATTTTACAATATTAAACAGTATATATCAACTTTTATTTAATAAAATTGAAAAATAGGGCTATTATAAATGAATATTGACTGGTTATAATATATATGTTATTATTTTTTTAATATTTAGTTAAACTTAGGAGGTTTTTACTTTGTTAGAAGAAGGCTCCATATTGGGTCCACTTATTTTACAGGTAATACTTATTTCTGTCAACGCGGTGTTTGCTTCTGCAGAAATTGCCGTCATTTCAATGAATGATAACAGAATGGCAAAAATGGCAGCAGAAGGGGACAAACGCGCCATAAAACTCAGCAGGCTTACGCTGCAGCCGTCGCAATTTCTATCAATAATCCAGGTTGGAATAACTCTTGCCGGATTTTTCGGAAGTGCTTTTGCTGCGGACAATTTTGCCAGCAAACTCACGGATTTTCTCATAGAAACAGGTCTTAACATTCCTGCTTCAACATTGAATACTATTTCTGTCATTGTTATAACACTGATATTGTCATATTTTACTCTAGTGTTCGGAGAGCTTGTTCCAAAGAGAGTCGCCATGAAAAATGCTGAAAAAATGGCACTTTTTATGTCCGGAATGCTCTATTTCATATCAAAGGTATTTAAACCGCTTGTATGGCTTTTGACTGCATCCACAAACGGCATATTGAGACTCATTGGAATTGACCCCAACTCGGAAGATGAAGAAGTTACAGAAGAAGACATAAGAATGATGGTTGATGTGGGAAGTGAAAAGGGTTCCATCAATGTCAGCGAAAAGGAAATGATACAGAATATTTTTGAATTTGATAACAAGACCGCTGAAGAAGTAATGACTCACAGGACTGAAGTGAACATTTTGTGGCTTGATGAAACCGATGAAGAATGGGAGCAGAAAATTACTGAAAGCAGACACTCAAGATATCCTCTGTGCGACGGAAGCGCTGACAATGTAATTGGTGTTTTGAATGTGAAGGATTATTTCAGACTCAAGGACAAATCAAGACAAAACGTATTGGACAAAGCTGTGAAGCCTGCATATTATGTTCCTGAAACAGTCAGAACAGATGTAATGTTTCAAAACATGAAAAAAACAAGGAATCATTTTGCAGTTGTGTTTGATGAATACGGCGGAATGAGCGGTGTCATCACAATGGACGATTTGATTGAACAAATAGTGGGAAGCTTCGACGATGATTACCTCACACCGGAAGAACCAACAATAGAAAAAATTGATGAAGACACGTGGAAAATAAAGGGTTCTGCTTATCTTGACGATGTATCAAAACAGCTGGGCATCCCGTTGCCTGATGAGGACTTTGACACATTTGGAGGTCTTGTTTTCGGAGTTCTGGGAATCATTCCGGAAGACGGAAGCACAATGGAGATGGATGAGTACGGACTTAAAATCAAAATTACTGAAATAAAGGGAAGAAGGCTGGAAACAGCCATTGTTTATAAAAATCAAGATCCGACTGATTATGTTGATTAATTTCAGATATATTTAAGTTAAATCTTGTATTATTATAATACAAGGAGGAACTATGAACTATTTAATAAATAAATTATTGGTATTGCCTGGGATTTTGCTTGGAATTTCAATTCATGAATTTTCTCATGGCTATGCCGCCGTAAAAATGGGGGATGATACCCCGCGAATTCAAGGGAGACTCACATTAAATCCAATACATCACATTGACCCCATGGGTTTTTTATGCCTCTTGCTTTTTGGATTTGGATGGGCCAAGCCTGTTATGATCAATTCAAGAAATTTTAAGAATCCCAGAAGAGATGACGCCATTGTGTCCATAGCAGGACCTCTGGCAAACCTGTTGACAGCAGCACTGTTTGTGTTTTTTCTTAAACTTGCAGACAATTACCTGCCTTACAACCAGCTTGGACAAATAATCTGGGAAGTTTTGCAGAACACTGTTATCATAAATCTTGTTCTCATGATGTTTAACCTGATTCCAATACCGCCTCTTGACGGCCACCATATTTTGGGGAGCATTGGGGGAGCAAAGGTGTGGAACTTCTACTACAAATATTACGATCACCTGAGATTTGCAATGCTTCTTTTGATTGTATTCAACGGTGTGAGCCTCATCATAAGCCCTGGAATAAATTTTGTCTACAATATGCTGATAACATTGATTTTTTAGGAGAGCCATGGAAAATAAAAGCGATTTGAGAAAGAAAATGCTTAACATCAGAAACAACATGGAAAAGGATGATTCTTCAGAAAAAAGCGCTGTGATAATAGAAAAGTTAACTGCATTGGACATATACGAAAAAGCCCGGGTAGTGTTTGTATACATGGCTTTTAATAATGAAGTGGAAACAATGACTCTCATTAAGAAAATGCTTCAGGAAAAAAAGAGAGTAGTGATTCCTTACACGGACACTGTTAATACAGCCATTATTCCATCAGAGCTTAAAAGCGTAGAGGAAGATCTGGTTAAAAGCAAGTTTGGTTATTATGAGCCTGCAAAAGATAAAATTCTGCCGGTGAAGCCGGAGGAGTTTGACCTTGTTGTTGTACCTGGAGTTGTTTTTGACAAGAATTTAAACCGCATTGGTTTTGGAAAGGGATATTATGACCGCATATTGTGCAGCTTGAAAGATGGTGCAAAGGCAGTTGCAGTAGCATATGATTTTCAGGTGCTTGACGAAGTTCCATCGGAAGAGCACGATATTAAGATGGATATGATAATTACAGAAAAGAACATGTATAAAAATTAAGAATGAAGAATTAAGAATTAAATGTAAAATCAGGCTTGCGCCTGATTTAGAATATTGACAAACTTTGACGCTGTCATCCTGAACGATAGTGAAAGTTGCCCTAACCCTATTTTTCAGGTGTTTTTCTGAAAAATAGCGGTAGGTTATTCGCAATGAGCACCAAATTTATGTGAGCGTTAGCGAATTAATAAATTTGTGTGCGAAACTGCGGGATCTCATCTTTGTTGAAAACATGAGATTCTTCGAGCAAGCTCTCAGAATGACAACATCCAAATATAAATTTGTCATGGACCAATCAGGCTTGCGCCTGATTTTTTATTATCTTGCTATTGTGATTACATATACTTTGGATGCGCCGTTTTTTATGAGAGTCTTGGAGCATTCATCTGCTGTGGAGCCTGTTGTGAACACATCATCAACTAAAAGTACATTCTTTCCTGTGAGCAGTCCAGCCATGCTTTTTTTGACATCAAATGCATTAATAAGGTTTTTTCTTCTGTCTTCTTTTGTCACCTGACTTTGCTTAGGCGTTTTCTTTATTCTTTTTAATACATCCCCATAAGGCATGTCTGTTTTATTTGAAATGTACCTGGCCAGAAGTTCCGATTGGTTGTATCCTCTTTTCCTCAGTTTCGAGCGGTGAAGGGGGACAGGAACAACAAGATTAAATCTACCATAGCTTGTATCCTCCATGAAATCAACGAGGCACTTTCCGAAAAACCTGTAGAAATATGGCTTGTTGTAATATTTAAACAAATATATTCCCTTTTTCACAGTGCCCTCATAGAAAAAGACAGACCTTGACATTTCAAAGCTGTGATCATGTTTTCTGCAGTCAGAACAAAGTTCTTCATGAGAATTCAGGTCAATGGGCTTTGAACACTTTATGCATATGGGAGGAACAATCTTTTTCATTGTTCTTTCGCAGTCTTTGCAGATATACCTGTCACATATTGCTTCATCATGAGTTTCACAAAAGAAACATGTGTTTTTTTCGGGGTACAAAAGCTCCAGAAACGATTCAACATAATCTTTCATAATTACTCCATAAAGCCCTCGGACAGCATTGCATATGTTTCAACTGCCGAGCGCAGCCTGTAATCAAGAGCAGAGTAGCGCTTATCGATTTTGTTGTTGTTGACCATGTCGCGCATGTACTTTTCAATTCCCACAAGAACAACAAGTTTTTTTGCCCTTGTTATGGCAGTGTAAAACAAGTTTCTTGTAAGAAGCATGGGTGGTCCCCACACAATTGGCATTATTACAACGGGAAACTCACTTCCCTGGCTTTTGTGGACAGTGGTGGCATATGCAAGTATCAGTTCATCAAGCTGGCTGAAAGGATATGCAACTTCTTTTTCTTCTTCAAACTGCACAAACAGCTGCTGTTCTGTTTCATCTATGAAAATTACATATCCTATGTCTCCGTTGTAAATTCCTTCTCCTGTTATGGTGGTACCATCCTTGTGGGTTATTTTCCATTCAGCCTGATAGTTATTTTTAATCTGCATGACTTTGTCGCCTACCCGGAATGTGTACTTGCCGTACAATTTTTCTTTTTTTATTTTTGAAGGAGGATTAACTGCAGCCTGAAGTTTCTTGTTGAGTTCAATCACACCTGCATCTCCTTTTTTCATGGGGGAAAGAACCTGTATGTCCTTTAAGGGGTTGAAGCCATACTTCAATGGAAGGCGGTTTTCATATAGATCCACTACCAGGTCCGTCAGGTCGTCGCTGCGGCCTTCCCTCATGAAGAAAAAGTCACAGTCCTTCTTGTTGTACAAAGGCATTGCCCCTTTGTTTATGAGATGGGCATTTTGTACAATCATGCTTCCTGCTGACTGCCTGAATATTGTGTCCAGTCGTATGGTTTTAATGGTGCTTGAATTAATAATGTCTGATAGCACATTTCCTGCTCCAACTGATGGAAGCTGATCCACGTCTCCAACCAGAATAAGCCTTGTTCCTCGTTTTATAGCTCTTAATAGGTTGTTCATGAGCAGTATGTCAACCATGGATACCTCATCAACTATCACTGCATCGCATTCCAGAGGTGATTCTTCATTTTTGTTGAACGAAAGGTTGCTGTCATCTTCGCCGTAAGCATACTCAAGCATGCGGTGAATTGTTCGTGCTTCTCTTCCAGAGGATTCTGTGATTCTCTTGGCTGCTCTGCCTGTTGGTGCGCAAAGAAACACCTTTTTTCCCATTTTTTCAAAAATCCTTAGTATAGATAGTATTATAGTTGTCTTACCTGTTCCCGGTCCTCCTGTAATGACAGTGACGCCGTTTAAAATTGACTGCAGTACTGCTTCTTTTTGCATATCCGTAAGAACAATTGAAGATTCTTCCTGTGCTGCATCAAGAAAAGGCAGTATGTCTTCCTCAGACATGCCAAAATCCGTGCGCGCAAGGTTTATAAGGTCTCTGCATACATTTACTTCTGCTGTGTGGTAAGGGACATAATAAACAACCTGTTCGTCGTAAATTTTTTCAATGTGAATGCCGCCGTTAAAAGCCATGTTCCTTATTTCATCCTCTATGCCTTCACCGTTTGTTTCAAGAAGCGCCAGTGTGCTGTTTAAAAGAATTTCGTATGGTACATATGTATTTCCTCTTGAGGCGAAATCCTTGAGAACATACTTGACTCCTGAGGATATTCTGTAAGGAGAAGTTTTTTCAACACCCAGAGAAGCTGCAATTTTATCTGCAAGCTTAAATCCAATGCCGTAAATGTCTTCAGTTAATCTGTATGGATTCTCAGCAATCTTATTTATTGTATTTTTGCCGTATTCCTTGTAGATTTTTACGCTGTAGCTTGTGCTTATGTCATGGCTCTGAAGGAATATCATGATTTCCTTGATGTCTGATTGTTCTGCAAAGCTTTTGGCAATCATATCGGCCTTTTTTTCGCCTATACCTTCAACTTCAGTGAGCCTTTCAGGATTTTTTTGAATTATGCTGAATGTGTCTTCCTTGAAGACCTCCACTATTTTTTTTGCTGTATATTTTCCTATTCCTTTAATGAGTCCTGAGGAAAGGTAGTTTTCAATTTGGACGAGACTTGATGGAAGGACGGTGTTGTACATGTCCACCTGAAACTGCTCGCCATACTTGGGATGCTTCACCTTTTTGCCGTAAACTTCTATGGTTTCACTTGTAACATCGGCAGTAAAAACCCCGGTCACTGTTATAATGTCATTGTCAGCCTCCATTAACGCAACAGTATAGCCGTTTTCACTATTGCGGAAAATTGTTTCAATGATTGTACCTTTCAGTGTTTCCATCAATTGCTCCTTTATGTTTAACCTTACAAAATTATATCACAAACTAATGATATAAAAAACAAAATTAATGTCAATCCTATAAAATGATGGATTCAACAAATTTCTCTTTAAAAGGCAGTAAAACTGTGGTAAACTAAATTTCAGCATAAGATTAAAATATTATAAAATTTAGGAAAAATAAACATTTGTGTGCAATAATATATTAAAGTATAAATATATTTGCAGGAAAGGAATTGTTATGTCTAAAGAAAATTTTGTTAAGGGCGCTGCAATACTTAGTGTTGCAGGGCTGTTGGTAAAAATTTTGGGAGCTGTATACAGAATTCCCCTCACTAATTTAATAGGAACAGAAGGAATAGGCTATTACCAGCCTGCCTACAACATTTATAACCTGCTGCTGGTTGTGTCTTTGTCAGGTTTTCCAACAGCAATAGCAAAAATGGTTTCAGAAAAAAGAGCTCTTCAGAATTATGAAGGAGCTTACCAGGTATACAAGGTATCAAGATGGGGACTCTTTTTAATAGGACTTGTTTCATCGGTTGTTGTTCTTGTGTTTGCAAGAAGTCTTGTAACATTCCTTGGATTTCCTGGTTCATACTATTCAATGATAGCTCTTGTTCCTGCGTTGTTTGCCGTTCCTCTTTTATCGGCGTACAGGGGGTTCTTCCAGGGATCACAAAACATGATGCCAATAGCTCTGTCACAAATAATAGAACAGGTTTTCAGAGTTTCTGTAGGTCTGTACCTTGCTTATACCCTTGTGGGCAGAGGACTGGAAGAAGCAGCAGCCGGAGCAACATTTGGAGCATCTGCAGGCGGACTGGCAGCACTGGTATTGATTTATGTCATGTTTTTCCTGAGCAGGAAAAGCATCAAGGAAGAAATCAAACTTTCATCTAACAATAAACAAGAACCTGTGTGGAATGTGGTAAAGGGTCTTTTGTACATAGCGGTGCCAATTACCATAGGTGCATCCATTGCTCCTCTCATGGGAATGATAGATTCATACATAGTATCAAACAGACTTGGTGCAATCGGGTACACAAGCTTAGAAATTGTTGACATGTACGGCGAACTGAGCGGGACAGCACAGACGCTCATCAACTTTCCGCAGGTTTTTTCAACTGCAGTTGCAATGAGCCTTGTGCCTGTTATAACAGAAACATTCACCAGAAAACAGTATGAGAAACTAAATGACACTGCAAATGCAGGCGTTAAAATATCCATGATCATAGGGCTTCCTTGCGGCATTGGTCTTTTTATGCTCGCAGAGCCAATAATAGCACTGTTGTATCCATCAATCGGACCTGCAAAGCATGCAAGCTCAGGAGCTCTTCTTGAAATAATGGCAATAAGCGTAATATTCCTCACATTGGTTCAGTCGTTTACGGCAATTTTGCAGTCTGTGAACAAACAGTTCCATCCTGTGAAGAACCTGGCTGTGGGATTGGTTGTAAAAGTTGTTTTTTCTTACATACTAATAGGAATGCCGTCAATTAACATAAGAGGAGCTGCCATAAGCACAACCATATCATACCTGGTTGTAGCACTCTTAAACTGGTGGGATATAAACAGAAGCACGAAAATAAAGATAAGTTTAATAAAAGTTTCAGCAAGGCCTCTTCTTTCAGCAGCAGCTATGGCAGCAGCAGTTAGCATATCTTTCAGAATTTTAAGGTCAGTTTTAGGAAGCCAGAATCTTGCTACATTAGGATCAATAGGAGCAGCAGTGGTAGTCTATGTTGTGTTCTTATTCCTTACAGGAGCAATAACAAAGGAAGATTTGGAGTTAATACCAAAAGGGGAAAAACTAAGGAGATTTGTGAGGAAATAAAATGAATACAGTTCAAATAATAGGATTGGGAGCAGGGAAAGTTGAAGATCTCACTGTTAAGGCATACAATGCACTGAAGGAAAATATTCCCGCTTTTGCCCGAACAGACAGACACCCCATTGTTGGAGAGCTAAGAAAAGAAATCAATATAAAGAGTTTTGATGACTATTTTGAAAAATATGAATCCTTTGATGCGGTTTATGAAAAAATAACACATACCGTTGCAGAACTTGCGAAAGAGCACGGCAAGATCAACTATTGCACTGCAGGAAGCCCATATTATGGCGATATAGTGACAAAAAAATTAATTGATGAATATAAAGACGAAATAAATATAATAATAATTGATGGAATGAGTTTTCTTGACAAATGCATTAAGTTATCCGGCCATACGGACTATAAGAGCATAGCTGTTCTGGATTGTCTGGAAGCAGACGAGTTCTCTTTTGACATAAATTCCTTTAACATTGTGACTCAGGTATATGACGAGGACATTGCTTCAGGGCTTAAATTGAAACTTATGGAATTGTATCCTGACACTTCTGAGGTGCTCATAGTCGACGTTTTGGAAGAAAATGTTAAAAAAATACCCCTATTTTTGCTGGATCAAGAAAAAAAATACGGATTTTCAACATATATTTGCATTCTGCCTATTGAAATTTCAAAAAATACAGTGTATAATGTAAATAATCTGTTAAGGATTGTCAAAGTCTTAAGAGGACCTGACGGATGCCCGTGGGATAAGAAACAGACACATAACTCCATCAGGCAGCACGTTATAGAAGAAGCATATGAAGTTGTTGATGCAATTGACAACGATGACATTGATAATCTTGTGGAGGAACTCGGTGATTTGCTTTTCCAAGTGGTTTTCCACGCGGAACTTGGCAGCGAGGAAGGATATTTTAACATAAACGATGTCCTTACAAATGTTTGTAAAAAAATGTATTCAAGACATCCGCACGTTTTCGGAGATGTAAAGGCCAACAATGCTGATGAGGCGCTTGAAAGCTGGGAATCTTCAAAGCAGAAAGAAAAAAATCTTAATACATATACCGACAATCTAAAGAATGTACCAAAGGCATTGTCACCTTTAAGCAGGAGCTACAAAATACAAAAGCGTGCTGCAGAAGTTGGCTTTGACTGGCCTGATGTAGAAGGAGCCATTCTTAAGATTAAGGAAGAACTTCTGGAATTTACTGAAGAATACGACAACAATGACGCGGACAAAATGGAAGCAGAATTTGGGGATTTGTTGTTTGCACTGGTCAATATGGCAAGATTTTTGAAAATTAATCCTGACGTTGCATTGAACAGGACAATTAACAAATTTATCGACAGATTTGAATATATTGAAAATAATTCAACCAAAGACTTAAAGCATATGACTCTGACAGAAATGGATGAGCTGTGGGAAAAATCAAAGTTCCAATAGGAATTTAGATAAAAAAAACAAACTACATTTTTATTAAGGAGGGTTTTTTATGAATAAAGCTGATTTAATTGCTAGCGTTGCAGAAAAAACTGGATTTACTAAGAAAGATGCAGAAAAAGCATTAAATGGTTTCATGGAAACAATAAAAGACGAACTAGTAGCAGGCGGCAAAGTTCAATTAGTAGGGTTTGGAACTTTTGAAGTTAGAGACAGAAAAGAAAGACAAGGAAGAAATCCTAGAAATCCTGGCGAAACAATAGATATACCAGCATCAAAAGCTCCAGTATTCAAAGCAGGAAAATCTTTGAAAGAAGCTGTAAACTAATTAAGACCAATTAAATATTTACACATATCTAAAAGCCGTTTATACGGCTTTTTAATATGGTTGGAAAGTTTACTTTCCTACCATATTAAAAACGAGGAGTGCATGTCGGACGTCCTTGCCGTCAAGGGGGGTGCTCAGTTAAAACGCGTATGCGTTTTAACGCCGAAGGGGGACATAGGTCCCCATAGCGGAGTTGCGGAGCAACTTTTTAATATTTTTAATAAGTTGACAAACATAGAAATAAAAAAGTATAATAAATTTACAAATATTTCTAACAGGAGGCAACATGTGGGAAATTCTTGAGGATACTATTGTAGATTCTTTGAAAATATTACCCTTTTTATTTGCAGCATATTTAGCAATCGAATATATAGAACACAAATCTTCGGAAAAACTCGTAAAAGGACTTAGAAAGTTCGGGGTTTTTGGCGGAGCATTGCTGGGAACGGTGCCTCAGTGCGGGTTTTCAGTAGCAGCATCAAACTTATTTGCAGGAAAGATCATTACAACAGGAACATTAATAGCAGTATTTATTTCAACTTCTGACGAAGCAATACCTGTTATGTTGGCCAATCCAAACAACGCAGGAATACTTTTGAAACTAATATCTGTAAAGATTATTGTTGCTTTGGCAGCAGGACTGTTTGCAGATTTCATTTTAAATAGATTCTCCAAAGGAAGCAAAAACAAAAATAATGAAAGATCAGAGGCCCTCCACCACATGTGTTCACATGAGCACTGCGGATGTGAAAACCAGGGCATTTTAATTCCGGCAGCAAAGCATACATTTAACATATTCATATTCATGACTTTGACAACTTTGGTGCTGAATATTATCATTGCCTTAATAGGAGAAGAAAATCTATCCAAGTTTCTTTTAACCAACAGCATATTTCAGCCGGCACTGGCAGCATTAATAGGCTTTATACCCAATTGTGCAGCTTCAGTTATACTTACACAGCTCTTCGTTGAGGGCAGCCTAAGTTTCGGCTCAGTAATAGCAGGTCTGTCAACAGGAGCAGGAATAGGGCTTGTTGTTTTGTTCAGAGTCAATGAAAATATGAAGGAAAATTTCAAAATTCTTCTGTACATCTACGTTTCAAGCGTAATTGCAGGAGTACTGATACAATTGTTCATGTAACAAAAACGGAAGATATCCATGATATCCTCCGTTTTTTTATTATGCATACAACAAGTTCCCTGGTCTTGTCTTATTTATTTTGCTTTAGAAGTTCCCAGATATGCTTCTTTGACTCTCTCGTCCTGGAGAAGGTCAAGACCTTTTCCTTCCATTGTTATGTTTCCTGTTTCAAGCACATAACCGTAATCTGCAACCTTTAGAGCCTTGTTGGCATTTTGCTCTATGAGAAGTATAGTGGTACCAAGTTTGTTGATTTCTTTTATGATGTCAAATATACCGTTAACTATAAGTGGTGCCAGCCCCAGTGAAGGTTCATCCATCATTATGAGCTTAGGCTTTGCCATCAATGCTCTTCCTACAGCCAGCATCTGCTGTTCTCCTCCTGAAAGTGTTCCTGCAAGCTGCCATGACCTTTCCTTCAGCCTTGGAAACAAATCATAAACTTTAAGGATTTGTTCTTCAATTCCGTCTTTTTGAAGATAAGCACCGATTTTAAGGTTTTCAAGAACTGATAGGTTTGCAAAAACCCTTCTTCCTTCAGGAACCAGTGTGATTCCTTTTGCAACTATGTCTATTGTGTCCATGCCCAGTATGTTTTCACCCTGGAAGGCTATTTCTCCGCTTTTTGCTTTAACAAGTCCGGCTATTGCTCTTAATGTGGTGCTTTTTCCAGCTCCGTTGGCTCCTATGAGAGTAACAATAGATTTTTCAGGAACATGGATGTTAATGCCTTTTACTGCGGATATTCCGCCGTAATTTACCTGCAGATCATTAATTTTCAGCATCTTCTTCCACCCCCAGATACGCTTCTATTACTCTTGGATTGTTCTTGACTTCATCTGCAGTGCCTTCTGCTATAAGCTGTCCGAAGTCAAGCACATATATTTTGTCTGATATTTCCATTACAAGGTCCATATGGTGTTCAATCATGAAAATCGTAAGTTCAAACTCATCCCTTATGGTGTGGATGAAGTTACTAAGTGCCATTGTTTCATGAGGGTTCATGCCTGCAGCCGGTTCATCCAGCAATAGAAGCTTTGCATCTGTTGCAAGGGCCCTTGCTATTTCAAGCTTTCTTTGCTCTCCATAAGGAAGAGAGTTAGCAATTTCATTTTTAAGGTGCAAAAGACCCAGCTTGTTCAACAGCATTTCAGATTTTTCTCTCATGTGTCTTTCTTCGGCCTTTGACCATGGCAAGCGCAGTGTGCTGGAAATAAAGTTGCTTTTTACATGAAGGTGGTTTGCAATCAGTATGTTGTCAAGAACCGTCAGATTTTTAAAAAGACGTATGTTCTGGAATGTTCTTGCAATGCCCTTCATTGCTATTTTGTCCGGTGTTAGGCCGGTAATTTTTTCATTGTTCAAATATACGTTGCCTTTAGTGGGCGTGTAGACGCCAGTTATAACATTGAATGCAGTTGTCTTTCCGGCGCCGTTAGGACCTATGAGTGCCTGAATGTGACCTTTTTCAACTTCTATGTTAAGGTTGTTTACTGCAACAACACCGCCAAACTGCATTACAACGCTGTCAACTTTTAAAACGCTCATTATGCGGCACCTCCTTTACGGTTCTTCTTGGGAGATTTTTTCCCTTTGATGAAGTCACCTACCATTTTCCAGGAAAGTTCTTTCTGCCCCATTAAGCCGTTTCTGAAGAACAGAACCAATATCATCAATAATATGGAGAATATAACCATTCTGAAACCTGCTCTGAATATGGGTACTTCATATCCGAACAAAACGAGGCTGTCATCGAAGAAACGAAGAACTTCAAGTCCAACGGTTACTACAAATGATGCTATTACAGTTCCTGATATGCTTCCCATTCCTCCAAGGACTATAATGAGAAGGAAGTTGTATGTCATTGTGAAATAAAACTGTTTAGGATCAACGGTTCCAAGCAGTGATGCCAGAAGGCCTCCGCCTATTCCTGCAAAGAATGCTCCAATTGCAAATGATAATACTTTGTGTTTGAAAAGGTTGATTCCCATGGCTTCAGCAGCAATATCATCTTCCCTTATTGCCTTAAATGCCCTTCCATAGCTTGAATTAATCAGTAGAACAATTAATATTACAGATATTATCATTGCTCCGAAGAAGACCCACATAGTAGGCATTTGAGGTATACTCTTGATGCCGAGAGCACCGTTTGTTATTGTCTTTGTGTTTGTAAACACAATACGGATGATTTCAGAAAATCCCAGTGTTGCTATTGCCAAATAGTCGCTTTTCAAACGAAGAACAGGCATTCCTATGAGTATGGCAACCAGTGCTGCTAACAGTCCTCCAAGTATAAGAGCTACGAAAAACGGAAGTTCTATATTTGCAACCAAGGGACTCTGAGGAACAATGTAAAATATGGCCTTGCGTGCTTCCACAGGCACTGTGAATACTGCAACAGTGTAAGCGCCTATGGCCATGAAGCCTGCCTGTCCCAATGAGAACAATCCGGTAAAGCCGTTTACGAGGTTCATTGAAACGCTCACTATGGCATAAATAGCTGCAAGATTTAAAACACGCCTTACATAGTTGTCTCCGATAATATCCAAGTCCAAAAGAACTATAATAGCTGCAAAAATTATTATGAGCACAGCATTTTTAACTAAATTGTTTTCTTTTTTCTCTATTTTCATCATACCTTATCAGTCACCTTCTCTCCTAGAAGTCCAGTCGGCTTAACTATCAATACTATTATTAATATTATGAATGCAATTGCATCTCGGTAACCAGTCAAAGACGGTAAAAATGAAACAAGCATTATTTCAGACATTCCCAAAATAAATCCGCCCAGCACAGCTCCGGTAGTGTTGCCTATACCGCCTAAAACAGCAGCTATGAAGCACTTAAGTCCGGGCATAACACCCATGAGTGGGATTACTGAAGGGTATTTAGAGCCCCATAGTATTGCCCCTACAGCCGCAAGGGCTGAACCTATTACAAATGTTGTTGAAATTACTCTGTTGATGTTAATTCCCATGAGTCTGGCAGTTTCAAAATCCTTGGAAACAGCTCTCATGGCCATTCCTATTTTTGTTTTGTTTGTTATGAAAAGCACAACAAATAGCAAAATGATTGTAACAACGGGAGTAACAACTGTTGCCACAGACAGGGATACATTGCCGAAGCTTATAGCTCGGGTCAAAATATCTATGTCCGGGAATCCTTTCGGAACTCCTGTAAACAAATAAGTTGCCAGATTCTCCAACAAAAAGGATACGCCTATGGCAGAAATCATTATGGACATACGTGGTGCATCCCTGAGAGATTTGTAAGCTGCCTTTTCAATGAGGACACCCAGTGCTACTGCAGCCACTATTACTATTGCAGCAGAAACATACCAGGGAAGTCCGAATGTGACCATTCCGAAAACCATAAAGTATGCTGACATCATGAATATATCGCCGTGAGCAAAGTTTATAAGTCTTAAAATTCCATAAACCATTGTATAACCAATGGCTAACAGGGCATAAAGACTACCTATTGATATACCATTGGCCAGCTGTTGCATAAATACTTCAAAAGTCATATTTATTCCTCCAATTACTAGTTGAATAATTGCAAAAGGGCGAACGACTAGTTCGCCCTTACAAGATCAATAAAGATTATTTTACTTCAACTGTGTCAATGTATACAAACTGTCCGTCTTTAACAGTCTTGATAACAGCTATATTTTTATCTGCATCGCCTTCTGCTGTGAAGTTGATAATACCTGTAACGCCTTCAAAGTCTTTTGTTGCTGCTATAGCATCACGAATTTTAACACCATCAGTTGAACCGGCTTGTTCAATAGCATTTCTTACTAAAAGGTAAGCATCATAGCCCAATGCTGCAACAGCAGGGATTATAGGTTCTTTGCCTGCAAGTTCAGCCTTGTAGCCTGTAACAAATGTTTTAGCTTCTTCAGTAGCTGGGTCGTTTTCATCAAAGAATGTAGACAAAACAATGCCTTCAGCATCATCACCGGCAACATCTATAACTGCAGGGTTTTCCCAAGTGTCGCCGCCCATAATAGGACATTCAATTCCAAGTGCTCTTGCTTGTTTAATAATAAGAGGAGCTGTTGTTGCAGAACTTGGAGCAAATATAACATCAGGGTTTTTAGCTTTGATGTTTGTAAGTATTGCATTGAAGTCTGTGTCGTTAACCTGGAATTCAGAAACGTCAACTATGCTCTTTTCATCTCCTGTCAATTCCTTGAAAGCATCAATAAAGAAGTTTCCAAGACCTACTGAGTAATCATCTCCGTTTTGCATGATTACAGCTGCAGTCTTAGCACCCTGCTGCAATGCATAGTTAGCCATTACTCTTCCCTGGAATGGATCAAGGAAGCATGCGCGGAAATAAAATTCATTTCCCTGAGTAACCATAGGATTTGTACAAGAAGCACCCATTGCAGGAATCTTTGCGTTCTTTATGATGTCTCCTGCTGCAATTGAAACACCTGAACCATATGAACCTATTATTGCTACTACTTTATCTTTTTCAATTAGTCTGGTTACAGCAGTTGTTGCTTCACCCTTGTCGCTCTTGTTGTCAACTATTACTAATTCAATTTTCTTTCCTAAAACTTCCGGATACATTTTGTTTGCATACTTGATGCCGTCCAGTTCCTGAAGTCCACCGCCGCCGTTTTCACCTGTAAGAGGTTCGAAAACACCGATTTTTATAACGTCAGAACTGCCAGCAGCATCACCGGAAGTTTCTTCTTTTTTAGTACATCCTGTGAACAGTGAAATTACCATAATCACGCACAAAAATAAAGATAATAATCTTTTCATAACTCTTCTCCTCGCTATTTATTAAATTTCTATGATTATAACACCGGTGTCGCCTTTTTGCAAGCAAATTTTCCGCATTACAGACACAACTTTCTTTAAATTGCGTACAATGATTACATATTGTACATGCTTTTTATACTTGTAAAATGTAATTTTTAAGCTGTTGCAATCTCTAAGGGTTTACGTTTTCCGTAAATACAATGCATGCGGTAAAAAGAGGACATACCTTGTATATTATATGCCGGCATGTCCTCTGTATGTCATACTTATTTAAATTTTGATGTTAAACTTAAAACTCTCTTCCTCAATTCATCTTCAGTCTGTTTTTTAGAGAGTGAGCAGTCGATTATATCTGCAAGTTCAGCCATTTCAGCCTCTTTCATTCCCTTTGTTGTAACTGCTGGAGTTCCTATTCTCAATCCGCTTGTTACAAACGGGCTTTGAGGATCAAATGGAATTGTGTTTTTATTTGTTGTTATGTGAATTTCATCAAGCATCTTTTCTGCTTCCTTGCCAGTGAGGCCTTTGTTTTGCAAATCAAGGAGCATAAGGTGGTTATCTGTTCCGCCGGACACGATTCTGAATCCTTTGTTCATCAACTCTGTAGACAGTGTCTTTGCATTGTTGACGATCTGCTGCTGGTATACATTGAAGTCTTGTTCCATGGCTTCCTTGAAGCAAACAGCTTTGGCTGCAATAACATGCATCAGCGGGCCACCTTGTATTCCAGGGAAAATTGCCTTGTCAATCTTCTGGGCAAATTCGCTCTTGCACAAAATCATACCGCCTCTTGGGCCTCTCAGTGTCTTGTGAGTAGTTGTAGTTACAAAATCTGCATATTCAACAGGATTTGGATGAAGTTTTGCAGCAACAAGTCCTGCAATGTGAGCCATGTCAACCATGAAGTAAGCTCCCACTTCATCTGCAATTTCTCTGAAAGCCTTGAAGTCTATGAATCTTGAGTATGCGCTGGCACCTGCAACTATCATTTTAGGCTTTTCACGTTTTGCAATTTCTCTGACCTGATCGTAGTCAATGGTTTCAGTTTCTTTGTTTACACCGTAAAAAACAACGTTGAAGTATGAGCCTGACATGTTTACAGGGCTGCCGTGTGTAAGGTGTCCTCCGTGTGACAAGTCCATTCCCAGGATTTTATCTCCGGGTTTTAATACTGAAAAATAAACTCCGAAGTTTGCATTGGATCCTGAATGAGGCTGTACGTTGGCATGATCTGCACCGAATATTTTCTTTGCTCTGTCTCTTGCCAGATTTTCAACCTTATCTACAAATTCGCATCCTCCGTAGTATCTTTTGCCCGGATATCCTTCAGCATACTTGTTTGTAAGATGGCTTCCCATTGCCTGCAGAACTGCTTCTGAAACAAAGTTCTCTGAAGCAATAAGCTCGATGTTTATGTTTTGTCTTTCTTTTTCTTCCATCATTGCATTGTAAAGATCAATGTCGTATTTTTCAACTAAATCAAAATTCATGAATTCCTCCTAAATGTATATTCTTGGGAGTCTTTTTCCCAGGTTGGTCAAAACTTCATATGAAATGGTACCTCTCATGTTTGCCACATCTTCAGCTGTCATTGCACCGTCAGTTCCATCTCCGTACACAATTGCTACATCATCTATTTGTGGATTTTCAACTTCTGATAAGTCAACCATGAACTGATCCATGCATACTTTGCCCAGGATTCTGCACTTAACTCCCTTGATTACAACATAACCCTTGTTAGACAAAAGTCTTGAGTATCCATCTGCATATCCTAGCGGAATAGTTCCAACAACTGTTGGCTTTTCAGTTTTGAACAGGTGTCCGTAGCCTATTCCTTCACCTGCTTCCAATGTTTTTACATTGGCAACTCTTGCTTTTAATGTTGCACAAATTTCGAATTTGTATTCTTCCTTGCTTACTTCATCAGAAGGATAAAATCCGTAAAGGATTATGCCCGGTCGCACCATGTTGAAGTAATACTCGGGCATCTCAATGATTGTTGCGCTGTTTGCAATGTGTTTTACAGGTATTTCAACGTTTCTTTCTTCGAGCATCTTCATGAAATCAATGAATCTTCCTGCCTGCATGTGTGCAGTAGTTTTGTCTTTTTCATCGGCCTTAGCCTGATGTGAAAAAGCTCCTATTACTTTTATATTTTTAAGTTTTGAAATTTCAGCAACTTTGTCGGCATTTTCTTCAGTTGGGAGGAAACCAAGCCTGTTCATTCCTGTTTCTACCTTAATGTGAATTTTTGCTGTCTTGTTCAATTTTTCAGCTGTCTTGTTCAATTTAACAGCATGTTCGTAATTGTAAATTGTAAGAGTGATGTCTTCGTTTATAGCATCTTCGTAGAATTCCTCATTTGTATATCCAAGAACCAAAATATCTTTACCCTTAATTTCCTGGCGAAGTTCAAAAGCTTCTCCTATTACAGCAACAGCAAACATGTCTGCGCCGTTTTCAAGATACATTTTTGACATTTCAATTGCACCCAAACCGTAGCAGTCGGCTTTTACAACAGCGCATACTTTTACGTTGGGACCAACAGCTCTTCTCACTTCCAGAAAGTTATGAATAGCTTTTTCTCTGTTAATTTCGACCCAGGCAGGCCTTAATTTTACGTTCATTTATATTGATTCCTCCTAATAAATTACTTATTAGCTAATTATATCAAAACGTGGTGATTAAATCAATGAATAGTAAAAAAATTGTATTTAAAAACCACATATTTATGAAAAATATGTTTACAACAGCGTCAAATTTTATTATTATATGGGAAGTAATTGAAAAAGGAGATAGTATGAGCGTATTAGACGTAAGAAATGTAACCCATGGCTTCGGAGCCCGCGCAATATTGGAAAATGTGTCATTCAGACTTCTAAAAGGCGAGCATGTTGCTCTCATCGGAGCAAACGGCGAAGGTAAGTCTACATTTTTAAATATTATAACTGGAAAACTCATGCCTGATGAAGGTACTGTTGAATGGTCAAAAAGAGTGACAGTTGGCTACCTTGACCAGCACTCAGCCCTGAAGGCAGGTACAACGATCAGACAAAATTTAAGGCTTGCATTTGATGACTTGTTCAAAATGGAACAGGAACTTTTATCATTGTATGAAAACATGGCAACAGCCGATGATGATGAAGTGAACAAGATGATGGAAGATGCAGCGGATATACAGACTATTCTTGACAGCAGCGGATTTTACATTATAGATTCAAAAATTGAAGAAGTAGCCAACGGTTTAGGACTTGGAGACATAGGCCTTGACAAGCCTGTTGATGAGCTTAGCGGAGGACAGAGAACCAAGGTTCTGTTGACAAAGCTATTGCTTCAAAACCCAACAATACTTCTGCTGGATGAGCCTACAAACTACCTGGATGAAAACCACATTCAGTGGCTTACAAATTACCTGCAGAATTATGAAAATGCATTTATCCTTATATCACACGACATTCCTTTCATAAACAATGTGTGCAACATAATTTACCACGTTGAGAACTGTGCTCTGACAAGGTATGTTGGAAACTACGAGGAATTTACAAGAATTTATGAATTGAACAAGGCCAAGGAAGAAAGAGAATATGAAAAGCAGCAAAAAGAAATAGGAAAGCTGGAAGATTTCATAGCAAGAAACAAAGCCCGCGTTGCTACAAGAGGAATGGCAAACAGCCGTATGAAGCAGCTTGAAAAGATGGATATACTGGAGCGTCCGAGAGACAAGCCGAAACCAACATTCAAGTTCAAGGAAACAAAAGCTCCAAGCCGCTTCCTAATAGATGCCAAAGACCTTGTAATAGGTTATGACCATCCACTTACAAAACCTCTTAACTTCCAGGTTGAGAGAAACAAAAAGATTGCCCTTGTGGGAGTAAACGGTCTTGGAAAGTCAACGCTGCTCAAGACAATGCTTGGAATTATACCTCCCATCAGCGGTTCTGTGACATTCGGGGAGAATGTTGCTTATGGCTACTTTGAGCAGGAAGATTCAAGAAACAACACAAAGACAGCCCTCGATGAGGTGTGGGGAGAATATCCTTCTCTTACAAATCATGAGGTGAGGCTTGAGCTGGCCAGATGCGGACTAACCACAGAAAACATCACAAGCATGATGAAGGTCTTGTCCGGCGGAGAAAATGCCAAGGTAAGGCTGTGCAAAATACTTTTGAAGGAACTTAACTTTTTAATTCTGGATGAGCCTACAAACCATCTTGACCCTGAAGCTAAGGATGAGCTGGAAAAGGCACTGAGGGAATTCAAGGGAACAATTCTTCTTGTAAGCCATGAGCCTTATTTCTATGAAAGCTTTGTGACAGATGTATGGAACATCGAAGACTTCACAACAAAAATCGTATAATAAATTAAGAGTTAAGAGTGAAGAATTAAATATTAAATGAAAAAACTAGGCAATGCCTTGTTCAGTTAGATGACAAGTTTATTTCAATTATGTAGGGGAGGGTCTCGTGCCCTCCCGCGGGCGGATACAAGATCCACCCCTACAATCCGAATAAACATATTATCAAGTCTGAACTAGCAGCCTAGTTTTTTATTGTTTAATTAAATATCAGTATTACATCTATTATCCCGTCAAAACCGCCGTATAGGTCATACAGCTGAGCTGTGGAGCCTGATTTTATGTCTGATTTCGAACCGGCCTTGAAGCTTGTTACATTGCCGGAGCCGTCCGTTGTCAGGTTGTAGACTGTAACTGATGATGAATATTCCATGTATGTGATGCCGTCTATCAACAGCTGGTTTGAGTAAACCTGTGTGATTTTTATTTTATCTGTTTCGGAAGTAACTTTTTCAACGCTTGTTATAACTCCGTTCACTATTACAGCCTTAACGTATGAATTGAGCACTGTTGAAACCTTTGTGCCTGCAGCTGATGAGTTTGAAACTGAGAACACGTTGCTGCTGTTGTAAAACTGCACGTGGCTTGTGCTTGAATCTATTTTTGTAATGCCCTTTATGACTCCATAAATTGTTCCGTTGTAGCTTTGCGGAGTTTCCGGGGTAACAGTCACATAGCTTGTCGGCTTAATTCCTTTTGTAAGGTAAAGAGCTTCAACTTCTCCTTTGTAACCAATTACTGCCTTTCCCTCCAGATAAGTGTCCAGCTGGCTTAACTCAAGGAGCTGGTACTTGCCGTTTTGTTCATATACAATATAAGTGTCAGGAGACATCCAGTATCCGTTTGATAATGTGTGTGTCTGTTGGTTGTAGTTGTTGGCAATATACTTTGCAGGCATGTAGTTTATTATTTTCACATTGCCGCTTGAAACAGGGTCAAATGCCACAAAGTCTCTTTCTTTCAAGTTAGTGTACTTAAAGAGTCCCGTTCCGGACTCAGTCACTGTTACTACGCTTGAATTGTCAGCCAGTGAATAAGTTTTAAGCGCTCCGTATTCGTCCAGTATTTTAGCTGACACATTTCCGTTAGTGCTGTTGGCAGAACTTATGACAATTCCAAATGTTGATGGATATTTGCCGTAATTAAGTATTTCAAGTTTAATGATATTGTTGTTTTTGTCCAGTATTAGATTTACATTGTCATTTACAGATGCTTTTTCAGTAAATATAAAATTATCACCAGTCTTGTAGCTTATGCTGTTAACTGTGTAATATGTTGCATTGCCGGAAGTCTGAACATCAGTTACAATTCCGCTTGTCTGGGATCTGACTACATCAAGAGTAAGATTAGTTACTTTGTCTGATTCATTTGTTTCATAAAAATATACAACGTCATTGGTCTTTATATCTTCCAGTGAAGAGGCAGCACCGTTTATGTGAAGCTTAGCCTGGTTTATTTCATTGCTGCTTGTTACAGGCAGTTGTTTCCCGGCAAAGTACTTGCTTCCTGTGTTGTACAGGTCTGTTCTTCCAATTACTTTAACTGCCGTTTGCTTGTAGGCAATTATTCCTATTACATCCCCGTTGAAAGAGTCATCTTCATAAACTACTTTAATGCGGCTTTTTTCAAGATTGTTGAAGTTTCCCTTCTTGCCGTTTATTACTATTGGTATTTCAGGAAGTTGAAATGCTCTCACATTTCCATAATCATCTGTTACAAATATTACTCTGTTTGAGAGCAGGCTTGTTACCGTTCCTGTAAATTCGTTGTATCTTGGATTGTTTACATACACGGTCTTGCCTGAGTTGTTGTAATAAACATCCCACTTGTTGAACAAATAATCAGTATAATCAAAGCTTTCGATTTTTAAATCACTTAATGTAATTACCCTTGTTTCTTTTTTACCTAGCAGTGACATCAGAGTTTTGTCAGTAAGAGTTACACCACCTGTACCCTTTGATTTTACAATCATACAGTCAAGGGCGTTATCAAGCATTACTGTTATGTCTCTTCTGGATGCAAATACTTTAGAAGTGTCCACATCCTGAAACAAGTTCAGTTCCAGTGCTTTTTTATAATAGTTGCTGGGCCACTGTCCTGAAAGCGATTCATCGCTGTATCCCAGAAGCCTTACAATCATTGTGTATGCTTCTTCAAATTTAATAAGGTTATCCGGACCATATGTAGTTGGAGAAATTCCTTTAACTATGTTCAGTACATTTGCCAGTTCAACATAGCTTTCTGCCCAATGCCCGTGCATATCCTCATATACAGAGGTCATGTTCTTGGAATACTCATAATAACCTGCAGCCACAGTCATCATTTTAGCCATTTCAGCTCGCGTAACAGACTTGTCAGGCTTGAATGTGCCGTCAGGATACCCCTGAATAATTCCGTAGCTTGACAACAAGCCTACGGATTCTTCCAGAACAGAATCTTTGCTTATATCAGGAAAGCTTGATGCATATGAGACATTAGAAACACTGAGGGCTAGTATTGCAATCAATGTTATTAACGATAATTTTTTCATTTTATTTGCACCTGTCTAACAATATTTATAATAATCTTGGCATGAACTCCTGCCAGAAATTGCTGTTCAGCAATAAAAAAATACTATAAATGTATAGTATTTCTTATAACAATTATAGTATATAAAACCCATTATAGTATTACATTAACATTACAATGGTGCGTATTTTCCCTGTAGGCTGTTTCTTTTCTTAAGTTCTTTGTCTATGTCGGATAAAACCTTAAGCTTATTGAGTGTCCACCTTGGTTCAATTAAATCAGATTTCTTTCCGTCACCTGTCAGCCTGTGGATAACTATGTCCTCATTAAGAAGTTCCAAAGAATCACAGATTAACTCCACATATTCATCATGAGACATGACATTGAAATGAGTGTTGAGGTAAAACTTTGCCAGATCCGTGTTTTGAAGTATGTGCAGCATGTGAATTTTTACCCCCCAGGGTCTTAATGCTGAAACATAGGATATATTTTTAAGCATTTGTTCTCTGTCTTCTCCGGGAAGCCCCATTATCAGGTGGATTACAGTCCTTATGTTCTTGGTTTTAAGCATTTTTGCAGTCTTTTCAAACACATCAAGACTATAGCCTCTTCTTATTAAATTTGCAGTAGAATTGTTTATTGTCTGAAGGCCCAGCTCAACCCATAAGAATGTCTTTTCATTTAGTTCAGCAAGAAGTTCAAGAACTTCTTCGCTGATGCAGTCAGGTCTTGTAGCTATGGCAATTCCTTTAATATTTTCACAGATTAATGCTTCGTTGAATTTTTTCCTCAGGTTTTCAACAGTGTCATATGTGTTTGTATAACTTTGAAAATAAGCGATGTATGTGCTGCTTTTCCATTTTCTTGACATTATTTCTCTTTGCTCATTAATTTGTTCTGAAATTGACTTGCAAGATTCGGAGTTAAAATCACCGGAGCCCCTTTCACTGCAGAAAATACAGCCTCTGACCCCAATTGTGCCGTCTCTGTTTGGACACGTAAATCCGCCGTCAATCGACAATTTAATTGCTTTTTCTCCAAAAAAATCTTTCATTTCATAATCCAAAGTATGATAATTTTTGTCGTTCCACATATTATTCACCGCACATTTCTATAAGTTATACACAGGCTCTCTAAAATGTTTAGAGAAGTTATACACAAATTTAATGCTTTTTTTGGTACTTGTCAACAGATTTATCCACAAATGTGCACATTTTAGATTAAAAAGGTGAAAATGTGCACATAATCTTATTTCATATTTTTTGAAAAACTTGTCGAATTATATTTTTAAATAAAACATGAATAATAATTGCTAATAAGTTAATAACTATATCAGATAATACTTTTTTTATCTTCTTCCAAATCATAAAAATATCCGGCAATTGTTGCTGGATATTTTTATGCGCAGAATCAGAATATATAAAATTTGTGAACAAGCAATATTATTTTAGTCAGAATCACCGTAATACCGTGATTTTTACGGATTATGAAGGATTAAATGCTTCAGATTCATTTCACTTGTGTTTGACTAAAAAAAACATCTATTATATAATGATACGAATAATCGACAGAGGTATGAATATGAAAAAGAGAATGTTAGGGAACACAGGGATGGAGGTTTCTGTCATAGGATTTGGCGGAATACCTATACAAAGGGTAAATCAGGAAGAAGCGACAAAAATAGTGTTGGAGTGCAGAGACAGAGGAATAAACTTTATCGATACTGCAAGAGGATACACAGTAAGCGAAGAATATATTGGAAATGCACTTAAAAAAGCAGGACGTGAAAACTTTTATATTGCAACAAAGGCAATGGGATATGACTATGAATCAATGAAAAATTTCATAGAAGAAAGCTTAAAAACAATGCAGCTTGATTATATTGATCTGTACCAAGTTCACAACGTAAGCAAAATGGAACAGCTTGATACTGTTCTTTCAGAAAACGGTGCATTAAAGGCACTGGTGGAAGCAAAAGAAAAGGGACTCATTAAACACATAGGAATCACCGGACACATAAGAGAAATATTACTTAAGGCAATTGAAAATGACGAATTTGAAACTGTTCAATTTCCATTTAATCCTGTTGAATCTCAAGGAACGGAACTGTTTACAAAAGCTCTTGAAAAAGGAATGGGAACAATAGCAATGAAGCCTATTGCAGGAGGGGCCTTTGGCAAAGGAAAATTGTCTCTTAAATACATAATGAACAGCAATTTAATTACAGTGGCTATTCCCGGTATGGATTCAGTAAGCCAGGTTGCAGAAAATGCTGCCATTGGTATAGATGGTGAACCTTTGACACAAGAAGAAATGGAAGAAATTAAAAAAGAAGTTGAATCCTTAGGAAATGATTTCTGCAGACGATGCGGATACTGCAAGCCATGTCCTGAAGGAATAGACATACCTAATGTGTTTGTATATGAAGGATATGCCATAAGATATAATCTGCCTGAATACGGAAAGCTGAAGTATGACGGAATGCCGGTAAAAGCAGATGCATGTGTGAGATGCAGAAAATGTGAAAGAAAATGTCCATACAATCTGCATATTGTGGATAAACTTAAACATGCCGTAGAAACATTTAAAAATTTAGAATAATAAATGTAACGTACATACAAAGACTCAATCCAAGGATTGAAGTTAGACTATAGACAAAACCCGACGCTGTCATCCTGAACGTTAGTGAAGGATCTCATCTTTGTTGTAAATATGAGATTCATCGAGCAAGCTCTCAGAATGACAACGTCCATATATAAGTTTTGTCATTATTCCAGACTCAATCCAAGGATTGGGTTTTTTGCTTTTTTGCATAATAGATTTTTCTGTGGTTATATTAATGGTATTGCAAAATAATAAGTTATTTCATGTATAATCATTAATTAATATTACATAACTTATTGATTAAAAAATATTAAGGAGAAATTTATGGCAGAAAAAAAATTTAAATTAGGCCTTATTTCCAAGATTATAATTGGTATAATAGTAGGTCTTATATTGGGAAGCGTCGCTCCAAGCTGGATAAACCGAATATTTGTCACATTCAGTTCCATATTCGGCAATTTCCTTGGCTTTATAATTCCGTTGCTCATATTGGGATTTGTAACTGCAGGTATTGCTGAGCTGGGAACAGGGGCAGGAAAACTTCTGGGAATAACAGTTGGTATAGCATACGGCTTCACTCTTATTTCAGGATTTGCCGCATATTTTGTGGCTTCGACATTGCTGCCGACAATAATAACACCTGACACTGCAAGCGGAATAACGGAAGCAAAGGCAGCATTGGAACCATACTTTACGGTTCAAATGCCGGCTATTATGCAAGTTGTTTCAGCTCTTATTCTTGCTTTTATACTGGGACTTGGAATTTCAGCAATCAATAACGAACCTCTCAGAAAAGCAGCAGATGGTTTTCAAAAAATAATTACAAAGGTAATAGAAAGCATAGTTATTCCTCTTCTTCCTTACTATATTGTAGGAGTTTTTGTGAACATGACATACACAGGGCAGGTTGCAACGGTATTTTCTGTTTTCTGGAAAGTATTCTTAATAGTTATAGCAATGCACCTGGTAATAATAGTATTTCAGTTTGCAGTGGGTTGCTCAATAAGCAAAAAAAACTTGTTCAAATCTCTTAGAATTCAGGTAACAGGGTATATGACTGCACTGGGAACACAATCTTCAGCAGCGACAATACCGGTAAATCTGCAGTGCTCAGAAAGAATGAACATATCAAAGGGAATAAGAGAGTTTGTTATACCGCTTTGTGCAACAACTCACATGTCCGGCAGTACAATTACATTAACAACTTGTGCCATGTCAGTTATGCTTCTTAATGGATATCCCATTGAATTGAATCTTTTTGCTGGATTCATAGCTATGCTTGGAATTACCATAGTGGCAGCTCCTGGTGTCCCCGGAGGAGCAGTTATGGCATCCCTGGGGCTTTTGGAACTAATATTGGGATTCACGGAACCGATGCTGGCGTTGATGATTGCCTTGTATATTGCACAGGACAGCTTCGGAACAGCATGTAATGTATCAGGTGACCAGGCGGTTGCCATGATAGTTGATACAATCAGCAAGGAATAAAAATCAGCCATGTCTGTCCCAGCAGGAAGACATGGCTGATTCATGAAATAATTTGTACAAAATTATTGTAAATTTACAAAATTATGTATAAAATATAATCACCAATTAAAAAGGAGAAAATTATGCGAGACTATGGAGTTTTTGATATTCTGGGACCTGTGATGATTGGACCGTCAAGCTCCCATACTGCCGGAGCAGCAAGACTTGCGAAAGTGGCCGGAAATATTGCAGGAAGCAACATAAAAAGAGTTGAATTTATGCTGCATGGTTCATTTGGGCAAACATACAAAGGACATGGAACAGACAAGGCGTTGATTGCCGGAATATTGAACATGGACCCATGGGACGAAAATTTGAAACGCTCGTTTGAAATTGCAGAGGAAAAGGGAATTGAAGTAATTTTTACAGTGGAAGACATGGGAGATGTTCATCCAAATACAGTGAAGTTCATAATAACAAATGAAGACGGACGAGTAACTGAAGTTACAGGTTCATCAATAGGTGGAGGAAATATTTTTATTTTCGATATTGACGGACAAAGTGTGGAGTTCACAGGAGAAAAACCGACCCTTCTCACTCAGCACAAAGACATGCCGGGGGTGATTTCAAAAATATCTTCGCTTTTTTATGATGAAAACATGAACATTGGAACAATGAAAGTATATAGAAGCGGAAAAGGAAAAGCAACCATGGCTCTGGAAACAGACAGTATGATACCTGATGAAATAATAAACAAAATCAAGGAAATGGAAGAAGTTGAAAATGTAGAGTTTATAAATCCTATTTTGGAGGGAGGAGCATAAATGTTTGTTTCCAGCGGAAGAGAATTAACAGAAATTTGCAGAGAAGAAAACTTGACCATATATGAATACACAATAAGAGAAGAAGCAGAAAAAAGCGGTCTAAGCCGTGAAAAAGTCATTGAAAAAATGAAAGGAACCCTACATGTAATGATGAACTCCGCTTCCTACGCACAGGAAAATGAAATAAAATCAGTGAGCGGCCTGATAGGTGGAGATGCATATAAAATAAGGCAGTATGCAGACGGCGAAAAAACACTGACAGGAGATTTCATGAACAGGGCCATGGCAAGAGCCATATCTTCGTCAGAAGTGAATGCTGCCATGGGAAAAATAGTTGCATGCCCTACTGCAGGTTCCTGCGGGATTGTGCCTGCAGTTGTTATTTCAGCAGGAGAAAAGCTTAATAAAACAGAAGAAGATTTAATAAATGCTTTGTTTACGGCTTCAGGGGTGGGAATAATAATTGCCAAAAATGCAACACTGGCAGGAGCCGAAGGAGGCTGTCAGGCTGAATGCGGTTCTGCAGCTGCCATGGCATCAGCAGCAGTTGTTGAAATGATGGGAGGATCTCCCGAGCAGGCATTGAATGCTGCAGCCATAGTGTTCAAGAATGTCATGGGTCTGGTTTGTGACCCTGTTGCAGGACTTGTAGAGGTTCCATGCGCCAAGAGAAACATTGCAGGAACAGTGAGCGCACTTACAACTGCAGATTTGGCCATGAGCGGCGTAGAAAGTAAAATCCCATTTGATGAAGTAGTATGGGCGATGCACAAGGTAGGAAAGGCACTTCCTTCAGAGCTTAGAGAAACTGCAATGGGAGGAATTGCAATAACACCAACAGGCCAAAGGCTGAAAAAAGAAATATTCGGGGAATAATCCGGAGGGGAAACCCTCCTTTTTAATTTTTATCTCAAATGTGTTGACAAAAAAGTTTGTTTTGGATAAACTTATACTGTTATTTAATCTTAGCTTCTGCAATATTATGGAAGAGTATCGAAGTGGTCATAACGAGCCGCACTCGAAATGCGGTTGCCTTCCGGGGCACGTGGGTTCAAATCCCACCTCTTCCGCTTTACCTAACAAATATGTCCGACCGATAGTGAGGGATTATTGCTGGTAGGTCAAACGCAATGAATGACATTTACAAAATAATCGCAGGATCAATTAATCAAATTAATTGGTCATTATTTTTAAGGAGCTGATTAAATGAAAGACATTGACATGGCTAAAGAGTTTTTGGACAATGAAAAACTTTCTTTGGCAATAGTCAAGAATGGGAAACTTGTCTTCTCAAGCACAGGAATAGGAATCAAACCATTATTTACCGCTGTTGAACAGCTTAAAGATGAACTTGAAGGTTCAAGCGTTGCAGACAAGGTTACAGGCAAGGCTGCTGCAATGCTTTGTAAATATGCTAAAATCAAAGAACTGCATACGCATCTCATTTCAGAAAATGCCTTAGCAGTCTTAAAGGAATCACCGATGATTTTGGAGTATGATGAATCAGCTCCATATATAATAAACCGAGATAAAACAGGAATGTGTCCTGTTGAAACTCTGTCACTTAAGACAAATGACATAGACGAACTAAAGTCAGGAATAAAGAATTTTTTAGAAAGCATAGGTTTATTATGAAAATAGCCGTTATAGATGGAATGGGTGGAGGAATCGGAAGCCAGGTAGTTGAAAGACTGAAGTCTTTGAACAACAGCGAAATTGAAATCATCGCCCTGGGTACTAACTCTCAAGCCACTTCCAACATGTTGAAATCCGGAGCCCATGAAGGAGCAACGGGAGAAAATGCAATAGCATGGAACTGTATGAAAGTTGACATTATTATAGGACCGCTGGCCATAATAGCCGCCAATTCCATGATGGGTGAAATAAGCCCTAAGATGTCTGAGGCAATAGCAAGCAGCCCGGCGAGAAAACTTCTCCTTCCTGTAAGCAAGTGCAACATAGATGTTGTTGGTCTGGAAGACATGCAGTTTAAAACAATTTTCAACGAACTTACTTCTACAATGAAAAAAATATTGAATGAAAAAAACCATGAAGGTTAACACGTTAATTTTCATGGTTTTTTTGTAAAACAAATATAAAAATAATAGAAATCAGGAGATATATTATGAATAATAAAATTACAACAAAAGAAATTGTTTTGGGTGGGCTTTTGCTAGCAACAGGATTAATACTACCAATGATATTTCATTTGTTTGGGCTTACAGGTCAAATAGCTTTGCCTATGCATATACCTGTTTTAATTGGGGGATTCTTGCTTTCACCCTCGTTAGCCCTGAGCTTGGGAATCATTACACCCCTTGTAAGCAGCGTATTAACAGGTATGCCTGTTTTATTTCCCATGGCAGTTATTATGATGGTTGAGCTTGGCACATATGCACTGACAGCTTCACTTTTGTCAGGAAAAATGAAAATGAAGATTATACCTTCCCTGATAGGTGCAATGGCCGCCGGAAGAATAGCAGCAGGTATTACTGTAGCGGCGCTGGTTGCACTGTTCGGTGTAAAGATGAATCCTGTTCTTTACATAAAGGGAGCAGTAATAGCAGGTATTCCAGGAATAATCATTCAACTGCTATTTGTACCGTCTATTGTGTATGTCTTAGTAAATATTAATAATAGAGCTAAAAGTAGACAATAATTTGAATAAGGTTGAAAATAATATTGAAAATTTTTTGATTTATGATATATTAAAATTAACATATGTTTGTAATCATTGGTAAACTATAGTAAAATGTTTATCTTTTTTCGATTTATTATGAAGCTTAATGTCGTTATGATTGGGATATATTACATAAGAAAAAGGGAAGTTTAAAATGGATAATGAAGTTATAAAACTACCAACTATTAAAGAGCAAGTTTATAAAATTATAAAAGACAAAATAATAGCAGGTGAAATAAAGCCGGGAGAATGGCTGCAGGAAAGTAAGCTGGCAAAGATTTTAAATGTCAGCAGATCACCAGTCCGTGAAGCATTAAAAGAATTAGTGGGTGAAGGCCTTTTGGAAAACATTCCAAATAAAGGTGTATTTGTTAAAATATTAAGCAAAAAGGACATATACAATATTTTTGAATTTAGAGAGGTTATGGAAAAGTTCGCCATAGAGAAATCTGTGGAAGTTGCAACAGAAGAAGATTTCGAAATGTTGGATAAAATATATGCAAAGTTGAAAAAGAAATATGATAAAAATGATGTTAAGGAATACTGCAAGTTAGATGCAGAATTACATAACATGCTCTTTACCATCAGCAGAAATGAAATAATTTCAAACATGGTAAATAATGTTAATCCCTTGCTTCAACCGTTTAGAACAATATCATTAAGCAGAGATGGCAGATTCAAGGAGTCGCTTGAGGAACATAGAGGATTAGTTGAAGGAATCAAAGAAAGAAATTTCGAAAAAGCTTGGAAATATAATAACATTCATCTTAAGTTGGCAAGAGATGTAATAATTGAATATCTAGATTCGTTAAACATAAGCAATCAGTAAGAACGAATGAACAGCGCCTGTACAAGGGGCTGTTTTTTTTGCAAAAATGAAAAAAATAATGTTGACATATGTTTTTATTAGTATTATTATTAAAGTGTAGATTGTATACATCATACACCATACATAATAAATTCAATCAAGAAAAGTGCTGAAAATTTAATAAGTTTGGATCGTTTGTAAATTATATAATTAAGATTTTTAGCATTAATTAATTGTCAAGGAGGAAAGAGTTGATAAAATTTAAATTGCCTTACTATAAAGGATACCTAGATGTTATGGTTGAAGACAAGAACTTAAAAGGTATTCTGGAAAATAAAATGCATGAATTTAAAACTGATAAAAGTCAGCAGGAAATTGTTCTAGAGTCACTTGAAAATCCAATTGGATCAAGAAAACTTTCAGAACTATCTGTAGGTAAGAAAAAAGTGTTGATTGTAACAAGCGATCACACAAGAAGTGTGCCCAGTAGGATTACGTTGCCAATTTTACTGAGTGAAGTGAGGAAGGGTAATCCTGAGGCGGACATAACAATAATAATTGCAACGGGGTTGCATAGAGCCACAACAGATGAAGAGCAGAGAAACATGTTTGGAGATGAAATAGTTGATAGTGAAAAAATAGTAGTTCACAATGCGTTTGATGATGCACAGCTTCAATATGTTTGTCAACTTCCTTCCGGTGCTTCTTTCTCGGTGAACAAGTTGGCTTTGGAATGTGATCTGCTTGTAACAGAAGGCTTTATTGAGCCTCATTTCTTTGCAGGTTTTTCAGGAGGCAGAAAGAGTATATTGCCTGGAATCAGTTCTGCTGTGACAGTAAATGAAAACCATTCATCAAGGGCAATTGCCGAAGTAAATTCCAGAAGTGGAATTATTAAGGGTAATATAATTCATGAAGATATGCTGACTGCTGCAAAAAAAATAGAGGTAGATTTTATTTTGAATGTTGCATTAAACAGCAAAAAAGAAATAATTGCTTCATTTGCCGGCGACTTAGAAAAGGCTCATGAAGAAGGATGTGAATTTGTTACTGATTTATCCAAAGCTCCAGCATTGACAGGAGATATTGTAATTACTTCTGTAGGGGGATATCCGTTGGATCAAAATTTATACCAAAGTCCAAAAGCTGCTTCTACTGCTGAAGTATGTGCAGGTGATTCCGGCGTTATTATTTTAGTAGCTTCATGCATAGATGGAATAGGAGGAACTCATTTTGAAAATTTAATGTTGTCTGGAACTTCAGAAGAGATTTTTGAGAGATTAATGAGTATACCACCTAAAGAAACAATTCCGGAGCAATGGTGTGCACAAATTTTTTCGCAGATGATGTTAAAACATAAAATCATTTTGGTAACGGATTATTTGAAACCTGATCTTGTAAGACGTTTGAATATGATTCCAGCTTCTACTCCAGATGAAGCATTAGCAATTGCATATTCTATTAAGGGAAATGATGCGAAAGTAGTTGTGATTCCTGATGGAGTGTCTGTAATTGCTGTAAAAAAATAAAGGAGGTGACAATATGAAAAATGTTATTGGATTAAAGGTGAATGAAAAGGATAATGTGGCTGTGGTTTTTTCTGAAAACTTAGAGAAAAACACTGATATTGAAATAAGAGACCATAAAGGAAATTCAGAAATGCTGACTTTGAAATCAGATATTCCATTTGGTCATAAGGTTGCTATTGTTCCAATAAAAAAAGGTACCCCTATCACAAAATATGGTGAAGAAATAGGTGTTGCTACTATGGATATAGTAGTAGGAGAACATGTTCATATACACAATTTGGACAGCCAACGCAGCAGAGGAGATAAAAATTAAGAGAGGTGAGAAATATGAATTTTATGGGATATGTTAGGGAAAATGGCAAGGTAGGCTCTAGAAATTACGTTGCCATAATTCCAAGTGTTGTATGTGCCAATGATGTTGCTATGGCAATAAATCAACATACAGACAATACAAGAGGTATTTATCATCATCAAGGATGTTGCCAGCTACCTCCAGACCTTGAAAGGGTTACGGATTCTTTAATTGGTATTGGATGTCATCCTAATGCTGGCGCAGTATTGATTGTCAGCTTAGGCTGTGAAGGTACAGATGTAAACAGACTAGTAAAGGAAATATCAAAAACAGGTAAACCGGTAGAAGTAATAGAAATTCAAAAGCTAGGCGGTACAAGCAAGGCTATTGCTGCAGGAATTGATGCAGCACAGAAACTGGCAATACAAATTTCTGGTCTTCAAAGAGAACCTGTTGATATTTCAAATGCCATAATGAGCATTAAATGTGGTGCTTCTGATGCTACATCTGGATTGGCTTCTAACTGTGTCATAGGATATGTTGCGGATAAGGTTGTTGATCTTGGCGGTACTGTAATTTTTGGAGAAACAACTGAATTTATAGGAGCAGAGCACATTCTTGCCAGGAGAGGAAGGACTCCTGAAGTTGGAGAAAAGATTTTTGAAATAGTAAATAGAATGGAAGAACGTTCAAAATCAATGGGATGCGACATGAGAAAGGGACAACCGACACCTGGAAATATTGAAGGCGGGTTGAGCTCAATAGAAGACAAGTCTTTAGGAGCAATTGTAAAGTCAGGCAAAAGACCAATTGAGGGTGTTCTTGAATATACTGACATGGTAACAAATCACAAGGGATTATGGATAAAAGATACTCCAGGCAGAGAAATAGAAATATTGACGGGTATGGCAATAACAGGATCACAGTGTATGTTGTTTTCAACAGGGAGAGGAGCTCCACAAGGATTTCCTACAATGCCAGTGTTAAAAATATGCGGAAATCCTATAACTTATAACCATATGCAAAATGATATGGATATTAATGCCGGAAGGATAATTTTAGGCGAAAAAAGCATTGAAGAAGTTGGAGAAGAAGCTTTTGCAAAATATCTTAAAATTCTTTCGGGAGAAACAACTAAGAATGAAACAATCAAATACTTCAGCGCAGTTGACATTTATACGTTAGGACCAGTAATCTAATTGTTCTTTTAACAAAGAATGATTCTGTTGTATAATATTAAAAGTATAATAGCAAACATTCTTTGTTGAAAATATATTAAAAACAACAAATAAAATGGAGGTTCTTTATGAACGGTATAATTGCATTATTGATAGGAATAGCTGTTTTACTTTTTTTAATCATCAAAACAAAAATTCACGCATTTCCTGCACTTATCGTAACTGCTATAACAATTGGTTTATTGTCCGGGTTGACACCTGCCGATACAATCAGTGCTACTACAACAGGATTCGGTAATACACTTGCAAGCATTGGTATAGTAATTGGATTTGGATGTATAATGGGAACTTTTCTTGAAAGGAGCGGAGCAGCTAAAAAAATGGCTCTAACCATTTTGAAGCTGGTTGGTGTAAAAAGAGCAGATGTTGTGCTTGGACTTTCGGGCTTTCTTGTATCCATTCCTGTATTTTGTGATTCGGGCTTCATAATTTTGTCACAGCTTGCAAAGGAATTCTCACGTATTACTAAAAAATCCATGGTCGGACTAGGTGGTATTTTAGGTATGGGACTTTATCTTACACATTTCCTTGTACCTCCGACTCCAGGGCCTTTAGCTGTAGCAGGAACTTTAGGGATAGATGTTGGAATATTTATTATAGCCGGTTTGCTTATGGCAATTCCTTTATTCATAGTTGCAATATTTATATTTAGGTGGTTTGGGAAAAAATATCCTGATTTTGTAATGGAAGATACTGTTGATAAGACTAAATACACAGAAGAGCAATTGAAGGTATTGGATAGAATATCACAAAAGACAAAATCCGGAGAAGAGTTGGTTTCTAAAGATTTTGAAGAGCTAATAGCAACTGAAAAGCTGCCGAATGCAACTGTTTCTTTCTTGACTATAATTATACCTATATTATTGATACTTATGAATACCTTTGCAAAAATTGCAGGTATCGAAGGATCGGCTCAACAAATAATCAGCTTGATTGGAAGTCCTGTTGTTGCATTGTTTATATCGATATTAATATCCGTTTATGCTTTGTCTAGAAACTTGGATACTAAGACAGCGAGAAAAGTCATGGAATGCGCACTTGCAGATGCTGGGTTGGTTGTATTTGTAACAGGTGCTGGTGGTGCTCTTGGCAATGTTATCAAGGTAACTAATATTGGACAAATAATGGCTGAAGGAATATTGAATATGCACATGCCTGTAATATTGGTTCCCCTATTGATAGGAACATTGATGAGGTTCCCTCAAGGTTCTGGAACAACTGCAATGATTACAGGAAGTGCTATCATAGCACCTATGGTACCTGTTCTAGGATTGAATCCTATAATTGCAGGTCTAGCGATTTGCATTACTTCAATGTGTCCATCATACATGAATGACAGTTACTTCTGGGTTGTTACAAACTTCAGTGGACTAGATGTAAACACAAGTTTGAAAACATGGTCTGTGGCAACTATCATCATACCGATAATTGGATCTGTTTTGCTGGCAATAGTTAATAGCTTTATATAATATAAAGAATTATTATGATGCATTTTTGAAAGGCAAATATTACTCTAAAATAATCAGCCATACTTAGTCGCATGGCTGATTATTTTATGTTCATATGTTGATTAATTATAAGGATATTGTTACAGCAGAGAATCATCCACAGAATCCAGCCAGTTGTTGATTGGTTCAATTACTGACTCTATGGTTGAATCTTCAAATGGACTGTTTAAGTTTCCTTCTTTTAGAAGCTCAAGAAACGGCTTGCTTCCTCCGATTTGGCAAAGGTGGTGATAATCTGCCCATGCCTTCTTTTTGTCTTCAAATGTGAATTTAATCCAGTACTGAAAAGCGCAGACTTGAGCCAACGTGTAGTCAATGTAGTAAAACGGATCATCAAATATGTGACCTTGTCTGAACCAGTATCCGCCTTCTTCATAGAACTGGTTGTCTTCATAGTCAATCCATGGAAGATATTTCTTTTCTGTTTCTCTCCAAAGAGCTCTTCTTTCAGCCGGAGTCAGCTCCGGATTTTCATAAACCTTGTGCTGGAATTCATCCACGGTTACGCCGTAAGGTATGAACAGCATTGATTTTGACAGATGTGAAAATTTGTATTTCAGTTCATCTTCTTTAAAGAACAGCTTCATCCACGGCCATGTTATGAATTCCATGCTCATTGAGTGAATTTCGCATGCTTCAAGCGTTGGGAATATGAGTTCAGGGAACTCTATGTTCCTGCTTTCATAAACCTGGAATGCATGACCTGCCTCATGAGTGAGTGTATCCACATCATCGGATGTTCCATTGGAGTTTGCAAAAATAAAAGGAGATTTGTAATTTTGAATGAATGTGCAATATCCTCCGGATTGTTTGTTTGGTTTTGTCTCAAGGTCAAACAAGTCGCTTTCAACCATGTAGTTGAAAAATTCGCCGGTTTCCTTTGAGAGCTCTGAATACATTTTTTGAGCATTGTCAAGCATCCACTGTGTATTTCCTTTAGGGGTGGCATTGCCTGTTGTAAAGATTAAATCCTTGTCATAGTATTTTAAGTTTTCAATTCCAAGTCTCTTTGCCTGGCGCTCTCTAAGATTTACAGTCAGCGGAACTATGTATTTAAGTACCTGGTTTCTGTAACCTTCAACATCTTTGGAATTGTATTCTGAGCGGTGAAGCCTGATGTATCCCAGCTCCACAAAGTTCTTGTATCCAAGCTTCACAGCAATTTTGTTTCTCACTTTAACAAGCTTGTCATAAATTTCATCAAACTTATCTAAGTTGTCCTTGAAGAATCCGCTGTATTTTTCATATGATTCTTTTCTGATGTTTCTGTCTGCCGATTGCATGTATGGCTGCATTTGAGACAGGTTCAAAACCTTGCCGTCATAATTTATCTTTGCTGAGGAAACAAGCTTGTCGTATTCACTCTGTAGCCTGTTTTCTTCCTGCAGCTCTGCAATTACATCATCAGAAAATGATTTGATTTCAAGTTCAGCCATGGTGAAATACTGAGGAGGAATTCTTTTCTTTAGTTCTTCTTTGAATCTGGAATTTATAAGGGCCTTGTAGTATTCAACGGTCAAACCTTTGAATATGGGTGAAACTTCATCCATATATTCATTTTCCTTGTCGTAAAATTCATCTGCAGTGTTGATGGAATGCCTTATTGAAGCCAAGTTGAACATGGTGTCCACATTTTTTGATATTTCGTTCAGTTCATTTATTATGTTATATTGCTCATCTGCGCTGTCTGAATTGTTGAATTTTTCTATAAGTGATGAAAACTTTGCCCTGACTGAGTCTACTTCCGGGCGCACATATTCATAGTCGTTAAATTTCATAAAAACCTCCTGAAATTAAGTATATATTTATATTACCACAGGAATGTTTTAAAATACATAATATTTGTAAAAATTAATAATTTTTTCCTGAAAAAAATAAAAAAACTGTCGGGAGAATCCTGACAGTTATCTTAGCAGCGGCATGCTGCCTGTTAGCTTGTTAACCAGCTTTTTGTTTCCGCAAATAGCAACTCCGTAATATTTCAGCTCACTTTCAGGAACTCCTGAAATTTTTCTGGTGAAATCATCATATGTGTTGCAGCCTTGAGCCACATCTGAAAAGTCAACAACAGTTAAGTCTGAAAATTCCGGCTCATACAGCCTTCTTCGAAGGTCCTTGAGCATTGAATGATTTCCTTTTAATATGGGAACTGGAATTTCAATAATTCCCATGTGAGAGTTACCTGTCTTGTCTATTACATCTGAACCAACAGCATCAGGAATTTGCTTGCCTAAAGTTATCCCCATTATTGCTGCTGTATTTGATATAATCCCAAGGGGTAGTGCTTCATCTATTACCATGACGCATTTTTGATTTTGATTTTCCATAATTACCTCTCTAATGTCTATCTTTGTTATTTGTAAAAATATTTTTATATTGTCTTGGAGTAAGTCCGATAAATTCCTTGAAGAAGTTTGAAAAGTGGCTTTGGTCCACGAAGCCTGTTTCCATTGCAGCCTCTATTGGTTCAGTTCCATTTTCAAGCAGCTTTTTTGCGACATTTATACGCACCGTTTCCAAGTAGCGGTATGGAGTGATACCCATGATTCTGGTGAATGATCTGAGCAGGGAGTATTTGTTCATTTTTGCGATTTTGCTTAGATCATCAAGGGTGATATGTTCTGCATAATGCTCTTCTATGTATGTGCATACTTCCTTTATTTCCGTATTAAGATATGATTCTATTGATTCAGAGTAAGGAAGCGTGTATTCATCCAGTAGCTGTTCTATTAAAAAAAGGAATGTTTCTTCTTTTTTGAAATCGTCCTGTTCTTCCATTATGTTTTGATGAAGTTCACAAAGAAGAGAAGACTGTTCGCTGTCAAATGCCACAGGCTGCGAGAATTGAGGGAGATATTCCCTGCCTGTAATTTCATGCACAGCCCTTTTCATTATTTCAGGCTTTATGTTGATACATCTGTAATCCAATGTGTTCTGGTCTATTTGCTCGCAGGTGTGATTTTCCATAGGATTAAACAACACCAAATCACCTGCGCCTATGGTGTATTCATTATTCTTGCATGACAAGCGGCGCTTGCCGCTTTCAATGTAGCCTATTACATAATATTCGTGAAAATGATTTGGGAATTTCTGCATAACACCCTTAAAACGGTAGGCTTCAACTTCCAAATCCCTGTCAAAACAAACTGTGCGTTCATCAAGTCCCATGACATGCTCCTTTCTTTAACACAAGAATATCACAAGGGGTTTTACGGCTCTTGTACAATATTGACTTTTTCTTATATTTTTTAATAACATTATATCACAAAACGGATAAATATAAATTGCGTTGTAAATTTTTGTGTAGTAGAATAGATGTATTTAAAGATAAAGGGGAAGTTTACAGCATGAAGCGATTTATTTCTGGAGTAAAAACAGGACTGCCCATATGTATGGGAGTCATTCCGGTTGGAATTTCTTTTGGAATTATAGCAAGGCAGGGAGGATTGGAATCATGGCAGGCAATACTCATGTCAATTATAGTATTTGCCGGAGCAAGCCAGATTATGTCCATAGGCATGCTTGTTCAGGGAGCATCCGTTCCGGCTATTATATTTGCAACATTTTTAATTAACCTCAGGCACCTTATAATGAGTACATATGTTATGAACAGATTAAAAGAAAAGGGGCTGCTTAAAAAAATGGCCCTGGCTTATGTGTTGTGTGATGAATCTTTTGCCTTGTTTTCCATGAGTGAAGAAGGGGAGGACGATGATATATTTTTATTTGGAATCAATGTGGTCCTCGGTATTTCATGGATTACCTCCACGGCCATTGGCTGTATCGCACTTAGCGTATTGCCTGATACAATTTCTAAAAGCCTTGGAATAGCATTTTATGCTTCATTTATAGCAATACTTATGCCTAATATTAGAAAAAATATGCAGTTGTTTTTAGTTGTAATTATTACAGGAATCATTAACAGCATGTTTGGAATGTTTTTTTCATCCAGCACAGCACTTATCTTTTCAATTTTAATAGGTGCATGCATAGGGATGGTCATAATAAAGGATGAGGAAAGGAGCATGGAATGAGGATATTAATTTTAATCATTGGAATGGGAATTGTAACATATTTACCTCGAATGCTTCCTGCAGTCCTGGTTGAAAAAATTAGATTTAATAAAAAGATGGAGAAGTTTTTGAGCCTTATTCCTTATACGGCAATGGCCGCATTGATTTTCCCGGGGGTTTTGTCAGTTGATGAAGGAAATATGGCAATCGGGCTTGTTGGTGCTTTCGTAGCAGTAATATTAAGCTGGTTGAAAATGCCAATTATGTTAGTAGTTGTAGGTGCAATAATATCTGATATTGTTGTTTATATGTTGGTGTAGAAAAATATATTATATAATTTGAAGTGAAAAACTGAACACTTGTCAAGGTATTATCAGGTGATAAGACGTCGTTCGAGGCACAGCCGAAGAATCTCATATTTTAAATACTTTTACATAAATCTCAAGCCTTCTCGAATCATTTGAAGTGAACTGTTTCTTTTTCATACATCTCAGGCTGTCTCTTACGAGACAAAGTTCGACATATTTTTATGAAAAAGTATATTAAAATGGTATATAATTGGCAATTAAATCTCTGCTTATGGATCTAACTTTGTATTTTAAATGGGTCTTTATGAAAAAGTCTGTAAATTTATAATTGACTTCTCTGAAAAGAAAGAGAGTTTATTGTGAAAAGAGAAAGAAAACATATAATTAAAAATGAAAAAATACGTAAAATTATAGGTGGGGCATTTTCATTTTGGGCTATGGCTTTTCAATTATTAAATATTACGCGTATAATCATTAACCCTGATACAAATAAATTTTCCCATATATTTTATAATATGAAAAGCTATAATATTTTTTTAGCTGCATTTCCTGCTTCGTTTATATTTATTTTGGCGGTCAAGCTAATGGAGTTTCATATACAATTCAACTTAAATGAGGTTGTTGCGGAGAATAAAATTATTATACGATGGTTTATAAAACATTTTAACATTAGCCATAAAAAAGACCAAATAATTTTAAAGGATGAAACTTGTTTATTGGTAATCCAGCTAGTATTATGTATTGTCGGTTTTTTTATAGGACTGAGATGGTATTTAGTAGGTAGTCTTAGTATGCTCTTTTACTTTTTTCTTTATATTAAAATGAACTCTCGAGATTGATATCAGCTATACTGTTAAAAATGTAGGTATTAAGACAGTGGGGACGGCAGACTGCGAAAAACGCTCAATAAATTTCGATATAACTTAGCACAAAACCATTAATTTTTAATGGTTTTGTGCAATAATTAAAATCAAAAAGGTATTCACTTAAATAAATGACACCTGCAAGTTTATCTGCAGATGTCAATACACTTTTGTGCTTAGAAGTATCTCTTGCTTGCGGTGTATTCTTCAACGAGTCTCAGGCCTTCGCCGAATCTTTGGAAGTGAACTATTTCTCTTTCTCTCAGCCATCTCAGTGTGTCTTTTACAAGAGGGTCATCTGTTAAAAGAATCAGGTTTTCATATGTTGCTCTTGCTTTTTGCTCTGCAGCCATGTCATTGTACAAATCAGCTATAGGATCCCCCTTTGCCTGGGTGTATTTTGCTTCCCATGGAACTTCAGCTGCATCTACCAGGAACGGACATGTTTCATGGTTTGCAAAGTATCCTCCCATGCCAGCTGCTATTAATTCGTCTTTTGTAGCACCATGTATTAATTTTTTAAACAGTGTAGCCACCATCTCCATATGGCCCAGCTCTTCAGTGCCTATATCGGTCAATACAGCTTTTGTTTCATTCAGAGGCATGCTGAATCTTTGAGTGAGGTAATTCATACTTGCGCTCATTTCACCGTCAGCTCCGCCGTATTGATTTAAAACAGCCTTGGCCATTCTTACATCTTTGTTGGAAACCCTTACAGGGTATTGTAGCTTTTTATCATAAACAAACATAATCTCTATTCATTCCTTTCTATTGAATTTTTACATTTCCCAGGGCCATGGGCTGTTTATATAACGCCATGTGTCGCCCATTTCTGGATTCATGTTGCACAGCGGGCCGTATTCAGCTTCATATGCTTCACGATACTGCTTAAGATGTGTAGCATACTCATGATGTCTGTAGAGGGCAACAGGATCGTTAGGATGAGTAGCTAGATATAAGGCAAGGTCAGTTACAGCAAAATTTAATTTCTGAATATCCAAGAGCATTGCTTGCTGCTGGCGGGACATTCCTTTATGTGATTCATAATTCATCATACTCTACACCCCTTCGTGAATGAATTCTAAATACGGAGTCACCAGGTCCGGATAGACTGTTCCTTGAACAAATGCTTCGTTTATATTGTTAAAATATCTTGGGTTGATCTGATAAGGCACATAACCATACCCTACCATTGGGTTTTCTGGCATATATGGCACCATTGGTATATAGTTGTCATAATCTTTTCTAATCAAAATCTTCATTCCTTTCTAAAGAATATCTTCTATCGATAGATAGCTATAATTATATTATTCATTAAGAAGCGATAAGTGACTTGTTTGCTGAAATTGTATATACACATTTATATATCAATAATCAAATAAAAGGGTTGAATATGAATTTAGAGTAACTACCTTAATTGAAGACCCTATTGGTGAATAATAGTAAGTAGGAGCTCTGGGTAATCCAGAGTTTTTTTATTGTCCAAGAAATAATTATAGGACGGGATGAATTCCCGTCCATGGTAGACCAATTTATATAAAACTATCTATGACAATGGTGGTTGTTGTCTTCTTCTAAAGCGTCTTCAAGTAATTCTATTAAACACTCGAAAACACAGTCGCAGTTATGATGACGATTTCGATTTCTACCGGTACCAGCTACATCATTATTTCTATGATGACAATGATGATTATTTTCTTCAAGTGCGTCTTCGAGCAATTCTAGTAAACATTCAAAAACGCATTCGCAATCACATCTTCTGCCAGTTGTACCAGCAACATTACCATAATTTCTATAACTCATAAATATCACCACCTTTTTAGGTAAGCTCATTTTTAAAATATTCTATAACCAAAAAAATGTGATAAACATGTCTTATTATTAGTACTTTATATGAATTTAATGGGGTAAATGTATTTTTTGTCTACATAATATCGGTGGAATATTACTGGTTATTGTTTTCTCCGAAAGATATTCAAGCAATTTATTTGTACATTTAAAGTGATCATCAAATCATCATTTCCAATAAATTAAATTAAAAATACTCTCATGATTTGATAATATATATATCTATGCCACAATATTTTATATAATTTTACATTTATTTTGTAATTTGTGTCAAAATATATACTTTTACATATATTACTGTATTAAACTTATAAAAGTAGTTCATAAATATTTGTTATGTAAATTTTGAATGAAAGGAGCATATAATTTGAATAATGATTTTAATAATGATTATCCTATATACAACATGGATATCAATGATAATGATGTGAGCATGAACAGATTTGATATGAGACGTGACTATGACTATGATAGAAGACGTTACTATGACTATGACAGAAGAAGACGTGACTTTGACTTTGATAGAAGAAGATATGACAGAAGAAGACGTGATTTTGATTTTGACTTTGACTTTCCATTATGGTTTTTTTTCTGGCGATTTTTCTTTTAACACAAGGTAGGTTGTTGTTTGTCAGGACAACAACCTACTTTTTATTTTATTGTAAAAAGGCTAAGTAATTTATGTTGTAAAAAGGCTAAGTAATTTAACTATTGAAATTTGAGTTTAACGTGGTATAATATGATACAAATAAAAGTAATTCGCTAGGGGAGCTTAAATGCTGAGAATTTACCCTCAAAACTTGATCCGGTTAGTACCGGCGAAAGGAAGACGACCGTAAAGCATAGTTTAGCCCCCTCCCCGCGAAAAAGGGAGGTTTTTTTATGTCAGAAGAAGCATTACAATCATTTTTTGAATCTGTTCCGGGACAGGTTCTGACAGTAGCAACAATATTTTTGCTGTTGGTTTTAATAATGAGATCAAGCAAGAAAAAGAACGACGTGTCTGTACTGGTTAAGTCAGCAATATTGATGGGAGTAGCATTTGTGTTAAATCAAGTGACATTGTTCAGAATGCCTCAGGGAGGTTCAATAACTGCGTTCAGCATGTTTGCACTGTTTTTGGTAGGTTACTTGTTTGGACCAAGGCAGGGAATTCTTGCAGGAATGGCTTATGGCCTTTTGGATCTGGTTATCAATCCTTACGTTATTCACCCTATACAAATATTCATGGATTACCCATTGGCTTTTGGAGCCATTGGAATTGGAGCAATACTGAGAGAGACAAAACAAGGAATGATAACAGGATACCTGGTTGGAGTTCTTGGAAGATACCTTGTAACTGTTGTTTCTGGAATCATATTCTGGGGAATGTATGCTGCCGAAGGATTCAGTGCTGTGTCATGGTCATTTTTTTACAACATGACATACATGCTGCCAGAAGCTGTTGCAACAGTTGCAATTTTGCTGATTCCACAAGTAAGGCAGTTTTTTGAAAAGTATAAGCAGGAATAAAAAATGACGTCTTTAGGTGTTATCAAATTTGTTTCAATGATGTGGGGTAGGTCTAGTCCTTCCTAAGACAACAAAGTTATTGAATTAATAACTCGGGTGGACACGAGGTCCGCCCCTACATCTTGATAAATTAAACCACTTTGCAATGATTCGGTTATTTTTTCATTCCAGTATGTAGGGGAGGGTCTCGTGCCCTCCCGAAAATACCAAAATTATTGAATTATCAATACGGACGGACACGAGGTCCGCCCCTACAGTTGGTTAATTTCAAGTTTGTCAATAGTATGATGACATCTTTTACAGATGTCATTTTTATTTTTACTAGATTATTAATAAATCAGCTCGTATACATTGAGCTCGGCACTTTTTCGAAGTCTTGCTATCTTTGGGATTATTCTTGTGAAATGTTCTGAATTTTTGTGTGCTTCCAAGGCTTCAACACTTTCCCACTCTTCTATCATGGTTAAAATATCCTTGTTGTCCTTGTCTCTGAACAAATTGTAAGCTATGCATCCTTGTTCGTTTCTTGTTTCTTTCACCATTTCATCGTACAATGCAATTGCTTCGTCTGTTTTTCCTTCCAGATAAACACCTTTTGCCACTACTTTAATCATAATAACCTCCATAATATTTATTTTATGCATGCTCATATTGGAGCTTGTATAGCTTGTAGTAAATTCCCTTGTTGGACAGCAGTTCCTGATGCGTTCCTTCTTCTCTTATTTCACCCTTGTGCATCACTATTATTTTGCTTGAGTTTTGAACAGTGGAAAGTCTGTGTGCAACTATTAGGGTTGTTCTTCCTTTCATGAGCTTTTTCAAAGCATCCTGTATGAGAACCTCAGTTTCTGTGTCTATGTTTGCTGTTGCTTCATCAAGTATCAATATGTCAGGCTTGAAGGCAAGAGTCCTTGCAAATGAAATCAGCTGTCTTTGACCGGCTGAAAATGCTGCGCCGTTTTCTATTACATGCTCGTCGTATTGGTTGGGAAGCTTTGAGATGAAGCTGTGAGCATTTACGTATTTTGAAGCTTCAATTATTTCTTCATCTGTGATAGTATCATTCTGCAGCCTTATGTTGCTTTTTATGTCTCCTGAAAACAGGAATACATCCTGCAGCATTTGTCCTATGTTTTTCCTCAGATCTGAAACCTTAATATCCTTAATATTTATTCCGTCTATGAAAATATCTCCCTTTTGAATGTCATAATATCTGCAGATCAGGTTTTGAATTGTTGTTTTGCCTGCTCCGGTAGCACCTACAAATGCAACACTTTCACCTGGATTTACCTTAAAGGACACATCTTTTAATATCCACTCGTCTTCCTTGTAGGAGAACCAAACATTCCTGAACTCAATGCTTCCTTTGAAGCTCTCAACTTCAACTGCATTTTCGCTGTCCATTACTTCGGGAACTTCGTCCATGAGTCCAAAAATTCTTTCAGAAGCAGCCATTGCTGACTGGACTATGTTAAGCTGTTCGGCCAGTTCCTGTATTGGCTCGAAAAACTTGCTTATGTATCTCTGGAAAACAACTATGGTTCCTATGGATACAACGCCTTCCATTACCATTTTTCCTCCAAACCACAAAAGAATTGAAATGGCTGTTATGTTCATGAGGTAGTTTGTTGGATTGTATATGCTGAATGCAAAAAGTTGTTTTATGTTTTCTTTTCTTAATTTCTCATTTTCAGATTTGAACTTGTGAAATATTTCATTTTCAACAGCAAATATCTGTACTATTTTCATGCCGGAAACATGTTCTGATATGAAGGCATTTAATGCTGATATTTTGCTTCTTATTTCCCTGTATATTTTCTTTGAAGCACTTTCAAAAGCAAATGTGAACACTGCAATAAAAGGAATGACGGTGAAAGTCAGCAATGAAAGTTTTACGTTGTAATTAAACATGGTAATTACCACGCCTATTAATACAAACAGGCTTTTTAAAATGTTGACAATTACGCTGGTATACATTTCATTTAATGCTTCTGTGTCGTTGGTAACTCTTGTCACAAGCCTTCCTATTGGGTTTTTGTTGAAGAAACTTATGGAAAGATCGTTTAAATGAGTGAATATTTCCATTCTTATGTTGTAAATTATTTTTTGACCTGCACGTGCAAGTATCATTGCCTGTGCATAACCAAGTACAAAAACAACTGCCACTGTGGACAAATACGCTAAACTTATTTTAATAACTCCCTGTATGTTTGACTGCTGAGTTATTCCTGCATCCACGGTGTTTGCCTGGGTGCCTGAATAACGGGAAAGAAATTTATCCACCACATCTCCAATGAGCACCGGCTGGTAAAGTTCAACTGCAACTATTACAAATATTATTGCAATAGCCAGCACGAATTGCCAGATGTAAGGCTTTGCGTACTTAAGAAGCCTCTTGGCAATATTTTTATCTATTTTTTTTGGTTTTTCAAAATCGTCGTTTTTCATCATAACCCCTACTCTTGTTCTTCCAGCATTTTTTCCAAAAGCTGTTTTTCGTAAATTGAATTATAAAGACCCGCTTGCTGAATTAGCTGCTGGTGAGTTCCTGTTTCAACAATTTTACCTTCGTCAAGCACAATGATGACATCAGCATTCTGAATAGTTGAAATTCTGTGGGCAATTATGATGTTTGTGCTGCCCTTTCTGTTTTCATTGATGTGCTTGAGTATTTTTTCTTCCGTGTCAGTGTCAACGGCGGACACTGAATCATCAAGTATAAGAATTTCAGGATTTTTTATCAATGCTCTGGCTATTGATATTCTTTGCTTCTGGCCTCCGGAAACTGAAACTCCCTTCTCGCCAACAAGTGTTTCATAGCCGTGCTTAAACTCAATTATGTTGTCATGGACAACGGCACTTTTTGCAGCTTCTATGATATTGTCCATATTGCCGGTTCTTGCTCCAAAGTCAATGTTGTTGGCAATAGTATCTGAAAACAAGAAATTGTCCTGAGGAACATATCCTATGTTTTTTCTAAGAACATTAAGAGGTATATCCAGGATGTCACTATTTCCTATGAACATTGTTCCTCTGTCAGGCTCAAAAATTCTGAGCATGAGGTTTACAAGAGTTGTTTTGCCGCTTCCTGTTCTTCCTATAATTCCAAGGGTCTGTCCTTTTTGAACACTGAAACTGATATTGCTTAATACATTTTTATCTGTGTCTGGATACTTGTAACTGAGGTTTTTTACATATATGTTTCCGGTTAAATTGTCTAAAGCTGAAGTTGTTATGGAATCTTTGATTTCCACAGGCTCGTTGAGGATTCTTTCAACCCTCTCAAGTGAAGCAGCTCCTGTGTTGAAAAGATTTATTGTCATACCTGTTGCCATCATTGGCCATACGAGCATGCCCAGGTACTGAATGAATGCAGAAAATTCTCCTATGGTTATTCTGCCCTTTATGGTGATATAGCCGCCGTATCCAATGGCCACAGCCAATGCAATGCCTGATATCATCTGCATGAAAGGATGCATGAGTGTTTGAATGACACTTAATTTTATATTTTTGTCATATGAATTTTTGTTCCACTTTTCAAAGGAACTGATGGATTTGTTTTCTTGTACAAATGATTTGATGACTTTAATACCGGACAGATTTTCCTGAACATAATTGGATAAGTCGGCAAATGACTCCTGTTTTTTTGTGAAACGGATTTGCAGCTCTCTTCCCATAAATCTGACAGAAATTGCAATAAGCAACAGCGGAATAACAGCTGCAACTGTAAGCAGGGGATCGATTTCAGTCACCATGTTGTAAATTGTGATTGAACCAAGCGCAACAACGTCAAACAAAGTAAGTATGCCTGGGCCCAAGGCCATTCTTACAGCCTCAAGGTCGTTTGTCATGTGTGCCATGATTTCTCCTGTGCCGTGCTGATGATAAAACCTGGCAGACATTTTTTCAAGATGACTGAACATGTCATTTCTGATGTCTCTTTCAATGCTCCTGGATGTTCCAAATATGAAGTATCTCCACAAAATTCTTCCTGCATAGATTGTTCCTGCTATTGCAAATAGTTTTAATATAGAGCTTTTAATAAACGCAGCATCAAAGCTGCCAAGATCTACACCGTCGATTACTTCGCCGACAATTATGGGAACCCTTGTCTGTACAACATCCACAATCACCAGCGCTATTATTCCGAATATATAATTTAATAAATACTTTTTGAAAAATGAGCGTATGTAACTGCTCTTCATGAGACCTGAAGGTCTGTTCTCTTTTGCTACTGTCTTCATTGCTTCCCCCAAAAATGATATATTTATATTATACTATTTTTAATTGTAATTCCTAGCACTTTTTACAGTATTAAAGATAATTATCATAATTTTGAAATTTTTATTTATATTTTTAGATTTTATTGCTGCAAACTGCAATGCATTTCTTTATAAACAAGGGGTTTAATTTACATTTTCAAACGATGCTTTTACTGCAAAATAAAAATTTTCATAAATTGCAAAATAAAAATTTTCATAAATTTAATTGACAACTTAATAAAAGTATGGTAACATTGTCATTGTCGTGGGAGCTTAGCTCAGTTGGGAGAGCATCTGCCTTACAAGCAGGGGGTCATAGGTTCGAGCCCTATAGTTCCCATTCAAAGATGTTTTTAAAACATCTTTTTTTATTTTTTGTATCAGCAAGTAATGACAAAACCTCAGGAAAAAAAGGTTCATGCAACAAATAATTTGAATATCAAAATAAATTTGTTGTATTTTATTTATGAATCTGCTAGTATTAAATTAAAGTAATTATTGCATTCGGAGGTTTTATGATTACAAATAAAATTAATGTAGGATTGTCTACAACATATGAAAAAGTTGTCACCCCTGCAGACTCGTATATAACAAAATCCGTAAAAATAGAAAACCTGATGTCTACGCCTTCATTGCTGGCAACTGTAATAGAAATATCTTGCATCATGCTGAAGAAATTTATTCCTTCTGACTATTTGACTGTAGTCACTAACTTTCAGTCAAATCACATGCATCCAACAATGGTAGGAGAAAAGGTGATGTTTAAAATGACTGTTGAAAGCATTGAAAACAATCGAGTGAGCATGTCGTTTACAGGATATGACTGCAAGGGTGAATTCTGCAGCGGTATATTAGAAAAAGCCATTGTTAAGGAAGAAAAACTTATTGAAGATGCAATAAGCAGAGTAAATGTATATAAAGATTGGTTAACAGTTAAAATGGACGCGTAGCGTTAGGTTGATGACAAAGTAACCTTTGACGTTGTCATTCTGAGGGCGTAGCCCGAAGAATCTCATGTTTTCAGTAAAGATGAGATCCTTCACTATCGTTCAGGATGACAGCGTCAGAGTTTGTCAACAGTCTGACGCGTAGCGTCTTTTTTTTATGTAAAATGTTTAATGTAGAATAAATATAATAAATTTTGAAAATATTTTTAAAATAAGGGTTGACAAAACATATTCGGCATCATATAATCGTATAAAAATCATCAATTATGTATAATTTAATGATTGGAAGAGTAAATTAAATAAAGCTATCAGCGAGTCGGAACAGAGTGTGAGTTCGGCAGTGAAATTTAATTGAAAAGAATCCATGAAAAGATTCTCAGAAGTAGCAGTATGAGAATACGGTTCAATACCGTTAAAATGAAAGAGCGATTCTGTCTAAAAAAGAGTGGTACCGCGGTGACAACACTGCCTCTTTATTAGCAGATTTTTTTATGCCCTAACCCCATTGTTTCAGCGGTTTTCTGAAAGAATGGCGGTAGGTCAAACACAATGAGAACACGGCGCTCAACAAAAGAAATTAATATTTATTAAAAATCAACTAACGAATAATTATGCTTCATCAAATATTAAAAATTTTAGATTTAAAAATCGGAGGATGGAAGAAATGGAAAAAGAAAAAGTAGTATTGGCATATTCAGGCGGATTGGACACATCAATTATTATACCTTGGCTAAAAGAAAATTACGATAATTTAGATATCATAGCATGCTGTGTAAATGTAGGCCAGGAAGACGACATGGAATTTGTAAAGAACAAGGCTTTGTCTTCAGGTGCAAGCAAGGTTTATATTCAAAATGTGGTAAATGAATTTGTAGAAGAATATGTTTACAAGGGAATTAAGGCAAATGCTGTTTATGAAGGCAAGTATCTTCTGGGAACTGCCTATGCAAGACCATTGATAGCAAAAAAACTTGTTGAAGTGGCTCACAAGGAAGGCGCTAAGTACATTGCCCACGGCTGTACAGGAAAGGGAAATGACCAGGTTCGTATTGAAACTGCCATTGCAAGTCTGGATCCTTTCATAAAAATCATCGCTCCATGGCGTATTTGGGATATTTCATCAAGAGAAGATGCAATTGACTATGCAGAAGCTAAGGGAATTGATTTGAACGGAATAACAAAGAAGAGAATTTATTCTCGCGACCAGAACATACTTCACATCAGCCATGAAGGCGGAATGCTTGAAAATCCTGCTAATGAGCCAGACTTTGACGAATTGCTTATGATGACAAACACAGTTGAAAAGGCTCCTGACAAGGCTGAATATGTTGATATAGAATTTAAAGAGGGAATTCCTGTCAAATTAAACGGCGAAAAATTAAACGGGGAAGATATGCTTAAGGCATTGAATAAAGTAGGCGGAACTCATGGCATAGGGGTCATTGACCTTCTTGAAAACAGACTTGTTGGTATGAAATCAAGAGGAATTTATGAAACACCGGGGGGAACATTGCTTATTGAAGCTCACAAATACCTTGAAAGCTTCGTGCTTGAAAAAGAAGCAGCCCACTTTAAAGAAACAATCAGCAGCAAGTATGCAGAGCTTGTATACAATGCAATGTGGTTCAGCGGACTTAAGGATGCTTTTGATGCATTCATTGACATAACTCAGAAAAATGTGACAGGAACTGTTAAACTTAAACTTTACAAGGGCACAATTAAGTTTGCAGGAATGACATCAAAATATGCTTTGTACAACGAATCAATTTCTTCTTTCAGCACTGGTGATTTGTATGACCAGAAGGATGCTACAGGATTCATCCACTTGTACAGTCTGCCATACAAAATTCAGGCATTGAATGAAATGAACAACAGCAAGAATGGTTCGACAGAAGTTGTTTACACGTTTAAAGAATAATAACAAAATAAATAGATTTAATTAATGAGAGAGAATTTTTCTTGGATTATTGACAAACCGGTTTTTCACAAACTATTGAGGCTAGCCACGGGAGGACACGAGGTCCTCCCCTACATAGTTGAATTAATTAACGGTGTCGTTATACTGAGAGAAGTCTCTTTTTTTATGGAAAAAATCTGTAAAATTTGGATATTAGTAATTTGTATTTATATTAAATTGTGGTATACTATACTGATTACGGAGGTGATTGGGTGGAGTTAAAAAATAAAGGTGAAAATTCTAAAGAAGTTTCAATGAAAACAATGACTGAAGGAAATCCAGTGAAACTCATACTGGCTTTTGCATTTCCAATGCTCATAGGAAATGTTTTTCAACAGCTTTACAACATGGTTGACAGCATAGTGGTAGGAAATTATGTTGGCAAAGTTGCACTTGCAGCAGTAGGGACGGGCTTTCCCATAATATTCATGATGGCAGCCATGTTCATAGGGCTTGGTATTGGAGCCACAATACTTATTTCCCAGTATGTTGGCGCAGGGGACATGGAGAATGTAAGAAAAACATCACAGACTATTTATACTGCAATGATAGTTGGAGCAATTCCAATTTCTATAATAGGAATTATAATGTGCGAACCCATACTTAATTTGATAAACACACCGGCTGACACTCTGCCACTGGCTAAGCAATACATGATGATTATTTTCGGCGGTATTATAGGAAGCATTGGATTTAATATAAATTCAGGTATTCTTCAGGGATTTGGAGACAGCAAATCATCACTGCTGTTTCTTGTAATAGCTACTGTAATGAACATTGTGCTGGATTTGGCATTTGTAGTTGTGTTTCAGTGGGGAGTTGCAGGGGTTGCCATAGCTACAATCATAGCTCAGGCATTTTCGTGGCTGTATGGCCTGCGATATATGAGAAAAAAATATGAAGTGCTTAACTTTTCGATATTGAAATTTTATTTTGATAAGGAGATTTTCAAAAAAATTCTAAAGCTTGGTCTTCCCACAGGAATTCAACAAATGTTGTTTTCTATGGGTATAATGAGTCTTCAGTCTCTTGTAAACAGTTATGGTTCAGACTTTATGGCTGGATTTAACGCTGCGAACAAAATAGACACATTTGCATTCATGCCCATACAGAGCTTCAGCAATGCTGTTACAACTTATACCGGTCAAAATATAGGAGCCGGAAGGATGGACAGAGTGCACAAGGGTCTTACTGCCACATTGGGCATGTCAGCTCTGGTATGTTTGGCTGCACTTGTCATAATTCCTTTAGGACCGTTTATATTGAGAATGTTTAATTCGGACCCTGCTGTCATATCGGCAGGAATGATTTATTTGAACAATGTAATGCCTCTTTACATATTGCTTGCAGTAGTGTTTGTAGTTAATGCTGTTATGAGGGGAGCAGGGGAATCTGTTATTCCCATGGTTGGCGCAATAACATCTCTGTGGCTTGGAAGAATTCCTGCTGCATATTTCATAGCTTCAAACTACGGAAAAGAGTACATGTTTTTAAGCTACGGAGTAGGATGGCTCATGTATATTTTAATATCCGGGCCTTATTATTTTTCAGGAAAGTGGAAAACAAAATCTCAAAAACTTATAAAAGAATAACAATAAAAAATGGACTGTTGCATCAGTGATTATTATCGTGTCATTCTGAGGGCTTTAGCCCGAAGAATCTCAGAAATTCAAAAGATGAGATCCTTCGCTCGCTCAGGATGACATGAATATACTTAATGTAACAGCCCATTTCATTTATTTAAGATTGTCAAGCACTCTTTTTATCTTTGCCGGTGAAACTCTGCACTTTTCTTCTGAAACAGCACATACTGCAAAACGCAGTCCTTTTTTCAAGGCTACAACAAACAAGTTTTCTTTAATCAATTCTTCTGAAGCTTTCTTTGCGTTGCTGCAAGGTATGCTTACGAAAAATCCGTCTCTGTAAGGAAGTATTTCAAGACCGGCTTCCTTTGCTCCTTCCACAAATGCATCAGCACGTTTTCTGAGCATTGTCTTTGTAGAATTTACTTCGTCTTCATATGCCTTAGTCTTTGCAGGATCCTTTGCGATGTTTGTCATTACTGACATTGCCGCTCTTGTTCCGTTTGACCAGTTTGCTCTGTTTGCATGCATTGCTGAATAGTAGAATTCATTTGCAACATCTTCGCTTGAAGATATTCCTATTGCAGCACCTGATCTCATTCCATACATTGTGTATCCCTTTGACATGCTGTATGCCACCATTACAAATATGTTTTCCGGAAGATGGCTGAATTTTGTGAAGAACTTTCTTCTTTCATTTCCAATTCCCGCATAGTCGATGTAAGCTGAGTCTACAACTATTATTATTTTGTTTTCAGGATCCTTTGCATTTTCTTTGGCAATGTTTAAAACTTCATCCCATTCCTCATCAGAAAGGCTGTATCCTGTAGGATTGTTTGCCGGAGTGTTGATTATTGTAACAAGTCTTTTTTGCTTCTTCAGCAATTCTTCGAATTTTTCTTTAAATGATATTATGTTAAATTCGCCCTTATCATTGAACAGCTCATAATTTGTCACAGTTCTTCCGAATTCTTCAGAGATTGTAACATAAGGACCCCAGAACCAGTCGCATACCAATATGGAATCTCCAGGATTAGTGTAATTCCAGATAGCGTGTCTTACAGAGCCTGTTCCTCCCGGTGTTGCCACTGCTTTTATGTAAGCGTCAGGTTTGTATCCCTTAAAGCATGCATCCTGAACAGCTTCAAGGAAGTCGGGCTGACCAGCAACTTGTGCATAGGCAGCTATGTCTGCATTTGGTAAAGATTTTAATTCACTATATACTGTTTCGAGACATATAAGATTTCCATCGTCGTCAACCAATGCTCCGAGAGTAGAATCGATAACATTGTCTTTGCCGTATTTTTCAATTGCTTCTTTTGCTTTAGCAGCCAGTCCAAAGATAGCATCATTTTCCAGCGGCCATACAGCATGATCAGCAACCATTTTAAATGACATAACATCACCTCATTAATTATTATTTTGTTAATTCTAACATTATAAAAAATATAAGTCAATGATAATGATTAAGCAAAATAGAAGCTTTTAATTACTTTAAAAGCTAAAATACTAAAATTGCATAATATAATTTATTAAAAAAATATGAAAAAGTAGTTGACAAGAAAGAACAATATTGTTATTATATAAAAGTTCTCAAAAAAAATTAATTTGATCCATTAGCTCAGCAGGCAGAGCACTTGACTTTTAATCAAGGTGTCCGGCGTTCGAATCGCCGATGGATCACCATTACAAACAACATTTGACGATCTTAGCGACGTTGAATGTTGCTTTTTTTTTCTAAATTTTTTTCTTTTTTATTTTTGTTTTCAACATTTTTCTACAAAATCTGCTTTATAAAAACTGTATATTCTTATAAGTGAGTAAAAATAATTTAATTTAGCGAAGCGAAGGGGAACAAATGTTACTTAAAGATGAAAGAATTAATAACGAAAAGAACGGATCAACAAGGGGATGCAACGATCAGGAAACAAAGAACAAAAATGTTAAAAATGGATCACCAAGTGTAAGCGACGAACATGACTCTTTAATTAATGACATAAAAGACGAGACAACAAGGATATGCAGTGAGCAGAATTCAAAAAATCAAAGCGAAAAGATGGCTGCACTTGGCCAGCTTGCAGGAGGAATTGCTCATGATTTCAACAATCAGCTCATGAGCATTATCGGAAATGCAACAATGATTCAAAAGACGGACGATATTGAAAGAATAAGAGAATATGCGGAAAGAATAATTCACATATCTCAAAGTACTGCAAATCTCACGAAAAAGATTTTGATGTTTTCAAAGAGAGAAAGCAGTATAAACAAGCCTGTTAATTTAAAAAGCATCATGGATAACACATACAACATGGTTGAATCAATATTGAACAAGAAAATCGAACTGAGCTACAGCTACCAGGCATCTAACAAGGTTATTCTCGGCGATGAGGCTCAGGTTGAGAGCATGATTGTAAACCTCATACTGAATTCAAAGGATGCTCTTGATGATTCTGTTGGAAAAATTAAAATCGGAGCAGAAGATACAGTCATATTTTCTGAAACGGTTCTTAGCCACGGAGAAATGATAAAGCCGGGAAATTATATCAAAGTATATGTGGAAGACAACGGCAAGGGAATTAAAGAGGAAGTGCTCAACCGCATTTTTGAGCCCTATTTCACAACCAAAAACAAAACAAAGGGAACAGGGCTTGGTCTGTCTGTTGTTTTTGGAACAGTAAAATCCCATTCAGGCTATATCAATGTTCAGAGCAGGCATGACATAGGTACACTTTTTGAAATATTCCTGCCTGTCTATGTAAAGAAGGAAAAAACAAAAAGTGAAACTGAGAGGGATCTCAACAGCAACATAATAATGCTTGTGGATGATGACATAAATGTTCTTGATGTGGAAACGGAAATACTTGAAGATTTGGGCTATGATGTTGTAAAGTTCAGCGAACCAGCCAAAGCTCTGGAGTTTTACAATTCAAACTGCAACAACATTGCTTTTTCCGTAATTGACATATCTATGCCTGTAATGACAGGAAGACAACTATACGAACGCATGCAGATAAAAAAGAAGGATGCTGCTGCAATTTTTATAACAGGCTATGCAAGGCAGACAGATTATGAAGAGCTTACAAGAAAAGGAGCGGTTATAATAGAGAAACCTTTTACATATGAGGATTTATCTACACAAATAGCTAAAATTTACATGTAATGTATACGAAGCGGCAATGGGAAGTTATACTTTTCTGGCCGCTTTTTTTCAATTGTTATAAAAAAACCTATTTTGTTCGGTATTGTTAAGATAACTTAACAATATTTCGGGCACTTTCTTTTGACAATTGATAAATTTTTGATAGAATGTAAAAAGAAATGAAAGCATTGTTTTAAAACAGGAGGAAAAAATGAATATAAATGATTATGTGTACAATGAACCTAAACCATTTGGAGACTTGTCAATTGTTGCAATGAAAGGCTGTGAAGAAATAGCCGCAAAGATAGATTACTATTTGAAAGAATGGAGACAGGATAACAATGGTGTTATATATTCAGAAGGTTCAAATCCTGTAAGAACATATTTGCTGGATGCTGTTTGTCCTAGATTTGGATCAGGTGAAGCAAAGGGTGTTATCAATGAAACAGTAAGAGGCCATGACATATTTATAATATCTGATGTTTTTAATTATGGAGTAAAATTCAAGATGTATGGCATGGATGTTCCCATGAGTCCAGATGATCATTATCAGGACCTGAAAAGGGTTATAGCAGCCATGAACGGCAAGGCCAAAAGAATTACGGTCATCATGCCAATGCTTTATGAAGGAAGACAGCACAAAAGGGCTTCCAGAGAATCACTGGACTGTGCACTTGCTCTGCAAGAACTTACAAATATGGGAGTTGAAAATATAATTTCATTTGATATTCACGACCCAAGAGTTCAAAATGCAATTCCTCTTCATGGGTTTGAAGATTTCCATCCTCATTATCAAATGATAAAGGCATTTGTAAGAACTGTTACAGATGCAACAATAGACAGAAATCACCTTATGGTTATATCTCCTGATGAAGGCGGAATGACAAGATGCATGTACTATGCTTCTGTTATGGGACTGGATCTTGGAATGTTCTACAAGAGAAGAGATTATTCTGTGATTGTAAACGGCAAGAACCCTGTTATAAGCCATGAGTTCCTTGGGGACAATGTGGAAGGTAAGGATGTAATAGTGGTAGACGACATGATTGCTTCCGGCGACTCAATGATTGATGTAGCAAAGAAGCTGAAGGAAAGAAAAGCAAGAAACGTATATGTTTTCTCGTCATTCGGCTTGTTTACAGAAGGATTTGACAAGTTTGACAAAGCATTTGAAGAAGGAACAATAACAAGGATATTTACATCAAATATGATATACAGAAAACCTGAACTTCTTCAAAAACCTTGGTACACCGAAGTGGACATGTCAAAATATATAGCAAACATAATAGACACATTGAACTATGACAGATCTTTGAGCGAGCTTTTGGATCCTGTTCAAAAAATTAAAAAACTGCTTAAATAATTACTAAAATGTCTGTTTAAAAGCAGACATTTTAATTTTATATATACTAGGAAAGTTATATTTCCTAGTATATATAAAACGGGGATTGCAAAGGGCGGGGCGCCCTTGCCGTCAAGGGGGGTGCGGAGTCAAAAATACGTTAGTATTTTTACGCCGAAGGGGGACATAGGTCCCCCTAGCGGAGTTGCGGAGCAACTTTTTAATAATAATTTAAAAGCTTTACAAAGTATTATTTTAGCAAAAACAAAAAAATTGAAATAATACGAATAATGTGGTATAATTTTTATCATTGTATCATTATGGTATAATTTGTATAATTTGAATAAAAATAAGTAAAATATATGAAAAGGAAATTCAGGAGGATAAAAATGAGTTTCAGAATGGACATTGGAATCGACCTTGGTACTGCCAGCGTATTAGTATATATCAAAGGCAAAGGAATAGTAATAAACGAACCTTCTGTTGTTGCAATAGATATAAATACTAATAAAATACTCGAGGTTGGTGAAGAAGCAAGAAAAATGCTAGGTCGTACACCAGGCAACATAGTTGCCATAAGACCTTTGAGGGACGGCGTAATTTCAGATTTTGACATAACAGAAAAGATGCTGAAATACTTCATTAAGAAGGCAGTAGGAAATTCAATTATAAAACCAAGGGTTATAATATGCGTTCCAAGCGGAGTTACAGAAGTTGAAAAAAGAGCTGTCCTGGAAGCAAGCAACAATGCAGGAGCAAAGAAAACATACTTAATAGAAGAACCTGTTGCTGCTGCCATAGGAGCGGGCCTTGACATAACAAAACCTTCAGGACACATGATAATAGACATGGGCGGCGGTACTACAGACATTGCAGTTATTTCTCTGGGAGGAATAGTTGTGAGCAAATCAATAAAAATTGCCGGAGATAAGTGCGACGACGCAATAGTGAGATATGTAAGAAAGAAATACAATGTGATGATAGGCTTAAGAAGTGCAGAAGAGCTTAAAATAAACATTGGAACTGCATTTCCTGAAGAAGAGGAAAAATACATGGAAGTAAGAGGCAGAAACCTTGTTACAGGACTTCCTGTTAATTTGACTATTTCTTCATCAGATATGCTGGAAGCATTGGAAGAAACAATTACTTCCATTGCAGATGCTATTCACTCAGTTCTTGAAAAAACTCCTCCTGAACTGGCTGCCGACATAAGCGAAAAAGGAATAATTATGACAGGCGGCGGATGCCTCATAAGAGGCCTTGACAAGTTAATAGGCAAAAGAACAGGACTTAATGTTGCAATTGCAGATGATGCTATATCATGCGTAGCAAAAGGTACAGGTCAGTCACTGGAGCACATGGATGTTCTTAAGGATTCATTGATTACAGAAAACATTAAAACAAACTACAGCGGTTCTTAATGATAGTCAAAATCAATAGGTTAAGTTAGCTTAATCTATTGATTTGTTTTAAATAACGGCTAACAACATAAAACGAGGTTGAATATGAAAATTAAAAAAGCAGTTATACCTGCAGCTGGACTAGGAACAAGGTTTTTGCCGGCAACAAAAGCAATTCCAAAAGAAATGCTCCCCATAGTCGACAAACCCACAATACAGTACATAGTAGAGGAAGTAATTGCTTCTGGCATAGAAGATGTATTAATCATTACCGGAAGAAACAAAGGCTCAATAGAAGACCATTTTGACAGAGCTTATGAACTTGAAGACAATCTGGAAAAAACTCGCAAAGAAGAAATGCTTGAAGAAGTGAGAAAAATTTCCAAGATGATAAACATACATACAGTTAGACAAAAAGACCCACTAGGACTTGGCCATGCTGTTTATTGCGCAAAATCATTTGTTGGCAATGAACCATTTGCAGTTCTTCTGGGAGATGACATAGTTGATTCCCAAAAGCCATGTTTAAAACAAATGATTGAAATGTTTGAAGAATATAACTCCACAATTCTCGGAGTGCAGCCGGTGGGGTGGGAAAATGTTAACAAGTACGGAATTGTTTCAGGCACAAAATTAAATGATAAGATGTATTCAGTAAAGGACCTGGTTGAAAAGCCATCGGTAGATAATGCTCCCACAAACATTGCAATATTGGGAAGATACATCATCACACCTAAAATATTTGAAATACTTGAAAATACAAAAAAAGGCGTGGGCGGAGAAATTCAGCTCACAGACGGTTTAAAAGACCTTTGTAATATTGAAGATGTTTTTGCATATATTTTTGAAGGCAGGAGATACGACGTTGGAAGCAAGATAGGTTTTCTTGAAGCAACGGTTGACTTTGCGCTTAAAAGAGATGATTTAAGGGACAGTTTTAAATCATATTTAAGCAAAATAAATTTAAATTAAGAGGTGTTGTCATGTACAGAGAAAAATTGGATATATGGCTGGAAAGTCCATATGTAGATGAATCCTTGAAAGAAGAGCTGAAAAAAATCGAAAAAATCGAAAGCGAAGTTGAGGACAGATTCTACAGAGAGTTGGAATTCGGCACAGGAGGCATGCGGGGGAAAATAGGTGCAGGTACAAACCGCATGAACTTTGTTACTGTAGCTAAGGCGACACAAGGTATTGCTGATTTTCTGAACAAAAAATATAGCGGTGAGCAGCTAAGTGCTGCTATTGCTTATGACTCAAGAAACATGTCAAAGGAGTTTGCCGGCAAAACAGCAGCTGTTTTTGCAGCAAACAATATAAAGGTATATTTGTTTGAAAGCTTAAGACCCACGCCTGAACTTTCATTTGCAGTGAGACACTACGGCTGCAAGGCCGGCGTTGTTATAACCGCAAGCCATAACCCGCCTGAATACAATGGCTACAAGGTTTATGACCAGTATGGTGGGCAAGTTGTTGAGGACGCAGATGAAATTATAAGTATGATCAATAAGGTTAATCTTAAGGATGTTAAATTAACCACTGAAGATAATGACAAAATCGTAACAATTGGAAATGAACTTGATACAACTTACATAAATGAGGTTAAGAAATTAAGCATCAGAGATGATGTGGACAAAAATTTAAACATAATTTACACTCCGCTTCATGGAACAGGAAACATGCCTGTAAGAAGAGTGCTGGATGAACTTGGGTACAAGAATGTTCGTGTTGTAAAGGAACAGGAAATGCCTGATCCCATGTTTTCTACAGTTAAGTCACCGAATCCGGAAGAAATCAGTGCCTTTGAAATTGCAATCAAAAGGGCAGGGGAATTAAATGGCGAAATAATCATTGGAACAGATCCTGACTGTGACAGAGTAGGTCTGGTTGTAAGAAGCAGTGATGGTGGATATGTACCTCTGAACGGTAATCAGACAGGAGCATTGCTGTTGAACTATGTGCTCAGTTCTCTTGATGAAAAGGGTATGATTCCGGAAAATGCAGCAGTTGTAAAAACAATTGTCACAAGTGAAATAGGAAGAGCCATAGCATCTAAGTACAATGTGGCAAGCTTTGACACATTGACAGGATTTAAATATATTGCTGAATTGATGCAGAAATTTGAAGATACAAAATCCAACAACTTTATTTTTGGATATGAGGAAAGCTACGGGTATCTGGCAGGAACATTTGTCAGAGACAAGGATGCAGTGATTGCAAGTATGCTCATTTGCGAAATGGCTGCATATTATAAGAGAAACGGGAAAACACTATTAGAAGTTCTTAAGGATATTTACAGGGAACATGGTTATTATATTGAAGAAACAATTTCTCTTACATTTGCCGGAGCCTCTGGACAAAGCAAAATGAAATCAATCATGGAGAACTTCAGAGAAAACAAACTTTCTTCAATTGCAGGCAAGAACATACCATATATTTATGATTACAAAATGGGAATTGAATTAAACCTGTTAACAGGCAAGACAGAACATTTGAGCTATCCAAAGTCGGATGTGCTTAAATTCTGTTTTGAGAATGGGTCATGGCTGGTGCTCAGACCTTCAGGCACAGAACCTAAACTAAAAGTATATTTTTCAATTAATGAAGAAAATGAGAGCAAATCCACGCAAGTTTTGGAAAATACCAAGAAAGAAATATTAAGCATAATTGACCGCATTCAGATAAATAACTAATGCAGTTAAAATAAAAAGATAGGGAGGCTGTAAATATGAAAATATTTAAAACCACAACCCGAAAAATAATTCTATTAATTTTCGTTTTTGTATTTACATTTAACACACTGGCTTTTGCAGGAACCAATCCTTCTAGAGCGGAAATTGAATCCATGATAGAGGATGTTGCACAAAAAAGAGCTATTCCTTCAGTATTGCTGAAGGCTATAGCAAGAGTTGAATCTGTTTATGAACATTACAACACAGACGGAACGCCAAAGATAAGCGGCAGCAGCATAGGGCTTATGCAGGTGAGCAACAGAAACGGCGGATACGACTCAGAAAGACTGAAATATGATATTAAATACAACATAGAGGCAGGAGCTGATGTTCTGTTGAACAAATGGAGCATGAGTTCTTATCAATCTGTGTCAAGCGTGGGAAACATGGATCCAAACATTTTGGAAAATTGGTACTTTGCTCTATGGGCATACAATGGATGGGCTCAAAGCAACAATCCAAACGAGGTTACTTCCTATGCAAAAAAATATACATATCAGCAGACGATTTACAATGTAATTGAAAAGGAATACGGAAAGAAGATAAACAACATTGACTTCTCATATCTTCCATATTCAGGGAAGCCGAGCAGGTCATTGGTTGTTCCAACACCAGCCTACACAAACAGCGGCAATATTGTACTGTATGAAAAGGGTGATTATGTAAGAACCGACGGAGTAAGAGAAACATATGAGCTGAGAGACCAGCCTGCAGGTGCATATATTCATCAGTTAGGAGAAAATCAGCTTGGTACAATAACTGAAGGACCGGTTCTGAAAAACGGATACTACTGGTACAAGGTATATGTCAATGAAAATACTGAGGGCTGGATTGAAAGAAATTGGCTCTTAAGAACCGGAGACATTGAACACGGAAGATACGTCTATGATGACATAGCTTTCCACTGGGCAAGGAAAGACATAATGGACCTTTATAACAAGGGCATCATAAGCGAATCAAAGTCATTCAATCCAAACAGAATTGCCACAAAGGAAGAATTCTGTATATTCCTAGGAAAAGCAATTGATATAAGCGAAGAAGAACAGAAGGAAAAATCAATTGCACTGGCTGAAAATGGAACAGAAGAAATAATAGCTGAATCAGGTATACCGGCTGCAGGTGCTGAAGATTTAATTCCAGGTGAAGAATTGCCTTTCAGTGATGCCTCAAAAATCAACCCTTGGGCCGTTGAATATGTGGAAGAAATTTATGACCTAGGTCTTCTTGACTCCTACAGAGAAGAACTTAAACCTTTGGAGAAACTTACAAGAAAAGAAGCAACCCTCATGATGGATGGACTTTTTGAAGAAGACCATAATTATGACAACCTTGATATTAACACAATCTTTTCGGATTTGGGAAACTTAAGCAATAACGAAAAGAAAGCTGTCAAAAACGCATACACTAATGGATTGATTTCAGGCAAGTATTCAGGATCATTCTGTCCAAATGATTACCTTTCAAGAGCTGAGGCAGCTGCCTTAATGGTAAAAATCTCAGACAAACTAGAAGAAAAAAATAATTAAGTAAATCGTAATGAGAGCCGCGAAAATACGCGGCTCTTGTTTGTGTTGTTTATTGCTGTACATTGTGGAATCTGATGTCATAAATCCTTTCAAATTCTTTTGTATCTTTATTGAATGTTACAGGAGACTTATTCCTGTTTAAGAGATTTACGATTTTGTAAACATCAATCCATATTTCAGCCAGTGTTTCCTTTTGCGATTCGTCAAAAACAAGCTGCATTCCAAAATGAAGATGCGGGACATTGATGTTATTCACATTTTCCTTGCGGCTGTATCCTGTCATTCCAAGATAACCAATAACATCTCCTGCATGGACAATGTCACCTTCCTTGAGGGATTTTACATATGGATGGTCTTTCTTCAAATGTGCATAGTAGTAATATCTTTTGCTGTCCAGACTTCTGATGCCTATTCGCCAACCTCCGTACTGATTCCAGCCGAGTGCTTCAATTCTTCCTGTTTCAACAGCTACAATAGGTGTGCCCACGGAACCCATGAGATCATTTCCCAAGTGGGAACGGGTGAAGCCATAGCTTCTGGAATTTCCAAAGTCATCGTAATGATTGTAGTAATATCCTCCCGCAATTGGAGAAAATGCCTTGAGACCATATTTCTGCACCCATATTTTCTTGCCGGGATTGTTTTCATCATCAATCTGAATTTCGTAAGGACCTACGAATCCTCCAAGTACTGCTGTATATGCTTCGAAATAATAATCGTAGTGTTTCAGATCCTTTGTAAGGCTCTCGATGCTTTCGCCGCTTTTAAGCTTTGCAATCAGTGCATCCATATCCTTTGATTTGTATCTGGAAAAATTTCCGCCATACCTGGTTCCCAAGTATGAAAGAATTTCAATCCAGTTTAATTTTACTTCTTCATCCACACTGTTAATGTCAGCTTTAAGCGCCTTGTCCATAGCCTCATAGCATACCCTGAAATCGACCCACTTGATGAATGTTTTTTCTTCATTGACAGACACAGACCTGGAGGAATTGAGAAACACTGTTGCGGCCAGTGCTGAACATAATATTATTGCTGTGAAAATTACCAGAAACTTAGATTTTATTTTTATAATCATCGCGTACCCCTGAATTATAATATAATAAATTTTATGCATACAAAAGTGTCATTAGAACGAATTGAACATTGAATTATAACGAGAAGATTTAATTGTAATAATTTGATTTATATGTTAATATAAATCTGATTAAATGGTAACACCGGGAGGACAAATTGAAGTTAAAATTTTGTTCGTTGTACAGCGGGAGCAGCGGCAACTGCCAATATATTAAAACTGAAAACACAACAATTCTTGTGGATGCAGGCTTAAGCGGCAAAAAAATCCAGCAGGAAATTATGAATATAGGGGAAGACCCCAAAAAAATAGATGCCTTGTTTATAACCCACGAGCATTCAGACCACATACAGGGAGCGGGAATAATATCAAGGCGCTTTGATGTTCCCATTTATGCAAATGCAAAGACATGGGAAGCAATGAGCTCAGCCATTGGAGAAATTAAGTCACACAATATTAGAATCATGGATGACATAGTTGAGGTGGGAGATCTTGCGGTGAGGGCATTTGATATATCTCATGATGCAGCTCATCCTGTGGGATACAACATATTCTACAACAATAAAAAAATCAGCCTTGTTACAGACACAGGCTGTGTGAATGACAACATAACAAACAGCATCATGGATTCAGATTTGCTGTTGGTTGAGTCAAATCATGACGAAGACATGGTTCTCATAGGGCCGTACCCATGGCCGCTAAAACGAAGGGTTTTGGGTGAGTTTGGACATATGTCCAACGACACTGCCGGACACCTTATCAGCAAGGTGGTTAAAAGAGGGACAGAGATTGTTCTTTTGGGGCATCTCAGCAAAGAAAATAATTTTCCTCAACTGGCTTATAAGACAGTTGAAAATATACTGAAGGAAAACTGCATAGAAGTTAACCCGGGAATCTGTTTAGACATGACATACAGGGACAGATCGAGCCGAGTATATGAAATATAGGTGATAAAATGAATGAAGAAAATATAATTTACTCATGTTTGGAGCATGCAGAGCTTGCTTTGGATGATTTTGTAAACAATGAAGAAAAGGCTCCCCAGCTGGAAAAAATAGAAGAAGAAAAAAAATGCAGCTACTGCGAAAAAGCTGCAGAATATAAAATCGAAGCATAAAAAAGAGATGAATATCATCTTAGACTATTGACAAACCCCGACGCTGTCATCCTGAACGGTAGTGAAGGATCTCATCTTTGTTGAAAACATGAGATTCTTCGGCTACGCCTCAGAATGACAACGTCCATATATATTTGTCATTAAACTGAGATGAATTAATTCATCTCTTTTATATATGATAGGAAAGTTCTCTTTCCTATCATATATAAAACGAGGATTGCAAAGGACGGGACGTCCTTGCCGTTAAGGGGGGTGCGGCGTTAAAACGCGTATGCGTTTTAACGCCGAAGGGGGACATAGGTCCCCCTAGCGGAGTTGCGGAGCAACTTTTTTATATGTTCCAGCAATGATTTAGAGGACCTCTTCCCTTTCCGAGGTTAAGATTGTAGTTGAGGGCTCCTGTCAGGTAATTCTTTGCATTGAAGATGCTTTCAGCAACTGTGAAACCGTCAGCCAGGCTGCAGGCTATGGCTGATGACAGTGTACAACCTGTTCCATGGGTATTGGTGTTTTTTATTTTTTCATGATTGTACCAGGAAAACATTCCGTCATGGAATAGAAGGTCGTCGCTTGAGTCTTCAAGGTGGCCGCCTTTGATTAAGATATGTCCCGGGAAATTTTTTGAAATTTTAAGTGCTGCCTCTTCCATGTCCTGCTTGTTTTTAATTTTAATTCCTGAAAGACATTCGGCTTCCGGAATATTTGGTGTTATTATGTCTGCCAGAGGCATGAGTTTATATTTGAGAGTTTCAATTGCATCATCATTTAAAAGTTTGCTTCCGCTGGTTGAAATCATAACCGGATCAAGAACAATATTTTTTGCTTTATATTCAGCGAGCTTTTCAGCTATTACCTCAATAAGTGTCTTGCTTGAAACCATTCCAATTTTAACAGCATCCGGATAAATGTCAGAAAATACGGCATCAAGCTGTTTTGCTGCAAAATCAGGGGTGGACTCCATGACTCCGAATACCCCTGTTGTGTTTTGAGCAGTAAGAGCTGTTATAACACTCATGCCGTACATTTTATGGCTTGTTATTGTCTTGAGGTCAGCCTGTATTCCTGCGCCGCCGCTGCAGTCAGATCCGGCAATGGCAAGTATTTTTCTCATCAGTATCCTCCAACTGTTTGTTCAGACAGCTTAAATAGTTCTGAAGCAGCTTTCCTTACATCTGCCTGTCCAAAGATTGCTGATATTGCACAAATTCCATCAATACCGCATCCAGAAAGATTTAGCACATTGTCCTTGTTGATTCCGCCTATTGCTACAACAGGAATGCTCACGGAAGAGGTTATTTCTTTCAATATATCAAGATTGATGTTTTCCGCATCAAGTTTGGTTGAAGTTGAAAAAACAGAACCTGCACCTATGTAATCAGCTCCTTCAAGCTGGGCTGAAACTGCTGCATGGGCATTTTTTGCAGAAACGCCTATAATTTTATGTCTGCCAAGCATGTCTCTTGCTGATTTAACAGAGACATCGCCCTGTCCTATGTGAACACCGTCGGCATCAACTCTTAGGGCAACTTCAACATTGTCGTTTATTACAAAAGGAACATTGTACTTGTCAGTTACAGATTTTACTTCTCTTGCCAGCTGAACAAATTCATCAAAACTCACATTTTTTTCCCTGAGCTGTACAAATGTCGCTCCGCCAAGTATGGCTTGTTCCACAACTTCAGAAAGTTTTTTGTCTCCAAGCCATGTGCGTCCAGTTATTGCATAAAGAACCATTGAATTTCTATCTAATTTCAATTTTGGCCCTCCCTTCGAGCACATTGTCATCCATGATTCCCATATAATCAATTAGATGTGTTTTAAATGAAGATGTTCCGCTGCCAGATTTCATGATTTTTTCATAAGCTTCCTCACCGCATATGCCCATGGTACACACAGCAGCAGCGCAGGAATCCAGAATATTATCACCTGATGCAGCAAATGCGCCTGTTATGGAAGAAAGCATACATCCTGTTCCTGAAATTTTACTCATCATGGGATGCCCGTTTTTAATTATGTATGATTTTTCTCTGTCTGATACTATGTCAATTGCTCCTGTTATGGATATGACTGCTCCTGTTGCAATGGAAAGCTTTTTGGCAAATTCAGCAGTATCAGAAATTTTTTCATGTGTAATGCTGTCAGAATTGTCAGCATCGACGCCCCTTGTTGTACTGCTTAAACTCCCAATAGTTTTTATTTCTGAGATATTTCCCCTAATTGCTGTAAATTTTATTTCATTGAGGAGTCTAAACGTAGTTTCTGTTCTTAGTCTTGAGGCTCCGGCACCAACAGGATCAAGTACAACAGGGATGTTCATTTCATTTGCCTTTTTTCCTGCAAGTATCATTGACTGTACAGTGCGTGAGTTCAAGGTTCCTATGTTTATGACAAGTGCGCTGCTCATGGATGTTATTTCTTCAACCTCCAGTTCATCATCTGCCATTATGGGTGAAGCACCAAGAGACAAGAGAACATTAGCACAGTCATTAACCGTAACGTAGTTTGTTATGTTGTGAACCAGCGGACATGTTTCTTTTATTTTTTTTAGAGCGTTAGAAAACAAGATGTCGCCTCCTTTGAAATATTAGTTTGAAAATTCGACTTTCTCGCCGTTTAATATTTTGTTTGTTGTCCTCATGGCGCACATTTTTCCGCACATTGAACAGCTGTGTTTGTCAGCAGGAGGTGTACTTTCAAAATATTCCCTTGCCTTTTTTTTGTCTATGGCGTAAGAAAACATCTCTTCCCAGTCGATTCTTCTTCTCGCATCGCTCATTTTGTTGTCTATGTCTCTGGCATTAGGAATTCCTTTTGCTATATCTGCAGCATGGGCAGCAATTTTTGAGGCTATTATTCCTTCTTTTACATCATTAACATCGGGAAGTCTCAAGTGTTCTGCAGGAGTGACATAGCACAGAAAGTCTGCTCCGTTTGCAGCAGCAACAGCTCCGCCAATGGCTGATGTTATGTGATCATAACCGGGAGCAATGTCTGTAACAATTGGCCCAAGAACGTAAAATGGAGCACCGTGACAAAGTCTTTTCTGAAGCTGCATGTTTGCTGCAATTTCATTTAATGCCATGTGTCCAGGCCCTTCAACCAGTACCTGCACATTTTTGTCCCACGCTCTTTTTGTCAGGTGTCCAATTTCAATTAGTTCTGAAATTTGTCCTGCATCTGTTGAATCGTTAATGCTTCCCGGCCTCAGTGCATCCCCAAGGCTTATGGTTACATCATATTTGTACAATATGTCCAGCAGCTCATCGTAGTGTTCGTAGAATGGATTTTCATTTCCCGTCATTTCCATCCAAGCGAAAATCAGTGAACCTCCTCTTGAAACAATGTTTGTAAGTCGTTTTGAACGCTTGAAGCTTTCAATTGACCTCTTGTTTAATCCCGCATGAATAGTCATGAAATCAACACCTTCAGCAGCATGAGCTTCAATAACTCTCAGAAAGTCTTCTGCCTTTATTTCCAGAAGATCTTTTTCCAGATATCCGATGGCATCATACATGGGTACAGTTCCAATCATCGCAGGAGAATAATCTATGAGCTGCTTTCTGAATGTGTTTGTCTTGCCGTAGTTACTCAGGTCCATTATTGCTTCTGCACCAAATTCAATGGACATTTTAACCTTTTCGAATTCTTTTTCATAATTCGCGCAGTCACCTGAAACACCAAGATTTACATTTATTTTTGTTTTAAGACCTTCGCCTATACCCTCGGGACTCAGGGATTTGTGATTTATGTTAGCAGGTATAGCAACCCTTCCAAGGGCTACAAGTTCTCTTATTTTCTCGGCATTCATATTTTCCTTTTCTGCCACTACTTCCATTTCAGAAGTTATGATTCCATTTTTTGCTGCTTCCATTTGTGTGCTGTAATTTTTCATTTAATACCTCCAATTATTTGTAATCCGGTTTTTTTCAAAGCTGTTATAAAAACTAAAGAAATTCCTGCACCTGCAACAGAACTTATTCCAAAGGGAACAATAAAACCAAATAATGCAGCCTCACGCCCCATTACAATAGATGCCACAGGATAAGCCAGCAATGCTCCTATTATTCCTGTTCCCACTATTTCACCGAGAAAAGCAAGGGACGTTTTTTCAGTATGCTTGTAAAGCGTGCCGCATAAGAATGCTCCGCACATGCTTCCAGGGAAAGCCAGAAGACTTCCTGTACCAATCATTACACGGAGCAGAGATGTTACAAAAGCCATGCTGACGCCGTAAAAAGGTCCAAGAGTAACACCTGCAAGAACGTTGATGAAATGCTGCACTGGAAAAACTTTTGCTGCTCCAATGGGTATTGAAAATGTTGAACACACCACACCCACGGCAATTAAAATTCCTGCCTGGGCTAATTTCTTTGAATTTGACATAAAAACCTCCAAATTTTATTTTAAATATTTTGGTCTCAGAGTATTACCTGCTGCATCTGACAAAAATGTAAAATAAAAAGCGCACCTGCTTGTGAAGTGCGCTATATGCTAATACAATAGTATCATTGCAATGTTCCCTACGTTGGCATTATCCAAATCAGGTACGGTCGAAACCAATGTTTCCTCTCAGCCTTCAAAAGCTCCCGAAATATTTAATTGTATTAATCTTAGCACTTAAGTGTAAACTAGTCAATGATTTATGTAATTAAAATAAATTTGGAAAAAATCAAAAAAATGCTTGTATAAAATTTTGTGCAATGCTATAATATATTCGCTATCCTTGCTCCTGGGAGTACAGGGGCCAAAGTCCAAAGGGAGGTGACTCAAATGATGAGAAAATATGAAGGCGCATTCATTCTGCTTGCTAATTTAGAAGAAGATGTAAGAAACGCTGAAATCGAAAAAGTAAAAAACATAATAACTGAAAGACAAGGAACAATCGAAAAGGTTAATGAGTGGGGTCAGAGAAGACTTGCTTATGAAATCGACAAAAAAAGAGAAGGTTATTATGTATTCGTTGACTTTACATCAGAAGCAGATGCTGTTAATGAAATAGACAGAATTTGTAAAATCAGCGATAACTTTGTTAGACACATGATAACAGTAGAAGAATAGAAACTATATAAAAGAGGATAAAATATGAATAGTGTTGTATTAATTGGAAGACTAGCCAGAGATCCGGAACTGAGATTCATACCTTCAACAGGTATGGCTGTAGCAAAATTCACTTTAGCTGTAGACAGAGAAATGTCAAGAGATAAGAAACAAGAAGCGACATCTCAAGGAAAACAGACCGCGGATTTTATAGGTATAACTGTATTCGGAAAACAAGCTGAAAATTGTGCAAACTACCTTGCAAAAGGAAGCCAATGTGCAGTTCACGGCAGAATTTCAACAGGCAGTTACACTACACAGTCAGGCGAAAAAAGATATACAACCGATATCGTAGCAGATAGAATAGAATTTGTTGGCGCAGGAAAAGGCCAATCATCGTCACCGCAACAGGGAAGACCGGTTCAGCCAGATAGCAGCTTTTTCGATGGATTCCCAGATGAAGACAATGACATTTTCCAGCCAGTAGATGATGAAGATATCCCATTTTAATGAATAGAATATTACGGAAGGAGGAAATATAAATGAGTTCAAGACAAGGCGGAAACAACTCTAGAGAAGATAGAGGCGACAGAAATGACAGAATGGGCAACAAAAGAAGACCACGCAAGAAAGTGTGCCAGTTCTGCCAGGAAAAAGCTACACATATAGATTATAAAGACCTTGGAAAGTTAAAGAAATATACAACTGAAAGAGGTAAAATATTACCAAGAAGAATCACAGGTGCTTGTGCTAAACACCAGAGAATGGTAACAAGAGCAATTAAAAGAGCAAGAACTATTGCTTTAATGCCATACGTAGCAGACTAATAAACAATAAAATGAAGATTTGTGCTCGCACAAGTCTTTTTTGTTGCCGGTTTTTGTAATGAAGGGTTACAGACTGATGATATCAGCATTTTCTGGTGAACTTGAATTTCCATGTGTAGGGGAGGACCTCGTGTCCGCCCGGATTGTTGCTGTACATCTCATAATTCATATAATAAAAAAAGCTAACGGTATCCGTTAGCTTAAATAATTTTTAACTCTTAACTCTTAATTGTTTAGTGGCATCCGCCGCCGCATCCGCTGCAGCCTGACTGAGGCTGAACAACCGGTTTAAGACCTACACCGTATCCGTTGTTTTCTTCGCTTGAAACAATTATGAATCCTCCAAATTGTTCAATCAGTGATTTTTCTGCAATGAAAGTGACTTCTTTGATTGTTTCAACATCATCACCATCAGTAGCTTCGCTCACTGATATTCCAAATACAGGGCCGCTGCATGCATAGTTGTCAATTCCTATTCTTATGTTGTATGAATCAACATTTGCCTCATCAAGCAATGCCTTGAATTCATCGTATGCTGTATCATTTATAAATATCATGGTATAATCCTTTCTGGTTAATCATTTTTGTTACACATCATGATATCATATTAAAATTGTGTTGTACATAATAAATTATATTAAATAATCATGCGATTTTAATTCTCGTACACATATGCAAAACAAACTGACCTGATATACATAAAATTTTTAACTCTTAACTCTTAATTCTTAATTGCTTTACTTCATGCTTACAATTTCAACTCCTGTGTAGTAATGTTTCAAGATTTCCTTGTAATTATAACCTTCTTCGGCCATTCCATCAGCACCCCACTGGCTCATTCCTACGCCGTGTCCGTAACCTGTTGTTACAATTTCTATTTCATTTCCCGTCTGAATGAAACTGAAGTTTGTAGAATTGAGACCAAAAATTGAACGCATTTCACGTCCTGTGATTTCAGCACCATTAACCAACAATGTCTTTATTTTTCCACCTTCACTGACCTCTCCAAGCACTATCATATCATCAAGGTTGTCTTTTGTGAGCCCTAAGTCTCCATAAACGGATTCAATTTTGTTTATAAAGTCACTGACTGTCACCTTGACAGAAGCATGAAGTTTTGGAGCTTCACTTTCATAAGGACTTTCAACACTTCTTAAGTATGGAACAGAAGCAGAAAAAACATCCTCTGAATTTTCAGTTCTTCCTCCGCTGGCAGAATGAAACAAAGGCTCAATGATTTTGCCTTCGTAAGTTAAAATCTGTCCTCTTGTTGAATTTACAGATTCTTCAATTTTACCCCAATATGCATCGTACCATCCGTCATCGTGGGAGGCAATGAGATCCTCCTTTGAAGTCCACACCTGGCAGTGGGTTCCCGAGCATATGGGAGCATCCGTGTGTTCAGGCTGTCCTTCAGGATATTTCTTCATTCTGTACAAAAGATATGTTCTTGCTGTAATTACCTGTGCCTTCAGCGCTTCAATATTGAATTCGGCAGGCATTTCTGAAGCCACAACTCCCTTGAGGTAATCCTCAAAATCAATAACCATAACATCATTTGTTTTTACGTTGTACACCTTAATGAGCTCAGGTTCTTCAATGCTGTAAGTTTCAAGTATCTCTTCATCATTACCCTCTTGTGACTCTTTTGTTTCATTGCCTTCATTGCTGCTTTTGGTATCTGCAGTTGCAACTTCACCTTTAGTATCAAATTTATTCTCCAATACAGCCAGAGAAATGTTAGGAATTGTCAGAAGCATTGCAAATATTACAGCAGCATAAATCATTCGGTTTAACATAATATCAACCCCTTTTATCATAAGTTTCATAATATTTTATGAGCAATAAAAAAAAATAGAACAATTATGTATTAAATAAAAAAAATGGGACACACTATGTGAAGATAATAAAGAAGATAAACAGGAGGTTTACATGAAGAACAACAGATTTAAAAACGCTCAGGCGAAAATGAAAAATTTCTTTATTAGACTCAAGAACAGGGATACAAGTTTCTTTATAATTGCACTTTGTATTGTACTTTTATCAACTGCAATAATTTGGAGATATACATCGAATCCAAATTCAGATAAAGGAAATGATTTGGCAGAAAATGAAACGGAAGACGAAAACATAGGTGCCAATGTAGACCCATATGAGGATTATATTGAAGGTGTGATTGAAGATTATGAAAATGCCGGCAATGATAAAGATGATGAGCAGGAAGCAAAAAGCCTTGACTTAAAAACAATGAAATTGCCATTGGCAGGTGAAATAATCAGGGAATTTACTTTGAATGACCTTGTATATTATGAAGCAATTGGAGAATGGAGAGTACATAACGGCGTTGATATCAAGCCAAAGGACACGTTGATGATTGAATCTGCATTTGCAGGAACTGTTGAAGCTGTAAATAACTCAGAGATTACAGGCACAGAAGTTATTATTGACCATGGAAACAATGTTAAAACATTATACAACAACTTGGTTTCTTCAACCGTGGCTGTTGGTGATTCTGTTAAACAAGGACAAACAATAGGAAATGTAGGAAAAACCGTAAGTGTAGAATCAGCTGACGGAGCTCATCTGCATTTCGAATTGATTGTTGACGGTAAAAATGTTAACCCCATGGACTATATTACTGTTCAATAACAAAATAATGTTCTAACAAAGACATTAACGCATAAAAATGTAATAAGACGGTATAGCCAAAGGGGGTTAAACATGAAAGATTACATAGAACGGAGAGCCATGGAAATTGCGGAATTTATAATAAGTACTGAATCTACTGTAAGACAGACAGCAAAAAAATTCGGTGTCAGCAAAAGCACAGTCCATAAGGATGTTACAGAACGTCTTCCCAAATTGAACCCTCCAGCTGCAAGCGAAGTTAAAAGAGTTTTGCTAAAAAATAAGTCTGAACGCCACATTAGGGGAGGTAAAGCTACTCGCTTAAAATATAAAGAAGCACATGAGCACGAAGAAGTAAGCAATATGTAATTAACCAATTGAGGAAAGGCACTGACTGCAATAGGTTGGTGTCTTTTTAGTTTTTTGATTTTGCTGCAAAATATAAGTAAAATACAATTAATTTTTTATAAATAATATATGTTTTTATCCCTTCTGGGCAATTTTCAAAAAAGTATCTTTAAATAGATGTCGAAAATTGCATGTTGTATTCATTATAGTGCTTTTGATTTTGTGAATATGTCGCTAAAAAATGATGCCAGTAGTACCCTTTGAAATTTTTAAGTTGTTATTTTTAAAAGAAAATAATATTATTAAGTTAAGGATAAAAGTGGAAAGTAAACTTAGAAATACTAGAAGTGAAAAGGAATTATGAAATCTGCTTTTAAATTAATAGCAAAAATAAGTTATAAGACAAATTATACTTTAAACATCATGAATTTGGAATCTCTGATTCAAAATTAATTCGAACAAGAGGTAGAAATGCTAATATATTTAAACCTAATAGATACAGAAGAAGAAAAAAGTAAATTTGAAAAAATATATTATCAATATAAACAACTATTGTTTTATGTGGCTAACAAAATCTTAAATGATGAATATCTTTCGGAAGATGCGGTTCATGAAACATTTATCAAGATAGCAGAAAATATTAGCAATATTTCAGAAGCTATATGTCCCCAGACTAAAAGTTATATTGTTATTATAGTGAGAAACATTTCTTTAAACATTTTAAAAAAACAAAAATCATATTTAGATATTGATAACTACAGTGAAATTATTTCTGATGATTACAGTTTAGAAGATGAAGTACTGTCAAAGTATTCATTTAACTTAATTGTAGAAGAAATTTCAAATTTAACTGTAACTTACAAGGACGTGCTGTATTTAACCTACGTTGAAGGATTAAGCACAAAAGAAATAGCAAGGTTAATAAATGTTGAAAATGAAGCAGTAAAGAAAAGGCTTCAAAGAGGCAGAAAAATATTGTTAGAAAATATTAGAAAGAGGGATAAGTAATGTCTGCTGAATTAATGAAAAAGGCATTAGTCATTTCAATGGAAAGTGAACTGGATTCACTCCCACCAAATCAGGAATTAAAAAAATATCATAAGTTTTCCTATGAATTTGAAAAGAAAATGGAAAAGCTCATTAAAATATCTAAAATTAAATATGTAACTCTAGCCGGATATAAAATTAGAAGAAGTATAGCAGCTGCAGCTTCCATAATTATTATAATCTCAGCATCAATGACAGTAGAAGCAATCAGGCTGCCGGTTATTAATTTCATAGAAAAAATATATGAAGAATTTTCAGAATTGATCTTTAATGATAAAGAAGAAAATTCACCAGAAAAGATAGAAGACAAACATGAACCTAATTTTATACCTGAAGGTTACAGCAAATTAGAAGAAACGAATTATGAAACATATTATCAAATAATTTATTCTAATGCTGAAAAGAATGAATTAATATATGAACAATTTACTTTAAATTATGATGTAACAATAAATACCGAAGAAATAAATACAAAAGAAATATTTATTAATGGAGCTACTGGTATAACTTATAGTCAAAATGGTTTAACTACAGTTATTTTTAGTGACGGTATTTACGCTTATTCTATTAGTGGATACGAAGACGAAAGCATTTTAAAACAAATGGCTGAATCAATAAAATAAATTTCTAAAAATTTTAAGAATATTTCAAAAATCTTGTCCCCAAATTCATATTTAAATTGTTTATATGGTAAAGAGATAAAAAATATGAAAAGGAAAAGGTGATTAGAATGAAAAAAGCAATGTGTCTCTTATTATTAATTTTATTATTTAGTTTTAACTTAGTACCTGAAGCATTTGCAGTAAACTTAAGTGGTGTAATAACGCCATATTATAGTTACACAAATACAACAAAAACAGACCTTTACATATCATCAAGTGGTTTAGCAACTGCAACGGGTAACGTAGTAGGATATCAAGATAAAACAACAAAAGTAAATATGTACTTATATTTGCAAAGATATGAGGGTAGCAATTGGGTAGATATTGATAGTTGGTCAAAATCTGATGAAAGTTACAGATTAACACTAAGCAGTACTAGCTATGTAAGTAAAGGCTATACTTATAGGGTTAAAGCATATTACTATGTTTACAGTGGTACTGATTATGAAAGTATAATCAGGTATAGCAATAACGTTTCTTATTAGCAAATTATAATTCAATGTGAATTCATATAGAAAACAAATTCAGAAGTTATCATAGATAGTAACATACAAATAAAAGTATTGTAGCAAGACATTAAAGAGAAGATATGGTGTTAATTTTCTGCAACCGGCCTGACATGATGAGCATTTAATAAAAGGAGGGGGTTCCATTGGAATTATATGCTTATTTTATATAACACTACACGTATAACCTAAAAAGTTTTGGATAATGGGAACGTATAAAGAAAAAATTATAATGGTTAAATAGTAGTTACCACATTTATCTGTAAACTATCAAAATATACAAAATAGTTAAATTAGTAAAATTAGAGAAAGGGGAATATAATATATATATATTAAGTTTTATATTATAATGTAAAAACATATGAAAAAATTTGTAAGTAGTATTTTGATTTTTGCTTTTGTGCTGACTTTTCCAATTATGACTTATGCGAGTGTTGATACTAACAAGGTAGAGAGAACAATTGTATTGCCGCTTAGTATATCAGAAGAAGATAGTAAGGTGCTCAGTGATCCAGTAATAAAAAAGGGAAATGAAAATTTCTTTAAGTTGTCAATAAACGATAAAACAAAATATAATGGTAGTAGCAATATAACGTTGAATGTTAGGGATATCAAAATTGTAGAAAATGCAGCAATAATGACTGGAACAGGTCAATTCAAATTAGGCAATGAAAAATATGAATTTACATTTGATAATGCTTCCCTAAACGTTATTAAAACATCAAATGGAAGAACTGTCTATGATGGTTCAGTGGAAATTAATATAGACAAAGAATTTTCTGAAGATACTCAAAGTATTTTAGATATTACTATTCTAGATGATTTTGCTAAAGGAACAATAAGTCTAACTATGGGCGAACTTGATGGAAATAGCGGTTTGGCAATGTTATTTTGGGGAGACTTATTCCCAGAACAACAAGAAGTCTTTAACTTGAATAACAAAAATCAAGTTTATAATGAAGAGATAAATCCAGTTAATGAAATAAACGAAATAGGGATTATGTCTGCTAATGGATATGATCATGTAGGCAATGCCATGAATAAATCTATAGGCGGAACTAGTTACACTAAAGAGATGGTGGTAATGAGTGTAAGCAAGGCAGATTTTAGAGATAGGCAATCGGACTTAGGTAACGAAATGATAAGGATTTTCAGTCGATCTTATAATGTTTCTTCAGCAATGACTGGTGTCTTATTAGCGCAACCAACTTCTTTTGAAGCTATTTTTCTATCTAAAACACTTGACTTTCTCGATATATATCAAACAACGCCACGTAGTGGTAACAATTCTATGAATATAAGTTTTCCTATTTTAGAATATTTATTTCCAGAACTTGGTCCTGTCTTAGCATATGTTAACTTAGCATTGAGTTCATTAAGCAGCAGTAGTTCAACATTATCTGATGCTTTAGGTGATGGACATTATAACAAGGCTGTAGTAAAATCAAATATAACTACAGGATATGATTATATGGATCTTCCATCTAGTACATTATATTCAAGTGCTCATACAAATACTAACAGAGGGGCATCTGTTGAAATAGATTATAATCAAAGACCTGATGCTGGAGATTCTGCAGTTGTGGAAGCAAGAGCAAGGATTACATATAGGCTATATTTAAATACTGATAGAACGTCAAGCGCTACTACTGGATATGCAAGTTATCCACACGTTGTATATGGTTATTAAATATAATAACTGATATAGACACACTTATTGCAAAAAGCAATAAGTGTGTCTTGAATTGAGAGATATATTAAAAAGATAAGTAGGAGTTTTTATGAAAATAAATAATAAAAATTTAATTATAATATTATTAACAATAGGTATACTTTTGGTCGGGTGGAGCGTTATAGAAAGTATAAACAAAAACACATATGAGAAATACAGCTATGATGTTAATAGATTTGAAGAAAATTATCAAAGACTTATGATTTCATTAGATACTTTTGTTGAGATGCCTACTGTCGAAAACTATAGTGAAATACAATTTAGAATGGGAGTAATGTCTAGCACTTTGACTTCGCTTTATAAAAGCATGAGAGACTGTTATAAGAAGGGCTTGATTGAGAAGGATATATCACCTTATGAAGGGGCAGAAGTAGTTGACACAGTAAATAGGGAACTTCTTTCTTCTTCAGAATTGATAACAAAATCAATAAATTTAAACGGAAGTCGTTTAGAGTTAGATAAAAATAAAATAAAAGAACTTTATGAAACCCTAAATTCACTTAATGCACTTTTAAAACCGTATTATGATGATTTAAACCATTATTATAAATAAGCTACATTTTAAAAAACATAATAATCTAATAAGAAGTGAATAAAAAACATAATATTAGTATAAATTTAAAAAATTTTTCGGGCAAATCCTGGGCAAATCTTCATAATAAACAATATAAAACGGTATTAATAAAAATGTAGAGAACTCCATGAAAACGCTGAAATTTACACATAGTATTAATACCGTTCTACCCCTTAAGATTCGGGGAGGTAAAGCTACTCGCTTAAAATATAAAGAAGCACATGTGCACGAAGAAGTAAGCAATATGTAATTAACCAATTGAGGAAAGGCACTGACTGCAATATGTTGGTGTCTTTTTAGTTTTTTGATTTTGCTGCAAAATATAAGTAAAATACAATTAATTTTTTATAAATAATATATGTTTTTATCCCTTCTGGGCAATTTTCAAAAAAGTATCTTTAAATAGATGTCGAAAATTGCATGTTGTATTCATTATAGTGCTTTTGATTTTGTGAATATGTCGCTAAAAACGATGTGAGTAGTACCCCTTGAATTTTCAAGTTGTTATTTTAACACAATCATCATTTTTAGTGACGGCATTTACGCTTATTGCATTAGTGGAAACGAACACGAAAGCACACTGAAAAAATGGCTGAATCGATAAAATAAATATATCTAAAATTAATTTTAAAATATTTTAAAAATCTTGTCCTCAAATTGATATTTAAATTGTTTATATAGTATAGAGATAAAAATATAAAATAGGAATGGTGATTAGAATGAAAAAAGCTATGTGTCTATTATTAACTTTATTATTTAGCTTAAGTTTAGTACCTGAAGCATTTGCAGCAAATATAAATGGTGTCATAACTCCATTTTATGATTACACAAATACAACCAAAACAGATCTTTACATATCACCAAATGGGTTAGCAACAGCAACAGGTAGTGTAACAGGATATCAAGGTAAAACAACAAAAATTAATATGTACCTATATTTGCAAAGATATGATGGCATCAATTGGGTAGATACTGATAATTGGTCAAAATCTGATGAAAATTACAGATTAACATTAACCAGTACAAGCTATGTTAGCAAGGGTTATACAATGATACTTACCAGAATATCAGGCAGTGACTTTAAATATTCTGCACACTCAATAGATAGAGCAGATGCAAACTTAACAACCGCATTAGGGGATCCAGATTATGCTACATATAAAATAAAGTTCTATGCAATGTATTAATACTATATTAAACTATATATTAGTGTTAGTATAATTTATCTTACCTATAATTAAGGGAGTATATTTATGTTAAAAAGCAAAAAACTTATTGTATTATTTATAATAGTCGTACTTGCTTTACTGTTAATAGTTAAATTTGAAAGGGAATTAGTATTTATTAGTTATTTACCAAATACAATAGATAAATCTATTAGTTATAAGGTTAATAGCTATCAAGTAATTTTGCCATTACAAAAGTTCTCTTTCATAACATTTTTTGATACAGTAATGGTATCACAAATTAGATATTTTACTTTTTTAGAAACTGAGGAAATTAGTAATTATTATGATTTGTCAAGGCAACAAGCAGAAAATAATTATGAAATTATTAAATATGATGATTTATATCTATATTATGATAAGGCAAATAATGTGTATGTTCAAATACCAATTGAAGTACATATATATGATAATAATATTATCAGAAAGGTATGGTTTAATTTAGTTCCTAAAGATGAAATAAGAGAAATTATTGAAAAGAAAATGCTTGATGAAAAGAAACGCTGAATAAAAGACCGTATTCATTTAGCCGATGCTACTCCACTTGATTATAATGAGTTTTTAAAAAGGCGTGATTAATCACGCCCCAGGTTACTGACAAAGTCAGAAAAAAATTACGAAAAAAACAGAAAAACCGTTGAAAAACCAATGGTTTTTTGTATCATTCGGGAAAGATAGGTATAATAATTATTTTATAACTAATATACGTTTTTATCATTTCTGGGCAAACTTCTAAAAAAGAAGTTATTATTTACTGTTGAAATTTCCATGTTTAAAGCATACTACTATGTTTACAGTGGTACAGTTATAATGAGTAGAACTAGTGATATAACAAAAGATATGGATACCCGAGTAGCAGAAGCAAATAATTCTAACATTGATTTTATTGTAACAATACATTGCAATTCATCAACTAATACATCAGCTAGAGGTTATCAAGTATTTTATCCTTCAACACATGATGTTAGTATCAGTACAGCGCTGGCTACAAAAATTAATTCTAGGCTTGCTTTTACTAGTATTCCAAAGTTTGGATCGCCTACAACTCATGATGGAATAGGATTATTATTATATACTAAGTCCCCTGCAGTATTAGTTGAAACTGCATTTATGTCAAATAGTCAAGATTTAGCTTTATTAAAAAGCCCGACAGAGCAATCGAACATTGCTAATAATATATATATTGGAATAAGACAATGGTGGTGGGGAAATTAATAAAGTCAATATAAAAAACTAATTTAGTAAGACCGTCTAACTTAACTTCGCAGTAGTAAGTTACATTATTGGATTATTTAATATTGGGTGTAGTTGAATTAAGAGAGGTAAAACGCAAAATAGAGCCTCATACCACAAGAGGGATTTCAATGTTCTATCTTACCAAAGATTTGAATTAAATATATGTTTACACTAAAATAAGCTATGTTAAGTTTATTAAGTATTGAATACAATATTGTTATACATTATTATATGCGAAGTTTAAGTTATTAATTTGAGAAAGGTATAAACGTTGATATGCATAAAAGAAATCGAATACTTACTGCCATTATATTAATAACAATTTTGGTTTTAGTAGTTTACCTATTAATTGCTAATTATAGGCAAAACAATATAATTAATAATATAAAAAAAATTTCATTAGAAATAAGCAGGGAAACTTATGATAGTGGAGATAATTCAATAAAAAGATACTCTATAGGAGAAGCACAAAAAAGACTTTTAGAAAAAAAAGAAAAAAACTTAAATAGTAAAATAAAGCTTGAACAAGTAAATGTAAGTTCTTTTGATGAAATTGAAGAAGAGGTAATTGTTACTACTGAGATACAAGAGTATCCCTTTAAAACGGTAATTTTTCATGAATTTATTTTTAAGAAGCTTGATGATAAGTGGCTTGTAGTAAACTTTAACTGTGATGTATAGTCTAAGTAATTTGTTATTGGATGAGGAAACTGAGGGTAAGCATAAAGCCGAATAATAGGTCAAGTTTTACTTTGTACCTATTATACTTAAAAACCGAGGTGATTTTTTGAAAAGAGAAGCAAAATTAAAGGTAATAGTTATTGTCATTGTAGCTGTTTTATGTATGGTATATTTTTTTGTTAATTGTAATAGTAAATCTTCTGTAGAAGATAATTATATTGAATTTTTTAAGCAAATGATTTCTGTAGAAAATTACAAATTGTTGAAAGACGGCAATTATGAGGAGCTAGCGGATAACTTTAGATTGTATTGTAATGAACGTGGTTTAAATGTAGTAATGTCAAATAGGGAGATTAAATATAATTATAACTTTATTGAAAAACACAATATAAAGAGTTATAGGAATTTATTTGTTGAATTGATTGAGGAATCAACAGATGGTGAAACATATTTTAAAAAGTACAAGATTTCCTATAACTATATAGATAGTAATAATAAAGAGTACGAAATGGCTGATTATTATCAGCTTAATATAAAGGATAATATGATAGATTATGTTAAAATTGACTCTGAAAGAAGTACAGTTGGTAGTAATTAAGATTTGGGAAAAGAATTAAGAAATGAAGATATAAAAAATTGTGTTAGCGAAAAAAGTGATTGTTAGTAGTAGTTTATTTAGCGAATTTAGTTTTTTAGGTTGATGTTAGTATTATATAGAACTGGTCATAGTGTTATAAACCATGATCAGTTTTTATTTATGCAAAGATTGCCTTTATTATAAAATACGTGTAAAATCTATTAAATAAGAAATTATTCTAAATTAGAAAATATTCTATAAACTTATAGAGATTAATGGTGTTTTCCAATAGGGAAAGAGTCAATTCAATTTTACCATAAATTAGTGAGGGGTTACACTTTTTTGCACAAAAAAAACCCGTGATTTCACGGGTTTTGGCGTTTAGCAAACGCCTAATTATTATTAAATATGGGGTGAAATATTTGAAAAAAATTATCAGTATTTGCATGAGCCTACTATCTCTTTTCAGTTTCTACATCTGCTATAGCTGTAGAAATAAAGCTATAGATAGGTGTAGGTGCATACCTATGACTTTTTAAATTATATAATCAAATTAATATTTTGCTAAAAGTTCATCAACTAATACTTTATTGCTTTCAACACATCCACCGCATCCAGTACCAGCTTTTGTAACTTTTTGAACTTCTTCAAATGATCTTGCTCCTTTTTTAATCGCTTGAATCATATCTCGAACTTTTACATTGTAACACCCGCATACTACTTGATTTTCATCTATTTTTTTCTTAAGTAATAAATTATTAACTAATTTTTCATTACTACCTTTACACTTACCGCAACCTGTACTAACTTTAGTTATTTGCTGAACTTCTTCAAATGTTTTTGCGCCATTATTTACTGCATTTATTAAATCTTTTTCAGTAAGATTAGAACATCCACATATAATATTTCTATTTTCTATTCTATCATTATCTTTTTCCGTTAGTTTTGAAATTTTTGCTTTATTAGATTTAAGCGTATACTTGCTCACTAAATCTTTTAAAATCTGTGCTTGTCCTGATAATTCTTCACTTGCTGCAGCGCTTTCTTCAGCAGTAGCTGAATTGTTTTGAACAACTGCAGATACTTGCTCAACTCCCAAAGTTACTTCACCTATTGAAGCAGCTTGGGCTTCAGATGCTCTTGATATTTCCTCAATAACATCTGTAAGATATTCCCCTTCTTCTACCACTATTGATAAGGAATTTGCTGTTTCATCAGCTAATTTTTTTCCGTTTTTTACTGCCTGTATAGATTGCTCGATCAAAGAAGTAGTATCCATAGCTGCAGTTGCACTCTTAGATGCTAAATTCCTAACTTCGTCAGCAACAACTGCAAAGCCTTTTCCGGCAGAACCGGCCCTGGCTGCTTCAACAGCTGCATTTAAAGCTAATATATTTGTTTGGAAAGCTATATCCTCTATTGCTTTTATTATTTTACCAATTTGATTTGATGAATCATTAATTTCATCCATGGCTTTTATCATGTCTTGCATTTGGACATTACTTTTTGCTATTTCGTTTCTTAAGTTTACAGCCCTTGTTCTTGCATTTTCAGAATTTTGAGCATTACTTTTTACATTATCGGATATCTCATTTAATGTTGCTGATAATTCTTCTACAGAACTTGCTTGTTCCGTTGCTCCTTGAGACAATGCTTGTGCACCACTGGAAACTTGATCAGCTCCGCTTGCAACTTGTTCAGATGCTTGATTAATCTGTGTCATATCTTCATTTAAATAATTTAATATGCTTTCAGTAGAAATTTTTAATTTTGCAAAATCACCTTCATAGTTCATGTCAATTGTAGATGTTAAATTCCCTTTTTCGATTTCACCAAGATGATAAGAAACATTTCCAATAACATGATTAATTTCTTCAATAGTAGTTTTCAAACCATTTAACAAAATTCCTGTTTCATCATTGAATGTAGCTTTAGGTACAACGGAAGTTAAATCTCCATGGGACAATAAAACTAAGCGGTCTGCACAAGATTTAATTGGGTCCGAAATCTTTTTAGCAGTTCTACGAGCTATAATAATTCCAAGAAGTATAAAAATTACAACTGCTATACAAATGGCTAAAATAGAAGTATAAACTCCACCTAAAAATTCACTTCGCTCAACATTAATTGTTATACTCCAACCATTAGTACCTTCAATAGGAGCAAATGCAGCCAACATTTTAACACCATCGTATGGGTAACTACCAAAACCTGTTTCGCCATTAATCATTCTTTTTTCTATTGCTGCAAGTTCTTTTAAACTTTCATCTGTTTTAACAAGTTCCTGAGTATTTTCTACTCCAACAATGGAATCATCTTTATATGCTATAGTAAGTCCATCCTTATTTAACATATAAGCATCACCTGTATCTCCTACATTAATTGACCTTACAATATTATTTAAAAATTGTTCATCTGGTACAAAATATACAACTCCTACAACTGTTGAATTCGGTATTCCATCTTTCCATAGAGGTGCAGAAATTATAATTGAAAGTTTTCCGGTGATTTTGCTTATAAGCGGATCACTGGCATAGGATTGACCATTAATTGAAGATTTAAAATAATCTCTGTCCGAATAATCCTTACCATCAAAAATACTTATGCCGTTTAGATCAAGAATATTTCCCCTTTGAAATCCATATTGTTTTGCGTTGGCATCAATGATTTTTTGTTTTTCACTTACTGCGACATTTGAATCTGACAAATCCTTTATGCCTCCAACTCCCATGGCTACATTTTTATACGATTCTATTTCTTTAATAACTCTTTCAGCAGCAATTACAGCTGTTTCAGTCATAGTTTGCTCAAGTGCATCATAGGTTGTTTTGTAATTAAGATAACTGCTGATAGCACCTAATGTAATACTTAAAACTATAACAACTGATAAGATAATAAAAGTTATCTTTGTCTTAATACTGTTCATTTTAATTTTAGTTATTTGAATTTTTTTCACGACTTATCCCTTTCCCTTTTATTGAATAAAAGATTTAATTGAACATGGTTTTGATTTTTGCATACATCATTTAACTTCAGTAATCATATGTATCGACAGTTTTTTAAATAAGTTTAATAATTATTTAAAAATATTAAAAACAGGATATGCAAATTCGGTCCTTTTAAAAGTTACGTAATGCAAGCCTGGCTACTCTGAAAAAAAATCAAAAAATAATGAACAAATTACAGAAAAGTGCAGTCTAACATAATATGGAATAATAGTATAAATCTATAAGATATAAAATTTATAGTTCACAATAATTGAGGTTTGCATTAGTAGAATTATGCGTAATAAATAGAGGAGGTTATTGCTGTGAAAAAGTCAAAACTTATTATTTTATTGATTGTAATTATTTTTATATTATGGAGTGTTTTTCTCAAAACAAATCCTCTTTTAAAAGGATTTTATCAAAGTGAAATGATTGGAAGTCATATCGTTCAAATGTTAGTTCGAGAAGAAGATAATAGTTTTGTTGAATGGATTAACAATAGAGAAGTCGATAGAGGAACTTACGAAAAACTCGATGACAAATCATATAGAATTAAGGGTAATCGGCAAAACTTTGAAATCACATTAAATGATGATAATTCTTTTGAGATAGTTATTAGCAAGTTGAATGATGGAACCCCATTTATTATGAAGAATATTAGGACTGATGATTTTCGTCAAAGTTTTGGTGAATTTAAGGACGTAGATGAATATAAATCTCTATTGGATTAACACTTGTTGTCATTGATTAAGAATAGTACTTCGCATCATTCAAATTATGCATAAGTAGAATTATTATTGACATATGATAAATTTGTTTAGCTATGTTTAATTTAATGTTTGAAAATTGATATATGTAGATTCAGCTCAAAGATGAAAAGATAGCTACATTTTAGGAATAGGTTAAAAGTCACTTCTGCTAATGTCAGAACGATAATGGAGGTAAGTTAATATGGGAAATAAAGGAATAAGGACTATATGGTACAGCATTGCCGTAGCATTTTTTCTAACAGGTGTCTTTACAGATAAAACCTACATTTTTTCGCCATTAGGTTTTTGTTCAATGATTGTTGGTAATGTGCGCAGTAGAAAACTATAGTAAACAGAGATAAGTTTTACTGTCCTTCGTAGATGACAACGTGTCAAACATAAAATAAGTATATGATAATTATATCTTATGTAATTGGTAATATAAGATATTATTATTTATTGTATTGTTTCATTATTACAGGAAGGTGGAGAGGATAATGCCTCAAGAAATTGGATGGGCGGGAATAATAATTACAATTTTGATAATTGTAGCAGTGATTTATCTTTTTAAGTACATTATAAAACAAATCAAGTATAAACCGTATGACATCAAAACAGTCCCTCTGACTGGTGACAAATCATTTATGGATAAAGGAATGAAGGCAATAGTGGGACTGCTTATTTTTAGTATAGTGCTTAATTTTTTCATTTATACAAAACTTCAGAAAACGGAGAATGAAGTAAAAAACTTGCGTAATAATATGTCAGCAAGTTATGAAAATTTAAATAATTCTATTTCTCAAATAGACAGATATGTAAGTAGCCGATTAGATGAGTTTGTAAATGATAATAGCTGGGTTATAAATGAAGAGTTCATAATAGATTATGAAAAAACTACAAACAAAGAAGTTCATTTAGATTTTCAGTGGTCATTTAATGAAATAGAAGAGAGTGCAAAGGTGTACTTGGTATATAGTGATGAAATCGATAAATATGAGAAGAAAGAAGCAATTAAACAAGATAGCGGTATGTATAAAACATCATTGATACTTTTTCCGGATAAAGAATATAAATATAAAATTATGTCTGAAGGAAGTGTTATAAAAGCTACAGAAGAAAAAGAAATTCCAGAAGATTATTATAAACCTGGCAGAATTGAAATATCTGGTATGAGTTATGAAGAAAGTAATGGCTATTTACAAAATTTTGCAATTGGTGTTACACAGCAAGGGAATCTAATTTCAGGTTTATATAAACCTGAAAAATTGCAGCTTGTAATTAATTATAAAAATAATGAAAAGGAAATTTCAGAATTTCAATTAGAAAGTGAAAGCCTATTTACAAATATATGGTCAGCAAACATTGACAGCTTTAAGGATAAAACAGAATCTATTGTCCTGGAAATTAAGTATGAAAATGGACATATCGAAAGCAATGAAATTTGGCCGGAAGATAAATTTAGCGAAAAACTAAAACAAAAGTGACAAGGGGACGGGGTTATTGACACCAATATCACAGTGCTGTTCATATGGCAGGTGTCACTATGACACTATCTTAAACAAGGGGGAATCTGAATGAACAAAAATATAAAATTACTTTATTGCATTTTAGGAAGTGTTTTACTTGCTGCATTAAATAACCCTATATTTGAACATTCCAGTCTTGGTATTTTCGAAGGCCTCCATGGAATTAATTGGGCAGTAGTCTATCAAATATACTTATTGTTGATTAATGTACTGTCATTTTTAGGCTTTATATTACTAATAGTTTTTTCAATTAAATTAATTTTAAATAATATTAAATAAAATTGCATTTTATAGCAAATATAAGGAGGTAAATATGAATCTTACAGCTACAGGTGCCGGATTTATGGGTTTAGGAATAATGTTTATAGAATTATTTTTAAAAGTAATGGCTATATATACCATGTTTATGGTTACAAGAGCACTCAAAATTTATATAAAGAAAAATTCATAAAATATTTATGAGTATCAATAGTCTGTAAAGAGGTTGTAAATTTGTTCTATCTTGCTGAAATATCTAGCGTTTTAAATGACATTTTTATAGCCAAAACCTTTTAAGGAAAAGGAGAGTAAGGCACTTACTATATTAAGAATAGAAATTTATTATAGTCGTAATATTTAAGTCCGCGCATCAGTAGAATATTCAGAAATAATATGATGCTGTATAATAAAGGTGGTTATTTGTATATGCAGGTGAAAGATAGAAAAAATATTTATATATTATTAATTATTATATTTATATTATCCCTTACTGTCCTTTTTTCGATAACAAACAGGTACCTATTATTACCAGTTGAGAAACCAGTATTCTTGGAAGCAGATAAATATACGAAGTCACTTGGATACAATACGATATGTAATACTGAAAATGCTTTTTATAGATTGAAAGATGAAGTATTAGAAGATAAAGTAAACATTATAACACGTTTAGAAACAATGTTTGAAATAGCAAAACATGAGTACTCAATGGAGTTTAATCCACCTATAATATATATTTCTGATAACGCAAATGAAGTAGGTAGAGATTTTTTAGGATTCAAAATTAGTATTGATGATCCACTTTCTATGGGTGTGGTATTTTATCACGCCAGTGGGGGAACGTTACCGGCTTGGATTTGCGTGGGTTTAGAAAACTACTGGTCAAAAGTCTATAATTTTCCGATTACAGCACAGGAAAAAAAGTCTGAAGAATTAATAACTATATTCAATAGTGATAGGATACAAAAACTTCCGCCTTTTGGTGATGCATGGCTAATTAGAGATTTTAATGAAGATATAGACATGGACTTATTATGTGATTATTCTTATAGTTTTATATGTTTTTTAGCAAAAATGAATTATTTATCAGACTACATTAAATTAGCAAACTACGATTATAGATCTTTTATTAACAAATCACAAGATATGATAAATTTGTTTTCAAAAGACATATGGAGAAGCAACTTCACTATATTTGTACATTACAGTTATGGAAAAGACTTTTCTATTAATTCGCCAGAAGCAATATATAAATATGAGCAATATAATTGGAATTGGGAGGATATTGTAAAGTGGACAGAAGAAATGGATGAAGGAATAATTTTTATTAAAAACTTTATAAATTTCAATTATAATGAACAACTAGATATAACATTAGCTGCTAATGATAATAGATATAGCTGGGCACCTAATAGTATAAAGGTAAAGCTGAATGTTTTAAAATTTGGACCTGAAGCTTCTACCCATGAAGTCACCCATGTGCTTTGTAATTTGTCGGGTATAGAAAAAAACACTTCTTTATTTTTTAAAGAAGGCTTGGCATCATTATTAAGTTCTTTATTCGATAACGAATATAAAACATCACGATATAAAAGATATCAAAAAATTTTTACTGACATTCCAGATGAATATGTAGGAGAACTTGTCAAAATATATAATGAACGCATTTTAAAGTTAGGTAAAGATGATGAATTTAACATTAGCACTTCTATAGAATCACAAGCAATTTTAGAATTTGAAAACGGAGAACGAAGAATACCTTTACTGCAGTCGGATAGTTCAGATTATATTTTAGGAGATACATTGTCAAAGGAAATGTATTCATATTATAAAGCAGAATCATTTTTGTTATATCTTTATAACTGTTATGGTAAAGAGAAGCTTATGAGTGTGTATAGTGATAATAATAGAATTGAAGAGTTATATGGAAAGTCACTTTATGATTTAGTAAATGAATGGAAGGAATATTTATATAAATAATAGTATTTTAGATAAATTTAGTTATGAATAATATCAAATAATCTAATAAAAGATTTCAACTAAATCATATCATATTCTATTTGTCGACAATTTGATAATTACGAACTAATGATTGCTTATAAAAACCTAATGAATTGTTAATTATATTTTGTAGGAAAGGTGATAATAATTGAATGGTCAAATGTATCAGATTTGTTGTATTACAGCAGCAGCAAAAAAAGCAATAATAGAGAAATCTACAATATCATATACTCCATTAAAATATGAAAGTAGAATTGAATTTCAGTTTCTACCTGAAAAGAAACTTTTTAGTACGCATAAATATAAAGCAGAAAACGTACCAGAATGGTATAATTATTGCATAAAAAAAGGACTGTATGATTTAAAGTTCCTAGTTCCCATCGTAGTCAAAGATCGCAATATTTTAGGATTTTCCAATACAACACAAAGTATGATTGTGTGCTTTTATGAAGGAGGCAAGGTTACTTACTTTACTGCACAATGGGAAGTTAATTCAGCTCAAAATATGTGGGATATTCTTTATGCAGAGCATGAATGGAAGGATGCCCCTACGGAAAAACTGCATTTTGAAAATAATATTGACAGTTTCAAGTTTGTATTATCCGAAATAAAAGAATTCGCCCACAAGATTGATTGCAATGATTTTGCATTGATATTTCAAAAGGCTCTTGATATTCTGTTGGGGTCTTCTGATTATACAGATATGGTATATCATATGCCGCTCCCCGCAATTCCAGAAAAATACCTGCATTATTTTGAAGCTGCTAGTATTGCAGATGTTTTTGGAGCAATGGGTTCTTGGAATGACAGCCCTCCTTATATGGCACATGAAAAAGGGCTGGAAAAAGAATATGAGGATTTGTCAAGTGAATTGCTGAAACAGGTTCGGCTTGCGACTTTATATGCTATTAATGAGTGGTAAGAATACACGTATATCATGAATTCTAAATTGATGAGGAGGAGTGCACAATTGGGTGATTTAAGACAAACTCATAAGGAGCAGTTAAATCACGTAGAATCATTAAAAGAATCAGATACATTGCGAACATTCTTTCAGATCTATCTGACATGGATGATACTGACTTTCATTTTTATCATACTTGGATATGGTAAATACGGTCTGGGCGCAATTTTAATGCCAATGATGGTAATTCCAATCTATGCCGGTATTCAGATACTTCTATATCAGCCATTTAAGCGACTATATTTATTTTGTCGCTCTTCAATACTGAATAAACCATTACGCATCTTATTGGTAATATTGTTGTGCGTTGTTGCGCTGGCGCCTATTATTTACTATGGATTCATGGCGTATTCTCCTGGTTGTGGAATCCCTGAAATGAAGCGGATGGTAGCTGAGGGTACTGCATATTTTGAACAACATCGGGAGGAATTATACGCCGAAGTAGAATCTATACCGACAGATAACAACAGTAATGAAAAAATGTGGTCCGCTGATTGGAACATTAAGAGTGGACAAACATTTGGCGGTTTATATTACGATTCTCAAGGCACACTCTATAACACATCCTTAGGATATCCTATGATTTATCCATTAGATGAATACTGGTTTCTTCAATTTATAGATGGATATAACTGATAAATTACCTCCAGGGGTTCACACTAATTTATCATTCATAGTGCAAAGGTGACAAGGGGACGGGTTTATGACAGGCAAATTAATAGGGGGAATATATGAACGAAAAAATATTTATAATCATAGCAGCTATATCAGTTTATATTATAGTAACTATAGTAGCTGATTTTAAGATTAAAAGCTTTATATCGGAAATATATTATAATATATTTATTGTTGGAGTTTATTTTTTTATAATCGTAGATATTGGGGACTCCGATGGCCTTATCCCTCAAATATTTGATGCGTTTGTTTTTCTTTTAATTCCTGTTTCTATAGTCGGAACATATACAGTATTAAAAAAGAAAAGAATTTATTATTTTAAAGCCATAGACAAAAAATTCATCAAGGAAAATAATGAAGCAATTTTGCAGATTATTGAGGATTATGAAAATAACTTAAATATAGATAATGAATCATCAATAACACTTGATAACACCAGAATAATATTTCATAAATTAAATCAATCTCAAATAGAAGGATGTTTACAACTGATCGGAAATTATATAAATGATAACCGTGAAAAACTCACTGCAAAAGGCTACTTGATTTACTATGCTAAGACTGTTGGTATTCCTGCAATAATTACATTAGCAGCAATAGTTGTAGTTATTAAATTTATGAATTATCGCCCTCCTATTGAAGTCTCAGAAAAAATTAATATTAAAAATGAATATTTGGTTGGCAATACAGAATCCAATATTAATAATTACGGTATGGTGGCTGAAGCAGTAGATTTTATCTATTATGCAAGGGAAGGCAAAATATACAGAACAGATATAAATCTTGAAAATGATATGGTTATTTTTGACGAACTTGAAAATTTAGGCAAGGATACTATTAATGTTGTTGAAGATTGGATATTTTTCAGGCAGGGTAAGGAAATAAACAGAATTAAGACAGATGGAACAAATAATGAAATACTTTTTATAGGTTATTCTTTGCAGATGCAGGTTGTTGGAAATTGGATTTATTTCATAAGCATTGAAGATGACAGTAAAATATGCAGAATAGATGTAAATGGTCAGAATAAGCAGCTGTTGAGTGATAAAGACATTGAAGATATGGCTGTCTATAAGGGAAAGATATACTACAGCTATAACACGAAGGAAGATGGATTTTTGGAAGTGATGAATACAGATGGAACTGACAAGCAATTTTTATCTAACATCAGAACAAGGAATATGATTGTTGATGAGGAATATATTTATTATTTGGCCGATGTTGAAGAAATATTATATCGAATGAGTTTAAAGAATAAATCAAGGGAACGACTCTCAAATAAGCAAATACTTAAATTCATAAAAGATGATAATCATATATTTTACACATTAAAAAACGTCGATAATGAGGATTGGAGATTTAAGGGCTTGTATAAAATGAATGTTGACGGCAGCAATGTTACAGCTCTTGACAGCGAAATTTATTTAGATGAAGTGGGTATGGCTGTAACTAAAGACTATGTTTTTTTTGTTTCTACAAATGGGAAAAATCATCCTGCATTAAAAATTATTAATAAGGATGGAGTTAGATTAAAGTGACTTTGTAATCAATTTTACTGAATGGTATTTTGCACGCAGTGTAATTAAAATGTATAAATAAAATACTCCTACAAAGACTAATGAAAAATTGTAAAGGAGTATTTTATTATGTCAGATTATAAAGGAAGAGTTGATATACGTGAGATAATGCCTCATCAGGATAAATACCCAACTGTTCATGGGACGTTTGAGTCGTTAAAGGTTGGAGAAAAAATGGAATTACTAAATGACCATGATTTTAAACCAATTTTTACATACAAATTTCCTGAAGACTTTCCCGGTCAATATGAATGGAACTATTTAGAACAAGGACCAGAGGTGTGGAGAGTAGAAGTCATTAAAATAAAGGAAGTATAGCTTATTTTATAACTTCATAGTGAAGTTCCACAAATTGGTTGAATCGATTGGTACTGGTTAATTTTAAAAGTGTTTGAAAATCATTTTGTCTAAATAAGGGAATGCCACTGCCCAATAAAACCGGAGCTAAAGTAACTATAATTTCATCTATCAATTTTTCTTTGATAAAATAAGAAATTAATTCACTGCCGCCCATAATCCAAATGTTTTTTCCGCTTTTGCATTTTAGTTCCTTGGTGAAAGAAGCTACATCTTTATTTACGAAGGATACATATTCAGTATCTTCTTTTGGTGTCCTTGAAAATATATAGCATTTCTTATCTTTATATGGAAAAACATCTTCATATGCCATAATCCAGTCATAAGTTGTTCTGCCCATTATGATTGTATCGATAGTATTATAAAATTCTGATATTCCGTTATCACCTTCACCCTCAACATTAAAGAGCCAATCCAGGTTATGATCTTTTGTTGCTATATACCCATCTAAAGTTGAAGCAATAAACAATACTAACTTACGTTTTTCCATTATCTCACTCCTTTTGATTTTTGTCTTATATACAGTATACCATAAATTGTTTGCAACTATTTGTCAACAATTTATAATTTGACTCGCAACATTAAAAATGCTAAAATACCTATGAAATTGAAAATTTTGGATGAAATTTAGTTTGATTGCTAATTTTAAAAATCAACTAATGCTGTACAGGAATAATTGCTTGGAAAACATTTGCATTTACTTCATAAGAGTTGCTAGAAGGGGGAATAAAGAATAAATATTTTAAAGCTAAAAAAATTTAATTTAATTGTTTTGTTTTTGTTAATTATTATTGGTATTATAACGATATTTTTTTTATTCAACTTGAAGGGTGCTAAAGCTGAGGAAATTTTTCTTACGGCTGAAGAAAGAACATGGCTGGATGAGCATAAAAATGAGATTAAAATTGGATATACAATAGATTATCCTCCGGTGGAATTCTTAAGTAATGGACAATATGCTGGTATTTCAGCAGATTATTTTAAACTTCTGGAACAGAAGCTGGGTATTAAAATTCAGATGGTACAGTTTGATAATTTTGATGAACTCATAAAACAAGTTCAAAAAAGAGAATTGACCGGAATAACAGCTGCTACTAAAACACCTGAAAGAAGTAAGTACCTGGAGTTTACGGTACCCTACATAGATAACCCAAATGTTATAATTACTCGAAAAAACTTTTCCGAGAATTTGACATTTGAAAAGTTAACAAATGCAAGCATGGACATAGTAGTTATAGAAGGTTATGATATTATAGAATTTCTTAATGATAAGTACCCTAAGCTGGAATATAGAACTGTGAAATCTCCCAGCGATGGAATTAGAATGGTAGCCTTTGGCGAAGCTGATGCAATGATAATAGAAATAATGAGCGCAACCGAGACCATTGAAAGGGATAATATTTCAAATCTTATAGTAAATATAGAAACTCCTTATGAATCCAGCTTATCCATAGCAACCAGAAGTGATTGGCCCATATTAAGTCAGATTTTCAACAAAGGATTAGCTCAAATTACAGACCGTGAGAAAAAAGTTATTGAACAAAAATGGATGTCCCTGCAAAAACAAAGTTTATTTGAGAACACATATTTTTGGATAGGTGTAGTGAGCTTTGTTTTGTTGTTAATAATTATTATAATTGTTATTTTAGTATGGAACTCAAGTCTTCAAGCTGCGGTAAAAGAAAAGACTCAAGCCATTGAAGAGTCTAAAAAAGAACTGATGTTTAAAACATATCATGATGAGCTCACAGGACTATATAACAGGGCGTATATGGCTGAAATGCTAAAACAGTTAAAACAAGAAAATTCTTTACCATTTTCAATAATTGTTGCAGATTTAAATGCATTAAAAATTACAAATGATACATTTGGTCATGAAACCGGAGATCAGATGTTAATTAGGGTGTCTGAAATAATTAATGAAAATATCAACGAAAATCATGTTGCCTGCAGGATTGGAGGAGATGAAATAGTTGTGCTTATGCCATCAACGGATGAACGAGAGGCTAATGATATTGTTGGAAAAATTCAAAAAGCTGTCCTTGCTGCAAAAGAGGATCCCATTAAACCCCTTATAGCTCTGGGATGTGCAACAATTCATGGTGAAGTAAATAATAGCTTTAGCAGCCTGTTTAAGTTGGCAGAAGACAGGATGTATGCTAATAAAATGGCTGAAAGCGATAAAAACTATGATAGGATCATAAATTCTATAAAGAAAAACCTATATGAAAATAAAAATGAAAGCAAGGAACATTGTAAAAGACTAGTCGACATGTGCAGACAAATGGGAGAAATTTTAAATTTAGAAAAGAATGACATTGAAAGTCTTGCTTTGTTAGCAGAACTTCATGACATAGGAAAGGTTGGAATCGAAAAAGAACTTTTCCTTAAAGAGGGTGCGTTGACTACAGAGGAGTGGCAAAAATTAAAAAGGCATCCAGAGCTTGGATTTAAGATAGTTAGTGCATCTACGAAGCTTTCTTACATCGGTAAAGGTATTTTTGCCCATCATGAGCGCTGGGATGGAAGCGGGTACCCACAAGGTTTAAAAGGTGAGGAGATACCTTTTATTGCAAGATTATTTTCCATAGTGGAAGCATATGATGTGATGACTCATGAAAGATCTTATAAACCAATTTTCACAAAAGAAATGGCTATACAAGAGCTAAGAGATAATTCAGGTTCTCAATTTGATCCAAGTCTTGTGAAGATATTTGTAAATCACATCAACAATGCAAGTCTTGCCTGATGACAGTGGGACGGGGTTATTGTCATCATTAGGGATGACAACAACCCCGTCACCTTGACACTCTTACAGACCATATAAAAACAATCTGTTAACCAACAAAATTATCTTCAACTTCATTATCGTAAATAATATCGTATTTTTTCATTTTTCTCCAAAGGGTGGTTAGGCTTATATTTAAATCCTTGGATGTTTTTTTTCTGTCTCCGTTGTATTTTTCCAATGTTCTAATAATTTTACTGCTTTCGTGATTCTTATTTGAATTTTTTAAAGAATTATTGTTTATAACGTTTATGGCTTCAAAATTGTTCATATCGATAATGTTCTTAAAGTCCTCTGAGGAAATGTGTCGGCTGTCGGCTAATACAATGGCTCGCTCCAGAATATTAAACAGCTGTCTTACATTTCCGGGGTATGAACCAGAGCATAACAGTTCGATCGCGTTATTTGAAAAAGAAACATCATAGCTGTTCTTCTTTAAATAGTAATCAACCAAGTAAGGTATATCATCCAACCTCTCATTTAGAGGAGGTAAAGTCAGTTCAAGAACCCCAAGCCTGTAATACAAGTCTTCCCTGAATTTTTTTTCTTTTATGAGTTCGTGTAAATCTTTGTTGGTTGCACTTATTATTCTTACATCAATTGGAATGATTTTATTATCGCCAAGCCTGCTTACTTCCTTTTCCTGAAGGACTCTTAAAATTTTAGCTTGTATATTAATATCCATTTCACCTATTTCGTCCAGAAATACAGTACCGTTATGTGCCAGTTCAAATATTCCTATTTTGCCTTCGTCCTTTGCACCCGTAAAGGCACCTTTGACATACCCAAACAGCTCACTTTCCAAAATTGAACTTGGCAAAGCTGCACAGTTGATGGCAACAAAAGGTTCGTTGGCTCTGTCACTGTAATTGTGCATGCTTTGAGCAAATATTTCCTTTCCGGTTCCGGTTTCACCGGTTATCAATACTGCACAATTTGATTTTGAATACTTTTTCGCCTTGTATATGGTGTTTGCTAACTCACTGCTTTTTCCAATAACATTGTCAAATGTGTTTTTTGCTGTACGTCCTTTAGTATTAAAAGTTAATCTCAATTGCTTTTCGCTTGATTGAATAAAGTTTGCATCAAGAATAATAACTACTACGCTCTGCACCTTGCTGTTAACTATTACAGGTTTGAAATTTGCGATGTAGTTCTTATTTTTAATAGTCAATACCTTATCAAATATTGGGTTTTTGCTTTTGAAAATTATATCCTTGTCTATTGTTGAAAATAATATTTTGTTTGTTTCGCTGTCTGTACTGTTATTAAATATTTTTTTAGCCTTATTGTTTAAAAAAATTGTTTCCCCGTCTTTGTTGATGTTGATTATTGCTTCGGAAGTTCCGTTTATTGTAGTCAATATAGTTTGAAGATACTGATCCTTCTCATCTTGGGATTCTAATATGTTCAAAGCGCTGTTTACAGCCATTTCAATGGAGCTTTCATTGACATCAAGCATGACATGTTCAAGATTATGAAGTGCTGCAACCTTTTTTACGGATATGCCGCCAATCAACGATTTTATATCTGAACTTAAAGCACTTAATATATCGTTTTCCATGCTGTCAACTGTTTTGGGCTGAATTATCTGAGCATTACATCCGGATACTACCTTGAAGTTTTTCATGGCTTCAAACGCTTCGTCAAAACCAATCAAAGCTATATTCTCACATTTATACTTTGATTTTTGAATGGAGTAATAAATATCTTCATATGTGTATTGAACATTGATAACAGGTGCCGGTATGTTTTCCCTGAGCAAATTAACATTTCTTCCTCTGGCAATGAATGCCTTCGTTCCATGTTGTACAGCCATTTGTGCAACATCGATAATGCCTTCTCCGGTCATTTCAATTGTTTCTATTAATTCACTAAGGTTGTTCTTTTTAATTACATTATCTGAAACTTTAGTAAATGCTTCAGATGCAGAAAAAATAATTATATTCTTAAATTCATTCATAATCGCCTCGCTTGATTTCACAAATGAAATTCATTTCATTTCATCTGATTTCATATCAGTAAGATATCATATGTTTTAGGATGTTGTCAAATTATAATTATTTGAATGAGGGTAAAGTTTTAGAGTTATAAGAACTCAATGTTGCCAACGATTTCATCAACTCAGACAAACGAATTTTTACAACACTTATTTCTTTTCTGAGATATTTTCTTGTTTGGCACATAAATTGCTTTATTGATGCTAAGGAGGGTTACTATGACGTATAAAGTTTTATTACCACAGCCGATAATGAAAGAAGGGAGAGATTACCTTTTATCAAAAGGTTATGAGATAGTCGATGGACGCGGCATGTCTGAACAGGATATAATAAATGACATACATGATTGTGATGCAATTATAGTAAGGACGCCTAAGATAACAGAAAAAATAATTGATGCCGCTCCGAAATTAAAAATTATTGCAAGGCATGGAGCTGGTTATGACGGTGTAGATTTAGAGTCTGCCAGAAAACATAATGTACTGGTTGTATATGCGCCTGGTGCTAACAGCGTTTCTGTTGCCGAACTTGTCATATTTTATATGCTTTATTGTTCAAGAAATTTTAAAATGGTGCAAAAAACATACATTGATGATTATTTTTATGCTAAGTTGAAGACCAAAAAGAATGAGTTGTACGGAAAAACTCTTGGATTAATAGGCATAGGAAATATAGGTTCCCTGGTTGCGGAAAAGGCAAGCTTGGGACTCGGAATGAATGTAATAGCCTTTGATCCCTTTGCAAAAAGAGATAATTTACCTGATTATATTAAACTGCTGGACGACAGGGATAAAATATTTACAGACAGCGACTATTTATCGCTGCATGTTCCAGCTACCAAGGATACTATCAACAGTGTGAGCACCAGGGAATTTGAATTGATGAAAGATACTTCCTTTTTAATCAATACAGCACGAGGGACAATTGTCGATGAAGATGCTTTGTATAAAGCATTGATCAATAAACAAATCGCAGGAGCAGCTTTGGATGTTATGAAAGAAGAGCCTGTAAATAAGGATAATCCGTTGCTTGCGCTGGACAATGTTTTAACCGCACCTCATATAGGAGCAGCAACAGAAGAAGCCTCTTCCAGGTCCTCGCTGTTTTGCGCTATGGGAATTGATGATTATTTAAACGGTAGAGTTCCTAAGTATATAGTGCCGGAAATGAGAGAAATGTTAATAAATATTTGATTTTTTAAGGAGTTATCATAATGAGTGTAGGAAACAGAGTTTTTTTAAAAAGAGATTTACCTGAAAGCAATGTTATTGAAGGTTTTAAGAATCTTCCTGCTGCAAATGTTGCCGATACAATGTCAAGATTATGTGCATTAAGTTCAGAGATTAAACTGATTGGATCTCCTGCTGCCCCTACGATGGTTGGAGTGGCACTAACTGTAAAAGTAAGACCAGGAGACAACCTGATGCTGCATAAGGCTTTAAATATGGCGCAGGAAGGTGACGTAATAATTGTTTCAAATGAGGGTGACAGATCCCAATCCCTTATGGGCGAAATAATGGTGACATATGCAAAATCCACAAAAAAGGTAGCCGGTATAGTACTCGACGGACCAATCAGAGATTTCGATCAGATTTCAAAGATGGACTTTTACATATATGGTACAGGCTCAACACCCGGCGGGCCATTTAAGGAAGGACCCGGAGAAATAAATGTACCCATTTCAATCGGCAACGTACCTGTTATGCCGGGAGATATAATTTTAGGAGATACTGATGGAGTAATAGTTATTCCTAAAAAATATGCAAAAGAAATATTAGAAGCTTCAATTGAATATGCCAAAAAAGATGCTGCAAAGTTAGAAGCGGTTATAAACGGAACAGCAAACAGAAATTGGGTTGATGAATCTTTAAAGGCAAAGAATACCGATATAATTGACGGATGTTTTGAGTATTAGAAATAATTTGTAAGTTACTATTTAAATTTCAAGGCACAATCTATATAATAGTTGAGAGATTAAGCTAGATAAGGGAGAATGCTAATTAACACAGCTGTCAAAAAAGGAAATAGTGTAATTCACAGTCTGCAAGGAATAAGAGATGCCAGCCACTGACTTGGCGCGTTAGTACCATGGAGATTGAGAGTTCTTGTTATTTCAAATAACGTATTCCTTTTTTAGGATATTATAATAATAGATTATGGGAGGTATATTATGTTTATGTCCAAAGGTAGAAAGGTTGTATCACTAATACTTGCATTAATAATGGCTGTTGCTTCACTTACAGCATGTTCAGCTTCAGGTTCAGGAAGTTCAAATACTTCTGGCAGTACAAACGGTACAGAAACAGCTAAAGAACAAAAAAGCGTAGATTTTCCAAAGAAACCTGTAACAATTATCGTTCCATTTTCAGCAGGTGGTTCTGCTGATTTAACTACTAGAATACTGGCTTCCAATGCAGAGGAATATTTGGGACAGACTATCATCGTTGAAAATGCACCAGGCGGCGGAGGAATGGTTGGTCAAAACAAGGGTGCCCAGGCAAAACCTGATGGCTACACACTGACTACAGTAACTACTTCTGTAACAATCAATCCATTGTTGAATGAAGCGCCATTTTCTGTGGAGGATTTCAGGGGTATTATACAGCTGACGGAAGAGACAGATTTTCTGGTAGTGCAAAGTGGAAAAGAATACACAAATTTTGAAGAATTCATTGCATATGCTAAGAAAAATCCGAACACCATAAAATTCGGATGTTCAGGAAAAGGAACAACAGATGACCTGGCCAATGAAGCAATGATAAAGGCTACAGGAATAAGCGCCAGCAATATTCCCTTTGACGGATCTGGTTTGGCTATAACAGCCATTCTTGGAGGTCATGTGGATGCAATAATCGGAGGACCTTCTTCATTTGACAATCATATCAAAGAAGGCACACTCATACCGATAGCTTCTCTTACAGAAGAGAGAAATCAAATGTTTCCAGATGTTCCTACAATCAAGGAACTTGGATATGATGTTTATTCGGGGGCATGGAGAGGCATAGCAGCACCGGATGATACTCCTGATGAAGTGGTGCAGGTTCTTCATGAAGCATTTAAAAAAGCAATGGAAGATCCTGAATACATCGAGCAGATGACTAATTCTCAGCTCAGTGTAAATTATCTGAGCAATGAAGATTTCAGCAACAAAATAATAAACACATATGAGATGTACAAGGAAGCTATCGGAAAATAGCTAAAACAGAAATAAATGAAGCGGGATAACCATTGAACAATTCATTGCGCGTATCCCGCTGCTAACATACAAGGAGGATTACATGTCAAAGGCTAATAAGATTACTGCCATAGTGTTCATCTTAATAGCATTCGGATTTATTGCTTCAGGATTAAGACTATCGTTTGGAGCAAGGCTGTATCCGATGATTTTATCTATTTTGCTGGCATTTTTAGGTGTCTTGCTGTTTATAACATCACATAAAAAAAGTAAGACTGACAACTCACCGAATCCGCTGGCTATACTCATTAAGGAACATAAGCATTTTACAATATTGATTGTAGGTTACATACTTTTTATTGCAGGATTGACGTTTATAGGTTTTGCACCGGCCTGCTTTATATTTTTGGTTATAGTGCAATACTTGTTGGGATATAGAAAAAAATCTGTATTGTTTATAAATTCGGCAGTATTTACATTGATTGTTTATTTTTCGTTCAGCAGTTTACTGAATGTTCCGCTGCCGGTAGGAATCTTTTTAGGAGGAATTTAAATGGAAAGTATATTACAAGCACTGCTTGCAGCCTTATCGCCTTCTAATCTGTTAATGGCTCTTTTGGGTACTGCCGGCGGAATAATAATCGGCGCCATACCAGGGCTTTCTGCAAACATGGGGGTTGCCCTTTTAGTACCATTTACTTTTGTAATGGAACCGGAAACCGGACTTATAATGCTGGGAGGAATTTATGTAGGAGCCATCTACGGAGGTTCCATAGCGGCTATACTCATAAATGCTCCGGGGACGCCTTCGGCTGCAGCTACTACATTTGATGGTTATCCCATGGCACAGAAAGGTGAAGCCAGGCTTGCCCTTGGAACGGCTACCTTATCATCAGCCATTGGTGGGATATTCAGCGTAATCGTGCTGGCACTGTTTGCACCATTTTTAGCGAAGCAGGCACTGAGGTTCGGACCGCCCGAATATTTCGCACTGGCCTTTTTCGGACTTACTATCATTGTAAGTTTGTCAGAGAACAACATGATCAAAGGACTTATTTCAGGTGTGTTCGGACTGCTATTGGCAACCATAGGCATGGATCCTGTTGAGGGGGCCATGAGATTTACATATGGCAATATTAATCTGATTTCCGGAATTGCACTGGTTCCGCTTCTGATTGGTTTGTTTTCAATTTGTGAAGCATTTATGCTGGGAACAACAAAGGTATCTAAAGGAAGTCTCGCTGAGATAAAAGGCAGGCTGCTTCCTAACAGGGAAGAAATTAAGAGAAACATGGGGAACTTCACGGTATCTTCCATAATCGGAACAATTGTCGGCATTCTGCCTGGGGCAGGAGCAAGCGTTGCTTCATTTGTGGCGTACAATGAAGCCAAGAGAATGTCAAAAAGAAGCCATGAATTCGGAACAGGCATAGTTGACGGCATCGTAGCAAGTGAAACATCAAACAACGCATGCGTAGGCGGGTCCCTTGTACCTCTATTAACATTAGGAATACCGGGAAATGCAGTTTCTGCACTGTTTATTGGAGCTTTACTCATACATGGACTAAAGCCGGGACCAGATTTGTTCTCAGGTGCAAATGAAAAAATTATGACTGTATTTTTCTTTGGATTGTTTATAGCAAATGTATTAATGCTGATTCTCGGTTTGGCGGGAGCAGGATTGTTTGCAAAGGTGTTGTTTTTGCCTCAGCCAATCCTGGCAACATACATCCTCGTGTTGTGTGTAAGCGGATCTTTCGCCATAAACAACAATATGTTTGATGTGGGTGTAATGTTTTTATTCGGTCTTGCGGGACTATTGTTCAAGCTTCTTAAGATACCTGCTTCGCCTGCTGTTTTGGGAATAATTCTCGGGCCTATGGCAGAAACAGGCCTGAGACAGTCGCTGCTCATGTCAAACGGCAATCCATTAATATTGTTCACAAGGCCCATAAGTTTCTTTTTTATAGCTGTAGGGGTTGCATCTATGGCAGCGCCATTGTTGAGAAATTATAAAAACAATAAAAAGGCTAATGCCTAGTTTTTAGATTACAATGAAGAGAGACACTGACTGCACTAGGTTGGTGTCTTTTTTGTTTGTAAATTATTGATTGTTATGCCGAAATGTTATTATAGTGATATACTAGAAAATTCACAGATATTATGTTAAGATAATAAAAAATAGTAGAAAGGGGTTATTATGTTAAAGAGATATATTGTGGAATTTGGCATGGGAGCAGATCTTCATGGCGGTGATGTTACTAAGGCTGCAGTTAAAGCTGTAAAGGATGCAACATCCAGAAGTTGTTTGTGCGGATTGGAGGATATTCTAAATATAGATCCCTTGAAGATGCATGTTCATGTAAAAATAGGATGTACTAATCCAGATATGGTGGATAAGGAAACAGTTATGAAGGCAATTCCGGTAGGCAAGGGAGAAATAGAAGTAGTAAAGGGCGGATTAGGAGTGCAAGGTTTAGAGGTTCCCGCATTTGGGGCTGGTAATACAATACAGATTGCTGTAGCTGCATTGACTGTATATGCTGATGTAGAAACATTAGCGTGAGTCATAAAATATGAATAAGTAAAATTTTGTAAAATATAAAAATAATGTTACAAAATGTACTCTAAAATTGTCTATATTATAGAGTGAATAAAAAAGTGAAATGTTTGTGTGGTATAATGAGGTGAATAAAATTAAGCAGGGGGGCTAAAATTGGGTAAGTATTTATCAAGATTAAACAAGAAAACGTATTGGATATTTTTTGCTGCATGTGTTTTTCTAATTTGCATTGTATTATTTATTTTCAACAATCAGGAACCCGTTAAGGAGTACCAGTTTCCATTACAAACTGAGGATGTAGAAAGTGTATTAACGGAACAAAGTATTGAATGGTACATTACAGATAAAGGTGTTGTTGATGAATCAAGAAATATTTACACATTAAAAAATAATGAAAACATAACCATGGGTATTGATGCGTGGGTTAAAGATAATCATAAAATTTTTAGCATGTCTTGGTTTTTGCCATCTAATTTGACAAATGATCAAGTGAATGATTTTTTTAGTAATGAGTTGTCGAAACATTTAGAACTGCCAGGAATATTTTATGGCAATAAAAGAAAATTAGATAAAGAACTAAACGAAGTGCTAAGTTACAGTCTAAATGAAAACAATTATGAAAATGGTGTATATTGGGATAAGAGAGTAGGTAATGATCATTTAAGAATTAAAATTAGTACCAATAACTATCAAAATCATGTTATATCATTGCTAGTAATTCCTGATGAGGAGTATGAAAATTATTTAAAGACATCAGATAATTTTTGGAAAGAAGCAGCTTCCGGCGAAAATTTAGAAATAATCGAAAGCACTGTAGCTGAAATAAATGAAACAGCAAAAGAATATGCTGTTCCTGTAAATGATATGGATACTTTTTCAAAACACTTTGTTGTATCTGGAAGGTTAGAAGATATTAAAGAGAATAAAAAAGTGCCTGAACCATTAATCAATGTTAAATCCAATTATTTAAAGCCAAACAAAGATAAATATATGAATGCCAGACTGGTTGATGAAACAGGCAGCATTGATGTATTTGTTGAAATGACTTCACTTGAAAATAAAGAATTAAATATAAAACGTAGTCACAATGTTGTGATGTTATATAATAACGAGGTCATATACGTTGTTCGTCCGGGTTCATTGTATTCAGAGGAATAAGAAAATTTTTTTATAATTTACTGTTTACAACTCAGCTTTGTGTTCATAAATTTATTGTGGAATCACTTGTAGTGTTTCCAAGTGAGTAATAATCCACAAAACAGTTATACCAATTTGTACAATATAAGCCCTCTTCTTGGAGTCTTCTCATGGCCTCGTTAAAGTCATTGGTTGTTGGGAGCATAACAGGATCTCCCGGCATCCAATTAGATGGGGTATAAACATTGTATGCTTGTGTTAGTTGAAGTGAATCTATAATCCTTAAAACTTCATAAGTATTTCTGCCACAGGAGGATGGATAAGTCAAAATTGCACGTATTCTTCCTTCGGGGCTTATTATGAACAGATCTCTTACACTTTCCTCGTAAATTTTGTCAGGATTAACCATTCCGTATTTACGTGCTATTTCAGCATCTCTATCTTCTAATAAAGGAAATGGAATTATAATTCCATAAGTATCAACAATATTTTTTTTCCATTCAATATTAGCAAAATTGTTATCTATTGTTACAGCTAATACTTGAACGTTTCTTTTAACGAATTCTTCATAATGGTTTGTAAAGGCTAAAAGAGATGTAGTCGATGTAGCGGCGAAATCTCCGGGTTCACTAACAAGTACCACCCATTTTCCTCTGTATTGTGATAATGTAATTGTCCCTTCTGTTGATAAAGTAGTAAAATCCGGAGCAATTCTTCCTATAGTAATACATCCTGGAATAATATGTTCTTCAAAATTAGTACTCATATAAACCTCCATTGTCAATATTTCTTACATTATATGTGAAATATTTTCTATGGTGAAATTATGTGTCTTTTGTTTTTGTGTAATAATATATACAGAGTGGATAGGATTGATTGTGATTAAGAAGGAATATTAATAATATGTTGTGAAAAAATGGAGCACACCTCATTAGGGGCGTACTCTATCTATATGACAACTTATTTAATAACTATGCTGCAACTGCAGACATCTTTTTCATTTCATTATATCCAATGAGCACAGTGCAGACATAGGCACATGTCTTGGGTATCATTAAAATTCCAATAACCGGAATAATGTCTGCAAACAATACTACCGGTATATAGAATGCAAAACTGAGAACAATTGTCAGCCACATGAACCTAAAATCATGATCAGATGTATTCCTGGACTTGCTGTAGAACAAGAATATTATAATAATTCCCATTGCAGCAAATGGCAGGTTGCGATATATTGCCCATGATAATGGAGCAGTGGCACTTGTCCATGCATTCTGAGGGAAAAGGCAAAGAAAAATTCTTAATGCTGCCAGTGCATACATGGTTATGGTAAGTCCGTTTTTATCTTTTACATTGTAGCGCAAGCGCCATACATAATATAACAATACATAAAATACAGTCATTGTTATTGAAGTGATGAACTTTCCTATACCAAGGGCGATGACGAAATTATCAAGGCCAGTGGTGCTAAGAGCATATGCCCGAGGAATCAGATGGAACGAATCTCCTGCTCCAAGAGTCACAGCCATGATACCGAACAGCAAATATTGTTTGTTTCCTTTACTTTTTAAAATTATTGTGATGCCTATGGTAATAACCATAATCAGGTACACAGCATCGAATATTGTTTCAAATATAGCTTGCATAAAATCCTCCTTAAATTGAACGTTGTTCATTTTGATTTTTATAAAAACCCAACAACCGTTGGGATCTTTATCTTTATTTAATAAATTGTGCGCTTAATGATTTCATTCAACACATAACAGGACTGTTGGTTATTAATCAACAATGTAATTATGTTTGAAAATACAAAATCAATAAAATGCTCCTGTGTAAATGTTTCATTAAATGTATTCTTTTTTACATTATTATCGTTTTGCAATGATTGAAGCAGGCCTTTCTTCATATGAGTGAAATACTCATTCATGACTTTGCGACCCTTTGCTTTATCTTCATTAGCAAAATTAACAGAATGTATGGTAAAGAAAGCCGGATATTCTTTTACTCCGCTATTTACAGTTTCAAATAACCATGTTACACGTTCTATAAAGTTATTTTCATTATGAGTATTGCTTAATTTATGAAATATATCTTTCCAGATATCTTCCACTGTTTCAGCTGCAAGGTCTGCCTTAGAAGGAAAGTAATTGTAAACCGAACCTACTGCAACATTACAGTGCTTTGCAACGTCACGCATGTTGAGAGCTTGAAGCCCTTTTGCAGTTGCAATTTCTTTGCTTGCCTTTAAAATAGCTTCTTTAGAAGTAACTACTGTATTCATACTTTCTCCTTTCAAACTGAACATTGTTCATTATATGGCAAAAAAGAATTTTTGTCAATGCTTGTTTAAAAATTTAAGTGAACAATTATTAAAAATTTTCGTCCTATTATATAGGATTAATTTACCATATATTGTTGTGCAAATTTTAGGGAGGTATTATGAAAAAAACAGTGATTTTATTTACCTTATGTTTAAGTCTATTCATTATGGCGGGATGTGACAAATCTGTTGACAATGACAGTCAAGCTGTTGCAGAAAAGTTTTTTATGGAAATGTATACGGTGGATAAAGAAGAAGTTGAAAAGTATAATAATTTCCTGGATTTAAGACCTGCAGATGAAAAGGAGTTTGCAGAAGCTATAGAAGCAAATGACGAAGTCATCAAATCCTTAATGACAAACAGAGCATACAATGTACTCTTGAAAAACAGGCAAAACTTCATGTTTACGCAGCATTGTGCCTTAAATAATTGTACAATTCAGGTGGTGGATGTAGATTTGTCCGGAAAAGAATCTGGAGCAGAAGAAAATAAGGCAGATTACAATTTTGAAGTTAAAATTCAATTTATTTCCAATGACGGAAGTGTGTTGCAGGATGATTCCGCTAAAGGCCAATTAAGACTTGAACGAGAAGACAATGAATGGAAAGTATCAGACTATAGAGTGTTTGAGTATCCAAAAACCATAGTTAATTAGTATTTAATTCAATTCAATTGACATATAGCAATTTAGAAGATATATTTTAATTTAAATAGTACATCTAATATTTATCTTAAGGAGACGTAAAATGAAGTGTTGCATTCTTATGGGTAGCCCCAGGAAAAGCGGAAATACATATCAGCTGTTGACGCCTTTTGTTGAAGAACTTGATCTTAACCAGGTCAAGTATGATTTTGTTTGGCTTTATGACAAACATATTGAGCCTTGCACTGCCTGTCGCAGATGTCAAAAGGACTGGACTGTTTTCGGGTGTCGTTACAATGATGATATGCAGGAAATTTTTGATAAAGTGCTGGACAGCGATGTGATTGTTTTGGCAACACCAATTTATTCATGGTATTGCACGCCTCCTATGAAGTCTTTGCTGGACCGTTTGGTTTATGGAATGAATAAGTATTATGGAGATGAGAAGGGTCCTTCCATATGGAAAGGCAAGAAGCTGGCTGTCATTACAACCTGCGGATACAGGACTGAAAAAGGGGCAGATTTGTTTGAGGAAGGCATAAAGAGATATTGTGCTCATTCACAACTTAATTATCTTGGTATGTTGTCTGAAAGAGACTTAGGATATAAGACCGAGTTCATGTCTGATGATAAAGCTGAACACGCCAGGTCATTCGCACGAAAGCTGATAGACAATGAAGTTTAAATAAATCAATTAAATTTTGTCCATTTTTAAAAGATTAATTATTGCCAGAAGTTCGGGAGGGGATTATGGAAGGTATAATTATTGAGATTTTAATCATTTATTTGATTTTCATGGCTATTATGGTGACAATGGACTTAAAACTTAAAAACTTTGTACCGGAGAAATACTCCAATATTCTCATAATTGCAATGTATGTTGTTATTTTTACTGTTAGGTGGGCCGGAACTGGCTTTTCTCCCAAAGCATATGAGTCCTTAAGCTTATTAATTGTTCCCGCAGCTTTAATTGTAACTTACACATTTGTGATTAAGTCAAAATTTTATTGTTTCAAGGGCATAGACAAAAAATTCGTAAGAAAAAACAGAGATGAAATATCAAAGATAATACAGGAATATAAGCTTCATAATCTACAAGGCAAATCTGACATATCACTGGGATCTAACAATATCATATTTGAAAGGGTAAGTGCATCACAAATAAAAGAATGCTTGTCAATGATCGGCGATTACCTGGATGACAATAGAGATAAATACTCTGCCAAGGATTATGTGGTCTATTATACCAAAGTATTTATAGTTCCTTCTACAATCTTAGCTTTTCTTATGTTTGCAGCGTTTAAAATTGGCTAAACAACCATGTAACTGAAGACGTAGAGGAACTGGAAAAGAAAATAGAGCAGTTTGAAAGAAAAAGATCAACATGAAAGTGAGAGGAGGAAGATACATGTCAAGACTACTGGGTGTTTTTATGTTTCCAATATTTATAATTGTACCGGCGATTGTTTTGTATTTTGTCATTAAGCTGGCTATAAAACATGCAATAAAGGAATTAAAGGACAATAATATTCTATAATACTTTTGCTTATTAGGGGTGATGAATATGAGCAGAAAAATGATTGTGATCGGCATTTTGATTTTATTGACGGCTTGCAGCAATACAGAAAAAGTTCATGATGCTGCTGATAAAGATAATATGAGCGAAGTTGAAGAAATAACTAATAACAGTGATGTGGATAACGTTTTGCCGGCAGAAAATAATACATTTTCTCTAAAAGAAATTGATATAAACCGGTTAAATGAAATTAGGATAACTGAAGAGGATGGAAACAGAATCTTATTTGATGATTATTTATCCTCAACAGAAATAGTATCTGAAACAGAAGCTGTTTTTTCAGATGAATATTATGATACTGTACGTAATTCAAGTCAGGCATTATACTGCGAAGGTTTTGATGAAGATTTTGACAATGATATGATAGATACCAATATTTCGAACATGAAGTTTGTGCACTTTGACAGCAGTGGTACGAACACATTTTCAAACTTTGAAAGTCCTTATAATTTAACCAAGAAAAATACGGTTTTAGTTTTAGAAGGTACAGATGAAAGTTCAGAAGTTAATGTTAAGGATATTGTTTATGGATACTGTGTTGATAACATAACGTTAAATTGCTTTATAAAAAGGAATACAAGCGATACTTTCGATGTTATTATAGATCCTGCTTACATGTATGGCTTGCCTGTATATCATTCGGATGCTGCTTGTTGTGATTATACCGTCAATGGTCTTAATATTAAAGCAGACACACTTTTTTTGAATGTTGCTGATGTTGACGGTGCATTGAAAGATACACTGATGAGATCAAGTTCATCCTATGTATATGCTCAGCTTACATTTGGTGAAATTGACTGCAGCTATGGTGTTAAATCCGGCTACAACATCACAGCTTCTATTGATGATTATAAATTGATTACAACAGATACAGAAAGGGTCCTTACAAAGTCATTCATGTTTGAAAACACAGAGGGTAAGAACCCTGAAATGCTTCGCGTTTACAACACTATCATGTCAAATATGGATGTTTTGAACACGGAATCGACTTTGGGCATAACATTGCTGGATTTGGATTTTGACAATATACCTGAAGTTCTGGCAACAAGATATTCTGATATTTCTGACCCTTTATACAAAGGTTCTGATACTGAAGCTGCAGATGTTGATGTTTACCGTATTGAAAATGAAAATCTCATTTACATTGGAACACTTTATAATTATCACACAGTAATATACGAGTTAGGTAACGTCTTAGGGTTGAAAACCCTTGAAGATGGCAGCAAAGCCTGGTTTAATATGTCATACAGGAACAGAAACACAGGAGAAGTTTCTGACACGGACTACATTTTTACATTGGAAGGAAATGAACTGAAGTTTCAAGAAGTGTTCAGCAAAGATAAAGAAGGAAACTATTATTACTTTGGAGAACCCATGGTTTTTGAAGAAAGTACTTTTACTGATGAGATTTATGGCCAGGAAACCACCAGCACTATGTACAGTTGGGGGAATTATAAATCAAGATTTGGTACATGGGAGCTAATCGGAAAAATAAAGCAAGGCTATTGTGAAGACATGAAAGATTCTTCATTTAATCTGTACAGTGACTGGCTTTCTCATACGGATCCAAACAATAAATCCTACAAGCTTCAATTGACTGAACGTATGTTAAGCTACAATGTAGCATACCTGGTAGATTCTTATTATTTAGGTTCCTATGATGCAAACAAACAGTATTTTGAGTACAGGTTTCTGGGAGACTATGCAAAACCGGTCATATACCTTTATCCCACAAAACAAGAAGATGTATCCGTTAAAATTGATCTTAAGGGAATGTTGACTTGTTCATATCCAGAATATAATGACGGATGGAATGTAACGGCTTATCCGGACGGCACTCTTATTAACAAATCAGATGGTCGTGAATACTCTTATTTATATTGGGAAGGCAAGGGTGCTGCTGATTGGGATATGTCACAGGGTTTTGTTGTTAAGGGATCTGATACCGCCAGGTTTTTACAGGATAAGTTGGAGTATCTTGGCTTGACTGCAAGGGAGTTGAATGAGTTTATCGTGTATTGGCTTCCGTTGATGAAGGATAATAAATATAATCTCATAACTTTCCAGACAGCAGCTTATGAAGAAAATGCAAGACTATATATTACACCTAAACCTGACAGCGTGCTCAGAGTGTTTATGGCATACAAGGCGTTGGATGATTATATTGAAGTTCCGGAACAAAGACTCAGCACATTTAAGAGAAACGGTTTTGCCGCAGTTGAATGGGGAGGAACAGAAGTGAAATGAAAATCAGATTATGCAACATTAATGACAAGGAAAATTGGATCAGGCTGAATAGGGCATTTATGGCATATGAGTTATCTGATGAAGGGTTTTGGAATAATGCTGACACGATTTCTGATGAACAGTTTGGAATTGTTTTTGAAGAGGCTCTCAACAATCCTGAATTAATTACCATGATGATGATAGAACAGGACAATGAAACAGTTGGTTTTGCCAATCTTATGACCATATTCAGCGTATGGGCTCACGGTAAAGCCTTAGTACTTGATGACTTGTTTCTTTTGGAATGTTGTCGTGGAAAAGGGTTGGGCAGGGAAGCTTTAAAATACATTGAAAATTTTGCTGAGGATAATGGCTATAAAAGATTGCAGTTCCAGTCAGAGTTCAGCAACCCGGATGCATATGCTTTCTACACTAAATTGGGATATAAATCCGAAGACATGCATTTTTTTGTCAGATATTTTAATTAATGAGATAAACAAAAACCTCACTTTCCCTTGACATAGGGCAAGTGAGGTTTTATGTTTAAAGAGAATATTCCTTGGGAGGATTGCCTGAAAAATCTGCAATTGTTGCTTTTGCACTTTCCAGGTAAAATACTTCGAAAATTGGATTATCAGGTGTCTTGTATATTGATTTTACCAGTTCGCTGCTTTCAAGAACATCTTTTTTTATTACGGCATCTGATACGAAAGCGACTTTACCGCTTAATCTGATCCATGCGAAATTTGAATTGCAGGTTGTCAGTTCAACAACAGGGTGATTTTTTATTTCAGCATATACATCCTTTTGATTGCTGGTGCAGAAGTAGGGTTTTCCTTCCTTTTCAAGCATAAATTGGAATGGTCGAACCTTTGGATTGCTGTCCAGCCCAACTGTGGAAAAGTACATCACCGGGTTTTCTTTAATAAATTTTATTGCTTCGTTCATTTCTTTTCTCCTTTACGTTGACAATTATTAAGTTTTTTACTTTGTACAATCAATATTATAACCAGATAAATAATATTTTTTGTTTGATAATTTGCGGCTACCTGTATATAATAATGCCATTGGTATATAAACGCAAGTAAGCACCTTGAAGTGCTGTAGGTACCTCAAGGTAACTAATGGAGGAAAAATGAAAAAAGAAATGCCGCTTTGCCCGGTTGAAGCAACCCTGAACATCATAGGCGATAAGTGGAAGATACTTATACTGAGAGACTTAATAGACGGAACCAAGCGCTTTGGAGAATTAAAAAAATCCATCGGTTCAATAAGTCAGAAGGTTCTTACACAACAACTGAGGGATATGGAGGAAGATGGGCTTGTTAACAGAAAAGCATATGCAGAAATACCTCCAAGGGTGGAGTATTCGCTGACGGAAATAGGAAACAGCTTAAAACCCATACTTGATTCCATGTTTTTATGGGGGCAGCAATATAAAGAGAAGATTATAAACAAATAGTAAATATAATTAAAGCTGGACACCTTTGTTTATCTCAGTAAGGGCTTGGTTACGGAAATAGGCGGGCTCATGACTCATGGGGCTGTAATTACAAGGAAATATGGTCTTCCGGCAGCTGTTGGATTGGAAAATGCAACAAAAATTATAAAAGATGGACAGAGAATCAGGGTTAATGAAACAGATGGCTATGCAGAGATTCTGTAGGGGAGTATGGGTTTAGTCAAAAGCTAAACCCGCACACCAAATCATTAAGCGTATTTGCCTGAGAAAACAAATCATCACATGCTTCTGAGGCTTTATCTGCAGCGGCAGAATTTACTTGTACAACTGCGGCGATTTGTTCTACTCCAACTTTAATTTGTTCAATGCTGACAGATTGCTCTTCTGATGCTTTTGAAATTTCTTTTACTTTATCAGCCACATGTTTTGAACTTTCTACAATATTATTAAGGGTTGCAGCAGTTTTGTCAGCAATTTCATTTCCATTTACTACAGCTTTTATTGTTTCCTCTATAAGAACGGAGGTGTTTTTAGCAGCTTCTGAGCTTCTGACTGCAAGGTTTCTAACTTCTTCTGCAACTACGGAAAATCCCTTGCCTGCTGTACCTGCATGTGCTGCTTCAACAGCTGCATTCAATGCAAGAATGTTAGTTTGAAAGGCTATGTCATCAATGAGTTTAACTATTTTTCCTACTTCATTTGATTTATTTTTGATTTCTGTCATTGCAGCAACCATTTCTTCCATTCTTTTATTGCAATCAGAGATTTCATTGCCCATAGTAATTAATTTATTGCTTGCAATGGAAGTGTTTTTAGCATTATCTCTAACATGAACAAAAATTTCTTCTATTGCTGCTGACGACTCTTCTATTGAACCTGCCTGTTCAGTGGCGCCTTCGGCAATTTTTTGCGAACTTAATGATATATTTTCCGATCTTTTTGATACTTCTGAGGATAATTCATTTATGCTTTTTATTGTTTTTGAAAGCATCTGTACGGATTCTGTAATAGAATACTCTATTCTTTCAAAGTCTCCCGTAAAACTCTGGCGTATTTTTATGTTCAAATTTCCTTTAGATAACTCATTCATAACTTCATCTATTTCCTTTATGTATAATGTTAATGTATTCATGGATTTTTTCATGCTTTCAGCTAATTTTCCCAGTTCATTCTTTGATGTATATGTTATTTTGTAATTTAAATTGCCGTCTGACAAGGCTTTAGCCAAAGCCTCAATTTCACTGACTGGCGCTACTATGCTGCCTGAAATCATTTTGGTAATAATAAAACCTAATAAAACTGCAGCCAGGGTCATCAAAACAGTTAATAAAAATGAAAATCTAACACTTACATTTGATTTATTCGCGGCTTCCTGCGATATAAGGTTTATGCCGTCTGTTATTTCATTTAAATTTCTATTGATATCATTTATAACAGGTTCATAGGAATTAAAAATAAGTCTTGTGGCATCGCTTTTATACTTGAGATTCATAACCTCATCCCTGATTGCTGCTTCTTTTTCCAGAAGTTGTACAGTATCTTTAACTCTATCTGTATCAGTCACAAGGAGCCTTTCTAATTCTTTCATGTTATATGTCATTTGATTATATAAATCATTGCTTATAGAACGATATTCTTCCTTTTTTGTAATATTGTCTGTCAATGTTGATGCATACAGATTCTTTTCAATGTTTTTCAGGCCTTTTGACACTGAAGAGGCCAGATATATTTCAGGTATTGTTACTTCATTTGTTTTGCTGAGTAACTCAGCGGTTTCGTTAAAGTTGTAGAGGCTTATGGAAATAGGAACAATAAAAAGTAATATTAATGCAGCAAATGAAATAGTTAGCTTTGTACCTAATTTAAGGTCATTGAATATGTTTTTTTCTGAAACTTTAGCATCTTTTGTCTTAGTTTTAGCATGGTGTAATATTTTCAGGCTTTTGATGAATGTATTTATAGATTTAAAATTGACTGCTTTTCTTATTTTCAGTTGTTGAACTTTTTTGTACATACTTGTCTCCTCTCGAATATGCATTGTATTGTCTCATTGATTCAATATAAACAGGAAAGGTAAATACATGTGATAAAAAATGTAAAAATTGTGTATTATTTGATTTAAGAAGCATGATTTTTTAAGTCGGAGCGTTTTAATTGCACTTTTACAAGCAATTTACGAAAAAATTACATCTTATTGAATATTAAATTATTTTACGTATGATAAAATTTAAAATATTATTGCATACGGAGAAGAGATATGTCAGATAAAATAAAAGAAGCATTGGATTATGTAATTGATAACAAGAAAATAAAGACCGTTTTTCAACCGATTATATGTTTAAGAAATGGAAGCGTATATGGTCATGAAGCTCTTAGCAGAATAACTTGCGAAAGCGAAATAAAGAATCCGGATATGTTGTTTAACGCTGCAATAAAGTATAACTGCCTGTGGCAATTAGAGCTTTTATGCAGGACTAAAGCACTGGAAGCTGCGTTCATATTCATGATTCCGCCGTACAGCAAGAAGCTTTTTATAAATGTAAATCCAAGCATAATGCATGATGAAACATTTAAAAGGGGATTTACCAAAGATTTCTTAAGACAATACAACATCGATCCCAAGAGTATTATTTTTGAAATAACAGAAAAGAATGTAATAACAGATATCAGCAGCTTTAAATCAACTATATCTTATTACAAAAATCAGGATTACAGCATAGCTATTGATGATGCCGGATCCGGTTATTCAGGATTAAATCTCATAAGTGATGTAAATCCCCACTTCATTAAACTGGATATGAATTTGATCAGGGGAATAAACAAGGACAGATTGAAATATTCATTGGTCAAGGGTATGGTTGAATTTTCAAAGGTATCAAACATATCAATTATAGCCGAAGGAATTGAAACATACGATGAACTTGAAACAATTATAAATTTGGGTGTTCAATATGGACAAGGGTATTACTTTCAAAGACCTGAAGAAAATATTAGAGATATTGACGAATCTGTATTGAAGTCCATCATAGAAATAAATTCAAAAAAGAACCACATAACCAATGGAGTTACATCTAGTATTTACATAAAAAATTTAGCAAGGTTTTTGTATAATAAGCTATTTAAAAGGTTTTTTAAAACTGAACCATAATTTCTATATAAACAGCCGACTATACGAATTTAATGGACCGGATGTTTATGTTTTTACTAAATTTTAACATGCACATGCTAAGACTTTATTATTGAAGATAAATAATGGTAAATACATAAAAATCCGCTTCAGACATATCTGAAAGCGGATTTTATATTTGAGGTATCAACATTTAAAGAGTTTAATTTTATCAGAAGTTTTCGGCCTGGTACATTGTTGAAATCCTTGTTTTTTTAAAAGTATTTTTGCTTTTTTTAACTCTGTACATCACAATTGAGTAGTAGTTGTCATACTCCTTGTCCTGCTGCTTTTTTCTATCTGCCAGATCTTTCATAAAAGCAGTTTTAAATTCATCATGTGTCATGCCCATATTATCCTCCATATTTTATTATTGTAATTGCTGATATCTAAGATATTTTGTTATTTTATTAAGTCTGCAGCACTTTGAGGCACATATACGTTTATTCCGTTAAAAACTACCACACCATCGAGTTTAACTGCTTTTCCATTAACATATGCTATGTTTTTGTTTATCGGCATTTCAATTTTAATGTTGTCTTTTTCAACTATAAACACGGGATTGTTAACATCTGAATTATTAAATTCAACCTTTGCTCCTTTTGATTCGAAAACATCTCTTGCTTTCACAAAGAGCCTGTCAGTTGCCTGATCTAAGTCCAAACCCATTGCTTTTTCCATATATACTGCGATATCAGTGTTCTCAACTGTACCTGTCAGTTGGCTTATGTTTGCAGGTGCATATACATAAAGAGTCACATCTTCTCCGGTATGGCCTTTTGTTGTAAATCCTATATTTGCTCTTTTGCCGATCATAGGACCTACAGAATAATTCATATCTCCGTCCTCGGTATTTTTTATTGCTTCAATTTCTTCAGCTGTCAAATCATTAATTCCGTAGTATTGTGACATAACTTCTGCTACATTTGAACGATCAGCATTAAGCTTTGAAGCAATTCCTTCACCGGTTAATGAAGCGCGTTTTAAAGGATTGATGAATGCTGAGAGAGGTGTTTTGTCATAGCTGTTGTCAGTTGAACTGTTTCCTATTGATATTCCGCTGTTTCCATGGTCAGTTGCTGCAATTACAAGTGTATTTCCGTCAGCCTTTGCAAAATCCAGTGCTGCACCCACGGCCTTGTCAAATGCCAGTACATCAGAAATTACGCCTATAGGGTCATTTGCATGGGCTGCCCAGTCAACCTTGCTTCCTTCAACCATCAGAAAGAATCCATCTTCATCCTGAGACAAAAGTTCAATTGCTTTTTTAGTCATTTCTTCAATGGAAGGTTCTTTTGCTGGGTCGCGGTCAAAATCATAAGCTAATGCTGAAGGAGCAAACATTGCCCAAAGATTTCCTTTAGTTATATTTCTCAGTTCAGCTGGAGAAGTAACGTACTGATAATTTTTCTTTATTTCAGCAATAAGATCTTCATTGTCTTTTCTGTTTTCTTCAGCGAAAAATTTTGAACCTGAACCAATTACTACATTAAGTTCCTGATAAACCTGCTGTTCAGAAATTGAATCATAGTTTTTTCTGCTTGGGTCATGTGCTGTAAAATCAGCAGGTGTTGCATGCATTATTTCGCTTGTTGCTATTATTCCTGTTGCCTTCCCGTCAAGCTGCGCTGCTTCAAGTATTGTTGCCACAGGTTTTCTTTTATCATCTGGATTTAGTTGCTCAAGACCGGGCATTGAATTTACATCAGGCAATACTCCAACAAACCCTGTATGTGATTTATATCCTGTTGCCATTGCTGTTCCTGCAGGTGCTGAATCTGCTATGGGAGCATCGGAAGAATAAGTTCTGACCAGACCTGATGCCATACTGTCCAAATTAAGTTCATTTCCTCCATTGTACCATCTTGACAATGTCAGTGCGCCGGTACTCATTCCGTCAGGTATGAGCAAAATAACATTTTTTACTTCATTTTGAACATGTACATCATTTATACCTGCCGCCAGTACGCTTTCTGTCATTGTAAATGTCATTGCCGCTGCCAGCAACCCGCTTATAATTCTGTTTAACTTCATAATTTCCTCCTAATATTGTAATTAATGCAATTATATAGGCAGTTTGTAAAATGACTTAGGCATGGCTGTAAAAAATATGTTTTTTATTGGTAAAGGATGCTTATGTTAATTGAATTTTTTTGATTTTTGCAGAAAGACTATGAAAATAAGCAATTTTACTTTGTTTTTACCATAAGCTGGATTTGTTTATACAATTCAACTTTATATTAAATTTATAAAATATTAGTTGAAAGGATTAAATTATGATTAATTTTGAAGACATAAAAAACAGCAAAGAAATAAACACATATATTAAAAAAGCGGATGATTCACTTGCTGCTTTAGGATATACAGAGCATTCATTAGCTCATGTTACTAAGACAGCAAGTGAGGCAAAGGACATACTTGAAAAACTTGGGTATGATGAAAGAACCACGGAACTTGCAAGCATTGCCGGCTACATGCATGATATTGGCAATGTTGTGAACAGAATAGATCATGCTCAGACAGGAGCAATAATGGCATTTCGAATATTGGATAATATGGGTATGGATGTGGCTGAAATTGCAACAATTATTTCAGCTGTAGGCAATCATGATGAGTCTACGGCAGTTCCTGTAAATGAAGTTGCCTCAGCATTAATATTGGCAGATAAAAGTGATGTGCGCCGTTCAAGAGTAAGGAACAGAGATTTTTCAACTTTTGACATACATGACAGAGTCAATTATTCTGTGGAAAAATCAAACCTTATATTAAATGTAGAAAATAATGAAATAGTGCTGAACTTGACGATAGATACAAAAATATGCGCAGTTATGGACTATTTTGAAATATTTTTAGGAAGAATGCTGCTTTGCAGAAAGGCTGCGGACTATTTAAAACTGAGATTTAAACTAGTCATAAATGAAGTGGAGCTTTTATAAGTAATTAAAAATATAAAGAAATAACAAGTAATCCTCCAAAATATAAAGACAAAGCAAACTAATTTGCTTAGTCTTTATATTTAATATATGTCATATGCTCATTACGCAGGGGAAGATGATATCTACTGTTTGACAAGTATTTAATATAACATTATAATATACAGTAAATCTGCATTTAAAATTCATATCTTTCAGAGTAATATGTTTCTTTAATGAGACATATTCTTATATAGCAGAAAGGAGTGGTGGTATGAAAAGAAGTAAAAAAATATTATTACTTATTTTATGTATTGCCTTATTATTCGTACCGGTTACTTCCTTTTTTTACATAGCAGGTCATATGAATCATGAATGTATCGGAGTGGATTGCCATATTTGCGCACAAATTGGGTTTTCAATTCATAATATAAACATTTCTAAAATTTTTATTATTGCAGCATTATATGCATTAATAGTCTTTGTTACAGCATTATCTATTTGTCCCTCTGAGGATGTCATTTGCCATTCAGGCATAACTTTAATATCATTGAAAGTAGAACTTCTGAATTAACTTACGAGGAATGACTGTTTACACCAGGTATATATCTGGTGATGTTTATGTACTCAAAAATTGGTTTTAGATATTTTAATGTTGTTAATTCAGGAGGTATTAAAAATGAAGAAGAATTTAATAATTGTACTGGTGCTTTGCGTTTGCATGTGCACTTTGTTTGGATGCAGTAAAGCATCTGGAAGTGGTTCATCAAAAGGTGACAATTCTGACAAGTTAAGTGTTGTATGTACTACTTTTCCGCAATATGACTGGGTGAGAGAGATAATTGGAGATAAGGCAGACCACATTAATCTTACACTTTTATTGGATGATGGTATGGATCTTCACAGCTATCAGCCTACAGCGGAAGATATTTCAAAAATTGCAGGTTGTGATGTATTCATCTATGTTGGCGGTGAGTCAGATGGGTGGGTAGAAGATGCTCTGGCAGAAGCAACGAACAAAGAAATGCAGGTAATTAACTTAATTGAGGTAATTGGGGATTCTGCTAAAGAAGAAGAAGTAACTGAAGGAATGGAAGTTGAAGAAGCTGAAGAAGGTCATGGTGAAGAGATTGAGTATGACGAGCATGTATGGCTTTCTCTTAAAAATGCACAGTTGATATGTAATTCAATCTGTACTTCTATTTCAACACTTGATGCAGATAATAGTGAGTATTATAAGAAAAACTTAGAGACTTACATAGATAGACTGTCAGCACTTGATTCGGACTACAAAAAAACAGTGGATAATTCAGTGCGTTCAACTGTATTGTTTGGAGACAGGTTCCCATTTCGTTACATGGTTGATGATTACGGACTTGATTATTATGCTGCTTTTTTAGGTTGCTCTGCTGAAACAGAGGCAAGCTTTGGAACTATCTTATTTCTATCAGAAAAAATGGATGAACTTGATCTTTCGTCAATTTGCGTAATTGAAAGTTCAGACAAATCAATAGCACAGACTGTTGTCAATAATACAAAGAGTAAAAACCAGAAAATTCTTGTTATGAATTCTATGCAATCTGTTACATCACAAGATGTAGTAAATGGTACAAATTATATTTCCATTATGGAAAGTAATTTAGCGATACTAAAAGAAGCATTGAATTAGAATTATTGATTTTAAAGCATTATAATTAATATAGACAACAAGAAAAGAGGTTTTATTATGGCTCAGATTATCTGTAATGATGTTTCGCTGGGATATGAAGGTAGTATTGTAACAGAACATTTGAATTTTGAAATAAATGAGGGAGATTATTTATGTATTATTGGTGAGAATGGTGCAGGAAAAAGTACTCTCATAAAGGCACTTCTTAACCTGAAATCGCCTGTCTCCGGGCAAATTACTGTAGGTGATGGACTGAAACCAACAGAAATAGGATATCTTCCACAACAGACGGTGGTTCAGAAGGATTTTCCTGCATCTGTATGGGAGATTGTATTGTCAGGCTGCTTGAACAGATGCGGCCTGAGACCGTTTTATACCAGAGAAGAGAAACAGTTGGCAGTGGAAAATATGGAAAGACTTGGAATCAGCAATCTGTCGAAAAAATGTTATAGGGAACTGTCAGGAGGTCAGCAGCAAAGAGTTTTACTTGCAAGGGCATTGTGTGCAACAAAGAAGATGCTTCTTTTGGATGAGCCAGTGGCTGGACTTGATCCTAAAGTAACCAATGAAATGTATGAATTGATCTATAGATTGAATAAAAAGGATGGCATTACAGTTGTTATGGTATCACATGATATAGAAGCAACAGTGAAGTATGCAACACATATTCTGCATGTTAGCAATATTCCTCTGTTTTTTGGAAAGAAAGAAGAATATGTGATAAGCGGTAAGGGGTTTCAAACAAATATTCAGGGAGGAATAAGCAAATGAATGGAATTACAGGTACTTTATTGCATTATTTTACATTTCCATTTGTTAGGTATGCGATGATTGTAGGTGTATTGATAGCGCTTTGTTCTTCATTGCTTGGAGTAACATTGGTATTGAAGAGGTTTTCTTTCATTGGAGATGGGCTTTCTCACGTGGCTTTCGGGGGAATGGCTGTTGCCTCTGTATTCGGACTTACAAATGATGCTGTTATTGTAATGCCTGTGACTATCATATCAGCCGTGCTATTGCTAAAAAGCGGACAGAATAAAAAAATTAATGGAGATGCCTCACTTGCCATGATATCAGTGGGTACATTAGCAATTGGTTACCTACTCATGAATCTTTTTTCAAAGTCTTCTAACATATCGGGCGATGTTTGCAGCACTCTTTTTGGGTCAACATCCATACTAACTTTAACTATGGCTGAAGTATGGCTATGTGTTATTATGTCCATTGTTGTGGTGATTTCCTTCCTTTTGTTTTACAATAAAATTTTAGCAATTACATTTGATGAGACATTTTCCCAGGCAACCGGTACGAATACAGGTTTTTATAATCTCATAATTGCTGTTATTACAGCAATTATCATTGTGCTTGCAATGAATCTGGTGGGTTCCTTGCTAATATCTGCACTTATTATTTTTCCGGCATTATCCGCCATGAGAGTATTTAAAAATTTCAGTGCAGTCATATTGTGTTCAGCGGTTATTTCTGTAATTGCCGCTGGTAGTGGAATTATTATATCAATTCTAGCTTCTACACCCGTAGGTTCCACAATTGTTGCAATTGATATTTTAGTGTTTTTTATATTTTGCACAATAGAAAAGTTAGCAGGAGGAATGATACAATGTCAATAATAGTGAAAAAAACAATAGCATCATGCATAATATTGATTTTGACTATGGTTATGTCCGCATGCGGAAAAGATACAAGTATGGTGGAAGAGATAGCAAATAAACAAGATGGCACTATACAGGGCACAGCTGAAGTGGAAAGTAAATTGCAAGACAATGATGAAAAGAATGAAACAGATATAGAAGAAACAAAAGATATAAATGATGTTGACGTTGATTTGACTGTGTTAAGCAGCACCATGGTTTATTCGGAAGTATATAATATGATGGTCAATCCAGATGTATATTTGGGAAAGACCATAAAGGTTATCGGGCCATATTATGCAGGCCAATTAGTATATGGGACAGAAAAGTATTATCATTTTGTCGTTATCAGTGATGCTACAGCATGCTGCCAAAATGGTATAGAATTCATATGGGATGACAACAGCCATGTTTATCCGGATGAGTATCCAAAGGATAATACTGTAATAGAAATAACAGGTGTATTTAGTTCTTATGAAGAATCAGGAAATACATATTACTATCTGAAAGCAGATGGAATAACCATCAAGTGATAGATATAATATTAAATAACTGTGTCAGACTGCAAAGGGCTCCGGAATCTGATGCGGTTATTTTTTTATTTTAATGATAAGCGGGAATAATTACTTGTAAATTTTAGCATTATTAACAAGGATTCGTTGACATGAGCTCCTAATGTCAACTATAATAGTTTGTGATATAGCTAACAAATAATGATAACATCAGGAGCTACTAACATGAAACTGCAATCATTAAAATATTTTGTAAATTTAGCTGGAACGAAGAGCTATACCAGGTCAGCAGAAGAATGTTTCATTACACAGCCAGCGCTAAGCCGTTCAATATCCGAACTTGAAAATGAATTAGGATGCAGATTATTTGAACGGAACAGCCGTTCTGTTGAATTAACTGAGGAGGGAAAAGTTTGTCTGGCTGAAGCAAAAAAAATAATAAAACATTGTGATGCATTGGTTGAAAAAGTAACTAATGCCAATCAGCAATTCAAAAACCCTGTCAAAATCGGATATGTTATATACGGTCATTTAGCAGTATTCAATAAAAAATTAAGTCAAATACCAAACAGTAATACAATAAAGATAGAAACGGAATATGATTCTTTGGCAAGAACAAACGAAAAACTAATGTCAGATGAAATTGATATGGCCATTATTCCTGAGGCTTCCATAACGAGTTTTAATAATTTTAATTCATTCAAATTGCAGAAAAGTCAGCTTTATGTACTTATACCTAATAAAAACGAACTGTTTCATCGTAATTTTGTTAACTTTAATGATTTGAAAAATCAGAAATTTATTGGATGGTGTCCGGATGAAACACCGTTAATAAATGATTCTCATTCTATGGTTTGTGAAAAGAATGGGTTTAAACCGGAATTTGTGGCTTACGGTAAGAAAATGGGAGATATAATGACTTTGTCAATTTTACATAACGCTTTGGGATTTGCATCCTGTAAACTTGCAGTTGTTGATCAAGAAGAATTTAAATTAATTCCTGTATCAGACAGCAAAGAAAATTTTGGCCTTTTGTGCATATGGAAAAAGGATCAAAAAAACCCATCAATTAATAAACTCATGCAATTGTTTGCGTAGTAATCTATTACATTTTTTTATAGATGGCATATTTAAATGCATTATAGGCATTTCTATATGCTATTTTTGTATGTTAAAATATATACAGCTTCAAGCTAGACGTAATTCAAGGGAGGAGATACGATGAAAAGAAAAATTTTAAGCATATTGCTGTGTGTTATGATGGTAATGAGCATAGCAGGATGCAGCAAAGAAGCAGCTAGTGAAGTTAAGACAGAAACTTACACAAAGGTTGCAAAAGGTTTTGGAGGAGATGTTACTGTAACTGTAACATTAAAAGATGGAGTTATTTCTGATGTAAAGGCTGAAGGACCAAATGAAACAAACGGTATTGGAAGCAAGGCAATTGAAGAACTGCCGAAATTAATGGTGGCTGCAAATTCTGCAGATGTTGACGGAATTACTGGGGCCACTATAACAAGCAATGCTGTAAAATCAGCAGCAAAAGCAGCTTTAAAGGAAGCAAATGGTGAAGTTGAAACAGTATTGTCATTTACACCGGGAACATATTCAGGTGAAGCATATGGAAATACTTCTACGATTGTAGTAGATGTTACAGTGACTGAAAAAGAAATTACTGACATTAAAGTTGCCCAGCAAAATGAAACACCAATATTATTCGATGCTGCAAGGGATACAGTTATTTCTGAAATATTAAAAGAACAATCTTTAGCTGTTGATACAGTTTCAGGTGCGACAGTAAGTTCTAAAGCCATTATAAGTGCTGTAGGAAATGCTCTTGAAAAATCCGGCGCTGATATTGATGCATTGAATATTTCGAAGGAAAAAGAAAATGTGACTCCACAGGAAATTACAAAGACAGCCGATGTAGTTGTTATTGGTGGAGGCGGAGCAGGCCTTGTTTCAGCTATTTCTGCTGCAGAACAGGGATCATCTGTAATTGTGCTTGAAAAGGCTCCTTTCTTAGGCGGAAATTTAACGGTGTTTGGAGGAATTTACAATGCTCCGGATAAAGAAAAGCAATCAAAGATGGAAATGAGTGAAGCAGTTAAGAAAACATTAGAAACAGCTATTAATGCCGAACCTGCAAATGAAGTGCATGCTGCTGCAATTGCAGCAGTGAAGGCTGACTATGAAGCGTGGAAAGCAAACGGCTCAGTTGGATTGTTTGACTCAGCATCATGGTTTGCTCTTCAAACTTGGAACTCCGGAGATAAAGTTGCAAATAAAGAATTGGTTGATATTATGTGCAATAATGCCTATGATGGCTTTACATGGCTGGAAAACATTGGCGTTGAATTCAATGACAAGCTGACACAAGGAGCGGGTTCTCTGTATCAAAGAACTCATGGTGCTGTTAAACCTAGCGGTTCCGGATTTATTAATGCTTATGTTGAAACCCTAAAGAAGTATGGTGACAAGGTTACTATAATGATGGAAACACCAGCGGATACATTAATTATGGAAGGGAAAAAGGTTGTTGGAGTAAAGGCAACTGATAAGTTTGGCAATAAATATACCGTGAATGCAAATAATGGTGTTATTTTAGCAACCGGTGGATTTGCAGGAAATGTTGAACTGCGCCAGGAATATTGCGAAGGTGAAAAATGGAAGGATTTAAGCGATAAAGTTTTAACTACTAACTTAAAAGCAATAACTGGCGATGGTATAATTATGGCTCGTGAAATAGGCGTTAACTTAGTTGATATGGATCAAATACAGCTGCTGCACCTGGGCAATGCATTTACAGGTTCTACAAAAGGAGTTATACCTTACAAAGGAAGAAACTCAGACGAAGTTATATTTGTAAACTCCAACGGTGACAGATTTGTAGCAGAAGATGGCCGTCGTGATGTAATGTGCAATGCAATTTTAGAACAAGAAGGCGGATTCTATTGGATGATTCACGATTCTAAAAATATTGATCCTAAAAGTGCTGAAGCAGAAAACTTCATAAAAGGCGGATATTTGTACAGGGCTGAAAGTTTAGAAGAGTTAGCCGGATTGATTGGTGTTCCTAAGGAAAATCTTGTTGCCAGTGTAAATGAATACAACAAGTATGTTGAAACAGGAGTAGATGACCTCACAGGAAGAAAGCTTCTTGTTGCAACAATTGATGAAGGACCTTTCTTTGCTGCAAAACGTGTACCATCTGCTCACCACACTATGGGAGGCGTTGAAATAGATTCTGAAACACACGTTATTTATAAAGACGGATCTATAGTTGAAGGATTATATGCTGCGGGAGAAGTAACCGGAGGAATTCATGGAGGAAACCGCGTAGGCGGAAATGCAGTTGATGATACTGTTGTATTTGGAAGAATTGCAGGATATAATGCTGCAAATAAGAAGTAAAAAGAAATAAATGTAAATAATTAGCAGCAAAACCTCTGGACGGATGTATTTTATATGCTCTGTTTGGAGGTTTTTTTATATACGAGGAAAGTTCTCTTTCCAGTATATAAAAAACGGGGATTGCAAAGGGCGGGACGCCCTTGCCGTCAAGGGGGGTGCTCAGCAAAAAATACGTTAGTATTTTTTGCGCCTAAGGGGGACATAGGTCCCCCTAGCGGAGTTGCGGAGCAACTTTTTTATTAAGAAAGCAGAAAAGTAAGGTAAATTGGTATTGCATATAAACATTTACATTTTGTTTTATTATGGATATAATTATATGTGTGCTGTTTTTTAAAATGGCAGCATATTTACTTAATAAAATCATGTGCTGCGAAATCAGGAGATAAAATGGAAACTAAAGCTGCGGATTATAATGAAACAAAACAAAATATATTTGATACTGCAAAAACTCTTTTTTATGAAAAGGGTTATTATAACACATCAATAGGAAATATCTCTGAAGCAGCAAATGTAAACAGAGCCTTGGTATCATATTATTTCCAGAGCAAGGGAAATTTAGCGCTGCACATTGTAAATCAATTCAATACCACAATAACAGAAAAAATAACGTACAAATTAAAAGAAACAAATGTAGATGCGAATCCGCTTGTATTATTTGCAGTGGAAACCAGAGCATTTAATTCTTTTAGACGTCTCAATGAAAATTACAGACGTTTCATGAAGGAAGTTTCTCTGGAAAACATATTGACACTGGGAGAAAACTGGATAGTAAGAGCCATCAGGGGCAACACCATTTATGAATATCTGGAAAAGACACATGATATTTGTTTAAGCGAGGTGGATAGACAAATTTACCAGAGCAGTCTTTCTTCAATAATAAGCGGATTGATAATTGTTCACAGCGAGGGACATATTGATTGTTCTCATGAATACATTGCTGAAAAGGAATGTGAAATGTACTTGAAGATGCTGGGACTGGAAAAAGGCGAAATAAGCATGATACTACAGGAATCAAAGGCAGTGTATGATAATATTGACATAAAGATGGAAAAGAATTTTAATATAAAAATAAAATAATCTGTCGGCAATTACCGGCAGATTATTTATTATAATTTTTGAATTATTTCATTTGTGAAGCACTTTCTCCGGCAATTTTACCAAATACTATTATGTCTGTAATAGCATTTCCTCCAAGTCTGTTTCCTGCATGGATGCCTCCTGTAACTTCACCTGCTGCATATAATCCAGGTATTGGCTGATTATTTGCATCGAGAACTCTTGCAGATGTATCTATAGCCAGACCGCCCATTGTGTGGTGTACTGAAGGTGATCTGGGTGTTGCATAGAATGGTGCTGTCTCAATTTTAGTTCCAAAGTTTGACTTGCCGAAATCTGGGTCAACTCCTTGTTCTATATAACCGTTGTATTTGTTTATTTCATCAATCAGAGCATTTTTATCCATTCCCAGCTGAACTGCTAAATCTTCCAATGTATCTGCGCGGTAGATGCTCTTTGTTTCAACCAATTTTTCTACATCATCGCCCCATACGTTTTTTCCTTCAGGACTGATTCCTGCTGTGTTCTTGTCGCAGATTATATAGAAAAGCTGATCTTCCTGCTGCAATGCAGCGCTTGCCAAAACATCTCTTTCCGCATATTCGTTTACAAAGCGCTTACCATCTTTGTTTACGAAGACTTGAGTTTCTGCACTGCCCCATACGCCGCCTGACAATGATCCTGTTTCAGGATGTGAACTTGGCATAAGCTGAATGAATCCCATTCCTACAAGCTGTGCTCCAACATTTTCTCCCATGATGATTCCGTCTCCTGTTGCTGCAGGTGTGTTTGTGGTTTTCATAGTGAGAGGCATTTCAGGCCAGTAAGTGTTGTACTTTTGTCTCATTTCTGGATTTGCTCCAAATCCACCGGTTGCCATTACAACACCTTTATTTGCCTTTAATGTTACAGGTGTTCCGTCAGACTTTACAGCTTTTACTCCTGTAACTTTTCCATTTTCAACAATTAGTTCTTTTGCTTCTGTTTCAAGCATTATTTCAGTGCCTAATTTAACTGCTGTATCTTCAAGAGGTTTCAGATAACCAATTCCAGTGTGTTCCAAAGGTGAATGGCTTCTTGGCCAAAGAGCTCCAAGAACTGTACCAACTTCATCGCTTATGTGTGCTCCTAATCCTTCAACCCACTTAAGTGTCGGCAAAGAGTTGTTTGTCATGGTTGTAACCAGCTCATAGTTGCCAGTTATTGTATTGCCTTTAAGGTCAGTTCTTTTTCCGCCTATGTAAGCATGAATTGTGTGCAGTTCTGGTGAATCAAAAAGAACTGTTGTATCTCCTGCAAGATATTCTTTGATTTGTCCTTGAAGTGTTATTAATGATGGTGCGAAATCTCCGTAATCTTCAGGTTTATCATCAAGATATCCCTTCAGTTCATTTAAAAGAGACTGGTTCATCTTAACGTTTTTTTGCCTGTCAGGATCATATGTGTTGTATTGTCCGCCGGCTCTTATGGTGTTGCCGCCGGTTGAAATGCTTTTTTCAATTACGATTACAGTTGAACCGTCTTCTGAAGCAGATGCTGCTGCAGCAAGTCCTGCTCCGCCGCCGCCGATTACTATTACGTCAGCTGTTTTTTCAATTGCTTCGCCTGTTTTTGAATCAGCTGATTTTTGTTTTAATGCTTCAATATCTCCCCCTGCCTGCTTCACACAATCTTCAACAGCTTTAAGAATAGCATTGCTAGAATAAGTTGCACCTGTTATGACATCAACTGCCAATGTTTGTCCTTCCAGAATGCTTGTTCTTATTTTTTCAAGGGCAGCATCTCCAAGCCCTGCAGTTTCTGTCTGATTTAGTATTTTAATATCCTTTATTTCTGTTGCTGTGAAAGTAACTTCTACTTTTACAGGTCCGCCGTTACCTTCAGCTTCTGCAGTGTAAGTACCTTCCTTGAAAAGTGCCTTTGAATCTTCGCCAGCGGCCGCATCTTTTGAATTTCCATTGCTGCATCCTGCTGCAAGAAGCAATACGAAAATCATCAAGAGGCTAATTAGGCGTTTTTTCTTTCTAATCATTTTATTCTCTCCCGTCAAGTTGTTTTATATTGTTTAATAAAAGTCAAACAATATAAAATTATTATAATAAGCAATATTAAATAAGTCAACAATAAAATTAAACGCATTTAATAAAATATATATAAATATTGAAAATATAGTATTGATTATTATAATAATATTTATAAATGTATTTAAAAAGTAGAAATATTATTTATGAAAAATATATAACATTATAAAAAAACCGAAGCAGGACATGAATATTTTAAATAGCATTATCTATCAATAACATTTGGTTATTGATGTTGATAAAATTATATTATTTTACAATTATCACACCAATGGATATAGTTAATTAAAAAGCATAATGGAGGAAAACTATGTACATGCAGAAGTATCCTTGCGTATACATGCGCGGAGGCACAAGCAAAGCAGTTATTTTTCATGAAAAAGATCTTCCCGAGGATAAAAGTCTGTGGGATAACATATTTTTAAAGGTGATGGGCACGCCTGACGTGAAACAAATAGATGGAATGGGAGGAACAGTTTCCTCAACAAGCAAAATAGCCATAGTTTCTCCATCAGACAGGGAAGATGTTGATGTAAATTATACTTTTAAACAAGTTGATATAATAATACCAAGAGTCGATGGAAGTGCTAACTGCGGAAACATTTCATCGGCAATAGGACCCTTTGCCATAGATGAAGGTTTAGTAGAGGCAGTGGAGCCTATAACAGTGGTTCGTGTATTAAACACAAATACAAACAAAATTATTGAGGAGCATGTCCGCGTCAAAGATAAAAGGGCAATGGTTCACGGTGACGAGGTTATTAAGGGAGTTCCCGGCACAGGTTCAAGAATTGATATGTATTTTGAACAACCCGGAGGGGCTGTTACAGGCAAATTATTTCCAACGGGAAATAAAAAAGATATATTTGACGTGCCGGATTTTGGCAGTATAGAAGTAACCGTCATTGACTGTTCAAACCCAATCGTCTTTATAAGGGCAAGGGATTTAAAAATAAAAGGAACAGAACTTGTTGAACTGAACAACAACAAGGAAGTTATGGAATATATTGAGCGCATTCGCTGCATTGCAGCTGAAAAATGCGGATTTGTGGACAAATGGGAACAAGCCAGGACTATGTCCACTTCAGTCCCTAAGGTATCCATAGTATCGATTCCACAGGACTATGAAGATATGGACGGAAATAATATAAAAGCATCAGAGATGGATTTGTGCTGCAGAGCAGTTTCAGTTGGAAAACTTCACAAGGCGTACCCCATGACTGTGGCTGTTGGAACAGGAGCAGCAGCTAAAATTCCAGGAACTATTGTAAATGAAATAGCATGTCTTAGTAAAAATTACAGCAAAGACATAATAGTGCTTGGTCATTCAAGCGGAACAACAGAAGTTGACATGAAAATGAATGGTGAAGAAGTTCTTAAGGGCGGAGTTACGAGGACGGCAAGAAGAATCATGGACGGATATGTCTATGTAAGGGATTAATATAATGAAGTAATCAAGGGGACATTGTCCTCTTTTTTATTTGCTGCTCAATATGTAGGGCTGACGTCGTGTCTGCGAGGTATAGTTTTACATCCTTTGTGACAGGTATACCATATGAGCATATAATGTAACATAAAATAATTATATTATGGAGGATAACGATGCCTACAAGCATGGATTTTGTACGCCAGTCACTGGAGCTACACCTTTTTTTTGCACGAATAATGAAAGAACACTCGTTTTTTCTTGAGCTTGGATTTACGCCCAGGGACAGTAATTATACGCAAAGAGCAGATGAATTCAGAATGGAATTTGACAGGCTGTTAGGAGAAGTTGTTTCACTTTCTAATGGTATTGTAAGCCAAAGTGTACTTAAGTCAGGTGAAGTTATAACACCATATACACTTAAGGCTGAAATGGCCTCTTCATACTATACAGGATTGCGCATACCTACTGAACTGACTCAAGAAGAAGCAAGATTGATGGGCTCTGATTCAGCACCTTTTAACCCGAGGATCGAAGAAAGAGTATTTATGATAAATCAATGGGCAATTGACTTAGTTACAGAATTAATTCAGTTTAAAGCAAATATTTTAAGAAATGTTCTTTCATGTAAAATGTTTACGTCAACATATCCTTTGATGGTAGATCACATCATGCGTGAAGCTGATCTTTACTTGCAAATGATTAAGAGACTTCAAAACAGAGAAGTAATAAATATGGAAATGGAAGCTGCGCAACAGGAAATGTTCTGGAATAGAATAATGGCAGAACATTCAAAATTCATTCGCGGTCTTCTTGATCCTACCGAAGAAGAATTGTTCAATACAGCAAATGATTTTGGGCGTGAGTTTGATGAATTGACTTTAGCTTCAAAAGCTGCTATGGACAGGACAATTCCTTTAGCTCAGGTTACTGATGCAAGTCTTAAAGCAACAGAAGCAATACGCAATTTCAAGGCACAGGGAACACAGGGATTGATTGAATGTAAGATTAAGTCAATCATCATACCGTTATTGGGAGACCATACGCTTCGTGAAGCAAATCATTACTTGAGACTTTTGAAAATTTTAGAAAAATAAAATTGCATGTTAAAAAAACGGCTAAGGATGAATAAATCATAGTCGTTTTTTCATGGATTTAAAATGAAATAAAAAATATGAAAATATGTGTTGACAATATTACTAATTAGTAGTAACTTGTGCACCCTGGACTCTCTATCAATGACATGATATTTATTTAAGTAAAATTACTTTTAACATAAATATAAAAGAATCAAAAGGACAAAATAAAAAAATAAAAAATTTCGGAGGATAAAATGACAAAAGATTTTTCAACATCAGTTATGGACAGACGTTCATATTATGGAATAAGCAAAGAAACTGTGGTTTCAGACGATAGAATTAAGGAAATAGTGGAGAATGGAATGAAATATACGCCATCAGCTTTCAATTCTCAAAGTGCAAGAGCGGTACTTCTTTTAGACAAACAACATGACAAGTTTTGGAATATTACAATGAAAGCATTGAGAAATATAGTTCCTGAGCAATCATTCAAGCCAACTGAAGAAAAAATAAATTCTTTTAAAAGTGGATATGGAACTGTGCTGTACTTTGAAGATCAGGCAGTGGTAGAATCCCTTCAGGAGCAATTTGCCACATACAAGGATAATTTCCCTGTATGGTCCCAGCAGTCAAACGGGATGCTTCAATATGTTATATGGACTGCTTTACAAAATGAAGGATATGGTGCATCGCTTCAACATTACACTGAACTCATAGACAAGGATGTTAAAAAAGAGTGGGAAATACCGGACACTTGGAAGTTCATAGCTCAGATGCCTTTTGGAAAGCCAACAGCACAACCGGATGAAAAGCAGTATAACTTTTCAAAAGAACAAATTATGATATACAAATAAAACAAATTGACAAACCGTAGGGGCGGACTACTGTCCGCCCGGGGCAATTAATTCAAAAAAGTTGTTATCTGCGGGAGAGCACAAGGCTCTCCCCTACGAACTTAGATTTCAAGTTCACAACAATTCCCAATATTAATTAATTTAATGACTTTGTAATCAATCTGACAGAAGTTAATCTTCTGTTTTTGTTTGTCGGCATTAATATGCCTAAGATTATTATTTTGAAAGTATGATTATAGCTTTGATTTATAATCATCAATTGCATTATGCAGGGCATCGGCTGCTATGTTTGAACATTTTAATTTTTGAGGGGGAAGTCCTCCCAGCGCTTCTGAGACAGCTTCATTTGTTATCATCATAGCCTGGTCCAATGTCTTGCCTTTTGCCATTACAGTCATCATACTTCCGGCAGCTATGGCAGCACCACAGCCAAAGGCTTTGAACATTATATCAGTAATAATTTCTTTATGAACTTTTATATAAATTGTTAACCTATCTCCATCTGAAGGGTTGCCTATATTACCAATGCCATCTGCATCTTGTATTTCACCGGCATTTCTTGGAGCTGAAATATGATCTAAAGCTATATCTGTATACATAACTGTCTCCTTTTTTCATCTGAACATTTATTTCTATTTGATTAATATAATATTATATTACCGGTAAATTCATAAGTCAAATATATCTGAAAGAGGGTATAAAAATTATTTGTTTTAACAAAATTATATTGTTGACATGGAGTAATTTATATTGTATAATTTGGAAAATTAATTCATACAAAACATATAAGAAATATATGTAATAGCATAAAGCAAAATAAAATAAAAGGAGAAAAGAATATGGGAAAAATAAATAAAAGCTTAACAGATTTAATTGGAAAAACACCACTTTTGGAATTGACCAATTATGAAAAAAAGAATAATTTAAAGGCAAAAATAATTGCAAAACTTGAATATTTTAATCCTGCAGGCAGTGTTAAAGACAGAATTGCATTTGCCATGATAGCTGATGCTGAGGAAAAAGGACTCTTGAAAGAAGGTTCAGTAATAATTGAACCTACAAGCGGCAATACAGGAATTGGAATCGCAAGCGTTGCAACTGCCAAAGGATACAGAACAATTCTAACAATGCCTGACACAATGAGCGTTGAAAGAAGAAATTTATTGAAAGCTTACGGTGCAGAAGTTGTATTGACTGAAGGTGCCAAAGGAATGAAGGGTGCTATTGCAAAAGCAGAAGAACTGGCAGCTGAAATACCAAATTCATTTATACCGGCGCAATTTGACAATCCTGCTAATCCAGCCATTCATTACACCACTACGGGACCTGAAATTTGGGAAGACACAGATGGAAAAGTAGATATATTTGTAGCAGGAATCGGAACAGGAGGAACCATATCAGGAGTAGGAAAATTTCTGAAGGAAAAAAATCCTGATGTAAAAATAATAGGGGTTGAGCCTGAAGCATCACCCATTCTATCAAAAGGAACTGCCGGTCCACACAAAATTCAAGGAATAGGAGCAGGATTTATTCCAAACGCTCTTAATACTAATATTTATGATGAAATTGTAACAGTTGAAAATGAAGATGCTTTCAATTCAGGGAAAGAGATTGCCAGATCTGAAGGAGTAATGGTTGGAATATCATCCGGTGCTGCTCTTTGGGCTGCTACCTTAGTTGCAAATAGACCAGAAAATGAAGGAAAAAATATAGTTGTACTTCTGCCTGATTCAGGCGACAGGTACTTTTCAACTGCATTATTTTCAGAATAGCTATCCAGAAAGTAGTAATTATGTTGATTTTTAATGATTAAAAAATAATATTGTTGGTATAAGTTTATTGATATACAAATATATAATAATTGAAAGGAGAAATTTTATGGCGTTTTTAGACAAGATAGGCAAGAAAATAGGTGATGTGGCTGGTTCTGCCACTGATATGGCTAAAGATTTTGCAGAAACAACTAAACTTAACTCCGAAATATCAGCAGAAGAAAAACAAATCAACCAATTATTTATGGAAATAGGCAAATTTATTTTTGAAAGTGAAAAAGAAAATCCTGACAGTGCTGTGGCAGAGTTAATTGGAAAAATTAAATTATCACAGCAAACAATAGAGGAACTGAAAAGAAAAATAGAGGAAATAAAGACAGAATAACTAAAAAACAGCACCTTCAATTGGGTGCTGTTCAGACTATTGACAAACTCCGACGTTGTCATCCTGAACGGTAGTGAAGGATCTCATCTTTGTTGAAAACATGAGATTTTTCGGCTGCGCCTCAGAATGACAACGTCCAAATTTTACTTTGTCATCAAACTGACAGCACCCGAGGGTGCTGTTTTTAATTAAGTCTTCTTCTGCAAAGAGCAGGAAATTCGTCATGTTGATGTTAAAATGAATACTTGTGTATTATAAGTCACTTACCAGAGAAATTTTGCCGGTCGCTATGCCTGATTCGTAATACTCATGAGCCTTTGTTATTTCAGAAAACACGAATTGGTTTTTATCTTTCAATATGCTGATTTTTTCTGCTTCTATGAGTTTTTTAACTTCATTTAATGTTGTTCCTATTTCAGTTCTGTTTGTGTTGGTTAAAATCGGCAGGACAATGAATAATGCTTTAAGCCCTATAGCTTTGCTGTGCATAAGCGATAAGTCAAGTGTAACTCTGGTATTTGTTGTACAAATTGTTCCGTCAATTTTTACAGCCTTGAAGCTGTTGAGAAGATTATTTCCTCCGATAGTGTCAAATACAAAATCAAAACCTCTTCCGCCTGTATATTCATTTACATATTGCTCAACAGGTGTTTCCTTGTAGTTGATTACGTGTGCTGCTCCGAACTTTTTAGCAATTTCACCTTTTTCGTCTCCTGATACAGTTGCATATACTTCTGCACCTAAAAGATTTGCAAATTGGACAGCCATATGCCCAACTCCTCCGGCTGCTCCGTGAATCAATACTTTGTCATGTATCTTGATATTTGATTTATCAATAATTGCTTTCCAGGCAGTCAAACTTACCAATGGAAACATTGCAGCAGTTTTGAAGTCAACATTCTTAGGCTTGAGGCTCATCAAGTCCTTGTCAACCAATGTATATTCTGCAAGGGAACCCCATTCATCCTTGACTCCTCCCACATAACCGAAAACTTCATCTCCTTCTTTAAAGTTTGTGACGCCTTCGCCCACTTGTTCCACAACTCCTGAAAAGTCTGCATTCAGAACTGCGGGAAATGGTGGTATAATTGCCGGTGTGAGGCCGGATCTTATTTTAGTTTCCAGAGGATTCAAGCTGCTGGCCAAGACTTTGACCAGGACATAGCCTGATTTTACTTCCGGCTTTTTTATATCCATCATTTCAAAAACATCCGGGCCGCCAGTTTTATTTATTACCATTGCTTTCATATGAATACTCCTTTATGTTTTATTACTCTTATACCCATTATATTTAAGTTCAACATAAAAATTAAAAATATACATAAATTCTTCACATTTGTTATGTACAATAAAATAAAAAAGGAGGAAATAAAATGAAAAAATTATTATATATATTTGTAGCTTCAATAATTGTTCTTGGATCGACAAAACAGGCATATGCAGTCAACATGGTGTCAGAGATGGCAGTGAACAAAGGCGGACAGTCAGTGGCTGAATGTGCAAGAACAATGGATAAGGGAGTTTCTGAGTGCGCTAAAGCAGAAGTGTGTGCAGAATAATCCTTTAAAGTTTAAAGCTCTGAACATTATGTTTAGGGCTTTTTTATTGCTTATCTGCAGATTTTTCAATTTCTTGCATCAGATTGATGGAATATAAATGTTCACGAAGACACAACAAGCGAATATATTATATAAATTACTATTGGAAGGAGAAAAAACATGCAGCAATTTTTCAATCCGAAATCCGGGTGTGTAAGGCTCATGCCTGAACCTAGACAAGCAGATACAGAAGAACAAAACACAGTAAATACCACCAGGATAAATCATGAAGACATGTACAGCTTCAACATAGCAATGACAAAAATGATATATCCAAGTCGAAATATTAATTGGAAGCCTAATGCTGTTATACTTGTTCCCGGTGATAAGTGGCAGTATTCTCTTTGTGCTTCCAGTGTTGTTCATTTTCCCATTAATGCCCCCATAATGTTTACTGAAAGAAATTATCTGCCTGAAATATCAATAAAGGAAATACAAAGAATGGGCCCCACAGGCAATGAGGTTCCTGCCCAGGTGCTAATTGCAGGCCCTGTTTCACGCGCAGTTGAAAATATTCTGAAAATGGCAGGACTGACTGTCTACAGAATAACTGATACCGAGGATGTATATGAATCATGCGTTGAAACAGCAGATTTCAGACTAAATATAATTCCGTCAGCATCAGAAGAAGGTAGAAAGGACATCATAGTAATATCAGGTCAGGATTACAGCGAAGGAATAACAGCTTCATTTTATGCAGCACACAAAGGTACACCAATAATATTGGTAGAGCAAGACATAGTCCCGGAACCTGTCAGAATTTTCATAAACGATAATAAGGATAAGAATTACTATATTCTGGGAAGTGAAAAAACTGTCGGCTCTAAGGTGGAAGAAGAGATAAGTGGAATAATAGACAAAGACGTTATTAGAATCAGCGCAAGCAATCCTTATACCATATCTGTTAAATTTTCGGAATATGCCAGTGAAGTTGATACTTTTGGATGGAAACACAACACAAATGATGGGTGGGCATTTGCATTCGGAGAACTGAAGAGATGGTACAACATTGTTTCAGCAAATTTGTTGGCTCATCTTGGCAAGCATACACCCCTTCTTCTTACAGATAAAAACTATCTTCCGGATGCTGTTGCAGAATATGTAGTAAGGGTCAATCCCAAGAAGGAAAATCCGGCAATGCCTCCATACATGCATTCCTATGTCTTGGGAAGCTTCAATGACATAACGCATAATGTGCAGGTTGAAATTGAAAAGGTGCTTGATGTGGATGGAAAAATGGAACATTAGAGAAACTGAGTCTTCTTATCGTAAATAGCTTACACAGCTCTGAGTTAATCAGAGCCTTTTTTAACTCCGAAGGTGGACATAGGTCCCCTAGCGGAGTTGCGGAGAAACTTTTTTAAATGAGGAAAATGATGTCAAATTTAAATAAGAATGCTTGACAACCATGCATGTCTACGCTATGATATATGTAGTTGTTATAACTACATATAATCGTTAACGATAAAGGAAAAAATATGGATGATAACTTGGAACTATATGAATACAGCAAACAAATGAGTGAAATAAAACTCATCAAATGGAATGACCTGCCGAAATTTCCGGTATATTGCGACCAGCTTTTACAAATTGTGAATGATGAATTATCAAGTATGCAGATTGATGACGAGAACCTCCTTACAAAAAGCATGGTGAACAATTATGTGAAGTGGGGTATGATTCCTAAACCGGTTAAGAAAAAATATGACAAACTGCACATTGCAGAAGTTATGGTCATAACCCTTCTTAAGCAAATATTGACAATATCAGAAATAAAAGACGGCATACTGCTGCAGATTGCCCTGCACGGCAACGAAAGGGCCTATGATGCTTTTGTTGAATCATTTGAAGAATCCACAAGAAAGGTATTTAAGCCGATAACGGTGGATAAAAACACCTATGTTCTGGAAGAAAGAGAAATCGAATATGACAGATTAGCAATTTCCTCAATTACTACAGCTTTATCAAACAAGCTATTGACTGAAAAAATAATAAAAACAAAAATAAAAAATTATAATTCTAAGCCTTAGTGAGGAGAAAACATGAACGAAAATAAAATAGCAGTATTGACAGATTCCGGATCAGATGTTCCACAGAATATGCTGGATAAATTCAACATTTATCAACTTTCACTCGGCATTAATTACAAGGATAAATCCTATAGGGACAGAATCGACATAACTCCCGAAGAGGTATATGAAAGACTAACAGAAGAAATTCCTAGCACAAGCCTTCCAACATTGGGAGAAATCCGTGAAACGCTTGAGAAAATAGTTGCTGACGGATACACTCATGTGATTATTCCTGTAATATCATCAGGGCTTAGCGGTACATATAATGCCATCAAACAGGTTTGCAGTGAGTTCCATAATATTAAGACAGCAGTAATTGACACAAAAAACATTGCCCTTGGCTCAGGTTTCTTAGCTGTTTATGCAGCTCAATTGGCAGAAAAAAATCTCGTATTTGAAGAAATAATAAAAAAAGTTGAGGGTAAAATTAAGGATTCTCACATTTATTACAGCATTCAAACACTCCAATACCTCATAAAGGGAGGAAGGCTTGGCCGTGTTGAAGGAATTATCGGAAGCATGCTTCAGATTAAGCCTATTATTGCATGTGACAATGACGGTATTTATTACACTGTTGCAAAGGTACGCGGAAGAAAGCAAAGCATAAACAAGCTGATGGAAATCGTTCAGGATATAATAAAGGACAAGAAGAATTATTATCTCGCAATATGCCATGGATCTGCAAAGGAAGAAGCAGACATGGTAAAGGAAAAGATGAAACCATTCATAGATAATGCAGCTTTGTTCATGGAAGGTCAGATTTCTGCCTCCCTTGGTGTTCACACAGGCCCGGGGCTCATAGGAATAGGTTGTTTTGAACTTGGGGATTGATTACAGTTTTGTAATTCTTGTGAAAAACTTATATATGTGATAAAATTGATACAGTTTCCGCATGCATAATTATTGCTATCGAAGGAGACTGTATTTTTATGTCAGCAGGGAAAATGGATGGGAGCAGGAAGGAAATATATGAAATCAGACAAATTTTATGTTGCAACTGTTGCATCAGATGCAGCCGATGTTGCTGAAGAATATGAACTTGGAATAGAAATAGACGAATTTTGTACCGCATCCAACATGGATGATGAAAATTTTAAAGAATTGGATTTAAGTGTAAGAAAAAAGATGAAAATTTCACACAGCCATATATTTCATGCTCCTTTCAATGAGTTGTTTCCTGCGGCAGTGGACCCGCTGGCAATTAAGCTTGCAAATAAAAGATTTGAGCAGTCGTTCCACCTTGCAGGCAGTTACGGAATAAAAAGAATGGTTGTGCATTCAGGGTATGTTCCTGTGTTGTATTTCAAAAGCTGGTTTCAAGAAAAATCAGTTGAGTTCTGGCAAAAATTCATGAGCAGCAAGACGGATGATTTTCACATTATGATAGAAAATGTGCTGGAGGATGAACCATACACTCTTGCAAAAATAATTGAAGGCATCAAAGACAAAAGAGTGTCTGCATGTCTTGACATAGGCCATGCACACTGTAAGTCAGATATTGATTTGTTAGAATGGATTGAAGTCTTGGGTCCGTTTCTTGGGCATGTGCACCTGCACAACAACGACAAAACATATGACTGCCACTGGTCTCTTGGAAACGGCAGCATGGACATGAACAAAATAATGGAAGCACTTAAAAAAAATTCTCCTGAAAATATCACTTTCACTGTAGAAAATCAGGAATGCAGAGAATCCATTCAGTGGCTTGATGAAAACGGATGGCTGAAAAAGTAAACTTATTTAAAAGCATTTTAAGAAGTATCTTAAAGTGTTTTTTTATTTTTAATTTCATATTGTAATGTAAAACTAATTTGTTGCAGTTTATCAATTGCAGGACTGGAGGATATTATGGAAAATTTAAATCCTGAAAAACTCAATGTGGAATTTAGACAGGGAGTAACAACTGAAGAACCAATAATAAATAGACGTTATACTTTAACACATTCTGACATAACTGCCGAATTGTTTCTGACAATAGGCCTGGAATATGCATATGATAAAATAAACATGATAATGAGAGATGAAGTACTGGGGGAATGGAGGGATAATAACGGAAGAACATACCTATATATTTATGTATATGTGAATGGTCAGTTTGGTTCCATTGCTGCGGAAATACGCAATATGATTTTCAGACGTGAGCTTCCTCTGGCACTGGAAGCTATAAGATATGGAGACAGGGAGTTTTTTGAAGCACATCCTGAACTTGATGATGCTGCCATATGGGTGCATTTTGATTCTACAACACCACAATACGACAAATTTGAGTACTGGGGAACTCCAAAAGATTACAAATAATTGTCATGAGTTTGTTTTGGATATATGAGACTATTCATATGAATAAAGTTTCCATCAGGAAGCAAAATAAAGGAATAAAATATCGGAAGAAAAGAGGAAATAAAACGTACCGTTTAATACAGGTTGATGACAAAGTAACCTTCGACGTTGTCATTCTGAGGGCGTAGCCCGAAGAATCTCATGTTTTCAATAATGATGAGATACTTCACTATCGTTCAGGATGACAGCGTCAGGGTTTGTAAATAGTCTGAATAAAACGTACTGTTTTGTATGACAAATGTTCAAACCCAAAAGGATAATTTTTGAGAAAGATTCTTTAGATTTTGAAGCTGCAAGAAATATTTATGAGGAGTTTAAGGATAAAGATGTTGAAATAATAAGTCTTACATCCAATAAGCTCAAACAGCATATACCAGGCGTTGACCTTGCTTCGCAATATGGGGAAGGAAAAAGAACCCTGGTTGTTGGCACAAAGAAAAGTCTGAAGTTTCAGACATGTAAACCATCCGCACACTACCAGCTTCCATTGGTTTCCGGATGCATGGGACAATGCGAGTATTGTTACTTAAACACCATGCTTGGGGATAAACCATATGTGAAAGTCCATGTTAATGTGGATGATATCTTAAATCAGGCACAAAAATATATTGATGAAAGAGTGCCTGACACAACTGTATTTGAAGGGGCAGCCACTTCTGACCCTGTGCCTGTGGAACCTTACACTCATGCTTTGGAAAAATCAATAATATTTTTCGGAAAAAGTGAAAATTCAAAATTCAGGTTTGTAACAAAATACAATGACATAGATTCTTTGCTCAATCTGGAACACAATGGCCATACTGAAATGAGGTTCAGCATAAACACTTCTTCTGTTATCAACAAATATGAACACTTTACAGCTTCCCGTGATAAAAGAATAGAAGCCGGCATAAAGGCTTCCATGGCAGGGTATCCTGTTGGATTTCTCATTGCTCCTGTTTTTATATATGAGGGCTGGAAGGAAGAATATCATGATTTGTTGTTGGAACTAAGGAGCAGGCTGCCGGACGGTCTTAAGTTCCCTGTAACCTTTGAAGTTATATCACACAGGTATACAACAACTGCCAAAAATAGAATTGCTCAAATTTTCCCCCATAATGAGCTGCCCATGAATGATGAAGACCGCGTGTTTAAATATGGGCAGTTCGGATATGGAAAGTATGTATATCCCAAGGAAAGTCTGGATGAAATAAAGGGATTTTTTGCCGAAGAAATAGAAAATCTTTTCAGCAACAAGGAAGTCAAATATATCATTTAATAAGGAAGGGCCATTTATGGCCCCTTAATTTTTACTACCGTTTTGCTGAAAGCGTTGCAATATTTATAAGCTTTTTTTTGTAATTTTTCTGATTTCTCCTGTACTTGGCTATTGACATGTAATCCATGTATTCCTTTTCTCTCTGTCTTTTCATTTGTGCATAATCCTTTAGTAGTGCGGTTTTAAACTCCTCCTGAGACATACCCATTGTTGTTCCCCCTTACATATTTTGTGCAGTTAATTGTCGTAGAGAATAATTAGTTTATTAACTATATGATGATTTTATAAAAAGCATACATTGAAAGTGCACCAGCAAAATCACAAATGTAAAATAACGTTGAAATTTTAGAAGTAAATAATTACATGAATTTTACAATTACATGCTTTTTATTTTACTTAGGGGTCGTATACTGAGTCCAAGATAAAACTTAAAGGAGAATAAAATGAAATCTAAAAAAATATTAACTTTAATATCATCACTATTGATTATGACAATTGCATTTGTAGGATGTTCAAATAATGGAACTGAAGCAGCAAAGCCTGCTGCAGGTTTTAATCCAGAATCCTCAATAACTGTAGTAGCAAGAGATGCAGCTTCAGGAACAAGAGGAGCATTCCACGAACTAATGAAAATAAAAGTAAAAGAAGGGGAAACTGAAATAGACAAGCTTGTTACAGGAGCACTTGAATTCGACGGAACCGACAAGGTTATAACAGCTGTTGAAGGAGATTTGTACGGAATAGGATATGTTTCTTTAGGCTCAGTAAGTGACAGAATTGCTGCAGCCAGTGTTGATGGCGTGGAACCTACAATAGAAAATGTTAAAAACGGCCAGTACAAGGTTGCAAGACCATTTTTACTTGTTACAAAAGGAAATGAAAGTGAGCTGGTGAAGGATTTTATAGCATATACAGAATCGGTTCAAGGACAAAAATTAGTTGAAGAAAAACATTATATTTCATCAGTTGAAAACCCAAAAGAATATGAAGCAAAAAAATTATCCGGAACTATAAAGGTTGCCGGTTCAACATCAGTATCTCCTCTTATGGAAAAACTGCAGGAAGCATACAAGGAACTCAATCCGGACGTAGTGTTTGAAATGCAGTCAAACGGTTCATCACAGGGTATAAAAGCTGCAATTGACGGCTCATATGAAATAGGAATGAGCTCAAGGGCATTGAAGGAAGAGGAAAAATCTCAGCTTAATGAATATACTCTAGCAATTGACGGCATAGCAGTAATATTAAATAAAGAAAATCTAATAAATGACATTACATCAGAAAATATAACAAAGATTTACACGGGGGAAATAACCCAGTGGTCTGAAGTTAAATAACAAAAAATATCATTAAATATAGATAATTCAGATTAATGAAAAATTTATTATACACAAATTGTAGGGGCGGATCTTGTATCCGCCCGTTTGTTAATTAAACATTTATGTTATCTTCGGGAGGACACGAGGTCCTCCCCTACGAACTTTACTATCAAATTCACTGATAAATATCAATATTAATTAGTAAGTGAGATCATTTGTCTGCCCATGTAATTATTTCAAAAACCATCTTTTAATTAAGATGGTTTTTATTTTTTTTGAAATTTGATTTAAGTCAAAGTGTTTTGAAAAAATATGCTGTATATTCAAGATATAACAATTGGAGGGAAAATATATGAAAAAAGTTGCTATACAAATGGAAGAGCTTGTGTGTCCAAGCTGTGCGAAAAAAATAGAAGGGGCGCTTAAAAAAACTGACGGAGTTGATGAAGTTAATATTTTGTTCAATGCCAGCAAGGCAAAAATAAATTTTGATGAAACAAAGACTGATGTGGAAAAACTTTCGAAAATAATTCAAGACCTGGGATTTGAAGTTCTCAGTGTAAAATAATCATGGGAACAGTTAGCTCCCTGACTATTGACAAACCCTGACACTGTCATCCTGAACGAGAGTGAAGGATCTCATCTTTATTGAAAACATGAGATTCTTCGGGCTACACCCTCAGAATGACATCGTCGAAAGGTATTTGTAATCAACCTAGGATCTATTACTCTCATTATTTTTATAGGAGATAACATGAAAAATAAAAAAAATATTTTAATAATATCTGGAGCATTGATCATTTTTTCATTCATTTTAAAGTACATAGACGTAAATTCTTATGCTAAAGATGCGTTAATGATTGCAGCAGCAATTACAGCCGGGTACCAGACAGCCAGAAATGCAGTGGTATCTCTTAAATACAGGGTGCTAGGCATTGAGGCGCTGGTGACAGTGGCTGTAGTTGGAGCAATATTCATAGGAGAATACTGGGAAGCCGCTGCTGTAACATTTTTGTTCATGCTGGGCTCATACCTGGAATCGCGAACTCTTGAAAAAACCAGGTCATCGCTGAAATCTCTACTTGAGCTTGCTCCTGTCACTGCAACTGTGTTCAGGGATGGAAGAGAAGAACGAGTATCTCCTGATGAAGTTCACATCGGCGAAAGAGTTATAGTTAGACCCGGAGAAAAAATTCCCGTTGACGGCATTGTGATAAAAGGCAAGGCTTCCGTAAACCAGGCTGCCATAACCGGAGAATCAATTCCTGCTGAAAAAAAAACAGGTGACAGCGTGTTTAGTACAACTGTCATAGAAACAGGATATCTTGAGCTGGAAGCCCTGCGGGTAGGGGATGACACAACATTTGCCCGCATAATGGAAATGGTTGAAGAAGCACAGGATTCAAAGGCTCCAACTCAAAAGTTCATTGAACGCTTTGCCCAGTACTACACTCCGGGCATCATGGTTTTATCCATTTTTGTGTTCATGGCAACAAGGGATATTGAACTTACCCTAACACTTCTTGTAATATCATGTCCCGGTGCAATGGTAATATCTGCTCCTGTTTCCATAGTAGCAGGCATAGGAAATGGAGCAGGGAAAGGAATTCTCATAAAGGGCGGCGAGTATCTGGAGAAAGCCGGAAAAGTTGAGACGGTTGCCTTTGATAAGACCGGAACCCTTACTGTGGGGAAGCCGGTTGTGACAAAAATTAAAGCATTTGAAGGTACAGAAGATGATATTCTTCGCATGGCTGCTCCTGTTGAGGTTCCTTCAGAACACCACCTTGCAAAGGCAATTGTTCAGGAAGCAAAAGACAGGAATATAACCATAGCTAGTACAGAAGATTTTGAAGTTCTGTCCGGCTTTGGAGTCAAGGGAATTGTAGACGGTAAAAATATTCTTGTGGGCACCAGAAAGCTCATGGCTGGAGAAGGCATAATTATTTCCCAAGAAATAGAAGAATATCTTCAAAAGGAAGAAAACAACGGACAGACAGCAGTGCTGGCTGCAAAGGACGGCAAAATTATCGGAGCAGTATCAATTTCTGATAAAATCCGTGAAGATGCATATGGTCTTGCAGATAAACTAAAAAAAGCAGGAGTCAAAAAGGTTGTTATGCTTACAGGAGACAATGAGAGGACTGCTAAGGCAGTTGCTGCAAAACTTGGAATGGATGACTATTTTTCAGAGCTTCTGCCTGAGGACAAGGTTTCAAAATTAAAAGAGTTGAAAAAAACCTCACCTGTTGCTATGATAGGAGATGGAATAAATGATGCTCCGGCTCTGGCAGTTGCTGATCTTGGAATTGCCATGGGAGCAACGGGAACGGATGCAGCAATGGAAACAGCTGATGTGGTACTCATGTCAGACAATCTGACGAGGCTTACATATACATTTGGGCTGAGCAGAGCCACCATGAGAAACATGAAGCAAAACATTTATTTTGCAGTGGCTGTTGTGTTCACCCTTCTTGCAGGAGTTCTCACTAAAAATGTATTTATGGCTTCAGGTATGCTTATTCATGAAATAAGTGTTCTTCTTGTAATCATAAATGCAGTAAGGCTAATGAACTACAAAGAAAAAATTTAAGGGAGGTACCAGGTGGAGAAATGCACGTGTTGTTCCTGTCATGAAAAATTGTGTATTGACAATGTGCCCATATTTCATGACTTGACTTTGGAAGAAAAAGAAAGCATTATGAATGCTTCTGTTCACAAGAAGTTTAAAAAGGGTGAGATAATATTCACTCCCGGTGATTCTTTTGAGAACCTGTTTGTAGTAAACAAGGGAATTGTAAAAATCTATAAAATCTCTGCCATCGGCAAGGAACAGATTTTGAGAATACTTGAGCCCGGTGATTTCATGGGAGAACTTTCATTGTTTTCAAACACAACGTTGAGCAACAACGCAGAGGCCATTGAAAACACTGAAATATGCATAATTAATGGCGTGACAATCAAGGCGCTTTTATTGAAAAAGCCTGAAATAGCAATTAAATTTCTTCAGTCCTACACAAAGAGGATTGAAGAAAGTGAAGAGCTTATTGAGCAAATAGGACTTCGTGATGTGGAGCAGAGGATTGCAAACTACCTGTTGCTTGAAATCGAAAAAAATGCAATTGAAGACAAGGACAATGAATTTGAAATAACTTTACCTGTGAGCAAGAAGGATCTTGCTGCGCTTATTGGAACTTCTCAGGAAACCCTGAGCCGAAAGCTTTCAGTTTTCCAGGACAATGACATCATAAGGCTGAAGGGTCAAAGAAAGATAATCGTTAAGGACATGGAAGTTTTAAAACAAATGAGATAAAAAATAATACCCTGGAAACCAGGGTATTTAGTTTGATGATAAAGTGATTTAGAGATTATCATAAATTTGAAATTCATACGCGTAGGGGAGGACCTCGTGTCCTCCCGCAGAAAACGAAATTATTGAATTAATTAAACAGACGGAAACAAGATACACCCCTACGATTTTTAGAAAATTAGGTGTATATAGTTCTATACCCTGGAAACCAGGGTATTTATTTTACAATTTTTCTTCAAGTTCAAAGAGTCTTGGGAACAGGATGTTGCTTTCAAGATGAATGTGCTGGAACACGTCTGATTCCAACTCATGAAGCTTTTTGTACGTCAATTCGTATGTTTCGCATCCGTCTTCCGGAGCTGTGAAGTCATCAGTGATGTCTCTAAGTTCCTTAAGAATGTTGCCTGCTTCTGTGTGCTCATCCTGAAGCTCACGTATAATTCTCACAGCTTCCTTGAGGTCAGCTGCACTGTTTGTTTCTTCAAACTTCTTAATGGCAGGGTATTGAACAGCTTCTTCCTTTGCAAGGTGAAGCTCAAGTTCCATTTTTATGGTGTGGAACAATTTGTGCACCTTGGAAAGCTCCGGATGGTGTTCGCCGTGAACTCTCAGTATTGTTGTTGCAAGTTTGCTGATTCTTGGCAGTTCCGACCACAGGTATGCATGGTGTGTGTTGACAATATGGTCTGTAAGCTGGCTTAATGGTGCTTCCTGCCATGCTTTGTCACTAAGGTCATTTTCAGCCGAGTAGTCTTCGTACAGGCTGTTAAGTTTGTTTATAAGCTCATCTTCGTTGATGTTTTGTTCTTGCAATGCTTCATGAAGAGGTCTTTCACCTCCGCAGCAAAAGTCAATTCTGTATTCTTTAAACAACTCTTTTGATTTAGGAAATTCAGTCGCAATGGTTCCGATTTTTTGTGTGCTGTTAAATTTGTTCATAGTTCCTCCTTATATATTTAAATTATTTTATCTGTCTTATCTATAGTTTCATTTTAATCTGTTTTTATGATAATGACTTTGATTTAAATCAATTTTTGAAAAATACTTTTATATTTTATTATGAAATGGATTAATAATATTGTTATGGAAGAAATTCACACCTATTTATTATGTTTCAGTTAATGTTTTCATGGTATAATTTATTTAAGTAAAATGAAGGGGTAATGTTATGAAGAAAAAAAATTTGTACAAGTACATATTTGCTTCGCTGTTAGTTACAGCGACAGTAGCCATTAATTTTGTTCCAAAGGTTTATGCAGACACACCTATACAGCTGGTTATAGACGGTGACAAGGTGACAGCCGATCCTGAACCGTTCATAAAAGATGATCGTACGCTTGTTCCAATCCGTGTGGTTGCAGAAAATCTCAATGCTGAAGTGTCTTGGGATAATGATAACAGAATAGTACATATTTCCAAGGACGGTAATGAAATTGAGCTTCGTATAGACAGCCATCTCGTTGAATACACAAATGAAGACGGCACATCATACAGCATGCTTGATGTGGTTCCTTTAATAAAAGAAGACCGCACGTTTGTACCCATCCGTTTTATAAGCAACGCACTTGGTGTTGGAATTGAATGGGACAACAATAAAAGAACAGTATATGTGGACTCAAGCGTAGAATCAGAAGTGGTTCCGTTTTTTGACGTTGAAATTTCTTCTGTAGAATCAGGACAAACTATTGAAGGAACAACATATCTTGAAACTGTTATGCCTACTCAGGCACCAAAGGGTGCTGCAGAAATCAAGTACCTGCTTCTTGACAGAAACACTGCAAGGGGGTTTGTAGTGGCAAGAGGAACTGACATTGCTGCATCGTACAAATGGATGCCTGCAATGGAAGACAATGGTGAAAAAGTTCTGGTTGCTGCCTTTTACGATGCAAAAGGAAACTTCCTGGCAGGCCATGCAATTCCAGTGACTGTAGACATAAATCCGGATATTAAGCTTACAGGCCTTAGTGAAGGGGAGCTGGTTACAGAAGACAGAGTGCCTCTTGCTGCTGAACTTAATTTTTCAGCTGCTTATGTAAAATATGAAATAATTAATCCTGACACAAATGCTTACTATATATCTTCAGGACTTGATCCGCTGGGAGGATTTACAATGATCCCTGTTATGGAAGACAACGGAAACATGGCGCTGAGGGTCATTGCATTTGACACAGCCGGCAATGAATATTCCAGCAAGAAAGTAAATGTAAAGGTTGATGTTGCCAGAAAGCTCAGTCTTGGGGGAGTGACGGAAGGACAAACAATTGACAAGTCCGTAAGTCTTTTTGTTTCAAAAAATTTCAACGTTTCTACAGCTGAATATGTTGCAGTTGATCTGAACACAGGAAAAGAAACAGTTATCAGCAACAACTGGTTTCCCGGTCCAGACATGGCCGGCAGCAAACAGCTTTATGCAAGGGTTAAGGACACAAACGGTAATATTTACACAAGCAATAAGATTACTGTAAATGTCAAGGGAACACCACAGGTACTGCTGCAGGGTGTGGGACCGGGACAAGTTGTATCCGCACCGGTAACTCTCAAGGTTAAGAGCAATGTTACACTTGACAGTATCAAGTACATTCTCACGAACAAAGCTACAGGAGAAACAAAAATAATCGGCGAAGGAAGCTACCTTGCTGAATATTCATACACTCCTGAAACAGGTATAGAAGGAAACTACAGCATAAAAGCAGAAGCAAAATATCAAGGCAGCACCATAAAGACCGAAGAAGTAAACTTCAGTGTTTATACAAAACAATTGTATGCAGCAAAACCCATAGTTGAAAAGGAAAAATTCATGGATTTTGCTTCGAGATTGGCAACAGATGCAAAGGAAGTTACAGGAATGTCGGCTGCGCTTCAGACAGCACAGGCAATACTGGAGACAGGCTGGGGACAAAGCGTTCCTGTTGATAAGTACGACGGACAATTATCTAACAATTTATTCGGTGTTAAGGGAACAGGAACTGCAGGTTCGGTAACATCAAACACTTGGGAAGAATATAACGGAGTTTCATTCAGAATTGATGCCGAGTTCAGAGCTTACAACAACGTAAGCGAAAGCTGGGCAGACCACAACGAACTTCTTCTCACAAAAAGCAGGTACCAGCCATTCAGGGATGTTATGTTTGACAGCACACAGGGAGCATGGGCTCTTAGAAGATGCGGATATGCAACAGATTCACAGTATTCAGTCAAGCTGATAAACATAATTAATCTTTATAATTTGAAGTCACTTGATGAAACAACGATATAAATAGTAACAAACTGAGGCACATCTAAGTTCCTCAGTTTTATGACAAAGGTATATTTGGACGTTGTCATTCTGAGAGCTTGCTCGAAGAATCTCATGTTTTGAACAAAGATGAGATCCCGCAGTTTCGCACACAAATTTATTAATTCGCTAACGCTCACATAAATTTGGTGCTCATCGCGAATGACCTACCGCTATTTTTCAGAAAAACACCTGAAAAATAGGGTTAGGGCAACTTTCACTATCGTTCAGGATGACAGCACCGGTGGTTGTCAACAAAATGAGGCACATATGTGCCTCATTTTTTATATTATAGGAAAGTTCTCTTTCCTATAATATAAAAACGAGGATTGCAAAGGGCGGGACGCCCTTGCCGTCAAGGGGGGTGCTCAGTAAAAACGCGTATGCGTTTTACGCCGAAGGGGGACATAGGTCCTCCTAGCGGAGTTGCGGAGCAACTTTTTTGTACCATGATGCGGAATGGACGGTCCGCTATGTGGAACCAGGCATTTGTATTTTAGAAAAATTTACAGTATAATTATTTAAAAATATATAGCCAAAGGAGGTTTCACGACTATGTACGGTTACTGGAAAACGATTTTAAGAATTAATTTAACGGACCATACTTACAGCACAGAAACTTTAGATGAAAAATATTTAAAACTGCTTTTAGGTGGTGCTGCACTTGGTGCTAAGATACTGCTGGATGAGGTAAAACCTAAGATTGATCCGCTGTCTCCTGAAAACAAGATAATATTTTCCCTGGGTTTTATGCAATCTGTTAATTTCCCAGGAAATGCCAAATGGACTGTAGTTACTAAAGGTCCGCTTACCGGTTCATTTCTTGATTCTGCCGGAACAGGGGCATGGGCTCCTCAGTTGAAGAAGGCAGGCTATGATGTGCTGGTTGTGGAAGGAAAATCAGAAAATCCTGTATATATTTTCATCAATGATGACAAAGTTGAATTTAGGGATGCTTCTTCAATATGGGGAAAAGACACAATAGAAACCTCAAAGATTATAAAGGAAGAATTAGGAGATAAAAGAATAAATGCCATAAACATAGGACCATCAGGAGAAAATTTAAACCCTATTGCCTGCATAAGCTGTGACGGACATTCATTTGCAGGAAGAGGCGGCGCAGGGGCAATAATGGGTTCTAAGAACTTAAAGGCCATAGCCGTGTGGGGAACAAAACAGGTTCCTGTAGCTGATTTGGAAGGTTCTCAGGTACTGGCCAAGGAACTTTTCATAAGGCTTCATGAAACTGCAAAAGGAGGCGGAGGAACTCCCGATGTTATGGTTCCCCTGGAGGAACTGGGAGATGTTCCTATTAAATACTGGAGAGGTGATGTATGGCACCATGGCGCTAAAATGATAGGCACTCCAAGATATACTGAACTATTGAATGTAAAGCCGCTGCCTTGTCAAAATTGTCCTGTTGGCTGCCACAGACATATAAATTTGAAATTAAAGGATGGAAGCATATTGGACGGAAATGGTCCGGAGTATGAAACTCTTGGAATGCTTGGAGCTTCTCTTTTGCTTGATGATCTTGAAGCAATTGCTGTTGCAAATGACAGAGCAAACAGAAGCGGTATTGATACCGTATCCTTAGGTTCATATATCGGTTTCGTAATAGAATGTTATGAAGCAGGTTTCTTAAGTGCAGAAGAAATAGGCATGGTTCCAAGATGGAATGATGAAGAAACACTTTTGTACCTTGAGGACAAAATATCACGCTTAGAGGGAGTAGGAAGTTTATTCAGGAAAGGAATAAGGGGAGCAGTTGAAATAATAGGACAAGAATCTGCTGGAATTGCAGTTGAAGTAAAGAATCTGGATTTACCCGCCCATGACCCAAGGGCCGTGTATGGTCTTGCAGTAAATTATGCAACAAGCCCACGTGGAGCCTGTCACGAACGTGGAAATCCTCAAGCCAGTGCACTGGGACTTTTCTATCCTGACTGCGACATGGATTCTCCTCCTGAAAGATTTGACGAAGACAGTGCAGGCTACTGTGCATATGTTTATCAAAATACAAGCATGCTTTTCAACAATCTGACAATGTGCAAATTCATGGTTAATAACGGTGGCCTAACAGTAACTGAAATAGGAAAAGAACTTAAAGTTTCAACAGGCCTTGATTACACAAACAGGGATCTTCTCAAGACTTCAGAAAGAGGCATTGCACTTCAAAGACTCATAAACGTAAGAGACGGAATGAGCCGCAAGGATGATACACTGCCGCCTAAAATGCTGCGGGCTGCAGTAATCGGAGGCAGAGCAGGAAAGAGTCCTGCAGCCTTTGAAAAAATGCTTGATGATTATTATAAATTAAGAGGCTGGGATGAAAATGGAATACCAACTGCAAAAACATTAGAGGAATTGGGACTTGAGGATTATATTCCAATGCTGCCTTAGATGTGGGGTGAAAATATGGTAAAGGTGAAATTTTTCGGTGTTTTATCCGCCAAGATGCCGGAAAAAGACAATGAAGGGTACTGGATAACAGAAGCTATGGGAAAGACTGTCAGGGAGCTTCTTGATTCATCTCCAATTAAGGACACAAATATAAAATACAATATTTTTGTAAACAATGAAAGGCGTGATCCAAGCTGTGTTCTTGAAGAGGGGGACATATTAACAGTTATACCACTGCTGGCCGGGGGTTAATAAAATATTATTGATTAAAAATATAAGGAGGAAATATTATGTTTAAAGCAAACGTTGGTTCATGTACATCCACTAATGCCTTTGAGGCAGGAAAAACAGCAGGAATGAAAGCAGCTGAAGGATTAAGTAATCCGAAAGTGGCTTTCATGTACAGCAGTGTTGCGTATGACCAGGATGAACTTATTAAAGGCGTTAAAGAAGCAATGAACGGAGTTCCTGTAATAGGAAACACATCATTTACAGGAGTTATAACACCTGAAGGATTTATTACAGGAGATGCTTTTGTTGGCATCATGGCCATGGAAGATGATATGACTGTAGGTGTTGCAGGAATGCCTAAGGGAATTGATGCTATTACAACAGGTGAAGAAGTTGCAAAAAAAGCCCTTGAAAATGCAGGCAGGACAGATTCGCCGAATTATTTTTACATGGTAGCTCCTCCGGGAGAAGAGGAATTTTATCTGAAGGGCATCACAAAGGTTGTAGGCAGAGTGCCGTTCTTTGGAGGAAGCGCTGCTGACAATACCATATCAGGAGAATGGAAACTGTTCACAGATAAAGGTTCATTTGCAGACGGTGTTGCTGTAGCATTTTTCTATACAGATAAGAAATTTGCCAATAAATTTACAGGCGCTTACAATGAGACTAATAAATCAGGTGTTATTACAAAGGTAGTAGGAAACAGAGTTCTTGCAGAAATAGATGGTGTACCGGCACTTGAAAAATATGCAGAGTGGAGCGGTAAAAACACTAAGGACCTCCTAGGCATGAATCTTCTTGGAGCAACTATATGTGCCCCTCTTGGAGTTAAGGACCGCCTTGGTGACCTGGTGGCAATCAGACATCCTATGAACGGAAATGAAGATAATACCATGAATTTAGGAAACAACATAGCCGTTAACACAGCAATAATTTACATGGAAGGTTCTGTTGATGAATTAATATCATCAACAGGCAAGACATTAAATGAATTGAAAGAAAAACTTGGTGCAAATCCTGGTGCTTATCACCTGGTTCATTGCGGAGGAAGAAGGGCAGGAATTGACAGCAGAATTGATGAGGTCGTTAAAGAAATCAAGGATGCTGCAGGCGATGTTCCATTCATTGCTGAATTTACATTTGGCGAATACGGATATGAACAAGACGGCATTAATACATGCGGAGGGCTGATGCTGTCATTTACAGGATTTTCAAAATAATAATCAGGCTGACACCAATATTGGTGCCAGCCGTTTTTTGTTTTATTGCTTATATCCCAGACGTCTTGATATTTCTATGGCAATATTGACAATGTAATCAGCCACGTCATTTATTTTTTCATCGGGCAGCTGTTCTAAGTTTCCGCTTCCGCTGACAGCAGCAATTACTTCGCCTCTGTAATCGTAAATTGGTGCAGCAATGCATCGTTGACCCATAATCTGTTCCTGATTATCCATAGCCCATTTCTGTATTCTTATATTTCTAAGGTGCTTTTTCAATTCCTTTAAATCACAGATGGTATTTTCAGTATATCGTACAAATGTGCAGTCTGCCATAATATCTTCAAGCTCTGTTTCAGACAGAGAAGAAAGCAAACATTTTCCAAGAGATGAGCAATAAGCCGGGGCGCGGTAACCTATTTGCGTATACAACCTCATATGTGTATATGTCTCAAGTTTTTCAATGTAAACAACATTTTCGCCGTCAAGTACTCCCAGATGTGATGTAAGATTGTATTTTGAAGATAATTCTAACAGGTATGGGCGAGCCTCAGTTTGAAGTTCCAGTTCATTAATATGGCAGCCCACTATTTCTATTAATTTCAATCCCAATTTATACTCGCCATTTTTGTTTTTTTCAACATAATTTCTCGCGTATAATGACGATAGGATTCTATGTACGGTAGTTTTGTGCAGATTTGTTTTTTTTGATATTTCTGTGACGCCTATTCCTTTTTGTTGTGTTGACAGAAGTTCGATTATATCAAGAGTTCTGTCAATAACTTGAATATTGCTGTTCTTATCTTCCATAACCATACGTTTCCCCCTTAGACATATTGCAATCTTGACGGTAATACTTATATTTTACTCGAATGAATGGTATTAGTCAACATAACAAGGTTCGGTTGACTTTTCTTTTAAATAATGTATGTCAAAAACTTAGTTGTTTATTATTGTTAAAGATGTATAATTAGGGTATAATAATTCCAGAATTGAAAAAAGGAGTAATTATGAACAGAATTGACAACAGACAAAACGATGAACTGAGAAATGTAAAAATAACAAGAAATTATTTGATGCATCCCGACGGTTCAGTTTTAATAGAGGTAGGAAACACAAAAGTAATTTGTACTGCAATGGTTGAGGAAAGGGTTCCTCCATTTTTGAAGGGAACAGGCAAGGGATGGGTTTCGGCAGAATATTCAATGCTACCTGGCTCTACAATTACTAGGAAGTCAAGGGACATAAATAAATTGAAAATAGACGGAAGGTCTCAGGAAATCCAAAGACTCATAGGCAGAAGCCTGAGATCCGTTGTTGACCTGGGCGTTATAGGTGAAAGAACAATTTGGATAGACTGTGATGTAATTCAGGCTGATGGGGGCACAAGGACTGCATCAATTACCGGTGCATTTGTTGCCATGGCAGATGCATTCAAGGGCCTAATAGATAAAAAAATGATTGAAAAGATGCCCATAAAGGCATTTGTTTCAGCAGTTAGCGTTGGACTGAGCGGAGGAGAAAAAATACTTGATTTGTGCTATGAAGAGGATTCAGCAGCAGATGTGGACATGAACATAGTTATGACAAACAAAGGCGAATTTGTTGAAGTTCAGGGCTCAGGAGAGGAAGCAACATTTTCTCAGGGCGAGTTTATGGACCTTGTTTCTTTGGCCACATCAGGCTGCCAGAAGCTTTATAATATACAAAGAGAAGCTCTGGGAGAAGAAATCAGCGGGGAAATAGGAAAATGAGAAGAAAAATAATTTTATCCAGCGGAAATAAGCATAAAATAAATGAAATAAAAGACATTCTCAAAAACACAATTTTTGATGTGGTGTCAAAAGACGATCTTGGATATTTGGATTTTGATGTTGAAGAAGATAAGGACACTCTTGAAGGAAATGCATTCAAGAAAGCAGAAGAACTTCACAAACTTGTGAAGGGGATAGTGATTGCCGACGACACGGGACTTTTTGTGGATGCATTAAACGGAGACCCCGGAGTTTATTCTGCAAGATATGCAGGAGAGCCTGTATCCTACAAGGACAACAACAAACTTCTGCTTAAAAATCTTGAAGGTGTTCCAATGGAAAAAAGAACTGCCACATTTAAAACAGTGATGGCAGTTGTTTTGGAAGATGGAAGTCGACTGATGGCAGAAGGAGAATGCAAGGGCAAGATTGCATTTGAGGAAAGAGGAACTAACGGCTTTGGATATGATCCATTGTTCATAGTGGATGGATGGAATAAATCATTTTCTGAAATGACAGAAGAAGAAAAAAACCAAGTAAGTCATAGAGCAAATGCACTCATGAATTTAAAGGAAAAGCTGGAGGAAGCAAGTGAAGGTTCTGGTAATTAGCGATAGTCACGGAGCAGTGTTTGAAAGCCACATAAATGAAATCAAGACACATGGAGATTATGATATTTTAATCCACTGCGGTGACAAGTACAATGATGCACAGAAGTTTGCGGACAAACTTAATATAAACACGGTATACCAGGTTCCTGGAAACTGTGATTACAATGTTATAGAGAAAGGAATTATCTTCAAGGAAATAATGGGGAGAAATGTTCTCATTACACATGGACACATCCACAATGTCAAATACAATCTTGATGCCTTAAAGAAATTTGCTGAAGAAAACAATGCTGACGTTGTATTGTTTGGGCACACCCACGACCAGCTGACTGAATATATGGACAAAACATTGTTTTTTAACCCGGGAAGCACAATTTTCCCAAGAAAGGGAAATGGAAGCTACGGTATACTTGAATTTACAGACAATGATATAAAATGCAGCGTCATGACGCTGGAAAATTAAACAATACATGCAACTGCCTTTTCAATGCCAAAAAATGGATTATGATAAGGCAGTTTTTAGTTGACTATGTATACTAAAAGTAATATAATGAAGCGAACATACGTTTATGTATAGAGGTGCGTTATGGGAGAATTTAAAATAAAATCAGAATTCAGGCCAACAGGCGACCAGCCGGAGGCTATTCTTAAAATTACGGAAGGTTTAGAGAAAAATTTAAAGTATCAGACCCTTCTTGGTGTAACAGGTTCAGGAAAAACCTTCACCATGGCAAACATCATCGAAAAGGTTCAAAAACCTACGCTGATTCTTGCCCACAACAAGACGCTGGCAGCACAGCTGTGCTCGGAATTTAAAGAGTTTTTTCCGGACAATGCAGTTGAGTACTTTGTAAGCTACTACGACTACTATCAGCCTGAGGCTTACGTGCCCAGCAGCGACACTTTTATTGAAAAGGATGCATCCATCAACGATGAAATAGATAAACTGAGACACTCGGCAACTGCTTCTCTTTTTGAAAGAAAAGATGTAATAATTGTAGCCAGCGTTTCATGCATATATGGCTTGGGGAGCCCTATTGACTATGAAAATCTTGTTTTGTCTCTTAGACCGGGAATGGAAAAGGGAAGAGAAGAAACTATAAAGAAGCTTGTGGAAATTCAATACAAAAGAAATGACATAAGCTTTACACGAGGGACGTTTCGCGTCAGAGGAGACACAGTTGAAATATTCCCTGCATCATCTTCTGAAAATGCAATCAGGGTTGAATTTTTCGGCGATGAGATCGACAGAATAACAGAAATAAACACAGTCACAGGAGAACTCATAGGCAGGAGAAACCATATTTCAATTTTTCCTGCAACTCACTATGCCACAACGGAAGAAAATGTTCAAAGAGCAGTTGTAAGCATAAAAGAGGAGCTTGCAGAAAGACTTAAAACTTTTGAAAGTGAAAACAAACTTCTGGAGATGCAAAGACTTGAGCAAAGAACGAACTATGACGTGGAAATGCTTCAGGAAATGGGATACTGCAACGGAATAGAAAACTATTCCAGGCATATAAACAACCTCCAGCCAGGCATGAGACCATTCACGCTTCTGGACTATTTTCCAAAGGATTTCTTGATGATAATAGATGAGTCACACGTTTCAGTTCCTCAGGTAAGGGGAATGTACAACGGAGACAGAGCCAGAAAAACCACGCTTGTGGATTACGGCTTCAGACTTCCTTCGGCTCTTGACAACAGGCCGCTGAAATTTGATGAATTTGAAAAAATAATTAACCAGGTTGTGTTTGTAAGCGCAACCCCGGGACCATATGAAACGGAACATTCTCAGAATGTTGCTGAGCAGATCATCCGCCCTACAGGGCTTCTTGATCCTCCAATTTATGTTCGTCCCGTTGCTAATCAGATTGACGATTTGCTCAATGAAATAAAAAAATCAACATCAAAAAATCAAAGGGTTCTTGTTACAACCCTTACTAAGAAAATGGCTGAAGACCTTACAGCTTATTTCAAGAATACAGGCATAAGGGTAAGGTATCTTCATTCGGACATTGATACACTTGAAAGAATGGAAATAATCAGAGACCTGAGAGTGGGAGAATTTGACGTGCTTGTGGGAATAAACCTTTTGAGAGAAGGTCTTGACTTGCCTGAAGTTTCCCTTGTTGCCATTCTTGATGCCGACAAGGAAGGATTCCTGCGCTCGGAAACATCTCTCATTCAGACTGTGGGAAGAGCAGCCCGCAACGTGGATGGCAGAGTAATAATGTATGCTGACAAAATGACAGGTTCCATGGATAGAGCAATAAATGAAACAAACAGAAGAAGAAAAATTCAGGATGAGTACAACAAACAGCACAACATCACTCCACAGTCCATAATCAAGGGTGTGAGAGACATAATTGAGGCAACAAAGGCAGCAGAGGAAGAAAAACATTACAAGACCAAGGATGATGTTAAGGATGTCAATTCATACATCATCGAGCTTGAAAAAGAAATGCGCAAAGCTGCTGAAAACCTGGAATTTGAAAAAGCAGCTCACTTAAGAGATCAGATAAAAGATATAAAAATTCAGAACAACATCGCACTGGTTGTTGAGTGAAAGGATAAACAATGGACAAAATTATAATTAAGGGAGCGAAGGAAAATAACCTGAAGAATATTTCAGTTGAGCTTCCAAGAGATAAATTGATTGTTTTCACCGGAGTGAGCGGCTCCGGAAAAACATCTCTTGCATTTGATACAATTTATGCAGAGGGACAGAGACGCTACGTTGAAAGTTTGTCTTCATATGCCCGCATGTTCCTGGGACAAATGGATAAACCGGATGTGGAATCAATCGAAGGGTTGTCTCCTGCCATATCCATAGATCAGAAGACAACAAGCAAGAATCCCCGTTCAACTGTGGGAACCGTAACAGAAATTTATGACTATTACAGACTGTTGTATGCGAGAGTCGGAACTCCTCACTGTCCTAACTGCGGAAGACCAATTACAACTCAGACAGTGGACCAGATAACAGACAAGGTTCTGGAATATGAAGAAAGAACAAAAATACAAATTTTGGCTCCAATGGTAAGGGGGGCAAAAGGCACCCACAAAAAGCTTCTTGAAAACATTAAAAAAGATGGATACGTCAGAGTGAGAGTTGACGGGGAGCTCATGGAATTAGAAGAAGAAATTAATCTGGATAAAAACAAAAAGCACAGCATTGAAGTTGTTATAGACAGATTAATTGTAAAGGAAGGAATACAAAAAAGACTTGTGGATTCAGTAGAAACAGCTCTGGAGATGTCTAACGGAATGGTTCTCATTGATGTCATGGGGCAGGAAGAGCTTCTCATGAGCACTAAATTTGCATGTACAGACTGCGGAATAGGCTTCGGAGAAATATCCCCAAGGATGTTTTCCTTTAACAACCCCATTGGTGCATGCCCTGAATGCAACGGTCTGGGAGTAAAAAAAGAAATTGATCCTGATTTGGTAATTCCTGATTATTCAAAAACAATCGGCGAAAGAGCAATTGCTCCTTACGGAGCAGATGAAGATGGTTATTATTACCAGATATTCAGGGCAATAGCTGATTACCACAAATTTGACGTTTCAAAACCACTTTCAGAAGCTCCAAAAGAATTCATAGATGAAATTTTGTATGGAACAAATGGAAGAGAAATTACAGTAGATTTTTACAGCAAGTATCAAAGCGAGAATAAAACATATAAGAGAGAATTTGAAGGGGTTGTGACAAACCTTCAAAGAAGGTACATGGAAACAAGGTCTCCTGAAATGAGAGAGTGGATTGAAGATTACATGTATGAAAGTTTGTGCCCTGTATGTCACGGAGCCAGATTAAATCCTGTCAGCCTTGCAGTAAAGGTAGGAAACAAGAATATTTATGAGGTAACTCAGTTTTCAGTCTTGAAAAGTCTGAAGTTTTTTAATGAGCTTGAGCTAAGCCCTATTAACAAGATAATCGGCAGCGAGATAATCAAAGAAATCAATTCAAGACTTCAGTTTTTATCAGATGTGGGGCTCACATATCTCACTTTGGAAAGAAATGCCGGAACATTGTCCGGAGGAGAATCCCAGCGTATAAGACTGGCAACACAAATCGGTTCAAGTCTTGTGGGAGTGCTTTATGTGCTGGATGAACCCAGCATTGGTCTTCACCAAAGAGACAACAGCATGCTCATTAAGACTTTGAGAAACCTTACTGACTTGGGAAACACCCTTATAGTTGTTGAACATGACGAAGAAACCATGGAAAGTGCCGATTATATATTGGACATTGGCCCCGGTGCAGGTGTCCATGGAGGCGAGGTTGTAGCACAGGGAACATTTGAAGACATAAAAAACAACCAGAACTCCATAACAGGTCAATATTTAAGCGGAAGGATAAAGATAGAAATACCTGAAGTAAGAAGAGTGCCTGAAAGGTTTATTGAAATAAAAGGTGCCAGAGAAAACAATCTGAAAAATCTTGATGTCAAAATTCCATTGGGCGTCTTGTGTGCTGTAACAGGTGTATCGGGTTCAGGAAAAAGTTCATTGATAAACGAAATACTGTCAAAGGGATTGCACCAGAAGTTGTTCAAAAACAGCAATAAACCAGGTAAGTTCGACGAGATGCTGGGCATTGAAAATATCGATAAAATAATTACCATTGACCAGTCCCCTATTGGAAGAACTCCAAGGTCAAACCCTGCCACATATACAGGAGTATTTGATTATATCAGAGATATCTTTTCAATGACTCTTGAAGCAAAGGAAAGAGGCTATCAAAAGGGAAGGTTCAGCTTCAATGTTAAGGGCGGCAGATGTGAAGCTTGCCGCGGCGATGGCATATTGAAAATCGAAATGCATTTTCTTCCCGACGTGTATGTTCCATGTGATGTGTGCAAGGGCAAGAGATACAACAGAGAAACTCTTGAAGTTAAGTACAAGGGGAAAAATATTGCAGAAGTTCTTGACATGACCATAGAGGAATCATTGGAATTCTTTGAAAATATTCCTAAGATATACAACAAGATTAAGACACTCAATGATGTGGGATTGGGATATGTGAAGCTTGGCCAGCCTTCAACGGAATTGTCCGGGGGAGAAGCACAGCGTGTTAAATTAGCATATGAGCTGAGCAAAAAAGGAACAGGAAAGACAGTGTATGTTTTGGATGAGCCTACTACAGGGCTTCACATAGCTGATATTCACATGCTGGTTGAAGTTTTAAACAAGCTTGTTGAGGCAGGAAATTCGGTTGTTGTCATAGAACATAACCTGGATGTTATCAAGACAGCAGACTTTGTTATTGATTTAGGTCCCGAAGGAGGAGACGGCGGCGGAACAATAGTTGCCCAGGGAACTCCGGAAGAAGTGGCAAAGGTGAAAAAATCCTACACAGGACAATATCTGAAAAAAGTAATGAAACATTAATTAATTAATTAAGAATGAAGAGTGAAGAATTAAGAATTAAAGGAGGGAATTTTGCTGAGGCAAAATTCCCTTCATTCATTTTTCATTCTTAATTATTAATTCTTCATTGTTTATAGTATTATCATTGATATTGCTATTGCTGCAGCTATACCGCACAGAACAGGTATGAGATTCTTTCTTGCAAGGTCCTGAGGATTTACATTACATATAGCAGCAACAGGAATAACAGCCCAAGGAATTACTGTTCCGCCGTCAAACCACACAGTGATTACCTGACCTAGAGCAGCAAGCCCTGCCATATTAATATCTATTACATTTGAAAATGTGTATGCCAGTGTTCCAACAATGGGAAGACCTGAGAATCCGGAACCGTCAAGTCCTGTGATTACGGATACTGCAGACTGGGTTAAAATTGTAGAGAACTTTGTCATCTGAACATTTTCCGAAAGGAATATGCTGATTTCATTCAATATGCCCGGAGCCCCTTCGCCGAAAACTGCCGTAGCTCCTCCTTGGTTTCCGAGGAAGAAAAATCCTCCTATGAATATAACCGGAGCAAATACTGTTATTCCAAAAGAGAATCCTTTCTTGATATAATCAACCGTAATTTCAAATCCATCCTTTGGGTTAAAGCTTGTGAGCACCGTTACCAGCATTATTATGATTGCTGTTCCACCTACAAGAGCTGTGGCATCTCCTCCTGCAAGTTTTAGTTTTAACATTGCTGCAATGTCAAGTATGAATGCCAGAGGTGTGAATATGGCAATTGCTTTTGCTGTCTTTCCCGGAACCTTAACTTCAGAAGCTTCCATTTCGTGATGAACATAAAGCTGAGGATTTTTCTTCAAATCTCTTTTCATCATGAAAAATGCAACTGCAACGGTCACTACAGACATGGTTAGCCATATAGGCACAGAAGCGGAAATTATTTCCGTAACTTCTACTCCTGCTCCTGCAGCAGTAATGGATGGAGCTCCTTGAATGAAGAAGTCACTGGAAAGTGCAATGCCGTGCCCGAACAGGTTCATGGCCACAGCTGCATATATAGCAGGAAGCCCTGTTTTCATTGCTGCCGGAAGCAGTACAGCCCCTACAAGAGGTACTGCAGGACTAGGCCAAACCAGCCATGAAATGATCATCATGGTTATGCCTATTGCCCAAAATGCCATGGATTGATTTACCATCACCTTTTTTATAGGAGACATTATCAAGACGTCAGCCCCAACTTCCTGCAATGCTTTAGACATTGCAACCACAAGGGAAATAATAACAATAATACCCCAAAATTCATTGCCCGCATAAATGAGAGTGTTGAAAATTGACTGAACAGCCACAACAATACTGCCGGAATAAAGGTAACCCATTGCGAAAATGCCGATTATGCAAGGAATAACAATATCCTTTTTCATGAGCATGATTACCAGGATGATGACAACCATCACCATATACAGATAGTGCATTGAAGTTAGAACCATAAATAAACCTCCTTGAATTTTATGTATGTTTTGAAATTACACTGCTGAAGCATTCATCTGCTCCTTTGAAGTCCATGCTGTTAACATAAAAAATTTCAAGAAGTTCATGAGCCTTTTTGGTGGCTGACAATTTTTCCAGGGCATTTTTAATAAGCATGTCATGCATGTGGAGGTTGTTTTCAATTTCTGAAATGCGGGCCTTGATGCTTTCAGTGTCCATGATTAGGTGCATGTCGAAAACTTCGTCATAATGTACGCTCATGCTTGTTTCTGCACTCATGATAAAAAGATTTTTTTCAGGAATATAAAGATGCTGAAGCCTTGTTGGGTCAAGTGGTCTGAAGAAACATTCTGTATCCAGGCCTTTGTCATAAGCTTCCTCTGCTATTGATTTTAAAAACAATGATGTGTAATTTGTGTCTTCTCCAACTACTGCCCAGATTATTTTGCCGCTTGAAAGAGAAGGGGTGTAGCTTACATATCCTGCGGAAGTGTAACTTTCAGCAAAAAGCTTTCTCGCCTTGCCTTTTTTTAATCTTCGCGGAACATCCGGGAACAACATTTCCTTTGCTTTGTTTACAAGATTGTTGAATTTATCCTGGTTCATGTACTGGTCATAAATAGAATTTATTTCTTCTGATATGATTCCGGCAGCTCCAAGATACCTGTAGGCGCTTTTGTAGAGATTTGATTTGTTTTTTATGAGCTGCATAATTTGTGCTTTGTGCTTTTCAAGGGAACTTTTGTCCAGATAAACACCCAAATTAATTATTTCGTCAACTGCTCCGGGAACGGATGGGTCAACAGTGTGAGGAGCTGTGCCATCAATGAGTGAAATTTTAAGTTCGGGAATCACAACACCATCAAGGCTTTCATTGTCGCTGGAACAATGAATAAATTCTGCCGAGTAACCTTTCTTAAGCATTTCATGAGCAAATTTCTTCATGAAAGTGCTTTTCCCAACACCGGGTCCTCCCTTTAAAATATAAATGTGTCTTGCTTCATCCGGTTTTAAAATATAGTCAAAGTAACTGAAAAAACCTTGCGATGTATTGTTGCCTGCAAAAAAATGCTTTTCCTTCAAATGAATACCTCCCTACATAGACTAATGTTGTATTATATGAAAGAGCAGCAATAATGTTAAAAACAAAAAAAGAAAGGACATGTAACAGGTTTTATGCTATAATAATCAGGCAAAGCAATAAAAAAGGAAGAATTTGTATGAAATTGATAGTTACTGAAAAACCGTCAGTGGCAAAAGACATTGCAAGGGTTTTGAACATAAACCGTTCAAGAGACGGCTATATAGAAAGCCAGGATTACAAAATAACATGGTGTGTAGGACATTTGATTCAGCTTTCATACCCGGAAGAATATGATCCTAAATATAAAAGCTGGAATGTAAATGACCTGCCTATTTTCCCAAGGCAATTTAAATACATGGTCAATCCTTCCACAGAAAAACAATATGAAATAGTAAAAAGGCTAATGCTTGACGACAGCATCGACGAAATAATATGCGCAACCGACGCCGGCCGCGAAGGGCAGCTCATATTTGGTTATGTCTATGTGAACGCAGGCTGTAATAAGCCTGTCAGAAGACTTTGGATAAGCAGCATGACTGACGAGGCAATTCTTGAAGGATTCAAGGACCTGAAGGACAACAAGGAATATTTTGCCCTTTACCAGTCCGCAAAGGCACGTTCAGAGGCAGACTGGCTTGTGGGAATAAATGCCACAAGGCTTTTTACGGTTAAGTACAACCAGATGCTGACCATAGGAAGGGTTCAGACACCAACATTGTCACTTATAGTGTCAAGACAGAAGGAAATCGACGAGTTTGTTTCTCAGCCATTTTATGAAGTGGCTGCAGACTGCGAAATGTTTACTGCCACTTGGTTTAACAAGGATGGCACAAGAATAGATGAATTGGAAAAGGCCGAGGAAATTGCAGCAAGGTGTCAGAACAAGGAAGCAACTGTCACAAAGCTGCAGACGAAAAGGGCTACGGTTGAAAGGCCTTTATTGTATGACCTGACAGAACTGCAGAGGGACGGAAACAGAAGATATGGTTATTCTGCTGAACAGACCCTTGATGCAGCCCAGAACCTTTACGAGAAATACAAGCTGGCAACCTATCCAAGAACAGATTCCAGGTACCTGACAAAGGACATGAAATCAAAATTGACCGACATTCTTCAAAACATTAAACAAGGATGGAAAGGCTCTGAATACTGCGTGGACAAGGTGCTAAAGCAAAAGATCAATGCTGACAAAAGAGTAATTGACGACTCAAAGGTTACAGACCATCACGCCATAATTGTTACGCCTAACATCAGGACAGTTTCAAATATTAAGCTTCCTGAAAGAGAAGAAAACATACTGAGGCTCATTGTTGCCAGATTCATTGCTGTACTTGACAGGAAGCAGGAATTTGATCAGACAGACATTGAACTTAAAATTGAAAGCGATAAGTTCAAAGCAAGAGGAAAAAAAGTTGTCATACCCGGCTGGAAGGAAATTGAAGATATAATGCTAGGCAAGGTGAAGGAAGATTCGGAAGACAAGGAAATAACCACAAATCTGAATCTCAACGACAAGATTATGCCCAAGGAAGTTAAGGTGGTAACAAAAAAAACCTCTCCTCCGAAACCATATACGGAAGCAACTCTCCTGACTGCTATGGAAACAGCAGGTAAGCAAATAGAAGACGAGAAGCTTAGGGAAGAAATGAAATCCATAGGGCTGGGTACTCCTGCCACAAGAGCCGGAATAATAGAAAAGTTAATTTCTGTTGGTTATATTAAAAGAAATAAAAAAAATCTGGTGCCTACCCAAAATGGAATACAGCTCATTGAAATTGTGCATGAAAAGCTTAAAAAGCCGGACCTCACAGGGGAATGGGAAAGTGAGCTTGGAAAAATCGCACAAAAAAAAGCATCCTCAAAGGATTTCATAGTTGACATAAAAAAGTATGTAGCTGAAATAATAAAGGAAGGCAAATTAAGTTCTGCAAAAAATGTGAGCTTTGAAAGTACGGGCAGCAAAAAGAAAAGCAATGCTGTAGGCATATGCCCACGCTGTGGCAGAGAAGTATATGAAAGCAAAAAAAATTTCTTCTGCACAGGATATAAAAATTTTCCTTCTTGCAAATTTTCCATATGGAAGAATGACAAGGTTCTTGAAGATAACGGAATTTCACTGACAAGTAAAGATGTTCAGGAACTCCTGAAAAACAAGGAAACTGCAGTAAAGGCAACAAAAGAAGGACAGGAAATTGACTTGACCCTCAAGATGGCTGACAATGGCTACAGAATTGATTTTACCATAGAAAATAAAGAGCATACTTCATGGATGCAGGAAGTACAGTGATTCTTGCATGAAAATGCGAATAAAACAACTATAGCAGAAAAAATGAGAAAATAAAAGTTACTAGTATTTTAATGAATGTTTTTTGTTAAATATATATAAATATTAATGATTTGTCCCATAAATGAATAATTTTAAGGATTATGTATAATTGCTTATTGAAGTTATTTATAATAGAATACACAAGAATAAACAAAAAGGAGCGGGAAATGGAATTTTTAACTAACGGTATTACTCAGGTTACCTGGCAGCAAATTTTAATGTGGATTATAGGTGGCACTCTAATTTACTTGGCAATTGCAAAGGAACTTGAACCAGCCCTGTTGCTGCCAATGGGATTTGGAGCAATTTTGGTTAACATACCAAGTTCAGGCGTGTTAAATCAGACTTTACAAGGAATTGGTGAAGTACAGGGAATAATAGATTGGCTTTTTGAAGTAGGAATAGAAGCTTCTGAAATGATGCCACTCTTATTGTTTATAGGAATTGGAGCCATGATTGACTTCGGACCCCTTTTGTCAAACCCAAGGCTTCTGCTTTTCGGCGCAGCAGCCCAGTTCGGAATTTTTGCTACAGTTACGGTTGCAACGCTTCTGGGATTTTCTCTCACAGATGCAGCAGCCATAGGAATCATAGGAGCAGCTGACGGTCCTACATCAATTTTGGTTTCGCAGGTTTTAAAGAGCAACTACATAGGGCCTATAGCAGTGGCGGCATACTCATACATGGCGCTTGTGCCAATAATACAGCCCTTTGCAATAAAAATATGCACTACAGAAAAAGACCGCAAAATAAGAATGAAGTACAATCCAAAAAGTGTTTCAAGAATGACAAGACTTTTGTTCCCAATAGTTGTAACATTGATTGCAGGTCTTGTAGCACCGGCTTCCATTTCTCTGGTAGGATTTTTGATGTTCGGAAACCTCATAAGAGAATGTGGAGTGCTCAGGTCACTTTCTGAAACAGCTCAAAAAGATTTGGTAAACCTCATTACACTGCTTTTGGGACTTACAATTTCAGCAAGCATGAAGGCTGAATATTTTGTTACAAAGGAGACATTGTTAATAATGGTTTTGGGATTGCTGGCATTTGTGTTTGATACAATCGCAGGAGCATTGTTTGCTAAGTTCCTTAATTTGTTCCTGAAGGAAAAAATAAATCCAATGGTTGGTGCTGCAGGAATATCTGCATTCCCAATGTCATCAAGAGTTATTCAGAAGATGGGTCTTGAAGCAGACTCTCAAAATCACCTTTTGATGCATGCTGTAGGAGCTAATGTGTCAGGACAAATTGCTTCAGTTATAGCCGGCGGCGTAATAATAGGTCTTGTACCGGCACTGTTGTTGTAGGAGGTTTGTATGGACATAGATGTTATAAAATCATTAGAACTCATGGGAATGGGAATGGCCGCAATATTTTTTGTAATAATAGTGATATATGCAGCCCTAAATTTAATGTTAAAATGGACTAGCGAGAAATAATACAACATTAATTAAAAGATTAAATGATTAAATGATCGGGGAAGGATGACTAAATGAAAAGCAACAGAAAACTTGCAGCCATAATGATTTTAGTCATTATGGCCTCGATTTTTATTTTGCAGTTTAAAAACAACCAAAAATTAGAAACTGACGGACAAAACAACATAGAAATGTATGCGGAAACTGAAAGTATCAGCATATTAGAGGAAGAGTATGCTCAAAACGAGAATTCTCACATCTTCAAAGCAAACAGCAATTTTATGTTCAGCTTGTTCAAGACATATATTTTGGTAAATGTTAGCCTAAATGCAAGTATTTATAAACACAAACATTCTTCAGTCATAAGTGAAATCTTCAGGCTGTTTAATTACAGCGTGTTTGTGGTGTTCTACACAAACAAGAGTGACGGCAAAAAAAGGATGATGCGTGAAATCATAACAACATAATAAAACAAATCAGGAGGAAACAATGAGATTAAATAAAAACATGTACATCCTTGTAATATTGCTGATAATATGCATATCATTGGTTGCAGTCTTTGGTGTAAATGCAGGATCGGTTCAAATCAAGGGAATGAAGGATATAAGATTTGGAATTGACATAAGAGGCGGAGTAGAAGCGGTGTTTGAACCGGCAGACCTTAATAGGGTGCCTACAGCAAGCGAGCTTGAATCTGCAAAAATCATAATGGAAACAAGAATGGATGCTCAGAACATTCTGGACAGAGAAATTACTGTAGACAATAACAATGGGCAAATAATTGTAAGATTTCCTTGGAAATCAGGTGAAACAAATTTCAATCCTCAGGCAGCAATTGCTGAGCTTGGTGAAACAGCAAGACTTACTTTCAGAGACCCGGATGGAAATATTCTGGTGGAAGGCAAGGATGTAAAGGAAAGTGTTGTGCAGCTTGACAAAAAAACAGGCAAACCTGTTGTAACATTAGTGTTCAATAATGAGGGAGCAAAACAGTTTGCAGATGCTACAGAAAGACTTGTAGGTCAAAGAATATCCATTTACATGGATGAAACATTGATTTCTGCTCCTAACGTAAGAGAAAAAATATCCGGAGGAAACTCTGTAATAAGCGACATAGGAAGCGTTGAGGAAGCAAAGGACCTTTCTGACAAAATAAATTCAGGTGCTCTTCCTTTCTCACTGGTATCAAAAAATCACAGCACCATAACACCTACATTGGGTTCTGGAGCTCTTGATGTTATGATAAAGGCAGGAATGCTGGCATTTGCATTTGTATGTCTGTTCATGATTTTCTACTACAGAATATTGGGTTTTGTTGCATGTTTGGCTATTATTCTTCAGGTATCAATACAAATGCTTGCCCTTTCAATACCTCAGGTAACTCTTACTCTCACAGGTATCGCAGGTATAATTCTGTCCATAGGAATGGGAGTTGATGCCAATGTAATAATTGCTGAAAGAATAAGAGAAGAACTAAGAGCCGGAAGGTCTTTGGGATATTGCATAGACACAGGATACAAGAAGGCATTTTCAGCGGTTTTTGACGGTAACATAACAACAATAGCTGCAGCCATAATAATGATGATATTCGGAACAGGTTCAATGCTTTCATTTGGCTACACCTTGATGGTTGGATGTATTCTTAACTTTGTTTCAGGAGTGACTGCATCACAAATAATATCTAAATCAATGAGCATGAACGATGCGTTCGCAAAAAAATCCCTGTACGGGGTTAAAGTTAAGGAGGCAAAATAATGATTAAATTTTATGAGAAAAGAAAAATATTTTTTGCTTTATCCGCTGCCATAATGATAGTTGGCCTAGTTGCACTGTTTATAAACGGAGTTAATTTGTCCATTCAGTTCAAGGGAGGGGCAATAATAAAATATTCATACACAGGTGAAATGGATGCTGAAGTAGCAGCAGACAAGGCAACTGAAATATTAAACAGAAACACGGAAGTCCAGCTTACAGAAGACCTGGCTACCCACAGCAAGAAAATTGTATTCAACCTGTCAGGCAACAGCGGTCTTGATGCCAACGACCAGGATAAGTTTGATGCAGAGCTTAAAAAAGCATTTCCCGATGCTCAGCTTGAATTGTCTGAATCAAATGTGGTACAGCCGTTCATAGGCAAGAGATTCCTCACAAACGGTCTTATAGCTCTTGGGCTTACATCATTGTTTATAATAATCTATGTACGCTTCAGATTCAAAAAAATATCAGGGCTTTCTGCAGGTGTTATAGGATTAATAGCACTTGTTCACGATGTGCTGGTGGTGTTCTTCATATTTGTAATATTCAAAATGCCTATTAATGACTCATTTATAGCAGTAACACTGACAATAATAGGTTATTCAATCAACGACACCATAGTTATTTATGACCGCATAAGAGAAAACAAACCATATTTTGAAAAGAAAACATTCGAAGAGCTTGTTGACACAAGCATCAACCAGTCGCTTTCAAGATCAATCAACACAAGCATAACAACAGGCATAAGCATTTTGATTGTATGCATACTGGCATTTGCCTACAACATTGATTCAATCAAGACATTTGCAATACCAATGCTAGTTGGAGTTATAAGCGGCTGCTATTCAACAGTTTGTCTTGCAGGCCCAATGCTTGTTATGTGGCATAAGAGACAACAAGAAGCATAATATAAGGAGGTAAAATGAAGGAGTATATTTGTTCAAGATTGGTAAAATCAGAAGATTTGAATCATCACGGCACATTGTTCGCAGGACGCACTGCAGAATGGTTTGTAGAGTCTGCATTCATTGCAGCTGCTTCAACAATTGGAGATCCTGAAAGAGTTGTATGCCTCAATATTCATGGCTTTGTGTTCAGAACTCCAATCAACCGAGGAGAAATAGTAAAATTCACAAGCAAGGTTGTTCACGTTGGAAAGACAAGTATAGTTGTGTACACGAGACTTGACATGGAACTTAACAAAATCCAACCTGTTGAAGGGTTTATAACATTTATTTCTGTTGATGCTGACGGCAAGAAAGTTCCTCACGGACTTGTGATGGATGAGCCAAAGGATGAAGAAGAAATCCAAATAAGAGAAAGAGCAAAAAACTTAAAATAAGATAAATTTTGAATTGTAAGGGAGGACAATAATGAAGTCACTGAAAAACTATACATTTATTCGCTGTCATTCTGAGAGCTTGCTCGAAGAATCTCATATTTTCAACAAAAGATGAGATCCTTCACTAACGTTCAGGATGACAAAATAGACTTTTTCAGTGGTCTCACAATAATCCGCCCCTGCAATTAGTACAATAAACATAATTGTCAGTATTTAGTGGAGAAGAGAAATCTTCTCAGCCTGATGACAAAACAAAAAAATTGGTCGTTGTCATTCTGAGGCGAAGCCGAAGAATCTCATGTTTTCAACAAATATGAGATCCTTCACTATCGTTGGATGACAGCGTCAGGGTTTGTCAATATTCTGAGAAGAGAAATCTTCTCCTTTTTTTTGTTAATAATACAAAAGTTGATAAATTTCGATAAACATGATAAAATATATAAAATTATTGCGAGGGAAATATGAAAAAAATTACGAAAATCGAATATCAAAAAAAGAATAAAGACAGATTTAACATTTACCTTGATGACAGCTATGCCTTTGCTGTTGACATGAATGTTATGATAAAATATTCCCTTGCAAAGAACATGGAACTAGATGATGATTTCATAAGTGAAATATTAACTGCAGAGGAAGAAATGAATGCATACAACTACGCAGTCAACTTGCTTTCAAGAGCTCCAAAAAGCGAAAAAGAGCTTAAGATGAAAATGCAGGATAAGGGTTATGATGTAATCTTCATTGAAAATGTCATAAAAAAGCTAAGAGAACAAAGATACATCGATGATGAAAGATACAGTGAAATGTTCATTAGCAGCAAAATAAACACATCAAAAGACGGCAGGCGAAAAATAAAAGAAGCATTGTACAACAAGGGAATAAATAAGGAAATAATAGATGAAAAACTGAGCAGCGTGTCTGAAGAAGAGGAAATAGAAAGAGCATTTTTGCTAGCCAAAAAAAAGCTCGCTTCAATGAAGGAAGAGGATACCCGCAAAAAAACGCTTAAATTGTCGAACTATTTAATTAACAAGGGATTTGAATACAGCACAGTAAAGAAGGTGGTGTCAAGTCTATTAAAGGGGGATTTTGATGAGTTTGACCAGTGCTATTAAAATTGACAGAATATAACTAGGGGGTGTAAGTATGATTGAATTTAGCAATTATATTTCTGACGCATTGATAAAGTGCAAAATTGTACGAGGGGAAACAGGAAAGATTGATTTATTCGCGATTTTCTGCAACGATAAGGTAGAGGGCATAACAGGTTTTAGGCCGGAAGCGTTGGTGAATCAAAACATGGCAATACTTTTTCCAAAGCTTTCAGATTCGTTGTTTGATTGGCCGAGAATATTATCCGAAGCTGCCATGACAAATGAACATAAAATAATTGAGCAGTATTTTCCGAACTTTGAAAGATATCTAAGGCTTAGTGTTTTCGGATACAAGGATGACACATTTTACATTGCCGCACAGGATGTAACTGAAAAAAAGGAAATCAGAAGAATTGTGCTGGAAAAGGACAGGCAGATACAACATCTGGAAAATGAAATAAAATCAAGAGCCAATGTAGATATGCTCACAAGACTTTACAATTTTCAGTTCATGATTGACTGCATAAACAATAGTATTGCATCATATAAAGAAGAAGGAGCCAACTTCTGCATGCTGATTATAGACATTGACGATTTCAAGACGTTCAACTTAAGCTACGGCATGAACACAGGAGATAAGGTTCTTCAGGATTTTGCCAGGATACTTAGCTCTGTAGTAAGAAAAATTGATGTTGCAGGAAGATATGAAAATGACAAATTCATAGTTGTTATGAACAACGTGGACATTGACATAGCCAAGCTTATGGTTGAAAAAGTAAAAATGGAAACAAAAAATTACAACCTTAACATCAATAACACAAGTTTGAGCACATGCGGCGCCCTGGTGGAATACAACGGAGAAACAATTGAAGAGTTGTTCAGCAAGGCTGAAGCACTGCTGGTAAAGGCCCAGTCCATGGGCAAAGGAATAATATTGTCATAAACCTAATGGAATGCATAGCATTCCTCAGGCTTCTGACAAAGTTATTTTAATTAATAATATTGGTAATTGTGGTGATGTTGAAATCTAAGTACGTAGGGGAGAGCCTTGTGCTCTCCCGCAGATAACAATTTATTGTTTGTATTAATCCCACGGGAGGACACAAGATCCTCCGCTACAATATGTAGAAATTAAGTTTGTCAATAGTCTAGGGAATGCATAGCATTCTTTTTTTAGTCCAATCTAATTTTTAATCCTTTCATATTTTTGAACTTCTTTAATTAACACACGAATCTTAAGTTTTTACAAAAACATATATTGTTTTCAACATGTCCACGCACAATCAGCCTTTATATGATAGTATTTAATAAAAATTAAATAGAAAAATAGTGACACACTTGAGAAAATTAATTTTTAATATAAGTGCAATTGCAAGTTTTGCATGAGATGTAGTATAGTATTTTATTTTTAGAATAAATTGGAGTTCTATAATGAAAAAAATTTTAAATATGTATTGTATTTCATATTAACTATAATAATTATAATAAAATGGTCACAGTTTTTTGGTGGCGGTGATTATATCTTAAAAGCGATAATAATTATTATTATCTTTATGCCTGTAACAGCATATGTGTTTTTAAATAGTAAATATTTTCGTCATCTTAAATTAAAACGTATTAGATTTGCAATTTATTTTGCGGTATTATTGATATATTTGTTTTTAATTTATATATTAGGATATTATGTTGTTTCAAATGCAGTTAAATAGAAATTAAGCTTTAAGCAAGTGGAGAATTCAGCCTTAGAATATAAGTAAAGAGTTAAGGTTTTTGTAGATAAAATTGCCTAAATATGATAAAATATGTATGGTTGGAGGGATTATTATGGATGATAAAAGAATAGAAAAAATAATACGAAATGTTAATGCAAATCTATCAATTGAAGGAATGCCATTAACCAACAACGATAAAATAAGAATGAGAGATTGTTTAACTGGAAAAACCACAATTAATGATACTGTAAAAAAACTTGTGGAAAAACATACTGTGAAAAGAGTGTAGACTATGAATACTGATTATTCATACAGCTTTGATAACGATTTAAAGTATTGTTATCCCAATTCTTCTGTTCTAAAAAATAAATTAAATATAACAAATGAACATGATTTAGGCATTGCTGAAAGAGAAATAAGTTCATTAAGAATAATGGAAATTGAAAATGAACCACTAAAAGGAAAATTGGATTTCAAACATTTAAAGGATATACACTACAATATTTTCAAAGATATATATGAGTGGGCCGGACAAATTAGAAATGTTAACATATCTAAGGGCAGTGTTTTTTGCTATTATGAAAATATCGAGAGCTATGCGGATTATGTCTTTAATAAACTTAAAGAAGAAAACTATCTTATTAATGCAGGTAACGATGCTATATATGATGGTCTTTCTTTTTATATGAGCGAAATAAATGCACTTCATCCTTTTAGAGAAGGAAATGGTCGTTCTCAGCAAAAAGATTTTATTGAATCAATTGGGTTGAAATATTAATCGTGCTTTGAGACGGAACTAATATCATAAATAAAAATAATATTAGTAAAGGATAATGAGAGATGAACAATGAAAGCAATAAAAAAATTGAAAGAAAGAATAAAGAAGAAAATAAAAATGCCTTTAATGATATAAAAATGTTCCTTTACTTACTTTTATGCAGTGAATTTTTTATGCTATATTTATCAGGAAGACAGATGTTTTATGAAAACGTTGACTGTTCACCAGCAGTAGCAGGAATAAATACTGTATTGCTGATTCTAACAATTCTTCATATAAGAAAAATTAAGACTAGTAAGAAATAACATTTTAGTTTGCGAAAATGACAAAATTGAGCATCATACATAAATGAAAATTGATAACATGCTAACTTTCAAATTCCTGAAAATTAGTTGAAAGGACAAATGACATGGTAAAAAAGTTATTTATTAGTTTAACCATAGTGTTATTGATATCATTAATCGTAGTAAATTTGAATGGTGATAAAGATATAATACATATAAATACTTTAAATGAGGTTGATCTAGTGGAAGAAATACCTTATTTTGATGCCATAGATTCTGTGCAGCTTGATGAAAACGATAAGGTATATAATATGCGGTATTATACTGAAGCCTCATACCTTTCTACAGATAGAAGAAACTTTATATACAGAGTAAACATTAAAAATAACAGGATAGATTTGTTAAAAGAAATTCCGAAAGAATACGCTGAAGTAACGGCACTATACTATTCTAATAAAGATAAGAAAATGTATATGGGGGCATATGGAGAAATTCCTTATGGTGATGAGATGCCAAGCAGTTATCTTATAAGATTTAATACAGATATGGAGATAGAGCAGGCTGTAAGGATTAAATACGAAATTAGCAACTTTTTTGAGGTAGGTGATAAGATATATGCTGAATGTAATTCAGAGCATGAGAGGCGTAGACTCTACATGGAAAACACTACTAATATTAGAACAATGCATGAAATAGACAAAAATAATTTTGACTTGAAAAAGTATGAAGGCTCATACATTTTTTTTGAATCTTATAAAATGGAAATATTGTAATTATAAAAGCAAGTGATGAAAATGTTAAAAGACTTATGGAAAAAAAGGGTGGCATTGATGTTATTGTCGAAATGATTGATAATAAGGGTGTTGTACTTAGAAGTAATGAAGTTAAGAGTGTTTACCCTTATAATATTGACTTTATAGAGCTGCCAAACGGAAATGTAGTATTTAATTTGGAAAAAGGGCAAGGGTATAATCCTAAAGATCAAGTATACATATATGCTAAAGATGGTGACGGTTATAGCTTATCACATAAAGATAAGGTAAAGTTACCTTATGGATATTATTATTCTGGAGTTGTAAAAGATAAAAATAATATAGGAATATTGGTAAACCAGATAGATCCGTCTGAAGGCAAGAATGAAATTTGGATGTTTGATGAAAATATTGAAAAATTAATAAAAAAGTATGAAGTTGATAATTCGGATGAATACACAACTACTTGGAGAGTAGAAATAGATGGTGACAAGAATAAGTTATTTCAACAGAATGGTACTAGCTTCAGAATAGGAGAAATAAATTTTTCAAAATAATAAGATTATAATGACATAGGGATAGAAGACGGACACTGGCTTGTAGACCAATGTCTTGCTATGCTCATGACATTAACATTGGACTATAACGAAATACAAGTAATATCTTACAAAATACTTCTAATTAAAAATAAGTGTGTATTAGTTTTTATATTACTGTAAAATATTATAATTGATTAAAAGGTGGGCTTTCTGAATGAACAAAAAAAGGTTAATTGCAGTATTTTTAATAATTACAATATTTTTAATCGCTTGGAGTATTATAGAAGACCAAAACAAAAGAATATATAGAGATTACGAAAATGATATTTCTAGCTTTCAAAACGGCAATAAAGAATTAATAGAATTATTAGAAAATTTCATTGAAACACCTAACATCAAGGATTATAGCAATATTCAATATAATATGGGAATATTGATGGAAAATTTAATTTCATTGTCAAGAAACATGAGTGAATGTTACAAAAAAGGTTTATTAAATGTGGATAAAACATATGATGAAGGAAGAGATATTAGTAATGCAGCAGCAAAAATAATTCAAAATTCTCAAAACTTACTTATTGAATCCATTAAACTGAGTAATAGCGAAATAGAATTAACTGAAGATAAAATCAAAACAGTTTATGAAGAATTAAATTCAATCAATGATTTATTTGAACCATATTATAATTCTTTAAAATGATAGTAGTTTTAATAATAAAAATGTCTTAATGATATAAAAATGTTCCTATAATTACTTTTATGTAGTGAATTACTTATGTTATATTTATAATATATTAATCAGAATAAATTTTTCGACAACAGACGCCAACGGTTTAGACCGTAGGCTGTTGGCTGCAAAAATTAAATCTTGCAGTGAAGTTGTGGTAATAATTTCAGCAGAAACCACAATATAGTCACAAATGGCTGCACTGTTCGAAGAAATAGCATCACATAAAAACAAACAACGTTAAAAGTACTTGAATCGGATATATTTGACCCTGATAAGAGAAAACCAAAACCCCATAAACGATAATTAATAGACTGGAGGTAAATGAATGACTACAATGAAAATAGTAATATTGACTCTCAATTTCTGTCTAGGATTGATTTTTATATGGGCGTCATACTCAAAGGGACAATTATTTAGTAATATATTCCGAGATATTGCAATTTCAAAAAAACCTGAGAATTTTGAAGAGAAGATTAAAGATGTTAGAGAATATGGAGAGTATTTGGATATGTTTTCTCAGGGGCAAATTTACTATTATTAATGGTTTTAAAATCATAGAAAGTCAGAAAAATCAAAGGCTAATAAGATAATAAAAAGGATGGCTTTTCATTATCCGTAGCAGTCTTTCTTTATAAAGTCCCGTAGTGACAAGGGGACGAGATTGTTGAATTGATAAAAAAGAAAATGTTATTATAAAATAATATGGGGGTTATAATATGGATTTAGACAATCTGTATACCACAATTGAGCTTGATAAAAAGTTGAATGCAACGTATGGAAGGCTTAAGCCTTTAGCCGTATCAGATGGTATCTATAAACCACTTGATATTAGCTTTTCTACTGGAACGCCACAAAACAAAGAAGGGGCGTATTGCTACTCTGATGAAAATGGGTATCATTATTGTTATACAGAACGAGGAGAAGTGAGTATGCATAAGATAACAAAGGATTTTTTTGAATTATCTTATTGGATATTTAATGACCAAGTTTTTAATATGGCATTAAGCTATGAGTTAAAACACAGAATAAAAGGTAAGGATCCTAGACGTTTGATATTTGATAAAGAACTTCAGCTTTTTGAAGCAATAGGGGAGAATTATAAGAAAAAGGCTGAAAATGACATAAATATCATTCTTAATGGAGCACCGTACCAGGACCAATTGTTTTTGTAAACTGCCGTATTACACAAAACCTAATTATTGTGAAGTAAAATATCCGTGACAAATACCTTGAAAAGCTTGTATCTTCTATTTTACAGTAATTACAGCTAACCTAAAGGTGTACCCTGTTAAATGTTCAGCCACCTAAAGAAAAGTTGTTGCAGGTTCAAATTTCTTAGCGGTCGGCAATGCCGACCGCTGTTAACCGATGAGTGCGCCCAAAACTGCACTCGTCTTAACGTACATTATTTTAAAGATGCTATTCTGATGTAAAAAACGAGGGTTTGACCGTATATAATAAAGGCTGTTTCTGTATGGTTTACAAAATTGGTCCAATGATGCTTGTTATTGAGTGCCGTATACAGTAAGACAAAATAAAAGAATGTTGAAAAATAAGAAAAATAGTTGCATTTAATGCAATTATTTTTTTGTTTCCAAAAATAAGGAGGGTATATGTGTAAAGTAATAGCAATAGCAAATCAAAAAGGTGGAGTTGGTAAAACTACAACAGCAATTAGTTTAGGAATAAGTCTGTCAAAACTTAACAAGAAGGTGTTGCTCATTGATTTGGATGGGCAAGCCAATTTGACAATGTCATTAGGATTTGAGCCTGATGAACTGTATAATACTATTACAAATTTAATTGAAAATAGAATTAAGGACTATAATTATAGTATTGAAAAAAGCAAGTATCTTATAAATGCAGAAGGTGTATATTTATTGCCTGCAGATATAGGTTTATCTAGTATTGAAGTAAAAATGCTAAATACTATAAACCGAGAAAATATACTTAAGAATATTGTCAAGGAATTTAAGCCAATGTTTGATTACATAATAATTGACTGTCTGCCATCATTAGGAAATCTTACTATAAATGCTTTAGTAGCTTCAGACAGTGTAATTATACCAGTGCAAGCTCAATATTTATCAATGCGTGGAATGGAACAACTTTTAGAAACTGTTAAAGGAGTTAAGGCACAAATCAATCCGGATCTAGAAATTGAAGGCATACTATTAACAATGTACGATAAGCGGACAAACTTGAGTAAAGAAGTTTTTGAAGCAATTAATGATACTTATGGGGAATATATTAAAGTGTTCAAAAATACTATTACGGTGTCAACAAAAATTGCTGAAGCACCATCACAAGGACTAAGCATATTTGCATATCATCCAAACAGTGAAGTTGCTAAATCATATGAATTGTTAGCAAAGGAAGTGTTATGTAATGAGTAAATTAAATTTAAATAAGAAATTAAAAGGTCACGATCTGATTAGCGATATAATTGGCAAGCCTGATATAAATAATGATGATGGTAATTGTTTAAGCACCTTTTATTATTCACATGCGGGCGGATACAAGATCCGCCCGTACAATTTTTATATTTAAGATTTATTGATAGAAATGAACTGTATCTTTTTTATAAAAAAATTCTGCTTATATCAAGTATTCCTGCGCCTTGTTCAATGGAGGAGGCTTTTATTTTCGTGCATGCATTCAACAGCTTTCGCTTAATATCATAATGAGTGTAATTTGGGTTTTCGTTCAGTAAAAGTGCTGCAGCTCCTGAAACCATTGGGGCGGACATGCTTGTTCCGCTCAATGTAGTATAACTGGTCAGGTTTTTGTTGGAAAGAGACATGATGTTTACTCCGGGAGCTATGAGATCAGGCTTCCTTACCCTGTCAAGAGTTGGGCCCCTGCTTGAAAATTCCGCAATTGAATCATCATTTGTTTCAACTGTGCGCCCGTCATCAAGTGCTCCTACGGAAATTACATACCTGCTGGTTGCAGGAGACAGTATGGTGTTTCTCATGGGTCCGCTGTTTCCTACTGCTGCAACAACTATGAAGTTGTTGTCTATAGCCCTGTTTGCTGCTTTAACCAATGGGTCTCTCCTTTCCCTGTACTGAGCAATGGCTCCCAGGGAAAAATTGATTATTCTTGTTTTATAAACCTCCCTATTTTCGATTATCCACTGGACAGTTGATAAAATGTCTGATGTGTTTCCGTTTCCGCTTTCATCAAGAACTTTCACTGAAAGAATATTTGCTTCCGGAGCAATTCCTTTGTACTTACCCTTTGACGAATAGCCGTTTCCGGCAAGTATTCCTGCACAATGAGTGCCGTGTCCGTTGTCATCGTATGCTCTTGTTTCCTTGTTTACAAAATCCTTGAATCCTACTATGCGGTTTGTGGGGTAAACAAGGTCCGCATGGGGTGAAATTCCCGTATCAATTATGGCAACTGTGATGTTTTTGCCTGTATACTTTGTGTTTGTAATCAAATCCGCTCCCACCACGCTTCTTGCAACATCCATTACTGCGAATACCTTTGAATCATAGCTTATGAATTCCACGTCCGGGTCTTCTGTTATTTCAATGATTGATTGAATGCACATGTCGCAGGCGCATCCGTTTACTATGGGAAGATTGTAGTTTAATTTATTTGATAATGAAGAAATTTTTCCTTCTTTAATTTTTTTGTCGCTCTTATAACTTATTATAACCGGTAAAATGTTGTTATTGCTTGAATTTAGCTGCCCTTGTATAATTGGACAGAGTTTATTGTAATCTATATGATTTTTCATTATATTCACCACCTAAATTAATTTATGCTTATAAATAAAGATGGTGTTCATTTTTGAAAAACATGGTATAATATTTGAACAATGGATAAACATAGGTACACTGGATAAGCATTAGTACAATGAAAGAATGCTGTCCATTTTAGCATCAACAATCTATTTTTTCTGTTGTTTAATGATAATTGTCACATGGAGGAATTTATGCCTAAAATATTAGTAGTGGATGATGAAAGACCCATAGCCGAAATAATTAAGTACAACTTGCAAAAAGAAGGGTTTGAAGTACAGACAGCATATGACGGCGAAGATGCTCTCAAAGTGGTTCATAAATTGAATCCGGAGCTTGTAATACTTGACATAATGCTTCCCAAGAAAAACGGATTTGAGGTTCTCAAGGAAATCAGGATGGAATATGTTATGCCTGTCATAATGCTTACAGCAAAAGAAGAAGAAAATGACAAGATAACCGGACTTGAGCTGGGAGCTGATGACTACATCACAAAACCATTCAGCAACAAGGAACTTGTTGCAAGGGTGAGAGCAAACTTAAGACGTGTTAAACTTTCAAATGTCAATGAAGAAATGAAGTCCAAAATAATCAATGTAGGAAACCTTACAATTGATATGAATACGTACGAAGTCAGCAAGGACAACCAAATTATTGATCTTACAAACAGAGAATTTGATCTCTTAAAATATTTGTTTCAAAATTCAGACAGGGTTTTCAACAGGGAACATCTTTTGAAGGAAGTCTGGGGATATGAATTCGGTGACTTAAGAACCGTGGATGTTACCGTAAGAAGACTCAGAGAAAAAATTGAAACTGAAGAAGACAAGTATATAATCACAAAAAGAGGAACAGGATATTACTTCAAGAGCAAATAGGGAGACAGGCCGGTGACTCCGGCCTTAGGTGCAATTATGTTTAAAAGTATTAAGTGGAGATTTGTATTAATTTATTTTTTGCTGGTTTTTCTTTCCATGTCCATAGTTGGAATTTACATTGTTGATCAGCTGGAGGAAATACAGCTGGAGATGAACTCCAAGAACATGGACTCCCGCATAAGGTTCATCATAGCGTCATCTGACCCTTTGAAATCGAACATGTGGGAAGATAAAACAGAGGAAATTCAAAAAAGCATAAACAGCCTTCAGGTTGGATACAATGAAGACTTGTATGTAATATTGAATGATGAGAAGAAAACAATAATAGCAGGCAGTGTTGAAGAAGTCATAGGGCAAAGTGCATTGAACACAAATAAAATAAACAACTACATACTTGCAAAGTCAATGGATGGAAACCCTGCACACATTGCTCCTCCCGATGAGTTTGACGGAGAAAAAGACCCGTCTTACTATCACATGTCATATCCTGTTTACGCTGATGGAAGCATCAAAGGATTCATCTATTTTGTTAACAACATAGAATACATTTACGACACCGTGAATGAGTCCAGGGACATAATGTCCAAGGCTACCTTAATAGCGCTTGCCATCACCATATTCCTTGGTCTTATTTTGTCATCCAGCATAACAGGCCCAATCAAGGACCTTACTGCCAAGGCTGAACAAATGTCAAAGGGTGACTTTGACCACAAGGTAGATGTAAAGTCAGACGATGAAATCGGACAGCTTGGAAACACATTCAACTTTCTCATTGATGAGCTTAAAGGGACGATGTCTAAACTTCAGCAGGAAAAAAGCAAGATGGAAACTACATTCAAGTACATGGCTGACGGGGTTCTTACAGTTGATGCAGCAGGAAGCATAGTTCACGCAAACCCAGTAGCAGAAAGACTTCTTTCTTTGAAGAAAGAAGATGAAGACTACGATTCTGCCATTGTCAGAGTCAAGGACAAAATGATGCTGAATAATTTGAAGAAAAACAACTACCATGGCACCGATATTTTAGAACAAAACGGAGAAACATATAACATTGATTACGCTCCTTTCATGAACAATAAAAATGAAATTGGAGGCGTAATTATTGTATTTAAGAATATAACTGAACAATACAAGATTGACAAGCTTCAAAAAGAATTTGTTGCCAATGTTTCACATGAACTTAAAACTCCAATAACAACAATAAAAAGCTACACGGAAACTTTGCTTGATGGAGCATTGGAAGAAAGACAGATTGCCGTGGACTTTCTGACTGTCATCAACTCGGAAAGCGACCGCATGGCAAGACTTGTAAGCGACCTCTTAAGGCTTTCAAGAATGGATTATTCCAAGACTAAGTGGAAAAAGGAAAATTTAAGCTTAAGCGACATGGTCAGCCAGGTGCTTAAAAAACTTCAGATTCAAATCAAGAATAAGAATATTCACCTTCAGCTGGGTAAAATTCCTGAAGACATGCACATATTATTTGACAGAGACGGTTTTGAGCAGATACTTTTAAATATTGCAGGCAATGCAGTCAAGTACACACCTGAAAACGGCAACGTGTATATTTCTGCTTACAGGGAAGACAACAACGTAGTTGTGAGCATCAAGGACGACGGAATTGGAATTCCTCCCGAAGATCAATCCAGAGTTTTTGAAAGGTTCTACAGGGTGGATAAGGCTAGAACAAGAGATATGGGGGGAACAGGTCTTGGACTTTCCATAGCAAAGCAAATAGCCGATGCCCATGACAGCACCATTGCCATAAAAAGCGAAATTAACAAAGGAACTGAGATGATTATTAAAATTCCAGAGTTATTTTAAATAAAGAGGCATATATGATACATAAAAAAATTAAAAATATAGTCTTGTTTGTAATGGTTGTAGTATGTGTCTATTTAAGCAGCTATGTATGGCTTCAGTTGCCTGACTTTATAAGCAGCGCAGACACAGAAGACAATGTTCCTGACGACATTATTGTTGCAGATATATGGGAAGTTGTAAGACCTATAAAGAATATAATTAAATACAAGGAAAATTATACTGTCATATATACGGACAAATTCGATATGTGGGGAAAGACGGTGCACATTATTAACGATGCTTTTCAAAACTATGATAAAAGCAGCGTTACTGAATCTGCCGCGTTTCCTAAAGAATATCTTAAGTTTGACTTCAGCACAAACATACCTTCAGAAATATTCACAGGGCACATGCAGCTGGAAAATGCTGAAATAAACAAAGCAGTAAAAAATATCAAAAATGTAATAGTAGATCTTGAAAATACTAAATCCTTATATTTTTACGACGGAATCAACACTGTGAAAATAGAAGGAGACAATATTGATACATCTGAGCTTTTGGACATAATCAAAAATTTTGATTTCGAAAGTGAAACGAAATATTCCTTTGATCAAAAAATAGGCGATGAAACGGTGCAGGTTCCGGTTCCTCTTGAAGTTTCTGCAATGAATCCCGTGTTTGTGCAGTCAGAGCTTGATGTGTTCGATACGTATAGAATCAATGAAATTGCAAAGGACTATTTTAAAAACAATTACGATTATGTGAGAAAATCCGTTGAAGTAAGCGGAAATCTTGTATACACCTACAGAACAGAAAAAGTTCTTAAAATTAATGAAGAAGGTCTTCTTGATTTTTATGATGCTGTGTTTGACCCGAACAGCGTTACAGACCAATATGAAAGCTTTGCTGCAGCTGTGAACTTCACAGAAGAATTTCTCGGATTTCCAAAGGATGTCTACCTGAGCAATCTTGAAAGCATTCAGCATGAAGGGAACTACGGCTACAGATACACATTTTCATACAAAATTCTTGAAAGACCTATATTGTTCAGCAAGGTAAGGGAAAATACAGCGCTGCAGATTGATGTGGTAGGCAACAAAGTTGTTTCGTACAAAAGGTTCATAAGAAACATAGATGATTCGCAAATGGACAAAATGAACAATACTCAGATTCTACCTGCAGTTGAAGTAATAAGCAGAAACCTTGACACAGGTGAAAGTGTAACAGCAGAAGGAACGGTTTCTGAAATTAAACCCATTAAAATTGAAATGATTAAGGATATCAACAACATTTACCTGGGATACTTCGACCTTGCAAGAATTTCAAAGGAACAGATGCTAAGAGTGGTGTGGGTTATTGAAACAAACAACAAGAGATACATTTTCAACGCCACAACAGGCGCATTGATTGAAGAATGGTAATGAAAAGGATGAATATATGGATTGGAACAAGTCAAACACAATACTTATAATTGCATTTGTTATTTTAAATATCATTTTATTGGCATCATACTTCAGCAACGCATATACGGAAGATTATAATGTCATGAATGATGAGCAGTTTGTTGAGAGCGTTGAAGAGCTTCTTAAACAGAAAAATATAACAATAAATAGCGAAATACCGGAACAGACATACGTTATGCCCTTACTTGATACTGAATATGAAGTGATAGATATAAACAATGAGCTTATTCAAAACTATCTGGGAAGCGGTGTAGAAGCAGTTGAAGATGTGTATGTGTACAACAATGATAATGGAGAAACACTTGAAATAATAAACGGAAAAAAACTGAGCTACACTATTCGTGAAAAAATACAGGGGAAACATCCAACCGAAGATGAAATGTCAGTGCTCATAAATGATTTTGTTGAAGAAAAAAACATCAGCATGGAAGGATATACTGAAAACCGCACATATGTAGCTGAAGATTCATGTGTTTATTCATTTACGCAAAGTTACAACGATTATTCCATGGAAAATTCATACATGAATTTTTACGCTGATGAAAATGGTATTTACAAGTTTGAAATGCAGCGAATAAATCATGTCAAGGAAATAACTGAAAAAGTTAGGACAGTTACTGCCGTCGAAGCTTTAATGAGGCTTTTGACATACGATGATGTTTCAGACAAAGAAATTATTAAAATTGAAATGACATATTACAGCACGGAAGATGAGAATTGGCAGTACATTGCAAGAATAAATTCTGACCCCGCGTGGAAAGTTATATTCAGTGATGGTACTCAAAAACACCTTCCAAACGCTGATTGATTACAAATAGTTACGCAATTGGAAAATACAGTGAAAGATAACCAATATTTAATAAACGTATATATTTTATTTTGTTGAAAAAAAACAAAAAATATTATATCATATTATGATGAATGTAATAAAATTGTAATATTGAGTATATCATTGCCAGTCAATTTAAATACATAAAAAAACAGAATTGAGGAATTGTTTATGTCTAAATTTGTTATAGAAGGCGGAACAAAATTAAAAGGAAAAGTTAATATCGGAGGGTTTAAAAATGCTGCTGTTGCCATAATACCGGCCACATTGCTCTGCCCGGGCAAGTGCATCATTCAAAATGTTCCTAAAATAGAAGACGTCAATGTATTCATTGACATATTGAAGGAACTGGGCGCAGTGGCTGAACATATAGACGACACTTCCATTTATGTTGATGCATCTCAAGTTAACGAATGCTATCTTAAAAACGGATTGTCGAAAAAAATGAGAGCTTCATACTATCTGCTGGGAGCAGGGCTTGGAAGATTTAAAAAGGCTTCTTCTCTGTTGCCGGGAGGATGTGACATAGGAGACAGACCCATTGACCAGCACATAAAAGGTTTTGAAGCACTGGGAGCAACTGTTGACATCACCCCCGAAGGAAGAGTAAATGTACAAGCCGATAAGCTGATTGGTGCAAAGATATATCTGGATGTTGTAAGCGTAGGGGCTACCATAAACATAATGTTGGCAGCAGTTTATGCAGAAGGTAGGACTATTATAGAAAATGCTGCAAAGGAACCGCACATAGTGGACACTGCGAACTTTTTGAATTCAATGGGAGCGGACATTAAGGGTGCAGGAACTGACGTAATAAGAATAAACGGAGTGAAAGAACTTACAGGCTGCACATACAAGGTAATTCCTGATCAGATAGAAGCCGGAACATACATGATTGCCGCTGCAGCCACAAAGGGAGACATCATAATAGACGATATAATTCCAAAGCATCTTGAGCCTGTGACTGCAAAGCTGAAGGAAATGGGTGTTGGAATTGAAGAATACGGAGATTCCATGAGAGTGTTTTACGATAAGGAACTTGTTCCAGTAAATATACAGACTTTGCCGTACCCTGGATTTCCAACAGATCTGCAGCAGCCTATGACAGTTCTTTTGTCAAGTGTCAACGGTGAAAGCACAGTGGTGGAAGGGGTATCCGAGGACCGATTCAAGTATGTGAATGAAATCAGGAAGATGGGTGCAAGCGTAGAATACACAAAGAAGCAGGCATGGATAAAAGGCAATCCTGAATTGAAGGGAACGGTGGTACAAGCTACGGATTTAAGAGCAGGTGCAGCCCTTATAATTGCAGGCCTGATTGCAAACGGACTAACTGAAATAACGGACATACATCATATTGACAGAGGTTATGAACATATAGAAAATAAATTTATGAATTTAGGCGCAAAAATAAAAAGAGTTGTCAAGGAAGAGGAACTGATTTAATATAATATAAAAAATAAAAAAGAGTTGATAATATGTCTTTTTTTAACATATATGTTGAACGGGAAAACATGGACTTCTACCAGCCCATATTATGCAGCTTTTGTGGGAAATACGGCCGGTATGAGGCATATATTGAATACCATGTTCTCAGATTTTTCTGCATACCACTTTTTATAGTGAAGAAAAAGTTTTTTGCAGTATCCACATGCTGCAATAATGTTTACTTGATTAAAAACAGAGAAAAAGGATTCATGATTAAAAGAAAACAAGGACATAATGTGTTTTTGCTGGAAAAGGATTTGGAACTTTTAACAGAAAATGATTGTCACGGTACTGAAGCAGCATTATGATGCTACGGTTGATGACGAAGTAACTTTCGACGTTGTCATTCTGAGGGCATAGCCCGAAGAATCTCATATTCAATAAAGATGAGATCCTTCACTATCGTTCAGGATGACAGCGCCGGGGTTTGTCAATAGTCTGAGCAGTATTATAATGATGCCTTTGCATAATTAAATATAATAATCATGGGGGAAAACATGTTTAATGATTTAAAGTACTTAAAGGTAAATCTTCCTGAAGATATACTGAAGTTAAAGTGCAGCGGAAATTTTGAAGGGGCACAGAAACTCATAGACTTGCGCCTTGAAAAACAAATACCTGTTGCCATGAGAAAAAGGCTTGAAATTGAAAAAGAAATACTCACCACCATAAAGGGTGAATATCCTTATTCATTTGAACAGGCACTGAAAATCATGCAGGACAACATAAAGGACTTCACGGAAGAAGAAATGGAAGAGCTGCAGGAAAATTCCCAGGCTGACTGGATTTTGGTTGATGGAAAAGTTAAATTTAACGATAGCTTTTACGGCTCCATTGTGAAGACAAGACCAGATATTGAAGCAAGGCTTAAAAACAACGTTTCAAATGACGACAGAGGTCAGTTCTTAAACGACAACATCAAAGACACAAAAGAAAACGGAAGCGCTTCATACTTCATCCGCATGAAGACATCAGTGAAGATCAAAAATCCCGGTGACAAACTTGGAAAAATAATAAAAGTTCATATGCCGCTGCCTATAGAATGCCAGCAATCAGACATTAAAATAATCAGTACTACACCTGAATCAAAATATATGTCATCAGTTGACTATCCTCAAAGAACAGCATATTTTGAAACAAAGTTGGAAGGGCCTCAGGAATTTTCAGTGGAATATTCCTTTAAGAGCACTCTTACATACAACAACCCTGATCCTTTACTGGTTTCGGAAGAGCAGCCAAAGTTCTTTACAGAGGAACAAGAACCACATATCATGTTCACACCGTACATAAGAGAACTTGCAAATGAAATAGTAGGAGATGAAACAAATCCTCTCATCAAGGCAAGAAAAATATACGACTACATAACACAAAACGTGAGGTATTCCTACATGAGGGCATACTCCACCATAACAAATATTCCTGAATACGCGGCATTAAACCTGAAAGGTGACTGCGGTGTGCAGGGGCTGTTGTTCATAACGCTGTTAAGATGCGCGGGAATTCCTGCAAGATGGCAGTCAGGATTGGCAGTTACTCCACAGCACATAGGACCTCACGACTGGACACAGTTTTATGTGGAACCTTTTGGGTGGCTGTTTGCAGATCCTTCATTTGGGGGAGGAGCTTTAAGAAACGGAAACACTGAAAAATGGAATTTTTACTTTGGAAACCTGGACCCATTCAGGATGGTTGCAAACTCAGAATTCCAGCATGAATTTGATCCTCCTAAAAAATATTGGCGTCATGACCCCTACGATAACCAGGTGGGTGAATGCGAATATGAGGACAGAGGCCTGAGAAGAGAAGAGTTCAAAGTAGAATACCAGCTGTTAGAGATGAAAAAATTGTAATAACTTGTTTCAAGGTGTAGGGGAGGACTACTGTCCTCCCGTTGATTAATACAAACAATAAATTGTTATCTGCGGGAGAGCACAAGACTCTCCCCTACGTACTTAGATTTCAACATCACCACAATTACCAATATTATTAATTGCATCAAACTGACCTGATTCAAAAGAATCAGGTTCTTTTATTTCAAACAGTTGAACAAAGTCAAAAATAGTGATATTATTAACAAAAAGATTAAATGATGGATGGGAACTATGTTTGAAAAAGACAGTTTTGAAAGACAATTTACGGACATGATACATGACGGCTTTATATTCATTGACACCATGGGAATCATTCAAATATACAACAGCAAGGCAAAGGAAATATTCGGAATAGACTATAAACCCGAGTACAGCCACAGTTCAGGAAAAATTGAAAAGGGTGATATTGTCATCATTGCAGACAGCTGCATCGGTAAGGATGATGGAGGCCTTTCTCCGGAATCTCTTAAATATATAGGCATTAGAAACAGCAATATAAAAACAGGAGATGCCATTGTTGCTGTAGGAAGCTACTGTGATGACAGACGGCTTGTTCCAAAATATGTATACAGCAGCAGTGACAGACTCCATGATAAACTTGAGCTTGAAGGAATGTATCATGGGATACATATTTCATCTTCCATAGACTTTGAAAACGGTATAGTTGCAGTAACAGCAGGGCAAGACACTTACAAGATTGAATTTGTTAAATGTATAGGTCATATGGTTGTTTTAGATGCTGCCACTAAAAAAATGAAGTTTTACCAGACAAAAGGATATACAGCAAGGGGCGAAGACATAAACGCATTGCTTAAGGGCAAGGAGTTCAGGTCCAAGGGCAATGATACAGAGCTTTTTGATGTGATTGGGAAAAATGTATTTGAAATACACAACGGCAATTCCACCATTAAGGAATTTTATGAGGCAGCAGTAGGGAACGACATCAGGTATACAGATGAATACAAGGAGATAAATGGCAGACCGACTATCTGCTCCCTGCATCCTGTGGACAAGAATGGCAAAAGAACGGGCGCAGTGTTGATAATCAAGGACATATCTGAAATCAAAAAAATTATAAGCGAACGTGACGAAGCTTTGCAAAATCTTTTCAGAATGGAAAGAAAACTCAGCGATGAGGAGGCTACCGAGAAGCTGCTGCCTGATCTGGCAGGTGACAGCAGGGAAATAACCAACGTGAAAAGGCTTGCATTGAAAGCTGCCAAGTCCAATTCAACAGTGCTGATACTGGGGGAAAGCGGGACAGGAAAAAGTATGCTGGCAAAAGCAATTCACGAAAACAGCAGCTATTGCAATAATCCTTTTATAGCTGTAAACTGCAGCTCAATACCGGAAACACTGCTGGAAAGTGAACTTTTTGGTTATGAAGGAGGAGCATTTACCGGGGCAAAGACCGGAGGAAAAATTGGATTGTTTGAAGCAGCACAAAACGGCACATTGTTTCTTGATGAAATAGGTGAGATTTCAATGTCCCTTCAATCAAAACTTCTTCAGGTTCTACAGGATAAGTCCTACTACAAGGTGGGCAGCAAGGATATTAAAAGAATTGATGCTAGAATAATTGTTGCTACAAACAGGAATCTGGAAGAAGAAGTTCAAAAAGGACGCTTCAGAGAGGACTTGTACTACAGGATAAATGTATTTCCAATCTGGATGCCACCCTTAAGAGAAAGAAGAGAAGATATTTATTCTCTTGTAAGAAATATACTTCCAAGAGTTTGCGAACGGACAGGCTGCGGAGACAAAGGAATTTCAGGTGAAGCATTGAGGCTGTTGTACTCCTACGATTATCCGGGAAATGTAAGGGAGCTGGAAAATATTCTTGAAAGAGCAGTAAACATGGCAGAGGGAAAAACAATTTTTTCAAGTCACTTAGCTGTAAAAAGAAACAGACAGCAGAATAAGGCAGGTGCTAAGGGGCTGAGAAAGTTAAAAGAAATAATCAACGATGCAGAAAAAGAAGCAATTGAAGAAGCAATAGCTGCAAACAACGGTGATTATAAATCAGCCATTATGGCTCTTGACATAGGCAAGACAGCTTTTTATGAAAAGGTTAAAAAACATAATATAATTATTTAATTGATTCCGCAAAACAGGAAACTTTCCTGTTTTGCGGAATTTTATCATTTTATTGAAAAAACAAATATTTTACTGAAAAGCAGATGACAGCGAATTTTTTTATTCCGCAAATGCGGAAAAAAACAACATTCAAAATAGAACAAATTAAATTGTTGGGATTTTTGCAACAAATATAAACACTGAAATTGCAATGAAATTCAGCAATTTATTTTTTTGATTGCATCTTGATTTTTGGCATACATATTGCTTTATATTTCGACAGCTATAATTAATAAATATTATTCAACATTCAGAGGGGAGGATTAATTGGGTTTGTAAATCCCTGCAAAATTTACAAGACAAAAATACTAAAAAGGGAGAACAAAAATGATTAATGGAATTTGGTTAGGTTTAATAGTTATTGGTGTTGTAGTTGCTATTTTTACCGGCAATGTTCAGGCGGTTACAGATGCAGCCATAAACTTTTCCGGCACAGCAGTTGAAATAGCAATAGGACTTATCGGAATAATGACTTTATGGCTTGGAATAATGGCTATCGCAGAAAAATCAGGATTAATAAGAGGATTAGCTAAAGCTTTAAGCCCTATTATGAAAAAACTGTTCCCGGAAGTACCGGCAGATCATCCTGCAATGGGAGCAATGATAATGAATATAGCAGCAAATATTCTTGGATTGGGAAATGCAGCAACTCCATTTGGACTTAAGGCAATGGAAGAACTTGATACATTAAATGAACATAAGGGTGTTGCAACAGATGCCATGGTTATGTTTTTAGCAATAAACACATCATCTGTAACACTTTTACCTGCAACTGTTATTGGATTAAGGGCAGCAGCAGGTTCTACAAACGCAACAGAAGTTATCGGACCTGTTATTCTGGCTACAACAATCTCTACGGTTTCAGCCATAATACTTGCAAAATTGTTCGGAAAAATGAAAAGATACAAGGTTGAAAACTATATAGAAAAATCTGATGTAGAAAACGTACAGGAGGGATAATATGCTGCAGACAGTTTTAAATACAATATCATTATATGCAATACCAGCTATATTGTTGGGAATACCGCTTTATGGATATATTAAAAAAGTCAAGGTTTATGAAGTGTTTGTTGGAGGCGCAAAAGAAGGATTTGATACAGCAATAAGAATAATACCATACCTTGTTGCAATGCTTGCTGCTATAGGAATATTCAGAGCCTCAGGAGCAATGAGCTTTGTTGTTAAATTATTGAGCCCTGTAACAAATTTAATAGGATTGCCTGCAGAAGTTCTGCCAATGGGTATCATGAGGTCCCTCTCAGGCGGCGGCGCTGAAGGAATGATGGTTGAACTGTTCAATACATATGGACCGGATTCATTAATAGGAAGAATGGCTTCAGTTGCTATGGGTTCAACAGAAACTACAATGTACTGCATAGCTGTTTATTACGGAGTTGCAAAAATTACAAAAGTAAGACACACATTGTCTGTAGGATTGCTGGTTGATGCTATAAGCTTAATAGCTGCAGCAGTTATCACAAACATAGTTTTCTAATTGACAGAAAGAAGGTAACAAAATGTTTTTTCCTGATAAGCTAAAAAAAGGCGATACAGTAGCAATAATAGCTCCATCTTCTCCTGTAACCACAGAACAAGCTGATGCTTGCAAAAAGCTGGTTGAAGACATGGGATACAAGGTTAAAATGGGAAAGTGTACATACCAGTCATTGCACGGATACTCTGCAGGTCCTGGAAAGTCAAGGGCAGAAGATATCAATGAAATGTTTGGCGACAAGGAAGTAAAAGCCATATGGTGCATAAGAGGCGGGGATACAAGCTCTCATGCAATGGATAAATTAGACTTTGAAATGATTAAAGACAATCCCAAAATATTTGTGGGATACAGCGATGTTACAAACTTGAACGTGAATTTCAATCAGAAATGTGGTTTTGTAACATTCCACGGCCCCATGGTTAAATCAAACATGCTTAATTCCTACGACGATTTCACAAGAACAAGCTTCGAAAAGGCACTAAACATGGAAGATGAAATACTGCTTGATAACCCACAGGGTGAAGAGTTCAAGGTAATGGTTGAGGGCTGTGCCCAGGGAACAATTGTGGGAGGTAATTTATCTCTTCTTGTTTCCATGATAGGAACACCATATGAAGTTGATACAAAGGATAAAATTTTATTTATTGAAGATGTTGAAGAAAATGTAAGAAGACTGGACAGAATGATGTACCAGCTTAAATATTCAAACAAACTGAAAGAATCAGCAGGAATAATTTTCGGAGATTTTACAGATTGTGTCAACGAAAGTGACAGTGAATATACAGTTGTTGAAATGCTTAAGGATGTTCTTGCAGATTACAGCAAACCGGTTATGTACAACATCAAGTCAGGCCATTGCTTCCCAATGTCAACAATACCGCTGGGAGCAAACTGCACTATTGACACAAGAACAAAATCAATTAAATTCAATATATAAATAATGGGGCTGTTTGCATTGTAATTATTATCGTGTCATTCTGAGGGCTTTGCCCGAAGAATCTCATAATTTTAAAAGATGAGATCCTTCGCTAACGCTCAGGATGACATGAAAAAATTTGGTGCAACAGTCCTATGCATTTTGAGGTAAAAAATATTAAAATAGTTGAGAATATATAAATTTTTTGGTATAATATTTGCATTTATATTAAGATTAAGTTATACTAATTAAAATTGTAAATAACTCCATAAAATTAAAAAGGAGATAATGATAATGGATAGAACAATAAAAAACAACACTTTGTATTTTGACGGATGTAATACAGTTGAACTTGCTAAAAAATATGGAACACCGCTTTATGTAATGAGCGAAACAGCTATAGTTGAAAAATGTAAAGAAATCAGAGATACATTTCTCAATAAATATGAAAAGACAAGAGCTGCCTATGCTTCAAAGGCATTTTTGACTTTGTCCATGTGCAAAATAATTGAAAGAGAAGGTCTCTGCATGGACGTTGTTTCAGGAGGAGAACTGTATACAGCAATGAAGGCGGATTTTCCTGCTGAAAAAATTGAATTCAACGGAAACAACAAATCCATTGAAGAACTTCAGCTTGCCATTGACTACAACATAGGAAGAATAATAGTTGACGGCCTTGACGAACTTGATTTAATTGAAGAAATCTGCAAGGAAAAAGGGAAAAAAGTAAACATTTTATACAGGGTGACTCCCGGAGTAAAAAGCGATTCACACGACTACATTGTAACAGGTAAAAAGGATTCAAAGTTCGGAATACCGCTGGATGATGAAGTGATTTTTCCAGCCATAGAGCATGCAATAAAATCTCCATATGCAAATTTCATGGGATTTCATTTCCACGTAGGTTCTCAGCTTCATGACAATGAATCTCACCTTAAGGCGTTGGACATAGTTCTTAAGCTCATTAAGGACACAAAAGAAAAATATGATTATGCCACTCCAGAGCTTAACATTGGCGGCGGCTTTGGAATCAAATACACAGAAGCAGACCATAAAAAACCATATGCGTACTTCCTGGACCCAATGATGGAAAAAATTGAACAGTTTTCTAAGGATATAGGAATCGAAAGACCTGAGATTGTAATTGAGCCGGGCAGAAGCATAGTTGGAGAAGCGGGAATAACTCTTTACACCATAGGAACAATCAAGGACATAAAAGGAATCAGAAAATATGTTTCGGTTGACGGTGGAATGACCGACAATATAAGACCTGCACTTTACCAGGCAAAGTATGAAGGAATAGTTGCCAACAAGGCAGAAGAACCAAAGACAGAAACAGTTACAATATGCGGCAAGTGCTGTGAATCTGGAGACGTCCTCATCCGTGATGCACAGGTTGCAGATGTGAAAAGAGGAGACATATTTGCGGTGTTTTCAACAGGAGCTTACAGCTACACAATGGCAAGCAACTACAACAAAAATCCTCTATTGGCCACAGTGCTGGTTAAAGAAGGAAAATCAGAAATAATAGTAAAAAGACAAAGCTACGAGCATATGATAGAAAATGAGATAATACCTGATTCATTGAAATAAGGAGGCACATTATGCAGTTTACCAAAATGCAGGGAGCAGGAAATGATTTTATAATCATAAACAACATGATTTTAAAACTGCCTGTGGAAAAAATACCGGCAATAGCAAAAAAGCTGTGCCAGAGAAAAGTTTCCCTGGGAGCAGACGGGTTCATGGTGGTTGATTATCCCGATGGAGATGCTGATTTTAAAATGCGCTTTTACAATCAGGACGGAAGCATAGGAGAAATGTGCGGCAACGGTGCAAGGTGTATATCCCGTTACGCCTACATCAACAACATTGCAGGCAGAAAAATGAAATTTGAAACCGGAGCAGGAATTGTAGAATCCGAGGTTCTTGAAGGCCGACAGGTCAAGGTTCTGCTTAACAAACCTGAGATAGTGAAGATTGAAAATGATTTGGAAATTGATGGTGTCAAATATGAATGTTCATACATTGAATTAGGTAATCCAGGACTGCCTCATGCTGTTGTAAAATTTGAAGGACTGTCTCATGCAGATTACAAAGAAATTTTTGAGACAGGAAAGAAAATCCGATACTATGAAAAGTTTCCAAAGGGTGCCAATGTGAACTTTTTTGAAATTTTAGATGAACATACAGCATTGGTCAAGACATACGAAAGAGGTGTGGAAGATTTAACGCTGGCATGCGGAACCGGTTCGGCATCTGCAGCTGTTGCCTTAATACTTAAGGGTTATTTGAAAGGTGACAAAGTTAAAATCATAGTTTCAGGAGGCGAATTGTTTGTGGAAGTTGAAAGAACAGGCAATGTTGTTCATAAACTCTACCTCATAGGAGATACAAACATAGTAGCAACCGGTGAAATATTGGATGAAGATTTAGTTTTATAATATTAAATGGCAATGGGACTGTTGCATTAAGTGTATTCATGTCATCCTGATCGTTGAGCGAAGGATCTCATCTTTTGAATTCTGAGATTCTTCGGGCTAAAGCCCTCAGAATGACACGATGCTATCACTAATGCAACAGCCCCATTTATTATATCGAAGAAATATTAACCTAATCTCTGCAGGTCTTCAATCATTCCTATGTATTCTTTTGCAAGTTCTGAAACAGGGTGGCTGATGCTGCTAATCCATCCCAGCTCTATAGAAAACCTGTCATCAAGCAATTCAAATGCCCGGATATTATCATAATATTCGATTTTTTTATAGGCATTTGTATATGCTGCAATTGAATAGGCATTTGTGTTTTGCAGCACTTCGTGCATGGTGCTTCTGTCAGATACTATTATACGGTTCTTTCGTTTATATATTTCAATATCCTCCAATTCTGAAGAAAAGTTGAAATTCGTGTCTGTGTACATTACAATTGGATAATCTTTCAGCATGTCCAAAGTGACACCGGAGCCGCTGAAGGAGTACAGGGGGCTGTTTTTTCCTACAGTCACTGATGCAGGACAGGCAAGAATAGGGTGGTAGGATAGTCCTCGTGATTTTAACAAATGCAATGTTATTTTTTTGTGGTTTTGAGATAAAAGCAATATGCCGATTTCTGCCCTATGTGAACTCACATTGTTTACAATATCTATGAATGAGCATTCCAAAAAAGAAAATTCGGTGTGATGACTGTTGTACTTGCTGCACAGCTGCATGAACAGCAAATGAGCAAAACGCATGTACTGACATGCAACAGACAATGTCAGTGATGGATTTTTGCCATAAGTCGAGCAAAATTCCTGTGTGAGACGAAACTGACTGTACGTGGCCATGGCATGGTTTAGAAACTCGCAGCCGAAATTTGTCAGCTCTACACCTTTGGCTGTACGGTTAAAAATAGGCTGTCCAACTTCTTCCTCAAGGTTTTTTATGGATTGTGACAAGTTTGATTGTGATAAATACAGGTTTTTTGCGGCCTTATTCATTGAGCCGCATTCAGCAATTTTTATTACATGTTCTATCTGATCTAGACGCATAACCCTCACCTTATAAGTATAGCTTATAACTTCTAATTAAAAATATATATTAACTGTTTATACTAGTCAAGTATTATAATTAAAATAAGGAGGGATGAATATGAATAATCAAAAAATCAGTCTGGCAGAAAAGCTCGGCTACGGTTCATTTTCGATTTCATGCAATATAGTCGTCCAGTTTGTAAGCACATTTATCTTGTTCTATTACACAAATGTTTTTAAAATATCTCCGGCTGTTGCCGGGGCTATAGTCAGTTTTGGCGTTATTTGGGACGGTATCAATGATCCGCTCATCGCCCATTTTGCTGACAACCACAGATTCAAAAACGGTGAACGTGTCAGACCATACATGCTTTACATATGTGTTCCGCTGGCCATAACTACAATTCTGATGTTTATGCCTTTTAATATGCCACAGAACATGAAGCCTTTTTATGGAATGTTTATATATGTTGTTTTTTATTCTTTTACAACATTTTTACGCCTTCCGTCATATGCCATGCCCATACTGGCTACTTCTGACGGAATGGAACGCATAAGCATAAACACATATACTTCTGGGGGAGCCAGTCTTGGTGGAGTTTTGGCAAGTGTGCTGTGCTGGCCTTTAGTCCGTATATTTTCCGGTGTTGACACCAATGGTGACATGATAAACCCAAGCCGTGGTTTTCCGCTTGCAGCAGCTGTAATCGGAGTATTTGTAATTGCCGGCGCACTTTTTTCATATTTTACTTCCCGTGAGCGCGTTAAACCAAAAAATGAAAATGAGGAAAAGCTTTCTCTGGGTAAGTCGTTCACTATTGTCATGAAAAATTACAATTTTAGATGGAACACTGCATTTTCAACACTGTATTTTGTCAACAACGCTCTGCTTACATCTACATTGGTTTATTACTGTTCATATGTTTTTAAGGATTCAGGGCTTACAACTTATGTAATGGCTGCGTTTGCTGTTGGGTCAATCATAGCATTACCATTTATAAAACGACTGGACAAAGCCCTTGGCAGACGCAGAGCCATGATGCTTGGTGCAGCATTAATATTCATCAGCAAAATACCATTTCTGATTTTCCCTATGAATGTCTTTGCCATGTATGTAAATGCGTTCATCATGGGATTGTCAGTTGCCCTCAACATTGTTACTTTCAGTACAACACGTGCGGAAGTAGCAGACCATGTTGAGTATGAGAACAATCGCCGAATTGACAGCATGGTCATTAACTTCATGGGTTTCCTGAACAAGTGCGGTACATCTATCACAACTCTTATAATCGGAATATCCCTGCAGATGGCAGGCTATAATGCTGACCTAAAAATTCAGCCGCAATCTGTAACTACAACTCTAATTGGTCTAATCGGGTGGACGTCACTTGCTATGTCTGTTGTTATGTTTTACTGCGCAGCAAAAATTACAATTGAAGAAACTGTAAAACAAATGAGCAGGGAAAAAGAACTTGCTGCAGAACAGCTTCTGTCTTGACATCTAAAAACAGGAGGTAATTATGATTGATATTTTAATAAAAGGAGCAGACATCATTGACGGGTCCGGAAATCCTGCATATAAAGGTGATGTTGCTATAAAGGATAATAAAATTGTAAAAATAGGTGAAGTAAATGAACCATCAGAAAAAACAATTTATGCACATGGTCTTGTGCTTTCACCGGGATTTATTGATGTGCATGGTCACTCTGATATGTTTGCATTTGTTGATCCCGATAGATCATCAAAGTTGTGCCAGGGCATAACAACTGAAATATGCGGTCAGTGCGGATTGGGACCGGCTCCCGTAGGTTCTGAATACATAAGTCAGTATACATCATATTTCAAGAGCCAGGGTGCACCGATTTATGCTGAAAGTAATACTTTCACAACATTCGGCAAGTACCTGGATTATATGAGCACACTTCCTTTGGGTATAAACATGGCTTATTTCATTCCCCACGGAACAGTCAGAATGGCTGCTATGGGATTGTCACCGGAAAAACCTACAGCAAGACAGCTTGAAAAAATGACTGAATTGGTTGATGAAGGAATGAAAAGAGGAGCCCTTGGCTTATCAAGCGGACTCATGTATGCTCCGGGCATGTTTGCTGACAGCAGTGAACTTGAAGCTCTTTGTAAAGTAGTTGGTCAATATGGAGGAATCTACACTTCTCACATAAGGGATCAGGGAAATCAGCTTGAAGAGTGCGTCGAAGAAACAATAAGGATCGCAGAGTCTTCCGGTGCCAGAGCAAATATATCGCACCATAAGGCCAGCGGAAAAAACAATTGGGGGAAGGTCAAAAACACGTGCAGCATGATTCATAATGCCAAAATACCGGTTATGCATGACGTCTATCCATATGCAGCCAGTTCGACACTTATACGATCAACACTTCCGCCAAATGTGCAAAAAATGGACCAGGATGATATTATAACATATCTGAAAGACGTAAATAATCACGAACAGCTTAAAAAATCCATATTCAACCCGGACAAGAACTTTGAAAGCCCTCTTGCTTCATGCGGATATGATGGAATACTCATATTTGATGCTGCTCATACTAAGGACGCCATCGGTAAGACAATAGAACAATATGCTGATTATCTTGGCATACAGCCATTTGATGCATTTATAAAAATTTTGACTGAAAATTCTCTGGGTGCCGGTTATATAGGATTTTCTATGTCGGAAGATGATGTGGAAACTCTGGTTGCAGATTCTTTGTGCATGTTCGGAACTGACGGTCTGTATGTTCCGGGAATGCCCATGACACATCCAAGGGCAATAGGAACATTTCCACGAATACTGGGAAGATATGTTAGAGAAAAGCATGTGCTGACTCTTGAAGAAGCAATACGTAAAATGACTTCGCTTCCGGCTAAATTTTATGGCTTGGAGAACAAGGGAGAAATAAATGTGGGCATGGAGGCAGATATTGTTCTTTTCGATGCTGAAAGAATAATTGACCATTCAGATTATCAGCAGCCGCTGCTTCAAAATGAAGGAATACATTTTGTAATTGTTAACGGAAAAATTGCCGTGGAACATGACAAGTATCTGGGAATTAAAAATGGAGCATTGCTGAAGGCAAGACAGAGTAAAGATTTGTCTGAAAATTTCACATTTTCAACAAAAATGAGCTCATTCATAAACATGGGATGACGAAAATAGATCGGTCAGGAAGAACCGTCCCCACCGGACTCCTTAATAAACCTTATTTCTACATATCGTAGGGGCGGACCTTGTGTCCGCCCGTGTCATTATCTCAATAATGCTATTGGAGGACAGTAGTCCTCCCATACATTATTGAAACAACTTTGTCATCAATTGACTGCAATATTAGATTGTAGTTTTTTTATTTCCGTATAATTAGTTATGTGTTATAATATAATTAAAAAAATAATGTGCTGAATCGGCAGGTATATATGGAAAAAAATAGAACAGGATGTCTTGTGATTCACGGTTTCGGTGGAGGAATACACGAAATTGAAACGCTGGCGGAACACCTAAAGGAAGAAGGATACAAAGTGTCATGTCCACGTCTGAAGGGGCATACTGGAAACAGAGTACACATGAAAAAAGCCACATACCATGATTGGATTGCTTCAGCTGAAACGGAACTTATCAGGCTCAGGCAGAAAACAGACGATATTGTCCTCATAGGATTTTCCATGGGAGGGCTCATAGCAGTTAACCTTGCATGCAAGTACAGAGTCAGAGCAATTGTTACAATCAATACTCCAATTTATTATTGGGAACTGAAAAGAGTGGCTCAAAACATTGCAGAGGATGTAAAATACAAAAAGTCAGAGCATATCAGAAGGTATCTCAGCGCTCAAAAAGCATCGCCCATGGTGTCCATGCTTAATTTCCTTAAGCTTCTAAACATTACCAAGACAAAGCTTAAGAAAATTGATGTGCCGTTTTTCGCAATACAGGCCAAAGACGACGACACAGTCAAGATTAAAAGTGCAGCCTATATTATGGATAACATTTCATCTGAGATAAAGCAAGTTAAATACTACGATAAAGGCGGCCATTTAATTCTAAAAAGCAACACTGCTCCACTGATTATCTGCGATGTGGAGAATTTTATTTATTCAATGTTTTCAAATAAAAAATGAATTTCATAAATGCAGGAAGAAGCGTTTAAAAACGGCTTCTTTTTTTGTGTTTTTCATTAAGGGTTGACAAATGTAAGGAAATTGCTGTAAAATAATTATACAATTTTCTTACAGTAAATACTGTCACATAATCTAATGCTTATTTAATATTAAGCATTATGACATCAAAATTATCATTCTGGCCTTAAAATAATTTGTATTTTAATGCATCATAACTCATTACTCATAACTTAAAAAAATTAAAACATACTGCGGCTATGCTTCAGGTTTATTGGATTTTCTGAAAAACGGTTTGCCGGATAAAATAGTACTAGATGTATTAGAAAATGGTTTGTAAAAAAACTTTTATTTTGTTACCCATTAGACTATTGACAAAACCTGTTTACGTCATCTGCAAGCGAAGTATCTTATAAAGTTTTGCTGCCTAACATTTACAAACGTAGAGAATAATGCTTCGTAACAAGCCATCTATTTCTATTTACATTTGGTTTCTATATAAAAAAATTGAATGGAGGGATTTTATGAAGAAATTGTATTGGCTTTTTACAGTGCTTCTTGTTATGACTGTTGTTATTGCAGGATGTACGCAAAATGCAGCAACAGGATCAAAGGAGCCTGTGACAATAGTTGTTACAGATAACGGCTGGGACAGCCAAAAACTACATAATGAAATCGCCAGAATAATAGTTGAACATGGTTATAAAGGTTATGTATTTGAAACATCAGCTGCTTCATCAACCATGAACTGGCAGGCTATAATATCTGGCGATGTGGATCTGGATATTGAAAGCTGGACAGACAATGTTGCAAGCTATCCGGAAGATGTCAAAAATGGAGATATTGTGGATGTTGGCGTGCTTGTTCCTGACAGTGCGCAGGGCCTTTATGTTCCTCGTTATGTAATTGAAGGGGACAAGGAACGTGGAATAGAACCAATGGCCCCTGATTTGAAAACAGTTGAAGATCTTAAAAATTATCCTGATGTTTTCCAGGACTACGAAGACAAAACAATGGGCAGAATTTATGGTTCGATTCCAGGATGGATGGCAGACGAAGTTCTGTATAAAAAATACGAATTCTACGGACTCAATAAAATGTACAACTACACAAGGTTAGGAAGTGAAGCAACATTGTTTGCATCCCTTGTTTCTGCATACAACCTTGGTGAGCCTTGGGTAGGATACTGCTATGAGCCTACATGGGTGAGCGGTAAGCTGGATTTGGTTCTGCTTGAGGATGCTCCATATGACAAGGTATTGTTTATGGAAGGTAAGTGTGAGTTTCCAAAGCAGGAGCTTAAAATAGTAAGCAGCAGCAAATTTGCAGAAAAGGCTCCGGACCTGATTGAATTTTTTAAAAAATACAAGACAGGAAGTCAGCTTATAAGCGAAGCACTGGCATATCTTGATGAAACAAAGGCAACACACGAGGATACTGCAAAATGGCTGTTAAAGGAAAATGACAGTCTTCTTGACCAATGGCTTCCTAAAGAAAATGCTGAAATGGTACGAGCATATCTCAATGAATGATAAACCTGAAAGGAATGACACATATGAACAGCATATATTCGTTTCCTCAGTCACTGCAGTTTAATATTGGATCTGCTATAGACGATGCCGTTAAGCAGTTCAGTAAAAATAATGAGGGTATTCTTGGGGCTATACGGTCCGTTGCTATAAGGAGCATACAGGGTATCAACTGGGTACTTTCCTCAATACCATGGTTCGTGCTTATTATAGTTGTCATATATTTTGGCTACAGAGTCAGCAGGAAAATTTATGTGGGATTGTTGTACGGAGCCATGATGTTTTTTATAGGGGCAAGCGGTTTATGGTCACACATGATAGATACTGTCAGTGTGGTAATAGCTGCTGTGGCCATATCACTGATACTTGGATTTCCATTGGGAATACTTGTAGCCATGAGCAAGCGTGCTGAAAACATAATACGGCCCATACTGGATTTGATGCAGACCATGCCGTCATTTGTATACCTGGTTCCTGCAGTAATGCTTTTCAGCATAGGAATCATGCCTGCTCTTCTGGCAACAGTTATATATTCCATAGTGCCCATGGTCAGAATGACAAGCCACGGCATCATGCATGTTGACAAGGAGGTCAAGGAAGCTGCCATTGCATTTGGATCTACAAAGATGCAGGCGCTTGTGAAAGTTCAGATACCTCAAGCCATGCCCACAATAATGACAGGAGTAAACCAGACAATAATGATGGCTATGTCAATGGTTGTTACCTGCGCATTGATTGGTGCAGAAGGATTGGGACTTGAAATACTCATTGCCACAAACCGTGTAGAAATGGGCAAAGCACTGCTGCCTGGAATTTCAATAGTAATTATAGCCATTATTTTCGACCGCCTCACACAGGGCTTAATCAAAAAGAAAGAGGTGGCTGAACAGTGAATGACAACATAATAGAAGTTAAAAACATTACAAAGCTTTATGGCATAAACAAGAAAGAAGCCTCAAGAATGATGAAGGAAAACTCAAACAAGGATGACGTGTATAAGAAAACAGGAGTGACCGTTGCCCTGTGGGATGTTTCCTTTGAAGTTAAAAAAGGTGAGATTTTCGTCATAATCGGACTGTCGGGTTCCGGAAAGTCAACATTGGTAAGATGTTTCAATCAGCTTTTGAAGCCTACAAGCGGAGAAATAATTTATGAAGGAAGAAATATTGAAACATTCAACAAGTCTGAGCTTCTGGAATACAGAAGAAACAAAATTTCCATGGTCTTTCAGAATTTTGGACTCATGTCACACAGAAACGTCATGGACAATGTTGCATATGGTTTGGAAGTCAAGGGTACAGCTAAAGATGAACGCCAGAAAAGAGCCCTTGAGATGACACGACTGGTAGGACTTGAAGGGTGGGAACATAAATCCATAGAAAGTCTTTCCGGAGGAATGAAGCAAAGAGTGGGGCTTGCAAGAGCATTGGCAAGCAATCCGGAAGTCCTTCTCATGGATGAGCCGTTTTCTGCACTTGATCCTCTTGTGAGAAGAGACATGCACTTTGAACTTCTTTCCATACAAAGGAAGCTGGGAAAGACAGTTATTTTCATAACCCACGACATCAATGAGGCATTTAAGCTGGGAGATAAGGTTGCCATAATGAAGGACGGCAAAATTGTACAGATAGACACTCCGGAAAATATGTCCACGAATCCGGTGGATGACTACGTCAAGAAATTCATAGACAGTGCTGATAAAACAAAGGTGCTCAGCGTTAAAAACATAATGATTACACCGTCATGTCTAGTGAGGGAAAGTGATTCGCCAAAGAATGCAATACGTGAAATGCAGCAAAATTCTGTGTCTACTGCATATGCTGTGGACAGCAGGATGGTGTACAAGGGAATAGTGTCAATAGACGATGCATTAAGGGCAGGAAAGGAAAACCTGAAGCTGTTTGACGTAATAAACAAAGATGTCATGACCACAAGCGAAGACACTCTTCTAAGCGAGATACTTCCCATGGCAGCAGAAGCAAAGTATCCAATTGCAGTTCTGAACGGAGGAGGAGTTTTAAAGGGTATTGTGACAAAGACATCGGTGCTTTCATCTCTAGCAGAGCGAGAAGAAACCTAATTTTCCACAGACCATTGACAACCCCAGATTCTACAAATCGTAGGGGCGGATCTTGTGTCCGCCCGGGGTTGCGGGAGGACACGAGGTCCTCCCCTACGAACTGTGACTTCGAGTTTGATGACAATTTCCAATATTAATTCATTTAAATAATTTTTATATGTTGAGTCTCAGACAATTGACAAACCCCGATTCCACAAACCGTAGGGGCGGATCTTGTGTCCGCCCGGGGTTGCGGGAGGACACGAGGTCCTCCCCTACGAACTATGATTTCGAGTTTACTGACAATTACTGATATTATTAATTTAATTAACTTTGTTATCAAACGGTGACTCATTAATATAATGAAGTACCGTGGTCAACGTACAATATTTGTCCTGTTACTGCTCTTGAAGCATCGCTGGCAAAGAATAAAATTGCTTCAGCCTGATCGCTTGCCTGAGCCTCCGGAAGCTCAACATCTAAGTGTTTTGCGCAGGCTGCTGCAAATTCCTGATTAAAAAGCTTGAACTGTTCCGGTGCATTAAGCTCTGTTGGTGTAGGTCCCGGAGCAACTGCGTTGCAGCGAATTTCTGTTGGAGAATATTGGAGTGCTATGTTTTTAGTCATGCTGTTTACTGCTGCTTTAGCTGCACTGTATGAAATGCCGGCTACACCCTGGCTTCCAATGGAAGATACGTTAACTATAGAGCCCTTGCCTTTCTTTTCCATATGCTCCAAAGCATACTTTGTCATGTAGTAAACAGAAAACTGGTCAACTCTGCACACATATTCATACCATTCTTCAGTGCAAAGATTTATAGGCATATGTCTGTCTGCAATACCTGCATTATTTACTAAAATGTCTACTTGTCCATATTTTCTGATTGTTTCATTAACGATTTTTCGGCAATCTTCCATTTTAGAAACATCGGCTTCTACAGCCATAATTTCTCCGCCTTGGGCTGTAATTTCATTCACTGTTTCTTCGTTTTTTTCATGCCTTCTTGATGCTATAACTACTTTTGCACCTTCTTTGCAAAAAAGTTCTGCTGTAGCACGGCCTATTCCTGAATTTCCACCGGTAATTATGGCTATTTTATTTTCAAGCCTTTTCATATTTGCCTCCATTGTTTTATATTATTAAGAACTGTATGTTGTTGGATTTTTGTATTATAGCAAAATTAAAGCGGATTGTATAATGCTAAATTCGTATGGATAAGTTTCAAGTACATAATAGAAAAGCAGAAATAACTCTGATATAATGCTTATATACTTGTCAAAAAGGAGCTTCAAATGGACAATGATACAAAGACAAATAAACAGAATATTAATGAACATATGACAAAACTCCACGTTGTAGGAAGTTATATGATTACAAGAGATTTAATAAATCTTGTTCAATACATTCAAGATGAATATTTTTCAAAACCAATATTTGACCAGAAATATTATGTTGCTGCTGATGATTTTGTATTCAGAATGGATATAACCGGATTGTCCTACAGCAGTATTTTTGAGATGGCCTACAGGGACCTGGAGAAAAAAGACTATGGACAATACCTTTTAGGGTTAAAAATGATTCTTGTGAAGCTTAAGGGAAATCAGCGCTATACATATTACGACAGAACTGAAATAAAAGAGGTTCTAAACTATATGGAAGGGGAGTATTCCTTAGAACCATTCCATGAGCAACATAGGGATATTCCAGACATAGTTGATGTTCATAGCATAAAGGATTGCCCTGTTGGATTTGAAGAGCTGACATTTGAAGAGTACATGCAGAATTCCACTCGCTCAATTTACAAAAGAGATACTGTCAAGAGCGAGAAATTTTTCGAGAATGAGCTTAAAACAGCAGTAAACAAAGGAATTATATATCACTATATTGTGGAGACTGATCATTATATAAATGCAGATATTCACAGCACAACCTATGAAGAATGGATCTATCTTGCCAAGCTTCTTTCTCTATACTTTACAACGGAGAAAAAGCCATGGACAAGAGACATGACAAAGGACATGCTGCGAATATATTCTGGTATACAGGATTGCTGTGAATCACAAAAATTTGAAGAAACAGTCTATAATATTACCACAGGCAATTTAAATCTGATAATAAAAAAAATCTCAAGGAACATGCTTCAAGACGTGGCAGAAGAAATAACCGAATCAATAAATTATTTAATCAATGTTTATTCTATTCATAAGAATGGGGACTACATTGATTACATAAAAGATTTACTTATAATTATTGAATCCACAAAACATAAGGAAAAAGTAAAAATGGTCAGGGAGTGGCTCAAAACAATTTCATAAAACAAAAATGCAGCCCAAAATTCAGGCTGCATTATTTTATTTTCTTATTGCTCGTACAAGCAATTCTTCGCTTCTGTTGACGAAATTTTCAACATCTTCAGGCTCTAAAGATTGCTGGTTCAATAAGGCTAAGTCAAAAAGCTGGTTAATTACAATGCTTTGAAGCTCTTCATTATTTGAGTTAAGGATGAATCGGACAATTTCATTGTTCAGGTTTATAAGCAAAGTGCTTTTTGACTGCAGCTCTTTGGCGGAAAAATTATTAGCATTAATTAGTCCGTAAATTTCCATCATGTCAGCCATTCTTCTTGCTTTTTCATCATTGATGATCAGCATTGATATGCTTTCGTGCTGAATATTTGTTATTTTTAATTCTATATTTCCAAGCCTGTCTCCAAGGGCACTTTTGATTTTATCAGAAACAACCTCTGAATTTTGCTTGTCCTCTTCCTTTATTTCTCCTTTGAATATGGCTTCAATGTTTGAATCGATTCTTATGAATTTTAAGGAAGGATTTAGAACCTCATATTTTCTCATAAAAGGCTGGTCAATAACATGATCAAACAACAGCGCATTCATGCCGCAACGCTTGAAAATTCCTATATAGTATGCCTGCTCAACTGCATCTGAGGAATAATATACTACATTGTCTTCTGAACCTTCAAATTTTTCAACATATTCTTTAATAGTATAGTATCTTCCTGTTAAATCCATAAATATGGCTTTTCTGGCCATGACAGAAGCAAATATTTTATCCTGAAGTATGCTGTATTTCACAAAGGCATTGATGTTCGGCCAATAAGCTTCATACTTTTCCCTGTGTTTTTCAAACATTTCATTAATGTAAATAGTAACTTCCTGTGCAAGGCATTCATATATAAGCGACACTACATTATCATTGGAATCCTCATCTCGTATTGTACTGCGGGATACTACAAGAGGTAGATTGTCACATTCAATAATGCCGCTTTGAAGGTTTACGAATTTTGGTATTAGCTCTCTTATGTTTTCTCCTATATAGACCCCTCTGCTGTATACCTTTATTTTTCCATCTAATTCTTCTGTATTGTTCTTTGTGTTCCTGAAAAACAATATTCCTTTTAATCCTAAATCAATACTTTCAAATTTAAACCAGAATAACGGATCAAACACGTCATCAAAAAAATCTTTGTAAAATAAATTCATTTCTTCCGGGTTAATTAGATTGCTGCTTAACCTGAAAACAGGTTCTGGTATGTTTACAAGCTGTCTTTGTATATCAGGAGCTTCATAATATATTTCTGTTTTTGAAAAAACAAAGTATTTTTTAATTATATCAAGGATAAGCTTTGGGTTTTTTAAGTAAGGGTTGTTGTCATCAAGATATAGTATGACATCTGTACCTGTATGTAGCTTTTTTCCTTCATTCATAGAAAATGACATGTCCACATTGCAATCCCATCTGACAGCCTTTGCATCCTCTAGATAAGATTTTGTTTCTATGGCAACATGATTGCTTATCATAAATGAAGAATAAAAACCAACACCGAAATGACCTATTATAGTTTCGCTTCCGGCCTGATTATTTTTATTAATAAAGTCAGTTGCTCCTGAAAAAGCAATTTGATTTATGTATTTTTGAACTTCTTCTTTTGTCATGCCTATACCGTTGTCGCTGATTATGATGCATTGCTTGTCTGCATCTAATGTAACAGAAATAACGCCTTTATATTCGGATAAATCACCTTTTATATTTTTAATATTTGATAATTTTTCTACAGCATCACATGCGTTGGATATCAGTTCTCTGAAAACAATATCCTGTTCTGTGTATAACCATTTTTTTAGTATGTTAAATATGTTTTTGCTTTCAATTGACAGCATTCCTGATTGTTTCATATAATACCTCGCTTTTTTAATTCTGAATGAACTTTAATCATTATATCAAATAAAAGGAGATACATAAAACAAAGTTTGTGAAATATATCATGCATATTTTGAATTGTACAATCCGCGAATAAATTTTTATAATGCGTTATACAGACAAATGTCTATTAAAATTTTGGAGGATAATATGTCAAAAGAAAGAATCACTAATGCAAGCTATGTGAAATGGCCTAGCTTTGAAGAAATTCAGGAAATGTTCAAGGAGCATTTCATAATTACAAGAAGAGAGGATGGAGTTGTAACAGTACGCATGCACTGCAAAGGCGGTCCATTAATATGGTCAATGGAGTTACATGATGCCATAGGTAAATTGTGGAGAATGCTTGGAACAGATCGTGAAACAGAAATGATCATATTCACAGGTACAGGAAATATTTGGGTAACAGACTTTGAAGCTGCAAGCTGGGCTCCAGAAGGAGATGATCCTGGACTGACAAGATATAATCATATGTTTGTTGATGGACGCCGAATGATTATAACAATGATTCAGGACGTTGAAGTTCCTACACTGGGAGTATTGAGCGGTTCCGGCGGACACACTGAGCTGGCATTAATGTGTGATTTAGCTATTGCAGCAGATGATATCGTTGTACTTGATCCACATATGCTGCCCGGAACAAACAATGTGCCTGGAGATGGCATTCACAGCTGCTTTATGGAGCTAATGCCTCCAAGATTTGCAGCATGGTATTTGATGACAGGCGATAAAATGTATCCACAAGACCTTGTTCGTCTGGGATTGGTATCTGAAATTGTTCCAAGAGAAAAACTCATGGACAGAGCTTATGAAATTGCTGACATGCTAATGGCTCAGAACAGAGTAGCAAGAAGACTTACTTCTCAATTAGTAAGAAGACCTTGGAAGAAAAGAATTGCTGATGATCTGGATATGGCATTCGGAACTGAAATGTTTGGAATGTTCTGTGCGGACGAGCTTCACTCCGAGCTTTTGTCTATGATTAAGTATTTAGGCCTTGAAGGTAAAATTGATCCACCATTACAAGGAAAAATAAGATAATAATAAAAATTAGACTGTTCATGTGTCATCCTGAGCTGCAGCGAAGGATCTCATCTTTTGAAGTGATGAGATCTTTCGGGCTATGCCCTCAGAATGACACATAATAATCATTGCAACAGCCCCATATTTAAAAATAAACCAGGTGGTGTTTTATGAAAAAAATTTTTACTATAAATTGTGGTTCTACCTCAACCAAGGTAGCTTATTTTGAAGATGATAAGATGATGTGTAAGTCTTCTCTTACAATAACAGCAGAGCAGCTGAAAGAAATGCCAAAAACACTGGATCAACTTGAATTTCGAACTAATCAGGTAGAAGATTTCTTAAAGGAAAACAATCTTGATCCAAAAGATTTCGACATAGTGGTTTCAAGAGCAGGGACTATTCCTTCAGTTCCATATGATGGTGCATATGAAGTAAATGAATTGATGATTGCATCTGTTACTTATGCACCTGAGGCGCAGCATGCATCAACCTTATCCTGTTTAATAGCTGATAAGCTGGTAAAAGGACTTGATGTTCCTGTGATTATTTATGATCCAACCTGTGTGGATTCAGCAGATGAAATAGCAAAAATAACAGGTATTCCTGAGATTACTAACATGCCTGTAGCTCATTTATTAAATACTAAAATGGCAGGAATAACGTATGCAGAATCAATGGGAAAAGATTACAAGGATCTTAATTTGATCATAGTACAGCTTGGTGGGGGTATAACCCTTGGATTTCATGATCATGGGCGCATAGCTGATTGGGTATATGATGATGAGGGACCTATGTCGCCTCAGAGAGCCGGTGCAATTCCTACAAGATATTTGGCGGATTATTGCTATAAAAGCAATAAAACATTGCAAGAGATGAGAATGTATCTTTGCGGTCAATCAGGACTTGTTGCATATTTTGGCACACAGGATGTGAGAGATGTGGAAAAGCTGATAGATGAGGGCGATGAAAAAGCAGGACTGATTCTAAAAGCAATGGCATATGGGGTTGCAAAAAGTATTGGACAGCTGTGCGTAGTAAGAGGCGGAAATGTTGATCAGATAATCCTGACAGGCGGTGTTGCATACAGTGAAAGAATAACTGAATGGATTAAGGAAAAGGTGTCTTTCATAGCTCCTGTAACAGTTATACCGGGAGAACGGGAAATGGAAGCACTTGCTGCCGGGGGCCTAAGGGTGCTTAACAACGAAGAACAGGTTCATCCTTACATTTATTATCCTAAGGGATACAGCTCAATTGAAGATATAATAAATAATCCAAATGAACTGGCATAGAAAAGCAAAATAATTTGAAACATTAAGTCAATGGAGGTAATTATGGAATTAGAAAATAAAGTTATAGTAACAGCTGCCTTGACGGGAGCAATGACACCGAAGGAGTTAAATCCTTCAATACCGCTTACTCCTGAGGAAATAGCACAGGATGCATACAATTGTTGGAAGGCAGGTGCTGCAGTTGTACATCTACATATGAGAGATGATAAAGGAATTGGCACCATGGATAAGGAAAAATTTAAGAAGACTGTTGATTTGATAAAACAAAGAACAGACTGTGATGTTGTTATTAACTGCACAACTTCCGGTGACAACAGGGCAAACTATGAGGACAGAATGGCTCACCTCCCATATGTTAAGCCTGAAATGGCTTCTTTTGATGCAGGATCATTTAACTGGATGCCATTTGGAATTTTCGATAACGCACCACAGTTTCTTGAACCTCTTGGACTTAAAATGAAGGAGCTTGGAATAAAACCTGAGCTTGAGATATTTGATTCAGGATTTATGAATATTGTTAACTACTATGTTAAGAAAGAAGTCCTTGAAACTCCATGTCATTATCAGTTTGTGCTCGGAGTTGGGGGAGGTATGGAAGCATCAGTTAAAAATCTGCAGTTCTTATGCGATATGCTTCCAAAAAATGCAACATGGTCTGCTTTTGGATTGGGCAAGCAGCACTTGGCAATTATGTATGCTGCGTTGGCACTGGGAGGTCATATCAGGGTTGGTCTTGAGGATAATGTTTATTACAGCAAAGGCAAACTAGGAACTAATGTTGAATTTGTAGAAAGAGCCGTAAGAGTTATAAAAGAATTTGGAAAAGAACCGGCTACACCTGATGAAGCAAGGCAGATACTGGGAATAAAAAAGAAATAGGTGATATTATGTATAAAAGTTTTGATGAGTTGTTGAAAAAGCTTGCAGTCTCAAACAGTCCTGTTAAAAGAGCTGTTGTTGCCGGAGCTTGTGATGAGCATGTACTTGAGGCTGTGTTTCTCGCTCAGGAAAAAGGGTTTATTAAGGCTGTTCTTGTTGGTGCAGAGGAAGATATAATCAACAAGCTTAAAGAAATGAACTATGCAGACAGAGAATATAAGATTGTCAATTGCAGCAAGGATACTAATCCTTCTGAGATTGCAGTCAAGCTGATACACATGGGTGAAGGCGACTTCATAATAAAGGGGAAAATAGAGACCAAAGACTTATTAAGACCAATACTTAATAAAGAAACAGGATTAAATAAAAGAGGATTCATTACGCATTTTGGACTAATGCAGCTAAAGAGTTACCATAAGCTGCTGGCAATGAGCGATTGTGCTGTAATACCGTATCCGACGTTAGAGGACAAGAAAAAGATTATCATGTATTGCACGGAAGCCCTCATGAAGTTAGGTTACACTAAGCCGGTTGTAGGAGCCTTATGTGCTGTAGAGACAGTCAGTGAAAAAATGCCTGAAACAATAGAAGCTCAAAAGCTGAAAGAAATGTCTGTTCAAGGATTATTAGGAAATTGTGTAGTGGAAGGTCCTATTTCTTTTGATTTGGCCACAAGCAAAGAATCTGCAGCTATAAAAGGCTATTCTTCACCTTATGCAGGAGATGTGGATATGCTTTTAGTTCCTCAGATGGTTACGGGAAATGTTATGAGTAAAATATGGAATGCTGATGGGGATAATATAATGGCCGGGTGCCTATTGGGAGCTGATATTCCAATAGTTCTAACATCAAGAAGCGCAAGCATGAATGAAAAGCTGTATTCCATACTTTTATGCACTATGCTTAGCTAGGGCTGAGGAAATTTAATCCTCAGACCCTAAAATAAAATCTTTGCTAAGTTCTTTCACAATATCTACAAAGCTGTTAACTAGTTCTGAAGACAGAGATTTTTTATACAACATAACTATAATACCTTTTGCAAAGTTATCATCAAGCTTAATATAAGAAATGTTCTCCATGCCGCTTTTGGCTTTGGACACGCAAGTTGGAATGATGCTGTAGCCTAATCCTAATGAAACATTAAGCATAACTGAGTCTGTTGTATTGATATAATTTGTTTTTATTTTCTTTGCTCCTGAATAATGTTGAAGTTCATGGATAATACGCTTTAAAAACGGCGGTTCTGTGTAGTAAGGAAGAATCAAGGGCAATGATTTTACAATTTCAGGAATTGAATCAATAGTTGGGTTAGGGAACAATTTCGATGACACAGCTACAGAAAAATCATCATTTCCTATGGGGATGCTTTCAATTTCTTCTTCGTAGGTTGTTGTTGCAAAATCAAAAGTAAATCCCACGTTGTACACGCCATATTGAATGGCTGTTGGAATTTCATTGAAGTCATAAGCCTCAACTACTAATTCAGCTGTTGGAAATTTCTTCTGAAATAATATTAATGAATCATAAAATGTCTTGCAAAGCTCACCTGGTGAAGTAATTCTAAGGATTCCTAAATTTCCTTGAGCAGCTGCGTGAACGTTATCATTTATAGTTTGTATGTGTTTTATATACAGATCACAGTCCCGCATCAATACTTTGCCTGCTTCTGTCAGTTCAATATTTTTATTATTTCTTATAAAAAGTTGTGCGCCAAGCTCAGTTTCAAGGGCCATCATTTGACGGCTCAGGGTGGATTGACTTACAAAAAAATGCTTTGCAGCTTTAGTGATATTCTTATATTTGGCAATATATTGAAAGTATTGAAGAGTTTCAAGATTCATGGTATCATCCTCTCACAACAAATAAAATATTAACAATTATATCACAATTTTTAGGATTGAACAATATGAATTAAATCTATAAATGAGATGAAGGATATGAAAATAACTGCTATAATGATTGGGAATACGTTTTAAATGCTTTGATTATCAAGTAATTGTGTATTATTTAGTACAAAATATTCAAAAATATCATTATTAAAATGGTAGTCTTGCTGTTAAATAAATACTTAAAAATACATAAAAATGGAAGGACTTATTATGGAAATTAATAATTCAATTGAAAGAATAGAAACTGAAAAGGTAAACAACAATTTTGGTAAAAAGGGTTGGGGTGTAATAATTTATGTAGGTGTTTTATATTACTTCATGACGGGAATGACAGTTGACGGGTTAAATGTATTGGTGCCTGGATTAAGTCAGCTGCATGGAATGGATTATAATCAGGTTTTAGCTTTATCAACTCCGGCAGGAATAATAGCCTTAATATCCTGTATGTTCTATGGATGGCTTGCTGCAAAAAAAGGAGCACAGTTCACTGCTATATTATGCCTTGTGTTGGGTGGCCTTGCGACCATTTGGTACGGACACGCCAATACCATAGTTACATATGGAATTTCATTGACGCTTATGGTTTCTTTAGTCAATGGATTCAGCAACATTGCAGGAAATGTGTACATGGCAAACTGGTTCCCAAGGAAAAAAGGATTAGCGTTCGGATGGGCAACTATGGGCATGAATATGGCATCTGCAACAATAGTTATTTTGTTAAATGCTCTTGCTGTCAGATTTGGCGGTATGAATATGTCTGTAACAGTTATCGGTATTGTTATGATATTATTAGCTATCTTTACTAAGATATTTATGAAGGGAACTCCAGAGGAAGCCGGATGCACACCTGATAACTTGCCTCTCGATCAAATAAAAATAAAAAAAGTTGCGCAGGAAATACCAAAACTTACTTATGCCAAAGTATTTAAAACTAAGGAAACCTGGTTAATGGCAATAGCATATGGCATTAACGGTATGGTTACAGTTGGGGTTATGTCACAGCTGGTTCCAAGACTCATGGAGAGAGGTTATGAACTGAATACAGCTATAATGATGCTGACTATAGCAGCTATAATAGGACTTGCAGGAAGTTATGGCTGGGGAGTTGTGGATCAAAAATGGGGAACAAAGAAAGCATCATTGTATTTTGCTGTTTGGTATATTATAGGTATTGGATTTAATTTAATTGATAACACTCTTTGTTTATATATTTCACTTATTATGATAGGCGGAGCTATAGGAGGAAACGCCAATTTCCCTCCATCAATGGTTGCAACTATATTTGGAAGAAAAGATTTTCCATTGGCATTCACAGTAATGAATACAATTCAAGGAGTTATCAGAAACTTTGCATTTATAGTACTAGCTATAGCCATAAGCATTACAGGATCTTTTACAGGTGCCTACATGGTATTTATGGGAATAGAAGTTATTTCAATAATTGCTATGCTGCTGCTTAATGATAGTCCAAAGGAAGTAGAAGATTAATAATTCCAAAAAAATAAAGATGATTCTATTAAATATGAGTCATCTTTATTTGCAACATGATAAATATTATACAATAATTCAAGCAACATGCTTAATATAACGACATTCTTTCGGTGCAGAACAGCTTTTAAATATGTTAACTTCTCAAACGTTCAAATGAAAGCATTGCGCGTTGTTTAAATGCTAACTTTTCTTTATATTTCTCATCACCACTTTTCATTATACCATACTTTGTCAAAATATAAATAACAAAGTTTGTTAATTTTATAATGCATTTTTTGAATTGTACAATCCACAAATATATTTCTATAATACATTCATAATAGGAAAATTTTATTTTTAAGATATTTTATTCATACAACCAAGAAAGGACTAAAAAATGGAAAATTGTGTAATTGTAGCTTATGGACGTTCGGCTATCGGAAAGGCAGGCCGCGGTTCTTTGGCAAACGTTAATCCAATAGATTTTGGAGCTGAAGTTTTAAAGGGAGTTATTGAAAGGGTTCCTCAGTTAAAAGCAGATGACATTGATGATGTTATTGTGGGCTGTGCAATCCCTGAAGGAAAAATGGGACTGAATCCCGGAAGAAATTTGGTTATAAGGGCTGGTCTTCCTGCTGAGGTACCGGGACAAACAGTCAACAGATTTTGTGCATCAGGAATTCAATCAGTAGTCACAGGTGCTTCTATGATTATGAGCGGACTGCAGGATGTAGTTGTTGCAGGCGGTGTGGAATCCATGAGCTGTCCTGTTTTGTCAGAGTCTCCTGAATTTTTAAATCCATGGCTTTTGGATAAAACCGACACGTATATGCCTATGGGCATAACTGCTGAAAATGTTGCAAAAAAATATGGAATAACAAGAGAAAGAATGGAACAAATGTCTGTTGAAAGCCATTCAAAGGCATCCACAGCTGTGGAACATGGTTTGTTTGATAATGAGATTATTCCTGTAAACGGATTTGATAAAGAAGGTAATCCTACAGTTTTCAAAAGAGATGAATGCTATCGTAAGGGAACTAACATGGAAGATTTGGCAAAACTCAAGACGTGCTTTAAAGAAGATGGTCTGGTTACAGCTGCTACTTCTTCTCAGAGAAGTGACGGTGCTGCCTTTGTGGTTCTCATGTCTGAAAAGAAGGCAAAATCCTTAGGGATTAAACCAATTGCAAGGTTCATGACTTTTTCTGTTGAAGGATTAGATCCTGCTTATATGGGATTGGGACCTATTTATGCCATAGAAGAAGCAATTAAGAAAACAAATCTAAGTTTAGATGATATTGATGTTATAGAACTCAATGAAGCTTTTGCATCTCAGGCTATTGCTACAATCGACGAGCTAGGACTTGACAGAAGAAAGGTCAACCCAAGAGGTGGAGCCCTTGCATTAGGGCATCCTTTAGGAGCTACCGGTGCAATACTTCTTGGCAAAGCAATTAACTATTTACAAGCTGTCAAAGGACGTTATGGCCTTGTAAGCATGTGTATAGGCGGTGGAATGGGAGCAGCATGTATCATCGAGGTTGTAGAAGAATAATCTCATATTATCTTCAAGTATAACATAAAAGGAGATTTAAAATGGACTACAAAAATAGAAGGTGGAGAAATTTAGCAGCAGCCATGGTTCTGGCATTGTGCTCAGGCATAGGTTATACATGGAGCGTTTTTCAAAAGCCCCTTATGGAAAATTTCAACTGGGCACTTAAAACCATTTCTCTTACCTTTACAATTCAAATACTTGTATCAACTCTTGCCCCTGTTTTTATAGGGAAATATCAAAAGATTCTGGGCGTCAGGAAATATCTTTGGATTGGCATGGGAATATATTTTGCGGGACTTGCAGCTACAGTTTTTACCAGCTCAATAGGTTATTTATATATAGTTTATGGAGTTGTAGTGGGTGTTGGAATCAGCATGCTTTATCCATGTTTAATGTCGTACAGCACAAGTTTGTTTCCCGATAAAACAGGTATGGCTTCAGGTTTGTTGGCTTGTGCTTATGGTGGAGGTTCAATTATTTGGGCTCCGCTTGCAGCTTATTTTACTAAACAGTACGGGGTGCTTTACGTATTCGGAATATTAGCTGCAATATTTGCTGTTGTTATGATACCGGTTTCATTTTTAATTGAGGACGTTCCTGCGGATTTTAATCTACAGTCTGATAAAAAAAGTAAAACAAACAATGCAGTGTCAGTAAAAGATTATACCTGGCAGGAGATGCTCAAGACCGGAAAATTTTATATTATTTTGATTGCATTGACTCTCGGAGCAACAGCAGGCCTTATGATATCAGGACATGCCTCTTCCATGCTTCAGGAAATTCAAAAGATGACACCAGAACAAGCTGCATTTTTAATAGGATTCATTTCAATTTTTAATGCTCTGGGAAGACTTGGCTTTGGTCTGGCTTCAGATAAACTCGGCAGATACAATGTTATGCTTGTCTTGTTTACAGTCATAGGATGTGCGATGGTATTGCTTACAAAGTCACGAGGAATGGTATTTAATGCATCACTTCTTGCAATAAGCTCTTGTTACGGGGGCTTTACATCCATGTTCTCACCAATATGCGCTGACAACTTCGGCATTAAGAATCTTTCAATAAATTATGCATTCTTATATGTTGCCTATGGAATAGCAGGTGTTATAGGTCCACAGCTTGCTGCATGGACAAAGACATTAAGTGACGGCTACGATATGGCTTTTATGGCGGTTGCAGTTATGAGCGCTGCAGGTTTTGTATTAACAATGCTCTTGAAGTTCTTATCCTCAAACAATTATTCAAATATGGTAAGGAGTAAAGTATGAATAAAGTAAGTTTATGTATTGACGGACACAATATTGAAGCTTTAGAGGGTCAAAACCTTTTGCAGGCAGCCCTTGATTCGGGAATATACATTCCACATCTTTGCTATCATCCGGATTTAACTCCCCTTGGGGGATGTAAGCTATGTTCTGTTGAAATCAAAGGCAAGGATGGCATCGTGCAGAGCTGTGAAACAAAGGTAGAGGAAGGAATGGTAGTCAGCACAAAGACAGAAGCTGTGACAAAGCTTAGGAATTTAGCTCTTGAATTGATGCTGGCAAGTCATCCAAAGGACTGTACATCATGTGACAAATATCTGAATTGTGAACTTCAGGCATTGATGCAATACATGGGAGTAGCTCACTCAAGACTGAGAGAAATAGAAAAAGAAAATATCAGAATTGCTCAAAGTGACAAACTCATTAAAAAGGAAATGCAGCGTTGTATTCAGTGCGGCCGCTGTGTGAGAGTATGTGAGGAATATCGCGGGGTAAAGGCTCTTTCAATAAATAAGAAAAACGGTGAAACATACATAAATACTGTTGGGGATAAGCTTATGACTGATTCTGACTGCAGATTTTGCGGTGCCTGCGTAGAAGTATGCCCCACAGGAGCCATACAGGACGTGAAAGGGATTTTTTCCAAGGACTCACCAAGAAATATGGCTATGATTCCTTGTAAAAATGATTGCCCTGCACATACTGACATACCTGAATATATAAGGTTGACTAATGAAGGCAAATATTCGGAGGCAGTGTCTGTTATCAGAGAAAAATTAACATTTCCTCATTCTCTTGGATATATATGTACTCATGCCTGTGAATCAGGCTGCAAAAGAACACATTTAAACGAAGCTATTTCTATAAGAGAAATCAAAAAATTTGCAGTTGAAAATGACAAAAAAGAAACATGGAAATCAAAAGTAAAATACAATACGCCAAATGGGAAAAAGATTGCTGTAATCGGCGGTGGACCATCAGGAATGACAGCAGCGTATTATCTGGCTAAAAGGGGATATGAAGTGGATGTTTATGAGCGTCAAAAACTTGCAGGAGGAATGTTATCCTACGGAATTCCAAAGTACAGACTGCCCCAAGCAATTGTGAACAACGAACTGCAAATATTGACGGTAGAAAATTTAAAGCTTTATGTTAATTCAAAAATAAGTTCATTGGATGATTTAAAAGACAAAGGGTACAATGCAACCCTTATAGCTCTTGGTGCAGGTGCCGGAAAAAGACCGCCTGTTTACAACAACAAATGGTCAAATGCCATAGATGCCGTAGATTTCTGCAGAATGGCCAATGAAGGAATTGCTGTAAATTTAGGAGATTCTGTTACTGTATATGGTGGAGGCAATGTTGCTTTTGACTGCGCCCGCACTGCTAAAATGATGGGTGTTAAAAATGTTCGCGTTGTATGCCTTGAAGCCAGAGAATCAATGCTTGCAGACAAGGAAGAAGTTAGTGCGGCATTAGAAGAAGGAATTGAAATATTAAACAGCAAATCCATGTCTGGCATAGAGTCAGAACATGAAAATGTAAAGGCTTTAAATCTTGTTGATGTTAGAGGATTCAGTTTTTCATCAAAGGGCCTTGAGCTTGATGTTATTGAAAATTCAGAATCAAAACAATACACTGATACTTTGATTTTTGCAACAGGGCAGCAACCTGAACTTTCAGACAATTTTGGAGTTGAACTTGTAAAAGGAACATTTGCGAAAACAAACGACAAAATGCTGACAAGCAAGGAAGGTGTATTTGCCTGTGGTGATGTAACATATGGCACAAAATCAGTGGTTCAGGCAATTGCTTCAGGACGTGATGCAGCTATGAACATAGATATGTACCTGGGAGGAGATGGGGACATTTCAGAACAATTCTACGAAAGACCTAAAAAGAATTCACATATTGGAACAAAAGAAAATTTCGCAAAATTAAAAAGAAAAGATATTTTTAATAATGGATTTGAAGCAACAGAGGAATGCGGGCGCTGTCTGCAGTGTGATTTGAGGCTGGATATTCAAAAGGTTAGGTACTGGGTAGATCCTCACTATAAAAGAGTAAAAGAGGTAGCAAAATGATTTGTGATAAAACAATTGATTTTCCAGATTGGGATTCTTCAGATAAAAACTCTTGCGTTGTTGATTATTGTACCAAACTCATGGATTCTGTCAGAAAAGAATCATGCGGAAAAACTGTTTTTTGCCGGGAAGGAACATGGCAGATTTACGAAATAATGAAGGACATCTCTGAAGGTAATGGCAAGAACGGGGATATGGAGCTTTTACAGGAGCTTCTTGAAAATACAAAAAACTATGCAGACTGTGAAATGACTAGAAAAGCTTCAAACACATGTATAGAGCTTCTTCAGTCCCATGAAGACGAATGGGAAAAACACCAGAAAAGAAAAATATGTTCTAATCTTGTATGCAAAGGTATGTACACATTATATGTTGACCCCATGCTTTGCGATGGCTGCGGCAAGTGTATGTTCAGCTGCATTTCAAAGGCCATACAGGGCGGAGAAAATATGATTCATGTAATTGACACACAGCTTTGCAGCAAATCACTGCAATGTATAAATGTTTGTCCAAAAAATGCAATTAAAAAAGCAGGCGCCATAAAGCCAAAATTACCAACTGAACCAATTCCTGTTGGAAGCATAGAAGAAAAATCAGAAGACCAATCAGGAACAACAATGAGACGTCGAAGAAGAGGTTAAAAAGTTAAAGCTCATAATTAAAATAGAGGAGGTAATAAAATGAGTCGAAGATATGAAGCTGATGTAATTGTAATTGGAGGTGGTGCATCGGGAATAACAGCTTCTGTTGCAGCTGCTGAAAAAGGAGCCAGTGTTATAGTGCTTGAAAAGGGAAGCACAACTGGCGGAGCTGCAAATATGGGAATGGGTATTTTTGCAGTAGAATCAAAGTATCAAAAGGCGCAGTTAGTAGACTTCACTAAAGAAGATGCATTCAATCTTTTGATGAATTACACTCATTGGAGAGTTGATGCAAGACTGGTAAGAAGATACATTGAGCAGTCAAGCAAAACAATTGACTGGATGGAGTCTATAGGCGTTGAATTTTTAGGAGCTTATAAATACTTTGAAAAATCAACTCAGACATGGCATATTGTCAAAACAAAAGGAAGCAATGTACCGGCTGAAAGAGCTGCTTCAAACATGTTCCGTGCATTGACAGAAAGATCTGAAGAATTAGGCGTAGAAATACTTTACAACACAAGAGCAACAAATATTATGACAGATAATGGCTATGTAACAGGTGTTGAATTTATAACTGCTGACGGTGAAAAAGTTGAAGCTGAATGTAATGCAGTTATTGTTGCCACAGGCGGATTTGGAGACAACCCCAAAATGATTCAGGAAATATTGGGATATGAATGGGGTAAGGATTTGCATTCATTCAGAATTCCGGGTGTACAAGGAGAAGGACTTAGAATGCTTTGGGAAGCCGGAGCAGGCAAAGTTGACTCAACAATGGAACTGACATATACAACGCCGGGTGTAACAGATGTATTTAAAACTTTAAGTGAAACAATGCGTCAGCCTAATCTCATGGTAAATCTTGATGGTAAAAGATTCTACAACGAAGAGCTCATGAGCAATACTGTTTATACCGGAAATGCAATTTCCTTACAAAGAGAAAGAAAAGCCTTTACAATTATCGATGACAGTATACTTGAAACCTACAGGAAAACAGGGCTTGATTATGTGACAATACATCACAATATTAAGACAGTTGATAAATGGGAAAAAGAACTTCAGACATATTTAAGCGGCGGACAGTCAGAAAGTGCAGGCTTAAGCGAGCTTCACAACGAACAGCAAAAACATCTGGTAAATATTTTTGAAGCTGATACATTGGAAGAGCTTTGTGAAAAAACCGGAATAAATCTTAACAATCTTAAAAAGACAGTTGATGAATACAACGAAGGTTGTTCTACTTCTGATGAAATGTTCTTTAAAAAATACAAATATATGAAACCGTTAAAGGGCGGAAAATATTATGCAGCAATACATTATCCTGCAGGTTACGGCAGCCTTGGCGGAGTAAAGACAAATGACAATCTTGAGGTTTTAAATACTCAGGGAATTAAAATCCCGGGACTATACGCATGCGGTACAGATGCCTGCAACATCTACGGCGACAGCTATTGCTTCTTCCTTCCGGGAAATACAATGAGCTTTGCAGTCAACAGCGGGAGAATAGCAGGTTACAGTGCTGTTGAATATATGGATTCAGATGAGTTTCAATAATATCATGTGTTGAAAGTGTTAAAGTATAGTTTTCAAAAAATAAAAACTAAACTCTTGGAGGATTAACATGTTTAAGAATAAGCAATTTATGAGATATGCCCTGGTTTTTCTAATTATAGGAGTATTGTACAACTTCTTATACTCAGGACTTCAAAATGATCATTTGAATATATTGACTCCATTTTTGCAATCCACATATGGATGGGATGATTTGAAAATTACAAATCCTGTAACCATAGGTGCTATAGTAACAATTATAGTTTATTTAATAATAGGTGCCGCATTTGTTAAGTACGGTGCAAGAAAAATTTTGGTGCTCAGCATCCTTGCGTTGGCATTAGGATGTGTAGGAATATCTTTTGCAGGTACGAATTATACACTGTATGCAATTGGATTATTTGTTGTGCGTGTCTTGGTTGTCCCTCTTCAAATGGGTGGATTCCTGCTTGCCGCTAACTGGTTTATTAAGTACAGAGGAAGAGTTTTAGGTATAATCACAGCCGGAAGTCCTCTGATGTCTGTTGTGGGTATAGGTCTGTTGACTTCACTGGTAAACAGTTATGGTTTAAATACATACATAATAATTGCAGCAGCACTTCTTGTTGTGGCACTTGTAACAGCATTTGGCTTAAGAGATACTCCTGAAGAAGTTGGATTATATCCTGACGGAGCAGATAAAGCGCCTGCTTCTGAAAAAGAAGAAGAAGGAGAAGCTGTAACACTTATGAATATAGTGACTGATTCAAGAGCATGGAAACTTATAATATCTTATGGAATATTTCAGTTCATAATCATGTGTATGATGTCATACATGGCTGTCAGATACATAAGTCTAAGTACTCCTGAAGACATTCCAAATCTTTTTGTAAGCAAGGCTTTATTCTGGCTTTCAATAGGAGCAGCATCGGGTATTCCAATGAGCTATGTTCTTGGATGGATTGATGATAAGCTTGGCTCAATTAAAGCATCTTTAGTATTAAATATTCTTTACTTTTTCGCAGTCGTTCCTCTTGCAATAATGCCTCAAGGAGGAAATAACGCCCTTATGGCAATATGGGCATTTGGAGTTGCTTGTATGACAGGAGGAATGCCTACAATGCATCCTTGTGTAACATCATATGTTTATGGACGTAAGAAATATATGGCTGCCAACAAATGGATAATGACAATACAGGCTATACCTATGGCTTTTGCATTGACATTTATGGGTGCGTTTAACCAGGCAGGAAAACTTACAACAGCATATTATATACTTATAGGATTGCTTTTTGTATCGTTTGTTACAATTTTGTCAATGAAAAACATACCGGATGCAAATGCCGCAGACAGAGACTATGCTAAAGCAGAAGCTAAATAAACAATAATATAAATAAATTAATAATCAAACTAATAGTCTGGTATCTGTTAGTCAGATCATTGACAAATCTTTATTCTACAAACCTTAGGGGCGAATCTTGTGTCCGCCCGGACAGTAGTCCTCCCATACATTGTTGAATATTAACTTTGTCTAAACTTACTAACAGATATGTGTTAGTTTGATTTTGAAAAGAGGTAAATATGAATAGCTATAAGAATTTAATGAGTCCCATTCGAATCGGCAAGCACATGGTAAAAAACAGAATTATAGCTGCTCCGGTAACAATTCACTCAGCTTCAAACGGAGAAACTTATCCGAACGAATCAGCCATGAACTTTTTTGTTCAAAGAGCAAGAGCAGGTGCAGGTATTGTAGTCTGTGCCGGTGCAAAACTTTTGCCGGTAACAGATGATGGTGAGCATGCAGCATGGGATTTATACAAGCATAATTCAATGAACAGAATTGCAGAGCTGGCTGAAAGAATTCATTTTTATGGAGCAAAAGCGTCCATGGAACTTATTGGAATTTTTGATGGTGGGTATGTGGCCTCTGAAGGGGGCTTGCTCATGGACATGGCAACCAAAGGTCGTGAAATTCCCATAAGTGAAATGATGCGCTACAAGGAAGCATATGCACATTGCGCAGAGATGCTGATGAACCTTGGCTTTGATGGAATTCTTCTTCATTTTGGTCACAGTATACCTATTGCTCAATTTTTGTCACCGCTTACAAACAAAAGAACTGACCAGTATGGAGGAAGTTTTGAAAACAGGGTGCGTTACCTGGTTGAAATTCTTGAAGCCATCAGAGAAAAAGTCGGCAACAATATGATTATTGAAATACGTATGTCAGTCAATGAATTTAAAGAGGGCGGAATTGATCTGGAGGAAGGAATTAAGATTGCAGAAGTATTTCAAAAATATGCAGATATAGTCCAGGCCAGCTGCGGAATGATTACTCCGGAGCTCATGTGCCGTACACATCCCTGTGATTTTCTGCCGCCCAATCCGAATGTTTATCTTGCAGAAGCACTTAAGAAATCGGGCAGAATCAAATCCTATGTAACAGCCATCGGAGCAATCGGAAGTCTTGAGGATGCAGAGGAAATCATTGCTTCAGGAAAAGCAGACTTCATAGCAATGTCAAGAGCATTAATAGCAGATCCTGATCTTATTCCGAAAAGTCTTGCCGGCAAGGCTGAGGACGTTGTTCCCTGCATTAAATGTATGAGGTGCCACGACAGCGCTGTGTACGGACATTACTTCCAGTGCTCTGTAAATCCTACAATTGGGTTGATGCACCATCTGGACAGCATGATTAAGACTGCAGGCGAAAAGAAAAAAGTGGCTGTCGTTGGAGGGGGCCCATCAGGGATGTATGCAGCCCTGATTGCTTCAAGCCGTGGCCATGATGTAACAATTTTTGAGAAAACCGAAAACCTTGGAGGAACTCTAAAGTTTGCAACAAAAGTTGATTTTAAATATTCTTTGGCTAAATTTAAAAATTACCTCATTGCCCAGGTGGAAAAGTCTGATATTAACGTGTGTTTACAGTGCCAGGCAACACCTGAGCTGCTTAAGTCTGAAGGTTATGATCATGTAATTGTCTCTGTTGGAGCTGAACCTTTAGTTCCTCCCATACCGGGTGTTGAACATTGCATTAATGCAATAAAATCTTATGGAATTGAGGACAGTCTTGGAAGCAATGTAGCTGTAATTGGAGGAGGTCAGGTTGGCTGCGAAACTGCACTGCATTTGGCAAAGATGGGAAAAAAAGTGACTGTTATAGAAATGCGCAGTGAGCTGGCACCTGATGCTTCCATAACCCACCGAGGAGATTTGATGGATGAGATTTCTAAGGAGACTAATTTAAAACAAATAACAGGAGCAAGGTGCACTGGGATACAAAAAGATTACGTGTCATATGAAAAGGACGGTGAAAGTCACAGACTTTCAGTTGACAGTATAATATTAGCAGCAGGTATGAAACCAATGACAGAATTATCAGACAGCTTTGTTGGAATTTCTGATTCTTACTGGGCAACAGGTGACTGTGTGAGAGCTCGTACAGTTGAAATGGCAGTAAGAGAAGGATACTTTGCAGGAATTAACATATAATTAAAAGCCCGGCTTGCCGGGCTTAATTATTTACAAACCTAATTTTCACAAATCGTAGGGGCGGATCTTGTGTTAGCCTGGGGTTGCGGGAGGACAGTAGTCCTCCCCTACGAAATATGATTTTGAGTTCGCTGGCAATTATTGATATTCATTAACCCGAGGAGCATTAATTTATTTCAGAGGATTTTTTTGTGAACAATCCTTTTACCGATTCCAGACTTAAGTTTGTTATAACGAGTCCCGACAGGATTACAATTGCTCCAAGCCACTGCATGGCAGTAAGTTTTTCTGAGAGTACTATTCTTGCAGTCAAAAGACCTGTTATGGGAACCAGTAGTGACAAAGGCGCAACCTTTCCCATGGGGTATTTCACAATGAGTTTGCTCCAGAAACCGTAGCCAAAAAGTGTTGCTCCAAAGGCCAGGTATAAAACAGCAAATATGGACATTCCGTTTAGATTTGATATTGCACCTGCAATTTCCTGAGGAGTGTTTAAAATTAGAGCAAATATGAACATGGGTACAGGGGGAATGAGTCCAGACCAGACCACAAGGCTGAACATGTCAAGTTTCTTGCCCTCTGCAGCCGCCTTCTCCGAAGCAATCCTTGAAATTATGTTAGAGGCTGCCCAGAATATTGGCGCACATGCTGTCAGGATTATTGCCGGAAGAGGTATGGCAGAAATTCCTCCTGATACAGCTGCCGTAGCAATTATAATAAGTCCTGACATTGCAATCAAGGAACCCACCACTTGCTTTGTTTTGATTTTTTCTTTCAGAAAAATCATTGCCATAACCGGCGATATGAAAGCCTGGAACTGAAGAACTATTGAAGCAAGCCCTGCAGGCATTCCTATTTCCATGGCATAAAACAGGCATGAAAACTGCAGCACGCCCACAAACAATCCGTATAGTATTATATATTTCCATTCTGTATCTGGTTTCTTGACAATAAAGACTGCCGGAAAAGCTGTTATTAAATATCTTAAGGCAACAAGAAGCATGGAGGGCACCCCGCCCAGGCCAAGCTTTATTACCGTGAAGTTTGCTCCCCAGATTATTATTACCAGCAACGCGACTAACATGTCTTTCTTCTTCATTTTCCACCCCTGCCAACTTATTATTAAATTATCATTTGTATTCATTATACACATCCGCATTTTCGTTGGCAATAGAGAGGCTGAAGTTATTAATTTAACAAAAAGGCCGGTTGCATTCGTATATTCATGTCATCCTGAGCGTTAGCGAAGGATCTCATCTTTGTTAAAACATGAGATTCTTCGGGCAAAAGCCCTCAGATGACACGATAATAATCACTATTGCAACAGCCTTATTTATTTTTTTGATTTTTAGCTTATCATAAGATTTATTATTTCTATGTCTGTTTCCTTCATTCCATCCTTGCCCATTTTACAAATGCTGTGGATTGTTTCTTCAATGTCTTCCTTTACAAGACCTTCTCCGCATGCAAATGTGTTGCCGTTTATTGCCATGTGATATCCCATTATGGCAGCATCAACGGAGGAAGCAATTTTTGCTGCACATGAAGGTTTTGCTCCGTCGCATACAATTCCTGATACGTTGGCAATGGTGTTTGTAATGGTTCTTGTTATTATTTCAAAGGACTCTCCGTGGAGGTATGCTATGCCCGCTCCAGCTCCGCATGCTGCACTTACAGCGCCGCAGTATGCAGATAGTTTTCCCAGGCCTTTTTTCTGGTGAATTGCAATAAGGTTGCTCAATGTCAATGCTCTGTACAATTTTTCCATTCCAACGTTCAAATGCTGAGCATACACGATTATAGGAATGGAAACAGTAATACCCTGGTTGCCGCTGCCTGAGTTGATGACAACGGGAAGAGTACAGCCGCTCATTCTTGCATCAGAGCCAGCTGCTGCATAAGCCTTTGCAAGGACCTTGACATCACTGCCATAGTATTTTAAAAGGGATTCTCCAACATTTGCACCATACTTGTTTTTAAGTCCTTCTTCTGCAATTCTGGTGTTGTATTCTATTTGCTTATCCAGTACATCCTTCAGAAGATTAACATCCACCGTTTCAGCAAACTCATAAATGTTTTTTATGTTGAGGTTTGACTTGTCAATTTTTGATTCCTGAACCACACTGTCATTATTTTCAAGGATAATCATGCCGTCCTTCATTATTTTTACAATGTTTGTGTGTCCGTTTGATATTGTGACAGAAGCATCATGCTCCTTTGCTTTGAGTATTACATTGATATAAAGATTTTCAACATTTTTGATGTGCTTAACTTCACATATGCCTGATTCTGCTAATTCTTTAGTTTTCTCAATGTGTTCATCCTTTACTTCTGAAAGCACCTCAAGTTTTTTTGAAGCATTGCCTCCAACTACACCTAAAATGGCGCTTATATCAATTCCTTTTAAATTATTTGTTGTGGGCACAGTTACTCCCTTTACATTTTTAATAATATTTCCGCTGCATTCCACAGTTATTTTTTCCGGAAATTCACCCAGTACTTCTCTTGCTTTAGCTGCTGCATATGCAATTGCAATAGGTTCTGTGCAGCCAAGCGCAGGCACCAGCTCTTCTTTTAAAATATCAATAAAATTCTCAAACATGTTTACACCTTCCGTAAAATAAATTTTGATAATACATCAAGCAAAAATCATGCCAATAAAAATTTTTGATGAATGAATGATGATTAAAATCATTCAGTTTGATGACAAAGTATATATTTGGACGTTGTCATTCTGAGGCGCAGCCGAAGAATCTCATGTTTTCAACAAAGATGAGATCCTTCACTATCGTCCAGGATGACAACGTTGGGGTTTGTCAATAGTCTAGATGATTAAAATCATTGACGAATTAATATCAAATGATATAATGATGTATATTTTATATTTCTGCTATATAAAAGGAAAGGATAAAACTGTGAAATTATCTGATATTCGTCAAGAAGTACAAAAGATTTCCGAAGCAATTGCAAGCGTCTTGAATATGGACGTTATAATTTCCGACAATGAGTTCAAAAAAATAGGAGATACAAAAAAACATTTTGATGAGGAAGTTAAAATTATCAAGGATACCTATGTCATTGGTAAGGTTGTTAAGTCAGGCAAACCCGTTGTAATTTCAGGCATGGAAGAAAGCGAAAACTGCATTGTATGTGATGAAAAAGGAAAATGCAAGCTTAAGGCAATGATATGCAATCCAATTAAATACAACAATCAGGCAATTGGAGCCATTGGGCTTATTGCCATTTCTGAAGAGTACAAGAAAATATTGCTCGAAAACCAGGTAAATCTCATAGAATTTCTGGACAGGATGGGGGACCTCATCGTGAGCAAACTCATGGAAAAGGAAGCTTCCAACAAGCTTGAGGTTATCAAAAATCAACTTTTATCCATAATGGACTCAATTGATGAAGGAGTCATTGCTGCAGATGAAAACGGCTACATTGTGTACACAAACTCTGTCATAAATGATGCATTGGGGTTAACCCCTGAAGAATCAATGAAAAAAAGAATTTATGACGTCTTGCCTCAATCATATGTAAAGAAGCTGGTTAAGGAAAATAAACAATTCAGCAATATTGAAATATCAATAAATAAAAATAACAATGACTTACATGCTCTCATTTCAGGTAAGACTGTACAGCTTGGGGCAAAAAGTGCAGGCTCCATTTTAACTTTCAGGAAAATGGACGATGTTTACAAGGTTATAAATGAAATGTCATTGAGCAATGTGACTACATCATTTGATGACATAATAGGAAACAGCGAAGAAATAGTTAAGGTGAAGGAAAAAGCAAAGATGGTTGCAAACAGCAACTCCACCATACTCATACTGGGAGAAAGCGGTACAGGCAAGGAGCTCTTTGCCAGAGCCATTCATGAAAGCAGCAACAGAAAAAACAAGCCATTCATAGCATTTAACTGTGCTGCTATTCCGGAGAATCTCATTGAAAGCGAGTTGTTCGGTTATGAAGAGGGTGCGTTCACAGGAGCTGTAAGGGGAGGCAAGCCCGGAAAATTCCAGCTTGCTCAAGGCGGCACAATTTTTCTTGATGAAATAGGTGACATGCCGCTGCATCTTCAGACAAAACTGCTGAGGGTGCTGCAGGAAAAATCCATTGAAAAAATTGGCGGTCACAAGAGTATTCCCATAGATACAAGAGTGATTGCAGCAACAAACAAGGAGCTTGACAAAATGGCTGAAGCCGGTGAATTCAGAGAAGACTTGTATTACAGGCTCAATGTCATTCCCATCAACATTCCTCCTTTAAGAGAACGAAAAGGAGACATTAAAATTATACTTGAGTACTTGCTCAAAGTTTACAACAAGAAGCTAAATAAGAACATTAAAGGTTTTTCTTCTAACGTAGAAAGTGTTCTTTTGAACAACAAGTGGAAGGGCAATGTCAGGGAGTTGGAAAATGTTGTTGAGTATTCTGTAAACATGGAGACAACTTCATATATTACAATGAACAGCATACCTCAAAAAATCCTGGATACTGAAGGCGTTGCAGCAAGACACGTCTCTATTGTGCCTATTCAGGAAATGGAAGAAAAGCTTATAAAACAGGCATTGATGGTATATGGTGACAGTGTCACCGGAAAGGCTATGGCAGCAGAAGCTCTGAATATAAGCATGGCTACTCTTTACAGAAAAATAAAGGAATACAATTTGTAATTTCTCATTATGAGAAATGAATAAAATTTGAAAAACAGACATTCATACACACATTACAATATAAATTTATCAAAATGAGAAATTAAAAAAAGCGTTACAAGCTATAAGTGTTTAAATTTATCAAAATGAGAAATACACAGTGCGAAAAATAATCACTGTGTATTTTATTTTTCTGTTTATTTAGCCCTGATTTTTATAAATGGCTGATTTTCAACAATAAATAATTTTTTTAAAAATTTTATTTATGTGGCACAATAATTGCTTTAATAGATACAGAAAAATGAAGCACTATATTCACAGATGAATGTAGTCTTCAAATACAAAATTAAACGGAGGAGAAAGTAATGGATTCAAAATTAAATTCAAAAAGAATTACTATGGCGGTTGTTGTAGGATTGTTAATGGCATTATCAATTGGTTACTTCACATTTTATAAGCCTATGACTGGCCAATCTCAGCTAACAACACAGGATGCCTTCATGCTGATGCTTGTGGCATTGGCACTGGGAGAAGTAGTGTCAATAAAGACTAAAGCTCTCATTCCATCAATTTTTGTTTCAGCGGCTTTGTTTATAGTAGGCTTCTGGACATTGTTTCCCCAGGACATTTTAGCTATGGCAGGAATTGCTCCCAACATGCCGGGATTATTTGTAATGATCATGGTAACACACCTGGGAACAATGCTAGACAAGGATGAGCTCATAGCTCAGTGGAAGACAGTTGTAGTTACATTTGCAGGAATGGCCGGTATAGTGCTCATGGTCATGACAGTAGGAAGAATGATAGTGGGAACTGAAATTGCAGCTGTATCAACTCCGCCTCTTACAGGAGGACTTGTATCGGCAATAGTTATGCAGGGAGCTGTTAAGGATAATGAGTTTTTGTTCATAATAGCCATGGCAATGTATGTTTTGCAGGGATTTGTGGGATTCCCTCTCATAAATTACTGCCTGAAAATCGAAGGACAAAATGTATTGAAAAAGTACAGAGCCGGAGAGCTTGATTTAAATCAGTTCACAACAAAGACAGCTGTATCAGGACAGGGAAAATACAGAATTTTTCCTGAAACTCCAAAAGAATATCAGACAGAAGCAATTGTATTGTTAAAAACATTGGTTCTTGTAATCATATCAGGTTATTTGGAAGCTCTTACAAAGGGTGCCGTATCAAAATATGTATTTTGCCTGCTCATGGGAGTTCTTGGAACTGAATTGGGATTCATTGAAAGAAAACCGTTGGAATTATCAAGAAGCTTTGGCTTGTTCATCACAATAATAATGATGTTTGTATTTGCAGGATTAAAAAGCGTAACACCTGATGTGCTAAAATCTATAGCATTTACATTTGCAGTGCTTATATCACTGGCAACTGTTGGAATAGCTCTATTGTCCATTCCTGTAGGAAAAGCACTTGGATTAAGCAAAGCAATGTCATTTGCAATAGGATTGGGATCAATAGCAGGCGGTTTCCCTGCAAGCTATGTACTCAGCAATGAATCAGCAAAGCTCCAGGGACAAAATGAAGAAGAATTTAAACTCTTGCTGGACCATTTCCTGCCTAAGACGCTTGTTTCAGGATTTGTAAGCGCAACATCAGGCTCGGTTATCATAGCAGGACTATTTGCAAGTATGTTTTTCTAAAAATTATATAAGGAGAATTATAAAATGTGCATTATTAAAAACGAACCAAAAAATACTGACAACCAGGAAATCAACAAATTAAGAAACGCAATTGTTCACAGAGGACTGTGGATGGGACTTATTTTAAAGGAAGCCAAAGACAAAGGTCTTGACTGGGAATCAATAGGTCGAGAAGCAATATTTAAAACAGGATTAATTCACGGCGAAGGAATAAAAGAAAGAATGGATGTGCCAGGAAGCCTGGTTTCATTTGGAAATACATTCTTCACCGATGATATTAAAAAAATATTCGAAATTGAAGTTAAAGAAATTACAGAAGAAGTTCTGAAGCTGGAATACAATTATTGTCCTCTTCTTACAGCATGGCAGATGATAGGCCTTGAAGGAGAATTCCTTGCTAAAGTGTGCGATGTTGCAATGTGCGGTGACAGAGGAATTGACAGCAAATTCGATGATTTTGAATTTGAGCTCGGCAAGACACTTGCTGAAGGAAATGATGTTTGTGAAGTAAGTTTTTACAGAAAAAAATAATTTGCCTATTTACTTGATCAGGAAAAACCTACCAAAGTGATATAGCAAAGAGTACCTCTGGTTATTATGGGAGGTACTCTTTGCTTTTTGAATATCATCAAAAGATTTATTCTAATTACTGAAAAACCCAGCTTTGTCATCCTGAGCGTTAGCAAGGATCTCATAGTATTGAAAAGATGAGATTCTTCGGGCTGCGCCCTCGGAATGACACGGTCGGAATTTACTTTGTCTTCAACCTAAAGTATTGATATGGTATGTTGTAAAGAAGTATTACACGGTGATAATCATATTATTTATGAGAATTTCAACATTTCCCTGGAAATAATCTGAAAATTGTGATAGTATTATTTTATAATGATTAATATTTACACTATTGATACCGATATATAAACGACAGTTCTTTTATCGGTTCTGTTTTTGTGTTATAATATTTCGATTTTGTTGAAGGGAATGAAAATTTTGGTTAAAGAATATAATGCTAAAAGCATAACTGTATTGGAAGGCTTAGCTCCGGTGAGAGTACGGCCTGGTATGTATATAGGAAGCACCGGTTCAAAAGGACTGCATCACTTAATATGGGAAATAATTGACAACTCGGTGGACGAGCATTTGGCCGGAGTCTGTACAGATATAACAATAACGTTGAACAATGACGGCTCTGTTTCCGTTGAAGATAACGGCAGAGGAATGCCAACAGAACTTCACGACAACACCCTGGAGTATCCAAAGACAATTTATCCAAGGGGAGTAAGCGCTGAGAGAATCCTGCTCACCGTCCTGCACAGCGGAGGAAAGTTCAACAACGACAACTATGTTTATTCAGGAGGACTCCACGGAGTAGGGGTTTCGGTTGTAAATGCACTTTCATCATACATGAAGGTTGAGGTTTTCAAGGACAGCAAGCACTACGTGGACGAATATGTAGACGGAGGAAATGCAATAACCGAACTTGAAAACGGTGAGCTGAAGTCCGTTGGATTTACCAGAAAAAGAGGAACAAAAATCACTTTTATGCCTGACAGCACAATTTTTGAAAATATCACATTTCAAAAACCTATCATCATAAAAAAACTTAAGGAAATTGCATACCTGAACAAGGGACTTACCATGACTCTTGTGGACAAATCTGTTAATCCCAGCACAGAGGATGTTTTCCACGAAGAAGAAGGACTTGTGGGCTACATCAAGGACCTGACAAGCAACAAGGATGTGCTTTATGAAACTCCAATAAGCATAACAGCTGAGGGTGAAGACTGCTACCTTGAATTTGCAATGCAGCACACTCAGGATTACAATGAAGTTATAGTCAGCTTCTGCAACAACATAAACACAATTGAAGGCGGAACTCATGTAACAGGAATGAAGTCAGCCCTCACAAAGACAATAAACAAGTTTGCAGCCCAGCTGAACATGCTTAAAAACAAGAACTCAACCATGGACGGAAAAGACATAAGGACTGGACTTAATGCAATCATAAACGTGAAAGTTAAAAATCCTCAGTTCGATGGTCAAACAAAGTCAAAGCTTGGAAATCTTTTTGTAAAAACTTCAGTAGAAACACTTTTGTCAAAAGAGCTGGAAGTTTATTTTGACAAGGACCTGGAGCTAGTAAAAACTATAATAGAACAGTCGTTGAAGTTTGAAAAAATAAGAGTATCTGAAGGCAAGAGCAAGGAAAATGCACTCAGAAAGCCATCAGTAGGTAACAAGAAGCTTGCTTCATGCCAGCAGTCATACAACAAAGCCAAGGGAATTCTCACAGAAATATTCCTAGTTGAAGGAGATTCTGCGGGAGGAAGTGCAAAGGAAGGAAGAGACAGAAAGTTCCAGGCAATATTCAGTATGTTCGGGAAATCCCTGAACGTTGAAAAAGTTTCTGAGGAAAAAGCCTCCTCAAACCAGAAGCTTCTTCCTATTGCCAATGCCATAGGCGTGCAGATGGGAGCAGAAGACATTGCAGGACTTAAGTACGACAAAGTAATAATAATGACAGATGCCGACGTTGACGGTGCCCACATAAGGACGCTGTTACTGACTTTCTTCTACAGATACATGAGAGTATTAATTGATGAAGGACACGTTTATTTTGCCATGCCTCCTCTTTTCAAGGCTCAAAAGGGAAAAACATTAAATTATTTCTATGACGACAGTGATTTCGCCAAGTGGCTTAAAACCACAAAAAATACTGAAAGCTACATGATACAAAGATACAAAGGCCTCGGAGAAATGAATCCCGACCAGCTTTGGGAAACAACAATGAACCCTGCCACAAGGAAGCTCAAAAGAGTTTCCATTGAAGATGCAATGGAAGCGGAACAAATCACCACAACATTGATGGGGGACAAGGTTCCTCCAAGAAGGCAGTTCATTGAAGAAAATTACGACAGAGCAATTCTGGATTTATAAGGAGCAACCATGGATGAAATTATAAATGTAAGTTACGAAGATGAAATAGCACAGTCATATCTGGATTATGCAATGACTGTAATAGTGAGCAGGGCACTTCCGGACATAAGAGACGGCCTAAAACCTGTTCACAGAAGAATATTGTTTTCTGCTGACCAGCTGGGATGTTCACCTAAATCGGCATTCAAGAAAAGCGCAAGAATCGTAGGAGACATACTGGGCAAGTACCATCCCCACGGAGATGCTTCTGTATATGAAGCAATGGTAAGACTGGCTCAGACATTCAACTACACCCACCCTCTCATTGAAGGACACGGAAACTTCGGTTCCATAGACGGTGACAGTGCAGCAGCCATGAGGTACACGGAAGCAAGGTTATCTCCCATAAGCACATTGTTTTTGGAAGACTTGAAGTACAACATTGTGCCCATGAGAAAGAATTTCGATGAAACTCTCTATGAGCCTGTTGTTCTTCCTGTGCAGATACCGGCATTGCTTCTTAACGGAACATCAGGTATAGCAGTAGGTATGACAAGCAACATTCCACCGCACAACTTGACGGAGCTGCTGGATACAATAATATATAAAATAGAAAACCCTGAGGCCTCAATACCTGAACTGTTAGAGATACTCCATGGACCTGATTTTCCAACCGGTGCCATCATCACAAACAAAAGTGATCTCATAGACATTTATACCACAGGCAAGGGCGCTGTAAAACTCAGGAGCAAGTACCATGTGGAAGAACTTAAAAACGGCAAGAAGCAGATTGTTGTCACAGAAATTCCTTATACTGTCAGCGGCAGCAAGGAAAATCTCCTGAACAAAATAATAGACACGGCAAATGAAAGAAAAGAACTGAACATCACAGAAGTTAGAGATGAAAGCTCCAAAGAAGGAATAAGAATAGTCATGGAGCTGAAAAAGGACACGGACGAAAAATATGTAATAAACTACATGTTCAAGCACACAAAGCTGCAAGACAACATGTCCGTATTCATGCTGGCCATACTTAACCAGGAACCTAAGACATTCAACTTGAATGAATATATTGAAGTGTTCCTTAAGTACCAGAACGATCTTTATGTGAAAAAGAACAAACAAATTCTTGCATCCGGAGAACTGCAGGTTGAAAAATACAACGGACTGTTGTTTGGAAAGGCAAACCTCAGACTCATATACGAAATAACAACAAAGGCACCTGGCGACACTGAAGCAGAAGCAGAAAGACACATGATGAATGCCCTCATGTACGGGGACACTTCTGATTACGATGATATATCAAAGTCTGACAAACAGCTTATTTCAAAATTCCGCTGCACGGAAGTTCAGGCAGACATAATTCTTGACACAAAGCTTCGTAAGCTTTCCAAAATAAACACACTGAAAATACAGCAGGAATGCGACAAGCTCATGAAAGAAAATGAGCGCATAAGCGACATCCTTTCTTCAGACAAGAAAATATTAAACGAAATCAAGAAACAGCTTAAGACAATAAAAAAAGACTTCCCTGAAGAAAGAAAGACTCACATTACAGATATCACAATGGACTTTGTTGAAGAAAAGAAGACATACAATGTATTTGTAGATGAAAACTTCTACATCAAGACAACAAGGACCAAAATGACTGAACCGGGAATCATAAACCAGGAACTTCAGGAAACAGACAGAATTGTTGTAATAACAAACCTGGGCGAAAGCATCCTCATTAAACCTGGTGCTCTTACACTGGGAGATGCAAAGTTTAAGGGAATTGCAATTGAAAATTACCTTCCACTCAAGAACAACATAATGCATGTGTTCATTCAGGGAAAAGAAGGAGAGCTGTTGTATATTACAAAGGACGGATTTGCAAAGCTTGTAAGCTATGAGCAGTTCCTAACTTCAAGAAGCTCCAAGCCATACCTCACAGAAGAAAATGAACTTTTATTTGTGAAGGAAGTATTCGAGAAGGACACAATTGTTTATAAGACGTTAAGAGGCAAGGAAAAAACAATAAACATTTACAAGAACCTCATGCCCCTTTCAAAGAGAACAGCCAAGGGCAAGAAAATATTCACCAACAAGGATGACTTTGAATCTATTCAGATTGTTCACAAGGAAATCCCAGAAGAAGAACAAATTTCATTGCTGTAACAAAATAAAACCTGTATTCACCAAGACGTAGGGGCGGATCTTGTGTCCGCCCGGGTTTATTGATCTATTAAATGCGGGAGGACACGAGGTCCTCCCCTACAAAATGTGATTTCAAATTTATCGACAATTGCCGATGTTAATCAATTTGCATAATATTAGTTTGAATACAATCTCGCAGTCCATAGGGGCTGTTTTTTTATTACATCATATTTGAAATAAATATTTTATTACGGATATAATATAAAGGCTAAAAAATCGTGAGGTGGCACATGAGGAAAGAATATCCTAAAAAAACAAGTCTGGGTTGGGTGAGCAAAATAAGAAATCAGCACATGGCAGTTGTGCTTGCAAAGATGCTTTGCTATTACACACTAATCAACCTTGTATTTTCAGTGCTTTATTACATTTTCCAAGTGCTTGCAGCAGAAACATCATTTTTTGACTATGTTTATTTTTCATTTGTGACATCCCTTGCCATTGGATATGGTGATTTTGTTCCCCTCACTGTGCTGGGCAAACTGTTGGTTATAATTCATTCAGGCATAACAGCGGTTTATTTTGCTCTCATGATTTCAATATTGTCCATTAAAATGCTGTATCCAAGAAATCTCATTAAGTTTTCCCGTTGCATAATATATAATTCTGAAACAGATACACTTATTTTCAGAGTCATAAACACAAACAAGGAACCTCTCATCAATCCTGAGCTTAGAATCAGCGTCACAGAGCACAACACCGGTGAATCAAGTCCGGGGGTGTTCAGCATAACAACGGACAACAACATAACATATCTTGGGAAGCTTGATTATTCATATTCAGTTAAAAATACATTTGGGAAGTTCAATGTTTATGAAGAAGCAAAAAAGGCAGTTCAATTTAACAAAGAAACAGATTCTCTGGAAAGCCGTTTCAGAATAAACATGTCACTGACCGGAAGCTATGGCCTCAATCAAATTGCACTTAGGAAAAAATATTACGCAAATGAAATAATTCCCGGCAAATGCTTTAAACCAATTACATACAGCAAACAAGTCTACATTAAAAAAGAAATTACATACAAAAAAATAAAGAATTTTTGGGAAGACTTTGAAGCAGTAGAAAAATAATAAAATTTGTTTCTGATAGCAGGCAACTAAATTATGAGGATAATATATAATTATGGAAATAAATAATAAAATCATATATAATATTTAACATGGAATTATAACTAGAGAGATCTTCGGATAATCACCCGGCTTAAGCAAATGACAATGTCTAGTACTGTAATCCTGAGTGCAGCGAAGGATCTCATTTTTGAATTTTATATAATCAGTGCAAAATATATAGCATAATGGAGGTAAGCATGAAAAAAGTTGTATTAGGAAAAACAGGATATGAAGTAACTGAAATTTGTTTTGGATGTCTGCCGTTTGGGCCTCTTCAGAAGGATTTATCTGTTGAAGATGCTGCAGATGTTCTGTCCTACGGCCTTGATATGGGAATTAATTTCATTGACACAGCACAGATGTACAGGACATATGACCATATAAAGCTTGCTTTGGATAAAAGAGCGGACAAGCCTATAATTGCAACAAAATCTGCAGCAGCTACATATGAAGACATGGACGTTGCAGTTAAGGAAGCATTGGAAGGAATGGGCATAGATCATATTGACATCTTCCACCTTCATTCTGCAAAGATGGGGACAGACCTTTTTGAAGTGAGAAAAGGGGCTCTCGAATGTCTGAAGGATTATAAAAACAAGGGTATAGTTAAAAACATAGGAGTGTCAACACACAATGTTGAGCTGGTTGATTTATGTTCAGAGCGCGACGACATAGATGTTGTTTTCCCCCTCATTAACAAGGTTGGAAGAGGAATAATAAACGGAAGTGTTGAAGACATGAAAAAGGCAATCTATAAATGCGAGCAAAAAGGTAAAGGAATTTATCTCATGAAAGCATTGGGAGGCGGAACGCTGATTGATGATTATGATGAGAGCATGAAGTTTGCCAGAAACCTAAGCGACAATTATTCTATAGCAATTGGAATGATCAGCAGGGAAGAAGTTCTATACAATGTGAATTATTTCAACGGGCAAAAGGACCTTGAAGGAATAATAAAAATGAAAAATAAAAAAATGGTCAAGGTCATAAAAAATGTATGTCTTGCCTGCAAGACATGCGTTGAAAACTGCCACAGCGAAGCCATAAGCATGGTAGACGGCAAAGCGTTCATAGACCAGGATAAATGCATACAATGTGGATACTGCATTGCTTCATGTCCTCATTTTGCCATAAGAATGATATAAATATTAAATGTTGTAACAAGTATATTACGCAATTGTAATATGCTTGTTTTTTGTTTTCTAAAAGCCAATATCAAATGACAAGGATTTCATAAAAATGAATAAACTTAAAGAAACCAGTCTCTAACTCACTTAAGCCGAAATTAAAAATCTTTCATTATAATCTATTTTCCAACGATAATCAATAGATGAATGTTAAGTTATCGTAATACAGCTCTATAAATATTGAAAAAAATGTAATAATATGATATAATAATTAAAATGAGTTTCAAACTTAAGGAGTGATTACATGACTGAAAAGGATTTAGGAAAAATTTTAAAGGAAATGCATGACAAAGCAGAAGAAGGATTTGAAAGCACAAATATTCTGCTATTTGGAATTGAATTTGCACAGATTATTTTAAAACAAAACTACAAATCTACAAATATTGTCCGCGCTTCAGGACTTCACCCATCATATTCAATTGAATTGAGAAAAGGCGTGAAACTTTCTAAGTTCGTAAGACCAATCTAGACGAAAATATATCCAATTAAATAAAATATATAAACCGCTTATTTTTCAGATCTTATTAGTTAATCATTCTGTAAAAGAAGCGGTTTTATTTTTCAACAAAATTCAGTCCGTGTATTTCCTTACTCTTAAGATATTCAACAACACTGGCAGACACTTCATCAATGTTTTTAAAATTTAAAATCAAAATTTCAACATCTCGCCCCTTGGCGAAGCTTTCAATAAGTTTCACAAAAGCATTGACTATGCAGACTCCCATAACTTCTCGTTTATGTTCACTTTCGTGGTCAGTCTTGACGCTGACATATTTCATTATGTTTTCTTGTATGTGACCCAGGTCCATAATTTCCTTAACAGAGAGATTATTTATTGTATGCTCGTCAGCCATGTCGGCAATCTTGCCCACAACATCTGAAATCCAGAAATAATCAATGTTTTTCATACAGCGTGAAGTAATTTTCACCTTACTGCTTATTTGAAGATTTGCAGATACAGTGCTGCTGAGTAAGGAATTTTCTGGTTCATTATTATCACATAGGGAAAGTCTTATTTCATTGTATTTGTTTCTCAGTTCGTTTGACGGAGGTATACCCAGGCTGCATGCAAGCTTGTTGCAGAAATTGTTGAAGTATGCTATAGCAGATGCTCTTTTTCCGTTTTTTGAATGAATATCCAGAAGCTTCAGAACCATTTCTTCATCAAAAGGTTCTATTTCGAGAATTTCATTAATTGCTTCAGTGCATTCCTCATAACAGTCTTCATTTTCATAAAGATCGGCCAGTCGCTTGAGAATTTTAACCTTGCGTTGTTCGAAATTTATTCTTTCGTATATGATTAAATTGTTAAACTCATCGCACTTATTAAAATAACATCCCTCCATCAAGTCTCCCCTGAAAAGTTTTTTTAATTTTAAAATACTCTCCACAGAATCATTTTCGCTTGGCTTGAATTTCATAATATCAAAAATATCACACTCAAATTCAAAATTTTTGTTTATGCAGCAGCAGTCATTGTCTACTTTAAGGAAGGGGTTTCCATTCTTGTCCTCACCTATGTTTTTCTTGATAAGCCAAAGATTGTATCTCAAGTTGTACTTTGCAGCTTCCTGATTGCTGTCAGGCCAAAGATACCCTATAATTTTATCCCTGCTCAAATATCTCTTGTCATTGAGCACAAGAAGGCATACTAAAGCAGAGGCCTTATTTCCCAGCTGGTCCTCTATTATTTTGCCATTGTATTCAAATCTTGATTTACCCAAAAAACTAATGCTCAGCATATCATTATCCTATCTTACACAAGACTGTTGTAAAGTATTTCTCCGGATTTTATTGTGACACATACATTTATTTCTTCAATTTTATCCTTTGCTTTTTTAAGAATATCATCATCCAATATAACTACATCAGCAATACATCCTGGCTTTAATATACCCTTTTCTTTTTCCTGAAAAATTCCATAGGCTCCGTTGCAGGTGTACATTTTCAATGCTTCGTATACATCAACCCTGTGCTCTTCGACCGGATGATTCACAGCCGAATGAATTCCAAGAAGTGGTCTTGGTTCTGTGACGTCGCTGTCAGAGCCGCCGCATATTACAACACCTTTTTCAATAATTTCTCTGAAGGGGTTTGACAATGTATATTTGTCTCCAAGCCGCTGCTCATACATTTTACCTCGTCCTCCCCAATATGATTCATAGGTTGGCTGCATTGAAAAAATTATGCCAAGTTCTTTTGCTCTTCTAATCTGCCTGTCAGTAGCCAGCTCAGCATGTTCAAGCCTGTGACGAAGGCCTGTGATGCCTGTTTGGTAGAGTGCATTTTCATGAGCATTAAGTGTAATTTCTATTGCTCTGTCTCCTATGGTGTACAATGCAAGCTGCAGGTTGTTTTTGTAACAATTCAGTACAAAATCATTTATTTCCATTTGATTGAAACAAAGACTTCCCATGGTTCCCGGCCGGTCTGCATATTCAAATGACAATGCAGCCGTCCTTGCTCCCAGAGTTCCGTCTATGTACAAACATCCGCCCAGCCTTTTTAATCCCATGGATTTTATTTTTTCAATGTCCATGGTCTGATAAAACAATTCCATGTCAATTGGAAAATTTCTGCTGTTTTCGAACACAAAATCTGCATCTTTGTCACTGTACAATGTTCCGCCTTCCATTGCATTTACGGTTGTTATTCCATTCTTCAGAAGTGTTTCCATGATTCCTGAAACTGCATTTTTTCGTACTTCATCAGATATGTTTTTTAATATGTTTGAACGAAGTATGGCATTGGCCTGCTTTCTGAATATGCCCGTCGGCATTTGCTTTTCATCTGTTTCGATTCCCTCTGCAGTAAAGGGTATTTTAAAATAAAGCATTGCGCAGGTGTTGAGCATGCTTACCTGATATTCCAGGGAGTTGAGTACAACAGGCACATCATTGCAATATTGGTCCAGCAGCTTTCTCCCGGGAAATGTTTTTTCAACAAATTGTCCTTCTTCAAGCCGAATTCCCCTGATGTAGTCACCAATAAATGATTTTGATGCTTCCCTAATTCTTTCACCGACTTCCGCATGTGTCATAACACCGCTTAAATCCAAGCTGACAGAATTAAGGGCAGTTTGCACCACATGAAAATGACTGTCAATAAATCCAGGAAGTACAGTACATCCCTTTGCATCCAATACTATTGTGTCCTCATGGACAATATCTTCATAATCATTTCCTGTACCTAAAGCAATAATTCTGCTTTGAGAGATTGCAATCCAATTTTTTATTTCTTTATTTTCCATTGTCATGCAACTTCCGTTTTTTATTAAAATATCAGCGTGCATCATACTCCTCCAAATGCATCCATTACAATACTAACAAAATTATAGCACATATATTGATTAACATCAATAAAGGGCGGCAGATTACTGCCTCCCTTAATCACTGATTGCACAAAACTTTTTCAAGAAAAGCGTAAATAACTTCAGCAGTTTTAAAAACAGATTCTAATTCTGCATACTCATCAATTCCATGAAAATTGCTTCCTGCTGCTCCGAATATTACTGCCGGTGCTCCCAGACGAGACCCCAGGTAGTTAAAATCTCCTATGCTTTGAAAATATGAAACGCTTGGTTCTGTCTTGCACACATTTTTTATTGTTTCCATAAAATCCTTAGCCAGCGGTTCTTCTCCGGTTATAGTGTATGGCAAAAATCCTTTGGACCCTTCTGAAGGTGCTTCTCTGAATTTAATGTTGTACCTGCATTGTATGTTTGCTCTTTTTAATGCTTTTTCTATTTCATCAGTAATGGTCTTTTCACTTTCTCCAACAACTATGTGCCAGAACAGTCTTAACTTTGCGTAATCAGGAACACTGCATGCTCCTCCGTCACTTTCCACAGCCACCACACATGCTGATCCTTTGCCAAGGTGAGGATCTTTTTTGTAGTCTATATTTTCAAGTTCACATATGAATTTAGACGCATCGCTGACTGCATTTATTCCCATTTCAGGAGTTGCTGCATGTGAAGATACTCCAAAAAACTCAACCTCAAGACCATATCCGCCCCTTGCTCCCAGACATATGTTAGGGAAACTCTCGCCAGTAAAACCGGCACTGGGCTCTGTTACAATTGAGAAGTCAACATCGTTCAGGTAGCCATCTTCGATCAGGGAATTTGTTCCCATTCCGTATGGACCTTCCTCCACAGACACATATGTAGCAATTATTTTGCCGTTAAAATCACTGTGATTTTCGTGGAATGCCTTTAAGGCAATCATGGTTGAAGCACACCCGGATTTCATGTCCAAAGCTCCTACACCGTAAAGTCTGTCACCGATAATTTCACCTTTGGGATTTACTGTCCAACCGTTGCACAGTCTCACCGTATCCAGATGACCGTTTATGCAGATTACGGGTCCGCTCTTTTTTCCTTCTAAATTAACAACAATATTCTTTCCTTTAAATCCTGTAACTTTTTTTTCATGATATTCATGAATGAGTGGTTCCATATTGTTTTGAATAAACCATTCATAGACAAAGTCCATGACATTGTCTTCTTCAAAATACGGGCTGTCAATAGAGACAAGATTCATCAGCAATTTTGTTGTATGTTCCTTTTCGATTTTATACATATTACACCATTACTTTCATGATTATTTTGCTATATTTTCAACAGTCGAATCAGATGTTTCCTCGTTTTTCCATATAAATTTTCCTGTTGTTGCATAGATTATTGCAACTATCGGAGTAAGGTAACAAAGGAAAGCATAAGGAAGGTATTCCATAGTTCCTACTCCCAACGCTCCTGTAAAGAATACACCACAGAGCCCCCATGGAACCAACGGTGATGTCACTGTTCCTGAATCTTCGCAGGTTCTTGAGGCAACATCGTTTCTTATGCCAAGCTTCTGATATGCAGGAAGATACATTCTTCCGGGTATAATAATTGCAACATATTGGCTTGCTGAAATGAAGTTTACAACTATTGAAGAGATAATATGTGTAATGATGAGATTTCTTGCACTTCTTGTGAGCCCCGCCATTTTGTCGAGCAATGATTCCAAAGTTCCTGTTTTTTCAAGAATTCCTCCATAGGAAAGCCCCAGATAGCCAAGAGACACAGTCCACATCATTGCCTGAATACCGCCTCTGTTCAGAAGCTTATTAACATCTGCAACACCTGTTTCAATTCCAAAACCATAGTTCATGAATGACATCATCTGAAGAATGCTGTAACCCTGTGCAACTATTGCGATAACCATGGCTATTAACGATGCAATAACCATTGCTGCAAGTGCGTTAACTTTTTTTACAGCCATTATGATAACAGAAAGAAGAGGTATCAGGCTTATCAGTGCATACATTGGGGTTACGTTAAAATTAGCTGAAATTCCTTGAAGAATTGCATCAACTGCAGTGGTGTCTATTGTTGAAGCACTGTATTTCATGCCCAACAGCGTATAGATTACAAGTGAAATTATAAACGCAGGAACTGTTGTGTACAGCATACTTTTTATATGAGTAAACAAGTTCGCTTCACTTACACCTGCTGCAAGATTTGTTGAGTCTGACAAAGGTGACAGCTTATCTCCGATTACAGCTCCTGAAACAACTGCTCCTGCTGTAATAGCCGGAGGTATTCCAAGGCCTATGCTTATTCCCATAAATGCAACTCCGAATGTTCCACCTGTAGTCCAGCTGCTTCCTGTGCACATGGACGCTATGCTGCATATTATAGCTGCAGTCAATAAAAATACCTTTGGATTGATTATTTTAAGTCCGTAATAAATCAATGCCGGAATTGTACCTGATGCAATCAGTGCCGGAATCAACATTCCTATGAACATCAATATCAGCATCGGAACCGTTGCTATTTTGCAGCCATGCATTATTCCATCTTCAACAGAAGACCATTTTGTTCCTGTAGCCAGCAGAAGAACCACTGCAAATGAAATTGAAAACACAAGTGTCATGTGAATATCAGGACTGCCTGCAACAAAAACCTGAACAATTATAATTACGAATAAAAATGCTACTATCAAAAGCGATATCGCAAATGATGGTTTTTTAGAAGTATTCTCCATTACTTCACCCTCCTTATTTATTTAATATAATTTTATAACAACGTGTTTTTTTTGTTGTTGATAAATTTGTTTAAATAAATAATTTGTTGTTTAAAATTTAGTAAACACATAAAATCCATTTCAAACACTTTTTAAACGCTTTCAAAACATTAAATATAAATGAATCATGCAAGTATATATCAAGTTATTTTAATTTCGTGGTATATAATATTATAAAGGATGATTCACAAGAAGCAAAACAATTCTCTGAATACTTCAAATTAAACACTTGAACATTATGTCGACAATCAATATAATATAAACAAACTAAAAGAAAATGGTGATAAGATGTTTTTTATGGCAGGAGTTTATCCTCAACGAAAGGAACTTAATTTCAACAAAACAATATTGTGCAGCTGCTGCAATAAGTACGGGCGATACCAAGCATTCATGGAATGTAATGTGCTGAATTTATTTTTTATACCTGTTTTCAAGTTCAGCAAAAAAATATACGTTAAAACAACATGCTGTAACAGTCTTTACCTTGTAACAAACAAGGAAAAAGCAGCGCTTCTTGAACATGGACAAGGAGAAGACATATACCTGGGAGATGAAGACATGCAGCCTGTACACATGGGATACTGCGGCTTGAATACCTGTCCCAGCTGTGGATTTGAATCAGAACAGGATTTTAAATTTTGCCCGAACTGCGGCGCACCACTGAAATAATATTCAAAATAATTTAAATTAAAACCCCGAAATTAGCGATGAATTTGAAATCCCGGATCGTAGGGGAGGACCTCGTGTCCTCCCGCATTTAATAAATCAATAACCCCGGGCGGACACAAGATCCGCCCCTACGTATCGATGAAATGATATCTTACCATGAATCTGAAATTCCGGATGAATCATACACCAAAAGGTGTATTTTTTTTATAATTTTTCTGCTTCATGAAACAATCATATTGTCAACATCTTTTCAACACATAAGAATAATATCATATAGAAAAGTTAACAATACAAATACACATGAGTTAACATAATAAAATATAAAATTACAATCTACTGATTTTAAAATAAATGTACTCCTCCCCCAAGGACAAATATCCCGCCAATGACGGGATATTTGTTTTAAAAGAAATATTAAAAGTTTAAGCTAAAATTAAGGACAATAATATATAATATAAACATATTATTAAGACCGATATAAAAAAGATGAAACCCTCTCCAAAAACATCCCGTGCATATGCGCGGGATGTTTGTTTTTTTAAAACAGATATCTGTTTTGAATTTCATTGTCCAGACTTATATCTTCAGGATCCAGATCATTCATATCTATAGGATACTCAGAAAGGCTCATACTGTTTTTAATGCCAGGATCAAGTTCCTTGGACATTTCCATTTTAAAATCTGCCAATGCTTGTCGAGCTTCCGGTGCAATTGAATTTTTTTCAGTCATAATATTTCCTTTCTATTTTCAAGATATGATTATTTTTATCCTGACAGTCAGGATTATGCATCGATAAGCATATTGTAACAATATTGTGATATTAAATTTTGTTTGAAAAATAATTTATTTCAATGACGCTGTTACTATCAACTGTTGTCCCGGATAAATAATATATGGCGGGTTAAGGTAGTTGAATCTGATTAAATTGTCAACGAAAGTACCATGCCTTAATGCAATGTTGTACAAGGAATCTCCCGGTCTTACGGTGTAGAGAATTGATTCCGGAGGCGACATTGGAACTATAATCTGCTGTCCCGTACGAATCATGTTTATATTGGGAATATCATTGAATTTCAAGATATTTTCTATTGTTGTGTTGTACTTCTTTGCAATATTAAAGAGAGAATCTCCCGGAGATACAGTATGCGTCAAGGTGCCAAAATATGCTGGTAGCATAAAAATCACTCCTTTATTATTAGTAATGTATTTTATGCTATTGGTATAAAAGTGTTATTAGTTTTTCCTTTCTGTTGTTCACGATTACAGAACCTGAGTTAGCCAATATAAAAAGAGGACCTTTTTACATCTCTGTTTAAACTAACAAATTATACAAAAATGCCGATATATATTATGATTAATAATATCGAAATAATCAATCAAGGGGAGCCTCAGATGAATTTGCGTAAGGAAGAAAAGAATAGCTACTTGCAGGCGATAATGTTTATTGTATCATGCGATGGAGTAATATCTGGAGAAGAGATAACTGCCTTAAAGAATATTGCTAGCCGCATGGGAATTACCATGGACAAGGTAAATATGCTGACAGAAGAAGTTGCAGACGGAAAGGCACTTAAGAATATCCTTTCAAGAATAAAAAACAGACAGACAAAACTACAGCTCATGTACGATTTGGTGAATATATGTCATTCTGACGGACAATACTCGGAAATCGAAAGAAAATCAATGGAGAGAGTTACAAAATTACTAAAGGTTGAAGCTGAAAAACTTGTGGAGATAGAAGGTATTGTCAATGAAAATATTGAATTCAGCAAAAAAACAAAACAAGTGCTTGAAGTTTCTAATGAAGCGTAAAAAATTATACAAATAACGAAGTTACTGCTGCCTTTATTAATCAGAGCAAATGAAACATGTCATAAAATACAGTGTTATTAATATAGAAATATATGGTATAATGATAATGGTAGTTTTAGGACATACATTTAACCGGAGATGAAAATATGGAATGTAGTTGCAAGTTCAACGGATTATGCACATCAAAGATTGCACTTTTTAGCATGCTTACTTTTGAAGAACATAATGCACTCATATCTAAATCTGAGCATTTGGATTACAAAAAGGGTGATATCATATTCCGGGAATCAGACCCGGCAGATAAAATCATCATTGTGCGTTACGGAAGAGTCAAGCTCAATCATTATTCCATGGATGGAAAAGAATATGTGACAGACATCCTTGTTGAAAGTGATATTTACGGAGAGCAGAACATTTTCGGAGGAGGAAAGTATGATGTTAATGCTGTGGCATTGGAGCCCACAGGGGTATGCATCATCTCACAAGAAGATATTCAGAAAATGATAATGAACAGGCCAGAAGTAGGTGTCAAACTTCTCAACGTTGTGGGCGTCAAATTGTCCTCGGCAAATGAACTTATAGAGCTTTTATCCATCAATGATGCCAAATCAAGACTTGCAGGTTTTCTTCTATATAGAAATACCCGCATAAAAAAAGAATTAATTGAATTGTCCAGGGATGATATTGCAGCTTATATAAATCTTACAAGGGAGACCATAAGCAGGAAGCTCAATGAACTTGAAGATGAAGGATGCATACAGCTTGATGGTCATAAGAAAATTAAAATCATCAATAAAGAAGCACTGAGAGAAATTTATGAAAATAGAAATTAAATAAAAAAATATAAAATAAATGATTTAAATCACAGTTACGTTTTTCCATGTTCACTATAATAGGGATATAAATAAGAAATATTATGTTCGTGAAAACTTAGGAGGAAAAATATGAAAAAGCTAGTAAAAAACAATGTTTATTGGGTAGGAAAAATGGATTGGGAGCTGGAATCATTTCATGGAGCAGATTATTCCATAAACAACGGCTCAAGTCAAAATGCATACTTGATTCAAGAAGAAAAGACAGTGCTCATAGATACTGTCTGGAAGCCACATTCAACAGAATTTGTGGACAATCTTGAATCTGAAATCGACTTAAAGAAAATAGACTTCATTGTAATGAATCACGGAGAAATAGACCACAGCGGTTCATTGCCTGCATTGATGGAAAAAATACCGAATACACCCATTTATTGCACAGCAAACGCAGTAAAATCATTGACAGGTCAGTATCATCATCCAGAGTGGAATTATAAAGTTGTAAAAACCGGAGATTCCATCGATATAGGAAATGGTAAAAAGCTTGTGTTTGTGGAAATGAGAATGCTTCATTGGCCGGACAGCATGGCAACATATTTGACTGAAGACAACATATTGTTTTCAAATGATGCCTTTGGACAGCACTATGCAGTAGAGGAACTTTTCAATGACAAGGCTGACCAGTGCAGATTGTGGGAAGAAGCAATGAAGTATTATGCAAATATTTTAAATCCTCTTTCACCGCTGGTTACAAAGAAAGTAGAAGAAGTTGTAGGTTTGAATCTCCCAATAGAAATAATCGCACCAAGCCACGGTGCAATCTGGAGAGATAACCCGCTTCAAATAGTGAATAAATACTATGAATGGTCAAAGGAATATCAGGAAGACCAGATTACAATTGCATATGATACAATGTGGGATGGCACAAAGCAGTTGGCACATAAAATAGCTTCAGAAATATCAAAAATATCACCAGATACAAGAGTTAAAATATTCAATATTTCTCATGCAGATAAGAATGACATAATGACTGAAGTATTCAAGTCAAAGGCAATTGCAGTAGGTTCACCAACTGTTGGACAGAATATTCTTTCTTCAGTAGGAGGATGGCTGGAATTCCTGAGAGAATTGAAGTTTAAAAACAAGGAAGCAGCAGTATTCGGATGCTACGGATGGAGCGGCGAGTCAACAAAGGTGCTGAGAGAAAGACTCACAGAATCAGGATTCAAGGTTGTGGAACCGGAAATAAAATGCAACTGGAATCCAAAAACAGAAGACTTGGACAAGGCAACAGCAATAGCCGAAGCCCTCTGCAAAACAACAAAATAACAACAGATCTAGGATGCACAAAGTGCATCCTTTTTGTTTATGCTAAATCACAATTCAGCCAAATTGTAGGGGAGGACCTCGTGTCCTCCCGCAATTGCGCCAACAACCACCCCCTCTACAAAAATTAACCTAAACCTCAATTAACATTCCCGAATAAATAACATGTTCACCATCCAAAAAAATAACATACAAATGCGATATTGTAGGGGAGGACCTCGTGTCCTCCCGCAATTGCGCTAACAACCACCCCCGCCACAAAAATTAACCTAAACCTCAATTAACATTCCCCAAATAAATAACATGTTCACCATCCAAAAAATAACATACAAATGCGATATTGTAGGGGAGGACCTCGTGTCCTCCCGCATTCCTTCCACCAACCACCCCCGCCACAAAAATTAACCTAAACCTCAATTAACATTCCCCAAATAAATAACATGTTCACCATCCAAAAAATAACATGCGAATACGTTGTTGTAGGGGAGGACCTCGTGTCCTCCCGCATTTCTTCTCACAACCACCCCAACTATAAATTGTTTATTCTTTATACTTCTTTCACATTTCAAAATTACCCAAAATATGTTAAAATCAAATTGCACCATAGTATTGTCATTCTGAAGGCGCAGCCTGAAGAATCTCATATTTAAATTATTTTTAGTATTGGGGGATATATGAAAAATAAAATAATATTTATACTGGTAGTATTGCTGCTTCTTTGCTCATGCAGTATAACAGACAAAGATATCGAAACAAATAAACCAGCTGAAGAAGAAATACCTGTTTTAAAGGCTGAGGTTGATTATTCCAATCTTCACGAATTAACAAGATTGTATGAAAAATATGCACTGGGCATAAACTTAGACCCTTATGTGCCCGGGTTCTTTGCTATGGGCATGTTACATGAATATGGCAAAGATGAAGAATTCATCAAGGATAATATATTTTCAATGCCATATGAACAAATTTATGATTTTGCACCTTTGTTTTTCAGTGACGATGTAATTATAGAAAAAGAGAATATTACTTATGCCGGTTATTTGGATCAATATAAGGATATAATTCTGGAGCCATTTGAAATTAACGACAGCGTTGAAGATATAAGCGTGCTCTATGGACGGTTTATTGCTGATGAAGATGGTATCAGACATTGGCTTTACCCTGTAATATACACAGTAGAACCATGTTATCTCACAGAGGATGAAATTCCAGCTGTTCTTGCAGATAAAATAAAGGCAGGAGAACAGAGATTTCGAATAAAAAATATTGAAAATATAAAAGATTTAGAAAATGCAAAAAAGATATACACTGAAAATGGATACGGTGATTTGTTTGCTCAAAAAACATATGAAATCAGTAGCCCGGATGATATTCTTGCTATGTCTGAAAGAGTAAACAGTGAAGTATATAATGAAATGAATGCTTCTTACACACTCACAAAAGACATAGATATGAGCAATGCGGAATTTACACCCATTGGAATAAGCAAATCGTACATGAGTTATCTTGATGAAAGAAATCCAAACAACATGGGATTCACAGGAACCTTCGAAGGAAATAACTTCACGATATCCAACCTGAATTGTGTGGGGAAATCCAGTGAATCAAATGAAATGGGTGAATATTTAGGATTTTTCTCCGTCTTAGGAAATGGTGCTCATGTGAATAATTTGAATATTGAAAATGCGAATATAGTTTATGAAAATAATTTTTATAACGTATCATCAGGAATTCTTGCCGGCAGAATGTTAAGTGCAATTGTAGAAAACTGTTATGTCAGCGGATCTGTAAAAGGAATCGGTAATGTAGGCGGGCTTGTGGGAGAGACAACATATGATTATAAAACAGATGACAGTTCGCTTTGCAGTGAAATTATAAACTGCAAGGCTAATGTAGAAGTCTATGGTGAAGACTGGGTTGGAGGCCTGATAGGCTCCAATCACAGGACTATTGTTACAAACAGTTCTGTAAGCGGAATTGTCACATGTGATAAAATTTATGATGATGTGGATATGCCAATGGGCATTGGAGGTTTTGCAGGCCATAACGTATGGGCTGACATAAGGAACTGCGGAGCTGACGTCTGGGTTAAAACAATGGTAGATTCAAGATGTGTGGGCTCATTTGTTGGATTAAATGAAGGCGATATATATGAGTGTTTTTATAACAGCACTACTTCTAACTGGAAACCTTCATGAGACACTCCAATTGATGAATCACAAAATGACATAGCAGATATTCCTGAGGATGAGTATTATAAAAGACTTTCAGAAATGTATTAGCGTAATAAATGGAAAAAGTATAGTATGATAATTGTATAATAAAAGATGAAATTATTGCGTGTTTTTAGTAGCCATAAATGTGAAGTCAAATTAAATGGAGGATAAAATATGACAAAGAAATCATTTAATGAAAAGTTACATGACTCAAAGGATATGCCAACAGTAATTGAAATTACTGATCCAAAAACTATTTCAATGTATAGAGGTACTAAAATGCTTATTGCACCTCCCATTGCTTATGACGAAATCATGAGAAGGGTCCCATATGGCAAGTTAATTACAGCAGATTATGTACGTAATTATTTGGCAAGAAAGCACAATGCCGATTTTACATGCCCTTTAACTGCGGGCATATTCATGAACATAGCTGCTCGTGCTTCGGTTGAACGAAAAATAGATGAAACTCCGTACTGGAGAACTTTAAAAAAAGATGGTGAGCTCAATGAAAAATATCCTGATGGTATTGACAATCAAAGGATGCTTCTTGAGATGGAGGGCCATACTATAATTCAAAAAGGCAAAAGATATTTTGTAAAGGATTACGAAAAAAATCTTTTTGTCTTGGAGGATTAAAAAATTATCAGATAAATTATAGCCGTATATAGGGGGGGATTTAAATGAAAAAAATTTTTATTATTGTATTAGTATTAATGATGATATTCCTTTGTTCATGTAATTCAAAAAGCAACAATGCTGCCATAAGTAATACATCTGACAATGATAATTCTGTAATAGTATGGGAAGATAAAAATTTTGAAGCACTAATGAGATATTATTTAAATAATTTTGATAAAGATATATATATAAGGGATTTAAATGATATTACAAAACTTAAAATAAGTTCTAATTGGAAAATAGAAACAAACATAAAAGAATGTGAAATACCTGAAGAATATCAAAATAAGACAGGTTTAATAACATCTATGAAGGATATTGATAATTTTAATAATCTAAGTGAAATTTCTATTTATAATAATGAAATAGATTCTATACATACATATAAAAATAGTTCAAACATAATTTTATTAAATCTTAGCTTTAATAAGATTCAAAATTTATCCGGTATAGAGAATTACGGTAATTTAACAAACCTTGATATATCTGATAATTATATAGAAGATCTAAAACCGTTAAATAATTTATCACAGCTCAGAACACTGGATCTTAGCTATATTGGCCCGTCAGCTAATATTGGTTATAGAAATAGCATTTCAAATATTGATATTAATACAATCTCAGAATTAACAAATTTAGAATCTTTAATAATTCAAAATAGTAATATCACCAATATTTCTGCATTAAATAAATTTAACTATTTAAAGTCTTTAGATTTATTCGAATGTAATTTAAATATTGATGAATTATACTTAATATCAGATAATGACAAAAATATTATAGAGACTTTAGCTTTTATTGACATATCAAACATCTCAGGTGAACCTGCAGTATTGGATATGTCTAAGTTTAAAAATTTAAATAATCTTAGATACTTACATGTTTCAGGAGGATTAAAAAATATTAATAGTTTAAATAATTTAGATAGTCTGGATATGATTGATAATTTCATTGGTAAAGACGAAAGCTTTAGTAATTTAGAAAATTTAGAATGGCTAAAAATTTTGAATTCTAAATTTGAAGATCCTACAGTTTTGGAAGATTTAAATAAATTAGAAACTGTATATTTTAGTGAAACTGAAATCAGCAGCTTAAAATATTTAAAAAACAATAAAAATTTAATATCTTTGTGGATTGTTAATGGAAACTTAAATGATATTTCTGACTTAAAAGAATTTGCTAATCTAGAAAATATAATGGTGCCTAATAATAAAATTACTGATATAAGCGTATTGTCAGAATTGCATAATTTAAAAAGAATAAGTATTCTTGATAATCCTATAAAGGATTATACAGTAATTGATAATATTGCAAATAAAGAAGAAATACAAATTATAAAATAATAATTAGAAATATAATAAGGGTAAAGCGCATCATTTATAAAAAATAAGACATTGAAGTGTGATGGGCTTCAATGTCTTTTTTGGTTTTAATTAGCAGGTCGTTGAATATCCTTCACAGTGTATGTAACGCCTTCAATTATTACATCATAGTTTCTTGACTCTTGATTAGGACTAAAGTTAAATTCAACTTTGCCATAGTATGTTTCGTCACCATTATCCCAAACAGCGTACAAATCTCCTTCGGCATCATATCCGGTTAAATGACCATTAGGATTATATGTCGGTGTAACTTTTACATTATATATGGCAGCTCCTTTAATCTTTGAATCTTGTACGACTGTGATTTCTACACTTTTAACTCCATTAAATGTAACATCACTTTTACCGGAACTCATTGTTATTTCATAAGTAATGGTATAAGTGCCTGGTGTAATTCCAGTAAATTTTGCAGTAGATACATAAGTTTCTGCTTCTGTATCATGTATTGTATCGATTTTTTCAGCTTCATCCCATGAATCAATATAACCGGAACCTTGTTTATCAGTAATTGCTGTTAAAGTAACTACTTGTCCTACTTTGATGGTAGTAGAAGATGCATCAAGTAACACATCTACTGTTTTTGGAGCTGGCGCTGCTATTGCTATCGTTTGCATAGCTAACAGAAATACGAATACTAAAATAATTGATATGACTTTTTTCATTTGTTACCCCCTAAGTATTTTTTAGAGGGACGGTTACACTATTAGCTCCATATAGCCCAAGTGTCCATATAAAGGCTACACTTCTCCGCGTCCCAATCTCACCCTAACTCGCTACTTATTACTATCACAAAACTAAATTAAAAGAATTAAACATTCTACTTAATTTCCACTGCAATAAGTCGTATGCAATATTATCCGTATTAGGTAATTTTATTATAAAATATATGATATAGGATTGTCAATTTTTTCGTAACTAATTTAGTTATTTATTCATGTTTTTTAAATGTTGCGAATCAATAATATATAAATTCCCAACTAGAAAACATTTAAAATTTCAATATTTTATGTTGAAATTTAATAATTTCAAAATTTGAACAGCACCAGATTATTGGGATATATAAAAAGTTTAAAAATAGTTTGGAATATCTTGTAAAATATTGTATAATAAAAGGTGAAGTTGTTTGTAAAAATAAAATTTTCGTAAAAAATTATCACTGTCCTGTTTATGGTACAGTTTAAGTTGTATAATGGTATTAGCTAAATGTAAACGTTACATAATTTATACAAAATATAGATAATGATGTTCTTACAAGGGGTCGGGGGATGAAACTTAGTAAGGGAATATACGAATCGGTAATAAACAAAAATATTACCAATGACATGAATGCTCTTGGAAACAGCAGCTATTTCCACACAAAGGGCATTGACAAGGAGGAAGGCAGTTCAGTGCTTTCCGGATACATGGCTAAAGTCATAACTAAGGCGTTGAGCAGAATAACAGGAGAAGACAAGCTCAATGTCCAGATTGATGTATGCAATAAAATCATCAAAATGCTGATGGAGGAAATTGATATCGGCGATTTTGATGAATTCATAATCAGCGAATACGCAAAGCTACTGCTTGCCATGCTGGACAAAATGGAAACAACTCTAATAGACGACTACACTAACAAAAAAATCAGACCGATCATATCCATAGCCGCCAATTCATTATTTACCGGTGCCCAGAACGAACCATCCCTCGGAAGCGAACTAATCAAGGAAATTAACACATCAGACAGAATAGACATGCTCGTATCCTTTATAAAATGGAGCGGCCTGTCTCAAATAATCGAAGCCCTAAATAAATTCACAAAATCTAAAAAACTAAGAATAATAACAACATCATACATGGGTGCCTCGGACTACAAGGCAATTTTTGAACTGTCCAAACTCCCCAATACTGAAATAAAAATATCCTATGACACAAAAAGAACCAGATTACATTCCAAGTCATATATGTTTTACAGAAACACTGAATTTTCAACAGCATATATAGGTTCGTCAAATCTTTCAAATGCAGCATTGACAAGCGGATTGGAATGGAACCTTAAAATATCTGAATACACATCTAAAGACATTATCAAAAAATTCAGCGCAACATTTGAATCCTATTGGCATGACAATGAGTTTAGCACGTTCAACAAAGATGATGAGAGCGACAGAGAAAAACTGAAAATATCACTTAGCGCAAACAAAAATAATATTCAAAGGGATAAGGAATTCAACTTTGACATAATTCTATTTTCTCATCAGATAGAAATACTAGATAAGCTTCAGGCTGAAAGAGAAATCCACAATCGCTACAGAAATTTAATAGTTGCAGCAACCGGAACGGGCAAGACTGTAATTTCTGCATTTGACTATAAAAGGTTTGTGAAGAACAACCCAAAGTCAGCTAACAGACTTCTTTTTGTTGCACACAGAAAAGAGATACTGGAGCAAAGCATCGACTGCTACAGAAAGGTTTTAAAAGACAGAAACTTTGGAGACAAGTGGGTGGGAGAATATGTCCCTACACAAAAGGAACACCTGTTTGTTTCAATACAGATGTACAATTCAAAGGAATTTACTGAAAATGTCAGGGAAGATTACTATGATTATGTTGTAATAGATGAATTTCATCATTCGTCGGCACCAAGCTACAGAAAATTATTGGAATATGTTAAACCTAAGATACTACTGGGAATGACTGCTACTCCTGAAAGAATGGATGGAAAAGATGTAACTGAATATTTTGATAACAGAATTGCTGCAGAAATTCGTTTGGGAGAAGCAATAAACAGAAAGATGCTCTGCCCATTCAATTACTTTGCCGTTACAGATACTGAAACATTAAAGGGTATCAAGTGGAGAAGAGGCGGTTACGATGTCACTGAACTTGAAAAGATATATACCAAGGACAACCAAAGAGCAGAGCTTGTGGTTAGGAGTCTTGAAAAATATGCAAAGGACATTCAACAAGTAAAGGGGCTGGGATTTTGCGTGAGTCAGCTACATGCACAGTTCATGAGCAAATTTTTCAACAGTGTAGGTATTTCATCAATATACCTTACTTCTGAATCTGACGATAATCAAAGAGACAATGCTAAATCAAATCTTGAAAATGGAGCAATCAATTTTATTTTTGTAGTGGACTTGTACAATGAAGGCGTTGACATACCTTCAGTAGACACAGTGCTTTTTTTAAGACCCACTGAAAGCATCACGGTTTTTCTACAGCAACTAGGAAGAGGATTAAGGCTTGAAGAAGGCAAGGATTGCTTGACCGTGCTTGATTTTGTAGGGCAGGCTAACAAAAGCTATGACGTTTACGAGAAAAAGTTTAGGGCGTTAACAGGAAACACTGGCAATTCAATATATAAAGAAATATTAAATGAATTTCCTAATCTTCCTAAAGGATGTTTCATACAGCTGGAACGAGTGGCCAAGGAACATATATTGGAAAGTATTAAGAATGTAATACTAAATAAAAGATCTATAACAAACAAGGTTCGTGATTACGCAGCAGGAAGAAAACATCTGAATGTGGTTGAGTTCTGCAAAGAATACAACATGGAACTAAAAGATGTGTACAAACTAAATAGTTTTTCACATTTCTGTGGACAAGTTGGTGCAATAAATTTCGATTCTGACATATACAGCAAAGAATCAAAAGCTATGCAGAGATTGCTGCACATAGACTCCATGGATTGGATAGAGTTTATTGTCAAAATTTTAAAATCTGATAGCTTCAGTTATCAAGACTTAGATCAAAATGAAAAGTTAATGCTAAACATGTTTTACTACACCATTTGGCAGGATTCTCTCAATGTCATGAACTTTGCTTCCTTTGAAGACAGTATTGCAAAATTGAAGCAATGTGACTTTCTATGTAAAGAAATCATTTCAGTGCTTGGATACAACAAAGACAACATAGATTTCAAGGAGCAAAGTTTAGACTTGGATTATCCATGTCCGTTGAAGCTCCACTGCCAATACTCCATGGCTGAAATCTTGGCAGCATTAGAAGAAAATAAACCTGACAAGAAATCATCTTTCAGGGAAGGCGTATTGTACCTGAAGGATAAAAAGACTGATATATTCTTCATAACATTGAACAAGTCAGAAAAGGACTACTCTGAAACAACAATGTATGACGATTACGCCATAGATGATGAATATTTCCACTGGCAATCCCAGAGTGGAACAACAGATACTTCTCAAACAGGTCAAAGATACATAAACCATGAATCCATGAACAGCAAGGTTATGCTCTTTGTGAGGGAGAAGAAATCCATAAATGGAGTCACTCAACCATACTACTGCCTAGGAACAGCGAAGTTCAGTACTTACAAGGGCAGTAAACCAATGAACATAGTGTGGAAGCTGGACAACAAAATGCCAGAGTTCATCAAGAAGAAAGCAAGCAGCAATGTGATGGTGGGATAGTGTTGGTGTTCTATAAATAAAATTATTTGAATTGGAGGATTTATGTATTATCTAATTGCTATTGCAATAGCTGGTTTTATACTTAATTTGCCAACAGTTAAGGGTTTCTTTGGAGAATTTTTTATTCGAGTAATACTGAAGCTTCTGAATAAGAAAAAGTATATTGTTATAAATGATGTATTAATTCCAACAAATAATGGAAAAACAGCACAAATTGATCATGTTGTAGTTTCCAATTATGGGATCTTTGTTATCGAAACAAAAAATTACAGTGGTTGGATATTTGGTAATGAAAACAGTATAAATTGGACACAAGTAATTTATAAGACGAAAAATCAATTCTATAATCCTATATTGCAAAACAAAGGACATGTTAAGGCTCTCCAAGATTTACTTGTTGATTATCCTGATGTTAAGTATATTCCAATAGTAGTCTTTACCTTGAATGCTAATTTTAAGAAGCTAGAAGTGACATCGCATGTTGTGTACAGTCTGGGACTGCTTAGCATAATAAAAATGTATGATACAGGGATTATATCAGAAGCAGCATTAACAAGCATATATCAACGTATTATTAATGCAAATAACACTGATAGGGTTGCAAGACAAGAACATGTTGTAAATATTCAGGAGTATAAGTATAAAACTGAAACCGGAAAGTGTCCAAGATGTAGTGGAAATCTTGTTGAAAGAAATGGTAAATACGGTGCATTTATTGGGTGCAGTAATTATCCTAAGTGTAGATATGTGTTAAAAGAAAAGTAGTATTATATTTGGTATATCGATTTAGTATTAAAATTGTAGAAGAAAGTGATTAAGAAGTATAGATTTTTATAGTGAAATAGTATTTATGAAATCACAAATTTGTGGAGGGAGTATTATTATGTTAAGTGAACTAAACAGTGAAGCAGTAGAAAAACTTTATTCAGAAAGGAAAGATTTCATAATAATTGGTTTAACTGGCAGAACAGGTTCTGGATGTTCAACTGTTGCAAGTTTATTATCTAAAACTTTTGAAGAGCTACAACCAACTAGACCAGTTAATGATGGCAGTAATGAAAAACGCCAATATGAGATTATTTATAATTATTCAAAGGTAAACTGGGAACCATTTAAAGTTATAGAAATGAAAAATGTCATATTTACATTTGTTTTGGAAAATTCTCTTAAAGACTTTAATGATTATATTCATATCAATTTTGATCCTATACTTGATATGAGTGATATAAGTGAAGAATACGAAGAAATGCACAAAAAAAGGATTAAGTTCTTAGAAGAAACTAAAAAACAAACTGAGAACGGTGAAAATGTACCAGCAGATGATGATATTTATTCATTTTATTTTATAGAAGTTCCATCGTTTTTTGAAAAATTTAAGCGAATGATAATAAATACTGGAAATGATGATCTATATACACGAATTTTACAAACTATAGGCGACAATATACGTGCATCTGGAAATGCATTTAGCAATGATATTATACCTGAAAATGTTTTTAAATTGCCTCAAAGAGTTAATATGCTCATAAAGATTTTAAGAAGAAGGAATATAAAAGAAAAGAAAAAAATACTTGTTGTAATCGATGCTTTTAGAAATCCATTTGAAGTTACTTTTTTTAAAGATAGATATTCTTCATTCTACTTGTTTTCTATTAATTCAGTCGATAAAGAAAGGAGGGAACGCCTTCAGAAAATAAATTTTACTAAAGCTGAAATTGATAAACTAGATAAGAAAGAATATCCTAATAGAAATAACTTAATTGAAGATTATTATAAAATAGATATAGAGAAGACTATAGAAATTGCAGATGTGCATATAAATAACAAAAATTCAGCCACTCGAAGTTACTCATATACTAAAGAACAAGTTATTCGTTATATAAGTCTAATAATGCACCCGGGTTTAGTTAATCCAACAAAAATTGAATTTTGTATGCAAATTGCATGCAACTCTAAATTAAATTCTGGATGTTTGTCACGACAAGTTGGAGCAGTTATAACGGACCGTGACTATAACATTTTATCTGTAGGATGGAATAGTGCCCCTTCAAATCAAGTACCATGTAATTTAAGAGATTTGCAATCATTAATTAGGAATGATAAGGATGACAAAGTTGGAATGAGTGTTTATGAACGCACTAATTTAGAATTTAAAGAGTTCCTAAAAGAACGTACGAAAGATATTGACTTTAAGCGATTATCTGGGCGAATGTGTTCATATTGTTTTAAAGATGCATATAACTCATTTAAAAAAGAAAAGAATCAAGTGTATACTAGGTCAATCCACGCAGAAGAGATGGCTTTTCTTCAAGTAATAAGTTTAGGTAGCATGGGTGTAAAGGGTGGGTGCTTATTTACAACAGCTAGTCCTTGTGAGTTGTGTTCTAAAAAAGCATGTCAAACTGGAATTGAAAAAATTTATTATATTGATCAATATCCTGGGATTTCGTATGAACACATTTTAAATTGTGGGAGTGCAAGACCAGAAATGATATTATTCAATGGCGCAATCGGAAGTGCATATAATCATTTTTATACACAAGTTTTAGCATATAAGGATGAATTATATATGCTATTGAATTTGAATTTTAAAAAGAAAAAAAAACTAAGAGTTTATAAAATTAACAAAGAAATATTAAAATAATTTTAGTGTTTGAAAAAGGTGAAAGTGAATTGATAGTTTATGCATGTAATCACAATAATAAAACTAATTTAAGTATTTGAATGGAGGAAATATGTCAGAAAATCATATTACAATTTTATTTAGCAATAATGGTTCAAGAAATGAAGTCCGTATGAGGGTTGTAGAACAATTTGCTTCTGAAGTATGTGGGAAAGGAAGTGGAGAGTTAGCATCTAGATATACATATTATGTAGAAACACTAATAAATGGTGATAGAATATATCTAAGAAGACCAGCTAATTTGCATAATGGGTTTGATTTTCTTGTATGCATAGAAAATATAAATTTTAGTACACTCGGTCAGCGGTATCGAAACTATCCTAAACATGAGGATATTATAAGTGATTTATCTTTAAAAAAGAAGTTTGAGCCAAATTTATATAAGGAACTATTTGAACTTATGAAACAAGTTTATAACTGCAATGATTTAATTATCAATGATTATCAAAAACTAAATTTTAAAACAGGTTTTACTACAGAACTAATTTTAAAAACACTGAAATGGCTTTTTATTGAACAAGATATAAGGTATTGGAATTACTCAGGACGTGATATGTTATGGAACGGAATAATGCATATTTAAAGAAAAAAGAAAATGGATTGATTTAAACAATCCATTTTTGTGCATGTTTATAAAAAATTAAGTTGACAAGAAGGGTATGGTTGAATATACTATATACAGAACTAATGTTCGAGTACATAAAACCATTTAAAACAAGGGAGGTAATGTCAATTAATTTACAACCTGATAATTTTAGTCTAGAAACGACTACGTTATGGTCATTTCCAGACAGGGGCAAATGGGCCACTCATTCAGGTGATTTTCGTGGAAATTGGTCTCCATATATACCAAGGAATATTATTTTAAGATATAGCATTCCAAATGAGTGGATCCTTGATCAATTTGTTGGTAGTGGGACAACATTAGTAGAAGCTAAATTATTAGGAAGAAATGGTATTGGTGTTGACGTAAATGATTCATCATTAATAAAATCAAAAACAAACTTGAAATTTGATTATAATGAGAATATTAGAATTTATCTTCTTCATGGAGATGCAAGGAACTTAAACTTTATTAGAGATGAAAGCATTGATTTAATATGTACACATCCTCCTTATGCAGATATTATTAATTACAGTGTTGATAATGGTAGAGATATCTCCTTGATGCAGTTTTCTGAGTTCATAATTGAAATGCACAAAGTTGCAGAGGAAGCATATAGGGTTTTAAAAACTGGTAAAATTTGCGCAATAATGATGGGTGATATGCGTAAGAATGGTAATGTCATTCCTTTGGGATTTAAAGTGATGGAATGTTTTTTGAATTCTGGTTTTAAGTCAAAGGAAATAATTATTAAAGAACAGCATAATTGTAAATCAACAAAGTTTTGGATAGGAAAGTGCAGCGACTTTTTGCTAATAGCTCATGAGTATATATTTGTATTTGAAAAATAAACTTTAATATTTGTTGTTTATAAAATCAAAAAACATTATAATGAAATAGCTAGAATTTATAAACGGAGAAAATAATGAATAAATTAAATATATCACCATTTGTCAAGTGGGCTGGCGGTAAGAGACAATTGTTAGATAAAATTGGCGAAAGAATGCCAGTAAAATATAATAGATATTTTGAACCTTTTGTTGGTGGGGGAGCAGTATTATTTAATTTGCAACCTAAAACTGCAGTAATTAATGATTTGAATAAGTCATTAATAAACTGTTATAGACAGATACAACAATCACCTTTAGAACTAATAAAACTAATAGATGTTTTAGATAATAATATTAAAGATGGTGGAAAAGAATATTATTATCTAAAGAGAGATGAATATAATGATAAACTTATGATGGAACAGTATGATGCTGAACTTGCAGCGATGTTTATCTTTATTAATAAACATTGTTTTAATGGTCTATATCGCGTTAACGGTAAGGGCCTGTTTAATGTGCCATATAATAATAGCATAAGAGATTCTTATGAAATTAATAATATAATGGAAATTTCTAAATATCTTAAGGCAATAACAATAATGGATGGAGATTTTGAGAAAGCATGTGATGATGCAAAAGAAGGAGACTTTGTTTTTTTCGATAGTCCTTATGCCCCTATAAATCCTACATCTTTTGAGTCATATACAAAAGAAGGATTTGATATAGAAAGCCATAAACGATTAGCTGTACTATTTGAAAAGTTAGTAAATAATGGCTGCTATTGCATGCTTACAAATCATAACACTGATTTTATAATTAATTTATATAAAGAGTTATTTGATAAAAGAAAAATTAAAATTGATATAGTAAGCGTAAAAAGAATGATTAACTCAGATGCAAATAATCGAGTTGGCGAAGAAATAATTATTTACAACTACTAGGAGCGATTTAATGGACAAGTTTATTAAACCTAAGATTGAGCCATATTATGAAGGTGTCAATTCACAGCTATATCTGGGGGATAGCTTCGAGCTCTTAAAGAGAATTAAGTCTGAAAGCATAGATATGATATTTGCGGATCCTCCTTATTTTTTAAGCAATAATGGGATAACTTGCAAAGGCGGAAAGATGGTATCTGTGAACAAGGGTGAATGGGATGAGGGCAAAAATTACAAAGAGAAACACAGTTTTAACAAAAAGTGGATAAAACTGTGTAAAAGAGTTTTAAAACCAAACGGAACTATATGGATATCTGGAACACTGCATAATATATATTCCATTGGAATGGCTTTGGAAGAAGAGGGTTATAAGATAATAAACAATATTACTTGGGAAAAAACAAACCCACCTCCGAATTTAGCGTGCAAATGTTTTACTCATTCGACTGAGACTGTCTTGTGGGCAAAAAAGAACGATGCTAAGCATTTGTTTAATTATCATGATATGAAAAAAGCGAATAATGGTAAGCAAATGAAAGATGTTTGGGAGGGGAGTCTTACTAAGCCATCTGAAAAAAGGGAAGGAAAACATCCAACTCAGAAACCGGAATATTTATTAGAAAGAATAATATTAGCATCTACTTTAGCGAATGACGTAATACTAGATCCATTTTGTGGTTCTGGAACTACTGGAGTAGTCGCAAAGAAATTCAAGAGACAATTTATTGGTATTGACAATGTAGAAGAATATTTGAATATCACAAAAAATAGATTGGAGAAAATTAATGACTAATAGGAACTTTGATGAGTGGTTATCAAAATTTAAATTTAGTATTTCAGGATATGATTATTATATTGATTTCAAAAAAGTATATAGAAATGTTGCAAAGTACAAGATAGAATTAAATATTTTGAATTCTTTAATTGGTTCTAAGAATATTGAAGAAGAGTTTGAAACCATAATTAACCGATATCCAGAAACTTTAAAGTGCATCCCATTATTGCTTGCTGTAAGACAATCTGAAATTTACGCGCAAGATGATGAAGGTGCATTTTTATATGATTTTAAAAAAAGAAATTACAGTATTGAACAGTATAAAGTTTTCATGAGAAAAACGGGGTTGTTTAATTTAATAGAAAAACATTTGGTAAATAATTTGATTGACTATGTTCTGGGTGTAGAAACTGGATTAGATTCAAATGGCAGAAAAAATCGTGGTGGACATCAAATGGAAAATCTGATAGAGGAATTTCTTAAAAGGTCACACGTTAATGAGTACTACAAGGAAATGTATTTATCCGATATAGAAAAGAAATGGAATATTGATCTATCTGCATTATCAAATAACGGTAAAGCTAGAAAAAGATTTGATTTTGTTGTTAAGACAGATAACATGATATATGGAATTGAAACAAACTTTTATGGAGGAAACTCTGGTGGTTCTAAACTGAATGAAACTGCTAGAAGTTATAAAATCACAAGAAGCTGATACAGTAGATGGATTCACTTTTGTATGGTTTACAGATGGGACAGCTTGGAATAGGGCAAGAGGGAACCTTAGAGAAACATTCGATTTTATGGAACACATTTATAGCATTGATGATCTTGAGAATGGAATAATGGACAAGGTGTTTGTATAATTGGGGATAGAAAAGAAAGCAGATGTATAACTGTGGAGGACTAACTATGAAAAAACCTATGATAGGTATTGTTCCATTATATGATGAAATAAAAGAAAGCTACTGGATGTTGCCTGGATATATGGAAGGGATCGAGAGAGCTGGGGGAATTAAAGTGCTTGAACACATGTTATAGTCATAGACATTTTAATAATGTTTAAAATAAATTTATAATACCAAGGGGGATAAAATGAAAAAGAAATATTTTTTATTGTTATTAGTAGTTGCAATCTTATTTTCGTTTCAAACAGCATTAGCTGAGAACAGGATGGATTACACAAATGAAGCTTCCAAGCTTAATGCCATGGGGCTTTTTAATGGCACACAAAATGGGTACGAGCTTGACAGGGTACCAACACGTGTTGAATCTGCAGCAATGCTGGTGAGGCTGCTTGGAGCAGAACAGGAAGCAAATGAAAAGAATTATGAACATCCTTTTACAGATGTACCTGAGTGGGCTGACAACATTGTTGGCTACATGTACGAAAAGGGTTATACAAAAGGATTGGGTAACAATCTGTTTGGTTCTAGTCAAACAACAATTGCCAGGGATTATACAACATTCATGCTGCGTTCTTTAGGATATGGTGACGGTGATTTCAGTTATCTGGATGCTATGAACTATGCAGTGACTAAAGGAATAATTACTGAAGAAGAAGCCGGAAAACTTAACTCATTAGAGTTCAGAAGAAATGAAATGGCGATGCTTTCTTATAGAACACTCAAGGTGCCTGTTAAGGGTGAAAGTGTTTTGTTGTCTGAAAAATTGGTTGAAAATGGTGTTGTCTCTGCACAGGCTGCTTATGATGCAGGTGTTGCAGATTATGAAGTTTTGCCTGTGAAGGTGTATAAATCAAACGGAAGTTTAAAAATTGATTTTTATTACAGTCAGTTAAGTCCGGAGATTAAGGAAGTGTATTACAAATTAGCTTACAGTACAAACGGACAGGAAGACTTTTCTGACGATGAATATATGGCCAGATCAGCTTTTCTGATGGATAATCAAAAAAGAAATATTAAGAACGAAGGCTATAACAATCAGACAGGTGAAACATATTATCAGGATATGCATACAATTGTGAGGTTTTATGATAATTCATATATAATGAACTATTATTGCATAGTGCCTGAAAATATAACTGAAGGTGAACATAAATATGTAATCATTAAAGCCTCCGAAAGCATGAAAAAATTACAGTCGGAATCTGAAAAAGAGTTCGCACAGTACAGGACGGAAAAGTTAAGCAAAATCAGCCAGATACCGGCTAAAGCGTACAGTATTGAACAGGCAGACGGTAAATACTTTATAAATATAGACAGAACTAAACTTCCTGAAAGCATGAGAAATGCTGTTTACTATGGACAGAGCGGCGTTTCAGACAATGACTACAGCAACGATATTGAAAGAACGTTAGGTAAATTCTTCACTTCAACTACTGCTCACAGGAAAAACGGTGAATTTATTGATGGAGAACCAATTGAACTGATGGAATATGAATACAATATGTTCACATTGCTGGATGAAAATGAAGATATAGTTGGAGTCACTGTTTTAAATGTGAATTAATCAATTTATTCAATAATATTAAATTATGAAGCCAAGAACAATCTGCTTTCTTGGCTTCATATGTTTTCAATGATTGCAATGCCTTTCAGATATACTATGATTTTAATTGAATATAATAATTACAGGAAGTATTTATTTTAATTGAAGACAATGAGTTATTCAGAGGATAAAAATTGCGGTGGTATTATGTAAAATAATAGAATGGTATTTCAAGATTAAATATACCAATAGGAGGAATTGAAATGTTTGCTAATAAAGTTAAAAGCTCTGTTAAAATTAGTGTTGTTGTAACATTTTTGATAATGATTGTTGTCAATGCTCTGGCTAATATTCTGCCCATTAATGGACAAACAACAGGTGAAGTTTCCAATTCATATCCCAATTTGTTTGCGCCTGCTGGAGTAACATTTTCTATATGGGGATTAATTTATTTGTTATTGGCTGCCTTTACACTTTATCTGCTGGGATTTTTTCAGGATTATTCAGATACCATCAAGGCAAACCTGCTGAACAAGGTGGGAATAGTTTTTTCAATATCATCTGTTGCCAATGCAGCCTGGATATTTTCATGGCATTATAACAAAATTCCTTTGTCTATGGTACTGATGTTAGTAATCCTTGATTGCCTCATATTCATTAATTATTTAATAAAAAATGAAAGGTTAACAGCAAAGGAAAAGTTGTTTATAAATGTTCCGTTCAGTGTTTATTTTGGCTGGATTACCGTAGCAACTATTGCCAATGCAACAACACTTTTAGTCAGTATTGGATGGGACGGATTTGGAATATCTGAACCCACATGGGCAGTAATAATTATTATCACAGGTATGCTGATTGGAACGTTAACCATGATTATTAACAAGGACATTGCATACGGTCTTGTAATGTTGTGGGCATATGCAGGCATTTACATAAAACACACATCAAAAAGCGGCTTTGACGGTCAATATCCTGCTGTAATTTACACTGTTATTGCATGCATGATTATTTTTATATTATCTGAAGTTTACTTATTGTACTATAAAAGAAAATGACAATTGGTAGTTACTTAAAAGTTTTATACAATGATAATGTAGTAAATCCAAGAAAGCGACCTGCTTTTCTTGGATTTATATGTTTTTTGTGTATAAAGTTGACAGATTATGGTGTTAAATATATTATGTTATTATTGTGGCATAAAAGTTTGATTGTAGTTAGTGCCATAAAGTAAATAAAGGAAGAGCAAAAATGCAAGGAATAAGTATTTTAATATGTGATGATGATCCGGTAGTTCATGAATCATTAAAAATCTATCTAAGAAACGAAAATTTTAACTGCTTGTCAGCTTATGACGGAGAAGAAGCACTTAAACAAATTAAATGTTTTATGCCGTCATTAATAATATTAGACATTATGATGCCAAAATTAAATGGATTGGAAGTGTGCAAGGAAGTCAGGAAAACAAGCTCGGTGCCAATTATAATGCTGACTGCCAAGGGTGAAGAAATTGACCGCATACTGGGACTTGAACTCGGTGCTGATGATTATATTGTAAAGCCATTTAGCCCCAGGGAAGTTGTTGCCCGAATTAAAGCAATAAGAAGACGCATTTTGGAAAATGTGGCAGATGGCAAGCCGTCAACATTATTCTTTGAGCATCTTGAAATCAGTCTTAAAAAATATCAGGTTAAATACGATGATCAGGTTATTATTTCAACGCCAAAAGAGGTGGAAACATTATATCTTTTAGCCTCAAATCCGGGACAAGTCTTTTCCAGAGAACAGATTCTTGATCGGGTCTGGGGGTGTGATTATTACGGAGACACTCGAACAGTTGATACTCACATTAAACGAATAAGGGCCAAGCTGCCTCAGGAAGAGATGAACTGGGGATTGCAAACCGTATACGGTGTGGGTTACAAATTTGAGGTAGACTGATAATGAAAAATTTATTAATTCGAAGAATAACAATTTTAATATCCATTGCCATATTAATTTCTTCTGTTTTAGTTGCCTTTCTGGGTGTGTTGTTATGGGAAGGCATTAAGGCAGATAACAGGGTCAAGGAATTTGTGCCGGCCATTTCTGTAGTTGCTGAGTGCACCATACAATATCAGGATGGGAACATCAGCAAGGATACATATGAAAAGATATTGATGAATTCATTAAAAGAGTATATCAGAGGATATTCAGTTTTAAATGCAGATGGAACAGTTGTTTTTACTGCTGAAGGACTTAAGGATTCAACAATTAATACTATGATGAATAAATCTCTGGATGAAGTGCTTAATGGACATGAAACATATGAAAAAATATACCAATCAAAGCTCAATCCGGCTGCTTTGGTAGGTGTACCGATTGTGAAGGAAGATAAAAGCATTGGTGCCGTCTTTGTATTGGTAGATATGGCTGATTTTCTGCCGGAAAGAAAAAGATTTTTTCAATCGCTTTTAATTGCAATGATTGTTGTAATTCCTTTTGTAATTGTACTTTCCTACGTGGTGTTAAAAAGAATTACAAAACCGGTTAAAAATGTTGTAGAAGCTGCAATTTCCATGAGTCAGGGAGATTTTTCCGCTAGGGCAGACGAAACATTAAAAGGTGAAATTGGGCTTTTGGGAAGGACATTGAATAAAATGTCCATTGATCTTTATAAGAATGTTTCACAGCTTTTCATTGAAAAAAACAGGCTTCACCAGGTATTGAACAGTCTTGATGAGGGCATGATTGCTGTAGATGAAAACAAGAAAATCACACATTTTAATAAAGTGTTTTTAGAAATGTTTGAACTGACGGAAGATGAAGTAAAGGGTAAGAATGTAGACGATATTCATGTCATAAATGATGAATTATATGAACTGACTCAGGCCATAGAAGGAAAATATTCCATAGTAAAAAATTATGAAAATGATAATGTTATTATGCGAATAGTGATCGCCTCCATACAAGATGAAAAAGATAATGTTGTTGGTGCTGTAGTTTTATTCAGGGACATTACGGAATTAGAAAAATTAGAAAAAATGCGAAGAGATTATGTTGCGAATGTTTCTCATGAGCTCAGATCACCTCTTACATCAATCAGAGGTTTAATAGAGCCATTGATGGACTCTTTTGTAACCGATGAAGATGACATAAAAAGATATTATAAAATTATTTATAAGGAAAGTCTGAGGCTTTCAAGACTTGTTGATGATATAATGGAACTTTCAAGACTGCAAATGAATGAAGCTGTTATTGAAAAAACATCAGTTGATCTGGATTCTATAATAGAAATGGTATATGAGAGATATAATCTGTATGACGAAGAAATCAATCTTGTTTACAATCCGGCTCCATTGCCCAAGGTTTACACAAACTACGACAGGATTGAGCAAATTCTAGTGATATTGTTGGACAATGCCTATAAATTTACTCAAAAGGGCGGTCAAATTGAAATTATTACTGAAGTCAGGCCAAAAGATGTGCTTGTTACGGTAAAGGATACAGGAACAGGCATTAAAAAAGAAGACTTGCCGTTTGTTTTTGACAGGTTTTATAAGAGCGATAAGTCCAGAACAAAAAAAGGGTCAGGGCTGGGATTATCCATAGCAAAAGAAATATTAAATTTAATGGGTGAAAAAATAAAAGTTAAAAGTGAGTATGGGGCAGGAAGTTCATTTGAATTTACTGTTCAAATATGTGACCTTTAATATTAATATAAGACAACAATGATAACGAGACTGTTGCATTAGTGTAGTATCGTGTCATTCTGTGGGCTCTAGCCCGAAGAATCTCAGAATTTCAAAAGATGAGATCCTTCGCTGCCGCTCAGGATGACATATACTTAATGCAACAGCCTCGTTTTTATTGTTCACAATTGTTCAAATTCATATCATATTGGTGCCATATTGATGAAATATGATAATAACGTTAAGAACAAGATATAAAAGAGGTATAAAAATGCCGGACACAACAATAAAAAACGAAAATATCACGCTTGTTTGTACAACAGCTAAATTTGAATGCGGGTGACTGATAAGAGAAGGCAGAAAAATTGCAGACATGACTGGTACAAAGCTATATGTGATTAATGTACAGAAAAAATGCCAATGGGGCAATAAGTTAAGCAAGGAATTGGAGCACCTGTTCTTGATTTCTAAAAATTCAGATGCACAAATGCTCACATTTTTTTCTGATAATCCTGTTGAAATACTTAATGACTGTATAGAAAGAAGGAGTGTGAAGCACGTAGTTTTGGAGGATATGGGAATAGAAACAGCAAATTTATTAAAACAATTGGATGTTAAATCCAATGAAATTGAAATACATATTTGTAAATATTAAATTGAAAGGAAAAAGATATGAATATTAAAAGGATAACAGCATGTACATGTGCTTCGGCGATTTTGCTGTTTGCAATTTGTCCTGTATATGCAGATACAACGTCTAAAGATGAACCTACAGCAGCTCCCTATTCACTTGAGCCGGAGGGGGCCTTGAATTCATCAAGCAGTGAAAAGGCGAAGGAAACTATGAACTTGACTGTGGATACAGCAGTAAAATATGGACTGGAAAACAACAAGAGCATTGACATGCTGGAAAATAAAATTCAGCTTGCAATTATTTCAGAAAGCAATGCAAAGAAAAATTCTTCAGATTTGAAAAAAGCAAAGGATACACTCAAGGAGGCCATGGATAAACTTGATGATGCAGAAGAACAAATTGATTCAGCACAGGGACAAGTTGATCAGGCAGAAAGTCTATTATCAAAAGGCATAGCTCCAATTTCCATACCTCTTTCTGATTCTCACGGCAATCCCATTAATGATGGAAACGGCAATCAAATTGTTATTCCGGCAGGTTCAAATATTCTTGATACATTGATTGGAATTGGAATTCCATCTGAAACTGCAAATGGCATGTTTTCATTGATAAAGCAAGGCATAGAGGCTGAATTGTCTTCAAACCAGTCTAAAATAGATGAAAACAGCATTGCAGTAAAGGAGGCCAAATCAACTCTTGAAGCAAAAAAAGAAGAATTTAAAGATATTCTTAAAGACACCTCAGAAAAACTGGATGCAAAAATTGATTACGGCTCTTTAGTTAGCCTTGATGCAGTTGATGCAGGCAAACTTATGATTACAATGGCCGGCGTAAATCTTGACGTCACCAGATACGCCAAAAACATATATAAAAACCAAATTGCCATGTTAATTCAAAAAAATTATTATGATGCACTGTATGCAAGAAAAGTATATGAGTTGAAAAAAGTAGCCATGGAACGGGGTGAAAAACAATACAACATGGTTAAACTTTCTTATGATAACGGAATGAAAGCAAAAGATGATCTGCTTCTCAGCAAGATGTATTATGACAGCACAATAATATCCTGCCGACTTGCTGAAGCGGATTATAAAAATGCTCTTGTGAAGCTTAAGGAAAACATGAATTTAAACATGGATACGGAAATAACCCTGCAAGATTCTATGTTTGACAAAGTTACAGAAGAAAACTTAAGTGATGGACTGAAAAGTGGGTTGACAAACAGAATAGAAATACAGAAGGCCCTTGGCCAGCTAAAAATTTATGAACTCAATGAAGAAATATTGAATTCCCGTGCTGAGTACAAAGCAAATAGAAATGGAATTAAAGAAGCAAAGTTGCTGACAGAAGGGGCAAGGCTGCAGCTTGATAAAGCAAAAACCACAGTGACTTCAGAAATCAACCAGTCATATGAAACAATGACAGCAGCCGGAGACATGCTGTTGGCTTCAACAGAACTTGTAGCCAACGCAGAAGAGGTTGTTCGCATTGCAAATCTGAAATATGAGCAGGGATTTGGTGCAGAGAATGCTTTGCTAAAACAAATGAATCTTCAGGAAAGCTCAGGGACAATCATAGAGCTAATTGCTGCTCAGGAAAAATTATCAGAGGTTGAAGCACAAGTGGCTCAAATAAGTTACGGTTATACAATGGCAAAAATAAAATATCAAAATGATGCAGGAATAATCATTCATTAAATATATCTAAAACAGAAAAGAAAGGACGGAATAATTTATGAAAGGTTTATTGGAAAAACTAAATAAGACTATAAATAAGGATTGGTTCAGCAAAAATATTAAAAGCATTACTATAGCATTAGTTGTGATTGTATGTGCTTTAGGAATTACAATCGGCACTACAAAAATATATGGAGGAAGTATGGAATCGGGTGCCCGTCAAGGCATTGTATCTGCCAAGGACGTAAGCATCAATACTAAAATACCCGGTCGTATAGTAAAGTTTTATGTTGAGGAAGGACAACAAGTCAAGATTGGTGACCCAATAGTGGAAATATCCAGTGAAGAAATTCAAGCAAAAAAATTACAATTAGAAGCACAGGTTGCACAGGCACAGGCAGGCGTAGATGCTTCACAGGCAGCACTTGAGATGGCACAGGGGGCTTATGAGGTGGCACAGGAAAGAGTCAAGCAAGCCGAGGCAGGTGTCATTGCCAGTCAAAGCCAAAGAAATATGGCTGCTGCTGTTAATGAGAAAGCTGAAAATGGAGCCAGAACTCAGGAAGTTGCCCAGGCGGAAAGCGCATATAATTTATGGAAATCCACATATGACAGAGCAGTTGTTTTAAATGAGGGAGGAGCAATTTCCAATCAGAAGCTGGAGGAAATCAAGACTCAAATGAATGTGGCAGAACAAACTCTAAGCATGGCTAAAGAAGGAGCAAGAACTGAAGACAAAAAGGCTGCAAGCGCACAGCTGTCATTGGCTGAAGCCGGCATATTGTCAAGCAATTCATTGCTCAACCAGGCATGTGAGGCTTCGAACATTGCACTGGCACAGGTCAGTCAGGCCCAGGCCGGACTTGCTGCTTCTCAAGGCAAACTTGACCAGGCAAAAGCCGGCTTGCAGGAAGTGGAAGTGTATTTGAAAGATACAGTTATTAAATCACCAATAGACGGAACAATTACTGCAATAAATTCTGACGAAGGAGAACTTGTATCAACTGGCACTTCAATTGGAACTGTAAGCAATCTTGATAAATGCTGGATCAGCATAAATCTGGACGAGAATAAATTAGAAGGGGTATCAGAAGGACAGACTGTTGATGTAACATTAGCTGCCTATAAAAATAAAAAATACATAGGAACTGTAGTAACAATAAATAAAGAACCTGATTTTGCAGTTAAAAAGGCAACAAATGAAAATGGAAGTTTTGATATTGTTTCATTTGGGGTGAAAATAGAAATTGATAATTTGGATCAATCCATCAGACCTGGTATGACCGCCATGGTAAATTTTGCAAATTAGGATGTGGGGAAGATGTTAGCAAAAAGCTTCAAACAAGAGTGTGCAAGCTTTGTTGAAAATAAAATAAACTTATTGGTTCTTTTTATAATACCTTTATTTGTTGTAATACTGCTTGGTGTTGAATTGTCCAAAGGAGTTATAACTGATATTCCCATAGCAGTCATCAATTATGATAATTCATCATTCAGCCGTCAGTTGGTAGAAAAATTTGATCAAAATGAGACTTTTAAGGTAACAAGTTATCCAGCCAATGAGCAGGAGCTTGAAAAATTAATGAAGAACAGTAAGGTTCGTGCCGGGTTGATTATTCCTGAAAATTTTTACAACGATATAGCTTCATTAAAATCTCCAACTGTATTGATGGTTTATGACGGCAGCCATTTGTCGATCACAAGCACGGCTAAAGCAAAAGCAACAGAAATTCTGTTGACCTATAAGGCAGGTGCCGCCATTTCGCAGTTAACAGGAAGGCTTAATATGTCTTATAAAGAAGCCTACAACATTGCTCAGGCTTTTCAGTTCAATAACAGAGTGCTGTATAATTCGTCAAAAAGCTTTGAGTTTTTTTTGACGCCGGTTCTTCTGGCAGGATATATTCAATCAGCAATAGCACTGACCGCTACAGTATCTGTTGATCAAAAAATATTTTATGAAGAAAAGATGACAAGACTAGGCTATGCATCAGGCAAGGTTTTGTTCTATACGCTGTTTGGAAGCCTGAGCATGATGATTTGCATGATTCTTCAAATTGGATTATTTAATGTGCCGTTTAAAGGAAATTTAATGAGTTTACTGATTCTGACAATAGGACTCAGCTTTTCAGTGTCTGCCTTTTGCGTAATGATATCTTCATTGATAAAAAACAGAATGGTATGCCTGATTGGCGGTGCAGTTTTATTTATTCCTAATTCGGCTATGGCAGGAACAACATGGCCAATTATATCCATGCCTGCAGGTTATCAAAGTTTTGCCATGTACATGCCATTTGCACATTATGCAAATAATATCAGGGACATATATTTAAAAGGGACATCACTGCAGCAGATTATTGGTGATGTTTCATATCTGTTTGTATTTGGAGCTGTAATTCTGATATTGACAGAACTGGTTATGATTATTGCTGACAGAGAGTCTGAGCACAAGGAGGTGATGGATGATGACATACAAGGAAACATTCATACGGGAATTCCGCTCGATATTTAAGTATAAAGGAATGATGATTCTTCTGTTTATAGGACCAATTTTTTTAACATTGTTTTTTGGAGGAATTTACTACAATGACTATGTTAAGGATATACCCATTGCCATTCTGGACGAAGACGGTTCTACTCTCAGCAATCTTGTGGGCAGTTATTTTTTGAGCAATGAACGTTTTGAAGTAACAAATTACCCAGCCACAAGAGCAGAACTTGAAAGACTTATTGATGATGGGGACGTACAAATGGGAATTTGCATTCCTAAAGGTTTTGAAAGTAAGGTATCTACGTATCAGTCTTCACAAATATTAGCCATTACTGATGGCACAAATATTGTTATGGCAAACAATGCAATTGCTCAGGCAACATTAATTACGCAGTCAATATCTGCCGGAATTGAGATGAAGCTTATCCAGGGTAAAGGGGTATCTCCAAAAATAGCCCAGGACATGGCCCTTGTCTACAATGTAGGAGAAAGAATGTTGTTTGATCCAAAGATGACATATATGAATTATTTGATGCTCTGCTTCCTGGCAGTATTTGTTCAGCAATTGATGCTTTCTGCAATGGGATCAACTTTTATCAGAGACAATGAGTACATTAACAGTGGTAATGTACTGTCAAAGGTTCTTGCTGCCGTCAGTGCTTGTTTTGTTGGTATACTTCCGGCTGTCACCATCTGCATTGTCATTCTCCGCAAGCTTTTTCATGTGCCTATGATAGGAAACATATGGACAGTGTTTCTTTTGACTGTGGTTTTTCTTATTGCGCTTACGGGGCCATCACTATTGATTGCTTCCATGACAAAGGACAGGGTGAAGTATTCCCAAATAGAATTTATGTTGTCTCTTCCTACATTTTGCTCTTGCGGCGGCGTATGGCCTGTTGACCAAATGCCAAGACTGCTGGAAATATTAATCAGAGCATGCTGGCCGGTAATTAATTATGCCAAGATTGTTCAGGAAGTTTTAATAAAAGGCATGGATTTTAGTGCAACAATTCCTAACATTCTGCAGATGGTCCTCTTTGCTTTTGTATGGCTTCCCATAGGAATTTTTTTCTACAAAAAAACTTTCAATAAGGTTATGGTTCCTGAGATTATGTGAAAATAACAGCTTATGATAACACGGTTGTTTGTGTTTTAGGTATTTAACATAAACAACCGTTTTTTATATTTGCTCCAGATACTCAGATATTTCCCAGTCACTGACGTGTTTCATATACCTGTTCCATTCATATTCCCGAAGAAGTATGTATTGATTAATGAATTCTTCTCCCATGATATTTTTAAAGTAGGTATCTTTTTTTAATTGACTTATGGCATCTATCAAGGTAGTGGGAAATCTTTCATAATAATTTTCATATGTTGTGTCGCCGTTGCATGAATTTGGTGATTGAATTTTGTTTTTAATACCATCCAGTCCTGCTGCCAATACTGCAGCTAATGTGATATACGGATTAGTATCTGATCCTGGTAATTTATTTTCTATCCTGGTATTTTGGTTTCTTGCAAAAGGAACTCTTATCATAGCTCCTCTGTGTTCATAGCCCCATGATATAGAAGTTGGTGCAAATCTATACTCTTCAAGTCTTTTGTAGCTGTTCACAGTAGGATTAACCAAGCCGCAAAGTCCGTTGGCATGCTTTAACTGTCCGGCAATAAAATGATGGCACATATCTGATAAACCATCCGGAAAATTATTGCCACTGAACAGGTTGTTGCCATCTTCATCATAAAAGGAAATATGAAGATGAGCTCCACTTCCGTTTTGTCTTGCCTTTGGTTTTGCCATGAAGGTTGCAATAAGATTTTTGTTTTTGACTATTTCTTTAATAGTCATTTTGTAATAAGAGGCCATGTCGGCTATCTCAACACCATAAAATGGCGAATTTGTAATCTCCAGTTGCCCTGATGCATATTCAGTGTTTGCAATTTCAGGGCCTGCACCTATTGCTGATAAATTATTCATGATGTCTTGAATTATGTCTATCAGCACTGGCTCATGAACTTCTGAGTAGCATTGTATACTGTTGTAGATTGGTTTTAATAAGTCATTGTTTTTTTCGAAAATAAAAAATTCATATTCGAAAGCTCCTCTTATAGTGATTCCTTCTTTTTTATAAAGAGAAATCACTTTTTTTAATACGTTTCGAGGTGTGTATTCTATGAGATTTCCAAATGAGTCATAAACATCGCCGATTACCCTTGCAGTGTTAGGCAAGTATGGAACTATGGAAAATGTGGATAGGTCAGGTTTAACCACACAGCTTGGGAACCCCCCTTTGTAACCACCTCCGACTTTGTCATTTAACTCACCTTTTGTGTCAAATGCAAAAACTGCAGAAGATAAACCAATGCCGCTATTAACAACACTTGACATGAAGTGTTCCACTGAAACAAACCTTGAACGATTAATATTTGAATTGTCGTTTACGCATACTATTACGGTCTTGATTCTGTTTTCCTGAATTAACTGAGTTACATGTTCTATGTAAACATTCTTTTCATCAATGATTTTATTGGACATGTAATCACCTCCATTATAAAATATCGTCATGTAATTATGTCTGCTTCAAAATCATCATGATGGTTGATTTTTTCTTCAAGGTTGTACACTTTTATTCTGCGAAGCAATGTTGTATTGCTTATACCAAGTTTAATCGCAGCCTTTCGTATGGTGTTGGAATGTGTAAGCGCATTTGTAATGATTTCTTTTTCATAATCATTGAGCATTTCATCTAATGTATGAGAGCAATTTTCAGTAATGGTTTTTAAATTAATTGATGAGGATTCAATCAAATATTTTGGTAAGTCATTTATTGTAATTATATTATCTAGAGCTGTAATGTAAGAGGACTCAACAATATTTCTCAATTCCCTTACATTGCCGTAAAATGTATGGTTAGTAATTACGTACAATGCAGATTTATCAAATGTTCTGTCAATGTTATACATACTTATCAGTTCATGCAAAAATTGTTCCAACAGAGGCAGAATGTCTGCTTTTCTTTCACGCAAAGGCGGTATTGTGATTGTTGCTACACTTAATCTGAAATACAAGTCCTTCCTAAAAGTTCCATTCTCAACTAAGTTCCATAAGTCAGCATTGGTACATGCAATAATTCTGACGTCAATTGACTTGGACCAACTTCCACCAATTCTCCTAACTTCATGCTCCTGCAATACCCTGAGTAGCTTTACCTGAAGAAGAGGGGATAGTTCGCCTATTTCATCCAGTAGCAGGGTGCCCTTATGAGCAGATTCAAATAAGCCCATGCTTCCTTTAGTGTTGGCACCTGTAAATGCTCCGCTTTCATACCCAAATAGTTCGGAATCAAGGAGAGATTCCGGTATTGCTCCGCAATTAACAGTTAAAAACGGCATGCTTGCTCGGTTGCTGTATTTGTGTATTAGTTTAGCCACAACTTCTTTACCGACACCTGTTTCGCCATTTATTAAGATGGTCGTTTTAAACTGGGCATATCTTTTAGCCATATTAAATATATCTTTCATTTCATCACTATAAAATACACTTTGTTGGTCCATAATTGCACTCCATTGGTTCAAAAATGAAAATGGGGTAAATCACTAATATTTAAATGAATTATAGCAGGTATTAAAAAAGAAAAAACTCGAATTATGAAAATATTGAATCAACTTTTCGATAAATTTAGTAAATTGTAAGAGCATATAACAAAATGTTGATAACATTTTATCAATTTTCGACATTTCAAAGACAATCAACTTGTCTTGTTTAGGCTGAATTTTAACAGGTTATCAAATCGATATTTTTTATTAGACATGGAATGTAAAAAAATAGGTATGAATATTGCTAATATAATTTTGAAATCAATTAGATGTAAAACTTAAATGTGACTTTTCTATATGAATTTAGAAGGGAGCTGTACAAAGCTATGAGAAAATTCAATGGAAAAATAGCTGTGGTAACCGGGGCTGCCATGGGAAACGGTTTGGGTATAACTGAGGTGCTTTCAAGAGGTGGCTGTACTGTGGCCATGGTTGATATTTCGGACAAAGTGTATGGTGCTGCTCAGAAATTAATGGCGCAAGGATACGGTGTAATTCCATTCACTGCAGATGTAAGTGACTTTATTTCTGTTAATAATGTAATGGTAAAAATTGCAGAAGAGTATGGAAAAATAGATATTCTTGTAAACAATGCTGGAATCATTAAGGTGATGTCATTTTTGGACATGGATGACAGGACAAGAGACTTACACTGGAACATAAACATAAATGGCGTATGGAACTGCTCCAAGGCAGTAATTCCATACATGATAAAGCAGAAATACGGGCGAATTGTCAACATGTCTTCTGTAACAGGTCCAATGGTAGTGGATACGGGTGAAACAGCATATGCTGCATCTAAGGCTGCTATATGGGGGCTGACTAAAGCTCTTGCCATTGAAATGGCTGGATTTGGAATAAGTGTCAATGCTGTGTGCCCAGGCTATGTGGATACTCCAATGGCACAACAAATTGCAAGAGAATCAAATCCGGATGATCCTGATGCTGTCAAGAGAGGAATTGCTGCGGCAGTACCATTAAGGAGACTTGCGACTATACAGGAAATTGGTCAAACGGTAGCATTTTTGGCCTCAGATGATGCAAGTTACATAACAGGAACTCAAATTGTAATAGACGGCGGCAGTACATTGCCTGAAACGTTTGGGGCTGTTGCTTATGTTGATTAAATAAAACAATACATAATTAGGGGGTATAGAATGGGCAGACTTGATAACAAGGTGGCAATGATTACCGGTGGAGCAATGGGGATTGGGGAAGCAGATGCACTTCTTTTTTCTAAAGAAGGAGCAAAGGTTGTTATAACCGATATTGACGCAATTCAAGGGAAAAAGGTAGTCGATGCAATAAGAAATGATGGCAGTGAAGCTATGTTTATCAAATTGAATGTAGCAAAGGAAGAAGAGTGGGATAATGCCATTTCTGAGACCATTAAAACATATGGGAAAATTAATATACTTGTAAATAATGCTGGGGTTTCATTAGGTAAAAACATTGAACAAACAACTTTAGCAGAATGGAATAACGTCATGGACATTAATTCCAAAGGTGTATTTTTGGGAACCAAGAATGCTATCATTGCAATGAAAGAAAACGGTGAAAATTGCTCAATTATAAACAGATCATCAATAGATGGCCAGGTAGGAGAGCCGGATTTGGCGGCATACTGTGCTTCGAAGGGAGCTGTTACTATTCTTACTAAGGCAGCGGCACTTCATTGCGGCAAAAAAGGTTATAAAATCAGGGTTAATTCTGTGCATCCAGGCTATGTGCATACTTCTTTAACTGAAAAGGAAGCATCAGATTCAGGCCTTTCCGATGATGAATATTTTTCAAACGTCGGCAAGCTGCACCCCATAGGATATATTGGAAGACCAATGGATATTGCTTACGGTGACTTATACCTGGCATCTGATGAATCCATTTTTGTGACGGGGTCTGAATTAACAATTGACGGCGGATGGACAGCTCAATAAATGTTTTAGTCGAGGTTAATAAAAATTATTATTTTATATCAAATATTCAATCAAGGAGGAATCAAAATGAAAAGTTACAGCTGCAGTTATTTAAAAGGAGGGTAATTTGAATTTAAATAATTATAATGCTTGTATTTTATCAAATTATTGTCATTATTAATTAAGCGATAGCTATACACACATTGATTTTAAATTTAAATGTAAATGGAGGTAAAATTGATGAGTAATAAATGTAACGTGGTATATCCATATATTCCTAATTCTGTTCCTGAAGTAAAAAAAGCAATGCTGGATGAATTAGGCATGAACAGTGTTGAAGACATTTACAAGGAAATTCCTGAACGCCTTAGGTTTAAGGGTGAAATGAATATACCTGCTCCTATTCATTCTGAAGCCAGACTTCAAAGACATGTAGAAGATATTCTTTCTAAAAATAAAAATTGCAAAAGTTACATTAGCTTCTTGGGAGGAGGAACCTGGAATCATTATGTTCCTGCTGTATGTGATACCATTGGCGGCAGGGATGAAATCTTAACCTCATATGTTGGCGAAGCTTTTTCTGACCATGGTAAATTCCAAATACTGTTTGAAAGCGAAAGTATGCTTGGTGATTTGACAGGATTTGATGCATGCAATACTCCTACCTATGATTGGGCAAATGCTTTAGCTATCACATCAAGAATGGCTTCGAGAACTACAGGAAGGAAAGAAATTCTTGTATCTGAAGCAATCGGCCCTCAAAGGAAGCTAGTAAATGAAAACTACTGCAAGCCGGACATTACAGTAAAAGAAATTAAATTTGATTATGAAAATATGTGTCTGGATTTAGAAGATTTAAGAAGTAAAATTTCTGAAGATACAGCATGTGTTTATTTTGAAAATCCAAATTACTTAGGTTTTATAGAAACTCAGTATGAAGAAATTGTAAAAATTGCTCATGAAAAAGGAGCATTGGTGGCTGTCGGTGTTGATCCTACATCATTGGGAATATTGGAGGCACCCGGAAGCTTTGGTGCTGATTATGCACTTGGTGAACTTCAGCCTTTAGGAATTCATATGTCCTTTGGAGGAGGCTTGGGTGGATTCATTGCCTGCAGAGATGAAGAAAAATTTGTAGCTGAATACCCTTCATTATTGTTCGGAGTATTGCCGACAGTTAAAGAAGGCGAGTATGGCTTTGGCCAAGTTGCTTTCGAAAGAACTTCTTACGGTTCCAGAGAAAAAGGCAAGGACTTCATAGGAACCTGCGCAGCATTGCATGGCATGATTGCAGCTGTCTACCTGGCATTAATGGGACCACAGGGAATGAAGGACCTTGGAAATGGCATATTGCAAAGAGTAGCTTATGCTAAAAATGAGCTGTCTAAAATTGAGGGCATTAAAATTTATGATGGCTGCAACTTTAAGGAATTTGTAGTTAATTTCGATGGTCTTGGAAAATCAGTTAAGGAAATTAATAAAGCCCTCTTCGAAAAAAATATTTTTGGCGGAATAGACCTGACTGTTGATTTTCCGGCTCTAGGCAACAGCGCATTGTATGCTGTAACCGAAATGTTGACTAAAGATGATATTGATTCATTAGTAAAAGCATTTAGAGAAATGTAATTTAAAAGAATAAATGAAGGGAGATATATAGATGAGTAAAGCATATTTAAGGAAAAATTTTCATGAAGCTTGTTGGGATGAACCAATGATTTATGAACTTTCAACTCCCGGAACGAGGGGAATATTAACTCCAGAGGTTGAGGAAGAAATAGTGGCTTTGGTTGGTGATGCTTCTGATTTATTACCTCAAAACGTACAGAGAAAATCACCTCTTTTATTGCCTGAAGTTGACCAAAAGCATGTTCTGGCACATTACATTCACCTTACTCAGGAGACCATGGGTTCAAATGTCAGCAACGATTTGAGCGAAGGAACCTGCACAATGAAATACAATCCAAGATTGTGCGAAACTTTGGCTTTAAATGAAAATTTTGCATATGTACATCCGGATCAAGATGTTGACACAATACAAGGTGTTCTTGAAATATACTATAAGTTTGAACATATTATGAAGGAAATTTCAGGTATGGACAAATTCAGTTTTCAGCCAGGCGGAGGTAATCAGGCAGTTTACTGTGCTGCTTCGGTTTTGAGGGCATATCACAATTCAAGAATGGATTACAAGAGAGACACAATAATCACGACCATATTCTCTCACCCATGCGATGCAGCTGCTCCGGCCACTGCAGGATACAAGGTAATCACACTGTATCCTGATGAAAGAGGAGTTCCAGATTATGAAGCTCTTAAGAAAGCCGTGGAGGAAACAGGCGATCATCTGGCCGGCATTTTTATGACTAATCCGGAAGACATAGGTATATACAATCCTAATATAGATAAATTTGCTGATTTGGTTCATTCTGTAGGTGGCCTATGCTACTATGACCAAGCAAATGCAAATGCATTTTTGGGAGTTGTCAGGGCAAGAGAAGCAGGATTTGACATGTGCCATTTCAATATTCATAAGACATTCGGAACGCCTCACGGCGGAGAAGGTCCTGCATGCGGAGCATTTGGCTGCAGAGAATTTTTGACTAAGTTTTTACCTAAGCCTACAGTCGAGTTTAATGGTGAAAAATACTATCTAAATTACGATATGCCTGACAGCTTTGGCAAGGTAAGAGAGTATTTTGGAGTTGCCGGAGTTATATTGAAGGCATACAGCTGGGCTATGATGCATGGCGTTGAAGGCATGAAAGAATGTGCAGCTATTTCAGTATTGAATAACAACTATCTTGAAAAACTTCTTCTCTCAATCAAAGGATGCGGCGAGGCATTCTTGGGCAACGGAATCAAGAGACAAGAACAATGCAGATACTCATGGGAAGAACTGTACAATGATACTGGAGTAGGAACAAATGATATTAATAAGAGAATAAATGATTACGGTATTCCATGGTATTGGGCTTCTCACCATCCTTGGGTTATTCCTGAACCAATGACTCTGGAACCGTGTGAAACATACAGCAAGTGTGACTTGGAAGAATATTACCAAGCTCTGAAACAAGCTGCTGAAGAAGCTTATACAAACCCTGAAGTTGTGTTGACCGCTCCCCATAAGAGTGCATCACACGACCTGGCTAATCCAGAAGACCTTGATGATCCGACTAAATGGGCTATAACCTGGAGAGCGTTCCTCAGGAAACATGGTGACCAATATATTAAGGTTAAGTAACAACATTTATATCAGTAGCCTTTAACTATAACATCCTTGTTATAGTTAAGGCTGCTGACAATATTTCAAACAACAGAAGGGATGTGTAATTTTGGCTAAAAAAATCGGAATTATTGTAAATCCGGTAGCAGGTATGGGGGGGAAAGTTGGCTTAAAAGGATCAGATGGTGAAGAAATATTAGCCAAAGCGATTGAATTAGGAGCAAAACCAGAGTGTCCAGACAAAGCTATAGTTGCTATAAGTCAGATTAAGCAATTTGACGATGACATCTTAGAAATATATACTTATCCGAATGAAATGGGGGAAAATGAGGTTAGGGCATGTGGGTTAGAACCTATAGTCATTAATCATATGCATTCTTCAAATACAAAGCCGGAGGACACTATAAGAGCTGCCAAAGAGATGTATGAAATAGGTGTGGAATTGATACTCTTCGCAGGAGGAGACGGAACTGCCAGAAATATTTTGGATGCAGTGGGAGACAGAATAACTGTTTTGGGAATACCCGGAGGATGTAAAATACATTCTGCCGTTTATGCAATTAACCCGAAAACAGCCGGTAAACTTGTATTGAAATTTCTACAAGGAAAGGTTAAAGATTTAAGATTATCGGAAGTAATGGATATTGACGAGGATGCTTTCAGAGAAGGGGTTGTGAATGCCAGATTATATGGTTATATGAAGGTACCTTACGATACAAAGATGGTTCAAAATCTAAAAAGCGGTAGGGCAACAGGAGAAGAAGCAGCTTTAGACTTGGTATCCAGGTATATTGCTTTAAATATGGAAAAAGATGTGCTTTATATAATGGGGACAGGTTCAACAGTCAGAGGTGTTATGGATAAATTGAAACTGAGAAACACGCTTCTGGGAGTGGATTTGGTTTGCAATAATCAAGTAATAGCCAATGACGTAAATGAAAATACTATATTGTCATATCTGGATAAGTATAGTAAAGCAAAGATTGTCATTACTGTAATTGGCGGCCAGGGGTACTTGTTTGGAAGGGGTAATCAGCAAATAAGCCATCGAGTCATTAGAAAGGTTGGTTTGGATAACATATTAATAATTGCAACCAAGAACAAGATGTATTCTCTTTTCGGACAGTCATTATTGGTTGATACCGGCGACGAAGTATTAAATTCGGAGCTTAGCGGTTATGCCAGAGTTATTGTAGGTTATGATGAATCTGTTATGTTTAAAGTAATATCATGATAGTTAATATACAACAAACAAAAGTTATAGAAAGCAGTTGATTTTTGAAAGAAGAAAAGCAAATGGTATAACAATGTGCTTTGAAGAGTTTAATTCCTTGAATATATTCGAATCGTATCACTTTAAATAATAATTGAAGGGGTGAAGTAAAGTGTCAGAGAAAAATATTCAAATGGAAAACAATCAACCTGAAGGATTAAACAGAAATTTAAGACTATTATATGTTTATGCTCTAGCTACAGGCGCTATTTTGACATTCATCGGGTATTGGGACACAATATTTATGTCATACTGCGGACCTGGCACATGGTTAGCTTTTCTGTTAATGACCATAATTGTTTTACCAATAGGATTTGTTTATTGTGAACTGGCTTCGTTATTTCCACGAGTTGGAGGAGAACTTCTTTACAATACGATTGGAATGAACAAGCATATGGGGTTTTGGGCAAGTTGGCTTATTATGGCTGCATGGGTAACAGTGCCAGCTTCTGGAATGATGGGAATTATTGCATGGGTTGACCATGTTGGAAACTTCAACATGACAGCTAAGGATATAGCCATAATTTCATCTGTTGTACTGGTGGTTTATACATTTTTAAGTTTAAATGACATTCAAATAGCCGGTAAGGTTCAAACATTTATGCTTTTTGGAGCATTAATAGGTATAGTATTAACTTCGATTATGTTCTTCACCAGTCCGTATTGGAGTTTTGATAACTTGAGACCTATGTTCAGATCAGTTTTGAGAGACGGGGGAATGCAAGGCTGGGTAATTGGCTTGGGTTTGATTATAACACCGTATTTTGGATTTGAAACTGTTCCACAAATGGTTGAAGAAGGCACATTTCCTATAAAAGATAGTGCTAAGGCAATTTTAGGATCCATATTGACATGCGGAGCTCTTTACACTTTGTTTTTCTTTGCATTAGGTGGAATGGCTCCGTGGGAACAATTAATCGGTCTTGAAAACGGAGTAGTAACAAAATCTTTTATCACTATAACATTAATGGAAGATATGCTTGGTTGGAGGGTATGGCCATTGTTGTTTGGTGTATTTGCAATCCTTTTTACAATCGGAACGTGCATACTGGGATTCTGGATTTCAGCTGTCAGATTGATTTATGCAATGGGCAGACAGAATTTCCTGCCACCAATCTGGTCAAAGGTAAATAAACATCACCAGCCTATATTGCCAAATATCTTCATATTGGTTATAAGCCTGGCATTTCTGCTTATCATGAATTCTTCGACTTTCATGAATGACTTTTTCAATATAATGTCGTTCAGCTGTGCAGTAGCTTATGCATTAACCATGATTTCGGCTATTCGTATAAAACAAAAACATCCTGAGTGGGAAGCACCATTCAAGTTGAAAGGCGGAATGGGAATGAGAGTTCTTGCACTTGCATTTGCTTTGTTAGCTGTATTACTTTGCGCAACCGGCTTGGGAATAGGATCATGGAAGAGCTTAGGGATTTATTTGATAATTGGAGCATTTTTGTGGATGTACATGGTATTAGGCAGATGGAAGAGTTCATCAGTTATTATGTATACACCTGATGGTAATAAAGAATATTAATCATATATAAACAAATTTGATTTCTGCGAAAAAGCGACAATGTGTTTAATCACATTGTCGCTTTTTAGTTTTGATGTTTTGTAAGGGTACAAATAAAAACCGAATTGAACAGAACATGTTTATGCCGGCAAAATTCAGGTATAATAATATTAACATAAAATGAATTTTAAGGAGCATGGCATGAAAAAACATAAATCAATAATCATAGGATTAATCATAGCAGCAATATCATTTGTATTGATGTACACAGGGATAAGATTTATTAATAACACAGAAGTAATAACAGAAAACATAGCATATTATGCATTGTTTTCATTGATATTAGGAGGCATATCGGCTGTTTTCCATTTCTATAAGTTAAAATATGCTTTGATATTTTTCATTGCAGGTATAGCAATCGGATATTTTGAAATGTTTCGCAGGTTTATGGACAATTTAGATGGCTGGGGAGACCTGGCAGGCATACTGTCATTGTTCATGTTTGTTACAGCAGGACTGTTTGCAGGAATTATTGTTCAGACAGTCCATCACTTTTTAAAAAGTATAAGAAAAAAAGAATGACATTAAAAAATAAACACTTTTTCAAACGACTGTTGTAGGTATGTTTTATATTGGTTGACAGATAAAGACACAAATTATATCATTAATGTGTGAAAATGGAATAAATTATAGAAAGAGAATGTTATTTGGAGGGCAATATGATAGTAACTACTACACCTACTGTTGAAGGAAGAAAAATAGTTGAATACAGGGGAATTGTTTTTGGAGAAGTTGTTTCGGGAGTTGATTTTGTAAAGGATTTTGCAGCAGGACTAACAAACTTCTTCGGGGGAAGGTCAGGATCTTATGAAGGCGAGCTGATTGATGCAAGGGAAAGTGCGCTGAATGAAATGATGCAAAGGGCTGCAAGCCTAGGAGCCAATGCCGTAGTCGGCGTTGACGTTGATTACGAGGTGCTTGGGCAGGCTAACAACATGCTCATGGTTACGGTATCGGGAACAGCAGTTGTAGTTCAATGATAAGGAATAAAAGAGCATATTACGCCATTGCGTTCTTGATATTGTTGATGGTTGAGATTGCAATTGCCATATATGTACATGATGATTTCATAAGGCCCTACGTTGGTGATGTCCTTGTGGTAGGGGTTGTCTATTTCTTTGTTAGGATTTTTGTTCCTGACAAAGTTAAGCTAATGCCTCTTTATGTGTTTATATTTGCTGCTCTTGTAGAGGTTCTGCAATATTTTCAATTAATCAGTCTTTTAGGATTGGAAGAAAATACTTTTGCCAGAATATTGATTGGTTCAACTTTTGATGTGAAGGATTTGTTTTGTTATTTCATTGGATTTATAATCATACTTGTGTTGGAACTTTTGCCGATTCGGCTACGATAGGGGTGATTTCTAATGAAGACATTGATAGTATATGACTCTGTATTCGGAAATACAAAGACCGTGGCTATGGCCATGGAGGAATCAATGAAGGAAATTGGTGAAGCATCTGCCGTCCATGTAGGGAAGTATCATCAGGGACTGCTGGAAGGGGTGGATTTGCTGGTTGTTGGTTCTCCCACAAGGGGATTTAAACCAACAAAGGAAGTGTCTGAGTTTCTTAACATGTTGCCTGCCGGAGAGCTTGCAGGTATAAAGGTTCTGGCGTTTGACACAAGGTCTGATGTGAAGAAAATCGACAACAAGGTTCTTAATTTTATGGTTAAGCATTTTGGTTATGCAGCAGAACCAATAGGGGAAAAGCTGGTTAAAAAGGGAGGAACTCTTGCTAAGCAGCCGGAAGGATTTATAGTAAATGATACTGAAGGCCCTCTTAGGGACGGAGAAATTGAAAGGGCTAAGAAATGGGTTAAGATTTAAAAGATGTGGCTGTTGCATTAGCGACTTATATCATTTGAGAGTTAGTCCGAAGAATTTCAGAATTTCAAAAGCTGAGATTCTTGCCATGGCTCAGGATGACATAATGCTTAATGAAACAGCCCCATTAATTTGTGGTTCTTTGTGAAGTGATTAATTATGTATAGAATAGTGAAGCTGCAATCAGCAGTTGTCCCGTGAAATACGCAATGCTGTTAAGAATTCTGAACTTGTACTTACCGTCCATGTACTCATATATTAAAAGAAAAATGTCTGATGATATAAACAAGGACGCTCCCAGTGCCATGAAGAGTCTTGATACCATGTGGTAAGGAGAGAAATAAATCATGGACAGAGCCTTGACAGTCATGAGGACAATTAACAAGCTGTATGCGGATAGGGCATACTTAACTTCGCCAAAGTCGATTTTCTTCTTGTTTGCATAATATATCAGCAATCCATAAATGACTATGGAAACAAAAAGGTTGGGCAGGAAAAACCCTCCTGCTAGTAACATTGAAATAAGAAAGGACAAATGGGTCAGACCAAAACACAATATACCGGTTGTGTATTTTTTTATGTCGGATTCAAGATAAATGAGAAAATAATCTCCCGCCAGGGACAACATAAGACCCAACAAAATGAAGACAGCATACAGGCTGAAATCATTAAGGGTAGCTCCAATTAGTCCCGAGGAACAAAACACAATAGAAAGTGCCAGTTTTAATTTTGGTTTTTCAGTACGTTCGTGATTTTTCACATGAACAATGTAGACGGGAAGCAGCACAAACAAGTAAACAACTGAAATCAATTTTAATACAATCAAACTATTTTCCATATTTTCACCTCGTTATATAATATGAAAAACACTACTTATTGGATATATACCAAAATATTTATATTTAAAACCACATTCTTAAATGATGTTCATTTTGAATAAATTATAACTTTAAAATCATAACGGTAAATATCGGGTATACAGTGTAATCTGTAAAAATGGCTTTAGATACATGCAAAAAATTATGAACGATATGATATAATATTAAAAAATAATTTCAAAATTGAAAATTTAGGAGTATATATGTTTTCAGATGTAGAAATCAAAATAAAGAAAAGAAATAAAATTTTATTTTCTCGTGACAGTCAGTGTTTACAGGAGTTATTAGAATTAATTCGATTGCAAAGTCACAGAACACTTGTTATGTGGGCGTTGGATTGTGCAAAAATGCCTCTGAAGCAGTTTGAAGAAAAGTATCCTGATGAGCAAAGACCAAGAGCATGTTTGGAGCTTTGCGAAGCTTGGGCAAGGGGCAAAATCAAAATGCCCATAGCAAAACGAGCAATACTGGATTCACATGCTGTGGCAAAAGAAATTGATGATGACGAATATGGTGATTTGTGCCACGCTATCGGCCATGCTGGTGCTACAGTGCATGTAGAAACACATGCCATAGGTCTGCCCATGTATGAATTAACTTCAATAGTCTTAAAATATGATAAAAATGATTTTTACAAACCAGTCATCGAAAAGACAGAATATTATAAAGAACGTCTGCTTTACTGGCATGAAAATACCGATAAACTAAAACTTGATTGGGCTGACTTCCTATTGAAAGACTCCATACCTAACAAGGAAAGATTATTATGGGAAGAAAGAAAGTTAAAATAATAAGTATTGAGCAAAATAGGCTGTTGCATTAAGCATTAATGTCATGCTGAGCTTTAGCGAAGGATCTCATATTTAGAATTCTGAGATTCTGCAGTTTCGCACACAAATTTATGTTCGCTTTCACTCACATAAATTTGGTGCTCATTGCGAGTGACCTACCGCTATTTTTCATAAAAACTAAAAAATAGGGTTAGGGCATCTTTCGGGCTAAAGCTCTCAGAATGGCATAGCTAACACTCAGAAATTAATTTTTTTGCTGCACAAAAAATTATTCTCATATATTGCTCAACATCTTCAGGAGTTAAAACTGGAATTTTCCAGTAATTTATATAATCTTCCGGCACAAGGAGAGACATTACAGAGGCTGTTCCAGGAACTATGCCTGCTGCCCTTGCTGTGTCGTGGAGATCATTTGACATGAAGCTTATTCCTCCTGCATCTTCACTGACCATTCTTGCAATTTCAGCTATGATTGATGTTTTGTCTATTGCTGATTGGGCTCCTGACAGTCTTTCGCCAAGTTTTATTATTTCTCGGGCAAAATTTCTAGTTGCATTTTCCAGATTTCCTTTTGATATGGGGAGTGAATCATTTTTTAAAATATATGGGAGACTCAAGTCGTTGGCTGCACTTGCCAGCGCTTTTGCAACGTCTGTGTTGTCAATTATTTCCTGGCCACGGAATAAAAATGTGCTGCAATTTATCTCCTTTGACAGGGACGGCACGTATGATTTACTTTCAACTATTATGTTTGGAACATCTTGAGTTCCAAGGAGTTTCATGATTTCTCCCTTTTGACCTAGGGCGGTGTTTCCTTCATTGTCTTCAGCAGGTCCTATTCCTCCTTCAGAACCGTTTATGTTCAAAAGAAGTGATACAGGTATTCCGTTTATATCAACAACAGTTCCTGACATTTTGTCTATGAGTCGGTCATATTTCTCATTGGTTGTTAGAATTTTGTGGGGAAATTTTTTGCAAAATGAATCCATTACTGCCAAAGCTATTGCACCTTGGAGTGCAACTGGTGTTTCCATGGCTCCCTGTCCGTACATCCTGCCGAAAGTTTTCACAGCCACAGTCTGGGTATATATGCCGTCTTCGCCTTCAGCTCTTCTGAGCATGTGCACTTCCTGCGGAGTGAGCCCTCTTCTTGTATGGGACGTTCCTATTCCCCCTCCATATGTTTCGACGGTTATGGAGCCTGTTTCAGAATTTCCTGTAACATATTGTATGGTTGTGTCAACCTTAAAAGCTTCCTTCATTATGGAAGCAACAACTGCAAAACCTGCAGAATCATCCTGCACAAAGCCTGAGTGGCTGTGGACGTGTCCTATTCCGGCGTGACCCAGTACAGCCAGAACTCCTGTATTTTTTTCTGATATCTTTACAACATAATCTTTCATAACTTCCTCCAACAAAAAACCGGATACCATGCATTTCTGCATGGCACCCTTTTTATAAGCTGTAAACTTTTTTGCCCCCTACATATGTTTCAACAACACGCGTGTCAAGAATTTCTTCTTCAGATTCTAAATTGAACAAATCTCTGTCGAGCAATATAAAATCTGCAAGCTTTCCTGATGTTATTGTACCCTTTATGTTTTCTTCCCCGGAAGCATATGCCCCTTCAATAGTGTATGCTTTTATTGCTTCATTCATGGACAGTCTTTCTTCTGGCAGATAAATCTTTTTCTCATGGCCGTTAATGTTTTTCCTTGCAACTGCAGTGTAAATATTAGGCATTGTGTTAAATGATTCTACAGGGCAGTCTGTGCCGAATGATGCGTGAATTCCCTTGCCAACCATTGTCTTCCATGCATATGATGTATTGGCCAGCTCTTTTCCCACTCTGTCAGCAACTATGTTCATGTCATAATCAATGAATATTGGCTGTATGAATGCAAGTACGTCAAGCTCCTTGAAACGATCAAGCAAATTATGATCTGTTATCTGGCAGTGAACAATGCCGTGACGCGGGTTGTGGGAAGGATCTAGTTTCTTTGCATTTTCTATGGAATCAAGAGCCATTTCTATTGCCCTGTCTCCTATGGCGTGAATTGCTACAGGACAATTTTTTTTGTGTGAAAGAAGAACTAATTCATTCAAATCTTCCTGACTGAACATTTCAATTCCTTTTGTACTTTCATCGTCACTATAATGATTTCGAAGAGCTGCCGTCCTGGCGCCCAAAGAACCGTCACTTAAAATTTTTAAGCATGCAACACGGTACTTGTCATTGCCGTAGCCGTAATGATAATTTTTGTTGAAAAAGTCTTCTGCGATAGTCTTATCCATCAACAAGCACTGTTCGCTTATACGGATGTTCAAATCCCCGGATTCGTCCAATTCCTTCAAAGCAGTGAACAACATGTCGTAATTGCTGTTTGGCATATATCCTATGTCATCGCTCTGCACTGATGTGAGACCTTGTGCAAATGCTTCGTATTGAGCTTTAACCAACACTTCTTTTAATATCTGCATATCCAGCGTTGAAATCATGGACTTCACATTATCCAGCAAACTTTCCTTGATTACACCGTTTGGTTCTCCGTCAGGAAGAAGCTCCACAAGTTTTCCATACTTAGGCGCAGTTTCTTTTGTTATTCCCATTAATTTAAGCCCTGCAGAATTCAGCACTCCTATATGAAAGCATGCTCTCATTACAAGTACAGGAACTTCGCCTGTTATGTCATCCAGATCAAATTTATTTGGAAATCTTTTTTCATCAGTGAAATAATCATGATTCCAGCCTTCGCCTTCAACCCATGTGCTGCCGTTAAGCTTTTCATCCTTCATTCTTTCTGCAATGCGTTCTCTTACTTCGCGGATGCTTTTGGTTCCTGTGAGATTGATGCTCCTGAGACTTTTGGCATAATGCACAAAATGCATGTGGGAATCGTTGAGTCCCGGCAAGACCAGACGTCCTGCCATATCAATTTCCACATGGGCACGTCCATTTTCATTTAAATAATTTCTTGCGCCATCCAGGGTTCCCACATATGTAAACTTGTCATCCTGTACAACAAATGCTTCTGCGTTGGGATTTGAAGCATCTACTGTATGGATGTTTCCGTTTTTAAATAAAGTTATCAATTATTTGCCTCCATACACGCCTTTTATGAAATTTTATGATTATATGCTTTCTTTTTTCAGCTTTCTGTCAAAATAGTAGTAAACAACACAGCCTATTGCTGGAACTATGAAACCAATAAGAGCTGTTACAGGGTCTTCGATGAATGTATTTATCATAAGACCAGCGAATATTAAAATTGTTATGAATACAGTAACAGGATATCCCCAGATTTTATAAGGTCTTTCAAGATCGGGATATTTTTTTCTGTATACAAGTACTGCGCCTACAACAAGTACGTTGAACAGCATTCCTGTGAATACAACCATGCTTGTAAGCTGGTCAAGGTTTCTGCTTAATACCAGTATAACTGAAATTATGCATTGTGCAATGATTGCAGTTGAAGGAACTTTGTATTCAGGATGTAAATTTCCAAAGCTTTTGAAGAAGTGGCCTTCTTTTGCCATTGCATAATAAGTTCTGGGGAATGTAAGAATCATACCGTTCAATGAACCAAACATTGATATAATCATACCTACAAGAACAATTGTACCGCCCACGTTGCCGAATATTCTCTTCGCAACTTCCGTTCCCAGATAATAGTTGTCTGCATTTATCATGGCAACAATCTCATCATGTGGCAACACTTTGTAAATTGAGTAGTTGAACAATGTATAAAGTACAAGGATGCCGCCGATTGCAATTATTAAAGAAAGTGGAAGGTTTTTCTTAGGGTTCTTCATTTCTTCAGCTACTGTGTTTAAATTAGTCCATCCTTCATATGCCCACAATGTTGCAACAGTTGCAAAGGCAATCATTCCTAATATGCTTGTGAAGCTTACAGCGCTGCCGTCAGCAGGAACCATACTTAAATCAGGAGTTTGTTTTCCGAATATTAATGCTCCGAACATGATGATTGCTATTGGAATAAGTTTAGCAACCATGGAAACATTTTGAAGTATGGATGCTTTTTTAACCCCCATGTAATTATAAACTGTAAGTGCTGCAATCAGAGCAACTGCTATTAACTTGATTGTCATGTCGCTCAGGTCAAAGAAACTTCTAAGAGCTGTAGGCAGTGCAACAGCAATTGCTGCAATGGAGCCTGCTCCACTAATAAGCCAGCTTACAAAACCAAACAAAAATCCAACTATAGGGTGGTAAGCTTCATTCAAATAAACAACCATACCTCCAGCAACAGGTCTTGAAGCACCAAGTTCTGCAAAACAAAGTCCTCCAAGCAGTGATACAATACCTCCCACGATCCAGCACAATATGGCAAGACCCATGCTCATGCCTGTTCTCATCAAAACATAAGAACCTAAATAGAAAATTCCGGAACCAATCATGATTCCACCGATGATGCTCACACCGCCGAATACGCCGATTTCTTGTTTGAATTCGGATTTTGTGGATTCCATCATCTTTGTAGCTTCATTTTTACTCATACTCTTCTCCTTTATAATTGATTTAATAGTGCTTGTTACTCAAATAACAATCAAGCAATTACTGTGCCAAGTATAATTCTATTATATCACTACAATATGACTGGGTTTTGTGGAGCAAATTATCCTTGTGACAACAAAATAATAGGATAAAAATAGAAAATAATCCTATTAATATCTTATTTGTGTTATAATAAGGTAAAAGTTTTGGAGGTACTATGAAGACCATATTGATGATATATAATAACAGAGAAAATTGGAACGTTATTGAATACCTTAAAAGATGTGTGGAATCTATTTTTGAAAATTATGTGCAGGTTGAAAATGTGTTTTTAACAGAACTGGGTGAACATGAAATGATAGAAGGTGACATATACCTGGTTTTGTACGAACACATGATTTATATTTTGAAAAAACACATTACTGACTTTGACAAGGTTGTTGTAATGACAAGGGGAATAAATAAAAAATTTGTCAATGAAATAAGAAAAGTTGCAGACAACACAGACATACTTGTTGTGAACGATTCATATGAAAGCACCATTCAGACCACAAACACATTTTATGAACTGGGCATAAGCAACATCAATTTCATACCCTATGAAAAAAGGCTGGATGTGAACAATTTTTACAATGATATTAAAATTGCCATCACTCCTGATGAGATGAACCTGATTCCGCCTCACATCGAAAAGGTTATTAACATTGGATACAGGGAAATAGGATATGACACCACAATCAGAATAATGCAGAAACTGAGGCTGGGCCATAAGTCTGTGAACCGCAACATCATAAAGAACATGAACGACATTGTGGAGCCTAACGCTGTTTTTAAAAGCAACTACCTGAACAGTTATCTAAAGGGTGAAATGCTTGACAAAATGATATTTAATTCCTATGAAGGAATATTGCTGACGGACAGCAGCTACAACCTGGTTTATTCCAATGAAAAACTCAACCGTATTTTCAATGTATATGACGACTATACAGACAAGAGCATAGATAATTTTGTTGAGGGGGAAATTTGTAATCTCATATGCTGTGCAGATTTTAAAAGCAAGCTTATAAAGATTAATGAAGAAAATTATGCTGTTGAAAAATCTCCTGTAATGCTTATGGACCATGCCATAGGATACAATTTCATATTCAGGCATGAAAAAGACATAAGGGATCTGGAAATCAATCTGAAGAATAACCTGGTGAAGAAAGGTCTTTTTGCAAAATACTCATTTGAAAAAATTATACACAAATCAAATGCCATGATGCACTGCATAAGCCTTTCAAAAAAGGCAGCCCTCACAAATTTCACCATACTCATACAAGGAGAAAGCGGAACAGGCAAGGAACTCATGGCGCAGTCCATCCATAATTTTTCAGACAGAAAGGAGATGCCATTTGTTGCAATCAACTGTGCTTCGCTGCCAGAGTCTCTTCTGGAAAGTCAGCTGTTTGGTTATGAAGGCGGTTCGTTTACCGGTGCAAGCAAAAACGGAAAAATAGGATTGTTTGAACAGGCAAACACGGGAACATTGTTCCTGGATGAAATCGGAGACATTTCTCCCAACGTACAAAGTCAGCTTTTGAGAGTTATTCAGGAAAAACAGATAATGCGAATAGGAAGTGACCGTGTTATCAACATTGATGTAAGAATAATAGTTGCTACAAACAAAAATCTGGAGGAAGAAGTGCACAAGGGCAACTTCAGGAGCGATTTATTTTACAGGCTCAACGTTATTCCGATAAAAATTCCTCCTCTCAGGGAACGAAAAGAAGATATTTTTTTGCTTCTTAAATATTTTCTGGGTTCAAATTATTCAAAGGTAACTGACGAAGAAAAAACATCAATAATGGAATACAGTTGGCCGGGCAATGTGAGGGAGCTTGAAAGTGCAGCAAATTATTTCATGACTCTGGAAGAGTTTCCAAAGGGAATTACAAAAAGTGAGACAAAAATTGCTCCAAAGGAATCCAAAGCAGATGAAATTGAAATATTGAAAATCATCAGTAAAAACACGGACGATTTTCATGGAATAGGCAGGACAGGCATAATATATTATTTGAAGGAAAGAGGAATCAGAATAAGTGATGCCAGGACAAGGGTGATATTGGAATCGCTGAGCCAGAATGGATTCATTGAAATAAGAAAGGGAAGATCAGGCAACAGAATAACAGAAAAGGGCATGAATTTTCTAAACATGGCATGAAAATTGCTTTAATTAAGCTGATAATAATTGAGGGAGGAATTATGGGAAATTTATCTGAAAAAACAATCAAGACCATTGAAAGTGAAATGAATTATTGGAAGATACCCGGAGTTTCAATTGCAGTGATTAAAGATGGGAAATTGATGCAGTCAATTGGATTGGGATTTAGAAATGCAGAAGAAAATCTGCCTGTAACGGCTGATACAATGTTTGGAATAGCATCCTGTTCTAAGTCCATGACATCTGCACTTATTTCAATTCTTGTGGACAAAGGTGTATTAAATTATGATGAGCCGGTGACAACTTATGCACCTAATCTTGTGATGAAGGATCCTGCAGCAAGGAACATGACGCTGAGAGACATACTTTCTCACATGACAGGTTTTGGAACTCATGATGCCTTGTGGCCCGGAGACACAGACAGGGATGACCTGGCAGGAAGGATGAGATACATAAATCCATGCTCAGACTATAGAAAAGAAGCCATTTACAGCAACGTAATGTATGCATTGGCAGGCTATGTTGCCGAATGTGCAACAGGAGAGACGTGGGATGATTTGATGAAGGAATATATTTTCAGCCCTCTGGGCATGGAACGCACAAATTGCTCAGTTGAAGAGATGAAAAAGGATTTGGATTATTCTTTGCCATACCGTGTGAGAAACATGAAAAGCTGTGCTGTTGATTTGTGGAATGTGGATCTGGCAGGCCCTGCTGCTTCAGTTAATTCCACTGCCAATGACATGGCAAGATGGCTCATGATGCACATTGCCGGAGGAAAAAAAGAAGACGGCACTGTCTTGATTAAATCCGGGACATTTAAAGAGATGCACACTGTCTTGTCCTCCATGGAAGATTCCATTGGATGTGGAGAAGGATTTTATGAGTGCAGCGATTATTCAATGGGATGGAGAAGAGGGTATTACAAAGGTCATGCGTTTTTTAAGCATACAGGAAAAATAGAAGGCTTCAGCTCCATACAATCATTTCTTCCTGATGATAAAGCAGGTGTGGTAATTCTTACAAATCTTCATTCGCCAACTGTGCCGTTTATGTACAGCTCGCTGTATACAATTCTTGATGAAATACTGGGAGAAGAGCCTGAAAACTGGACAGAGAAGTTCCATGGTGAAGAACTGCCAAAAGAAGAAGATTATCACGACTGCGAACTGAATTATTTCACAGAAGAACAAATCCCTGGTACTCAGCCAACACTTCCTTTGAAAAATTATGAGGGTACATATCATGATGACGGTTATGGCAATGTTAAAATCATTTATGAAAATGATAATATTTACATGTTATACCGTGATATGAATATATGTTTAAAGCATTATCACAAGGATGTGTTCCGGGCAGATGACGTGCTGGAAGACATATATACAATTTCATTGCCTGTAAGTTTTCAGACAGAAAACGGAGCGGTAAAATCTGTTGCTGTTCGTTTTGAAGAAATGGTTCCGGACATAATTTTCACAAAGCTCTAATAAACATGCGCTTAAACTTATGTTGATGACAAAGTAATTTTTGACGTTGTCATTCTGAGGGCATAGCTCGAAAGATGACCTAACCCTATTTTTCAGGTTTTTTTCTGAAAAATAGCGGTAGGTCATTCGCAATGAGTACCAAATTTATATGAGCGATAGCGAATAAATAAATTTGTGTGCGAAACTGCAGAATCTCATGTTTTTAATAAGCATGAGATCCTTCACTATCGTTCAGTATGAAAGTGTCTGGGTTTGTGATAGTCTGAGTGTAAGCTTATAATAATGCTTTTGTTAAATAAATGTAACACAATGCTGTGAATAAGGTATGGCTATATCTGAAAATAAGTATATAATAGAAAATAGGAGCAACAATACAAGAGTTATTGTTAAATATTGCACGATCAAATAAACAATTATAAAAATTGTGTAACAGGAGATGTTATAATGATTAGTTTAAGCAATGGAAGCGAAACTCTTTTCATACCTTTGTACGGCAAGGCTCGCATGAGCAAGGAGAAAAAAATTATCTCCGACAAAAAGGCAGAAGAAATCATCGACAGCATAGATTATGATTTCAAAAAGCTTAAGGTTGCGAAAAAAATTCAGGTGTTTATGAGCCTCAGGGCAGCAATTATTGACGATTTTACAAAAGGATTCATAGACGAAAATCCCGGATGCATTGTCTTGCATTTGGGCTGCGGCCTGGACTCAAGAGTATTGAGGGTTAAAAGAAAAGCAAAGAGATGGTATGACCTTGATTTTCCGGAAGTTATCAAGATCAAGAAACAGTTTTACAAGGAAACAATCAACTACAGGATGATTGGCTCATCCGTAACTGATTACAGCTGGATTGATAAGATTGATTATGAAGATGAACCTGTCCTTGTCATTGCTGAAGGTCTTTTGATGTACTTAAACGAAGATGAAGTTGAAGAACTTCTCATCCAACTTAAAAACAAATTTACAAATGCTGAAATTATTTTTGACGCGTTTTCAAAAACAACAGTCAAATATTCAAAATACCAGCCTTCTCTGGGTAAGACGGAAGCTAAAATTCAGTGGGGCTCAGACGGTCCTCACGAAATTGAAAAATATGCTTCAGGTATCACTCACATCGATACAAAGTATCTCAATGACGATTACAGGGTGAAGTTCCTGAACAGCTACTACAGGTTAATGTTTAATATTACAAAATTTTTCAAGTCAGCAAGGGAAGCGCAGAGAATATTTATTTTTGAGCTTCGAAACTAAGAATATTCTTCAAGTATACAAAAAACATGCGACCTACTATATTATAGGGATCAGCTTGTTGTAGGGGAGGACCTCGTGTCCTCCCGATGATAACAAATATAAGGCTCACTCATAGAATCAAACATTGCCGTATCTCCTGCTCAATGCACATCTCTGTCCAATTATAAGGAAACCTCAAATTATTAATCATTAATTATCTATAATATTATTAAATTTAGAATCAGATGTATTATTATATAATCCCTTTTGATAGAAGGATTAGGGTTATACCAATTACCATAGAGGGGATTTTTTATGGTAACATTTATTGTTCTTATTTTTGTATTGAATTGGTGAAACGCCCATATAATTTTTAAATGCCCTGCTGAAATAATGTTGGCTGCTGTATCCTACAATATTGGCTATGTCATTTATAGTGAAGTCTTTGTCCTTGTCAAGCAATAATTTAATAGCCATGTCAATACGGAGTTTATTCAGATAATCTGTAAAGTTTTCTCCAGTTTTGTGCTTAATTATCCTTGTCAGGTTTGATTGGCTTGTGTGCAGCTGTTCAGCAATAAGATTCAAAGTAAGGTCATTTTTAGAATAATTTTCTTTAATATAAACAATTGCCTGATTGCCGATACACTTGCTGCTTAATTCAATTGTATTGCTTTCAGCCAGTTTATTTAGTTCCCACATTCTTTCTCTGTATGAATCTAAAGCTTTAATAATGATATTTTTAAAATTGCGGTATTGTATCGGTTTGAGCAGATAGCTGAAAACACCATGTTCCAGCGCCTTTTGTGCATACTCAAACTGATCATATCCAGAAATAATGATTATCTTAGCGTTTGTATCTATTATTCTTGATTTCTCTATTACTTCAAGCCCGTTCATGAATGGCATGTTTATATCTATAATAATCAGTTCGGGCTGGTAATCTTTTATTAATTGAAGTGCTTCTTCTCCATCTTGTGCTGTTCCTACGACTGACAAATTTAGGTCATAAGATTCTATTAATTTTTTTAATCCATTGCGAATTGTTTCCTCATCATCTGCTATTACAGCTCTGAACACTGAAATCCCTCACTTATCTTTGGTATTTTAATTGATACTTTTGTTCCGATTCCATATTTACTATCAATAGTGATGCTATATTTGTCTCCGAATGTGAGCTTTAAGCGTTCATTGATGTTATAAAGCCCGTAATGTTCTGATTCAATGGAATTCAAAAGGTTGATTCTGATTTCCATAAGTTTCTCAATATTTATTCCCAACCCGCTATCTTCCACCTCAATTTTTACCTGATCATTATCTTGAAGTATGTCAATATTGATAGTTCCTTTTTGTTTTTTAAGCTTTAGCCCATGGTAGATAGAATTTTCTACAAGCGGTTGAATTATCATTTTAGGTATTAGGTTTTGCGAAATTTGTTTTGTTAAATTAATATTGTAATTGACTTTGTCCTTGTAGCGCATCTTCTGTATTTCCAGGTAATTGCGCACATGCTCAGTTTCATCATAAATTGTAACGAATTCTTTTCCGCAGCTTAGTGACAATCTGAAAAAATTTGAAAGTGAATTAATCATGTCTGCAACATCATAGGCGTTGTAATCTAAAGCTTTCCACTGTATGGTGTCAAGAGTATTATATAAAAAGTGAGGATTTATTTGGGACTGCAACACCCTAAGTTCAGCATTTCTTTTTTGGGCTTGTACATCATAAACCTGTTTAATTAATTTTTTGATATCCATCAACATTTGGTTGAATACTGTTCCTAAGACAGATATTTCATCGCTGCCGCTGTAATTGAAAAATGAATCAAGGTTTCCGCTAGATACTTCAACCATTTGAATTTTTAATTTTTGCAGGGGTTTTACAATTGTTCCAGATACCATAATTGCAAATAGAACTGCAGACAACAACAAAACTATTCCAACCTTAAATATCATGTTTATAATATCGTTGGTCTGGGCAAAAATGTTTGTATTTTTAATCATGGTGCAGAGCATTAAATCTTCCGTGTAAGGAATTGAAGAGTAAAATACGGTTGAATCATTGCCGGATTTATCTTTTAAGGCAACTGTTCCGAAATTTGCTGCCATCGAACTCCTTATTATTTCAGATAATCCTTCTGATTCAATATACTTGCTTGTAAGTTCCTCTTTTGATATAGAGTATATATCCATATCTTCATTCATTATCCACGAAAATCCATCATAAACATCAATGCCGGCAGCTATTTCGGAAATTTTATCCAAGTTTACTGCGCCGTTAATGAATCCAACTTTATCGCCATTATCGTTAACAATAGGATAACATATTATAAAAGCTGGGGTACTGTCTGACTTTGAAATTATAGGTTTTGAAATTATGTATTCTTTGGGGGATGACATTACCTTTTCAAAATAATCACGCCCTGATATGTCTATAGTAATATTATCATTTACCCATCCATATCCATCAACAGCTCCTATTGCGAAAGTCTCATTGAAATTTCCATATTGATTGCTCAGGACTTTATTTAAATTTGTCAAATAAGGCTTTAAGGTAACAAGATCAAGATTCTTAGTAGAAGCATGCTCGTGAATTATTCTGATTTCGCTTATTCGCTGGTTAAGCCAGGAACCTATTTCATTTGATTTTGAATTGATAAGCTGTAAAGTCTGATATTCTGCCTGTTCCATATTTGAAGTTTTAACGGTTGTTTCCAAAATTATTAGGATAGGAGAAATAGCAAAAGCAATACATAGCACAAATGATATGATAATTTTTAAACGTAATGACATAATAATTCACCTTGTATTTCTATTAATATTGGACTATATATCATTATACAGTATTGTCCGGATATTTCAACATGTGAATTAAAGTGTAAAAATAAGCATATTAGTGTAAATACTTTATGAATTCAAGATGTTAAACTAATAACACAAATAAATAAATATTTAACAAAACGGAGGAGTAAAAATTGAAAAGGATTTTAGCATTTTTATTGACAGTTATGATGGTTGCGACCCTTGCTGGCTGCAGCAAGAGTGAACAGGCAGATGCAAAAGGATCATCCATAAAAGACGGTGTGTATGAAGGAATAGGATACGGCAAAGGCGGAGAAATAAAAATTGAAACAACTATAGTTGATGACACAATAACTGATATTAAGGTACTTAGCAACAATGAAACACCTGGGTTCAATTCTGCAATGGATACTTTGACTGAAAGCATCATATTAAAGAACAGTGTTGATGTAGACGGAGTTTCAGGCTGCACGCTGACTTCAAAGGGATTTCTTGAGGCAGTGAATGCTGCGCTTGCTGCAGCAGGAGCAACTCCTGACATGCTTAAAAAAATTGATGTATCTTCGGATGCAAGCGATGAAAAACAAATTGAAGAAACTCATGATATAGTTATTATAGGTGCAGGAGGAGCCGGACTTACTGCAGCCATAGAAGCCAAAAATGCTGGAGCAGATGTAATAGTTCTTGAAAAAATGCCTCTTGCTGGAGGAAATACTTTAATTTCAGGTGCTGAATATGCAGCTGCAAACAACTGGCTTCAAAAGAAAGAAGGTATAGAGGATAGTGTTGAACAACATGTGCAGGATACACTAAAAGGCGGAGACTATAAGGCTAAGGAAGAACTGGTAAGGACCATGGCAGAAAATGCTCTTGCAGGGGCTGAGTGGCTAAGAGATGAAGTAGGAGTTGTATGGGAAGAAGAATTAATGTTCTTTGGAGGCCATTCTGTTAAAAGAAGCTTGATTCCGTCAGGAGCAAGCGGAAAAGAAATAATCACAAAACAATTAGCTAAGGCAAAGGAATTGAATATTCCAATACTTTTAAATACAAAGGCTGTTTCTTTGATTACAGACAATGGAGGCAAGGTAATCGGAGTTGAAGCTGAAGGAAAAGATGCAAATTATACATTTACCACAAATAAGGCTGTAATAATTGCTTCAGGAGGGTTTGGATCTAATATTGAAATGAGAGTAAAATATAATCCTGAAATAGATAAAACTATTCTTTCTACTAATTCTGTGGGAAGTACAGGCGATGGAATTGTAATGGCTGAAGAAATTGGTGCTTCACTTTTAGGAATGGAATATATTCAGACCTATCCAATCTGCGACCCTTTGACCGGAACACTACTTTACTATGATGATGCAAGATTGTACGGTCATACTATTATAGTAAATAAGGAAGGCAAGAGGTTTGTTGAAGAGTTGGGCAGACGTGATGTGATGTCAATGGCAATCAAGGCTCAAACTGGTCATGTGTGCTATGAACTGCTTGATCAAAAAGGATTTGAAGCCAGCAAGCTTCAGGAAAATCATGGACCGGAACTTGAGTATCTCTATAAAAATAACCTTCTTGTAAAGGCTGACACAATTAAAGAAGCAGCAGATTTCTTCGGAATAGATGCAGAAGAATTGCAGTCTACCGTTGACAGATATAACGGCTATGTGGCTGACGGAAAAGATCCTGAATTTAATAAAAGAAGCCTGCCTTCTACTGTGGAAGTTGGGCCGTTCTATATATGCAAAGCTGCACCGGCTGTTCACCACACTATGGGAGGAATAGAAATCAATTCAAAAGCACAGGTGTTGAATACTGAAGGAAATGTAATTGAAGGACTTTACGCAGCAGGTGAAGTAACCGGAGGAATACAAGGAACAAACAGATTAGGGAGCAATGCTCTTGCAGACATAACAGTGTTTGGAAGAATTGCCGGACAAAATGCAGCTAAGTAAATATTAGCAATAAAAAAATGCTTTAGACTAACTTGTCTTGGCATTTTTTTATTGAGGGATAGCTTTTTGTACGCATTTGTATATAATTAAATAGTAGGACGGAGTATTTAGTAATAATTAGCATGCTTGCTACAGTAAATCTTAATCATGTTATATTGTAGTGATAATTCAAAGAGAAGGGGTTGCCTGTGGGGTACCAAGCACTTTGGGATGGCTGATTCTTCGTAATTATGCAGATGCATTCATTTCGTGTCCGGACAGTTTTGCTGTTCTGGGCATGAGAATACTTAGATTTCCGTTGAAGTGAGACTTCCCTATTGTATAACGCGAGTTAGGTGCTGCAGGACTTGGAATTGTATGGGACGCGGAGCTTGGTATAAAAGATTAATAATGATTAAAAATATAAAAAAACTATGAGGTAAAATTATGAATGAAACTATTAACTCAATGATTAAAAGAAGAACTATAAGAAAGTACAAACAGGAACAAATAACTGATGGAGAACTGAATGCTGTTTTAGAAGCAGGATTATATGCACCAAGCGGAGCCAATCAACAGTCTGCTGTATTCATTGTTGTTCAGAACAAAGATGTGATTAAAAAACTTACAAAGATGAATGCCGAATTTTTCGGAAAAGATATAGATACATACTATGGTGCTCCTACAATCGTGCTTGTGCTGGCTGACAAAAATAAACGAACACCAGTTGAAGACGGAAGCCTTGCTCTGGGAAACATGTACAATGCAGCATATTCACTGGGACTGGGAGCATGCTGGGTACACAGGGAAAAACAGATGTTTGAAAGTGAAGAAGGATTAGCTCTTCTAAAGGAATGGGGAGTTGAAGGAGACTTCATAGGAGTTGGTGCACTCACTCTGGGATATCCTGACTGTGAACTGCCTGCACCTCCGGCAAGAAATGACAACCGAGTTTTCTTTGTGAAGTAATTTAATGTAATTAAAATTAATAAAAGGACCGTAGCTGAGATTGATTTATGCTTCGGTCTCTTTTTATTTAGATAATGAACAACTCATACTTATTTGAAAGCAAATATACCATTTTAATAAATTAACATAATACATATAATAGTTAAAAAAATATCGAATATTGTCGAACTTGAGTTTATATTTTATTTAAATTTATTGAACAACCTAACATAACAATGAAGTCAACGCATAAATATGAGTCAGTTCGGTGAAGAATGTCCTATTATAGAGCGTTTTATTTTAGAAAAATGAATGATAAAGTGCATAAATAATAAAAATATATTATTATTTTTTATTGTTAAACGATTGACAATAATACCTATAAGTGTTAATATTTAGTCGATATTGCAAGTGTACATATGTGGCAGTTTTGGCTAAGTGAAATATAGGCCATTACTATATAAGAATTTATTGAAGATTCTGATGTCTTTGAACGTAGTTTATACATTTATATTGTGCATTGGTTCGGAAGGCTTCAATAGAATTCAACAATAAAATAAATTGGAGGAAGGGTAAATGAAAAAGGCATTAAAGGTTGTATCATTAATTCTTGTTTTGTGCATGATGTTTTCCATGGCAGCTTGCGCACCAAAAACAACCGATACCACGACACCAGAGCAAAAAGAGGAACCAAAACAGGAAGTGAACATCACTCCTATGAAAGCAGGAGAGTATGTTGTTGATGTTACTGGTATGCATCCGATGAAAGTGAAAGTAACATTAAGCGAAAAGGCTATTGAAGCAGTTGAGGTTGTATCACAAAGTGAAACTCAGGGAGTTTCTGATGCTGCATTAAAAGAAATACCGGCAAAAATTGTAGAAAAGCAAAGCATTGGTATTGATGTTGTTACCGGAGCTACCAGAACAAGCAGCGCCATAATTGAAGCAGCTACTAAAGCAATTGAAATGGCAGGCGGAGTTGTTGCTGAATTTGATATTGCAGAAGCTGCAGCAGAGACAGCAGATGATGCAAGACCACCTATGGGAACAAAGGATTTACCGTCTACATGGGATATGACTTATGACGTAGTTGTTATAGGCGGAGGATTTGCAGGATTATCAGCTGCTTACAATGCATCCACTCAAGGTGCAAGCACACTTCTTATAGATAAAATGCCGGTATTAGGCGGAAACTCACAAATAAACGGCGGCGTTTATGCTTCTTATACAAGTAAGATAGCAGACGAACTTTACACTAAGCTAGGTCTTCAACCAGATACAGCAGAAAAACATATTGAGGATACCATTAAGGGCGGAGACTATATGGGTGATGTGAAGTTGGTTAAAAACTTTGTTTATGGTTCACCTGTAATGCTTAACATGCTGCTAGATAACGGACTTCAAGTGCGTGAATCCATTACCAGACCAGGCGGACACTACGGTTATCGTACATATACTACAATTAACGGCATAGGAGCAGACATTGTTGCTGTTCAAAAGAAAATGCTTGAAAAAACTTCAACTGAAGTTATGCTGAACACCAAGATGACTCAGATATACAGAGAGACAACAGGTGAACAAAGAGTAATAGGTATAAAAATTGAAACAAAAGACGGCGTTAAAAATGTTAAGGCAGAAAAAGGTGTTATCCTTACAACAGGAGGATTCAGTGGAAACGTTGAAATGCGTTCAAAACACGTGCCTGCCCTCACTGCTGATCTGCCTACTACAAACCATGTAGGAGCAACAGGCGAAGGTATAATAATGGCACAGGAAGTTGGAGCAAACACTACACAAATGTCTTACATTCAACTTTATCCATTTGCTAATCCAAACAACGGAGTTTTGGATGCATATGCTGTAATTCCTTTCAGTGGTCCAAGTTCAGGAATTGTTTATGTTGATGTAAATGGAAAGAGATATGTAAATGAAGGTGAAAGACGTGACGTATGCTCAAGAGCAGCGCAGGAAAGCGGCGGATTCCCAACATTCTCAATATTCGGACAGGATATAGTTGACAAGGCGGGATTCATTACAGAATCACAGCTTCAAAGCGGCATGGAAGCTGAACGTATATTCAAAGCAGATACTTTGGAAGAACTTGCTGAAATAATAAATGCTCATCAATACAAGGAAAAATCAATCAACATGAGCGGCGAAACTTTAAAAGCTACTATTGATACTCACAACGGATATATTGATGCAGGCAAGGACCCTGACTTTGGAAAAGTTATAGACAAAGGTGTAATGCTGAAAACAGATAAAGGTCCATACTATGCAATTCCTCAGTGGCCTTCAGTTCACCATACAATGGGAGGACTTACAATAACTGAAAGAACAGAAGTACAGGATATATGGGGCAAGGTAATACCTGGTCTTTATGCTGCAGGAGAAGTTACCGGAGGTGTACACGGAACAAACAGACTTGGCTCTAATGCTATTCCGGATGCCATGGTTCATGGATACATTGCAGGTGAAGTTTCAGTGACAGGAAATGTTCCTGATTTTGTTAAGTAATAGTAGTTTAAAATGTTAAAATAAGTAGGCAGAACCTTGGAATATATATAATTTTCAAGGTTCTGTTTTTAAACACTTAATTCAAGACATAAGTATGAAATTTAAAAGCGGCAGTTTATGGATAGTCATAAATTGCCGCCTTTATTTAATGATTAGTTACTTATTCCAGTGAACCGTTCAGAACTCTTACGATGTAGCTGTCTGCCGGAAGGAATATTGTTTTGTCACCTTTCATGGTGGCTTTCAAAGCTTCAAGACTGCGTATGAATTCATAATAGCTTGCTCTGTCTTCTGTTGAGTATGCATCTGCTATGATTTTCATGTATTCACCTTCGCCTTGTCCCTTGAGCTCTTCTGCTGTTGCTTCTGCCTTTGACAGAAGTATTCCAACTTCTTTGTCTGTTTCATTGACAACTTTGCTGGCTTCCAGATTTCCATCTGCCCTGTAGCTTTCGGCCATTTGTGTTCTTTCAGAAACCATTCTGTTGTATACTGCAGATTCATTGTCTGAAGGAAGGTCAAGCCTTTTAATTTCAACGGCAATTGTTGAAACTCCGTAATTTTTAAGTTGTGCATTTACTATTTCCGTGATTTTAACATTGACGTAATCGATGCTTCCTTTATCTGAATTTATAATATCAGCTTGATTCATTGTTCCCAGTGTATTTTTAACTGCACTGTAAACAACTGCATCAATACGGTTTTCCATTTCAGAGATTCTGCTTACTGTTTTCATGAATTTAGGAGGGTCATCAATTCTCCACACTGCAAAATTGTCAACAACCAATGTCTTCTTGTCTCCGGTGAGAACTTCTGAAGGTGGTATGTCGTACATCATTCTGTACTGCGGAATTGTTTCAACCTTGTCAAGCATTGGAACCTTGAAGTGAATTCCTGCTGTATCCTGTATTTTTACAAATTTTGAAAATCTTGTAACATATGCATATTCATTTTCACGGACAATGTATGCAGTGTTTGTAACTGCAACAAATAATATGATTAATATGAGCAATTTGAGGATGGCGCCGAGGCTGCTTTTCTTTTTAGGTTCGTTAGTTTCCTGCATTAGTTTGCACCTCCTGTTGTAGTTTCAGTATCTGTGGTGAAGCTTTTCAATGGAAGCATTTTTTCAACTCCGCCTTCAGTGGAATCAACATAGACTGTAACTCCCGGCAATATTTCTTCGATTGTTTCCAGATACATTCTTGTCTTGGTTATACTTTTATTTTTGGCATACTCGGTGTACATGGCGTTGAATTTTGCAACATCGCCTCTTGCTGCGTTGATTCTGGATTCCTTGTACGCTTCTGCATCACGGATGAGTTTGTCGGCACGGCTTTCTGCTGCAGGCAGTGTCTTGTTTTTATATGCCAGGGCTTCGTTGATTCTAGTTTCCTTTTCCTGTTTTGCTGTTTCAACGTCCTTGAATGCAGCTATAACTTCTGATGTCGGAGGCTGGCTGTCCTGGATTTTTACGTCCAGCACCTGTACTCCCAAATCATAATTTCCAAGCTTGTTCACTATCTTTTCTTTGATTTCTGCCTGTATTATTGATTTTTCAGTAGTAAGAACACCGTCTACATTCTTGGAACCTATTATGCTTCTTGCTGATGACTGTGAAATCATCTTCAAAATTTGTGAAGGTTCGTCAGAATTGTACAAAAACTTAACCGGATCAGAAATTTTCCATTCAATGAAGAAGTCGATGTTTACAATGTTGAAATCTCCGGTAATCATTTTTGCTTCGTCTGGTACCGAAGTATTATCTGAGTAGCCTTGATTCTCGCTGCCGCTTTTGTAACCAATCTGTAACTTTTGAGTTCTGTTTACTTCAACCTTTGTTACTCCCTGTATGGGATATGGCAGCTTAAAGTGCAGCCCTGCACTTTCGACGCTTGTCACCTTACCTAGAGTTGTAACAACAGCTTGTTCTGTTTCTTCAACAGTGTACTGGCATGACAGTATTGCATATACAGCAACAATTACCAGCGGCAAGACCAAAAAAGTCTTACCATGGAATTTGCGTCTTGGTTTTTTTTCTTTAAATTCGGGATTTTCAAATCCCTTTTCTTTTTGCTTTTGTAAAAAGCCTTGCAATTTAAAAAGCAATTCTCTGTAATCCATAGTTCCCCCTTAAACGATTTCCCAATAATGCAATTTTAACGTAGTCAATGCTGACTTAGTTTACAAAGTATTGGTATTTGAATTATATCATAAATATCATATATATCCAAGATATTATTATCTATTCAGCTTTTTTAAAGTATGTGCTTAAAGAAGGATATGGTAAAATTCAATTGATAAAGTCAAGGGAAGATTTTTAATGTTAAATAATGCACAAAACTTAAGGGTAACACTTGAAGTTTTGTGCGTAAAAAATATAGTGCATAATAGCATAAAAATGATTGCTTAACGTCAAAAAACAGCGCTTGTTTTTGACTCTAAGTCCAAAAAATGCAATTAAATTGTCGTAAAGTAATGGAGGCTTTGGGGCTGTTTTAAAAAAACATTGCAATTCTCAGGAAAGTTGTTAAAATGTAACATAAGATTATATAAGACGAGGAAGACAATGAAAATCAATAACATTTCAGATAAAAGACACAAAAGAATAGTTGTGAAAGTGGGAAGTTCAACACTCACTCATGACACGGGCAAGTTAAATCTCAGAATGATGGACAAGATTGCAATGGTGCTGAGTGATATTAAGAATGAAGGCACAGATGTGGTTCTTGTAACATCTGCAGCAGTGGCAGCCGGAGTATCAAAACTGGGCTTAAAGGAAAGACCAAAGACAACAAAGGAAAAACAGGCAGCAGCCTCTGTGGGACAATGTGAACTCATGTTTGCCTACGACAAGGTTTTTTCACAATACAACCAGACAGTTTCTCAGCTTCTTTTGACAAGGGATATAACTGAGAATCCACTGCTTAAGGAGAATGTAACAAATACGTTTGAAACATTGTTCACATACAATGTTATTCCCATTGTAAATGAAAATGACAGCGTTGCAATAGAAGAACTTGTATACGGTGACAATGACACATTGTCGGCTGTTACGGCAAAGATTGTGTGTGCTGATTTGCTCATTATATTAAGTGACATTGATGGGTTGTATGACAGCAATCCTCAAAACAATCCTGATGCAAAATTAATCCCTGTTGTAAGGGAAATTACTGAAGAAATTGAAAGCGTCGCAGGGGGTTCGCAAAGTTTGGTAGGAACAGGCGGCATGGCAACAAAGATCGCTGCAGCAAAGATAGCAGTTGCAAGCGGCATTGATATGGCAATAGTAAACGGCAAAAGTCCTGAACTTATATATGATGTGCTTGACGGAAAGGCTGTGGGAACATTATTTCTAAAGAAGGAGAGTAAGTAAATGTCAGAACTTAAAGCAAAGGGAAAAAATGCAAAAGAAGCTTCTTACGAGCTCATGAACATCTCAACTCAGCTGAAAAATGATGCATTGAAAAAAATAGCAGAAAACCTCGTGCTCCATTCGGCTGAAATAATTGAAAAAAACGAACTGGATATCAAAAATTACATGGACAAGGGAATGGGTTCTCAGATGGTTGACAGGCTCATGCTCAATGAGGAAAGAATAGCATCAATTGCTGAAGGTGTAAGGCAGATTGCTGAACTAGAAGATCCTGTTGGTGAAGTAATGTCCATGAAAAAAAGACCAAATGGTCTTCTCATAGGACAAAAGAGAGTTCCTTTAGGTGTAATAGGGATAATTTATGAATCAAGACCTAATGTTACTGTGGATGCTGCCTCTCTATGTCTTAAGTCATCAAATGCAGTCATGTTAAGAGGATCAAGTGATGCCATCAATTCAAACAAGGAACTGGTGAAAATCATGAAAATGTCTCTTGCACAGGCAGGAATACATGAAGGCGCCATAGAGCTTGTAGAAGACACTTCAAGGGAAACAGCCTCACAGTTCATGAAACTCAATGATTATCTTGATGTGCTCATACCAAGGGGCGGAGCAGGACTGATTAAGACAACTCTCGCAAATGCTACGGTTCCTGTCATAGAGACAGGAACAGGAAACTGCCACGTGTATGTAGATGAGTTTGCAGACATTGAAATGGCGTACAGCATCCTCATAAATGCAAAGACATCAAGAACTTCCGTTTGCAACGCATGTGAAAGTCTCCTTGTACATAAAAATATCAAGGACAAATTCATGGCTGAAGCAGTTAAAAGACTGAAGGAAAAAAATGTTCAGGTAAGAGGCTGTGAAGAAACAGTGAAAATATGCAGCGATGTAATTCCAGCAACAGTGGAAGATTATGGGACAGAATTTCTCGACCTCATTATTTCAGTCAAGGTAGTTGAAAGCATAGATGAAGCAATCAAACACATCAACAAGTACGGAACGGGACATTCTGAGACAATCGTGACTGAAAGCTACACAAATTCACAGAGATTTTTAAACCAGGTGGATGCTGCTTGCGTCTACGTCAATGCGTCAACAAGGTTCACTGACGGATTTGAATTTGGATTTGGAGCAGAAATAGGAATAAGCACTCAAAAAATGCATGCCAGAGGTCCCATGGGCCTTAAGGAACTTACAACTTCAAAGTATATAATTTACGGAAACGGACAAATCAGATAGCAGAATAAGCAGGATTTCAGAGCAACAATTATATATGAAAATATAAAAACAGAACGGTATTTTTATGCCGCTCTGTTTTTGTACATATGTCCGTATTATAAAGACTTATTTATTAGAATATATGCAAAATTAATATAATTTTATTAAGGGTTTTCAATGGCGTATACCATGGATAAACTTAGAATAACTGACAAAATCAAGGGGTCATAAAATCTATGTATCATTGGGACAAACCACGGTAATTTAAAGAAAAATGTGATGTTCATATTTTGTGATTTGTAAACATAAGATATATAAAATTAAAAACAAATTTTAATGCCGGAAAACTTAAATGGAATAAAAATAAATCATATATCGGTTTTTTATTATATATAATTACTGATAAGAGGATTGTTTTCATAAGAAAAAAATGTATAAAATTTAAATTATTTATTGATTGTGTCTATTTAATATGCTATACTTCTATCAATTTAGTGAAATTTGGGAATGGAGGTGGTTTTTTGCAAAAGGAAGACATACTTAAGAGTGCAGAAGCAATTAAGGATGAACTCATAAGGATTAGGAGGGATATACACGCTCATCCGGAAATTGGACGACAGGAAAAGAGAACATCAGAACTTGTGGCAAATAAGTTGAGGGAATTAGGACTTGAAGTTAGAACAAATGTGGCAGAAACAGGAGTAATAGGTACATTAACAGGCAAATATCCAGGAAAAACAATACTCATGAGAGCAGATATGGATTGCCTTGCAATGGAAGAACTTAACGATGTTGAATACAAGTCTCAAAATCCGGGCCTGATGCACGCCTGTGGACATGACTCTCACACTGCATGGCTGCTTGGAGCAGCAATGATATTGTCGCAGTATAAAGATGAACTTCACGGAAATGTAAAATTTTTATTCCAGCCTGATGAAGAAAATGACGGCGGGGCAGAACGGATGATAGAAGACGGCGCTTTGGAAAACCCTCATGTTGACGCTGCAATAGGAGCGCATGTGTGGACTTCTTTAGAATCAGGTAAGATAGGAGTCAAGTATGGCTCAATGATGGCATCACCTGACCGTATACTGATTAATATTTATGGTAAAGGTGGACACGGCGGAGTGCCTGACAGCTGCATAGATCCTATCACAACAGCATGCCAGGTTCAAATGGCACTGCAGACTATAGTAAGCAGGAGAATCAGTCCTGTTGAATCTGCGGTTGTTACAATTTCCAGGATAGAGGGGGGAACTACGCACAACATAATTCCTGAAAAAGTACAAATGGAAGGAACTATAAGGACACTGACATATGAGTTAAGAGAAAAGGTTCCTAAGATGGTAGAAAATATTATTAAGGGTGTATGCGAAGCAAATGATGCAACTTATGAATTTATTTATGACCCACATTACCCACCGGTTGTAAATAATGATGAAATTAACAGTTATATTGAAGAAGCAGGTAAAGTAATATTAGGAAGTGAAAATGTAGTCAGAATGGTCAGTCCAACTATGGGAGGAGAAGATTTTTCGTATTTTCAGCTTAAGGTTCCGGCATCATTCTTTGTTATAGGTACTTATAATCCTTCAAAGGGATTGACAAATCCTCTTCACAATCCTCGATTTAATATTGATGAAGACATACTTACAAAGGCTTCGGCTGTTATGGCTCAATGTGCCATAGATTATCTTAATAATAATAAGCAGTGAGAAATATTTATATCTTAATTCTAATTTATATTAATAGTTAAAAAACAAGGAGGAAGTAAAATGGCACAAGCAAAGTTAAAGAAATCAAAGTTTGATAAGTTTCTTGATAAAATAGAAGAAATAGGCAATAAATTGCCTGAAGCTTTTATGATATTTTTGTATTTAGGTGTTTTCATGATGGTATTATCATTAGTTGCTTCACTTTTCAAAATGTCTGCAGTTCATCCGGTTACAGGGGAAACATTGGTTGTTCAAAACCTGATTTCAGTCTTTGGATTGACTAAGATTCTTACAAGTGCTGTATCCGGTTTTACAGGTTTTGCACCTCTGGGTGTTGTACTTGTCTGCATGCTGGGCGTTGGCCTTTGTGAAAAATCAGGGCTTTTACAAATTGCAATCAAACACGGGCTTGGAAATGTTAAAGGATCGCCTATTAAGATTATTGTAATACTTATTATGTTATCAATACTTTCAATGGCAGCAGGTGACTCTGGATTCATCGTAATGCCTCCTCTGGGAGCATTGATATTCTTATCAATCGGCAGAAATCCTCTTGCCGGAATGATGCTTGCATACGCATCTGTTGCAGGAGCATTCGGCGGAAACTTCATACCAACATCTCTTGATATGCTTCTCATAGGTTTCACTGAAAATGCAGTTCAAATTTCAGGATTGCCTGCTGAAACAAACCCAATGATGAACTATTACTTCCAGCTTGCATCTACAGTATTGGTTACAGGTGTTGGCGTATGGGTTACACTGAAATTTGTTGAACCAAGGTTGGGAAAACTGGAGAACGTTCAAGTAGAAGGACGTATAGAAGAAGTTACGGATATACAGCGCAAAGGTATGAAAGCTGCTGGTATTTCATTGTTAGTATTGCTTGCCTTAGTAGTTGCAGGAACAGCACCGTCACATGGTATTTTAAGAGATCCTGAAACTTTTAAAATTATTAGCAGCAAGGCTCCTTTGATGCAAGGGCTTGTCGTATTAATTACTTTGGCTTTCTTTATCCCTGGTATGGTTTTCGGAAGAATTACAGGAACTATAAAAGATTCAAGAGCAATGGTTAAGGCATTAAACCAGTCAATGTCTGAAATGGGCGGATATATTGCGCTTACATTTATGATGGCTTTGTTCTCAAATATATTTGCATGGTCTAACATGGGTATCGTTCTGGCAATAAAGGGTGCAAATGCACTGCAGGCTTCAGGTTTCCCAATTCCTGTTGTAATGATCCTGCTCATACTGTTCATTATTCCACTTGATGTTTTCCTTGCAAGTTCATCAGGAAAATGGGCAATATTTGCTCCTATATTTGTTCCTATGTTCATGTTCCTTGGATTCCACCCGGCATTTACTCAGATGGTATACAGAATAGGAGATGCAGTTATAAACGTATGTACTCCTTTGTTGGCATACTATATCATGATGCTTGAACTGGGCAGAAAGTATGATAAGAACCTTGGGCTGGGCACAATGGTCGCCACAATGCTGCCATACTCAATTTTCTACATGATTGGATGGATTGCCCTTTTGTTAATCTGGTACTTTACAAAGCTGCCGCTGGGACCTGGCGGACCGCTGCTGTTACCATAGAGTTTTGAATTTAAAAATAAAATAAAACGGGCGGACACAAGGTGACGTCACTGAAAAAGTCCTTCCTGTCATCCTGAACGATAGTGAAGGATCTCATCTTTGTTGAAAACATGAGATTCTTCGGCTACGCCTCAGAATGACAGTGAATAAATGTATAGTTTTTCAGTGGCCTCCACAAGGTCCGCCTACAATTTTTTGTAAAATAGGTTGTTATTACAATATTTTTAATATTAACTCATTTTCAGCCATTCTATTGCTGTGTTTGCATAGACTGCCGAACCTATGTAGAACACATCTTCGCTGAAGTCTACTTTTGGATGGTGCTGAGGATAGGGGAATCCTTGTTCAGGAGAGCCGCCGCCTAATGCCATCATAACTGAAGGAACTTTTTCGCTTACGTATCCGAAGTCTTCTGAACCTGTCATTTTACCTCCGGGGAATGCTTTTTCAAATCCCAGCGTATTATCTTCACCTAACAACTGGTTATTTATTTCTACTACTTTTTTGTAAAGTTCAGGATCATTGTATACTGAAGGACATTTAATTCTGTATTCAACCGTTGCTTCTGCTCTGAATGTTGAAGCAACTCCCTTTGCAATTTCAACAACTCTTGTTTTCATGAATTCTCTGTCATTGCTGCTGAATGCTCTTATGCTTCCTTCTATAAAGGCGGTGTCAGGAATTATATTTGAAGCGTTTCCTCCGTGCATTTGTCCGATTGTTATTACTGCTGTGTTGGACGGTGCAATTTCTCTTGCTATTACTTCCTGCAGAGCAGTATGTATGTGAGCCATTACATTAAGAGGGTCTACACAGTCCTGAGGCATAGCTCCATGACCGCCCTTTCCCTTTATATCTATGTGGAACATGTCTCCGGATGATGTGAAGTATCCTGGGTTAGGAATAATCAGTGTTCCTGCCGGAACAGGCATGCCGGAAAAAATATGGATCATGATAGCTGCATCAACTTTAGGGTTTTCAAGAACGCCTGCTTCTACCATGGCTTTTGCTCCTGACAGCTGTTCTTCAGCAGGCTGAAACATCAATTTAACAGTGCCTTCAATTTCATCCTCATGATTTTTAAGAATTTGAGCTGCTCCCAAAAGCATTGCTGCATGAGTATCATGTCCGCAAGCATGCATGTTTTTTGTAATGGATTTAAATTCAAGTCCATTTTCCTCCACTATGGGAAGAGCATCCATGTCAGCTCTTAACAATATTGTCTTGCCTTCCTTTTTGCCGCCAGCCAGTGCAACCACCGCTGAATTAGTTATAACCTCAGGTTCATAGCCCATTGATTTGAGCCTTTCAATTACATATGCTGTGGTTACCGGTAAGTCCATTCCAAGCTCTGCATTCTGATGAATGTATCTCCTGTCTTTGACTATGGAATTTTGCAGAGATTTTGCTTCTTCTAAAATATTAGTCATATGATCACCCCTTATTTTAATTTTCTGAAATTCATTATATAGCAATGGTTTTTAGAAGTCAAAAATATTTACATAAATGTATATAAATAACTTATGGATTACATCTACCGCAGGGAGTGTAGCCTTGGTCCACGGCATTTTGTCTTATGGTGAAAAATACCTTGTTTGATTCTTTCATGTCTGCAACAGAGCTGCAGTCAGTCTTGTGGAAAACAAGGGAATTCTTGTTTCCAACATAATTTGTTTCGGAAATTACTGGAGTTTCTTTGACCTCAGAAGAGTCTGGAATCGGCGGTGTATTTAAAATCTCAAGAGGTGCCAATGGAATTTCCATAACTTCATCGCTTGTTATTGATATATCCTTTCCATTTGATACAGCCACTATTGTTCCAAGTTCATCAGTCCTGTAAATGTCAGAGCCTATGTCTGAAAGCCTGTTTAGTGTTTCAATGTGTGGATGACCATAGCTGTTGTCTTCTCCGCACGAAATGATGGAATATTCAGGAGTGACAGCCTTAAGAAAATCAATGCTGGAGCTTGTTCGTCCCCCGTGATGGCCTACTTTTAATACATCTGAATCAAGATTGAAGCCTCCCCCAAGCATTTCCAGTTCAGATACGCTTTCAGCATCTCCTGTAAACAAAAATGATGTATTATCATACTCCAGTCGTGCAACTGCAGAATATTCATTTAGCTCAGAATAATACATGCTCTTTGGGGATAACAGTTCCAATTTTAAACCAGGGCTGTCGATTATTTTTAATCCCGGTTTTGCAAATATTGTTTCAATGTCTTTGTTTTCAATTGCAAGCATCGTGCTCTCATATAAATTTGAGCTTGCTAACACATCGGGCATATAGATTTTTTTTACGGTGAAGTTGTTTATTATTTCTTTTGCAGAACCAATGTGATCTTCATGGGGATGGGTTAAAATAAAGTATTCTATGTCGTCCACATTGAGATTTTCAAGGTAGTTTTTTATATAACTGCCATCTCCATAGTTCCCTGCATCGATTAGGACTTCTTCTCCGTTTGGCAGCTGTATGAGCGTACAGTCAGCCTGGCCAACATCCAGAAAGTACACAATAAGCCCTGAATTCTTGTCTGATGTATTGCTTGTTTCTTGGCTTGTGTTTGAAACCTGTTCTGCATTTACTCCGCATGATGCTAAAACATAAGTCATCAGTGCTAAAAATAAAATCAATATATTTCTTTTAGTGCTTTTCATAAAATCATCCTCTTTCTTGTTTTATACTATGTTATGTTAAGTTTTATTGTGCGATGAGTACAATAACAATAAAAACCGGCCAGCATCCGGTTTTTGAAAGAGCTTACTGCTTCATAACATTATGTAATATTGTAACACAACAGTGAAAATTATGAAATAACATGATTGAAATAAAAAGTTGACAGACAACACATCATGATGTATAAAACTAATAAAATGAATTGAATATTCTATTGATCCGGTGCAAGAATAATATAATTACAATTGAGGAGTTTCCTATGAACTTTGTTGTTTTCGATTCTGAATTTAATCAAAATATTAAAGCACTGACAAACAGCGATAAAAGGTCGGTATATCCTTTTGAAATAATTCAAATAGGAGCAGTTAAACTTGATGAAAGTTTTAATGCTGTTGGTACATTCAACCGGCTTGTTAAGCCTACAATTTATTCAAGCATCCTTCCTTTCATAACTAAGCTTACAGGCATCGAAACAGAGCAGCTGATGGACAAGGAAACATTTCCATCTGTTTTTAGTGAATTCATCAACTTTGCAGGAGTTGATTCAGTTCTTTGTATGTGGGGAATGTCCGATATTAAGGAACTGTTCAGAAATTCATCATACCATGGTCTTGATTTGACACTGTTGCCTAAAAGGTATATCAATATTCAGCATCATGCATCCGCATATTTTAATTCTCCACAGAAAAATCCACTTAGGCTTCAACATGTGGTTGAACTGATGAATATTCCTGTTTCTTCAGATTTTCATGATGCACTTAACGATGCGTATTATACGGCAGAAATTTTTAAAAGATTGTACAATTCTTCAGTTGAAATAAAAGAATACGATCCTGATTATGTGAGACCAAGAATAATTAATCCAAGGAAAAAAATCGATACTGAAGGATTGCTGCAGCAGTTTGAAAAGATGTATCAGCGTGAATTGACACCGGAAGAAAAATCAATAATCATCTTGTCATACAAAATGGGAAAGACAGGGCAATTTTTAAAATGACTAATATGTTTTATATTTTTATCTATGGGTATCATTAAATTAGTATAAAAACTTTGGAGGGAATATGTCAAAACTTTTTGCAAGCTATATTATTAAGGATTTAGAATTGAAAAATAGAATCATAATGGCTCCTATGTGCATGTATTCTGCAGGAGATGATGGTAAAGTCACTGACTGGCATGTCATACACTACGCTTCAAGAGCAGTGGGAGGAGTTGGACTGATCATACAGGAGGCAACTGCAGTTGAATCAAGAGGAAGAATATCATCCAGAGACTTGGGAATATGGGATGATTCTCACATAGATGGACTTAAAAAAATTGTTGAAGCAGTCAAATCAAATGGAGCTAAAATAGGAATTCAGCTAGGCCATTCAGGAAGAAAGTGTGAAGCTGAAAGCGAAAAAATAATAGCTCCCAGCCCAATAGCATTCAATGAAGAATACAGGGTTCCTGCTGAAATGACTAAAGAAGATATTAAGGCAGTAGTTGCAGCATTTAAGGCTGCAGCTCAAAGGGCAAAACAGGCTGGGTATGATGTGCTTGAAATTCATGGTGCTCATGGTTATCTTATTAATGAGTTCCTGTCTCCTGTTACAAACAAGAGAACTGATGAATACGGCGGTTCACCGGAAAACAGAGCAAGAATTTTAAAGGAAATAATTCGTGCTGTTCGAGATGTATGGCCTAAAGAAAAGCCTTTAATGATGAGAGTCACAGCCGAGGATTATGTTGATGGAGGAAATCATCCTGACGATCTGGCAGAATTGATCAACCTGGTGAAAGAATACGGCCTAGATTTGATAGATGTAAGTTCAGGAGGAGTGGTGAGCGTAGCTCCAAAAGCATTCCAGGGATACCAGGTGAAATTTGCCGAAATAATAAAGGAAAAAACAGTCCTGCCTGTCGTTGCAGGAGGACTGGTAATAGATCCAAACATGGCTGAAGAAATTCTACAAAACAACAGGGCTGATTTGATTTTTATTGGAAGAGCCTTATTAAGAAATCCATACTGGCCTTTGCAGGCAGACTATGAGCTCAGCAATGAAACAAACTGGCCTGTTCAGTATGAAAGAGGAAGACTAAGAAAAAGATAGTACGTTGTAGGGGCGGATCTTGTATCCGCCCGGGGGTTGAATTTATGTTATATCCGGGAGGACACGAGGTCCTCCCCTACGAACTGGAATTTAAATTCATAGTGAAAGTAAATATTATCAATTTGTAGGGGCGGATCTTGTATCCGCCCGGGGGTTGAATTTATGTTATACGCGGGAGGACAGTAGTCCTCCCCTACGATCTGGAATTTCAAATTCATAGTGAAAATAAGTATTATCAATATGTAGGGGCGGATCTTGTATCCGCCCGCATCTTTGCAAAACATTGATATTTACTACATCTGTTCTATGAAATCTGCAAATATTTGAATTGCACTGATGCATTTATCTACCCCAAGTTCCTTGAACATGTTTATGTTCTGGGGATTATTAACAATTGAAAGCGTGGTTTTTATGTTGAACTGCTTCTTGGAAATTTCACATATGATGAGATTTGAAGCATCATTTCCCGTAAGTGCAATCACTGCATCCATTTTTGCAGCATTAGCGCTTTCAAGTACGGAGGATTTGGTGCCGTCTCCGCATATGGCAAATACCTCATGGCTGTCAGAGAGCATTTCGCATAACTGTTTATCCGCATTTACAATTGTTACATCATGTCCGCTGGATTTCAACAATTTTGCTAAATAACTCAGCTTCGTGTGACCGCCCACTAATAATATTTTCATACAGCTATGCTCTCCTTATCTGAAATAATCCTTTTAAATTCATTTTCCGAAAGTACACATGGGCATATGGATGTTATGTCCATATCGGCACATAAAAATTTTTTTGCGGAGTCATATATTCTTACAACAACTTCATCAGCCTTATACAAATGCTTAGACATCTGTCCGATCATTATATTTGTGTTGTCATCATTTGTTGCTGCAATGATTATACTTGCTTTACCGGCACCTGCAAATTCAAGCAGGTCAATGTCTGCAGCATCTCCTGTTATTGTAAAACCATCAAATTCAGGAGAAAGCTTTGAAAATGAATTTTCATCTATGTCAATAATGTGTACATTCATGTTTTTCTTTTGCAGTAAGACAGCTATTTTTGAACCGAACTCGCCGCATCCTGCTATGACTGCAAGCTCTTTGTTTTGTTTTTTAAAAATATTCATTTTATTCACCTCTTGTTCAATTGTACAAAATATTATATAAAGACAGTATTAACATGTAACAAATAATATAAAAAATGTATTAAGACATATACCATGTTATTCATCTGCAAACCTGTATCCTATGCCAACTTCCGTCAATATATATCGCGGCTTAGCAGGACTTTTTTCAAGTTTTCTCCGTATGTTTGCCATGAATACTCTAAGAGACTGCATATCACTTTCTATATATGAGCCCCAAACTTCTTTCAATATATAATTGTGAGTAAGTACTTTGCCGGCATTTTTAACAAGAAGAGTGAGCACGTTGTATTCCATGGGTGTGAAGTGCACCTCTTTGCCTTCCAACAGCACAATGTGTTTCTCCAGGTCTATTTCAAGGTCTGCAACTTTGTATATTTTGGAAACTTCTGTTTTTGAGTTTCCTTTGTGTCTGAAAACAACTCTTATTCTTGCCAGGAATTCCTTAATGCTGAATGGTTTTGTAAGATAATCATCTGCCCCTGCATCCAGTGCTTCTACTTTTTCGTTGTCCTGGTCTCTTGATGAAACAACAATTATGGGAATGTCAGAAAAGCCCCGAACTGTTTTTATGATGTCTATTCCATCCATGTCAGGCAGGCCAAGATCCAGTATTATCATTGAGATGTTCTGGGTTGCAATGATGTTCATGGCTTCTTTTCCGGTAGAAGCCTCCATGCAGTCATAATTCTGTGATTTTAATGAAAAATTTATGAAGTTTCGTATTTGTTTATCATCTTCGACTATTAAAAACATTCTTACCTCCTATGCCTTTAAGTAAAATTTGAAGGTTGCACCGCCTTCTTCATTATTTTCTGCGTAAATTTCACCGCCATGATAATTAATTATGGCCTTGCATATGGAAAGGCCCAAACCCATACCATGTCTGGAATCAGGTATTTTGTTGCTGCCAACGTAAAACATTTTAAAAAGATTTGGAATGTCATTTTCATTAATGCTTAGGCCGTTGTTATATACTTCAAACCATACCTTGCCGCCTTCAGGCCATATGGATACAATAATTTCATTTTGCGGAGTTGTATGCTTTATGGCGTTGTCTACTAAGTTTATAAGAACTTGCTCAATAAGCTTTCCGTCCATTGGCACAAATAAAACTTCATCCGGTAGATTTATTGAAACTTTGTGATCAGGATAGTACTTAGACGCACGTGCAATGGACTCTGCAACAATTTCTTCTACTGCTTCTTCCTTGATATTGAGTGCCAGCCTTCCTTCCTGAATTCTTGTGAGGCTTAGGACATTTTCAACAAGCTTTGTAAGCCATCTTGAATCTTCATATATTTCGGACACAAGCTTAAGACTCTCATCCTCCTTGAGGCTGTGGTACAACATTTCCGATGCGCCTGTGATTCTTGTCAATGGAGTTCTCAAGTCATGAGAAATGGAGCGTAGAAGGTTATTTTTGAAACGTTCGTTTTGTGTTTCAGTATTTGCGTTTTCTTTTTCCTCTATAAGAATTTCTCTTTCCATGGCTATGGTTATCTGCATGACAATTGAATCAAAAAGAAATTTGTTGCTTTCTATCATTTCATCCATTTCCTGAGGAAAACAAATGTAGCTTATGCATTTCCCGCGAATTTTAATGGGGAAGGAATGATGATTTTTAACAATTATTTCAATTTCATTCCAGTCAGCTTCTATGTTGTTAATATCAAAACATCCTCTTTTTACTGTAAGAATTTGTGATTTGGATTTGTCATTTGCTAAAATGCAGGAAATATCGCAGCCAAGAAGGTTTGACAGACATTTAGAAGACACTTTGGCAACATCCAATATTTCGCTGGCTTTAGCAAGGGAGCTTGTGAGGCTGTACAATATGTGAGCCTGTTTTTCACGGTCATCTGTCATTTCCTTTGAATGCAGCAGTTTGCTTGTAAGTGCGCTTGTAAAAACAGCGGAAGTCAGCATGACAATGAATGTAAAGTAGTATGATTTATCTTCAACCTTGAACGTGTAAAGAGGAATGGTGAAAAAAAAGTTGAAAGACAATATGGATATAACTGAAGCTACGATTCCGTAAGCATATCCTTTAGTATATCTTGACGTTATCAACACTGAAAGCAGGTAAATAACCACAATGTTTGCTTCGTTAAACCCAAGGTGCCCAATCATAAGCGACAGTAATGTGCTGGATGCATTAAGAGAAATAGTTACAGCGCATTGCTTTATAATATTCGAATAATTCTTTCTATCCAGAGTTAACATCTCATTCCTCCCGGTAATTGATTGGTATAATAATTGCCGCTCATCTATTTGCTGTGCCTGGTTTCTAATAAGAACAATGTCATAAGAGATGCTGCAAGGACTGCCGATAAGGCAGCAACAGTAATTTTTGTGGCTGAAATCAGTTCATTTTCCACATGACCCATTTTTTCAACTTCCATGGAAGCCCCATGTATATCAGATTCTCCTCCATGTTCTTTGCATGTTCTGTTAAATATGCCGGATACTTTCAGAACATCTCCCTTATATTTATAGTTTCCGAAATATTTAACCCTTTGTGCATCTGATGAACTCATCCAGATACCAATTGCGTTTGTACCGTCATTGATGTTTATCCAGGAATGTTTGCCCCTGTTCATGGCTTCTCCTACAGCTTCACCTGAAACCGTAACTTCCTGCTGGTCAAGTTCTGCTGCATTTTCAATGAGATTGCTGATGTCAATAATTTCACTTATTTCATCGGCATATACATTTTCAGAAAATGAAATTATAAATGCAGTTACTATTATTAATGTTTTAATTTGCTTAAGCATGTTTTTCTAATACCTCCGAAAATGTACCCAATCAGCGCAAATGCCGAAATAAATTCAAGCCTTCCAAGATACATGGCCACAATGTAGTAAACTTTCATAACAGCAGGCATTGAAGCAGCAGTGATACCAATGCTCAGTCCTACATTTCCTGTTATGGATGCCGATTCAAATGCTGATTCTGAAAGTGGATAGCCGTAATATGTTCCAAGCATTGTGCCTGCTGCAAATGTAAACATGTAGCAGCATATTATAATTGCTGAAGATTTAATGGCTCCGTCTTCTAAAATGTAGTCCTTGATGTGGTGAAATTTATAAAGTCTCATGTTTCTTTCCGAAGACAGAATCTTTTTTACATCCATAATCAATCCCTTAAAGACAATTCCAACTCTTAACCCTTTAAAACCGCCGGCTGTTGAGCATGCAGAGCCCCCTATGAGCATGGCAATGATTAAAATCATGATTCCAAAGTCCCCCCATTCAAGGGCAAACTGTCTTGCATAAACAGAACCAAAACCTGTTGTTGTGTGCGCCGATAGTATATTGAATATAATTCTTCTTAAACCCATGACAGCATCCGAATATGCATCAATTTTTGAAAGCCACAATAGTGCAATCATTGAAGCTGTGAAGGATGTTGCAAAAAAGCTTTGTGTTTCTATGTTTTTGTAAATTTCTCTGCTGTTACCGTGCCAAATGGCATAATGCAGACCAAAGTTCAGTGAACCAAGTATGAATATTACCATGGCTATGGTTTCATATGAAGCGCTGTGGTAATACATTATGTTTTGAGTAGTGGGAGCGAAGCCTCCTGTGCTCCAGGACGATTCAAATATATAAAGAGCATGAAGAAAAGCTGAGGATGGACGTAAACCTATTATTATTCCGTTGATCCAAAGTGCTGCAGTTCCAATAATAAGGTAAACCATGCTTATTTTCCATATTTGCCTTGCTGTTCCTTTTACGTTGGGGACAAGTTCTACATCCTTTCCCTCACCGGCATAAATTTTATAAGCTCCTCCTGTTTCCTTTACTAAAAGGGAAAGAGCAAGAACAATCATTCCCTGACCTCCAATAAATGTGAGGAGGTGTCTCCACATGTTAAGTCCGTTTGACAAGTGGTCCAGGTCCTGTGTAAGAACAACTCCTGTAGTTGTAAATCCGCTCATTACATCGAAAACAGCATCCAGAAGCGATAGTGTATTTCCGCTTAATCTGTATGGTATGGCACAAAGGACTGCCAGCAGTATCCAGGACAGTGAAGCCACAACAAATCCATGCTTCCACTGAATATTTGATTTGCTTTTTTTGGCCTTTATACCGTACAACATGAGTGCAAGGCCTGTAATGGTGGATATTGACATGCTGATTATGAAATCAAGCAGAGGATTCCATTCCCTGAACAACAGTGATGTTAAAATGGGTATTATCATCAGTGTTGTTACTATGAGTATGATAAAACCTGTGTAGTAGCTTATGATACCCATGTTTTGATTTTTAATTTTAATTGAACTCATTAATCTCACCTCATTATCAAAAAAGCAGCACCAAATGTCAAAGCAACATACGCTCCTATTGTGAGAAGTTCTTTTGTAATTCCTTTTAATTCCGTTTTATTTAAAGACATCATATTTTCCTCTTATTCATTTTCCTGGTTATTTCAGACAATGCAGCTCTGCTTGCAACTACCAGGACCTTATCCTTGTCCATAATTTCTGTGCTGCCCTTGGGATATATTACAAAGGAATCCCTCAATACTGAAACAATCACACATTCTTCAGGCATAGACAGTTCTTGAATCATTTTGCCTCGCCATTCATTTGCAGCGTCTATTATTAATTCGGCTATTACCATGGATCCTCGTTCAATTGTGCTAACAATTCTGTACTTGTTTTTATCGAGTTCGCACTCAATTAAGTTTGCAATTACTTCTGTGCTGCACACTATGTTATCAATTCCCAATGTTTTGAACATTTGAATGTTTTTGGGGTTGTTTACCCGGGCTATTGTTTTAGCTGCATTGCAGTTGAATTTTGCTATCTGACAAATGACTAGATTTTCCTCGTCGGTTCCAGTTACTGCTGCAATTATTTCTGCTTCATCTATTCCTGCATCCATTAATACATCAAAATTTGTTCCATCGCCGCATATAACTTCCGCATTTGTATCTTCTGCTATTTTGAGGCATGTTTCCTTGTCTCGTTCTATAACTACCACATCATGATTTTTTTCAAGCAATGTTCTGAAGAGGTTTGAACCGACCTTTCCTCCGCCTATTATTATTGTTTTCATAAAATTGTCCCCTTTCCCACCATATTGATTAACGCATCCATGTTCTTTTTTTGCATGGTGCATATTATTCTGTCACCGCTGTGAACAATCTGGTTTTTTTGAGGAATAAGCTTGTCTTCTCCGCAAACAATGAAAGATATAATGCAAGAACAGTTCTTTTCGATGTTATCAACTGTTGCTTTAATTTCTTTTCCTACAAGAACATCTACAATTTCAAAATCTTCATCTATGCTGTGAATAACATTCACCTTGTTTAAATTAAGCATCCTTTTTAAATTAGCAATACCTATGTTGATTGTTTTCAGAGTCTTGATTCCCAGTTTGTCATAAATATATTCCTTGCCTGGTTCGCTCACTCTGGATATAACATTTGGAACATGATATATTTTTTCGGCAATTAAGGATACTGTAATATTAATGTTATCATCTGAGGAAACAGCCAACAGAGCATCAGCCTGATTTATTCCTGCTTCCATAAGTTTGTCATTGTCAAATTCTATGCCCTTTAACCTTAAGCCGTTAAAGCCTGTTCCCAAAACGCTTAATTTATTGCTGTCACGATCAATAATGCAGACATCATGGCCTTCATCCGACAGCTGCTTTGCCAGATTGCTTCCGAGCCTTCCGCAGCCAACTATTATTATATACATTTTTTCTCTCTTCCTGATTTGAATTAGCTGGAACACATTTAATTGACCAGCAGATTATTTCTTTCATATGCTAACAGAAACACTATAAATTTGGTGTAAAGAAAACAAGCAGAATATAAATTTTATATAAAGATTATGATTAGTTATAGTGCTTAAATAAGGATAAACGCAAATTTCTTGTTGATGTGACTGTTCATGTGTAGTATAATCAACTGGAAATTGATTACCAAAAATGAGGATATTATGCTGAACAGGGGAACAGCTATTGCAGCTGAAAATTCAGAAAACGTGGTTAATTTTAGAGTTGTGCGCAAAAACAACTATCCATACATATTCATCTGGGTTGTTTATTATGCCTGGGTTATTGTGTTTACTACATGGTGGACGGCATCGCCTCTTTTGGACAGAGTTTATGGTGTTGGAATAAGAAACATTCTTCATTCTGTAAACCTTATTTCTTCTGCTGTCTTTGTTTTTGTGATAAAAAAAGAATGGTATACATGGACTGCAAAAATTGGATCAGTGTTTATATTGGTAGGAATGGCCGGGTTTTTGTTTTTTAAAAATGATTTTCCTGTGCTGTCGGTATCTTCTGCAGCCATTACAGGAATTTTTCTCGGCTGTGTAAACATAAGTATTTTGATTCCCTTTGTCTTTGTTTTGAACAACACTGAAAAGTTCTACGCTGTTGTGGGAAGCAATATTTTGATCAATATTCTATCAATAATTAAAGATTCTACAGAGAGCAGCTTTGTTCCTGGAGTGTCAGGTGCATTGTTTTCATTTGTCATGCTTGCTGCAGGTCTTGTTGCTGTTTTATATTTCAAGGAAGATTCTGAACTGTTTGAAAACAATGAATCTGTAGTAATGCCTTCAAGAGTTTACATGACTCTTGTTATAAACTGTGTTTTTGCTGTGCTTTGCAAAGGGATTGCCAAAGGAATGCTTAACTCCGCAGCAACAACATCAAGTATGCCTGTTATGAACATATATTACATAGGGGGTCTTATTGGCTGCATTTTGTATTTCACTGTTTACAAACGCACACAAAAGGCAATACATCTGGCATGGAACATTACATTTGGATCAATAACAATGGGTTTTTTATGTTTTTCATTCATAAGCCACATTGAAGTTCTCACTGCTGCATTTTCCATATTTATAGGAATAGGAAGCACCATAGGAATGATAAACATGTACTACATACTTGGAGTAATAGGCAAGAAGTACAACAGTTTCAGATATGTGAGGCTGTCAATATTGTTTATAGGCATCTGCGGAGGCCTGGCAGGAGTACTGCTTGGAAATCTTATTTATGAAGTTGATGTTTTTAATCTGTCAGTCATATCATCATTGATATCAGCCGGAATAATGATTGTTTTTCTTATGATGTCTCCCATACTTACACGGACTTATTACAGTGATGAATGGGCTGATGATTCGCAAAAAATAGAAATAGACAACGACCATATGAGCATGTTCAAAAAGTATTCTTTAAGCAAAAGAGAAACTGAAGTGTGCAAACTTCTTCTGGAAGGTTACACACTGCGGCAGATATCTGCAATCATCTCCATTGCTTATCCAACAGTCAATACATACTGCACATCGTTGTATAGAAAATTAAAAATTAACAGCAGGACGGAACTATTTGTGCTGTTTAAGGATTATCCAATAAAAAATAAGCCTCATTAAAACTAATGAGGCTTATTTTTTTGCACTGATTTGAACTAATGAATAGACTAATTATGCTTTCTGACTGAAAATATAATCAATGATTCGGATTAATTGCGGAGGCGGGTATGTTTGATAAACTGAAAAAAATATTGATTCCAGACAAAAATAACAGTGAAGAAGTCGATGAAGGACAGATAACCGGCATGAGGGAGCCGGACATTGACAGTGAACGCCTTGAAAGAGTATCAAGGCTCACTCCCAGGGAATACCAGCTGTACCTGTTGCTCCTCGAAGGCTATTCCCTCAGAGAATGCGCAGACAGACTCAATGTAAAGTATCCAACAGCCAATACGCACATGACCAGCATGTATAAGAAGCTCGAAATCAAAACAAGGGCTGAACTTATCATTAAGTACAGGGACATAAGAAATCATTAATATATTTTTAAATTATAAGGAGGGAAAAAATGAAAAAAATTACAGCTTTACTGATGGCAGCAATGATGATGTTGTGTTTGCCTGCTGCATTTGCAGTTGAATTACCGGAGGGGGTTCCAAGTACCCTTCAAGCTCCGACCATAAGCAATTTGGAGCTTTTGAAAAATGAGGACGGTGTTCCATATTTCCGTGTGGAAGTTACTGTGCCGGTTTCAGTTATAGAGCTGGATGAAGCAAGACCGACTGACGGATGGGTTGACATGGAAATGGAAGGAACATATGGTGAAGGGGATGACCAGGAACCATTAGCAGACGGCGGAGGACTTTCTGTATGGGTAAATGAGGAAAATGCTGTTCCGGGAAAGGTAAACACATACTATGGAACATTTGAACTGATTGATGAAGGAGGCATGACTGAAACTGACATAAAGGCGAAGGCATATTCTTTCAGATATAGGTTCTCTTACACCTATTACTACGGCGATGGCCCCGGAGAATGGGATTACGTGTATTCTCCATGGTCCAATGAACTTGCTAACAAATCGGAAAGCTTCTACCAGGATGCTAGCTCATGGGCAGTTGGTGAACTTGACAAGGCAAAGGCAGCAGACTTGATTCCACAAATACTCATGGGAGCAGACATGACAAAGCCAATCACAAGAGAAGAATTTGCAGAGCTTGCTTTGGTTCTTTATGAAAAAACATCAGGAATAACTGCTGAAACTGTGGCAGCCAATCCTTTTACAGACACAACAAATCCTCAGATACTGAAGGCTCTTAACATAGGCGTTACACAAGGAACTTCACCTACAACATTTTCTCCAAAGGTTTTGATTAACCGTGAGCAATGTGCCACAATGCTTTTCAGAACAATTAAAGCTATTGCTCCAAATGGAGATTACAGCATAGAAGGAATAAAGGATTTTCCTGACCAGGCGAATATTTCCGAATATGCAGTACAGCCTACAAAATATATGTCAAAGCTTGGCATAATAAAGGGTGATGCTTCAACAGGCAGCTTCATGCCAAAGGCAACAACAACAGCACAGCAGGCTTCCGGTTATGGAATGGCTACAAGAGAAGCAGCAATACTCATGTCATACAGAACTTATGAAAAGATGAAATAAATTAAAAAAATTTCTGAACACTTACCTGGACTGTTGTTTTATTCCGGCTGCGGAATTCAGAATTGACAAGTAATCAATTGCTCCTTTGGATGTGTGATGCCCTCCATGTGCAGTTGAATGATTTGTTATATCTGAGTTCTGCAATCGGAAATTTTTTTTTAAAAATAGTAAAATTATACATGACTAAATAATTCATTTTTGCAGAAAATATTGATATTAAGGAGGTTAACTATGGAAAATGGAAAAAGTACTGTAGATTTCCTGTCAGAAATATATCGCGGAGCTAAAATGGGAGTTGAAACAATCAACAACCTATTGACAAAAGTAGATAACAACAACATATATGATGAGCTAAAGTACCAGCTTAGAACATATGAGGAAATTGCCAGTGAAGCGTGTACAGAGCTGGAAAGAAGAAAAAGTGAGCCTAAGGATATTTCAATGTTCAACAAGATGAGTGCAAAAATGAGCGTAGGCATCAACACCTTAATCAGCAACAATCCATCACATGTGGCGGATATGCTTATAAAGGGAAACACAATGGGCGTTACAGAAATGACAAAAAGTTTAAATTCTCATCAATGTTCAGATAAGGAAATTCAGGCACTTGCAGACAGGTTTATAAAGCTTGAGCAGGATAACATTGACAGGCTTAAAAAGTTTTTGTAAAAGCTAAGGCCAAGAAACCGCTAAGCGGTTTTTTGGTTATGTTTGGATATTGCAGTATTATTGTTTAAGTTTATGGAATAATGGTATATATAAATTATAGCCAAATATATATTAATAATGGTATCAATAGAAGTCTGGGTGACGGGAGAATATATGAAAAAAATATTTGGATTCTTAATTAAATTTTTTGCTTTTATAGTAGTTTTATCAATTGTGTTTTCTGGTGCCGCATATTGCGGATATTTATATATTACTCCTTCAAGCGTTATAAGCCTGAAAGGAAATCCTTCAATCAGGTATTCAGTAAATTCTTTCAACAGAGTGATCAAAGTGGAAACTGATGAGAGCAACATAGAAATCAGCAACATGGTAGAAGATTTAAGTCTTAACAACAAAAATATTTCGGAGGCTGTTCAAAGAACTCTAGAAGGAATATCATCAGGAGGATATGTTTCCCAGTACAACAATTCAGGGTTTACATTGTCAATTTCTAATCAAGATGAAAAAAAAGCCAACGATTTGATGGAAAAACTAAAGAAGGACGTACAGACTTATCTTGAAGGCAATAGTGAAGTTGAAAATGTAAAAATTGAAACAGCTGTCAATGTTACTCAAAAAAGCACAGAATAAAAATAGGGACTGTTATTAGGTATAATGTCATCCTGAGCGATAGCGAAGGATCTCATCTTTTGAAAAGCTGAGATTTTTCGGGCTAAAGCTCCAGGATGACACGAACACTAATGCCAGTCCCTTAATTTTATTTCATTACATTTTGTGGTTTCCCTGCCAAAAATGCTTTAACATTATCAAATACTATGACTGCTCTTTTTACCAAAGCTTCTTTTGTTGCAAAGGCAATGTGAGGTGTTGCAATAAGATTTTTAGCTGATAACAGAGGATGATCTTCATCAACAGGAGGCTCAACTTCAAACACGTCAACGCATGCTCCAGCGATTTTGCCTTGATTTAAAGCGTCTGCCAATGCCTGGCTGTCAACCACAGGTCCTCTTGCTGTGTTTATGAGAACTGAATTTTTCTTCATCAACGATAATTTTTCTGAATTTATCAAGCCCTTTGTTGCATTGTTCAATGGTACGTGAAGAGACACTACATCGCATGTTGAAAGCAATGTATCAAGGTCAACAAAATTAACGCCTTCAATTTCTTTAACAGTTCTTGAATAAGCATAAACTTCGCATCCAAATGCTTTTGCTATTGAAGCAACTCTGCTTCCAATAGCACCTGTTCCAACAACTCCGAATTTTTTTCCTTCAAGTTCAAATCCAACAAGGCCATCTTTTGTACCTGCTTTTCTAACAACTTCATTGCAAGGAATTATATTTCTGTAAAGTGAAATCAAAAGTCCGAATACAAGATCACTTACTGCTGCATTTGAATAGCCTGCACAGTTGCTTACAACTATGTTTCTTTCTCTGCATGCATCCATGGCTATGTGGTCCACTCCTGTAAAGGCAACTGCAAGCATTTTTAAATTCTTGCAGCCTTCAATAACTTCCTTGTTAAGGGGCAGGTTAGAAACTGCTATTATATCGGCATCTTTGCCTCTTTCAATGAGTGTTTGAGTATCTGTTGTCCTGTTGTCGTAGTAAACAATTTCTAAAGAATTTCCCAGAGTTTCTTCTGCCATTTTAAGAAGTTTTTCCTGCTCCACTCCTAATGGTTCGATTATAACTAATTTCATATTTCAGTACCTTCTCTTGCTTATTTTTAATGTTTATGGTTATTATAATATAAGTTTTTGTTACATTAGTCAATATTATAAAAAATTTATAAAGTGAAATTTATTAAACAAATTAAAAAATTCAATTATATAAAAACATGAACTTCCAATGTATTTATTATTGGAAATGCTGCCATTAATACAAAAGTATATTTTATGTTTACATTGGCATCATAATAATGATAAAATTAATGATATTAAAGAGGTGAACATGCAGCTAAAACAAAAAGAGCTTAATTATGATTTAACAGATGATGAAACAAAAGAAATTTTACTGTATGAAATAAACAACCACCTGCTGATGGATGACAAACCTTCCGAATTTTTTGACAGCATAGCTAGTACGGCTATATTCAGGGAACATCCCTTTAATATGATATACAACATGAAATACGCCGAACAGTCGCCGGTTTATCACCCGGAAGGCAATGTGTGGAACCATACAATGATGGTAATAGATTATGCTGCCAGAGAAAAACATAAAAGCAGAAATGAAAAAGTGTTTATGTGGGCAGCTCTGCTTCACGACATAGGAAAACCAGACACAACTAAAAAAAGAAAAGGCAAAATTACATCTTACGATCATGAGAAGGTTGGAGCTGTAATGGCTGGAGAATTCTTAAAAGAATTTACCACAGACCATAAATTCATCCATCAGGTTGAACATTTAATAAGATGGCATATGCAGATACTTCATGTGGTCAAGAACAATGGATTTGCCGACATAAAAAGTATGAAGGAAGAAACAGACATAGAAGAAGTAGCTCTTTTGGGGTTCTGCGACAGGCTGGGCAGAAAGGGCAGCGACATAGGAAAAGAAAAACAAAATATTCATGTATTTTTGCAAAAGTGCAGAGAATACAAAGAAAAATAAAAATCCACTTCGGTGGATTTTATTTTAACTAATGGAATTTAAAAGATATTTTACTTGTCTGACCATATTATCCTTGACGGGGTAATTGGCTCCGCGTTTTGTCCATTCAAGCATATATCCTCTTATTATAACAAATATTGTTGAAGCAAGGTCTTCATCATCAATGCTTATTTTAAAGAATTTATCTTCAATTCCTATATCTATGATATCTTTAAGGACATTGTAAATTTTTTTGTGTTGATTCAGAGAACCTTTGGCTGCTTCTTCTAAAGACGTGCGAATTACAAGAAGGTTAGCATAATAACCCCATTGTTCCACATATAAACCAAAATGTGTGACAAAATCAATTATATCTTCGATTGCAGTAAAATGGCTGCATATATTGTCTTTGTTCAATAAAAAATATTCATCCATGAGCTGATACATTTCCTGCACAATTGAATCTTTTGAGCTGAAATAATGATAGAATGAACCTATAGAAATGTCTGCATTTTCGCAGATGTCTTTTATGGTGACATTTTTCAGGCCTTCTTCATCCATTAAATTTACTATTACATCAACGATTGTCTTTTTCTTTGAGATTGATTTGTATAAGTTCAAGATTCATCACCGCCATTAAGATTATATTATACAGAATTAAAAAAATCAATGATTTAGTATACAAAAAATCCCTCTTTTGTGGGATTTTTGGCATATTTGTTCAGACTGAATCAATTGTCTCTAAATATATCAATTGACAAATTTAATAAAAAATATTTGACAATCAAATGATTTGGTATTATAATCACAATAAATTGAATATATCTTCAGGGCAGGGTGAAATTCCCGACCGGCGGTAAAGTCCGCGAGCCGAAAGGTTGACTTGGTGAAATTCCAAGACCGACAGTAAAGTCTGGATGGGAGAAGAAAGACGAATATATTTTTGTATTCGTAATTTTGAACATACGGTTCTGAAGACTATCTTCAGAACCTTTTATTATGCCCTAACCCAATTGTTGAGACCGTAGATTTCTGTTATTCTGAGAGCTTGCTCGAAGAATCTCATCTTTCAATCTAAAACGAGATCCTTTGCTACGCTCAGGATGACAAGAACAGGCTTTCAGTGATTGGAAAAATGAGAAATTGTAATTTTTGCCCGTACAATTTTCCGCACTATGAATACAATTATAAAATTTGGGTATCAAGAAGTAAAAGATGAAATTTTGGAAATTATAATCCTGGAGGTGACTATGGAATCTAAAGACATGTTTTATATGAAAAAAGCATTGGATTTGTCCTTGAAGGGAATAGGAAAAACCAGTCCAAATCCTCTTGTGGGAGCGATAATTGTTAAGAACGGCAAAATCATAGGCGAAGGATACCATGAATATTACGGAGGTCCTCACGCCGAGGTAAATGCAATAAACAATTCCCATGAAGATGTGGAAGGATCAACTATTTATGTGACACTTGAGCCCTGCTCACATTATGGAAAGACACCTCCATGCGCTGATCTATTGGTTGAAAAGAAAATTGCCAGGGCAGTTGTTGCAATGATTGATCCAAATCCTAAAGTGGCAGGAAAAGGAATATCCATACTAATGCAAAACGGCATCGAAGTTGTCACAGGTGTTCTTGAGGCGGAGGCACAAAAAATTAATGAAATTTTCCTAAAGTTCATACGAGAAAAAAAACCTTTTTGTATACTGAAGACTGCCATGACATTAGACGGCAAAATTGCCACAAGCACAGGGGAGTCAATGTGGATAACTAACGAAAAATCAAGACATTATGTGCATGAATTAAGAAATCGGGTTTCAGGAATAATGGTTGGTGTAAACACCATAATAAAAGATGATCCATCTCTTACTACAAGGCTTAAAAACGGAGGAACGGATGCAACAAGAATAATTGTTGACTCTAGTTTGAGAATACCGCCTGATTCAAAAGTGCTTAGTATTGATTCAGACAAAAAAACTATCATTGCCACAACTGACAGAGCCGACAAACAAAAAATAGAACTATTGAAAGGGTTTAACAACGTCCAGGTTGTAATTACTCCGGAATTCGATTCAAAAGTTGATTTATCATATTTGTTTGACTGGCTGGGCAGCGAAGGTATTGACAGTGTACTGGTTGAAGGAGGCTCAACTCTTAATTTTTCCATAATTGAAAGGAAACTTGCAGACAAGGTAGTGGCTTTCATTGCTCCTAAAATAATAGGAGGAGATGAAGCAAAGACGCCGGTTGGAGGAAAAGGGTTTGAACATCTTAAGGATGCAGTGAGTCTTAAGAATATAAAAATAAGCCATTTTGATGATGACATAATGATTGAAGCTTATGTTAGAAAGGATAGTTAATATGTTTACGGGATTGATTGAAGAAGTAGGTACAATGGAAGGTGCTGAAAATGGAGGAAAGTCCATGAAGCTAACCATTAAGGCTAAAAAAGTTCTTGAAAATGTTAGGCTTGGGGACAGCATAAGCACAAACGGCGTATGTCTGACAGTAGCAAGTTTTACAAACAGTTCATTTACTGTTGATGTAATGCCTGAAACCATGCGAAAGACAAACCTTGGCAAACTTAAGAAAGGCAGTCCTGTCAATCTTGAAAGGGCACTTAAAGTGAGTGACAGACTTGGAGGCCACATAGTTTCCGGGCACATAGACGGAACAGGAACCATAAAGGAATATAAGGATGAAGACAACGCAACCTGGCTCACGGTTGAAACTACAAGCAATGTAATTAAGTACATAATACCAAAGGGTTCTGTTGCAATTGACGGAACGAGCCTTACGGTTGTTGATACAGACAATAATTCATTCAGGGTGTCTCTCATACCTGTTACAAAGGAAGAAACAGTCTTGCTTAAGAAAAGAATAGGGGATGAAGTGAATCTTGAATGTGACATTGTGGGAAAATACATTGAAAGATTTCTTACTTTCAAAAGTGATGAAAAACAGGAAACAAGCAAAATAGATATGAAATTTTTAGCTGACAATGGTTTTTTATAGGAGGAAATATGTTTAATACGATTGAAGAAGCAATTCAGGAACTCAAAAGAGGAAACATGGTAATAGTAATTGATGACGAGGACAGAGAAAATGAAGGCGATTTGCTCATGGCTGCAGAAAAGGTAAAGCCGGAGCACATCAATTTCATGGCGAAGTATGGAAGAGGTCTCATATGCCTTCCAATGCTCAAGGAAAGGCTTGATGAACTCAACATAAAGAGTATGGTTACAAACAATACGGACCCAAAGGAAACGGCATTCACTGTTTCTGTTGATTCAAACAGATCTACAACAGGAATATCAGCTCATGAAAGGGCACAGACTATACAGCACATGCTTGAAAAGGATGCAAAGCCTTCAGAGTTCAACAGACCGGGACATATTTTTCCTCTGGTTGCAAAAGACGGCGGAGTGCTGGTGCGAACAGGACATACGGAAGCATCTGTTGACCTGGCAAGACTGGCCGGTCTATATCCTGCAGGAGTAATCTGCGAAATAATGAATGAAGACGGTACCATGGCAAGGGTTCCGGACCTTGAAAAATATGCAGAGAAGTTTGACTTGAAGCTTATTACAATTAAGGACCTTGTTGAGTACAGGCGCAAAAAGGAAGTGCTTGTGGAAAAAGTTGCTGAAGCAAGCATGCCTACAAAATTCGGTGATTTTAAAATGATAGGATTCATCAATAAAATCACAGGAGAGCATCATGTGGCTCTTGTTAAAGGCGATGTAGAGACAGAGGAACCTGTGCTTGTGAGGGTTCACTCGGAATGCCTCACGGGAGATGCTTTCGGTTCCTTAAGGTGCGACTGCGGTGATCAGATGCATGAAGCATTGATGCGCATTGAGGAAGAAGGAAGAGGAGTTCTTTTATACATGAGGCAGGAAGGAAGAGGAATAGGCCTCATCAACAAAATCAGGGCATATTCACTGCAGGACCAGGGAATGGACACTGTGGAAGCAAACCTTGCTCTTGGATTCGAGGAAGATTTAAGAGATTACGGAATTGGGGCGCAGATATTATATGCTCTTGGAATCAGAAAAATAAGGCTCATGACAAACAATCCTCAAAAGATTATAGGTCTGTCAGGCTTTGGAATTGAAGTTGTAGGCAAGGAAAATATTCAGGTGGAAAGCAACGAAAAAAATGAATTTTATTTAAAAACAAAAAAAGAAAAAATGGGTCACGATTTACAATTTTAATAGGAGGATGAACATGAGAATATATGAAGGAAGATTAACATCAAACAATAAGAAATACGGTATAGTGGTAGGAAGATTCAACGAATTTATTGGAGGAAAGCTTTTGGCCGGAGCACTGGATGCTCTGAAAAGACACGGTGTAAATGAAGAAGAAATTGAAGTTGCCTGGGTTCCGGGAGCTTTTGAAATACCTCTGGCTGCAAAAAAAATGGCACAGTCCGGCAAGTACAGCGCCGTTATATGCCTTGGGGCAGTAATAAAAGGATCTACTCCTCATTTTGACTTTGTTTCAAGCGAAGTGTCAAAAGGAATAGCCAACGTTTCTCTGGAAACCGGACTTCCGGTAGTCTTTGGAGTGCTCACTACAGACACAATTGAACAGGCTATTGAAAGAGCAGGAACAAAGGCAGGAAACAAGGGTTATGATGCTGCCTGCACAGCAATTGAAATGGTAAATCTCTTTGATGAGCTTGAGAAGTAAAATGAAGTTTCCGGGTGTCAAAACAATATATTTTGATTTTGACGGAACACTTAACAACAGCATCAAAATTTACTCGCCTGCTTTCAGAATGGCCTATGATTTTCTTGTAGAAAATAAAAAAGCAGAATCAAGAGAGTGGAAGGATGATGAAATTTCCAGATGGCTTGGGTACACCAGGATTGAGATGTGGGACGATTTCATGAAAGATCTGGATGAAACATTTAAAGACAGAGCCGGAGCAATAATCGGTAGAGAAATGCATAATCAGCTGCTTTCAGGAAATGGCTGTCTTTATGACAATGCAGCAGAAGTACTCCAATCACTTAAAAAAAGAGGTTTAAAGCTTGTATTTTTAAGCAACTGCAGTGTAAGGTACATGGAAGCAGCTGTTGCTGCATTCAATCTCGATGGTTATTTTGATGATTTCATTTGTTCTGAAATGTATGATTTCATTCCCAAACATGAGGTTTTAAAAATCATTAAAAACAATTATCCTATGAATCAGGTAATTGTGGGTGACAGATTTCATGATATCGAAGCAGGGGTGAAAAACGAAATATATTCTGTTTACTGCCAGTATGGTTACGGAGAAGAAAAAGAAGGTGACATGGCTTCTGCAAAAATCAAGGACATAAGAGAAATTCTCACTTTGGTATGAGCAATATAAAAATGTAGAAATGTTTAATGCAATTTGATATAATCATCCAATGAAAGAGGTGTATTAAATAGAAGCCAAGACAGTAGAACAATCTAAAATAATAATGGGAAGTCTCATGCAGCCGGAGCATGCCAACATAGCAGGAAATGTCCACGGCGGCGAAATAATGAAAATGATGGACAACGCATCAGGTATAGCTGCAATGAGACATTGCAGGTCAAGCGTTGTTACTGCGCGAGTAGATAGTCTGGAATTTCATCTTCCCATACATATAGGTAATTATGTTAAGTGTATATGCCAGGTTACATTCGTTGGAATAAGTTCCATTGAGGTTCTGGCAACGGTTATGGTGGAGGACCTGAGGTTTGATGAACCTCCCAAGGTTGCATTGACAGGTTATTTTACATTTGTTGCCCTGGATAAAAATGGGAAACCTGTTGCTGTACCGCCATTGAAGCTTGTGAACGAAGAAGAAGAAAAACTTTTTGAAGAAGGAAAACAAAGATATTTGGCAAGAAAGTCGACAAGGGAAAATGTAGGGGAGGACTACTGTCCTCCCGAAGATAACAAAATTATTTAATAATACGGGCGGATACAAGATGACGTCACTGAAAAAGTCTTTCCTGTCATCCTGAACGACAGTGAAGGATCTCATCTTTGTTGAAAACATGAGATTCTTCGGCTACGCCTCAGAATGACAGTGAATAAATGTATAGTTTTTCAGTGGCCTCTACAAGATCCGCCCCTACAACTTTTGAAAATTAGTTTTGTCAATAGTCTAAGCTATGGAAACATAGCTTTTTATTTATGATTTTGCAAATATAACCTTGAAATTTTTCAATGAATCGAAAAGGCTTTCGTGTACAACAGCCTTTATGTCAAACTTAAGGTATTTGAATGTTGTCTGCATTATGAAGCTTATTCCGAAAACTGCAATTACAGTTCCTATTCCGACCTTTGCTCCAAGAAGGAAGCCTATGATAAGCACTGTGCCTTCAATGAGTCCGCGGATTGCTCCGATTGGAACAGTGGGAAACCTCTTGCCCAGAGCAACCATGAGTGTGTCTCTTGGTCCGCATCCCATGCCGGGGCTTATGTAAAAATAGCTGGCAAAGCTTACTATTACTTGACCTATGACCATAACCAACAAGCCGGCAAAAAAGTTTGTCATCTTAGGCAATATATTCAATGAAAGAAGAATATCAACAAATATACCTATGAGGACGGTGTTCAAGACTGTCCCAATGCCTATTTTTTCCTTTAGAAGCACAACCGAAAACAATATTATAATACCGGTCAATATGCTGACATTTCCATATGAAATTCCAGTTAAGTTCGATACTCCGATTCCGAAAGCATCCCATGGAGCAAGTCCTATGTTTGCATTGATGCTGAACAAAAGACCAACTGAGTATAGTACAAGTCCAAACATTACTTTGGCAGTTCTTTTAATATAATTTTCCACATTTTCACCTTCTTGATGTAATGAAATCATTATATTGTCTTTGAACACCGGTGTCAACAAAATAAAGACAATAATTTTTCAGGGAAGAATAAATTTAGTATTATTAAAAAATATTTGAATATTTTATGATTTCAATAGTAATTGCATAATTAATTTGTTATAATTCAAATGATACTTTAAATATAATGTAAGGAGACTGAAATGGCTGCAGAGAAAATAAACAGCAGAAAAATTCAGGCTGAGGCTACAAAAAACAAAATTTACAAGACTGCAATAAAACTCATGGAACAAAAAGGATTCAACAACATGAAAATTGACGACATATGCACCAAGGCTGGTGTGTCTGTTGGTTCCTTCTACAATTATTTCAAATCCAAGGATGATATTTTAATTGAAATATACAAGAGGGGAGATGTGTATTTCGAAGAAACAGTAAGACCTAATGTCAGCGGAAAAAGCACTGTTGAAAATATAATTGATTTTTTTGAATATTATGCCAGGTACAATGAAATAACAGGTGTTGAAACAACAAAGCAGCTTTTTGCTTCGGCAAATAAACTATACATTTCCAAGGGCAGAAATATGCAGGCAGTTCTTATTGACACAATCAAAAAAGGTCAGGAGTCTGGGGAGATCATTAAAGACTATGGTCCTGAAGGAATAACGGAATATCTTTTTATTGCCGCAAGGGGACTGTGTTATGACTGGGCATCCCATGATGGCAGCTACAATTTGCGTGAAGGAATGAGAAAATATATGAAGCTATTGGTTCAAATATTTGCAGCTAAATAGCTGTTTATAATAGGAGGTAATATGTGGGATAGGGTAGAGCTTAAATCATTAGCAAAGGCGTCTCTTAAAAACAACTACTGGAATGCTTTTTTAGTAAGCTTGGTTTTGATGCTGGTAACAGGCAGAGGAGGAAGTTCAAGAGGCGAAGATACAGGGGAATATTTAGCACGTCATCCGGAATATTATATGATTTTTTTAGTTGTAGTAACTCTTCTTTTAGTATTCAGGGTCTTAGTTGGATATTCGCTGGAAGTTGGTTCAAGGAGGTATTTTGTAAAGCTTTCACAGTACAAAAATACAAAGGGATGTTACGGGTTTTCTTTTGACAGCATGAATTACAAGGGAATTGTATCAACAATGTTTCTTATGAATGTCTACAACATCTTGTGGACGCTGCTTTTTGTTATTCCGGGCATAATAAAAGCATATTCGTACAGGATGGTTCCGTACATACTGGGAGACAATCCAAACATAGGGGCAAATGAGGCAATTACCCTGAGCAGAAAAATGATGGATGGAAACAAATTTGAAGCTTTTGTACTTGATATATCATTTTTGGGATGGTATCTTCTGGGATTATTGGCGCTGGTCATAGGAATGCTTTTCGTGAATCCTTATTACGATGCAACATGTGCACAGCTTTATGTGGCTCTCAGAAAAATTTCGCTGGACAACGGAACGGCAACTTCAGGCGATTTTAATTTAAATGATTTTAACGCACAAGACGGATACAACGATTATGACAGGTACTATCGCGATTAAAAATAAAATTGAATAAATGCTGCACATAAAGCACCCCCTGGCTGTATATACTAATGCATAGGGGGTGTTTCCTTTGAATCCATTGGAAGTGCATTACAAAAACAGCTTTGCAGCCATAAAAATCGGAAATTATCTGGCTGAACATATGAAAAACAATTTTGCTTTGGTATGTATCGGAACAGATAAATGTATAATTGACAGCCTGGGTCCGTTAACCGGAACATTGCTTATGAAAGAAAATTTTTGCGGCGATATTTACGGTACGCTGGAAAAACCTGTCCATGCAATAAATATCAACGATTACATAAAAACATTAAAAAAGAAAAATTATGATAGCATCATAGCGATTGATGCATGCTTAAGCAATAAAAAAAACCAAGGAATAATAGAGGTGCGGGAAGGTTCCATAACTCCCGGAAAGGGAATTGGGAAGCTGCTTCCGGAAATAGGGGATGTTTCAATAATAGGGGTTGTTGATTCAAGCGACAAGGAATTTCATGACCTGGTTCAGGATACAAGGCTTTCCTTAATTTATGAAATGGCTGAAGTCATATGTGAAGGAATACTTCTGGCAGCAGACATGAACAACAGATTTTCTTCGGCCATTAATGAACAGGCATCTCTAAGCAGCACATAAACATGAGGACCTTACGGTCCTCAGACTATTGACAAACCTAATTTCTACATATGGTAGGGGCGGATCTTGTGTCCGCCAGTGCTGTTGATTCAATAACATCTTTTTTGCGGGAGAACACGAGGTTCTCCCCTACAAAATGTGAATTCAAGTTCACGGTCCTCTGTTTTTTTACTTGATGTTTTCTGTTATTATTTTTCCCATCTCCTGTGTGCTGATGGCCTTTTCGCCTTTCTTAGCAATGTCCATGGTTCTGTAACCATCTTTCAATGATTTTTTTACAGCATCTTCTATTGACTGTGCCTCTTTTGGCAATCCCAGGGTATATTTGAGCATCATTGATACGGAAATAATTGTTGCAATGGGGTTTGCCTTTCCCTGACCGGCAATGTCAGGCGCTGAACCATGAATAGGTTCATACATTCCAAAGTTGTTGTCACCTAATGAAGCAGATGGAAGCATTCCTATTGAACCGGTAATCATGCTTGCTTCGTCAGAAAGAATGTCTCCAAACATGTTTTCAGTTACTATGACGTCAAATTGTTTGGGGTTTGTTACAAGCTGCATTGCGGCATTGTCAACATACATGTGGTTTAATTTTACGTCCGGATATTTTTTTGCTGTTTCTTCAACAGTCTTTCTCCACAGCCTTGAAGTTTCAAGCACATTTGATTTATCCACGCTTGTTACTCTCTTGTCTCTTGTTTGGGCAATTTTAAATGCCTGATGGGCAATCCTTTCAATTTCATACTTGGAGTATTCCATGCAGTCACAGGCATAATCTCCTTCGGTAAATTTCTTTCCGAAATAAATACCTCCTGTAAGCTCTCTCAGTATTACAACATCTAAACCTCCTTCAACAATGTCCGGTCTTAAGGGGCATGTGTCCTTCAATTCATCGAACATTATGGCAGGTCTGATATTTGTGTATAAGTTGAGTTCCTTTCTTAATGAAAGAAGTCCCTTTTCAGGTCTTATTTCACTTGGCAGGCTGTCCCATTTAGGTCCGCCAACTGCTCCGAACAAAAGAGCATGGCTTTTTCTGCAGACTTCCAATGTTTCCTCCGGAAGAGGAACTCCGGTCTTGTCTATGGCAGCGCCTCCTGCAAGAGCCTCTGTGTATTCAAATGTGTGACCGTATACTTCTCCTACTTTATTTAAAACCTTGACGGCTTCATCAACTATTTCAGGGCCGATTCCGTCGCCTTTTATAACTGCTATTTTATAATTCATTGAACCCTCCGCTATTAATTTCTACATATTGTAGGGGCGGATCTTGTATCCGCCCGAGGTTATTAATGCGGGAGAGCACAAGGCTCTCCCCTACGCATTGAAATCCGGATTCACCGCTTAATGCCAGATTAACCAGTACGTAGGGGCGGATCTTGTATCCGCCCGTTTTGCTATTTCAATATTTTTTTCGGGAGGACAGTAGTCCTCCCCTACAAAATGTGATTTCAAATTCATCGACAATTACCGATGTTAATTAATTTAAATAACTTGTCATCAACCTAAATTAATTCTTCATTTTTGGATTTTGTTTTTTACGTAATTTACAAGTCCGTCTGCATTGATTATCTGCTCGATGAATTCCGGGAACGGCTCTGCCTGATAAGTTTCATTTTTTGTTATGTTCTTTATAGTGCCGTTTTTGAAATCTACGTTCACTTCGTCGCCAGCTTGTATTTTGTCTGCTGCTTCTTCACATTCAAGTATTGGAAGACCGATGTTAAAAGCATTTCTATAAAAAATTCGGGCGTAGCTTTTAGCAATGACGCATGATATGCCTGCTGCTTTTATGGCTATGGGAGCATGTTCTCTTGATGAGCCGCAGCCAAAGTTTTTCAGTGCCACCATGATATCTCCGTCTTTGACTTCATTGATGAAATTCTTGTCTATGTCTTCCATGCAGTGTGATGCCAAGTCCTTGGGGTCTGTTACATTCAGGTATCTTGCAGGTATGATTACATCTGTATCTATGTCATTGCCGTATTTGAAAACTTTTCCTTGTACAATCATTTTTATTCCTCCGGTATTTTAATTATTTAACTATGTCGCTTGGATCAGCAATTTTTCCTGCTATGGCAGAAGCGGCTGCCACTGCCGGGCTTGCCAGGTACACTTCTGAACCTGTGTGGCCCATGCGGCCTACAAAGTTTCTGTTTGTTGTGGAAATACTTCTTTCTCCGTCTGCCAATATTCCCATGTAGCCTCCCAGGCATGGTCCGCAGGTAGGTGTGCTTATGGCTGCTCCCGCATCGATGAATATTTCAGCCAGCCCTTCAGTGATGCACTGTTTGTAAATAGATTGTGTTGCAGGAATGATTATTGTTCTTACATCCGGATGAACCTTGCGGCCTTTTAATATTTCTGCTGCAACTCTCATGTCTTCTATGCGGCCGTTTGTGCATGAGCCGATAACTGCCTGATGAATTTTAACTTCGCCCACATTATCGATGCTTCTTGTGTTTTCGGGAAGGTGGGGGAATGATACCGTTGATTTCAACGTGCTTAAGTCAATGTCTATTACCTGGTCATATTCTGCATCCTCGTCAGCTTCAAAGATAGTATAATTTTTAACTGAATGTTCTTTCATGTATTCAATGGTCTTTTCATCTACAGGGAAAATTCCGTTTTTTCCGCCTGCTTCAATGGCCATGTTAGCAATTGAAAAGCGGTCATCCATTGAAAGTTCCTTTACACCGTCTCCTGTGAATTCCATTGATTTGTACAAAGCTCCGTCAACTCCGATTTTTCCAATGATGTAGAGAATGACGTCTTTGCCGCTTATCCATCTGTTTGGCTTTCCTGTGAGGTTAAACTTTATTGCTGAAGGAACTTTAAGCCACACCTGACCTGTTGCCATTCCGGCGGCCATGTCTGTGGAACCAATGCCTGTTGAAAAAGCTCCCAGGGCGCCGTAAGTGCATGTGTGAGAATCTGCTCCAATGCATGTTTCGCCTGCAACAATGAGTCCCTTTTCAGGAATAAGAGCGTGCTCGATTCCCATTTGTCCCACATCAAAGAAATTCGTGATTTCCTGTTCCTTGGCGAATTCTCTTGATATTTTGCACTGCTGTGCTGATTTTATATCCTTATTTGGAACAAAGTGGTCAAGAACAATGACTACCTTGTCTTTGTGATATATTTTTTCTGCCCCCATTTTTTTGAATTCCTTAATGGCTACAGGGGCTGTTATGTCATTGCCAAGTACCAGATCAAGGTTCATTTCAATAAATTGTCCTGCTTTTACTTCATTCAATCCTGCATGTGCTGCCAGGATTTTTTGTGTCATTGTCATACCCATGATAATCTCCTCATTGTACAATATTTTGTTTTTCATATATCATTTTGTTTATTGCATTTATATAAGCGGTAATGCTGGCTTCAATAATATCGGTGCTCATTCCTCTTCCAACGAACTTCTCACCGTTGTCGCTCAATCTTACCATAACGTCTCCCAGTGCATCTTCGCCTTCTGTGATTGAATTGATTGAGAAATCATCAAGCCGGTAGTCCCTGCCCAATATTTTTTCTATGGCTTTAAATGAAGCGTATATGGGACCATCGCCTGTTGCAACTTCTTCTCTGATCATTTTGTCTTTTTTGATTGAAACTGTTGCTGTAGGTGTTATAACGTTGCCGGTGTTAATTACATAATTGTGAAGCTCGTATGTTCTTGGAACATCAATTTTTTGTCTTGAAACCAATGCTTCGATGTCCTTGTCGAATACATCTTTCTTTTTGTCTGCCAGTGCCTTGAACTTTTTGAATGCTTCATCCAGTTCTTCGTTTGTCAGCTTGTAACCCAATTGTTCCAATTTGTCCCTGAATGCGTGCCTTCCGGAGTGTTTCCCAAGAACAAGCTTGTTTTTGTCAAGCCCCACAGATTCAGGAGTCATTATTTCATAAGTCTGTTTGTTTTTCAAAACTCCATGCTGGTGAATGCCTGACTCGTGAGAAAATGCATTGTTTCCTACAATTGCCTTGTTGGGCTGTACCTTGATGCCGGTTATTCTTGTTAACAGGTTGCTGCTTCTCATTATCTGCTTTGTGTCTATTCTTGTGTCAGCTTTGAAATAGTCTTTTCTTGTCTTTATAGCCATGACTATTTCCTCAAGTGCTGCATTCCCAGCCCTTTCTCCTATTCCGTTTACTGTGCATTCGATTTGAGTGGCTCCTGCTTTTATGGCCGCCAGTGTGTTTGCAACTCCCATGCCCAAATCATTGTGGCAGTGGACAGAAATGTCAACTGTCTTTATTGCCGGGCATTTTTCAGTGATTGAAACTATGAAGTTGTAATATTCATCAGGTGTTGTGTATCCCACAGTATCAGGAATGTTTATTGTTGTTGCTCCTGCCTTGATAGCTGTATCAATGACTCTTGCGATGAAATCAACGTCGCTTCTTGTAGCATCTTCGCATGAAAATTCAATGTCGCTGCATTTAGATTTTGCATAAGAAACCAATTCCTCAGTAGTCTTAACAACCTGCTCCGGTGTCATGTTAAGCTTGTATTCCATGTGTATTGGTGACGTTGCAATGAAGACGTGTATGCGCGGACGAACAGCATATTTCAAACTTTCCCATGCTTTGTCGATGTCATCTTTGTTAGAACGTGCAAGACTGGCAATGGTACAATTTTTTATGTGTTTAGAAATTTCCTGAATTGCCATCAGGTCTCCCGGTGAAGCTGCAGCAAATCCTGCTTCAATAATGTCAACATTCATACGTTCAAGCTGAGTGGCCATCTCGATTTTTTCCTTCAGGTTCATGCTGCAGCCAGGTGACTGCTCTCCGTCTCTTAATGTTGTGTCGAAAATTTTTACTATTCTTTCCATTTGAAACCTCCTGTAATGTTTGTTTGTAATTGCAGAATCTGGCTTCCGATGGAAATAAAAAATCCGTCCATGAAAGCATTAGCTCTCAGGGACGGATATATCCGCGGTACCACCCATATTGTTTATGTATAAAAAAATACACTAAACCACTCGATTCAGATTCTGACAAATCTTAGCCTTTAACGGGGCAACGTATCATCCTACTGTTTTCAGACGATCAGCTCTGGAGCGAGTGTGTTTTCTTGACAGTATCGGCTTTCAGCGTACGCCGACTCTCTGTAACTTGTCATATTGAAAAGTTTTTTCTCCGTCACAGCTTTTGTTGATTAATTTTTATGAATTGTAACAGAGAAAAAAATGTTTGTCAATAGTCTTTTTAGAAAAATTTTTATAAAAATTTTCTAAAAAAAATTCAAGCCGACAATGTTAAACCGTGGCTTGAATTTGTATTTTTATGCAGTGATTAATATATTATTTTGTGAGTACATCCACAGCAGTCTGGAGCTGTTTATCAACTACGCTGTTTTTAGCATGGTCTAAAAGTGAGCTGTACAAAGATTTTTGAGTTGCAAAATCTATGGTGCCGTATGGGTACAAGGAATTGTCTTCCTGGTATTTTATCATCTGGTTAAATGATGATTGGTCATAAACTCCATCAGGATCAGGAACATCATATCCAAGAGTATCAAGAATCATTTCTGCAGCAAGAACATCCAGGCTCACGGAGCCCATGACCGGCTTGTTTGTATTGCTGAATGCAGGAAAACGTGATAAATCCATAGTTTCGTTTTCTACTACTATGTCAGGTGTTATTCCTATTTTATGTACGGGTGTTCTGTCAACTGAAAAATATTCCGCAGTTGTAAATTTAACACCGCTGCCGTTTATAAGAGGGTAGAGCGTCTGCACTATGCCTTTGCCAAAGGACTGTGTTCCTACAATTGTTCCTTCTTTTTTATACTTTACAGCCCCTGCAAAAATTTCAGTGGCGCTGGCACTTCCTTCATTGATGAGCACTGCAATTTCATATTTTTGCTCTTTCAAATCGCTTGTATAAACATCCTCTTTTCCGGTTGCATAGTCCACATAAACAACATCGCCTTCCGTAACAAAGAGGTTGAGCATGTCAACTGCTGCATCAAGAGTTCCGCCTCCGTTGTTTCTCATGTCTATTACTATTTTTTCTACATTGTTTTTGTCAAATTCTGCAAGCTCTTCTTTTACATATTTTACAGTGTTATCTGAAAACTCTGTAACCTTTAGGTATCCTATGTTGTTATCCATAATGTTTCCTTCCACAGAGCTTGTAACAATTGTTCTTCTTGTAAGTTCAAAATTTATGTCTTTTCCGTCTCGTACAACGCCGATTTTAACTTTTGTCCCTTCCTGTCCGCGGATTATCATGGAAGCTTCATTTACAGTGAGACCTGTAATGTCTTTTCCGTCCACATACTTTATGATATCTCCTGCTTTGATTCCTGCTTCAATGGCAGGTGAGCCTGGAAGAGGAGTCAATACAACAACATTACCGTCAACATCTATGATCTGAACTCCTATGCCTGAAAATTCACCTGCAGTGTCTTCAAGCATTGCCTGGTATTCCTTGGGAGTGTAGTATACGCTGTAATCATCAAGTACTCCAAAGAAACCGTCATAAAGTCCGTTCATCACGTCTTCCTGGGAAACTTCATACTGATAATTATCAAGTACAAAATATATTACCTTTTCCATAAAATCAACGTCCTGTTCAAATTTCTCCTTGTCCAGTTCCGTTGCATAGGCTGCTGAGTTCATAGAGAAAATCATCATGGCTGCAGCCAAAAACAAACATATTTTTCTTTTCATGTTTCACCTCGTTAGATTAATCTCATTTAAGTATATTTTAAAAAAGCAATTGTGTAAAGAAAAAACGCTGAAAATAACTTCAGCGTAAAAATTTATTTTTCTGTAAGGTAGTCGTATGCAAATTGAGCTGCCAGGGCTGCCCCCATGTATAATGTGCTTTCATCAACCAGAAAATATTCGCTGTGGTTGTTGTGCACGGCTCCGATTTTTTCATTGTAGCACCCGAAGAATCCAAAGAAGCCTGGTCTGTCGGCCACAAGGTGGCAGTAATCCTCTGCTCCCATTACCTTTTCCATTGATACAAGTGAATCTTCTCCGAAAAGTTTAACTGCAGCATTGTGTGCTATTTTGTTAAGGAGTTCATCTTCATTTGTTATTGGATGAGTGAGGTAGTTGTATTCCAGAGTTGCCTTAACCCCAAGAGCTTCTGCAGTGTTTTCTATTATTTTTCTGAGTTCACCTTCTATGGAGTTTCTGACTTTTTTGTTAAATGCCCTTGTCGTTCCCTCCATCTCCACTTCATTGGCTACTATGTTGAACCTTTGCCCTCCGTTTATGGTTCCCACAGTAACTACAGCAGCCTCAAGAGGGTTGTTTCTTCTGCTCATAAATGACTGTATGTTCATTACTATGGAGGCAGCAGCATAAAGGGCATCATTGCCTAGGTTTGGTGCTGAACCGTGTGATGACACGCCTTCTACAATGATTTTAAATGTGTCGCAGGAAGCCATTCTTTCACCTGGTTCCAGATTGAATTTTCCTGCTTCTATTCCGGACCACACATGTGCGCCGTATACTGCATCAACATCGTCAAGGTATCCATTTTCAACATAATAATGTGAACCAATTCCTGCTTCTTCTCCTGACTGGAAAAGTAGTTTCACTGTTCCCGGCAGTTCATGTCTGATGTCGTTTAGAATCTTTGCTGCTCCAAGCTGTACAGCCATGTGGGTGTCATGTCCGCATGCATGCATGTTGCCGTTGGTTGAAGCAAATGAAAGACCTGTCTTTTCAACAACCGGCAGAGCATCTATATCTGCCCTTAGCATGATTGTCTTCCCTGGTTTTCCGCCTCTGATTATTCCTATGCATCCGTTGTAATCAGGAAAGTGTATGGTTTCTATACCCATTTTCTCCAGCTCTTCCACTAATTTTTTTGTGGTGTTTATTTCATTAAGGCTGAGTTCAGGTATCCCGTGCAAAAAACGTCGTTGTTCTATTATGTAATTTTCATATTTTTTAGCTAGATCTTTAATAGTCATAATGCCTCCAATACTATTTTGATTTTTCTTCAAGAAAATCATATGCAAACTGTGCGTACAGAGCAGCTCCTCTGTGAAGTACACTCTCATCCACAGTGAATTTATCGTTGTGATTTGTATAAATATAACCTTTGTCTGCATTTCTTGTACCTATGAATCCGTAAAAACCAGGAACATTTTCAGCAAGGTATGAAAAGTCTTCGGAGCCCATGAGTTTTGGCATTGGTGTGAGGCTTTCTTTACCATAAAGCTTCACTGCCGCATTTCGTACTATGTTGTTTATGTGGTCATGTTCATTGATTACGGGAGCAGCATAGTATGTATAGTCAAGCTGAGCATTGCAGCCGAGAGCTTTTGCTGTATTTTCAACTATGTTTCTTAAATGCCCTTCAATTTCAGCTCTGACTTCTCTGGAATGGGTCCTTATGGTTCCTTCCATTTCTACATGGTTAGCTATAATGTTAAACCTCTTCCCGCCTTTTATTGTTCCTATGGAAACAACAAGAGGATTTAAAGGATTGTTTATTCTGCTCACTATTGTCTGAATGTTCATGATTATTGATGATGCAGCAATTACAGCATCTTTTCCAAGGTGAGGAGCTGAGCCGTGAGATGATACACCTTCAACTGTTATTTTAAAATTGTCAACTGAAGCCATTCTGTTGCCTGCTTCAAGGTTGAAGTACGGAGCATCAAGCGTTCCCCAGATGTGCATTCCAAATATGGCATCAACACCATCAAGAACTCCGTTCTCAACGTAGTATTTTGCTCCGTAGCATGATTCTTCCGCAGACTGGAACAATAGTTTAACAGTTCCTTTAATTTCTTCTTTCATAGAACATAATATTTTTGATGCACCTAAAAGCATTGAAATGTGAGCATCATGTCCGCATGCATGCATGTTGCCGTTTGTGGAGGCATAGCTAAGACCCGTGTGTTCCTCTACAGGAAGGGCATCTATGTCAGCCCTGAGCATTACAGTCTTTCCGGGCTGTGAGCCGCGTATTGTTCCAACCAGTCCGTTGTAGTCAGGGAAGGTTTCGACTTCAATGCCCATAGATTCCAGGTTTTGTTTAATTTCTTCTGTTGTTTTCACTTCTTCAAAACTGAGTTCCGGAATTGAATGGAAAAATCTCCTGCGCTCAATTATGTAGTCGCTGTATTTCTCAGCTAAATTTTTAATATCCATTTTGCACCTCTCATTTATAAAGTAACCCGGGCTGTGAGCCCGGGAAATGTATTTACTATATATTATGCTAACATTTGTTAAGCATAACTTCTAATATTACTCCATCTGTATTTTTCATGCCGATGTTCGATACATGAGCGAGATTCATTATTGTTTTTTCCGGCGTATCACCCAATATGCCGTTGTCATCGGGAATAAATATGTTTTTAAGGGCCATTTCAGAAGCGTCAACAGCTGCATCAACAGAAATGGACAGCTTGTACGAGCAGCCAAGCTTGGCTCCGTCGCAGAGCATTCCTGAAATTCCTGCCACCATGTTGTTTATGGATGACTTTATTTGTTTGCTGCTTCCATCCAAAAGAAATGTAAGACCTGCAGCACAGCCAACTCCTGCTGCAACACCGCAGCCGCACACGGGAGACAATGCTCCAAGATGGACTTTTACAAATATTGTAACAAGATGACTGAGTGCTACGGCACGGATAATTTTTTCCTCAGGAAGATTTTTTTTGTTTCCTATAAATGCGATCGGTATTATTGCAACAAGTCCATGATTGCCGGAACCTGCGCTGCTCATAACGGGCAGGGGATATCCGGACATTCTTGCTTCAGAAGCTGCAGCAGTGTATGCTTTGGCCATGGAAAATACGTCAGTTGCATTTTTGTAAAAATAATCTCCCATGCCAACACCGGTGTTTTCAGTCAAACCCACATTTGCAATTCTCATGTTCATTTCTATGCCGGTTTTTATGAAATCCAGTTCTTCAATTGGACATTCACCAGCAAAAAGAATCAAATCATCAATGGAATAATTTTTAATTTCATACTTTATCTCATTGCCGGAATTTTGTTTATTTGTTGATTGTATACCCACAGGGGCAGTGTTGTCAAACAGAACATTGTTGTTTTTACTCTCAAAGACAATTCGGCTGTGTGCGTTTTTGATGATGACCGTTGATTTTTCAACGTTTCCTTCGGCATCCACCCTTATGTAAAGCCCGCTTATGTTTTCATTAAGATTAAGCTTTATAATGTCTTTTTTTACTATTTCCAAAGCCTTGTTTATGCTTTTATCGTCAACGTCCTTTAAAACCTCAAGCACATATTCCGATTTTCCTATTACCAGTGACAATGCCGCTGCAAAGACTATTCCGTGCTCGTTGGTTCCGGGTATTCCTACACTCATTCCATTTTTTAATATATTTTTGTCAACCTCAATAGTAAGCTTGCTTACTTCGGTGCCTAAAATTTCCTTTGCTCTTGCAACAGCATATGCCACTGCGCCTGGTTCTGTACACCCCAGAGCAGGTGTAACCTGATTTTTTAATATGTTAATAAGTAAACTTTTATCCATAGCACTACCTCCTTACTGTTAAGTTGCAAAATTCATACCAATTTTTGAATTATTAAAAATCAGCAAAAGTACTAGATAGATTGTGCATAAGATTGTAGAAAATTCTCAAAAATGATACGAGGTTAATGCTTGGTTAAAAACAGTGCTGTTTTTTAAGCAAATTTTAAATTTATTAATTTTGAAAACTGATTATCAATAATGATAATTTTCATCTTTGTTTATCGACAGCAAAACAAACACAATTTAAATATTTTAAAAAATATTTAAATTATATTAATTTAAATTTTGTATAAGAGCATTTTTTATATTATAATATATATAAAATATTAAAGGGGGTGGAATTTTTGAATTACGAACAAGCAATAAGCTATATAAGAGCAGTGCACAACAACGGTACAAAGCTGGGACTTGAAAGAGGATTGCGTCTGGCTGAACTTCTTGGAAATCCCCAGGACAGTTATAAAATTATACACGTTGCAGGCACCAATGGAAAGGGTTCAACCTGCAACATGATACATGATGTTCTTGTTGCATCAGGTTACAAAACCGGCTTATTTATAAGCCCTCATCTTGAAGACTTTACAGAACGCATTCAAATAAATAAAGTCCCTATTGACAAAGAATCACTTGTAAGAATAACGCAGGTTGTAAAAGAAAAAATAGATATAATGCACGAGGAAGGATTCGGAGAATTTACAGAATTTGAAGTTGTTACTGCAATAGGGTTTAAGTATTTTCAGGAGCAGAACATAGATGTCTTGGTGCTGGAAGTAGGAATGGGCGGAAGACATGATGCAAGCAATGTTATAAAAGACAGCGTTGTTTCAGTGATTACATCTATTAGCCTTGATCATACAGAATTTCTGGGAAATACTCTCGGGGAAATTGCATGGGAAAAGGCAGGAATTATTAAGGAAAATTCAAATGTTGTCATATATCCTCAGCAGGATGAAATAGTGGATGTAATAGTTGAAGAAGCTAGAAAGAAAAATTCGAAAACCTATTTGGCTGACCCGGAAAACATAAGGATCATTAAAAGTGATTTAACAGGACAAGTTTTTGAATATATGAAAAAAGATGTGTTCAATATAAATGAACTGAAAATAAATTTTCTTGGAGAACACCAGGTTTTCAATGCAGCAACAGTGCTTTTGGCTTTAGAGGTAATAAAAAAGGCAGGGTTCAACATAACTGAACAAAGCATTGTATCCGGACTTGAAGGGAGCAAATACCCAGGAAGGTTCGAAGTAGTATGCGAAAGTCCTGTGGTTATTCTTGACGGAGCACATAACATCAATGGCATAGAATATTTTTCAAGGACTGTGTCACATAATTTTAAAGACAAAAAAATTACGTTGTTTTATGGAATGCTGAAAGACAAAAACCCTGAATCAGTTTTAAGCTACTTGTTTCCAATAAGCAAGAAAATATACACAATTACTCCAAACAGCCACAGGGCAATGAGTTCTAATGAAATGGCTGAGCTGATTAAAAAACACACAGATGTGGATACTGTGCCTTTACATAATGTTGAGGACATAATAGATATTATTGACAATATGGGCGGGGACGAAGTGGCAGCATTTGTAGGATCATTGTACATGATTGGTGAAGTGAGGACAATCATAAAAAACTATCAGAAAAAACTTAATTTTGGAAAATAGAGGGATTTAAATGAGCGTATTGATGAGCATCAGATCTGAACTCACGCATATAGTGGAAGCTCTAAAGGCGGTTACAAATGTTGACATAATTATAGTTGATGAGAAGCTTGACCGAATTGTTTCAACAGTAGGAAAAAAGTTTGCTTCAGGCAACAAGGCTCCGCTTTTTTCAGCATTTCACAATTGCATCATAACCGGTGAGCAGTATTTTATAGAGGATCCCAAGGATGACAAGATCTGCCGCAACTGTGCTTCTAAGGAAATTTGCAGAGAGCTTGTTGAATTTTGCATACCTGTGAGATTTAACAACGAGATTATAGGTGTTCTTGGTATGTGTGCTTATGATGAGCTGGCTAAGAAAAATCTCCTTACAAACAAGGAGAGCTACATGAATTTTGAAAGCCAGTTAAGCAGGATCATATCCACAATACTCAGTGAAAAAAACATAACACGCAAGCTTGAGTATAGATCCTCTGAGCTTATTACGCTCATAAATTCCATAAATGAAGGAATTATCATCATTAACAACAACAAGGAAATAATCACAATCAACAATTACATCAAGGAAAAATTGAATGTAAAAACAAACACCATGCCTGACATCACTGAGCTTTTGACTGAAAAGGCATATAAAAAGCTTGCATCCCTGCATTTTAATGATCAGGTTGGGCCTGTGACTCTTGAGGGAATGGAATTTGTAATAAATGCAAATCCCATAGTGATTAAGGGTGAACAGGAAGGAATAGTCTTTGTGCTTTCAGACTTTGACAAAATGAAGGAATCTGTTCTTGAAGAAAACAGGAAAAAGGACCTTGTAACATTTGAAGAAATTGTAGGTGAAAGTGAAGCCATACTTCAGGCCAGAAGGGAAGCCATTCAGGTTGCTCAGATGGATGCAGCGGTGCTCATTATGGGTGAGACAGGTACGGGCAAGGAAGTGTTTGCAAGGGCCATTCATTCAGCCAGCAGGAGAAAAGATGACGTGTTCATGGCTGTGAACTGCGGAGCCATTCCTGAAAATTTAATTGAAAGTGAGCTTTTCGGATATGAAAAGGGATCCTTTACCGGAGCAAATAGTTCGGGAAAGGCAGGAAAATTTGAAATATGCAAGGATGGTACCCTTTTCTTGGATGAAATAGGTGATCTTCCTTTCCTCATGCAGGTCAAATTAAACCGTGCTCTTGAGGAAAAGGAAATTGTCAGGGTTGGAGGAAATTCTCCCATTAAAGTAAATCCCAGAATAATATCAGCAACCCACAGAAATTTAAACTCTCTTGCAGAGAAAAATCTGTTCAGAGAGGATCTTTATTACAGGTTAAATGTTGTACCCATACATCTCCCTGCCTTAAGGGACAGGGGTTACGATGTAATTATTCTTGCAAGATTTTTCCTGAATCGTTTTTCTAAAGCATACAGCAAGGACCTTGCAGGATTTACTCCAGAAGCAGAAAAAATTCTCATGAAACACAATTTCCCAGGCAATATTAGGGAACTGAGAAATTTAATAGAATATGCTGTAATTTTCGAGGAAGACAGCATTATCGGAGCACATAATCTTAGAAAGAAAATCGGGAAAGAAAAGGAAACTGAAAACTTAAAGCTGTCTGACCTTACAAAATCTTATGAAAAATCAATCATAACAAACAGAATCAGAAGTCTGGGTGATTCAGTGGACTCAAAAAAAGAAGCAGCCCGCCAGCTTGGAATAAGCATAGCAACTTTGTACAGAAAACTTGAAAGCTGATTTTTATAAACTGTTATTGACTTTTAGGCCTATTCAAATTAATTTTGACTTTATATAGTTTTTAGGGTAAAATAATATATTAGAATTATAAATAAGTTGAGGTAATAATGAACAGAAATTTTAAAACATCCAGTATTACAGAATCAGCAATGATAACGGGAATCCTTGTTATCCTGGCATATCTGTCAAACTTTTTTTCGCTTGTAATGTTTTTTTACCCTACTCCTGCAATTATTCTGGCTAAAAGGAAGGGATTAAAGTATGCAGCACTTTCTTTGATGGCCTCTGATATTTTGGTTTCAATGCTTTTAGGTATTCAAACAGGAATGATATTTCTGATTTTATACACACCGCTTGCCATTGCTCTTGCTTATGGCGTATGTAAGGATGAAGATGCAAACAAAACCATTTTATACGGCTCGGCAGCGTACATGGTTTCTTTTGTTGTGCTTATTCTCTTGATGAATGCTGTAATGGGTGTAAATTTTGTACAGCAGATGACTGAAATGTACGATGAAAGTATTAACATAATGAAAGAGATGGTTTCCAATATGCCTGCAGGAACAAACACCGCAGGTACAGAGCAAATGATTAAAACTTTCGACGATATGGGCAAAACCATGAATTTCATCATAACAAATGTTTTTCCGGCTATTCTGGTTGTTGCTTCTGTCGTGACATCTTATATCAATTACCTGGTTGCAAGCAAATTTGCAAAGCGCTTTTCCATAAGCATAAGGCAACATGAAGGTTTGAGCTATTTTTCATTTCCGAGAACATTTATGGCGGCCATGGCAGCACTTCTTATTTTGTCGTTTGTACTTAATTTGTTCAATATAAATGTAAGCTTGATTCAAGTGAATTTGTTCATGATTGTATTTGCTGCAATGTTTTTCCAGGGATTTGCAGTGTTGAAATTTTTCCTTATGAGATCAAGCATAAACAAGACGTTAAGAACCATAATACTGGCAATGGTCTTATTAATGAGCGGAGGATTTGCTCAGATGCTGGCCATTGTCGGACTTGTGGATTTGGCAATAGATTTGAGAAAGATAAAATAAGTTTTGTATGGAGGTAATGCATGGATAATAAAATGACTCCAAAGTTTTTAAAGGATGACAGCATATTATATTTTATAGTGATTATCTGCTTGATAGCAGTGTTTCTCATAGAAGGAATGTATGTCTATGTGGGATTTGCAGCACTTATTTTGCTTGGAGTGGCTGCTATCACATTGAGGAAACAAGTTGTCAGAGAAAAAGAACTTAAAAATTACATTATAGAATATACAAAAAACATAGAAAACTTATCTGTGAATTCTTTTTATTATTCTCCTTTGCCAATATGCATTATAGGAACGGCAGGAAAGATTTTCTGGTTCAACAGCAAGTTCAAGGAACTTATCGGAGCACTGGCTGACAGCATAGAAAATATTGAAGAGTATGACAGTGATTTTCCTTTGAAGTCAATGGAAGGCAACAAGGAAGGAACAATCAATAATATAGAAATAGATAAATCCGGGAAAAGCTTCAATGTCATGTATTACCAGCTTGAAGAAGGACGGTTCGGTCAGGACATGTCATATGTGTGCTACTGGAATGAAAACACCGCATACACAAGTCTTAAGTCAAGGTACAACGATGAAAGACCTATAGCTGTACTTGTACAAATTGATAATTATGATGAAATATCAGAAAAACTTGACAAGGGCGAAAAATCCGCAATGACTGCAGAGGTTGAAAAGATTCTCAACAGATATGCTTCGGAAATGAACGGTTATGTCCTTAAATATGACACATCCAAGTTTCTCATGATGATAGAAAACAAATTTCTTGACACTCTTGAAGCCAAGAAATTCCCAATGCTTGACGATGTAAAAAATCTTAAGGGAAGCGGAGACTTCAACTTCACCTTAAGCATAGGAGCAGGAGCTCTTGCCAAGAATCTGACGCAGCTTATAGATTATGCCAAGGGGGCACTTGATGTGGCTCTTGGAAGAGGCGGAGATCAGGCAGTTGTCAAGAGAATAAATTCTGTTAAGTTTTACGGCGGAACAAGCAAGGCAGTGGAAAAGAGAACAAAGGTAAAGGCCAGGATTATTTCCTACGCTTTGAGGCAGATAATAGACCAAAGCTCCAATGTGCTGATAATGGGGCACAGGGTCGGAGACATGGACAGTCTTGGTGCTTCCATAGGACTTTACAGCATAGCAAGAAGCAGGGGCAAAAAGGCTAATATTGTATTGAACAAAGTAAACTATGCCTTGAAAAACATGCATGAAAGAATGAAGCATGAGGAAAGCCACTACAAGGAGGCTTTAATAACAACTGAAGCTGCCATGAACATGATTGATCAAAACACTCTTGTTGTTGTTCTTGACACTCACAGGAGAAGCTATACTGAAGCTCCTGAGCTGCTCGGTAAAATTGACAAAATTGTTCTGATAGACCATCACAGAAGAAGTGAAGAATACATTGAAAATACTCTGCTGGATTACATTGAGCCATACGCTTCCTCCACTTGTGAGCTTGTTTCGGAAATAGTGCAGTACATGGATGACCACATAAAGCTAACAAAGTTTGAAGCAGATGCTCTTCTTGCAGGAATTGTTGTGGACACTAATTCTTTCACATTCAAGACAGGAGTGAGAACATTTGAAGCAGCGTCCTTCCTGAGAAGAAACGGTGCAGACACTGCTGATGTCAAGCAGCTTTTCAATGAAAGCCTTGACTCCATGAAGAAAAAGACAGAAATAATCGAAAGATCTGAAATATTGTTTGGTGATGTTGCGGTATCATATATAGACGAACTGTCGGAAGACTCAAATGTAATAGCTGCTCAAAGCGCAGATGAACTTCTGACCATAAAGGATGTCAAATTGAGCTTCGTGCTTGTGAGAAATAAAGATTACATCAACATAAGCGGACGTTCTCAAGGTAATGTGAACGTGCAGGTAATAATGGAATCTCTTGGAGGTGGAGGACACCTGAACATGGCCGGTGCACAGGTACAGACACAGGATATGGAAGAGGCCAAAACAAAGCTCTACGAAGCTATAACCAATTATAAAAAGGAGAGTAAAGACAAATGAAAGTAATATTGTTGGAAGATGTTAAGAATGTAGGAAAAAAAGGAACAATTATAAATGCCAAAGACGGATATGCAAGAAACTTCCTTTTTCCTAAAAATTTAGCCATAGAAGCAAATGATGTAAATTTAAAGAATCTTGAAAATGCAAAAAAACAAAAGGAAGCAAAAGAAAAAGAAATTCTTGAAGAAGCAAAACAACTTGAAGAAAAACTAATGCAGATTACTATTGTCATAAAAACAAAGACAGGCGAAAACGGAAAGCTATTCGGCTCAATAACAACTAAAGAACTTGCCGAAATTCTGGAAAAAGATCATGGCTTTGTGTTTGACAAGAAAAAACTTGAACTTGATGACACTATTAAATCTGTGGGCGAATATTTTGTTAAAGTAAGACTACATCCTACAGTTAATGCCAAGGTAAAGGTAATTGTTACAGAAAAATAAGAGGGTTGACATGTCAGATTTAATGAATTTAGGAAAAATTCCGCCTCACAATTCAGAAGCAGAACAGACTGTGCTTGGTGCTGCGCTCATAGATCACGTTGCTGTTGAAAAAACTGTGGACTTGCTTAACAATGAAGATTTTTATTTTGAAGCAAACAGAGAAATTTTTGACAGCATAAAGCAGGTGCACTCACAGAACATTCCTGTGGATGCGCTGACTGTAACTGAAGAATTGAAAAAAAGAGGAAAAATTGAATATGTGGGCGGTTTTGAGTACCTGGCGAGACTTACCGAAAATATAATAACTTCAAAAAACGTGGAAGCGTATTGCAACATCATTAAGGAAAAATCTACTCTAAGAAAACTCATAAGCGCTTCAAGTGAAATAATTGAAAAGGGATTCAAGGAAAGTGACGACGTACAAAAAATAATTGAACTAGCAGAGTCAAGAATTTTTTCCATATCTCAAAATCGTGGTGTCAATTCATTTTCCCAGATCAAGGATGTTCTCATGAATGTCTTCAACCAGCTTGAAGAAAGAGCCATGAACAAGGGAAGCCTCACAGGAATCACAACAGGCTATGACGATCTGGACAGAATGACATCTGGTCTTCAAAGGTCTGATTTGATTTTACTGGCCGCCAGACCTTCCATGGGAAAGACAGCCCTGGCGCTTAACATTGCCATGAACGCCGTAAAATCCGGTGCTTCTGTTGCATTGTTCAGTCTTGAAATGTCCAAAGAACAATATGTACAGAGAATCATAAGCATGGAATCAATGGTTGAGAGCACAAAACTCAGGTCAGGCAATCTTGATGATGATGACTGGAGCAGGCTGATTTCAGTTATGAGCACTATTTCAAACTACAATGTGTTCATAGACGACACGGCTTCTGTTTCATTGTTTGAAGTAATGTCAAAGTGCAGAAGACTTAAAATAGAGTCGGGACTTGACATGGTAATAGTGGACTACCTCCAGCTCATGACTGACGGAGGAAGAAGCGGAGACAACAGGCAGCAGGAAATTTCAAATATTTCAAGAGGACTGAAGGCAATGGCCAGAGAACTTAACTGCCCGGTAATTGCTTTGTCGCAGCTTTCCCGTGCACCTGAACTCAGAAACGACCACAGGCCTATAATGTCTGACTTGAGAGAGTCAGGAGCCATAGAGCAGGACGCCGATGTTGTAATGATGCTTTACAGAGATGAATATTATTTGAAGGAAGAATCCGAGAAGAAAGGCATCACAGACGTAATCATTACAAAGCAAAGAAACGGCCCGGTTGGAACAGTGGAGCTTGCCTGGATAGGACAGTACACGAAGTTCGGCAACATTCAGAAATAACCTTTTTCAATAATGTAGGGGAGGACCTCGTGTCCTCCCGGAGATAACGAAATTATTGAATTAATAACACGGGCGGGCAGTAACCCGCCCCTACGGTCAATGAAAGCCGAATATTCGTCATATAAACAAAATCCGTTCGGCTGAACGGATTTTTTCGTTTAATTCTTAACTCTTAACTCTTAATTTTTAATTCTCTAAACTTTTCTTGCAATTATAATCTTTGTTCCCGGTGTCAGTGCATTGTCTGCAGGGATGTCGTTTAGTTCCTTGAGATAATTGATTGAAAGATTGTAATTTTTGGCTATTTCCCACACTGTTTCACCGGGTTGAACAACTCTGAAAAGCAAACTTGGCATTTTGCTGTGATCAACTGCCCCTGTTTCAACAATGTTGCTGATAATCTCTATTTCTTCATTGTCTTTTAATTTCATTCCAACGTTGATGTCGCAGTTTACTATTACGGAATTGCTTCCTTTTCTGTAAGCTCCGCACTTGCTGATTTTTACTGTGGAGTCTATAATGCTTTGTGCTTCCCCTTCATTGAGGTCAACCGATGCTGTAAATGGCATTGAACCGTAGGCCTTGTCGATTTTGTTGATGTCAGAGTTCAAATAAAGAATGTTTACATCCAAAAATCCATCAACTACATATTTGTCATCATACATTCTTTTTTCAGAAACTTTTGGACTTATATCAACTGTGTAAATGTCTTTTACTGTTCCTGAAACAACATCAAGGTTATTTTCATATTTGAGTGTCTTGTTTGTAATATCCTTCAATGAACTTAAGTTTACCTTTGCAGACGTAAGATCAAGAAGTGATTCAGTTGAATAACAGTCAGTTATTATGTTTTTTTCAACAGTATCATACAATGTTGCATTGATGGTGAAAGGAAGGTTGAACTCAATCATCCTTTTTTCATTGTCATAATTTTCTGCTGCTGCATATGTCATTTCATTTAAAACAATATTTATGTCCTTGAGCATATGGTCATTGGAATTTTTCACTTCCAGGTAGTGGGTGAACGGAAATTCCTCAGAAATGTATCCAGTGGAATTTAAGCTGTTGTCTTCTGCATAGAGGAAACCAACTTTGCAGATTCCTTCAACCAGCATTTTTTCGTCCATTGTTTCAACGTTTGTTATGTATGCATCTGATTCTACCTTCAATATTCTTGCAATTTCATCGGAGTTCTTGTTGAGTTCAACTGCATCATCAATGCTTGCTTCCTCGGAAATTTCGTTTATAACGTCTGTGTACCTGATGTTTTTGGTCTTTGCTTGAAAGCTTCCGTCTGACTCAAGGTTTGAAACAAAGTCCACCGGATGCTTGCTTATTACATCTGTTTCCAATATTATTACTGACTTAACCATGTAATTTCTTTCTGTGATGGGTTCGGCATCAATGTAATCGATGTATGCGTTTACTTGTACATTCATGAGGTCTGTACCGCCGGGTACTGCAAATTCTGCTGAAAACGGAACCTTGTCTGACATGGAACATGCTGTTACTTCTTCATCAGGTGAGCGGTATATGATGTTGTACACCAATTCTCCGTTTACCGTAACCGTTCCATTGTTAACCGTTGCATTGGTTATTTTAATTTTTCCCTCTGTTGATATTATTTTTTCTATATCAGGCAGGTTATCGGCAACGGTAAATTCGTTCTCTAATAATACTTCATTGGAGCTTGAATCGATGACTTCATTAATATTAAAAGTATCGCTGAATAATTTAAACAATATTAAATCCTCCTTTAGTTTACAGTATTTCAGTATTCTTTTATAAATGTATATGCCGCTTAATTTTCAGTTAGTACAACTTACATACAATAAAAATAAAAAATTTTAAAAAAACATTGACCTTTTTATTCTTTTAATATAAAATTGTTTAGTAAATATCTGATTTATTTGTTTTAGATTAATGATTTATGTGATGTGCGAAATTAATAATTAAAATATAGCAGAGACTAAAAAAAAAACCCCTTTTTTGGTCTCTGTTTTTATTTTTGTCAGTTTGCAATACTAATTTAATTAATTTATTAAGCAGAAATTGGAGTATAGGAGGAGAAAATGCCAAAATACATTTTTATCACAGGAGGAGTTGTTTCTTCCCTTGGAAAGGGGATAACAGCAGCATCGCTTGGAAGACTTTTAAAAGCCAGAGGGCTGAGAGTAACATTGCAGAAATTTGATCCATATTTGAATGTAGATCCGGGAACCATGAGCCCATACCAGCATGGGGAAGTATATGTTACAGATGACGGAGCAGAAACAGATTTAGACCTGGGTCATTATGAGAGAATAGTGGATGTTGATTTGACAAAGTACAGCAGCATCACATCGGGTAAAATTTACTGGTCCGTACTTAACAAGGAAAGAAAAGGAGATTATCTCGGTGGAACTGTCCAGGTAATTCCTCACATCACAAATGAAATCAAGTGTATGCTTACACGAATATCAACTGTAAGTGATGTAGATGTGGTCATAACGGAAATAGGCGGTACTGTAGGAGACATAGAAAGCCTTCCGTTTTTGGAGGCAATACGCCAAATGCGTTATGAAGTGGGAAGAGAAAATGTAATGTACATACATGTGACACTCTTGCCTTACTTGAGCAAGGCCGGGGAGCTTAAGACAAAGCCAACTCAGCACAGCGTAAAGGAACTCTTGAGCATTGGTATTCAGCCGGACATGCTTGTGTGCAGGACAGAAAAAGAATTAACAGGAGATTTGAAATCCAAGATTGCATTGTTCTGCAATGTAGACAAACAAAATGTTATTCAAAATACAGATGCAGATTCACTTTATGAAATCCCTCTTTTGCTGGAAAAGGAAGGCCTGGCAAATTTAGTTTGCAAGCACTTCGATCTTTGCTGCAGTAAGGAGCCTGATCTTTCAGAGTGGAAAGACATGGTGAAGAGGTCCAAGAACCACGTTCATAATGTAAAAATAGCTCTGGTGGGAAAATATGTAGAATTAAGAGATGCGTATTTATCAGTTGCAGAGGCATTGAGGCATGCAGGAATTGACAACTCGGCAGAAGTTGAAATTTCATGGATTCATTCTGAAATAGTGAATGAGGAAAACTATGAGGAAATATTGAAGGGTCATGATGGAATTCTTGTTCCGGGCGGTTTTGGTGACAGAGGCATAGAAGGAAAAATTCTTGCTGCAAGGTATGCACGTGAAAACAAAAAACCATTTTTGGGAATATGCCTTGGAATGCAAATGGCTGTGGTTGAATTTGCAAGAAACGTATTGGGATACGCGGGAGCAGACAGCACAGAATTCAGTCCTGAAACAAATTATCCTATGATTGACATTATGGAAAGCCAGAAGGATATTGAAAACAAGGGCGGTACCATGAGGCTTGGAACATATCCATGCAAGCTTGTGGAAGGGACAAAAGCAAAGGAAGCATATGACGGTGCTGACATAATCCATGAAAGACACAGGCACAGATATGAATTCAACAACAGCTTCAGGCAAGTGTGCGAAGAAAACGGGCTCATAATTTCCGGTGCTTCTCCTGACAACAAGCTTGTTGAAATAGTTGAGCTTAAAGACCATCCGTGGTATGTGGCAGCTCAGTTCCATCCGGAATTCAAGTCAAGACCTACAAGAAGTCATCCGTTGTTCAAACACCTGATTAAGGCAGCAATAGAAAACAAGTAATTAAAATTAAGAATGAAGAGTTAAGGAATAAAATTAAGAGTTAAGAGTTAAGAATTAAGAATTAAATGAAAAAATCCGTTCAGCTGAACGGATTTTTGTTATATGCTTAGAAATCAGCTTCTAATGATCGTAGGGGCGGGTCTTGTGGACGTCACTGAAAAAGTCTTTCCTGTCATCCTGAACGACAGTGAAGGATCTCATCTTTGTTGAAAACATGAGATTCTTCGGCTATGCCTCAGAATGACAGTGAATAAATGTATAGTTTTTCAGTGGACTCGTCTTGTGCCCGCCCGCGGGAGGACACGAGGTCCTCCCCTACAATTTGTAGATTTAAGGAATCTGATTTGTTGATTGAATCAACGGATTTTAAATTTTTTACTTAAAATTCTTCATTCTTAACTCTTCATTCTTAATTGCCTTTAAAGTTCCTGCGTACATGGACATTATCAACAAGATCTGTGGGGTCAGGAGCACAGAATCCACCAGACCGTGTATGAGTGCCATTGATAGTATAATAAATGCTGTTATCCAAATTTGATTGTCTTGTGCTGTTTTTATGTTCTTGATTATTGTAGCTGCTGATTTAAATATAATAAATAAAAAAATTCCAAATCCAATAATTCCGGTTTCAGTTAATGACTGTATATATATGTTGTGGCAGTGCTCTATATTTGTTTTAACAACAGTTGAATATGCAGAAATGTGTTTGAACAATGTCCCAAAGCCTATTCCGGTAAGGGGATTATCCTTAATTATTTGAATGCATGCTTTCCATATTTCAATCCTGTAAAGAAAAGAGCTGTCACTTGCAGCGCTTGATGGATTTAATCTTCCGATTCCAAACACATAGTCCATACCAAACATAACAGCCGAAACTATTGCTGCATATTTAAGATATTTTTTATTAAATATGCTTGCAATTAAAAGGGATGCTATGAGAGAAATCCATGATGTTCTTGAAAAAGTAAGGAACAAGCAACTAATCCCCGTTAAAAATACAGCCAGTGACAAATTTATTTTTTTGAAATCAAGATTTCCGCATGCTGAAATTATTAGTAGATTGATGTAAAAACCGAATATGTTGGGATTAAAAAATGTTGAATAAATTCTTTTGTTCAATTTGAACTGATTTGCATCCACCCATTTTCCCGGAATTGAAAATCCGGGGTTGAAATATTGTATTATTCCAATGAAAAATGCAATTATTGAAACAATATATATTATTTTCTTAAGCTTAACAGCCTCTTCTTCACTCATGGATTCAAAGAACATGTAGTATGAAAACAAGCAAAGAATATAAATTATTGCATAAACAAATGATATTGCTTTAAATTGAGAAAAAAGTACGCCCATGAATATGTATACTTTTAACATCTTGAATTCGTAGTCCCTTGAAATAAAGAACATGTCTTTGTTTGACCAATGGGCAACAAAAACTGCTGCAACTGTAACATATGCAGCAGGAATGAATGCAACAGATAAAATCAACGTTATATAAGGAATGGAGCCTATCTTGACAGATGCCCCGGAGTTAAGTTTGCTGTTTAAAATTTCGTAGTCCATAAAAACCTCAATTGTTATTAATTCCCGATTCTTTATTTTGTGTAATTATGTAATAAAAAATACCCGTTATAATTATTATTCCTCCAGCCAGTGTGTATACTGAAGGTATTTCTCTGAATATGATCAAAGCAAGTATACTTGCAAATATAGGCTCGCTCAAGGTGGATACTGATATGAGAGTAGAGGAAAAATATTTGACAAGGTAATTGTACACCGTGTGACCAAGTATGGAGCAGAAAAATGCCAGAGCAAAAAACAGTGCAAATTCTCTTACAGGGTACGGGTAGACAGGAGTGCTGCTTAAAAAACACATTGCAAACAAAACGACAGCCGAGACAGAATACACTATGAACACATATGTGCCGGCGCTTAAATTTTTCCTTACAATTCCACCTATAACCAAGTAACCAGCAACAAAAATTGCTCCTAAGAAAGCAAGGATGTTGCCTGTCATCATGCTAGTCTGAGTGCTGCCTGCAGAACCCATGGCAATGATTGCTGTTCCTGTCAGAGACATTGCTATTCCAATTACCATCCTGCCGGAAGGCTTTTCCTTAAGGAAAAAAAAGTTTGCAAGAGCAACAAACATGGGGCTGCATGCCACCAATACAGTTGAGTTAGCAATGGTGGTCATTTTAATGGAAGATATCCAGGACGCATAATGAAGGGCAAGGAAAATACCGCTTAAAATGCAAAGAATAAAATCTTTTTTGCGTATTTCCTGAAACTCTTTCCTGCTTTTAATCATGACAGGAAACAATAACATCATGCATGTAAACAGCATGCGGTAGGCCGATATGACCAAAGCCGGAGCAGTTGAATATCTTATTATTATTGATGACAGGGAAGTAAAAAAAGTTCCTGCCAGAATCCAGTATTTAGAAGGTGATTTTTCCATATGTGCCTGCCTTTCGTATAGATAATATTAGCATAAGAGCATTATTATTTCAATACAGGAACAAAAAGAATAATAAACAATATATATGTAATAATAAAGTATTGACAAGGAGGCAGTCATGTTAAATATTTTCAGTTCTATTTCAATAATTTATTTTATAAACATCGCTATGGCTGTCGTTGTGATTTTTCTTGAAAGGAAGGACCCTACAGCAACGCTGGCCTGGGTGCTTGTCTTACTCATATTTCCCGGATTCGGATTTTTGCTCTATCTCATGCTTTCTCAAAACTTCAGCAGGAAAAAACTTTTTGCAATGAAAATATACACCAGGAAAACATTCGGTGATTACATCAAGGTTCAGCAGGAACTGTTCAGTTCGGGTAAACTGGTGTTAAATGACAAAAATGCTGAACGTTTCAAGGACTTAATTAAGATGAACCTTTTTTTTCATGGTTTTTCATACACTCAAAACAATGATGTAACAATATATACTGATGGTCAGGAAAAGTTCTACGAACTTTTCGGATTGCTGGAAAAAGCACAGCACCACATCCACATTGAATATTACATCATTAAAAATGATGGTTTAGGAAACAAACTTTTTGAAATTTTAAAGAAAAAAGCAGCCGAAGGAGTTGAAGTGAGGCTTTTGTTTGATTCTGTAGGAGGAAGACATGTGCCTAAGGAAAAAATCAAGGAAATGACTTCTTCAGGAGTAAAAGTTGCAGTGTTTTTTGAAAGTCGCTTTCCGTTTTTTAACTTTAAGATAAATTACAGAAACCACAGGAAAATTGTTGTAATAGACGGTAATACAGCTTTTATAGGAGGATTCAACATAGGTGATGAATACCTGGGTTTGAATAAGAAAATCGGATACTGGCGGGATACACATTTGAAAATAACAGGAGATGCAGTCATTGATCTTCAGACACGATTTTTTCTGGACTGGGGCCATGCATCCAAGGAAGAAGACCTCATATTTTTGCCCAAATATTTTCCTGACAGCAACAACTCAGGTGCAGTGGGCATACAAATTATAAGCAGCGGTCCGGATACACCAGACCAGACAATAAAAAGCAGCTATGTTAAAATGATCAATTCAGCAAAGGAAAGCATTTTAATCCAGACACCCTACTTCATACCTGATGCCAGCGTGTTTGAATCCATTAAAATTGCTGCCATGTCAGGAGTGGATGTGAAAATAATGATTCCCTGCAAGCCTGACCATCCATTTGTTTACTGGGCGACATACTGGTATTGCGGAGGGCTCTTAAAATACGGAGTGAAGGTTTATACCTATGAATATGGTTTTCTTCATGCCAAGACAATTGTGATAGACAAAGTGGTTTCTTCTGCAGGGACGGCCAACTTTGATATGAGGAGCTTCAAACTGAATTTCGAAAGCAATGCATTGATTTATGACCAGAAAATTTCAGGCAATCTCTATGATATTTTCATGGAGGATTTAAATTATTCCATGGAGCTCACAAGAGAGCTTTATCTTGAAAGAGGGGTTATTATCAGGATGAAGGAATCAATTTGCAGACTTCTGGCTCCACTTTTATGATTTAGATTGAAAAATTTTCATTAATTGATATAATTATGTATCATATGAATACGGAGATAAAATGAAAAAATACTTTGTAATATATAACCCATCATCAGGTAAGGAACTGGCTCCGCAAAAAATATTTCATGCTGCGGAATCCATAATGGAAATTGAAGATACTGAATTTACATTTTTTGCAACAAAGAAAAAGGGAGACGGTGAAGCTGCTGCCATAAGGGGATGCCAAGAAGGATTTGACATGATAATTTCCTGCGGAGGTGATGGTACAGTCCATGAAGTTGTAAACGGCATGATGAAATGTCCAGAAAGACCAAATCTTGCAATTCTTCCTGCTGGAACAGTTAACGATTTCGCTGAACAGCTGAAAATGCCAAAGGCTTATGCTAATTTTGCATCACTTTTATTAAAGAAAAAGTTTATTTCCATAGATGTTGGGAAAATAAATGATGATTATTTTGTAAATGTTGTGGGCGGAGGGGCATTTACCAGTATACCACACAACGTCACAGTTGAAGCTAAGACAATACTGGGAAAATACGCATATTATTTCAAGGCTGCTGTGCAGGTTCCGGAAGAACTTGAAAGCTCACACAACATAACATATGAAATTGACGGAAATCAATACAAGTTCAGCACGCTGCTTTTTCTTGTTGTAAATTCGTCTGGAGCTGGAGGATTCAAATATTTGTGTCCCGATGCTAAAATAAACGACGGTCTCCTTGATTTGGTTATTTTCGAAAAAACAAATAATGCTGACCTCCTTCAAATATTTACGAAGGTTTTTAACGGTCAGCACATTAAGCACCCCAAGGTTCATTACTACCAGGGGAAAAATATTAAAATTATTTCTGACAAGGATTTGTCAGTGGATGCCGACGGAGATTTCGGGGGATACGCACCACTTGAAATATCTTCTGTCCACAATGCCATTGAACTTCTGGTTCCTTAATTAAACAGTTTTTAAAAAATTGTTTATGAGATTTATTGATTTTTTCGCTGCTACTTGGACAAAGGCAGGAAAATCCATGTGAGCTGAGCCGTCTGCTTTGTCGGAGATGGCTCTTATTATGCAGAAATCCACATTGTTCAGATAACACACATGTCCTATGGCAGCACCTTCCATTTCTGCGCAAAGAGCCTTGAAGTTTTCAACAATGTAATCTTTTTTTGATGCACTGCAAATGAACTGGTCTCCGGAAGCAATTGTACCTACAAATACTTTTGTGTTTTCAATTTTTTTTGCACTTGCTTCTATTTTTTCAACCAGCATTTCAGGGCATGGTATTTCAATAAGATCAATTCCGGAAATAAGCCCAATTGGGTCGCCTACTCCTGAAGTGTCAAAGTCGTGCTGAACAACCTTGTTTGAAACAACAAGATCTCCTATGTCAAGAGATGCGCTTAGACTTCCTGCAACTCCTGTGTTTATGATTGCTGCAGGATTATATTTAAGTATCATGGTCTGAGTACACACTGCAGCATGTACCTTGCCTATTCCGCATTTTGCAACAACAACATCTTTTCCTTGAAGTGTTCCTTCGTAATACACTATACCGCTTATTGTGTCTTTTTTTATGTTCTCCATGGATTCAATCAGTTCTGCAACTTCAACATCCATGGCTCCAATTATTCCTATTTTCATATTAACCTCCACTGTATAAGGTTATTTTAATATAGCAAAATCTAAATGTCAATTTAAACAATTGATTTATCATCGCATAACAAGTTAAAATAATCTATATAAATTTTCTGGACATAAAATGCTGAATTTTTTATAAAAATATGTTAAAATGATTTTATCTGAAAATAATAAAGGTGAAAATATGCATTACATATATATCGTGCAGTGCTGTGACGGAACATTGTACACGGGGTATACAAACAACCTGGAGAAAAGAATCAAAGCCCACAACGAGAACAAGGGGGCAAAGTACACAAGGGGCAGAAATCCCGTAGAGCTCAAGTATTTTGAAGAATATCAGTGCAAGGGTGATGCTCTTAAAAGAGAAGCACAGATAAAAAAACTGACGAGGCCTAAAAAGCAACTGCTTTTCCATAATATTTAAAAATTCAATTGAATAGGTTGTTGAATTTTGTTATAATTGTATATAAAATTTATGAGGAGTGATCTGTATGAAGAAAAATTTAATTGTCGACAGTTGTGTTGATTTTAACGATTATACGGAAGATATTGAAAGGGTTCCCTTTAGAATACTTATAGAAAATGAAGAGATAGTTGATGAAAATCTGGATATTAATGAACTTATCCGCAAAATGAAAAACAGTACTTCTCAGATAAAAACAGCATGTGCTCCTCCGGAAGAATTTATCAATAAACTCAAGGACCATACTGACAATTTTATAGTAACAATATCAAGCCAATTAAGCGGTTCATACAACAGCGCTATGGTTGCTGTTGATTCATTCAGGGAAAAATTTCCCGAGAGTTTTGTCCATGTTATTGATTCAAAATCTGCAGCAGCAGGGGAAACAATGATTGCCATGAAAGTGAAGCAGCTTATTGAAGAAAATATCAATACTGCAGAAATAATTGAGCAGACAAACAAATATATTTCAAAATTGAAAACATTTTTTATACTTGAGTCCCTGGACAATCTTGCAAAAAACGGCAGAATAACAAACTTCAAGGCAATGCTTGCAAACATTATGCACATAGTTCCCATAATGGGAGAAGACGGCAACGGAAAAATTGAGCTCAAGGAAAAAGTAAGAGGAAAGAAAAAAGCTTTTGAGAGACTGGTGGACATGATAGCCGAATACAATGTGGATTTTGAAAACACTGTTCTTGGCATAACTCATGTTGATTGTCTGGAAAAAGCAGAAAAATTAAGAGACCAGATAATGGCAAGATATCCTTTCAAGGATGTAAAAATTTTCAAGTCGTCAGGATTGAGCACTGTCTATGCAGATGACGGAGGAATTGTAATTGCATTTTAAATAGTAAATTTTAAATTACTATGTTAATTTATTCTAAATGTGGGTATATATAAAATATAACTTACATGGAGGTAATAAAATGAATTACAAGGATACTATCGCATCTATAAAATCAATCAGAGATTACAAGAAAGAAGAAGTCAGTCTTCAGAAATTAGACCAGTTGAAAGATTATTTTGACAAAGGGAAAAGATTGTTTGAAGACATTAATATAGAAGTTTTATTAAAGAATAAAAATGAAGTTTATGATAATCTTAAAAATAGCGCAGGCTATAACGACCGGATGATTGAAGCTCCGCACTATATGATCATCCTTTCCGAAGAAAAAGATCATTATATAGAAAATACTGGCTATGCAGCAGAAGACATAATGCTCAAGGCATGGGAACTTGGTATTGGCTCATGCTGGATTACATTTAAGGATGGAGAAGATCTTAAAAAGAAACTTAACATCCAATCCGACAAAAAAGTAACTGCACTTATATCACTGGGATTTGACGACAATAAGAATAAAGTGATTTATGAAACAGTGTATGAACACAACCCTACAAAGACTGAAGTTAAAATAATAGAAGACAATGTTTCAGACAGGCTTGGCATCAGAGACGTTGTGTTCATGAAAAAGTGGGGAGAAAATGCAGACCCGGATGAGCTGGCAAATATGGGACTGCTTGAAGCTTTTGTAAGCGCAAGAAGGGCTCCTTCCACAAAGAACAGACAGCCGTGGAGATTCATAGTTGACGACGGAACAATAGTGCTGGCATTGAGGTCTGATTCATACGCAGACAACTATGAGGAAAAAATTGATACAGGTGTTATAATGCTTTATTTTGAGGCAATAATAGACAGTACATTGTTTGATATGAAATGGAAATTAGGAAAGACTGAAAAAAATTATGAAGTTCCGGCTGATTACGAAATTGTTGGATACTGCATCAGTTAATACAACAAAAAGGCGCTGAGGCGCCTTTTGTTTTATATTTGACAATAAATCATAAATATGGGAGAATAATATGAATATAATAATTGATAAGCATTATTTGGAATATGCAAGGAAGACGTATCCTGATATAAAATTTTTCGAAGAAATTGACCAGTGCCCTGAAGCAGAAGCTCTCATAGGGGAGCCTCACAACTTCAAGCCTGAAATTCTTGATAAAATGCCTAACTTAAGATGGATTCAATCATTCAGGGCAGGCTATGACAACATAGACATGGAGTATCTGAAAAAGAGAAAAATAACATTTACTAACGGAAGAGATATTTTCTCAGTGCCCATAGCAGAGGAGGTAGTGTTGAGAATTCTCATGCACAACGCCAATGCACTTAAATATATTGATAATCAGAAACAACACAAGTGGGAAAGATTTAAAAGAACAGAGCTCATGGGGCAGACCATAGGTATCATAGGCACCGGCTCCATTGCAACTGAAATTGCAAAAAGACTGCAGGGCTTTGGAGTGAAAGTTTTAGGTTTTAAGAGGACACCGGTTCTCGCTATGGCATATTTTGATGAAATATATTCAGGAAAAAAAGGTCTTGAACATGTAATGGCTAACAGCGATTACATTGTTGTGACAGTGGACTTAAATAAGGACACATACCACATGATCAACAAGGATAACATAAATCTCATGAAGAACAGCGCTTCCTTAATAAACATAGCAAGGGGAAGCATTATCAATGAGAAAGACTTAGCTGAAGCATTGAAAAACAATGTAATCAGCTATGCTTCAATGGATGTTTTCGAAACAGAGCCTCTAGAAGAAAACAATGAATTGTGGGATATGAAAAATGTATATTTAACTCCACACACGTCTGGAATTGTAAAGAACAACAAGACAAGGTGGGAGAAGCTCATTAAAATCAACATACAAAATTTTGTTGACAATGAAGCGCTTATAAATGTAATCAAATAAAATTTCGGAGGAACAAATGGGTTTAGACAAAGATTTTGGCATTGCCATAGGGTCTTTAAAAAAAGGCAAAAGAAACCTCATTACTGATGTAAAGGGTGTGAAGGTCGGACATGTGACATTGAACGACGGAAACATAAAGACAGGAGTGACGGCAGTGCTTCCTCATGAAGGGAATATTTTCAAGGAAAAAGTGATGGCATCTTCATGTGTGATTAATGGTTTTGGAAAAAGCATGGGCATACTTCAGATTGAAGAACTTGGAACCATTGAAACACCAATAATCATGACAAACACCCTCAGCGTTGGAACTGCAGCCACAGGACTTGTTAAATATATGCTGGAACAAAATGAAGACATAGGCTCAACTACGGGAACCGTAAACTGTGTTGTTACAGAATGCAACGACGGAAGACTCAACGACATAAGAGGCCTTCATGTGAAGGAAGAACACGTTTTAGAAGCAATTAAAAACGCTTCAGAAGATTTTGAAGAAGGAGCCGTAGGTTCCGGAACAGGAATGGTGTGTTACAGTATTAAGGGAGGAATTGGTTCCTCTTCAAGAATTGTAGAACTTGACAACAAGGAATACACCCTGGGTGCCATAGTTATGTCAAACTTCGGCTCATTGAAGGATTTGATCATAGGCGGCGACAAAGCAGGAGAAAGAATTTATAACAACCAGCAGCAAGAAAAAGACAAAGGCTCCATCATTATGATTATTGCAACAGACATTCCATTAAGTGAAAGACAGCTTAAGAGAGTTTCAAAAAGAGCAGTTATAGGTCTTGGAAGAACAGGATCTTATCTGGGAAACGGAAGCGGTGACATATGCATATCATTTACAACAGCTAACATACTAAAGCACTATTCAGACACAAACATTGTAAGCATGAAAATGCTTGATGATGAAGCAATCGACCAGGTGTTCAGAGCTGCTGCCGAGGCTGTTGAAGAATCAATAATTAGTTCAATGTATCACGCTGAAACAACAGTGGGAATCAATGGAAACACAAGAGAATCACTGAGAGACTTATTGTAAAATATGCTGCTCTGACTCAATAATCACGAAATAGTCGGAGCAGCAACTAAAAAATAACCAGAAAGAAGTATAATCTTGAATGATCATTTGAAAAAAATAGCGCGAATATTGTTTTTTCCTGCAATGATTGTCTATTTTGAAACAATTCTTAAAATCTCATCATATGACAATGTTTTTAATGCAGGCTATGTTTTTATGTGCCTTTTTTCTCTGCCAGCAGGTATTGTTTTTTTCATAGCAACATCAGCATTCAGTGAAAAATGGAACAAAATCATCTACGTTGCAGTTACATCTATCCTCACATTTTATTATGCAGCACAGATGACTTATTTTAAAATATTTTCAACATTTGCAAGCCTTTACTTTTTCATAGGAGCTGGGAAGGCTGCTCAATTTATGGACGTTCTTGAAGATGCAGTGCTTAGAAATATTCACATGTTAATCCTTATGCTCATACCTTCAGCATTGTCTTTAATATTTGTTAAAAAAATGAAGTTCCCGAAAAATAATTCAAGAAACATAAAGTTTTCTGCTGCAGCAGCCTTATGCCTGCAGATTTTTGTTGTAATGCTTGTTTTATCTTCTGACAAGGGAATGTTAAGTTCCTCATATCTTTACAGGGAAACATTTTTGGTGGTGGATTCTATTGACCGTTTTGGCCTTCTTACAACAGGAAGGCTTGATATTCAGAATATTCTGAAAAATTCAGAGGTTTTCGCCAGCGAATCCGAACCGGTAGTGAAAAAAGAAGTACCTGATGAGACAAATTCAGAGGAAAAAAATCCAATTGTTGAAGATGAGGCGGAAGCTGAATACAACGTCATGGATATTGATTTTGCAGAATTAGCCTCCGTTGAAGGCAACAAGGAAATCAGAGCAATGCATGAATATTTCGGTAACTTAAAGCCCACTGAAAAAAATAAATACACAGGAATGTTCAAGGGTAAAAATTTAATAATGATAACTGCCGAAGGTTTTTCTCCATATGCAGTGGATGAGAAGCTTACTCCCACCCTGTACAAAATGCAGCAGGAAGGTTTCAGATTCACTGACTTTTACACTCCTCTGTGGGGAGTGAGCACCTCTGACGGAGAGTATGTGGCATGCACAAGCCTTCTGCCTAAGGAAGGAATATGGAGCTTTTATAAGTCCTCCGAAAATTACATGCCTTTTGCCATGGGAAATCAGCTTAAAAATATAGGCTATACTGCAAATGCCTATCACGACCATTATTTTGACTACTATTTCAGAAACTTGTCTCATCCAAATCTTGGATATGAGTACAAGGGCCTTGGAAACGGACTTGATGTAACTGAAACATGGCCTGAGTCAGACATTGAGATGATGGAGCTTACAATTCCCGAATATATAGACAATCAGCCGTTTCACACATACTATATGACTGTGAGCGGACATTTACAGTACACATTTTCAGGAAATTTCATAGCAAGCAAGAACCGTGCACTTGTGGAAGATCTTCCTTATTCTGAAAGGGTTAAGGCTTACATTGCCTGCAACATTGAGCTTGACAGAGCAATGGAAAAATTGATAAAAAGTCTTGAAGCAAAAGGAATAGCTGATGACACTCTCATTGCCATAAGCCCGGATCATTATCCATACGGTCTTGAAAAATCAGAAATAAGCGAGCTGGCGGGACATGAAATAAGTTCTGAGTTTGATCTGTATAAGGGAATTTTTATCCTTTGGTCTGAAGGAATGGAGCCAGTAGAAATAAACAAGACATGTTCAAGTCTGGACATCATACCAACATTGTCCAACCTCATGGGTGTTGAATATGACTCAAGGCTTCTTATGGGAAGCGATATATTGTCCGATTCTCAGCCTCTTGTAATGTTTTCTGACAGAAGCTGGGTAACTGATAAGGTATATTTTGATGCAAAGACGGGAATCTCAGCTGTGAAGGAAGGTCAAAACATAAATGATTCTTATGTGGAAGAAATATCTTCCAAGGTAAAAGATAAGTTTAAATATGCAGCGAAAATTCTGGACGATGATTATTACAGCATAGTTCTAGGAAATAAATAAATTTCAAAACTGTTATGTATTCAAATTTTGAATTCTGTAAATTGTAGGGGCGGACCTTGTGTCCGCCCGTGTTAATCAATAGTTTTGTTATAATTATGTATTAATCACTCTGAGGCTGTAAGAACAGCTAGATGGGCATTGTGTGTACTCTGAGTTGTTTATGCAGTTTGAATTCAGCTTGTTTCTAAGCATGGTTCCAGACTCTTTATTAAAATCACTTCTGAGTTTAACCATGTATCCTATGCGTCTTGTTTCTGAAGGCTGAAGTGTTCCCACATCCCATTTAATAACAGTCTTTCCATTGAACTTGTAGACATTTCTTGGTTCTAAGTTGCATGAATCAGCAACAAACTCAAGCCCGTCGTCTAAAATGCTCCTTATGTATACGCTTCTTGCAACATCATATTGTCCTGTGCAGCAGTGGACATAAAACTTTGTGGTTTCTCCGGGCTTTATGTTTTCTTCCTGGCACATAACTTTCATTTCATAATCGTGAGCAGATGATGAAGCACTGCAGGAATCAACATTTTCTCCTTCTATTAAATGGGCAAAGAAGTTTATTTTTTCTTTATGAGGTATTTTATCACCGGAATTTTCAACGCTACCTGTAGTATATCTGTCGCAGAGAGCAACATTAAATGAGAGGACATTTGTTGAACCGGGGGATAAAATGAAGTTATTAGCAAAAATTATACAATTGTTATTTCCAAGCAGGGCGTTGGGCTCAACCACAATTAACTTGCTTTTTAAGGATTCATCCGGTCCTTCCAGGCTGAAGTTTTTCAGGTATCTTATTCCGTTTCCTAATGTTGAGCTGAAGGAGCAAATTTTAGAATTTTCACCGGTGTTCGAAAATTTGATTTTAATATTGTAAATGCCTGATGGAACAAATGAACTGTCAGGAATACCTGCTCCTTTCAGTATTTTGTCCGGAGCATCTATAGAAATAGTACATTCTTTCATTTAATCATTCCTTTCATATATAATGCGCATAGTTTATTTTATTCCGCAGAGTTCATTTTGTGAAAAAATTATAATTAAATTATGGAGTTTTGGCATAATTTATGTTAAAATTACTTACAATTAATAGTGATAAAATTACAAAATACAGGAGGCTAGTATGAAAAATATAAAAATTTATTCAAGCAATACATGTTCTAATTGTACTGCTGCAAAGGAATACTTGAAAGAAAAAGGATATGAGTACGAGGAAAAAAATGTTTCAACAGACCAGGCTGCTAAAAAAGAGCTCATTTCCATGGGATACATGGGTGTTCCTGTAATTATGATTGATGAAGATGTTGTTGTGGGATTCAACAAGAGCAAGTTGGACGAATTGTTATAACAATCATTATGGAAGGGTATGCCTAGCGCTGCCCTCAGTTTTTATGAATCAGGAAAGCCTTTTTATATAAAACGAGTGTTCGGCCTTAACTTTAGGGAAGCGCGGCAATTTTAGGAGGATATATGAAGCTGGAAAATATGGAAAAGATAACTACGGGTTTTTACAACACACCAATTCACAAGCTTGAAAACTTAAGCAAAAAATACGGCATTAATATATACATCAAGAGAGATGACCTTACGGGATATGCAACAGGAGGAAACAAGCTTAGAAAGTTAGACTACTTGTTAAAGGATGCCTTGGACAAGGAGTGCACAGTCCTTCTTACATACGGAGGACAGCAGACGAACCACGGCAGGCTTACTGCAGCTGTGGCAGCCAGATTCGGTCTCAAATGCGGAATTATAATGGATGGACCTGCCCCAAAGAAAGCATCAGGAAACCTGATTCTTGACAAGATGATGGGCGCTGATTTGTTTTTTATGGACGACACAAGTTTTAAGGATGAGAAGCCGGACGTAAAGGCAGATAAATACAAGCAGCTTGTGGACAAAACTACTGCTGAAGTAGTTAAGATGTATGAGGATCAGGGTGAAAAAGTATACATGATTCCCATAGGGGGAAGTTCTCCCTTAGGAGCAGCAGGATATGTCATGGCAGCAAAGGAAATAAAAGACCAGCTTGAAGAAATGAAAGTAAAAATAGATTATGTATTCACTGGATTTGGTTCAGTGGGAACATACGGCGGATTGTACCTTGGTGCAAAATATTTTAATGCCGGCTTTGAACCAATAGGAATAAGCATATCTCACAAAAATGAAGAGGAACTGCAGGAAAAAATTAATTACATACAAGAAACAAGCGATTATCTTGAACTGGGAATAGATGTTTCAAGAGACGACTTGTGGATTGAAGAAGGGTATGTTGGAATATCCTACAACATTCCGGATCCAGTAACAAGAAAATACATGTATATGATGGCAAGAGAAGAAGCAATAATTCTTGATGCATGCTACACTGGAAAAGTTTTCAGAGGAATGATAGAAATGATTCAGGAGGGAAAAATATCCAAGGATAAAAATGTAATGCTTCTGCACACAGGAGGAATACCGGGAATATTTTCAGACAGCCATTCTCAAGCCATGCAGGAAGAACTATGGGGAGAAGATCAAAAAGAATTTAAACTTTAAAATGATCAATTAACAAAAATTTACATACTAGCAATCTGAAATGTGTAAATAATAGTATCATAAGCAAACATGAAACAGCTGTTTAATTGATTGCTTTTCAAATAAAAAACCGGCTTTTTGAAGCCGGTTTTTGCATCTATTTATTTAATGCAGCCAGTAAATGATCAAGATTCATGCCATGAACAGCTGCAGCTTCTTCTAATGTTTCCATTTGAGCTCCAGGACATCCAACGCATCCCATTCCGTGAGCCATTAATATTTCAGCAGCTTCAGGTCTTGCATTTATTACTTCGCGGATTACCATGTCTTTTGTAATAGCCATTGCAATTTCCTCCTTTAGTTAGTACATACTTTATATCATTATACATTAGGTTATAAATATATTCAACAAAATAATTTTTAAGAACAATGTAAATATTTTGTTAAATCATGCAAAGTGCCAAAAAAATTAGCAACGTATTCCTGTTTTGAGAAGCTAAAAACTGTTTGAATAGACAATTGATGTATGATATAATTTAAAAAGTTATGAAGCTGATATACTGTTTAGGTTGACATATGACTATGAACAGATATACAAAGGAGAAACTAATATGCATTGCGAATATAATGAAAAGATCAGTTACATGAAAGAATGTATTCAGAAAAAGAATAAGTTGAAGGGACTTTTAAAACAGACAGAGCAGGACATGATCAGAGAAAAGCTGCTGTTGAACAAACTTGCAAGCGACATTGAAAAGCAAAATCAGGATGTTTTAAAAATTGAATCGACTAATACAACTTCATTATTTTACGCCATATTAGGAGACAAGGAAGAAGATCAGACAAAGGAAAGACAGGAACTGTTGAAAGCCAGGCTCAGATATGACCAGTGCATACATAATGTTGAGTACCTTGCTGAAGAATCAAAAAGGCTTGTTGACGAAATAGCTGAAATAGATGGTTGTGAAGCTGACTATGAAGAACTTATAAACAAAAAGCTTGAAAAAATACACATTGAAGCAAAAGAAACAGGAGAAGAGATTAAGAAGCTCATAAAACGCAAGGAAGGCATGAAAGCAAACATCAAGGAAATTGATGAGGCGATTGCTTCCGGAGAAGAAGCCTTGAATTCTGTGGAAAATACAATCTACAAACTTGAAAGAGCAGAAGGTTGGGGTACAGATGTTAAAGGACGCACTATGAGATCTGCTTCAGAAAACATAAGTCCAGTTGATGAGGCTAGAAATTACGCTGAAGAATCTCAGAGAATGCTCAGTCGTTTCAAAAAAGAAATTTCTGACATTATAATGATTACAGGATCTGAAATTTCTGTGACTTCATTTGATACTTTTGCTGATTATTTTTTTGATGGACTCATTTATGACTGGGTAGTGCTGTCTGACATAGGTAAGTCACTTGATACTGTAAAGAACATAAAAAATCAGACAGATAAGGCTATGTCTAAGCTGTATGAGGAAAAAGTAACTGAAGAATTCATGATAAACCAAATAGAAGAACAAATAAACCGCATCATAGAAAATGCATAAAAATATTGACAAGAAAAATAAATTAATGTAATATGAGTTATCACATGACTGGCGGAATTGTGGGTCACCACGAGGGAGTGTGAAAATTTAAAAGTCGACCGCCTGGGCTGCGTCCAGGTGGTTTTTTTGTATTCCTGGACAATTTCTTAGGAGGAACAATGAAAGAAGCATGGAAAAGTTTTAAAGGTGGCAACTGGACAAAGGAAATTGATGTAAGGGATTTTATACAGAAAAACTATAAGCCCTATGAAGGAAACGAAGATTTTTTAAGCATGCCAACTGAAAGAACAAGAAACTTGTTCCAAAAGGCATCTGCTCTCATGAAGGAAGAGCTTCAAAAGGGAGTTCTTGATATTGACACTGAACACATTTCAGGAATTGATAATTTTGCTCCAGGATATCTGGATAAACAAAATGAAATTATTGTAGGATTTCAGACAGATGCTCCTTTAAAAAGGATGCTTAATCCATTTGGAGGAATAAGGATGGTTGAGCAGTCCCTGGAAGCTTACGGTTACACTGCACCTCAGGAACTATTGGATGTATTCCACAAGTACAGAAAAACTCACAATCAAGGAGTATTTGATGCATACACTCCTGAAATTAAAAATGCAAGAAGCGTGGGGCTTTTAACAGGTCTACCCGATGCATACGGAAGAGGTAGGATAATCGGTGATTTCAGAAGAGTTGCCCTTTACGGAACAGATATTTTAATAGAAAAGAAAAAAGAAGAATATAGTAATATAACCTTGCCCATGAATGAAGAAAATATAAGGGCAAGAGAAGAAATTATGGAACAAATAAGAGCTCTGAAACAAATGAAGTCAATGGCCGCAAAATACGGCTCAGACATATCAAGACCCTCTGAAAATGCAAAGGAAGCTGTACAGGCTGTGTATTTTGGATATCTTGCAGGAGTAAAGGAAAACAATGGAGCAGCTATGTCTCTGGGAAGAGTGAGCACGTTTCTTGACATTTACATTGAAAGAGATGTTTGTGAAGGAACATTATGTGAAACAGAGGCTCAGGAAATCATAGACCAGTTTGTGCTTAAATTGAGAATGGTAAGACATTTGAGGACTCCTGAATACAATGAACTGTTTGCAGGAGACCCTAACTGGGTGACAGAATCCCTTGGAGGAATGGGTCTTGACGGAAGGACACTGGTTTCAAAGACAACTTTCAGATTTCTTCACACATTAACTAATTTGTCATCGGCTCCCGAACCTAACATGACGGTTCTTTGGTCAAACAATTTACCGGAAGGGTTTAAAAAGTACTGCACAAAAATGTCCATTGAAACATCTGCCATTCAATATGAAAATGACGATATAATGCGTACAATGCACGGAGATGATTACGGCATAGCATGCTGCGTTTCAGCTATGAGGATTGGAAAGGACATGCAGTTTTTCGGAGCGAGATGCAACCTTGCAAAATCTCTTTTGATGTCCATAAACGGTGGCATTGATGAAAAAAGTAAAATAAAGGTCATTGACAACATTAAAAAAATCGATTCAGAAATTTTAAATTATGAAGAAGTTCTGGAAAGCTACAAAAAAGTCATGGAATATGTTGCAGAACTTTATGTAAACACAATGAACATAATCCATTACATGCATGACAAATACGCCTATGAAGCAGGCCTCATGGCTCTTCACGACTATAATGTTGGAAGGCTTATGGCATTTGGAGTGGCAGGTCTTTCCATAGTTGCAGATTCTCTGAGCGCAATAAAGTATGCACAGGTTAAACCAATCAGAGATGAAGACGGAACAGCTGTTGACTTTAAAATTGAAGGGGATTTCCCCATGTACGGCAATGACGATGACAGAGTTGACATTATTGCAGAAGAAATACTGGAATTTTTCTCAAAAGAGCTTAAGAAGCACCAGACATACAGAAACGCTCACCACACACTTTCGGTTCTTACAATCACTTCAAACGTTGTGTATGGAAAGAAAACAGGAGCCACTCCTGACGGAAGAAAATCAGGGGAGCCATTTGCTCCGGGAGCAAATCCAATGAACGGAAGAGATAAAAGCGGCATACTTGCATCTCTAAATTCAGTGGCAAAATTAAAGTACAAAAATGTGTGCGAAGATGGAATATCAAACACATTCACGGTTGTTCCCGAAACTCTGGGAAAACTTGAAAGGCACAGAATAGACAACCTTGCAAACATACTGGATGGATATTTTGTACAAGATGCTCATCACATAAACGTTAATGTCATGAACCGCCACACATTGTACGATGCAATGGAAAATCCGGACAAATATCCAAATCTTACAATACGTGTTTCCGGATATGCTGTTAACTTCAACAGGCTCACAAGAGAACAGCAGATGGATGTTATAGGCAGGACGTTCCACGACAGGATGTGATGAAGTGCAGGGAAATATACATTCAATAGAAACTTTAGGTACTCTGGACGGCCCCGGTATACGCATGGTTGTATTTTTTCAGGGTTGCAGACTAAGGTGCGCCTACTGCCACAATCCTGACACCTGGGCCTTTAGAAAAGGAATAAGTACAACATCTGAAAATATAGTTGAGAAAGCCAAAAGATACAAGCCCTATTTTAAATTTAATGACGGAGGAGTAACCTTCTCAGGAGGAGAGCCTCTCATGCAGCCGGAGTTCCTGCTGGAATGTCTTAAGCTGTGCAAAAGGGAAGGAATTCATACGGTTCTGGACACTGCAGGAGTGGGTATGGGTGATTATGAAGAAATTCTCAATTACACAGATTTGGTTATTCTTGACATCAAGCATTCAAATTCTATTAAGTACAAAGATATCACAGGTATGGATATAGGATGTTACAATGAATTCAAAGAAGCGTTGATCAGAAATAAGAATGATATCTGGATAAAGCATGTTGTAACGCCGGGAATAAATGACAACTTAAATAACATGAGGGAATTTGAAAGGGAAGTGATTACATTTCCGGATGATATGGTTAAAAAGGTTGAACTTTTGCCCTATCACACCCTTGGAGTGTACAAATACAGCGAATTAAACGTAGCATACAGGCTTGAAGGCGTTGAACCATTGCTGAAGGAAAAACTTTATGAATTGAAGAACTGCCTTTCAATTGAAAAGCTTGTAAGATAGAAAAGTTAAAAAAAGCTGTCCGGCAATGCCGAGACAGCTTTTAATTTTACTTCTAGAAAATCAGGAATCCTGCTGATATAATAATACCGCTGAACAACAGGGTAATTACGCAATATCCCATAACGTCTTTTGCATTCAAACCAGCTATGGAAAGTGCAGGCAGTGCCCAGAAAGGCTGTACCATGTTTGTCCATGCATCTCCCCAAGCAATAGCCATTGCAGTCTTAGCAGGATCAACTCCGAGAGCATGACCAGCAGGCATCATTATAGGAGCCTGTACTGCCCATTGTCCTCCGCCTGAAGGAACGAAGAAGTTAACAATACCTGCGCTTAAGAATGAGAACAGCGGGAAAGTCACATTGTTTGAAATGCTTACAAAACCGTTGGATATAACTCCTGCTAGAGATATACCTGTTTCAGGATTTGCACCAACCATCATTCCCATTATTCCTGCATAGAACGGGAACTGCAAAATGATGCCGGCAGCACTGGCAGCAGCTTCATTAACTGCGTCAATGTAATTTCTAAGGTTTCCATGGAGAAGTACTCCAACAAACAGGAATATGAAGTTTACAAAGTCAAGACTTAAGTTTAAACCAACCTGAGTGAAGTTGTAAACTATATATACAAAACCAAATGCCAAAGTGATAATCCATAAAATTTTGCTGCGTTCCATTTTATCGGCTGGAGAAAATTTGCTTGCATCTTCGGAACGAGCTTCTTTTTCAACTAATAATGCAGGGTCAACTTCAACTGTATGTTCTTTGTCAGGTATCATAGCCTTGCATACAAATGGAAGACCAAATATTATAATTCCTGAAATAAATAAGTTCATAGGCGAGAATATAGTATTGCTTGTTGCTATAGTAAATGTGCCGTCAAATATTGTAGGAGCTACTTTTTCAAGAGCGCCCGGGTTAGCTACTTGAAGCGGAATAGAGCCTGAAATTCCACCGTGCCATACGACGAAACCTGAATAAGCTGTCGCAATTAAAAGTCTGTAGTCAATTCCTTTTACTTCTTTGGCGATTTCTCTTGCAAGTAAAGCTCCTATTACAAGACCAAATCCCCAGTTAATCCAGCATGCTACAACTGATACAAAAGCAGTGATCATAATTCCTCTTACAGGTGTTTTAGCAGCTTTTGCTATCTTTTTAAGCAAGTTTTTGAATACTTTGGCCTGAGCCATTGCGCTTCCAAGTACAAGAACCAAGACCATTTGCATAGTAAATGATAGTAATCCGAAAAATCCTTTTGGTCCTGCCCAGTGCAGAATCATTTGAAATGGTGATTGTCCTGTTAAAGTCACACCGCCGATAAATGTGATGATTGTCAGAACAATAGCAAAAATAAATGCGTCTGGCAGGTATTTGTTCATAACATATACACAGCCGTTTGTGAATTTTTTAAACATAAAAATTCCTCCTAAATTTTTATTGTATTGGCAATTGCCATTACATTCATATGTAACTCATCAATGAAACTTAGATTAAATGAACCACAGTAATTTTATTACTATACTGAATTAAATTCAACCTTATTGAATGTTCCAATTTATTGTTAATGATTAGCAAAGTTGTTAAAAATGTGTCAAAAGTGTGTTTATCTTAATAAAGCTCTGTTTTTCTCTGCGGAGCTGACAGTTGTTTAACAATTCATAATAATTTTTTATCTTTTTCGAGCATTTGATACGAAAAAAATCTGATTTTGCAGAATAATGCGGAAAAATTTACATTAATATATATAACGGTATAAATAATCAAACGTTTGCACGTCCTAATACATTCAAATGCTAAAAAATACAGTTGTATCAATGAAGTTTTATTTCGTTAAAATTATGTATGTTTTTCTACAGTAATTTTATGCATATGAATTGATATAAATGATAAGCAAATTTTTTTATTAAATGATATATTAAAATCCACAAAAGACCAGTACTGTTTAACAATGATGCAAGTAAATACCGCCATGAAAATTTAAAACTATAAATTGTATAAGGCTGATATTTAACTGTTTAATTTTTAAAATGATGTATATTAAATAAATATTTGAAAAAAATTAAAATTTACCATTGACAAATAATTATGTATGGTATAAAGTAGTCACAACGTTAATCAATTAAATAAAAACTTCTTATCAAGAGAGACGGAGGGATCGGCCCTGTGATGTCTCGGCAACCTGCAGTATGCTGAAAGGTGCTAATTCCGACAAAGGATTCTTTGGGAGATGAGGAGACGGTATATGTATATTGCCCTCTCTTTGTAGAGGGTTTTTATTTTAGGAGGCTTAATGATGTCTGTAGAAACAGTAAGAATTTATTTAAAGCAATTCAACAAGGATAAAGATATTCTTGAAATGGATGAATCAACTGCAACAGTGGAACTGGCTGCTCGAACTCTTGGAACGGCAGAAGCAAGAATTGCAAAATCACTATCGTTTTACAATGGCGACAGTGCTATGGTTATAGTGGTTGCAGGTGATGCAAAAATAGACAACAAGAAGTTCAAGGATGAATTTGGATTCAAGGCAAAAATGCTTGCCCCGGAGGATACAGTAAAATATACTGGTCATGCCATAGGCGGTGTTTGTCCATTTGCTCTATCTGAAAATGTTGATGTATTCCTTGATGATTCCATGAAAAGATTTGAAACAATGTTTCCTGCTTGCGGAAGCAGCAATTCTGCAATTGAACTTACGCTGGATGAGCTGGAAAAAACATCAAGAAGCAAAAAATGGATTGACGTGTGCAAAAATTGGGAACAATAACTTTAATTAAAATATAAATCGGGAAGGTAATATGTTAAACGAATTTTCAAGAACACAGCTTTTATTGGGCGAAGAAGCCATGGAAAAGTTAAAAAATGCTAAGGTTGCCATATTTGGAATAGGCGGCGTAGGGTCATATGTTGCTGAAGCCCTGGCAAGGAGCGGAGTGGGAAACTTTGTGCTGTTTGATGACGACAAGGTGTGCCTTACAAACATAAACAGGCAATTAATTGCAACAAGAAAAACAATTGGAAGAAAAAAAGTTGAGGTTATGGCAGAAAGGATACTTGATATAAATCCAAAAGCCAATGTTGAAACAAATGCATGCTTTTACATGCCAGACAATGCAGATGAATATGATTTGTCATCATATGATTATGTGGTGGATGCCATAGACACTGTTACGGCAAAGCTTGAGCTCATAGTGAGAGCCAATGCTGCAGGAGTTCCAATCATGAGCAGCATGGGAGCAGGAAACAAACTGGATCCAACAAAGTTTGAAGTGACGGACATTTACAAGACATCCATGGATCCTCTGGCAAAAGTAATGCGAAGTGAACTTAAAAAAAGAGGAATCAAAAAATTAAAAGTTGTTTATTCAAAAGAAAAACCTATAACACCAGCAGACAGCGGAGAAAACAGCTGTAAAACAGGCTGTGTCTGCCCTCCTGGCACCACAAGAAAATGCACATCTAGAAGAGCAATACCGGGGAGTGTTTCCTTTGTTCCTTCTGTAGCAGGACTTATAATCGCAGGCGAGGTAGTGAAGGATATAATAGCTTAAAGGAGGAAACATCGTGGGGACAACTCCATTAATTAAATTAGTAGATTTAGAAAAAAAATATATAAGCCAGAACAATGCGGTGACAGCTCTTTCCGGTATAAACCTTGACATACTCAAGGGAGACATTTTTGGAATAATAGGAATGAGCGGCGCGGGAAAAAGCACGCTGGTAAGGTGCATAAACTTCCTGGAAAAGCCAACGGGTGGAACAGTTATAATAGGGGACAAGGATTTATCCCTGTTGAACGACAAGGAGCTAAGAAGCGTAAGACAGGAAATAGGAATGATTTTTCAGCAGTTTAATCTGCTAATGCAAAGAAATGTTGAAGACAATATTTGCTTCCCTCTTGAAATAAGCGGAATGAGCAAAAGCGAAGGAAGAAAAAGAGCCTCTGAGCTTCTGGAACTTGTAGGACTTTCAGACAAGAAAAAATCATATCCATCACAGTTAAGCGGCGGGCAAAAACAAAGAGTTGCCATTGCAAGAGCGCTGGCTACAAATCCTGATATACTACTTTGCGATGAAGCTACCAGCGCCCTGGACCCTACTACAACCCGTTCAATACTGGGGCTTTTGAAGGATATCAATAAGAAACTAGGAATCACAATAATTATCATAACTCATGAAATGGCAGTAGTAGAGGAAATATGCAATCAGGTTGCAATAATTGATAAAGGCAGATTGGCAGAAACCGGAAAAGTAGAAGAAGTATTTTCAAAACCTAAGACAGATGCAGCAAAAAAACTTGTATACCACAGCAGCAATGCAGTAAGCGAAATGACCGGAAAAAGATGCATAAGAATTGTATTCGACGGAAAATCATCCTTTGAGCCTGTTATAGCAAACATGGTTTTGGAATGCAGGGCTCAGGTTAACATATTGTTTGCAGACACAAGAGACATAAACGGACAGGCATTCGGACAAATGGTCCTTCAGCTGCCTGAAGACGAAATTATATCAGACAAAATAATACATTATCTCAAAAGCAAAAATGTAAATGTAGAGGAGTTGGTTGATTATGTTGGATAATACTACTGTGACAATGCTTATTGAAGGAACAATCGACACTCTATATATGACATTTGTTTCAACCATATTTGCATATATGTTTGCCTTTCCCATTGGAATAGCTTTGGTTGTAACTAAAAAAGACGGTTTGAGCCCCATGGGACTTTTTAATAGAATTCTTGATGTTACAGTAAATATCGGTCGTTCAATACCATTTTTAATACTATTGATTGCAGTTATACCTTTGACAAAGCTCATTGCCGGTAAAAGTTACGGTTCAACTGCCACAATAGTTCCATTGGTAATTGCATCAACACCGTTTATTGCAAGGCTCATAGAATCATCTCTTCAAGAGGTTGATAATGGAGTAATTGAAGCAGCTCAAAGCATGGGTGCTTCTCTTTCTACAATAATTTTTAAAGTGTTGGTTCCGGAAGCAAAATCTTCTCTCATTGTGGGAGGAACAATTGCCATAGGAACAATCCTCAGCTACTCTGCCATGGCAGGAGTTGTTGGAGGAGGAGGACTGGGAGACATAGCCATACAGTATGGATATTACAGGTATCAAAAAGAAATAATGCTGATTACCGTAATACTGTTGATAATACTTGTGCAGATTCTGCAGTCCATAGGAATGAAAATCGCTAAAAAAACGGACAAAAGAGTTGTTTAGTCAAAATTATAGTTAACAAGTACAAGAAATACAATATGATGTTCAGGTCGTACCCGGGAGAAAGATCCGTTCATATATTCATAATTTCAAAGTACTCAAAATAAAGGACATAAGGAGAAAATTATGAAAAACATTAAAAAATTATTTTTATTATTAGTAGTAGCAGCACTTGCTCTTGGAGCAGCAGGCTGCCAGAAAAAAGAAGAAGCACCTGCAGAGAAGCCTGCAGCAGAAACACCTGCAGCTGACACTGCAGAACTTAAAAAAATTACAGTTGCTGCCACAGCAGTGCCACACGCAGAAATATTGGAACAAGTTAAGGAAGACCTCAAGGCAGAAGGCTATGAGCTTGAAATAGTTGTATTTTCAGATTATGTACAGCCAAACCTTGTAGTTGAAGCAGGAGACATAGATGCAAACTTCTTCCAGCACAAACCATACCTGGATGATTTCAATAAAGAAAACAAAACAAATATTGTTCCTGTAGCTGTTGTTCACTATGAGCCTCTTGGAATATATCCCGGAAAGTCAAATGACCTTTCAAACATTCCTGACGGAGCATCAATTGCAGTTCCAAATGATACAACAAATGAAGCAAGAGCCCTTCTGCTTCTTGAAGCAAACGGACTTATTAAAGTTAAAGAAGGCGCAGGACTTTCTGCAACTAAAAAAGACATAGTTGAAAATCCTCACAATCTTGAAATTGTAGAACTTGAAGCTGCACAGGTGGCAAGAGTTGCAGGAGAAACAGATTTCGTTGTATTAAACGGAAATTACGCCCTTGACGCAGGATTTAATGTTGCAACTGATGCCCTTGCTAAGGAAGAACAGGATTCAGAAGCAGCTCAGGTTTATGCAAACATCCTATGTGTAAAAGCAGGCAATGAAGAAAAAGAAGAAATCAAAGCATTGATTGATGCTTTGAAGAGCGATAAAATTAAATCATACATTGCAGAAACTTACCAGGGTGCAGTTATAGCAATGGACTAATAAAAAAATAACACCTGATGTGTTATTAGGTTGATGACTAAGTAACTTATGACGTTGTCATTCTGAGAGCTTGCTCGAAGAATCTCATATTTTAAGGATGAGATCCTTCACTATCGTTCAGGATGACAGCGTCGTGGTTTGTCAACAGTCTGACATGATCAGGTGTTATTTTTTTATATTAATCTTTGGGCGATGATTAAACTTCTATAACTGTTCCTGGATTTAAAATGTTGTTAGGGTCGAACAGTTTTTTTATTCCTCTCATCAAATCAAGCTCAGTGGAGGATTTTTGTAACTTCAGGTCATTGATTCTTAGTTTTCCGATTCCATGTTCACCGGTAATTGTTCCGTTGTACTTGAAGCATGTTTTGAATATTTTTTCTTTCAACTCCTCAGCGTAAGGTGGCATTTTTCCATCAACAAGCACAATGTCGCTGTGTATGTTGCCATCGGCAATGTGGGCTGTGATATTTGTTATGGTGTTGTATTCCTCAGCCAGTGATTTAAGTTCTTTGAGGTATGCAGGAACATCAGCAACTGCAACAGCAGTGTCGAAAGAATGGCCTATGATATCCTTTATGAGCTCGTAGTGCTGGCTTCTTATTAATAACAATTCGTCCTGTTCGCTCTTCTTGCCTGCAAACAATGTTTCGTATGAATTGTTCTTTTCACATATATCATTTATGAGACTGCATGTTTCATAAAGTGCAGCTTCTGTTTTTTCTGATATGATTATCATGAGGTCTGCATTTCCTTTTTCAGCCTGCCACTGTGTGCCCAGCATTTTTGCAGTGTCAACAAAAAGATGTTTGTCCTGATATTCAACAGCCAGTGGTGTAACTCCGCTTTTTAATATTTCAAGAACCGCTCTTGATGCATCATCAAAGCTTTCAAATGGGGCAATTATTGTTGCTGAATACTTATCCTTGGGATAAATTTTAAGTATTATTTTTGTGACAACAGCCAGTGTTCCTTCGCTTCCTATAATAAGCTGCATGAGATTGTAGCCTGCGTTATTTTTTATGAGCTTCCCTCCAAGTTCCATGATTTCACCTGAAGGAAGAACAACTTCCATTCCCTGAATGTGCTTGCGCATTACGCCGTGTTTTACAGCACGGGCTCCTCCGGCATTTGTAACTGCCATGCCTCCCATCTGTGCTCCTTCATCCCCAGGGTGAACAGGAAATCCTACGCCTTCGTGGTTTTCTAGTTCTTCAAGGAGATCATAAAGCGTTACTCCGGCTTCAAGAACGGCCACCATGTTGTCTTCATCAATTTCAATGATTTTATTAAGCCTTTCTGTTGAAAGAATTATGCTTTCTCTTACAGGAGTGCAGGCTCCGCATAGACCGGTTCCTCCTCCTCTTACAACCACCACAATATTGTGTTCATTTGCATACTTCATTATTTTAGAAATTTCATCAGTGTTTTTAGGCTTTACAACAATGGAATTTTCATTGGCTTCAGGCCTCATTGCCATTTCAACCTGGTCATACATATATGAAATTTTCTGGGACGGATTAGTGATTACGTAATCTTCACCAACAATACCGATTAATTCATTTACAGTTTTTAATTCCATGGTTCCTCCTGTGACAAATCTCTTATGAGCTGAGGTACAATTTCATAAATATCTCCCACATAGCCGTAGTCTGCTATGGAAAAAATAGGGGCTGATGGGTCAGAGTTTATTGCTATTATGGTTCCTGATTCTTTCATACCCGCCAGGTGCTGAGGTGCTCCGGATATACCGCAGGCTATATAGACTTTTGGTTTTACACGGTTTCCGCTGTATCCAACCTGAAATGCGCTTGATACCATGCCTGCATCAACTAATGCTCTGGATGCTCCCATTACTCCGCCTAATGTATCTGCAAGATCCTGAATCATTTTCAGATCTTCTTTTTTTCTTATGGCTCTGCCTGCTGCCACAACTATTTGAGCTTCAGTTATGTCGTCTTTTTCATCAGAAAATATTCTAAGAACTTCCGATTGTGGATAGCTGTCCATGTATGGCTTCATTTCAACAATATTTATTTTTGCATCTACATCTCTTTCAGCTTCTGTAAATTCCTTGTATCTTATGGTTGCAATCTGAGGATAAGTTACAGTCTTTATATGAGCAAGTATGTTGTCGCTGAACGCAGGACGTATTTGTATGAGATTTCCGTCTTCATCAATTTTTAAATCTGTACAGTCTGCCGTAAGTCCTGTCTTTAATGCTGCTGCAATTCTAGGGGCCAGGGAACGGCCGAAGTTGGTTGCTCCTACTAGAACTATTTTAGGCTTGTGTTCATTTATGAAATCAACAATGTTTTTCTTGTAAAGATATTCTTCGGGATTTGAAAAAACATCTGATTTTATGTAATATACAGTTTCTGCTCCTCTTTGATTAAGCTCTTTTAAGTCAATTCCTGCGGGGCCAACCATAAGGCAGCTGATTGGTTCATTCAGTTCATTTGCCAGTTCCTTAGCTTTTCCAAGGAGCTCATAACTAATTTTGTGAATGGAACCATTTTTATGTTCCGCTAAAACTAATATTCCAACATTGTCCATGGTGCTACCTCCTGGCTCCCTTTGTCTTGTTTTGAATTATTTCTTTAAATGTATTGTAATCGTCTCTTATAATTAAGCTTTCTCTTTTAATGGCCCTCGGAATTTCAATTTTTGAAACCTTTGTAGGAGAACCCTTGAAGCCTGTGGATTCTTCTGAAATATAAAGGGACAAGTCTTCAAGCGATATTTTTTTTACATCAATTAACATGGACTTAAGCTTTCGGTTTACAGTGGGGAGTTTCGGAAAATTAATATTTTTAGTAACTCCTATGAGGGCAGGCATCTTCATTTTTCTTATTTGTTTGCTGCCGCAAATCTCTTCTGTTTCCACTGTTATATGTTCACTATTAGTATCAATTATTTTATCAACATAGTAAGCATGTGGAATGTCTAAAAATTCAGCAACTTCAGCTCCGACCTGAGCAGTGTCGCCGTCAACGGATTTTTCACCGCATACTATTAAATCGAAGTTCCCAAGATACTTAACAGCAGATGACAATGTCATTGCTGTGGCGCAGGTGTCAGCGCCTCCGAATTTTTTGTCTGTTAAAAGAATTCCTTCATCAGCTCCACGGGCATAAGCATCTCTTAAGGATTTTTCTGCTTTTGGTGGTCCCATGGTTAATACAGATACTGTTGCACCAAATTGGTTTTTTATGTTTACTGCTGTTTGAAGGGCGTTAATATCAAATGGATTGATTTCAGACTCAGCTGATGATCTGTCAACAACGCCTCTTTCGCAGTCAAATTTCACTTTAGTCATATCAGGTACTTCTTTGACAAGCACAAGTATATTCATTTTTAACTCCTAGTGGTTAAAGTATTTTACTTTTAATGGATTTGTGGTCTTACCACTATTATAATATATCATCATAGAAATTTCAAGCATTATTTATAAAATATTATGTAGATGAATATTTAAAACTATTATTAAATTATTGCAACAATTTATTGAAATATTTATTCAAATGGTATAAAATTGTAAATATTATAACATATAAGGAGCAACCATGTTCGAAACAATTGAAAATAAAAAAATATCCCAAATGGTAATAGAGCAGATACAGGGTATGATCATGAGAGGCGAACTTAAAAATGGCGACAAGCTTCCTCCTGAAAGAGAACTCACCCAAACCTTAAATATCGGACGACCTGCATTGAGAGAAGCATTAAAGGCCCTGGAAGTAATTGGTGTTATTGAAAGCCGTCATGGACAGGGAAATTTCGTTGTAAATAACACAGAAAACAGTGTGTTTAAACCGCTTTCTCTATCTTTCAAGCTTTCCAACGGAAATATTGAAGAAATTCTGGAGCTGAGGCGCTTAATTGAAGACTACACAGTGAAGCAGGCAGCTATTCTGGCTGATAAAAAAGACACAGTGATACTTCAGGAAATACACAATGCTATGGTAAATGCAGATACTACAGAGCAAAAGTCGCAGTACGATAAGCAGTTTCATTATGAAATTGCTAGAATCAGCAAAAACATATTGATAAACAGCTTGCTTGAAAGTACGTCATATCTTTTTGACAGTTTTATCAACAAGACTGTAAGAATGTCTTTCTTCGGCGAAGATTCAATAGACAAAATTTATGAAGAACACCTTCGTATAATTGAGGCTATTGAAAAACACGATGCCAAAGAGGCTGCCAGAAGGATGCATATTCATATGAACAACATAGATGTGTATTTGCTCAATGAACAATAATTAAATCAAAAGGTGGTTTCCGGTATGGAAACCACCTTCTATTATGCTATGCCGAATATGTTTGTGAGAAGAACTATAATAGGAAGGGCTATTATTGTTTTTTCAAGGAATAAAGCAAGCACTCCTTTGAAATCAACAGGCATTTTTGATGTAATCATAAGGGTTCCAACTTCTGTCATGTAAATTATTTGAACCAGTGACAATATTCCTATTATAAACCTTGTTTTTAAGGACACGATGTTTGCAGCAAGGACAGCAGGAAGGAACATATCCACAAATCCAACTATGGTCGCAGGAGCTGCAGCAAATGCTTCTTCTACACCAAGCATCTGCAGGTAGTATCCAAACGGTACTGAGAGCCATTGAAATATAGGTGTGTATGTAGCAAGTATGCAGGCAATGGTTCCAAAGGACATAACAAGAGGAGTAAGCTGGAATACAATGCCTAAGAACATGTCAATGCCTTTATTTAAAACACCCTTCACATCAGGTGCTGCTGCGGCTCTTTCCACAGCAAGCTTCAGAGCCCATTGGGATTTTGTTATTCCTTGCGGTTCTACTTCATTTACCTGCTTACCTACAGGAGCATAATATTCATTGGGATACTTGCTCAAAGGTGGAATTCTTGTCATAATTACTACGCTCAGTATTCCTGTTATTGTGAGTATTGCATAAAACGGAATGAACAGGTGGTCAACCTTTAGCAGTGCAGCAATAACAAGACAAAACGGAAGAGATACTGCTGAAAAACATGTGGCAATTGTTATTGCTTCTCTTGCTGTGTAGTATCCCTGTTCGTACTGTGTTGTTGTAAGAACAACTCCCACGTTGCAGTTTCCAACCCAGGATGCAAGAAGGTCAATTGCAGATCTGCCAGGAAGTTTGAAAAGAGGCTGAGTAAAATTTCTGACCAATGTTCCTGTGTAGTCCATAATGCCAAAATCCATCAAGAGAGGAATCAAAAATGATGCTGCAAAAAACCATGCAACAAGAGTTTTTAAAAGTGACAGCATTGTTCCGCCTGTGTCGCCGGAAATCACGTATTCAGGTCCTACGTTAAAATAAACCATTAAAACAACCACAGCACCTATTATTTTAAAAAACAGGTAAAATGGGCTGGATGTAAAAAGTTTTGATAAAAGCTTGTTGTCAAGAATTGCCTTAGGCTTAAGTAACGAAGTAATTGCTGTCATTATTGCAGATATTAAAATAAACACTGTTATTAAGGTTGGAGCAACAGGAGCTATTAAGGCTGCCAGCCATTCGGATAAAATTCCTATTGGTATGTTTACGGAACCATTCCATGGCAGGGGGAAAAGAAATATAAAAACTCCAAGTGCTGATGGTATTGCAAATTTCATGATACTTTTTTTATTCAAATTATTTACATCGTATTCCATAGGTAGCCTCCATTTTTATTTGAAAATATTCATTTTTTCAATTCTGTCAAATGCTTCCCTTAGTTTGTCAATGCCTAATGTACAGGCGATTCTTACGTATCCTTCGCCGCAGTCTCCAAATGCAATTCCCGGTATTGTCAGAACATGAGCTTCCTTTAGTATAGCATCGCTTGCTTCAATTGAGCTCAATCCTGTTTTTTTGATGTTAACGAACAGATAAAATGTTCCCTTGGGGCTTATGACAGACATGTTTGGAATGCGGTTGATTCTGTCTGCTGCATAAAACACACGATTCTTGTATTCATTGATCATTTCGGGCTGTATTTCATTTCTGTTTCTCAGAGCATGTATTGCACCTCTTTGAGAAATAGATGGAGCAGTGAATACAACGTTTTCATTTATCTGCTGAATAACCTTTATAATGTAGTCTGGGGCTATTATATTTCCTATCCTCCATCCGGTCATGGTGAAGTTTTTGGAGAAACTGTTTATTATTATTGTCCTTTCCTTCATTCCTTCAATTGAAGCAATAGGAATAAAAGGTTCATTGAAGCTGAATGAAGTATAAATATCATCGGATATAACAATGAGGTCATACTTTACTGCAATGTTCCTGATGCTTTCAAGTGTTTGTCTTGACAGGATGTTGCCTGTGGGATTGCTGGGTGAATTAATAACTAAGGCTTTTGTTCTTTCCGTAATAAGGCTCTCAAGTCTTTTAATGTTAATCTGAAAATCTTCCTCTTCATATGTGTTTAAAGGAACAGGTATTCCTCTTGCTAGTTCCACCTGTTGGGGATATGGTGTGAAGAATGGGGCTTGCAGAATGACTTCGTCACCATCATCAAGAATTGCTTCAAGAGCAAGGTACATTCCTAGACATCCGCTGGCAGCTACAAATATTTCTTCATCCTTTACCGGTAAATCGTATTCCTCTCGGTAATAGTTGATGATTTCCTTTCTAAGTACAGGGTCGCCTCTGAAATCTGTGTACTTCGTATGACCTTGTCTTGCATCCTTAAATGCATTGTCAATAATGATGTCATGTGTAATCAAATCAGGGTCACCTAGACTAAGATTAATCACATCATCATAATTTTTAGCCAGCTCATCTACCTGACCCATTGGTGTTGATTTGTCTTTCCAATATCTTTTTGCAATAAATTTGTGTTTCATATTTCACCTCCATTGTTGTTTTAAGGTAAGACCACTAATCCATAGCATAATTATAACACAGTCAAATAATTATGCAAGCGTTTTTTCGTTTTCAAATATATTTTTTGGTGAAAAAATTAAAAATTTATGGTGACAAAAATAGGCATACAAAAAGGCGTTTCGCTGATTATACGAAACGCCTTCTATTATGCTATGCCGAATATGTTTGTGAGAAGAACTATAATAGGAAGGGCTATGATAGTTTTTTCAAGGAACAATATAAGCACTCCTTTGAAATCAACAGGCATTTTTGATGTAATTATAAGAGTTCCCACTTCTGTCATGTAAATTATTTGAACCAGTGACAATATTCCTATTATAAACCTTGTTTTTAAGGACACGATGTTTGCAGCAAGGACAGCAGGAAGGAACATATCTACAAATCCAACGATGGTTGCAGGAGCTGCAGCAAATGCTTCTTCTACACCAAGCATCTGCAGGTAGTATCCAAATGGTACTGAGAGCCAGTTAAATATGGGTGTGTAAGTAGCAAGTATGCAGGCGATGGTTCCAAAGGACATTACAAGAGGAGTGAGCTGGAATACAATGCCCATAAACATTTCAAATCCTTTGTTTAAAACACCCTTGGCATCTGGTGCTGTTGCGGCTCTTTCCACAGCAAGTTTCAGAGCCCATTGGGATTTTGTTATTCCTTGCGGTTCAACTTCATTTACCTGCTTGCCTACAGGAGCATAGTATTCATTGGGATATTTGCTCAAAGGCGGAATTCTTGTCATTATTACTACGCTCAATATTCCTGTTATTGTGAGTATTGCATAAAACGGAATGAACAGGTGTTCAACTTTTAAAAGTGCAGCAATAACAAGACAAAAAGGAAGAGATACTGCAGAAAAACATGTGGCAATTGTTATTGCTTCTCTGGCTGTGTAATATCCCTGTTCGTACTGTGTTGTTGTAAGAACAACTCCCACGTTGCAGTTTCCAACCCAGGATGCAAGAAGGTCAATTGCAGATCTGCCAGGAAGTTTGAAAAGAGGCTGAGTAAAATTTCTGACCAATGTTCCTGTGTAGTCCATAATGCCGAAATCCATCAAGAGAGGAATCAGAAATGATGCTGCAAAAAACCATGCAACCAGGGTTTTTAAAAGTGACAGCATTGTTCCACCTGTGTCGCCGGAAATCACGTACTCAGGTCCTACGTTAAAATAAACCATCAAAACAACCACAGCACCTATTATTTTAAAAAGCAGATAAAATGGGCTGGATGTAAAAAGTTTTGATAAAAGCTTGTTGTCAATAATTGCCTTAGGCTTAAGTAACGAAGTAATTGCTGTCATTATTGCAGATATCAGAATAAATATTGTTATTAAAGTTGGAGCAGCAGGAGCTATTAAGGCTGCCAGCCATTCGGATAAAATTCCTATTGGTATGTTTACGGAACCATTCCATGGCAGAGGGAAAAGAAATATAAAAACTCCAAGTGCTGATGGTATTGCAAATTTCATTATGCTTTTAGAATCTATTTTTGTTGTATTGTCATTGTTCATGATGTTCTCCTTTAATTTTAAAAATATCCATTTTTTCAATTCTGTCAAAAGCTTCCTTAAGCTTTTCAACACCAACGGTGCAGGCAAGTCTCAAATATCCTTCGCCGCAGTCTCCAAATGCAATTCCCGGTATTGTCAGAACATGAGCTTCCTTTAGTATTGCATCGCTTGCTTCTATTGAACTCAATCCTGTTTTTTTGATGTTTACAAACAGATAAAATGTTCCCTTGGGGCTTATAACAGACATGTTTGGTATGCGATTGATTCTGTCAGCTGCATAAAACACGCGGTCCTTGTATTCTTTTATTATTTCAGGCTGTATTTCTTTTCTGTTTCTCAAGGCATGAATGGCTCCTCTTTGAGAAATGGAAGGGGAAGTAAACACAAGATTTTCATTTATCTGCTGAATTACATTGATTATGTAGCCAGGTGCAATTATGTTTCCTATACGCCATCCGGTCATGGTGAAGTTCTTGGAGAAACTGTTTATTATTATTGTTCTTTCCTTCATGCCTTCAATAGATGCAATAGGAATGAATGGTTCGTTGAAGCTGAACGAAGTATAAATATCATCGGATATAACAATGAGGTCATACTTCACTGCAATGTCCCTGATGCTTTCAAGTGTTTGTCTTGACAGAATGTTGCCTGTGGGATTGCATGGGGAATTTATTATTATTGCTTTTGTTCTTTCATTGATTAATTTTTCAAGTTTATCAAAGCTTATTTGAAAATCATCTTCTTCATAGGTGGAAAGTTCCACGGGAATTCCTCTTGCCAGTTCAACCTGCTGATAGTAAGGAGTGAAGTATGGTGCCTGCAATATGACCTCATCGCCATCATCGAGAATTGCTTCAAGAACCAGGTACATTGCCAGACATCCGCTTGTTGTTACAAATATTTCTTTATCATGGACGTCAAGTGCATATTCTTCTTTGTAGAATTTTGCTATTTCGCATCTAAGTTCAGGGTCGCCTCTAAAATCCGTATACTTTGTGTGTCCCTGCCTAGCATCCTTAAATGCGTTATCAATTATGATGTTGTGAGTAATCAAATCAGGATCACCAAGGCTTAAATTGATTACATCATCGAAATTTTTAGCAAGTTCATCCACCTGGCCCATAGGTGTGGAGTTATTTTTCCAGTATCTTTTTGATATGAATTTGTTTTTCATTATACCTCCGTAAAGTTATATTAAGGTAAGACCTCTAATGTATAACTATTATAACATACCTTTATAAATACACAACTAATATTTTAAAAATTAAAAATATTTTTGAATACAAAAAGCACATCAGAATATTTCTGATGTGCTTCGGTTGATGACAAAGTTTAAATTTGGCGTTGTCATTCTGAGAGCTTGCTCGAAGAATCTCATGTTTTCAACAAAGATGAGATCCTTCACTATCGTTCAGGATGACAGTACCGAGGTTTGTCAATGGTCAGAGCACAATATTTCTGATGTGCTTATATGTTAAATTACTAAGGTATAGCTACAAATACGAAGATATTTCCATTAATGTTCATGTTGTCAGCTGTCAAGTCAACATTGAGTTCATTTATTATTACCTTCATTTTCATTGCTTTTGTTGTTCTGTTGACTGTTAAAACCTCAGGTGCCATGACTGCTTTTGAATCGCCTGCAAATTCTAAAAGACCGTCGATCAACTGCTTAAGAGAAACTTCAACTAAAGTTGCATTATTTTCATCGGATGCATAAATAATCAATTCGTTATCTATAAACTTTTGGTTTATGGTATAATTTTTACCGTCGAGATTTATGTCTCCGATTTTTACTTTTTCACTAGAGCTTGTGAAGATGTTCGCTTTTATAAATTGATCATATCCTTCAATATCCATCTGTTTGCTCACGTCAAGCATGGCGTACATGAATCTAGGTTCTTCCTCAGGCACATAGATTCCATACTGAGGGTTGAAACCGTAAATTTTGTCAAAGTTCCCGTAATAGGTGTTTTCTTTTGCATACTTTTCAGGGAAAAATTCAACGTCATCAAGATATCCCATCCTGAACATGTAATCTGTGATGCTGGTGATTTCATGTCTGTCCAGTACAGTCAGATCTGACTTTGGAATTATTTCATTGTTCTTTAGCATTTCATTCCTTGTAAGAATTTCCTCAAGCCTGGATTTTTGAGAGTTCATGGAAACAGTAAAGGCGTCCACGGGAGGAATGATTGATATGACAGCAAAACAAGCTGCAAGAAGAACAATCGCTCCGGGGTTTTTATTTTTTCTTAAAATCAGCATCAGCGCTCCTGTTATGGAGAATATTCCAAAGAGCACAACATAGTACCTTGACTCTGTTATTCCATATGCTTCAATTCGTATATATGAAGAAACAAGCTGCATTGCCACCAGTGGAATCAGCACATAGGGAAACACTTTTCTGAACATGACTACAAGACGGTTTGTAAGATTTGATCCAAGTATATAAATAACGTAGACTGCTGCTGAATAACCAAGCACCATTGGTCCCACCTGACCCACCGGCCAAACTCTTGTTGATAGAATCTTGATGAAGTATATTATCAGCACTATTGAAAATATTGAGATCAGAGGAATTGTAATATATGAAACCAGTATTTCCAAAACTCTTGGATACGTGTATGCTATTTCGCTTTTCTTTATGTCTTCTTCTTCCTGAGAATTAAACTTTGGAAGCAGAGACAAATAATAAACAGGAAGAAAAAATGTAAATACTATGTTTGCACTGTGGGCATATGCTTTGTAGTCCAGGTTGAACAAGAGAAGATCTATTGCTGAAACAATTGCAGCTATGCCTAAGAACATCACACCACTGTAAAGAACTGAAATAAATGCTGATTTGAAATGAGCCAAAAAAACATTTCCGAAATTCAGTCTATTTTTTGATGATTGAATGTAAAGTGTTGCTGCAAATACAGCAAAAACAATTACAAACAAGTGCACGACCATTGACTGCGATGTGCTTCCATCAGTCATGAACAAGTAATATGCTGCTGTAGAAACAAATGAAAGTATATTTAACATGAGAGAATATTTTTTTAAATTGTTGAAACGTTCAACTGCAAACTGAAGCCCAATGGACAAAAAAGCTCCGAAAATACAAGAAAAGGCAATTCTTGCAAGAATGTTGTCATCAAAGTGGTTGCCTTGTATTTCGGTGAAAACTATTGATGTTGTTGTGACTAAAAACAATATGGCTGCAGGGAACCTGGCCACAGTCGATTTTAAATTTGCAGATGTTGTGTTTATAAAATTCTTTATTTTGCTCATGTGATCACCTTGTACAAAGAATTTTGCACATTCCTTTCATTTGTCTAGACGTAAGTTATTCTAAATTGTTCCCTATACATCTAAACATATTTGTAGTCAGTGATTAAATTTATCTTTTAAGTGCCGATATTTAATATAGGTTTAAAATAAAAAAGGACAAAAGTGATGAATAAAACAGAAAACGGGTTGCGAAAATACATAACAGAGCCCATAAATCATTTAATAAATAATGTAATAAGAATTGAAAAACAAAACAATGGAATTTCACATAATGTGAAAATGGAACTTAATCCGGTTATTCGGGAATTAGAATCAAACATCAGCAAATTAGACAAGCTGGTGGTTCTCATAGAAAACATGAGCAAAAAAATTTCTTTTGAAGGAATTCTTGAATATATCTACATGAATTTTACTGAATTTATTCCATATTCCCACATTGGAATTGCCCTTCTTAAAGAAGACGGTAAATTGCTTGAAGCTTCTTTCGGTATTTCAGCACCATTTTTAAGCGATCTTCCAAAAAGGATGATGGGAATAAAGGCAGAAATAAGCAGCACAAGCCTTGAAAATATTGTAAAAAATGGTACGCCGAGAGTAATTAACGACCTGAAGAGTTATACAACTCACAAAGACACAGAATACAACAAGATATTGCTTGAAGCAGGAATTAAATCCTCAATAACACTTCCTCTTAAAATAAACGATAAACCCATAGGAATAATATTTTTTTCAAGCACTGAAAAAAATATATACAAGGAAGAACACATTGTATTTCTTGAAACACTTTCAAGCAGCATTGCATTAAGTTTAAATAAAAATATTTTCATAGATGAAATGCTTTACAGCACTTTGCTTGCACTTACAAAAATGGCTGAAGCAAGAGATGAGGATACAGGTGATCATCTTGACAGGATGACGGCTTATGCTGTTAAGATATCTGAATTTTTAATGGAAGACAGATGTTTTGAAGATATTATCGACGTGTCATTCTTAAAAAATATTGAACGATTCAGCCCAATGCATGACATAGGAAAAGTTGGAGTGAAGGATGGAATTTTACTGAAGCCCGGAAAACTTACAGCTGAAGAATATGATGAAATGAAAAAACATGTTGCTTATGGTGTCGAGGTTTTAAGAAGTGCAGAAAGCAACATTGCTAAATTAAGCTACAGCATGTTTCAGATGGGTATAGAGATTGTGGAAGGACATCACGAAAAGTGGAATGGAACAGGGTATCCCGGACAAAAATCAGGAAGAGACATACCATTAAGTGCAAGGATTGTTGCAGTTGCAGATGTATTTGATGCTCTCACAAGCAAGCGTCCATACAAGAAGCAATTTTCTTTTGATGAAAGTTTCAACTATATAGTAGATGAAAGAGGAAGTCATTTTGATCCGGAAATCATTGATTCTTTCATACGTCACAAGACAGAATTTTACGATTTATACAAGAGTTTTGAAAGCAACAGGCAAGCTTGAACTAAGCTTGCCTGATATAGTTTATTTTCTTAAAGTTTTTAAAGCACCGCTCCAGGCTATTACCTGGTTAAAAACATCATTAACTTCATTTTCATGTCGTGGGTCCGGTTTGAACACGCTCATGTTTTCAAAATCTGTGAACAATGAAAGCATTACCTGGGCTCTTACATCTGCCATTTGGAGCTCTGCTGCAACCTGCCTTAAGTGCTCTGCTGCTCTGGCACCTCCTGCACTTCCATAGCTGACTATTCCGCAGGCTTTGTTGTTCCATTCAACTGACAAAAAGTCTATTGCATTTTTTAATGCCCCTGGAATGCTGTGGTTATACTCAGCCGTAACAAACACGAAACCATCAAATTCCTTGATTTTTGCAGACCATTTTTTTGTGTGGTCCTTTGTATACTGCTGCATCATTGCAGGATATGGCTCGTCATAAAGCGGTAAATCATAATCCTTTATATCCACCAGCTCAAACTGAGCATCCTCACGTTTCTTTGCTATATCATAAACCCACTTTGCAACAGCTTCACCGTTGCGTCCCGGTTTTGTGCTTCCTAAAATTATACCTATTTTATTCATTTATTCCTCCTGAATTATATATGTTATCTTATTTAAGTTTTTAACTACTTATGTTGTATAGATACCCTGAAATAACAAGAACGAAACATAAATTTTTATCTGTTGAAAATAATATTACAATATGCTAATATTATCCTGATACTTAAAATGCGAATACAGAAGGGGAATATAAACATGAGAAATTATGTAATTTTTACAGAATCAACTGCAGACCTTCCGATTGATATAATTGAAGAACTAGACATTAAGGTTATACCCATGGTTTTTGGTTTTGAAAATGAAAGTTATGTGGATTATCCTGACCACAGGGAGCTGGATATAAAGGTTTTTTACGAAAGACTGAAAAATGGAGAGCGTTCAACAACAGCTCTGGTGAATTCAAAAACATTTGAAGAGCATTTTTCACCTGAACTGGAAAAAGGAAATGACATATTGTACCTTGGTTTTTCATCAGGACTGAGCGGCACTTACCAGGCATCTCTCATTGCTTCCGAAGAACTTAAAGAAAAATATCCTGAATCAGTTATAAAATGTGTAGACACCAAAAGCGCCAACATAGGACAAGGGCTGTTGGTATATTCTGCTGCAAAACTTAAAAGAGACGGATATTCACTGGATCAGGTTCATGATTGGGCAATTGAAAATATTCCGCACACATGCCACTGGTTTACTGTTGACGATCTTAACCATTTAAAAAGAGGCGGCAGAATCAGCGCCGTAAAAGCAACTATAGGAACTGCATTGAATGTGAAGCCAATTCTTCACGTGGACGATGACGGAATGCTTATGGCTGTTGACAATGTAAGGGGAAGAAAAAAATCTCTGGGAGCACTTCTTGACAAAATGACAGAAACATGCGTGAGCCCGGAAGGACAGACCATATTCATCGGCCACTGCGACTGTCTGGAAGATGCAGAATATCTGGCTAAAATGGTCAGAGAAAATTTCAGTGTAAAAGAAATTATTATCAACGACATAGGTCCTATAATTGGTTCGCACCTGGGCCAGGGCGGAATAACTTTGTTCTTCTTCGGAACAAAGAGATAAAAACAGGAAGTAAATCGAGAGAGCTATGGCTCTCTCAGACTTTTGACAAACTATGATGCTGTAATCTTAACGATAGTGAATGATCTCATCTTGTTTACCTTAAAAAACCATTGACATATGACGATGGTTTAGGATATAATTACTTTTGCTGTAAGGCACTGTGGAGAGATGTCCGAGTGGTTTAAGGAGCACGCCTGGAAAGCGTGTATACGGGAAACTGTATCGGGGGTTCGAATCCCCCTTTCTCCGCCAAAATGAAATTTAAATAATATAATGTAAAATACCCGCAATCCTTTAGGAGGCGGGTTTTTGTTTTTAGGAAATATTGTTGTAAAAGCTTTATTCTTTAGATGTATTTCGACAAAATGTTGTAAAAGAAGCTAAAATTATACCCCAATTATTTTTTAAAATTTAATAAGTTGAACTTAAATAACATATTACGACAATTTGTAACTATTACAGTTGCTATAATAAAAAATATTATTGCGATGCTGTGATGTATGTTCTAAAACTGGGCACCTGGGACATGTGGAGCAAGTGGTGCAACCGACCAACTAATTTAGTTGGTTTTATTATGTTCAAAATAAATCAGCAAAGAAAAATATCTTTAGTAAGGTGATTGTATTGAATACAAAATTATTAAAAAATAGTTTAACTTTTTTTAAGGATAAGTCAGATGAATCAAAGATATTGGTTTCTTATAGATTTATATCGTTTATTATAACATCTGTTTTTTATTTTTTAAATAATCAAGGACATGACTTTATAAGAAAAATTGTCATTATTGGGTGTATTTTTGTTTCATCGGTGATTTTATCTTACTTGTATCCAATATACGAAAAGTCGCAAAAAAGCATTAAAATTTTACTTGTTATTGAAATTGTGGGCAATACATTGCTTTTGGTGCCGACGGGTGGAATTAACAGCCCATTCATTTGGTATAGTTTAAATGCAATTTTAATAAGCGTTGTATTTTTGAAAAAGGGTTTTGGCTGGGTGATTTTTTTAATATACCTTTTATGTTATGGAATAATCATGAAATATTTTACAAATAATAGCACATACGTTCCGGAATCTATAATTAAAGACTCTAATCTTTTATTAAGTTTTATCATGATAGTTGCTGCTTTTCAAGTCATAGTAATTTCCATTAATAAGACTAAAGAAACAAGCAAAAATCTTGAAGAAACTAATATTCAGCTAAAAACAGCAAATGTCAGGATACTTGAATCCCTGGATCATATTAAGGAATTATATGAATCAGTAAGTATTTTAACTAATCAAGGAAATCGAGAAGGGATAATAAAACTTTCATTTGATCACATTAAAAGAATTACTAAAACAAAAGTTGTATTTTACTATGACATAACAGCTGAGTATAACAAAATGCTTTCATCTGATGAAAATTACCATAATTTAAGCTCAATTGAAGAACATATATTAAAAGACATGGACAATATTGAATTTAATGTTCCATATGAGTTATGTGTGTGCGATGCTAACTTTTTAATTATGCATGTTGGAAACAACTATTCAACATACGGTTTGCTGGGAATGGAAATTACAACAAATCAAGAAAGTATAATTTATGAAAACAGTGCTTATCAGCTGCAATTTTTATCTGAACTTCTGTCTAATGCATTTGAACGATTAACTTTAGAAGAAGTTAATGACAGATTGCTTATTTCAGAAGAACAAAACAGAATAGCCAATGAGATACATGACAGCGTGTTACAAAGACTTTTTAGTTTATCCTGCGGAATGTTTTCAACAATAAAAAATTTAAATTCTTATAAAGTAAAAGATATTGAAGAAGATTTAAATGTTTACAGAAATACTATTGATTTAACAATGAAAGAACTTAGAGATAAAATATATGGACTTAGCTGGAAGAAGACGGGAAGCAGCAGTTTTAGTGCAGACGTAAAAAGATATGTTGATGACATAAAAAAATTTAATAATGTCAGCATTCCATTCAGCATTTATGGAAGTTTGGAAATTCTTACAACAGAACAAAAGAAAGCACTATATAGAATGATTTGTGAAGGATTAGGAAATGCAGTTCGGCATGGCAAAGCAAAAAATATTGAAATTATATTGGATATTTCTGCTGAAAGAACATTTCTCAGCATTATTGATGACGGAGTAGGTTTCGATACAAAAGAGGTGATACCGAGTTCGACAAGTGGATTAGGGTTACAAAATCTTCAACAGTTATCAAAAATTTTACATGGAGAAATAAATATAGAAAGTATGAATGGAACTAAATTGACAATTTCATTTCCAAATATGCTATTGAAAGGAGAAGCTGCAATATGAACGTACTGGTTGTAGATGATCATCCATTGGTGAGAAAAGGAATTTCAACAACACTTTCATGTGATGAAGATATTGATGTGGTAATGGAAGCCTCATGCATAGATGAAGCACTTTCATTAATTAATTCTAAAAAACCAAATTTAGCTATTGTTGATTTAAATTTGGGCAAGGAAGATGGATTGGAAATAATAAAAAGATCTAAAGTCAAGGGAACAACTACTAAATTTTTAATATTTACTTCATCTGTAAAAAAGGAAGATTTCATCAGGTCAGAAGAAGAAGGTGTGGATGGTTACATACTAAAGGATGCCTTTTCTGAAGATATACTGTATGCAATTCATATTGTTCTAAGAGGGAGGAAGTTCATTGATCCAGAAATCACGAAATACCAGGTGGAAAGTACATTATCTGACAGTTTTACAGAACTGACGCCCAGAGAATATGATGTGTTAGTTGAAATTGGCAAAGGATTAAGCAATGGAGAAATAGCAAATAAATTATTTATATCTGAACACACAGTAAAAAAACATGTCAGCAGTATATTATTAAAACTTCAATTGAGTCATAGAACACAAGCAGCATTGCTTGTTAATCAAGCAGTCAATCTTTATGGGGGTATGGTATGCGTAAAATAAAATTGCTAAGAAAAAAATTCATTTTTATATGTATTATTTTTTCAATGAGCATAACAGGGGTTGGTTATGCTGCTTGGAATGATGATGCAGCAATTAATTTATCTTATAAAACAGGCTTTATTGATCCGGTTTTCATAATGGATAGTTCAGAATCTATTATAACTGTAAAGAATGGAGCATTATCATTAACCCCATCTCAGAATGGCAATACATTGATTGTCAAAGGTGAAGTTTATCCTGATTTTAATGAAAATATATTGGTGAAAATAATGGATGATGGCACAATACCAACTGTTTTTAATGAATTATCTGAAAAAAAGGGCAATGTTTCAGAATTAAATATCAACAAAAATATCAATAAGAATACAGAATCTTATACACTGAATATCAGTCCGAATAATGATGAAGAATTAATGCAGTTATATGAATCATTCTCCACCTTTAATGAAGAATCTTCAAGTCTGGAGCAGCAAATAGAAATACTTAGGGAAAAAATAAATTATTATAGCAAAGAAAGAAAATATGAATTTGAGTACAAACTAAGTTTCGAACAAGGTTTATAAATATGGTGCTGGAGGATATATGAAAAGTAAATTATTGATAATTTTTATTTCAATATTTGTTTCTGTAACATTATTGACAGTTGGATATGGTTTTTGGGTAAAAGATTTACACATTATAGGCAGTATAAATGTAGTTCCGGATCCTGAAAAACTGGAAGCGATGAAAATGCAGCTTGAAGAATTGGAAAGTGAGTTAGAATTACAAAAATCCTTTGAAGAACAACAAAGAATACTTGAAGAGCAAAAATTACTTGAAGAACAAAAAGTAATTGAAGAGCAAATGATTTTAAACCAAAATCAAGGTGCAGTTACAGAGCCGGAAACTAATAATACAATTATTGATAATTCAAACAGTGAAACAATTGATTATGGCAATGAATCTGAAGAAAAAGACATAGAAACAGAAAAATCAAGTGCTGAACCACAAGAGTCAAGCATTGAACCTGGCAGCACAGCCAATAATAATTAACAGCTAAATATATTATATAACAAAAAGAGGACGAGCATGTTATCTTCCGGCAAATATCTGCCTACAAGAATTTCGGTTTTAAATAGTAGTCTTGTTATAGGAACAGTAATAATTATATATGTTTTAGATAATTATTCAGCAAAATTAAATATATACCGTTCAATTGCTGCAAATATTATAGAGCCATTATTATGGGTTGGCATATCTTTTTATGTCTGGAGATTGCCAAGCATAAAATCAAAAGCAAAGCTAAGACATAAAAAATTCATTTATACTTGGTCTTTTATTTATGGAATTGCTTTTATTCTTATAAATTTATTTGCCGGTTTTTTTGATGGATTAGGGAAAAGTCCATATAATCATAGTCTAGAGGGCATTCTTATTAATTTTATAACAGTTGGATCATGTTTGATCGGGAGAGAATTTATAAGAAACTATCTTATCAACAGTGCTGTTAAGAAAGAAAATTACCTAATTTTTATTGTTGTTGCTTTTTGTATGACTGTTACAACATTTTCAATAAATAAATATGTTGCACAGAATAGATTGGAAAGTGCCGTAATGTTTTTAGCAGAATATTTTGCGCCTGAATTTTCACATAATTTACTTGCTTCATACCTGGTTTATTTAGGAGGACCTGCTTCATCGATCATATACCTTGGCATTACTCAATTGTTTCATTGGATGTCACCTGTGCTTCCAAATTTGAAATGGATTAATTCAGCTCTGATAGGAATTCTGTGCCCGGTTTTCTTTTTAATGTCATTGCAGTCTTCCTATGCAAGTCATTCTAAAGAAAAAAAGAAATATCATAATGAAGATGAAGATCTGCTCAGCTGGATTGTAACAAGTGTTGTTTCCATATTGATTATATGGTTTTCTGTTGGAGTTTTTCCCATTTATCCGTCAGTTATAATTACCGGAAGCATGGAACCGCAAATAAAACCAGGTGATGTAATTTTAGTAAAAAAAATAACTGCCATGGAAGACATAGAAAAACTTTCAATAAATGATGTAATACAGTTTCAAAGAGATGGTGTCTTAATTTCTCACAGAATAATAGAAATTAAAAAAGATGATAAAGGACTTGTATATAAAACCAAGGGTGATAACAACTCAGGAGCTGACGTGGAATTAGTCCATCCTCAGGATATTAAGGGAACAATTAAATATAATGTTCCTAAAGTTGGATGGCTGACTCTTTTAATAAAAAGTGATAAGGAAATACCCATAGAAGAAATAGTATTTTAATGGTACTTAAGTAGCAGTCAATGGTAATGAAGATTTAGAAACATGGCACTTAAATACAAAATAAAAGTATACCTTAGCGTGTAGAAAGAAATTATGCACAACTATATAATTTAGTTATACCGTAAAGGTTAACAAATTATAAGGAGAGTGCAAAATGAAAAAAACTAAATTAATTGCATTGACAATGGTAGTTGCAATTATGATGATGGGTGCAGGATATGCAATTTGGTCAGATCAGGTATTTTTGACCACAAAGGTAAGTACAGGTAACTTTGATATGACAATTGACAAAATTACTACCAGAACAGGTGATAATGAAAAACAAAATGAACAACATAATCCTATGTGGCATTCGTATGACTGGACAAATCTGGTTAGGGCAGAAAAATTAAATGCCAACGAAGCAATAGTAGAGTTCAGTGACATGTATCCGGGCGGAGTAGTACAGGTTGATATGACTATGGTTAATAATGGATCCATTCCTGCAGTTTTAAAAGATGTAAAAGTTGAATACTTAAGCGGAAATCAAGAATTATTCAATTTATTGAGAGCTCAGACTTCATGGAAGGCTGATATAGATGGTGACGGAGATCAGGATGCTTGGCAACATGTTGAATGGAATAAGGATCCTTGGTATAAACTTCCTGCAGCACTTAAGGCATTAGTTGCTAATACAAAATCTAACAATTTAGTAATTGAACCAAACGGATGGTTTGCTCTTGGAGATGGTACTGAAGATGGATGCATAAAATTCAAATTAGACCCAAGTGCCGGAAATGAATTCCAAAAACAAGCAGTTAGATTTAAAATCACATTTGACTGGGAACAATGGGCTTCAGATCCTAATGCAAACGGCTATGATAATTATGGCGGAGACGGAGAAATTCCGGGTATTGTTGGTCAAGAGTAGCCTCAATAGAATAATGTAAACCAATTCATTTCTAATAAACCAAGGGGAGTATTTTCTCTCTCTCTTGGTTTTATACGTATTTTTATTTAAGGCCTGGGGGATAGAAATATGAAATTAAGACTCACTAAAAACACAAGAAAAACATTGATTTTTATATTCATAATAACAACAATACTATTTTCATATTTCATTTGCAATGAAGTATACAATCCGGGCTTTCAAGAACAAAAGAATGCTTTGTATACATACATCAACAAAGGTGCTATTAATTACTCAGTGCATTTGAAGCCAAATAAACTATATAGTGAAGATGTGTTAGAAGAAGGGAAGTTATATATTACAGAATTTGTTGATTATATAGATACAAAATTAAAGTATGAATTTGCAGGTGACATGTCTGATAGTATAAAAGCAAATTATAGCGTTATTGCTAAAGTACAAGGGTTTGTAATTGAATCTGAGGAAATTAAAAACGTCTGGGAGAAGGATTTTCCTATTGTACCAGGCAGGACGATTAACTCTTATGAAAATAAAATTTCAATAAATGAAAAGGTAAAGGTTAATATAAATGAATACAATGCATTTGTTAAGGAAATAAAAGAGACAACAAAAATCAACTGCCAGACTAATTTATCGCTGCTGATGATTGTTGACCTTTCAGGTTCTACAGATAAAGGTGTTGTAAAGGATAACATAACAACAAGTTTGGTGGTTCCGTTAGATGTTGCAATGTTTGAGGTGTCAGGGAACAGTAAAGTAGATAAACCCGGTGTAATAGAAGAAACTGTTCAGGCTCAGCTGCCGGTAAATAAGAATTTAGTTATAATTTTTGGACTTATTTTAGCTGCTTCATTAATTTTATTAATAGTATTAATATTTTTCACCAATATAGCACCTGATAAAGATGAACATGAAAAAGAGTTATATAAAATATTTAAAAAGCACGGGGACAGATTAGTTGCCTTATGCTCAGACATTGATTTAACAAACACAATAACAGTAAAGTCTATAGATGATTTAGTAAAGATAGCTGATGATGCAGGGAAATCTATTTTATATAAATACAGCCACAACTACAAGGAAATCAATAAATTCTATGTAACTGACAATGATGAAGTGTTTTTGCTTGTTTTAGAATATTCGCATGTTGAAAATAATGAAGGTACAGAAATTAAAATTATTGAAAATATAACAGAACAAATTAAGACTGAATCACAGCTTAATTAATAATTAGTATCAAATCAAAGGGAGTGAAATAGTTGAAATTCATAAATAAATTATTCATGACAATATTGAGAATTTGTGTAATTGTTTTAGTAGGAGGAGTTTTAACCAGTAATATGATGGAACTCACTTATTCTGCAACTATCCAAAACAATCCCAATGTTCTGATTACAATAAACAGTGATGGAAGCATTTCACAAAACGGAAATCTCTTTGATGGTCAATTGTATCCAAGCACATTAATTGATGCTGAAAATGGTGTTGGCGGAATAAATGGTGTCATTAGAATTCAAAATCAATTTAAAAATATAGATGTTGATAATCTGGCCATAGGTATTAATGACATGGTTATAGGCAATAATTATCCAAAAAACATAGTGTTAGCTTCATTTTTACATAATGTAAGGTTGAAAATAGAAAAAGGTGTATTGTTTGACTTTAATAAAACAATAGTTGATTATACAAGTCTTGAAAATATTTTATACGAATCAGATAATTCTGAATATATGGGATATTCCTTAGCTTCAAATGATAAGTTCAGTTTAAATAAAGGTGAAACTACTGATTTAAAATATTCACTCCATATGGATCTGGGTGCAGGAAATGAATTGCAATCACTGACAGCATACATGCCAATATATATAAATTTAAAGGAATCATATAGTGACCATGGAAATGATGATGAGGAAGAAGTTGTAATAATTGAAGATTCATTAGTGCCAATAGATAAATTAAATAAGATGGATCACTTCCAATATATTCAAGGTTATCCTGACAATACAGTAAGACCTGAAGGATTAGTAACAAGAGAAGAAGTTGCAGCAGTATTTTACAGACTGCTTGATCCTGTGTACAGAATAAGCATATTATTAGAAAATGAAAGCTTTTCTGATGTAAGTCATGACAGATGGTCAATTAAGTATATTGCTTCTTTATGTAACGGAAAAATATTGGAAGGTTATCCAGATGGAAGTTTTAAACCGGGAAGCCCTATTACAAGAGCAGAACTAGCTGCTGTAGCATCAAGATTTGATAAATTAAGCCCTTTGGAAGAAAACAGCTTCGCAGATACTAATGAACACTGGGCCATTGAATATATAAATTCAGCTGCAGCAAAGGGGTGGGTAAAGGGCTATCCAGATGGAAGCTTCAAGCCTGATCAGTATATAACCAGAGCAGAATTTGTAACTCTTGTAAATAATGTTTTAAATAGAAATGTACACAAGGATAATATATTAGAAAACATAAAGGTATTTCCTGATTTAACTTCAGACTCATGGTATTATGAAGATATGGTTGAAGCAATAAACAGTCACATTTATTCAAGAGATGAAAATTCATCAGAAGTATGGATTGAAATAATTTATCCAACATTGGATTTATAAAAAATAAATGGTTCTTATATAGTAAAGTATTCAAATGAACGATTTGCTATATAAGAACCATTTTTAATTCAAGGACAGTAGTCCTCCCCTACGTGTAGTAATCTCAAATTTGTAGTAATTTCTAAACCACCGTTTCGTAGGGGCGGATCTTGTGTCCGCCCGCTTATTTTTTGCTCTTAATCTTATCATACGCCGAACCTGGCTGAACAATATCTTTGTTTAATCGTACCAGTGTTTTTAAATATTCCTGATCATTCAATCGTTCTAAAGATTCCGAAACTTCGCTTTTTAAATTCATTGGTTTTATCACTTTGAATGCAGCCGCAGTGATTACAATGGCCAAGGGAGCAATAAATTTAATGGCAGCAGCATCATCAACTTCCATGTTCATGTTCCCAGACATTATTCTGGCTACATAGCTGCCCAGAAGGATTGATAGCAGCACAGAAGAGGCTATAGTTGAAAATGCAGAAGATAACCCCTTAAGCAAAAGATTTGACGGTGACAAAAGTGCAGGTTCCTGTACACTGTCATCCAAGTAACTTTTTTTACAATAGGGACATTCCCTTAGGGGATTTCCAAAATTTTTATTACTGTTGGTCTTAATAGTGTTTTTCTTGAATTTTGTTTCAATCATTTCATTGCAATGAGGACAATAGTTAGATTTATAAACGGACATTTGACACCTCTTATAATTAACAAGCCTTACTAATTATCAGGCATGTACAAATCTTAGATTTATATAGTACTACATCGGTACCATAACCATTGTATCATTATATTTTGACTGCAGCGTATTGTCAACAAATTCTGAAATCATAAATTTTTATTTGCCCGTATTTATGTTCATAAAAACGGAACATTATGCTTTGATCCGATCTGCAGGGGAGGACTACTGTTCTCCCAAACATAACAATATATTGAATTAATAAACCGGGCGGACACAAGATCCGCCCCTACGAAACGATGATTCAGAATTACTACACGTAGGGGAGGACTACTGTCCTCCCGAAACCATGGTTCAAAAAACACAACATTATGCTCTGATCTATCTGTAGGGGAGGACTACTGTCCTCCCGCATTTATGTTGCAATAAAAACAGAAAATTTACTAATCAAACTGTAACGTGAGGAATACTGTCCTCCCAAAGATAACAATATATTGAATTAATAAATCATTCGAAGGGAAATTAGGTTTGTCATTAGTCTGAGACATTACACTGTCTTTTTTTGTCGAAATTTGATAATAAATTATTAATTCACAAAGTCGAATTATAATATATAATATAGTAGTTGGTCGAAATGCGACCCAATTCGGCAGGGGGAGATGCAATAATGAATTATACAGTTAAAAGAAGAATTCAAAAACCATCTTTATGTTTTAATGATAATATTGCATCAGGAGTAAATCATGAATTTGAAAAGCTCACAGGTTATTCAAGAGGTGAACTTCTTGGAAAGACAGCATATGAAATTAACAAAATGCTGAGAACAGAATCTCAGGTCGCTAGCGGATATAATTTATTCCGTAAAAGTATGTTCATTTTTACAAAGGAGTTAGAACCCATTGAGGTTGTAGTGAGCAGGAAATTACAAGAGATTAACAATGAAAGAATTTATTATTTCCATAAAAAGAAAAACTCCAGTGTTTATGAATCACTGCCATATGTAATTTCAACACTGAAGGATAATCAGTTAGGCGTTGTAGTGTACAGCGCTTATGACGGTATTGTACTGCAGGCCAATGAAAAGTTTTTGAACATTTTAAATGTTCCCTACTGCACCATTGGAGATTACATCGGAAAAGGGCTGAGGGAAATATCCGAAATGTTTGATGAAAGTAATTATCAGGAAATCTTTTTTTATGTTGTTAAAACAGGCATGCCTTTTTATGCAAAAGAATTTAAGGCCTTTGAACAATCTGATGTCTACTGGAATGTTTCTTTGGTACCTATTGCCGTATCGGGTGTAGTGAAGTATGTGGTTTATACTGTTTCAGATGTAACAGATGATGTTATCAGGAGAAAAATTGTAGAAGAACAAAAACAAAATCTTGAGGCAATAATTGAAAATATGTCGGATAGCTTGTTCATGGTTGATAAAGATTACAGCATTGAAGCACTTAACAGTGTGGCAAAGTGTTCAGCATCGGAGTATGATATCTTGGGATTGGCTGGACAATTGCTCATGTATGATTTTGAAGGAAATAATATTGCTTTTAACAATCATCCTGCCAATAAAATTTTAAATGGAGATAAATTAAGCTGCTTCAGGTATTCATTACAAAACTCACACTGCACATATTACTTGAGTCTCAGCGGAAGCCCTGTGTATCATGATGGCAGCATTACAAAGGCTTTAATATGCATACGTGATATTACAGAACAGGTGATAAATGATAAGCTTATAAGCAAACAGGAGGAGATGAAAACATCCCTTAAGGTTCAGGATGAAATATTTGCCAATGCATCTCATGAGCTCAAGACTCCCCTGAGTGTGATTTATTCTGCAAATCAGATTATGGATATGTATTTGAATAACAGCTCATTTATAGATAGGAATAAGCTTATAACTTACAACAACATCATAAAACAAAATTGCTTTAGGCTCACAAGGCTTATAAACAACATAACTGATTTGACAAAATGCAGGTCAGGTTATCTGGACTTTATCATAAACAATGAAAATATAGTTGATATAGTAAAAAATATAACATTGACGGTTTCTGAACACTTTAAATCAAAAGGTATACGAATAGAGTTTTACACAGATGTTGAGGAAAGGACAATGGCATGCGATGCTGATAAAATTGAGCGAATAGTGCTGAATTTGATTTCAAACTCAATTAAATTTTCAAAAATTAAAAGTACAATTTTTGTTAGCATTCATAACAAAGAAGATGCAGTTGAAATAAAGGTAAGCGATGATGGTATAGGGATTGACAGCAAGCATATTGACTGCATATTTGAAAGATACTACCAGGCTGATAAATCCATTTCCAGGAAAGTTGAGGGGAGCGGCATCGGTCTGCCTCTTGTAAAGGAATTTGTGGAACTTCACAACGGGCACATATTTGTTGAAAGTGAATTAGGAAAAGGAAGCACATTTATTGTGGAACTTCCTGTTAAAATTGCAGAAAATGAAGTAGATCTTGTTTATTCTTCAGCAGTGAACAAAATTGACATGATTGAAATTGAATTTTCTGACATTTATAGCTTGAATAATTGATATATTATTCTTCCAAATTAAAACATCAACGCTACCGGTCAGATTATTGGCGGGTATTTTTTTATTGGGATGGCAATATGTTTTGCAGCAACAAAAATTAAGTTCAAAAGCAACTTTGGAAGTATTTTATTTTTGCATGTGGTCATCCTAAACAATAAATACAAAATGGAGGAAAATATGTCTGAAACAATGTTAGAAAAACCAAAAAACAGGGTTAGTTACCACGACTCTGTGGAGGAAATGCTCATAAGAATCAAGGAAGACGGGCTTTCAAGCGTTTTTTCCAGGTGGGATGAGCAGGAAAAAATCCGCTGTACTTTCTGTCTGCAGGGGTTAAGCTGTCAGCTTTGTACCCAGGGTCCCTGCAGAATAAGCGAAAAAACTGGAGCTATAAAAGGAGTTTGCGGAATTGATCCTGATGCAATGGCAATGAGAAATCTTCTCATGAGAAACATAATGGGTGCTGCAACTTATGGTCACCACGCTTTCGAGGCTTTCAGGACTTTGAAGGCAACAGGTGAAGGAAAAACAACTTTTAAAATCACCGATGCGGATAAATTGAAATGGATGTGTGAAAAAACAGGAATCAACACAAGCCAGGACATCAACAAAATGGCTGTTGAACTTGCAGAACTTCTTGACAGGGAAATGAAGGTTAATCCGGACTGCGAGAGCATAATGGTTGAAGCATTTGCACCTAAAAAAAGAAAGCAGCTGTGGAGAGATTTAAACATTTACCCCACAGGAGTGCAGCATGATGTGGAAAACTGCATTGCAAGCTGTCTGACAAATGTTGACGGTGATTATGTGTCACTGGCTAAAAAGGCTCTGCGACTGGGGCTGTCAACCATTTACACAGCACAAATAGGGCTTGAAATGACGCAGGATATTTTATTCGGAACTCCAATGCCTCACGAAGTTGATGTGGATTTGGGAATAATGGATCCTGACTATGTAAATATTGCATTTAACGGTCATCAGCCTTGGGTGGGAGTTGCAGCTCTTCAAAAAGCTAAGATGCCTGAATATCAGGAAAGGGCAAGAAAAGCCGGAGCAAAGGGCATACACATTGTAGGCTCAATTGAAACAGGTCAGGAAATGCTTCAAAGATTTCCTGTTGATGATGTCTTTGTGGGACTCATGGGAAACTGGCTTGCAATTGAACCGTTTCTTGCAACAGGAACAGTTGATGCCCTTGTAATGGAAGAAAACTGTTCTCCTCCTGCAATCGATCAGTACGCCGAGAAATACCAGGTAGCTCTTGTGAGCGTCAGCACAATAATAGGAGTACCGGGAGCAGAACACAAGATGCCTTACTATCCTGCAAAAGCAGAAGAAATGGCAGAAAACTGCATAAACATTGCAATTGACAACTTCAGAAAAAGACACGGAAAAATCAAACCTATGGTTCCTCAGCACAAAATGAAAGCCATAGCAGGTTTTTCAACTGAAGCAGTTTTAAAGGCAATCGGAAATGACTTGAATGTACTGGTTGACGTCATTGTAAAAGGACAAATAAAAGGTGTTGTTGCATTGGCTAACTGTTCAACATTAAGAAACGGTCCACAGGACTGGAACACAGTAAACATTACAAAAGAACTCATCAAGAGAGACATACTGGTTGTAGCAGGAGGCTGCGGAAATCATGGTCTTGAAGTGGCAGGCATGTGTAATCTTGACGCCGCTGAAATGGCTGGTGAAGGATTAAAGGGTATCTGCAAGGCTCTTGGAATTCCTCCTGTTTTAAGCTTTGGAACATGCACGGACACAGGAAGAATATCAATGCTTGTAACAGCTCTGGCAGATTTTCTTGATGCTGACATTTCAGATCTTCCAATAGCAGTTACTGCTCCTGAGTGGATGGAGCAAAAAGCTACAATAGATGGATTGTTTGCAGTTGCTTACGGTGCATACACACATTTGTCTCCTACACCTTTCATAACAGGTGCTCCAAATCTTGTGAAACTTCTTACAGAAGATGTTGAAGGGCTGACCGGAGGAAAGGTTGCACTGGGAGATGATCCTCGTCAGGCAGCAGCAGATATAGAAAAACACATAATCAGCAAAAGACAGAAAATGGGATTGAAGTAAAATTATTAAGCCAATCATATTAGTATAAAGCTAATTGATTGGCTTTTTTTGTACCTAATTTTTCCTTTAAAAATTTCAAAAACAATGATAAAATAGATGTAATTAATGTCCGGCTATTTCCCAGAAAGGAATGATATTATGTCTGATTCTCAAATTACAAAACGAGCACTGGCTGAATCCATGAAAAACCTTATGGAAGAGCGCCCAATGAAAAAAATCAACATAGGAGACATAGTGGAAGGATGCAACATGAACAGGCAAAGTTTTTATTATCATTTTAAAGACAAATATGACCTGGTAAATTGGATTTATTACACGGAGTTTATTGTCACCATCAAAGATGTGCCTCTGCATTCCTGGGAAATTGTAGAGAAAATATGTGAATTTTTTTATGAAAATAAGGCGTTTTACAAAAATGCATTTCAGGTTACAGGACAAAATTCGTTTTCTGAGTATTTTATTGAAGTATTGCATCCTATTCTTACAGTGCAGTTGAACAATGTATTCAAAAACAACAAAAATGTAGATTTTTATGCTACTTTTTATGCAGATGCAATTCGTGTTTCCATATCCAGATGGCTCACAGAAGGAGCAGCAATTCCTCCTGAGAAGTTTGTTGAGCTCATAAAAACAGCCATAGAAGGAGTTGCAGCGTATATCAATGATTGATAATCTGTATGTTTTTAAGTACATCTGCAAGAGATGATTCAGTGATGTTTAAGTAAGACTTTGCACCGTAAAGTGATGAAGCAGTCGCCTGACCACTTGAATCTATGCTCAGGAAAAATGATTCTTCGGATATAATGCTGTCTATTCTGGCAATGTCACCGTAAAAATCCATTAGGCATACAGGATGGTTCGTCCTGGTTCTTGAATTGTAGATGTATTCATAAACTTTTATAGAAGTTTCATCGCTGCATTCCTGATCTTTGACAAGTACGGCAAAGTTCATGCTTGCAGACAGCAGTTTATTTGAAACAACACCGTTCATTATGTCAGAAGCGTTGTTGTCATTGTAATACATATATCCACCGTAAAAGCACTTGTATTTTTTAAGTATGTTTGTTTTTTCAACAGCAAGAGTGCAGTCATCTTCAATAATCACGTTTATGCAAATATTTGAAAGATTGCTTAATTTTTTTGCTGTTTCTTCGTCAATTATACAGGGGTCTATAAAAATCACAATTGCACAGTCACGGTTCTTTTCAATTGCAGCATACATTTCATCAAACATTTCGATGTTTTTTCCTAACATAATCATGTAGCTGTAAATTCCTGTTTTTTTTCCCTCTTGAATCAATCTGTCTGCTTCATGTACTGAAATGTGATCATCATTACTTTTTTCAAAGTCGAACACTATAACCCATGGAATGTTGTATCCGAATTTTTTTTCATTTTCTCTGATTATGTTTGCACCGTATGTCATGCTGTTGAAGCCGATGTTAATTCCGAAATCGACAATTGATTTATGTTTTGTGTTTTTAATCAGACTTTCTATGATGTCATAATAATAACTGTCTTCGTTTTTTAATATGCCGTGGGCAAGTTCGAAGAAATCCTTCTGAAATCTGCCCCTTGCAAAGTATTCACCAAGATCCAGCAAATTTCTTACTCCACGTTTTGGATTGTCCTGTATGTATCTTATGCCGTTTTCAACAGCAGTCTTGATTACAGCGTAAGTCAGTTCGTAATTATCCATATCTTTTTACCTTTTTATTTTAATCATATATCCTTTTTAATTTGTGCAATATAGACAAATTTTAAAAATGTCAAAAAATAAGACAATTTTATAGATGTGTCGTATTTTAAGACACATGATTGTTTTGTCTAATGATAGTTTTTAAAGACGATAATATAATATTAATATAATAAATTAGGGGGCATATATATGAGTGAAATGAGCATGGTTGAAAATCTCAAAATTTATGGGATGAAAAAAGTTCTTGATTATCTGGATGAAGATCCTGACAACAATATTCCTAAAGTTCTGGACTGGGTGGAGAAATTTGATAAGGAAAAAACAGCAGAAAGGCAGATTTCTTCCGTAAAAACAGTGCTCGAAGATACACACAGCAACTGGTATGGTTTGGTTAAGAGTTTGTATACAGACATTGATTCGGAAGTGAGGAAGACATTATTTGAAAATTTCATAATCAATGCAACCATAATCGGAGGAAGACGTCAGAAAAAATCAAGAGAAGAAAATAACTGCAATATTCCATGGGCAATACTAATGGATCCTACGTCATCCTGTAATCTTCACTGCACAGGATGCTGGGCTGCTGAATACGGTGACAAACTGAACATGGATTTTGAAACACTTGACAGCATAATAAAGCAGGGAAAAAAATTAGGAACGTACATGTATATTTATTCAGGCGGAGAGCCGCTGGTGAGAAAGAAAGACATCATAAGTCTATGCGAAAAACACAGCGACTGCACATTCCTGGCATTTACAAATTCCACATTGATTGACCAGGAGTTTGCCGATGAAATGCTCAGGGTAAAAAACTTCATTCCAGCAATAAGTGTTGAAGGTTTTGAAGAAGAAACAGACTTCAGGCGCGGCAAAGGAACTTATAAGGCAATTACAAAAGCAATGGAAATTTTAAAGGAAAATAAGCTTCCATTTGGAATTTCATGCTGCTATACAAGCAAAAATACAGATGTCATAGGCAGCGAAGAGTATTTTGACGACATGATAGAAAAAGGAGCTAAGTTTGCATGGTTCTTCACTTACATGCCTGTAGGGAAGGACGCTGTCACTGAACTTCTTGCAACCGCTTCTCAGCGTGAGTTCATGTACCACCAGATAAGAGAGTTCAGAAAGACAAAGCCGTTGTTCACTCTTGATTTCTGGAATGACGGAGAATATATTAACGGGTGCATAGCCGGAGGAAGATGCTACCTGCACATCAACGCAAACGGAGATGTGGAGCCATGTGCATTCATTCACTACTCTGACACAAACATTCATGAAAGCACATTGCTTCAGGCATACAAAAATCCTTTGTTTATGCAGTACAAGAAAAACCAGCCATTCAATAGAAATCACCTGAGGCCCTGCCCATTGCTGGACAATCCGGGAAGGCTCACAGACATGGTAGAAAAATCGGGGGCAAAGTCAACTGACCTGCAAAATCCAGAAAATGTCAGGGATTTAAGCTCAAAATGCAAGACGGCAGCCCATAATTGGGAAAGAGTTGCTGATGAATTGTGGGAAGAGTCCCATGGTACGTGTGAAAGCTGCAATTCAGCAAAATAATAGCATGAACGCTAATGGGTTCTTCAGATTATTGACAACCTAATTTATACAAAACGTAGGGGCGGATCTTGTGTCCGCCCGGGGTTGCGGGAGGACACGAGGTCCTCCCCTACAAAATATGATTTCAAGTTCATCGACAATTACAAATATTAATTAATTAAATAACTTTGTCATAACCTAAGAACGCGTATGCGTTATTTTTGTTTGCTTTAATCTTATTTTTGGTTATAATATAGTAAAAAGCAAAGGGAGGAACCATGGATATTGAAATTAAAATGCCAGAAGAAGCCGAAAAGGCTCTTAATATTCTAAAATCCTGCGGCCATGAAGCATATGTGGTGGGTGGCTGCGTAAGGGATGCTATATTGGGAAGCGTTCCTTCCGACTGGGACATAACAACTTCGGCTTTGCCTGAAGAAATAAGCAGTTGTTTTAAAAATTACAGAACCATAAACACAGGTCTCAAGCACGGCACCGTAACAGTTATAATAAATAAAATGCACCTTGAGATTACAACATACCGCATTGACGGAAAGTACAGCGACAACAGAAGGCCAGATGAGGTTACATTCACAGACAAGGTATCAATGGATTTAAAGAGAAGGGACTTTACAATGAATTCTCTTGCCTACAACAAGGAAGGCATTGTAGACTTGTTTGGAGGAATAGAGGACATAAAAAACAAGATTGTAAAATGTGTGGGTGTTCCGGATGAAAGATTTCAGGAGGACGGGCTCAGAATTTTAAGAGCCATGCGCTTTGCAGCGGTTCTTGGTTTTAATGTTGAGGAAGACACAAGAAAAAGCATACATAAAAACAAAAATCTTCTCCAAAACATATCATTTGAAAGAATAAACAACGAGTTTATGAAATTGTTAAATGGAATAAAATGCAGTGAAATACTGTCTGAATACAAGGATGTGGTTGAAGTGTTCATTCCTGAAATTTCTGAATTAAGGGATGAATTGTGGACAGAAAGATTAAATTCAGCTTCCCTTGTGGACAACATAATAATAAAATTATCATTGCTGTTCTATGGAATGGATGCAGAACTAATTTTAAGGCGAATGAAAAGCGACAATGACACAATAAAAAAGGTAAAGCTGCTGACATTAAACATGGATGGAGAAATTGTTCCGGAAATTCCAGCCATAAAAAGATGGCTCAATAAAATGGGATATGACAATATGAAACTGCTCATCCATTTGAAGGACGCAAGTTTAAAATATCCTGAGGCTGAAAAAAAATACCTAAGAAAAGCAGAAGAACTAATGGACACAATTGTTCGTCAAAATCAGTGCTACAGCCTGAACACGCTCGAAGTTAAAGGAACTGACCTCATAGCCGCTGGAATTCCAAAGGGTCCGGGAGTTGGGAAACTATTAGATGAAATGATTGAAAAAGTTATGGATGATGAACTTGAAAACAAAAAGGATGTACTTCTTGGCTATGTGAATAATAAAAAATTATAAAATACTGTTGACAAGAATTTGAAGTCGTGATAAACTTCTAAAAAATACAAAAACAAAACCGTTGAAGCGAAGATTAAACCATATGTGCACTCACAGAGAGCAGGGGATGATGAGAACCCGGCAGAACGCAGTATGGCAAGTGGATCGCTGAGGGTGAGGTGAAAGAGGTAGTACTCAAGTATCTGAAACGTGAGCTTACGTTACAAAGCAGAAAATGTGATGGCATTTTTGTTAAGTTGGATTGAATTTTCAGTCAATTAAGGTGGTACCGCAGGAATAACCTGTCCTTTTCATAGGACAGGTTTTTTGTTTTTGTAAATAAAATTCCAGGAGAAAAATATGAAAAAATTAATGGCATTATTAATCTCAGCAGCAATGATAACAACTTTATTTACAGGCTGCAGCACAAAAGCAGAAAGTGCAGAAACAAAGACAGAAACAAATAACCAAGCAGCGGTAACAGAAACTGCTAAAACAGAAAAATTAAGAGTTGGAATTGTTCAGGCAGTAAATCATCCATCCCTTGATGAAATAAGAGAATATGCAATCAAAGGCCTTGAAGAATCAGACATCGGAGAAAACATTGAAATAATATACAAGGATGCCCAGGGGGACCCGGCTAATGTTAACACAATAATATCCCAGTTTGTTGGGGATGAAGTGGACATGATAATTCCCATAGCTACAGGAGCAGCTCAGTCAGCGGCAGCAGCAACAAAAAACATCCCAATAGTGTTTGCAGCAGTGAGCTATCCGGTCAAGGCCGGTCTTGTGGAAGACATGAATGTTACAGATAAAAACATCACAGGCGTTTCAAATGCAATTGCCATAGAAGACATATTCAAACTGTCTCAGAAACTGACTCCAAAAGTCAAGACATACGGCTTCATTTACAACACCAGCGAAGTAAATGCAGTTGCCAGCACCGAAAGAGCTAAAGCATACTGCGACGAAAACGGACTTAAATATGTCGAAGCAACTATAACAAATTCAAGTGATCTTCTTCAGGCAGCACAGTCGCTGATGGGAAAGGTTGATGCAATATTTGTACCTAATGACAACACCATAGCTTCAGCAATGCCGGTACTTTCAGCAGAAGCAATAAAGGCAGGAATTCCTGTTTACACCGGTGCAGATTCAATGGTCATTGACGGAGGTTTTGCAACAGTTGGCATAGATTACAAAGTTCTTGGAAGACAAGTGGGAGACATGGCTGTTAGAATTCTGGAAGGTCAGTCAATAGCTGACAATCATGTTGAAGTAATAAACCAGTATTCAAACATAATCAACATGACAACAGCAAAAGCCCTTGGCTTGGAACTTGATCAGGAAACAATAAAAGATTTTAAAATTATAGAATAATAAAGACAAAATGGAGGACAAAATGAAAATGAAAAAAATCATATCAGCAATAACATTAGCAGCACTTATATTGACAACAGTATTGACAGGCTGCGCAGCAAAAGGCGAAACAGTCCAGGCACCAAGTGAAACATCAAATGAAAAAATAAAAATTGGCATAATTCAGCCTGTTGAACACCCTTCTTTAAACCAAATAAGAGAATCTATCATACTGGGGCTTGAAGAGCAGGGACTGAAAGATAAGGTAGAAATAACATACAAGGATGCCCAGGGAGATCCGTCAAACATAAACACAATAATTTCTCAGTTCGTTGGAGAAAAAATGGATGTAATAGTTCCTATAGCAACATCAACAGCTCAAAGTGCCGCTGCGGCAACAAGCGATATTCCCATAGTGTTTGCAGCTGTAAGCTATCCTGTTGAAGCTGGATTGGTAAAAGATTTAAATAAGCCTGAAAGAAACATTACCGGAGTCAGCGACGCCATTGATATAAAGCAAATATTTGACCTTGCATTTGAACTGACTCCTGAAATAAAGACATTCGGATTCATATACAACTCAGGTGAAGTGAATTCAGCAGCAGCCATAGAGCAGGCAAAGAGCTACCTTGAGGAGAAAGGAATTGAATATGTGGAAACAACCATAACAAATTCAAGCGAACTTCAGCAAGCTGCCCAATCTCTTGCAGGAAAGGTTGATGCAATATTCACTCCTACAGACAACACCGTTGCTTCAGCAATGCCTGTACTGTCTGCAGAAGCCATAAATGCAGGAATACCTGTTTACACAGGGGCTGATTCAATGGTTGCAGACGGCGGATATGCAACAGTGGGAGTTGATTACACAGTTCTTGGAAAACAAGTGGCAGACATGGTTAAGAGAATAATCGACGGTCAGGAAATTTCAGAAATTCCTGTTGAGACACTTAAGGAATACAAAAAAATAATGAATATCACAACGGCTAAAAGTCTCGGTGCAGAAATTACAGACAAAATGTTTGAGAATTTTGAGACAGTAGAATAATTACATCGGAGGAAGAAGTTGAATTTAGTATCTATTATAGGAGCAATTGAACTGGGTTTAGTTTATTCATTGCTTGCATTCGGAACATATATATCATTTAGAATATTGAATGTTGCTGATCTTACTGTGGACGGAAGTTTTGTCCTTGGTGCGGCTGTATCTGCAATGTTTGCTTACAGCGGCATGCCTGTTGCAGGAATTGCACTGGCTGTACTTTGCGGAGGTCTGGCAGGAATGGTAACTGCCACACTGCAGACAAAGATGGGTATACAGCCAATACTTTCAGGCATACTTACAATGACAGGACTGTATTCCATAAACCTCATGGTTATGGACGGCAAGGCCAACATACCATTGTTGAACAAGACAAATATTTTCACATATGCTGAATACATGTTCAACACTAAAATGTACAAAATCCTGGCTTTATTAATAATCATTGGGACAGTTTTCGCAATGCTAAACTGGTTTTTCAGGACGCAGCTTGGATTGTCCATAAGAGCAACCGGCGACAATGAAGACATGTGCAGAGCATCTTCCATAGACACGGATTTCATTAAGATGGTTGGATTTTCATTGTCAAATGCCATAGTTGCCCTGTCGGGAGCTCTTGTTGCCCAAATGCAGCAGTCTGCAGACATCAACATGGGTTCTGGAATGGTTGTAATAAGTTTTGCCTCTATAATAATAGGAAGCGTCATAATAAAAAACAAAAACATCACTGCAGGACTTCTTTCGGTAATAATCGGTTCAGTGATATACAGATTCATTATTGCACTGATACTTACAACAAGCTTCCCTCCGTCATATCTTAAGTTAATATCATCATTGGTGGTTGTAACGGCACTTTCTTTGCCCAATGTAAAAAGAAAAATTGAAATGAACAAGCTGAGAAAGGGGAGAAAGTAATGCTGAACATTAATGAAGCAACAAAAATATTCAACAAAAATACGCCTGATGAACACATAGCTTTGAACAACTTGAGCCTTGAAGTTTCAGACGGTGAATTTGTAACCATAATTGGAGGAAACGGAGCAGGAAAGTCAACGTTATTCAATGCCATATCAGGAACATTGCTGTGCGAATCAGGAACAATAAGTCTTGACGGACAGGACATAACACATATGGCAGAATTTAAAAGAGCAGAATTTATAGGAAGAATATTTCAGGATCCCATGAGAGGAACCGCTCCTCATTTAACAGTAGGAGAAAATCTTATAATTGCATACATGAGGAGTATCAAGAAAAACATGCTTGGAATTCCTTCAAAAAAAGAAAAGAATTATATTAAAGAACGCCTGGCAGCACTGAACCTTGGACTGGAAGACAGAATGAACACAAAGATTGGTCTTCTTTCAGGCGGACAAAGGCAGGCAGTAACACTGGTGATGGCAACTCTTGTGAAACCAAAGTTGCTTCTATTGGATGAGCATACGGCAGCACTTGACCCTGTAAGCGCAAAATCAGTCATTGATTTGACAAATAAAATAGTATCTGAAAACAACATCACAACCCTTATGATAACTCACAACATTACTTCTGCTCTGGCAATGGGAACAAGGACCATAATGATGGACTCTGGAACAATTGCAGTTGACATAAAAGGAGACGAGAGAAAGGAACTGACTGTACAGGATGTTCTTAAGAAGTTTAACAGTGTAAAGAAAAAAGAATTTGATGATGATAATGTCTTGCTGTAAAATGAATTTAATCTGCCAATAAAAAAAGGGCTGTTGCATCGTGTCATTCTGAGGGCTTTAGCCGAAAGATGCCCTAACCCTATTTTTCAGTTTTTTATGAAAAATAGCGGTAGGTCACTCGCAATGAGCACCAAATTTATGTGAGCGAAGTGAACATATAAATTTGTGTGCGAAACTGCAGAATCTCATCTTTTGAATTATGAGATCCTTCGCTATAGCTCAGGATGACATGAAATGTTTCAGCCTCATTTATTTTAATCTGTATAAATGAACGTTTCTTCAGCTCCGCATTCCGGACAATTTACAGTGACTTCATAGCTGTATATTGACAGAACTTTTACATTTGTGGCAACGCTGGCATTTGCATCTTTGCCCTTGTATATTACTTTTTCTGTATCTGAGCCCTTGGAATATATGTAATTGTATCTTTTTCCGCAGCTGTTGCATTTGCGTCTGCCCTTAATGGCTATCATATTTTCACATCCTATTTTAATCTTATGGTAGTTTATTATAATATGACAAAGTAACAATTTCAAGGATTATAATTGTATTAATTTCATAAAAATGATATATTGGATATGGAGGAGGATAATTATGGATTGGATATGTGAAAATAAAAAATTAAGCAACAATGAACTTACTGGTTTAGAGTTGGAAGGGGATTTTTTAAGATTAAAGAAAGACATGGATGAAGGGTTTCTTGTGACTCCCATAATCGAAACAGAAAAATTCTCTGAGATTACTCCATCATGGAATTCAAGAACTGACGAAAATAGTTTTGTTGAAGTATTCATACAAGTAAGAGTTGAAAACCAGTGGACGGATTTCGTAAGCTACGGAGTTTGGTCTACGGATGGATTTAACAAAGGAATCAAGGAACACGGAAACCATGAGCTCATAAGAGTTACAGAAGACAGAATTTTTATAAAAGATAATAAATTAGCCGATGCAGTAAGAATGAAAGCAGTGCTTACAGGAAAAAATCCGAAACTTAAACTCATTGCATTCAGCACTGATTCCGGTGAAGATGAGGAACTTGAAGGTAACTGCTATAGAATAATTGAAAACGTACCCACAATTTCTCAGCTTGCCAGCTGTCACAAGGACAGCCACTCAATATGCAGCCCTACTTCTCTTACCATGACTTTAAAATTCCACGGTAAAAATTTAAGCCTTGATGAAGTTACAAAGGGAACATTTGACACAGGAAGCGAACTATACGGAAACTGGCCTCAAAACACAGCATATGCCGGAGAACAGGGTATGAGAGCATACACAAAAAAATGCAAAAGCATTAATCCAGTTAAAAACCTCATAGCAAAAGGAATACCCGTTGTGGCTTCTGTTGTTTCAAAAAACAAGGAGCAGCTTGACGGAGCCATATCCGCATTTCCATCAGGACATCTCATGGTTGTTGTTGGTTTTCAAAATGTATGCGGAACAGAATACATAGTAGTAAACGACCCGGCTGCAAACAGCGATGAAGAAGTAAGAAAAATGTACAATCTGGACCAGTGGGTCAAAGTGTGGAGACATTACATTTATTTAATTAAGAATGAAGAGTAGAAATAATAGCTCGACTTTGTCATCCTGAGCGTTAGCGAAGGATCTACTAGTTTAAAAGATGAGATTCTTCGGGCTTTGCCCTCAGAATGACACGATCAAAAAGTTAATTTGTAATCAAAAATAAGTTTCCGGCATTTCTGCCGGAAACTTTTATATTGTAATTTCCATGAATTTTTCTGCTAAGACTATTTCTCCAGTGTATTGTTCTTTTGCTTGTTTTACAAGGTCTTCTAGATTTCCGAAGTGGGGAAGGTGAGTGAGAACAAGCTTTTTAACATGTGCGTTTTTAGCAAGCATTCCTGCCTGTGAGCTGTTCAGATGCCCTGCCTTCGTACCGTCCATGTGGGAATAAAAACTGCATTCGCTTATGAGAATGTCAGATTTGTCAAAGAAACTCTCTAAACCTTCAAAGTATGCTGTGTCTGAAGTGAATGAAAACACTTTGTCACTGCATTTTATTCGTATGCTGTAAGCTTCAACAGGATGGACATTTTTAATGAAGCTTATTTCAAAGGGTCCTATGGTTAAAATACTTTTATCATCAAAATCCTGGCCGTATGTGTAATCTTCCCACTTCAGCAGGTTGAAAAATTCTCCCCTTGGTGCATATATGGGAAGAGATTTGTTTATTTGTCCAAGCTGTGTCTTAATCTGCCTCGCATATTGAAGTGGTCCAATGTCGCACATGTGGTCGTAGTGATAGTGGGTCAATATGACTGCATCAATTTCCCCTAGATCATATTTTTGCTGCATGAGGCTCACAACTCCGCTGCCGCACTCAAGAAGCAGCTTGAAGCCGTCATGCTCCACCATGTAACCGGATGTTGCTTCGCCTGCTTTGGGGAAACCGCCCCAGCATCCTATAATTGTAATGTTCATAAAACCTCCTAAGCCAGGTTTTTAAACTGAGAATTATAAAGTTCCGCATAAATGCCTTCTGCTTTGATTAAATCCTCGTGTCTTCCTTTTTCCTGAATTCCCTTGTCTGTTAAGACAATTATTTCATCTGCATTTTTAATGGTTGAAAGCCTGTGTGCAACAACAACAGTTGTTCTTCCCTTTGACAGTTCCTCAAGAGAATTTTGTATAAGAAGTTCTGTTGCATTGTCTAATGCAGATGTTGCTTCATCAAGTATAAGTATTGGCGGATTTTTCAAAAATACACGGGCTATTGAAATTCTTTGTTTTTGTCCCCCGGAAAGTTTCACACCTCTTTCTCCTACATAAGTGTTGTAACCATCGGGAAGGTCCATGATGAAATCGTGGATGTTGGCCATTTTTGCTGCATGCTGAATTTCTTCGTCTGTTGCATCAAGTTTCCCGCATAGTATGTTGTCATAAATTGTTCCTGTGAAAAGGAACACATCCTGCTGAACAATTCCAATGCTTTTTCTGAGAGATTTGCGGGTGAAATCCTTGATGTCTTTGTTGTCTATGGAAATAGTACCTTCTTCTGTTTCATAAAAACGAGGTATGAGGTGACACAGTGTTGTCTTTCCTCCTCCGGAAGGTCCAACGAAAGCAACAGTCTTGCCTGCATCGATTTTGAATGAGATGTCCTTTAATATTTCCTTGTCGTCTCCGTATGAGAAAGTCACATCGTTGAACTGTATGTCTCCTATGACTTTTTCAATGTCTGCTGCACCTGGTTCGTCTTTTTCTATTTCAGCATCCATTACCTCAGTAAATCTCTTGAATCCTGAAATGCCTGACTGGTACTGCTCAACGAAGTTTATGAGTTTTCTTATGGGATTGAGGAAGTTGCTTATGTACAATATGAAAGCTGCAAAATCTCCAAAGTTTATCCATCCCTTGAAGAAGAAAATCCCTCCGGCGCTTAATACAAGAATGTTTAAAAAGTCAATTACAAATGAAGAACTCACGTGAAATTCAGCCATTACCTTGTAAGCTTTTTTTCTTGCAGTCTGGAATTTGTGGTTGTTGTTTTCAAATTTATCAATTTCATTTTGTTTGTTGCTGAAAGCCTTTGATACTCTTATGCCTGAAATGCTGTTTTCAATTGTGGCATTTACTTCACCGATTGTTTCCCTTGTTTCAAGAAATGTGTCCGACATTCTGATTCTAAGCTTCATTACAATTAAAATCAAAAACGGAACAACTGAAAATACTATGAGAGCAAGAGGGAAATTTATGGTGCTAAGCATTACGAAGCTCCCCACCAGCATTATGAGGGAAATGAACAAATCCTCAGGACCGTGGTGTGCCAGTTCAGACACTTCCATAAGGTCGTTTATTATTCTGGAAGTTAGGCTGCCTGTTTTGTTTTCATCAAAGAACACAAAAGGAAGGTCCTGCAGGTGCTCGAAAATGTCTTTTCTCATATTTGCCTGCATTATGACTCCCATTATGTGACCATAGTATGTAATGTAGTAGTTAAGCCCCACCTTCAACAGATAAATAAGCCCTAAAGCCACCAGCCATGTTACCATGAGGTTGAACTGCTGGTTTGGAACATAAATGTTGATTATGTTCCTTGTTATCATTGGATAAAACAAATCGCACACAGCCATTACAAATGCGCAGACCATGTCGATAATAAATATTTTTTTTACGGGTTTGTAGTATGATATAAATCTTTTAACCATATATGCTCCTTATTATTGCTTTTTAATGAATTTTGAAGCAGCTGCTACAATTAAAAATACCAGCACTGCTGAAACATTCATGATAAAAATTGCTGAAAGTGTGATTTCTCTCATATAACTTGTTACAGCTGTAAATAGAAGAACCAGCAACATGGCAATGTTTGCAGCACTTCCGGGTTCATGCTTCAACAATCTTTTTCCTAAGTCCTTCATGCTGCTTGAGTGCATAAACAAGCTGAATACAATTGCAGGCAAGGCGTATTCCATATTTGTTCTTAAAATTGTGCAGCCTTCCGTGAAAACAAACATTCCTGCTGCCAGCAGAGCATAGCTCCACCATTTTTTTTGCTGCATTTCCTTAAGTTTTTTTCTGCTTGGGTTCATAATCCACCTCGATTTCATATAAATCAATAATGCAACTAATATAATATCATGATTTGCATTTTTTTACAACGTGCTAAATTTAATGTATAAAACCTGTTGTATCATTTCCGGTGCATATAAACATTTGAGTACATGACATTTTTTGTCGAAAAAAATCCTGCATATGTCCGTTAAATTATGTCAATCTATTGACATTTCAAATGATATGTGTTAAACATAAATGTATTTGATTTTAATCAGATTACAGCGCAGCTTTCAAGACTTATTACAGATACTCATGATTTGATAATAAAAGGTGAAAACAAAGCGTTTAATTTGATTTTCAGTAAAAGATATTTTTAAATTTTATTAACTGAAAGGATAAAAAAATGAAAAGAATAATAGCTTTTTTATTAGCTGCCGTTATGCTGTTTAGCATTTCTGCATGCTCCAATCAAGAAAACACTCCTAAAGAGCCACAAACAGCTGCCAAGACCGGCTTGACAATGGGATACACCACTGAACCGGAAGGCCTTGACCCTCAAAGAACTGCAGCGGCCTCAACATTCTCCGTAACTAACAACATTTATGATACATTGGTATCTGTAACATCTGACTGGGAAATCACCCCAAGACTTGCAAAGGAATGGAATGTTTCCGAAAATGGCATGGAAATTACATTCACATTGAGAGATGATGTTTATTTCCACAACGGAAGACAGATGACTGCAAAGGATGTTGAATATTCTTTCAACAGACTTAAAGATGCAGAAAGCCCAAAAGCAAAAGATTATGACAATATAGTTAAAATAGAAACTGTCGATGACTATAATATAAAATTTACAACTGAAACACTGGATGTGGAACTGTTAAAAAGATTTGCATACCCGTGGACTGCAATTGTTCCTGAAGAAGCAGCTGATAATTTAAAAACTGCTCCCGTGGGAACAGGCGCCTTTAAACTGAAAGAATGGAATCCTCAACAGAATTTGACTCTTGAAAGAAATGACAATTATTTCGGTGAAAAAGCAAAACTGGAAACAGTGAAGCTTGTTTTGATACCTGATGCCACAAGCATGATGGCAAGCTTCCAGGTTGGAGACCTGGACATAATTCCTCTTACCGGAGACCAGGTAACAATGGTTGAAAACAATGAAGCTTACCAGGTTATTTCAGAGCCAATGAATGCTGTGCAGATATTGTCAATCAACACTGACAATGAAATCCTGAAAAATGAAAAGGTAAGACAGGCAATGGCCATAGCAATAAACAAAGATGAAGTGATTGAAGCTTCCATGTTCGGCTACGGCGACAAAATAGGTTCACATCTTCCGCCAACTTCACCTGATTACTACGACACAAACAACATGATTGAATACAATCCTGAAAAGGCTAAGGAACTTTTGAAAGAAGCAGGATATGAAAACGGATTTGACATAAATATGACTCTTCCTAAAAATTATCAGCTTCACGTTGATGCAGGTCAGGTTATTGCAGATCAGCTAGGAAAAATCGGCATAAATGTAAAAATTGAAATTGTTGAATGGGGAACATGGCTGAGCGATGTTTACACAGCAAAGAAATTCGATACAACTGTTGTAGGACACACAGGAAGACTTGATTCATATGCGTTCCTGGCAAGATACAAATCCGACAGCAATGATTATATAAGTCTGAAAACAGGCGAGGTAGACCAGCTTCTTGCTGATGCTCTTAAGGAACTTGATGAGAGCAAGAGAAAAGAAATATATAAACAAATACAAGTGATATTGGCTGAGAAACTTCCTGCTATCTATCTGCAGACACCGCGAACAATGCTTGCTCTTCAGAAAGACGTGCAGGGTATGGAAATATTCCCAATAGACGTTTATGACTTCAGCACAGTGAGCTTTGCAGAGTAAGGTATGTAACGGGGTGAATTTATGTTAAGGTATGTTTTAGACAGAGTCAAAAGCTCGGTTGTTGTGTTGCTGGTTGTTTCAATCATAACATTTGCTGTATTAATGATCATTCCGGGGGACCCTGCCCAGCTTATTCTGGGAACTGAAGCAACTCCGGAAATGGTTCAGGAACTTCATGCAGCCATGGGTCTGGACAGGCCCCTTTACCAGCAGTATCTTGGATGGCTTAATGACCTTCTTCATCTTGACATGGGAACATCCTATGTGTACGGGGAGTCTGTGAAATCATTGATTACAGGCAGTCTTCCTGTTACTCTTTCCATATCTGTATTTGCCATGATTATTGCTGTTTTTTTGGCGTTCTTGTTTGGAATGCTATCGGCAATTAAAAAGAACAGCATCATAGATTATTTTTCAAGAAGCATCATGCAGCTTGGAACAGCCATTCCTTCCTTTTGGATAGGAATGGTTTTTATTGTTTATTTCGGTCTTAAGCTTAAATTGTTTCCTGTATCGGGATTTGTTCCGCTCAGTGATAACTTTGCAGGATTCATAAAAAGCATAACACTTCCTTCTGTGGTTCTTGCAATAGGAGAAACAGGTACACTGTTAAGAATTGTAAGAAGCTCCATGCTTGATTCATTGAATCAGGACTACATGGACATGGCAAAAGTAAAAGGGCTTGGGGCACGAAAAGTTTATGTTAAATATGCGTTGAGGGGAGCTCTCGTTGCACCGCTTACAATTATTGGAATGCAGTTTGCAAAACTTGCAGGAGGAACCGTCGTGGTTGAGACTATTTTTTCACTGCCAGGATTGGGCCGTCTGGTTTTGAGTGCCGTGGAGCACAGAGACATTGTTCTTCTCCAAGGCCTTGTGATGTTTATTACAGCAATGGTAATCTTCATCACATTGGCGGTGGATGTGCTGATAATGTTTATAAATCCTAGAATAAAATCCTTTCAGCGGGGAGAATAATAAATAAATGAAAAAAAATTTGAGCATCGCAACAGGTATCATATTAATTTTGCTTGTTTTAGCAATGTGGGGGTTGTCATTTGTATACATGCCGTACCCTCCAAATGAAATGAATATATCAGAGCGCTTTTTAAAGCCTGACTTCGATTCCGAACACATTCTTGGTACAGATAACTTCGGAAGGGATATCCTCAGCAGATTAATGTACGGCTCGAGAAATGTGCTGCTTGTGGGGATAGGATCTGTAACCCTTGGAACCACATTTGGCATAGCATTGGGAGCTGTTGCTGCAATGTTAAAAAAAGCAGCAAGCTCTGTTATCATGCGAATTATGGACGGGCTCATGTCATTTCCGGGTATTCTTCTTGCACTTATGATTGTTACAGTGGCTGGAAAAGGTCTTAAGGGTTCCATCATAGCCATAGCAATTTTCATGATTCCTGTTTTTGCAAGGCTTGTGTATTCAATGATACTTGATACGGAAAATCTTCTGTATATAAAGGCTGCAAAAAGCTATGGAACAACAAACAGTAAAATATTCTTCAAGCACTTTGTTCCTGCCATGCTGCCCAAGCTTGTAACTCAGTACAGCTCTGCCATAGGCTCTGCTGTTATGATAGAAACATCACTTTCATTTCTTGGTCTTGGAATTCAGCCGCCATATGCAAGCTGGGGACTGATGCTCAGCGAATCAAGGCAGTACTTCCTAACATATCCGTACCTTGCAGTGGCTCCTGGAATAGCAATAATAATTACAATTCTTGGATTCAATCTCATAGGAGACGGATTAAACGACATGCTCATCAACAGGAGGAGCCATGATGAATGAAATTATAAATGATAATACTGTAATATTGAAAAACCTTCATGTAAGTGATTCAAAAGGCAATACTCTTGTGAGCAGTTCATCCATGAACATTGAAAAGGGAGAAATTTTCGGACTGGTTGGAGAATCAGGTTCCGGGAAAACTCTCACAGCAAAGTCACTTATAAATCTTCTGCCTGATGATTTGATTTTCAGCGCTGATGAAATGATTGTTGCAGGGAAAAATATGCTTGAAATTTCTACAAGGGAAAAGAAAGCACACATTGGGAAAAATGCAGGCTATATTCCTCAAAATACTGTTTTTTTTCTTCATCCCATGATTAAAATTAAAAATCAGATTGCAGATGGTTTTATTGACCATACAAACAACAATAAAAAAGAATCCCTTCTAAAAGCAGAAGGCATACTCAGCAAGGTAGGTTTTTCAAATCCAAAGTTGGTTTTAAACTACTACCCCTGGCAGCTGAGCGGAGGAATGAGACAGCGAATTAACATTGCAATGGCACTCATGAACGATCCTAAGCTCATTGTGGCTGACGAGCCTACAACTGCACTGGACAGCACCGTGCAGAAACAAGTTATGGAACTGTTCAGGTCAATCAATGACGAGCTTAACATATCAATACTTTTGATATCTCACGACTTGGGGCTGGTTAAAAACTACAGCCACAGCCTTGCTGTCATGTATGCAGGAGTGGTGGTCGAGTCAGGAACAACAAAATCAGTGTTTGAAAATCCAAAACATCCCTACACTCAGCTTTTAATAGACATAATTCCCACCATGAAGATCAAAAAGACAGAGCCCCTTGCAGAAATACCGGGTTATGTGCAGGAAAAGGGAAGGGACACAAAAGGATGTTTATTTAGAAACAGGTGTCCTAAGGCAATGGAAATATGCGAGACTTATGTCAAGGATCATGAAGAGGACGGTCATTATTTCAGATGCAATTTAGATTAAGAGGCTAATTATGAGCATTGAAGAAAACAAATCTGTTATAACAGCTAAGAATATAAGAAAAGAATATGTAGTGAAAAAGCACTTTTTAACCGGAAAAGTGAAAGAAAAAGTTGCTGCGGTAAAAAGTGTGAATTTTATAGTTGAAGAAGGAAAGACTCTGGGTATAGTGGGTGAATCGGGAAGCGGTAAATCAACAACCGGTGAAATTGTTGGGGGGCTACAAAAACCCACATATGGCAGTGTTTATTATTACGGAAAAAATATTGCTGAAATGACTGCCGAAGAGCACAAGGAATACAGAAGAAATGTCCAGTTTATTTTTCAGGATCCCCAAGGTTCCATGGACCCCAACTATAAAATAGGCGAAATTATTTCCATGCCGTTATTTACTCTCAACATAGCAAGAGATAAAAAAGAAGCAAACAAGATGGTAGATGAAATACTTGCAAAGGTTGGACTTGATTTAAACATCAAAAACAAGTATCCATCTGAAATAAGCGGTGGACAGTGTCAGAGGGCTGCAATAGCAAGAGCTCTCATTGTAAGCCCAAAAGTTATAATATGCGATGAACCGGTTTCAGCTCTTGATGTTTCAATTCAAGCTCAAATAATTAACTTGCTTAAAAAGCTTCAAAAAGAGCTTAACATTGCCTACATTTTCATTTCTCACGACATAGGAGTTGTAAATTACATGTCGGACACAATAATAGTTATGCAAAACGGTGCTGTTGTTGAAGCAGGAGAGGCAAAACATGTTCTCCTTCACCCTGCAGAAGAATACACAAAAAAATTACTGGACAGCGCGATTATTAATTAAGAATTAAGAGTTAAGAATTAAGAATTAAAAGCTAAATATAGAAAATTATGGACGTTATATAATATATGAAAGGTTTCAATATCAATATGGACATACTGCTCAATGAAGATGAAAAAATAGAGGATTTACAATGCAACGGCTTAAAAATCATTCAAAATAAAAAATGGTTTTGTTTTGGCATGGATGCTGTGCTTCTCACAAATTACTGCGACATTAAAAACAATTCAAAAATTGTGGACTTGGGAACCGGAACAGGAATCATTCCCATACTTTTAAGCGGAAAGAAAAATTATTCCAAGGCATATGCGGTTGAAATTCAGGAAGAAGTTGCAGAAATGGCAAGAAGAAGCGTTGAGCTCAACAATCTGCAGGATAAAATTGAAATTTTAAACATTGATTTAAACGATGCAGGGAAATACTTAGAGCCCAATTCATTTGATGCTGTAATTTCAAATCCGCCCTACAAGCTGAGCAACAGCGGCATTGTTAACCCAACGGACAAAAAAGCAATTTCAAGGCATGAAATAAAGTGCTCTCTTGAAGACGTAATAAAAACTGCCGCAATGCTTTTGAAGCAGTACGGACGTTTTTACATGGTGCACCGTCCGGACCGACTGGCTGACATAATCTGCCTCCTTCGAAAATACAGGCTTGAGCCTAAACAAATCCGCTTTGTTCACCCAAGAGCAGCAGAAAAACCAAACATGGTACTAATAAGGGCATCAAAAAACGGTAATCCGGAACTTAAATTTGACCCACCACTTTATATTTATGACAATGAAGACAAGTACACAAAAGATGTGTACGAAATATACGGAATGGAAGTGCCCGAATAAATAAACTTTGCTATAAAATAAATTCGACATTCAACACGTAGGGGCGGACCTCGTGTCCGCCCGTTGTCATATGAACAAGGTTACTGCATCTCGTCATTTTGTCAGATGACAACAACCCCGTCCCCTCGTCACATATGCCAAAATGTTGTCTATGATGTTCAACACGTAGGGGCGGACCTAGTGTCCGCCCGGCTTTTATTTATTGCTATTTCAAATTTATCGTCACTTTATCCAGCGGCTTAACTGTTGGACCTTCAAGTATATTTCCCTTTATGTCGTATCTAGAGCCATGGCATTGGCAATCCCATGTTTTTTCTGCCTCATTAAATGAAACGCCGCACTTAAGATGAGAACAAACAGGGTTAATACAAAAATAATCACCCTTGTCATCCTTGTAAACTCCAACCTTTTTGCCGTTGTAGTTCACAATTTTTCCTTCCCCTTCCTTTACTTCAAGTATTTCATCGGGAACAATTGCAACTCTTTTCATGAATCCCGCAGCAATACTTTTCACAGAAGATAAAAATTCCTTTGAAGACTGCAGTGGGGTGAATCTGGAAGGATTGAAAATCTCAGAATAGTCATCATCAATTTTTAAAATTTTATTTCGCAGAATCAATGCTGCTGCAGCAGAATGAGACATGCCCCATTTTTTGAAGCCGGTTGCTACGTACAGATTTTCAAAACTATTTGAATAATGACCGATGTAAGGGATCTTGTCATAGGTCATGCAGTCCTGGGTGGACCATTTAGAAACTATATCTGCATTCTTGAAGTTTTTATTCAGAAAATCTTCAAGCTCCTTGTAAGATTCTTCCTCATTGTCCTTTTCTCCTGCACGGTGATTGCCTCCGCTTAAAAGAAGTACATTTTCCTTGTTTGAAAATTGATAGCGCATTGAATAAATTGGGTCGTTGACATTTATGTACATACCCTCAAATGGTTCTTCATGGGTTTTGGCAGCAATGATATATGATTTACTCTGATAAAGCCTGAGAAAGTACAATCCGAAGCTGTCATCAAAAGGATAGTGGGATGCAACAACAACTTTATCTGCATAAATTTTTCCTTTTTCGGTTGCAACGGTAATGCCTTCGCTGTGAGGCTCAATGTTTAAGGCTCTTACATTTTCATATACTTCACAGGAATCAGATTTTGTTATTATGTCTAAAAGTTTGTACAGATATTTTAGGGGATTGAACTGGCCCTGGTTCTTCACTCCTACAGCAGCAAGGGCGTTGTTTGGAAGAGGTGTGTTTTCAGTATAATAACTGTCAATTCCTAGTTTTTTGTAAGCTTCAAATTCAGTCTTTATTTCTTTTACTTCACTTTCATCCACTGCATATACATATGCTGTCTGTTCTTTGAAATCGCAGTCTATGTTGTTTTCCTGGATTATTGTTTTAACCAGATTCAAGCCTTCCTGGTTTGCTTTCAGATATTGTTGAGCTTCATCCAAACCAAGACTATTTATAAGGTAATCGTAAATAAGGCTGTGCTGTACTGTTATTTTTGCAGTTGTATAACCGGTTACTCCGTAACCTATACTGGTTGCTTCAATTATTCCTATTTTAAAGCCGCTGTTTCTTAACAGGTATGCTGTTGTAAGTCCTGTAAGGCCTCCTCCTATTATCAGCAGGTCAAATTTTTTACCCTCAAGACTGTCTTTGTTCTCGGATGTTTTTGATTTGCTTCCGGCTGTATTGTGCCAGTATGAATCCCTCGGATATTCCATATTATCCTCCTAATTTGTGAATTTCATATTTAATTATTCTTTCAGAAAAAAGTCAATTTATTCCTTGACTTTAAAAACATTTTAATATATCATAATACAGAAACAAAATAATAATAATGACGGTGACTGGAAGAGTAACTGCAGTAGGACTCAAAGAGATACAATCATATGGTGGGAGATTGTAATTCTGAATGCAGCGAAGATCATCCACGAGTTTAATTTCTGAAGATGAGTAAGAAATTACGTATAAATGCGTTAAATTTTCAAGATGCATATTTAATTTATTTATATGTAATTTGGGTGGTACCGCGGATTTCGTCCCATGTCTTTTAGACATGGGACTTTTGTGTATGCCCTAACCCCATTTTCAGAGGTTTTCCTGAAAATGGCGGTAGTCCTACCACAACGAATTCCCAATATATGCGACCGGAGGGAGCAAATATATTGGGGAATGAGACTGCGCAGCATGTAATATAGCCGTGGTGCAATAGAATACAAAAAATATATAACACAGGAGGAAAAGATGAAGTTATTTAAAGACATATCAAAAGCCGATTATAAAACAAATGAGCATGAGATATCACAATACTGGAAAGAAATTGATCTTTTGGACAAAAGCGTTGAAACCAGAAAAGACAGTAAACCTTTTATTTTTTATGAAGGACCGCCTACAGCAAACGGCAGACCTGGAATTCACCATGTAATTGCCAGAACGCTGAAAGACTCCGTATGCCGATACAAGACAATGGAGGGTTTCCAGGTAAACAGAAAAGCAGGATGGGATACACACGGACTTCCTGTTGAAATAGAAGTTGAAAAACAATTAGGACTTAAAGATAAAACAGACATAGAGAATTACGGTATAGATAAGTTCAACGAAAAATGCCGTGAATCTGTATTCACTTACGAAGGGCTGTGGAGACAGATGACAGAGCGTATGGCTTACCTCATAGACCTTGACCATCCTTACATCACATTGAACAATGATTACATTGAATCAGAGTGGTGGATACTTGACAACATGTTCAAGGACGGACTCATGTATGAAGGACACAAAATACTTCCATACTGCCCTAGATGCGGAACAGGTCTTGCATCCCACGAAGTAGCACAGGGATATGAAGAAATCAAGACAATGACTGCATATGTTAAGTTCAAGAAAAAAGATGCAGACGAATATTTCTTAGCTTGGACAACAACACCATGGACACTTTTGTCAAACGTAGCTTTGACAGTGCATCCTGATGTTGATTACATTAAAGTAAGAACACTGGACAAAGAAGACAAAAATGGCGAAGTATATTATATTTCAAAAGCTTTGGCAAGTGCAGTAATAAAAGAAGAATATGAAGTGCTTGAAGAAATGAAGGGCAAGGACCTTGAGTTCATGGAATATGAGCAGCTTATGCCATTTGTAAATGTTCCTGAAGGTAAAAAAGCATTCTTTGTGACTTGTGCTGATTATGTAACTACAGAAGACGGTACAGGAATAGTACACACTGCTCCTGCATTTGGTGAAGACGACTACAACACAGGCGCAAGATACAATCTTGCTGTATTAAATCCTGTTGATGACACAGGACGTTTCAGAGGAACACCTTGGTCAGAAATGTTTGTAATGGATGCAGATGCACCAATTTTGGCATGGCTTAAAGAAAACAGAAAACTGTTCAGAAAAGAACCGTTCCTTCACAACTATCCACACTGCTGGAGATGCCATACACCGCTGTTGTACTATGCTAGACCAAGCTGGTACATCAAGATGACAAACCTTAAAGATAAGCTTATAGAAAACAACAACTCAGTTGAATGGTATCCTGATTTTGTTGGTGAAAAGCGTTTTGGAAACTGGCTTGAAAACTTAAATGACTGGGCTATATCAAGAAGCCGTTACTGGGGAACTCCGCTTCCTCTTTGGAGATGCGACTGCGGTCATGTTGAAAGCATAGGCTCAAGAAAAGAACTGGCTGAAAAAGCTGTTGAGGAAATAGATGAAAACACTATTGATCTTCACAGACCATACGTTGACGATGTCCATATTGTATGCCCTAAATGCGGCAAGCATATGACAAGAGTTAAAGATGTTATTGACTGCTGGTTTGACTCAGGTTCAATGCCTTATGCACAGTGGCACTATCCTTTTGAAAACAAGGAAAACTTCGAAGATTTATTCCCTGCAGACTTCATCTGCGAAGGAATAGACCAGACAAGAGGATGGTTCTATTCGCTCATTGCCATATCAACATATGTGAGAGGACAGTCACCATACAAGAGAGTTCTTGTTAATGACCTTGTTCTTGACAAATTCGGTAAGAAGATGTCCAAATCAAGAGGAAACACAGTTGACCCGTTTGATTTGTTCGACAGATACGGCGCTGATGCTTTGAGATGGTACTTGTTGTTTGTATCACCTGCATGGTCACCTACAAAATTTGACGAAGACGGACTCAAGGAAGTGCTGAGCAAGTTCTTTGGAACAATTAAGAATGTTTATACTTTCTTTGCATTGTATGCAAATACAGATTCAATAAATCCAAAGGAATTCTTTGTAGAATACAAAGACAGACCTGAACTTGACAGATGGATAATCTCCAAGTACAACAACCTTGTAAAATATGTTCGTGAAAGCATGGCTGTTTACGACCACAACAAGACAGTTAGAGCAATTCAGGATTTCGTGAACGAAGATTTGTCAAACTGGTACATCAGACGTTCAAGAAGAAGATTCTGGGTTCCTGAACTTACAGAAGATAAAAAAGCAGTTTACAACACAACTTATGAAATATTGGTAGGAATAGCACAACTTACTGCACCTTTTGCACCGTATCTGTCAGAAGAAATCTACAGAAACCTTACAAACGAGCCATCAGTGCATTTAAGCTACTATCCTGAATACCATGAAGAATTAATAGATGCAAATGTTGAAGAGAGAATGGACCTTGTAAAGGATCTTGTTAAACTTGGAAGAGCATCGAGAGAAAATGCAAAAATCAAGGTTAGACAGCCAATAAGAAGAATCCATATAGACGGAAAATATCAAAAGCTGATTTCAGATTTAGTACCGTTAATCAAAGAAGAACTGAATGTAAAGGATGTTGTGTTTGAACACGACCTCAATGAATTTATGGACTTCTCCCTGAAACCAAACTTCAAGGTTGCAGGACCAAGACTTGGAGGAAATGTTAAGGCATTTGCTGGAGTATTGGCTAAATCAAATGCTCTTGAAATAATTTCAACAGTTCAGTCAGGCAAGGTATACGAGCTTGAAGTAAACGGCGAAAAAGTTTCAGTCGATGAAGAATTATTAGACATCCGTATTTCTGCTAAGGAAGGCTATGATGTTTCAACAGGCAACAACCTGTTCACAATAATAGACACATTCCTTACTGAAGATTTGCTCAACGAAGGATATGCAAGAGAATTCATATCAAAGGTTCAGCAGATGAGAAAGAACAACGGATATGAAATGATGGACAGAATCAAAATATTCTACAACGGTTCAGAAGAAATAGACAAAGCCGTTAAAGAATTTGAAGATTTCATCAAGAGTGAAACTTTGGCAGATTCAATTGAAAAAGCAAGTGACACTTTTGAAGTTCACAACTTAAACGGAATCGACACAGGAATGAAATTAGAAAAAACAAGCAAATAATGATACAATAAGTAATGGCTGATGCACATGATGCATCAGCCATTTATTATCACTCCAAGTGCAGTAAATCCAATACCTCTTTGACTTTTGCGGCACTTATTTGCCCGGGAGCAGAAGTGTTTTTTACAACAGCAAATGTCATACATGAGCCGAACAATTCTCCTGACAACCTTGTGATGGCACCCAGCCTTCCCATGGACATGGTTATACATGGAAATCCGTACTTGTTTTTTACTTCCATGGTGGCAGATAAAAGTTCAAGGACATCATCATCACATGTGGGCATCACTGCAATTTTGGAAATGTCAGCTCCGTTTTCCTGCATTTTCAAAAGTCTTTTTATAATTTCGTCCTTGTCAGGGGTTTTATGAAAATCATGATTTGACATAACAACTTTAATATGTTTTTCATGAGCAAAAGCTACGGCTTTCCTTAAACTTTCCTCATGGCTGAAAAGTTCAATATCTACCATGTCTATGAGCCCGCTGTCCGTTGCCATATGTATGAGTTCAAAATAGTTTTCTTCAGACATGTCATGAACCCCTCCTTCTTTTTTTGTTCTGAATGTAAAAAGAAGAGGTTTAAAATATATTTCTCTGATTTTTTTAAGAAGATCAACTACCTTTGAAAAATCATCCACATCTTCATAAAAATCAATACGCAGTTCTGCCAGGTCATGATCAACTTGATTTAAATCATTAATTTCATCAAGTATGCTGGTTATATTTTTTCCTGTAAGAGGGATGCATATTTTAGGCAAGCCGCTGTTGAATATTAAATTTTTGCACTGTATTGTCTTCATCATGATACTCCTCATTAATAATTTAATTGCAAAAACATTTGTTTATTTTTCAAACCGTAGGGGCGGACTACTGTCCGTCCGGTGTTATTAATTCAATTGTTTTCGGGAGGACAGAGTCCCTCCTCCTACATTATTGAAACAACTTTGTCATCAATCTGCAAGTTGCGCAGCAACTCAGGCTATAGATAAACTGTAGGGGCAGATCTTGTAGAGGCCACTGAAAAACTATATATTTATTCACTGTCATTCTGAGGCGTAGCCGAAGAATCTCATGTTTTCAACAAAGATGAGATCCTTCACTGTCGTTCAGGATGACAGGAAAGACTTTTTCAGTGGCGTCATCTTGTATCCGCCCGTATAATTAATTCAATAATTTTGTTATATGCGGGAAGACACGAGGTCTTCCCCTACAATAACAGCATAGCTGCCATTTTTAATTATAGTATAAATGTAATTTAAATGAAATGTTTTTGTTTTTAAATTTAATACATTGTACAGTAAACAAGAAAATCCATAGTTTCAACGGTGAAAACATTACCACAAAAAAATGTTGAAATTGCAGTATTTTGATTGACAATGAATTGTTTTTAGTAATATAATTATATAAATTGGGTGAAGAGTTTGTTTTTGTACCTAGATTTATGTTTACATTGAGTAAATATTGGTTATTACTAAGCTGAAAGGTAGTGAGTAGATGAAAGGTTTGGGAGTCTCACCAGGCATTGGTATTGGAAATGCTTTTATTATTGATAAAAAAGCAATGAACATAGAAAGAAAGCATGTCATTGACACAGATTCAGAAATAAAAAGACTTAGAAATGCCTTGGAAATCGGGAAGAACCAATTAAATGAACTATATTTAAAAACCTTGGAAGAAGTCGGCGAAAAAGAAGCACAAATTTTCAAGTCTCACGAAATGATGCTTGAAGATGATACTTTTTCATCAGATGTTGAAGTAAGAATTAAAAATGAAAACATAAATGCTGAATTTGCCATCAATGAAACATCAGACACTTACATTAAGCTGTTTGAAAATATAGAAGATGAATATTTAAGGGAAAGAGCAGATGATATCAGGGATGTAATGACAAGAGTCATTAAAATCCTGCTTGGAATAAATAATACGGATTATTCAAGGTTAAAGGAAAACTCCATAATCATAGCTAAGGACCTGACTCCTTCGGATACTGCCCAGATAGATAAAAGCAAAGTTGCTGCCATGATAACCGAAATGGGAGGAAAGACATCCCATGCAGCAATAATTGCAAGGATAATGGGAATTCCAACTGTTGTAGGGCTTGAAAATATCACAAACAAAATTAAGCCAAATGATTTTGTTATTTGTGACGGAAAATCAGGAAAAGTCCTGATAAATCCAAATCAGAAACAATTAAAATATTACACGCAGAAAAAAGAAAAAGAAGAAGAAGTAGGCAATGAACTAAAAAAACAAATAGGTCTTTCAACAGTGACAAAGGATGGTTTTGAAGTTTCATTATCAGCAAATATAGGAACACCCAGGGATGTAGACATGGTTCTGGAAAATGACGCTGAAGGAATAGGCCTTTTCAGAAGCGAATTCATTTTCATGAACAGAGAGCTGTCTCCTACTGAGGACGAACAATTTGAAGAATACAAGGAAGTTCTTTCAAGAATGAACAACAAGCCTGTAATCATCAGGACACTTGACATAGGCGGAGACAAGAATGTTCCCTATATTGACATTCCAAAGGAAATGAATCCTTTCCTGGGCTACAGAGCAATCAGGCTTTGTCTGGGAAACATAGATGTTTTCAGAACACAGCTCAGGGCAATTTTAAGAGCAAGCATTTACGGCAACGTGAAAATTATGTTTCCTATGATTTCTACCATGAAGGAACTAAAGGATGCAAAGAAAATCTTGGAAGAGGCCAAATTAGAACTTAAGAAAGAAGGCAAGTCTTTCAGGGATAACATAGAAATAGGAATAATGATTGAAATCCCGTCGGCTGCCATAATATCCGACATGCTGGCCAGAGAAGTTGACTTTTTCAGCATTGGAACAAATGATCTTATTCAGTATACATTGGCAGTTGACAGAATGAATTCAAAATTGTCGCACCTTTACAGCCAATACCATCCTGCTTTATTGAGACTTATAAAAAGCATTATAGAAAATGCACACAAGGCAGGAATATGGGTTGGAATGTGCGGTGAAGCTGCAGGAGACCCAAAACTGATTCCTGTATTTCTGGGAATGGGACTTGATGAATTCAGCATGAATGCTCCTTCGGTATTGAAGTCCAGATATATTATAAGAGGGCTCAAGAAGAAGGAAATGGAACAAGTGGCTGCCAACACGCTGAATCTGGAAAATGCAGTGGAAGTCGAAGATTATTTAAGCTGTTTGTTTGCAGATGAAAATGACAGCTATTTAAAAAGATGTAAAATCAGGAGCAAGACTAATGACTAAAAAAGTATCCATAGTGTTTCACAGCGTATGCGGCAACAATTTTCTTATAGCAAAAGAATTTTACAAGGAATTTGAAAGCCAAGGTGCAGAAGTTAAGATGTTTAGGGTTAATGACCCAAATCTTGAAGAGCTTGCAAAACAATTTACTATAGCAGGGCAGTACAAAAATGAAATGCTCAGCATTGATGAAGCAAGTCCTGAAAAGCTTCTGGACTCAGACATAATATTGATGGGTTCTCCAACATATTATGGAAATGTATCAGGAGCAATGAAATCCTTCATGGATGCATTTTCTCCTTATTGGACGGGAGCGTCCTTCTGGGGTAAAAAACTGTTTGCATTTTCCACATGTGCAAACGGGCAAGGCGGAGGAGACATGTGCCTGAATGCAATCAACATTTTCGGACAGCACATGGGAATGACAAATGTTCCTGTACCTTCAAACTTGGTGTCAGGGCAAAGTTTCCCGGCTTACGGGCTTTTGCACTATGTTGGAGACTATTCAAACATGAGACCCAGCGGATTTACATTGATGGCTGTAAAGGCCATGACGGAAAGATTGTTGGAACTGTAATTACAAACGACTTGGCCGCAAGGTTAAGTCGTTTTTTACGGAATGAAAATTTGACTGATTTATAATGCTGTAGTAATATAGTAGCAGCTAAAAGAATAGAGGGAATGAAATGAAATATAAAGTGAAAAGAAAACAGCAGGTCAGCAAGGGATGCTTCATATGCGGAACTGAAAACCATGAATCTTTGAAAACAAAATTTTATGAACTTGAAAACAATGAACTGATGTCCATATCAACTCCTACTCCAACACATCAAAGCTATCCGGACAGAATGCACGGCGGAATAATATCAGCAATACTGGATGAAGTAATAGGAAGATCAATCATGATACTTGAGCCTGGCGCATGGGGAGTGACGGTGGAACTTAACATCAAGTATAAAAAACCCGTTCCATTAAGCAAGCAAGTAAAAGCAACAGCAAGAATAACAAGGAACACAAGGCTTATATTTGAAGGAACAGGAGAAATTCTTTTAGAAGACGGAACTGTTGCAGCAACAGCATATGCAAAATATGTAAAAATGCCGATTGAAAAATTAATTCAAGATACAGGAGGAGACATGTCTCTTATGATAGATGATGAAACACCGTCTCCGGAAGAAGTGGAATATTAAACGAACATACAGGAGTACAAATGAAAAAGAACGATATAATTGAAGTAACAATAGAAGCAATGAATTTTCCCAACACCGGTAAAGCAACATTCCAGGGAAAAACAATAAAGATTAAAGGTGCTTTTCCCGGGCAAAAGGTCCTGGCTAAAATAAGCCGAACAAGAAAAGACAGTGCCGAAGCAAAAGTAATCGAAATTTTAGAGAACGCTGACTATGAGCAAGAACCCATCTGCTCACATTTCAATGTCTGTGGCGGATGTGCGTACCAGAACATCCCTTATGAAAAGCAGCTTGAATTTAAAAAAGAACAGGTTAAGTCAATAATAGACAGCGTTATTGAAGAACCATACGAATTCCTTCCCATAGTTCCAAGCCCCAAACAGACGGAATACAGAAACAAGATGGAATTTTCATTTGGGGATGAAGTAAAGGATGGTCCTTTATCTTTGGGAATGCACAAGAAAAACAGCTTTCACAGCATAATAAGCACCAGAGGGTGCCAAATTGTCGATGAAGATTATCGACAGATTTTATGTCAAATACTGGATTATTTCCAAGGAAATAGTCAAACATACTACCACAAAACATCAAAAATAGGCTTTTTAAGGTACTTGCTGGTGAGAAAGACAGAAAAAACAGGAGAAATTTTAATAAACCTGATCACCACAAGCCAGGGAACACTAAACGAGCAGGAATTTGTGGACTTGGTTCTTGGCATGAACCTGAAGAGCAAGGTAAAATGCATTGCACATTCCATATTTGACGGTGTGGCAGATGTGGCAAGAGCAGAAGAAATGAAAATTCTTTACGGTGAAGACAAAATAACTGAAGAGCTCTTGGGACTTCATTTCAACATTTCATCATTTTCATTTTTTCAGACAAATTCATTGGGTGCAGAAAAATTATATTCAATTGCAAGAGATTTCATCGGAACCACAAAAGACAAAACAATTTTCGACCTTTATTCGGGAACAGGAACAATAGGTCAGATTTTAGCACCAACAGCCAAGAAGGTTATAGGAATAGAAATAGTAGAAGAAGCTGTAGAAAAGGCAAATGAAAATGCAAAATTAAACGGTCTGGACAACTGCACATTCATTGCAGGAGACGTCTTGAAAAAAATTGATGAGCTCCAGGATAAACCGGATATAATAGTCCTGGATCCTCCAAGAGAAGGAATTCATCCAAAAGCAATTCAAAAAATAATAGACTACAAGCCAGAAACTTTCATCTACATTTCATGCAAGCCAACGTCCCTGGTAAACGACCTGCCAGTCTTCATAGACAACGGCTACAAGGTAGTAAAAGTTCAGTGCGTAGATTTATTCCCTCAGACACCGCACGTAGAAACAGTGCTGCTGATAGAGAAGAAATAGTGTTGATGGAAAATAAATATTGTGACAAAAAAATAAATAACATGACAAAAAACAAATAATGTGAAAATATATATTTGATGATTGACACATACCTTGCTTGGTTATAATTTTAATTAAGGTGAGGTATTTTTTTTACGGGTCGAAAAAAACTAAATTTAACTGAAGCAATAATTGAGAAGATGCAGTTAAATTATATGATAAAGTACAACAATTAGATATAATTAATAGAGAAAATGGACAAAGTGAAGAAATTACTAGTGATTTACTAATTGAAGCTGCAGATTCCACTGAAATCATTCTTTTAAGAGATAAGATAAATAATATATAAGAAAATCAGGAGGATATTTATCTAATTATAATGGCAGCTTATCAAGCTGGAGTGAAGCAAAGAAAAAGGATGAGGTTTTGCACATTTTGCCGGGAAGAAGAAATAAAAAAGTATGGGGAAAGTTACTGGAGTATAGAACATTAAACTTCAGGATCATTAGTTTGTATAAAACATAATAAAGTTTTAATGGAAAGTAATAAACTTTTTGAAGGATACAAAATATTATTATGATATGTGTCATAATAATATTTATCCATCAAGAGTACCTAGAGATATTAATTATTCTGAAAGAGTCAATGCATCTTTAAATCTTCTGAATGACTTTCTTATAATAATGCATCTTTAAATCTTCCGAATGACTTTCCTTTAAAAATCGTATCGTATAACTCGTTCAATTCTATAATCTCCTTCAATCTTTTTCTCATCCCAAATGGTATTAGATTATAAAATATTTTTCAATAACAATTTTAAATTTATCACAAGCTTCTGTTTATGCAATTTAAATAATCAATAAAAAGAGTATTATCTTTTAAAATTATTTAAAGACAATACTCTTGCTTAATTACTCTTTATGCTTTTGTTGCTCGTTCCAAAACCTTCCGGATATGCACTTCATTCTTCCAAATGAATTTTAACATATCTCTGCTTGGGTTAGCTAATTTTTTATACTTGTCTACACCTTCAAAGTATGCTACGCAAATCATTTGAATTGAACAAATCACATAAAATATTGCTTGCTTTTCATCAAACGTCAGTGGATTCACATTATCATACCCGCGTATGATACCCTCCAGAACATCAGGCCATTTTTCATATATATCGTCAACTCCACGCCATTCACTCAATATCCCTGTAGCACAATAACAGGGATCCCACAAACGGACATTACGCTCACTCAGGTCAAAATCTATAAATCCTGTCACTTCGCCGCCCTCAAACAGAATGTTGGAAGGATTCGGATCGCGGTGAATCAACTGCTTAGGAAGCTTATCAAACAAACTACCAAAATTATTGACATATTCTTCGAAAAATGTATCGGGTAATCCCATGTTGAATTGTATATTTTGTTTTTTGACCTCCGGCAATGCCCATTCGGTGACATGAGTATATAAATTCTGCTCATATGGCTGCATTTCAGATTCAAGCACGGTCAATGCCTTATGAAGCCGTGCGATGCTCTCTCCGTATTTTTTTCCGAACTCCTGGCGGCTTTCACCGAAACGGTCTAATTTAGAAAGTGGATTACCTTTGATGCCTCGTGTCAATATAACAATTTGCTCTCTATCCAGATATTCTTCACCGGATTTGACAGGAATCGGCGTTGATGACACGAATCCCTGCGCTGACAGCGCTTTTGCCACCTTCATATTCGCGAGTATCCCTTTACAGCTACCTGTTTTAAGGATATAATCCTCGCCTATCGACCACACATTTCCTGAAACCTTTGTACCATCCATGGTGTAAACATCAAGTATCGGCAAATCCTGCTGTACGTCCCAATTTGCAAGAATTTCCCGCAATTCTTTTTCTGTAAACATAACTGAAACCTCCGATTTAGACAGATAATTTTTCGGAGAGCCTCCGTACATTCGTACAAACGCCTTGTAAAATCCGGCATAGGTATCAAAACCATATTCCAAAGCCACATCAATGGCACGACGACCGCCGGCTATTTCACTCAATGCCCGGTTAAGCCGCAGCTTGCAGATATAGGCAGATACGGACATCCCCGTAGATTGTACAAACAGACGATGATAATGCCATACGGAATAGCCTGCCATGTTCGCTAGCTCCTCGGCGTTTATATCGGCTTTCAAATTTTGCTCAATATAGTTAATGCTTGATTTTATGATGTCTGATGTATGCATGAGCACTCTCCTTTCCACGTGGTGATTTCAGTATAACAAATAAATCAGGTTAAAACATTTCCTGCTGTGCGGAGTTTTTTGTTATAACGCACAACGGCACAGACTTCTCTGTGCCAAAGTATTTAAATTATGTTTATATTATTTTTGATTTTTAATGGCCGCCTGTGTATTTATTCCTGGTTATTGCTACGATAAATTGGAATTTGTTAACCTATTATCACGGAAATTAATTAAAATTTCATAGTAAATTAACTAAAATTTATTACTTTAATATCAAATTAATTTTTTGAAACAATTTTTTCTATAGCCTTAGATAGTAAATTACTCCAATGGTGTGGGGTTCTTTTCGTAAAATGTTTAACGGTTGTATATTTATTTTTTAAGAATTTCTCAAGCCAAACAGTATTCCAATGCCCACTGTTTTTAATTAAATTATTGATAATATCTAATTCGGTTTTACTATTATTAGTACATGTAAAAACAAGAGTGGATAAAGACCAGCCGTCTTCAATGTTAATTTCAATAATAAAAAATAATTCTGAATTATGATATATTTTAACAATCGCACATTGCCTTGGTGAACCATCAGTTGTTAGGGTAAAAATTGAGTTTCCTTCAAGGTTTATGCATTTCATATCAACTATTTTATATCCAAATATATCTTGAAGAATTTTAATTGTTTTAGAAAAATTCTCGAAACTTTTATTTAATTCTGTTACATTATTTATAGCACCTATAGTATTAAATGTGACTGGTTGGGCATTTGCTCCTAAAGTAACTGGCTGAGTAGTAAATGTAGGTTTATTTTCACTTTTTTCACTATTCGCAATAGATTTTCTTGTAACTGCATCTCTTTTTACTTTTTCAATAACAATTTTTGTTGAAAATTTCTTTGATGATTTTAAATCATTTGTTATTAATGGATTGCTTTTACTAGCACCTTTATTATTATCACCTATGCTTATTTCCTCTTCAATACTTATTTTACTCTTGTCAATATTATCTTTTGAGTTTGCTACTGAATTAACGTAAGCAGGATGTGTAGCTATTACATTTTTATATGGAAAACTTAAGTTTAAAACATTGATATTAAGTAGTAATACCGTGTTATCATATTTTATTCCTTTGCCTATAATACGACAACCTTTTATATTTGGAATTTTTGAATAAATTAATTTATTCTTTATATATTTTGTTCTAATTTCCTCTCTAGCTTTTTTGATTTCATCAACTTGTGTGAACCATATAAATTCAGTTATATTTCCATAAGTAAAAAGGCTAGGAGGGAAATTATTATAAAAACTTATGCTAATCTCATTATCATCGGCATATATAACTTCAGCGTATTCATCTAAATCCTCTGAAGAGAGCAAATTTTCACAGAAAAGCGGAATGCTTGCATATAAACATCTTACTATTTCTATACAAGGAAGTATATAATATTATTGTATTTAAATTTATAACATAATTCTTTTATATCAACGCCAGCAGGAACTAATGGGTATAATTCTTTAGGTATTTTATAGCATGTACTAACATCAGCATGATAAATGTAGTTATAAGAAACTGAGAATTCTTCAAGGTTATTAGACTCATTAGTTATTCTACCATTTTTATATTTATAACTAATCTGTAATAAAGGCAAATGTCCCCATGGACATTTGATTGTCTTAAATCCATTATCGGTTTTAAAATGCACATTCATATTTCTAACACCATTCTCTTCAGTAATAGGTGAAGAAATCCAATATAGTGTGACGATTTCATCTTCTCTAAATGGCCAAGGTGATATTTTGTAGTAGGGCATGTGGCTCCTCCTTTATTTCTATTTGCAATATAGAAAGTAAAACGTATGTTGTAAAAATTTGTAAATTAATATATAATAAAATGGAAATATATATAATTATAACATAAATTTACAAAATTTGATGGGTAATTATAAGTTAGTAAGATATTAGTTAAATAAAAAGGGGAATGGGATTTTGGATACTAATGTAAGAAAAGATGGCATGATATCAAAATATTATCCAGATTTTATGATAAAAACTGATAATGATATTTATCTTGTGGAATAAAAAGGCTGAAAAAGATACTGATACTGCGAATGTTATTGCAAAGAAAAAATCAGCACCTGATTGGATAAATGAAATTAATAATCATAATGCAGAAGATAGAATGAGTTGCAAATGGCATTATAGTTTAGTTAGTGATTACCTGCTTTATTAGTTTAAAAAGAATGGTGCAAGCGTATTTGACATATTAAAATTTACTGAAATAAAAAAAGTAGAGACAGTAGAAGGACAGATAAATGTTTTTGATTTAAATTAACAAGGAGGAACTTAAAATGGCAAAGCAAGTTTTTTTTAGTTTTCATTACCATGATGTTATTGATTTTAGAGCTAATGTTGTTAGAAATCACTGGCTAACAAAAAAAGACAGAAAAGATGCTGGATTTTTTGACGCATCTATTTGGGAAGATGCAAAAAAACAAAGCGATTTAGCGCTTAAAAAGCTTATAAATAGTGGACTTAATAACACGTCTGTAACAGCTGTTCTAGTAGGGTCACAAACCTACAATAGAAGGTGGGTTAAATATGAAATAATGAAAAGCATGCAAAAGGGCAATAAAATTCTAGGTATACATATAAATGGCATTAAGGACAAATACGGTAGAATTAAAACTAAAGGACCAAACCCATTATATTATCTTGGTTACCAATATAGCAATGATGGAAAAAATCTTTATTTATATGAGTATACAGATGGAAAATGGATTAAGTATCCTGATTTGGATACTTATATTTTAGATACTACAGCTTCTGTAGAAAATAGAGGAAAGTTTTATAGATTATCAAGTAATTACCCAATTTATGACTGGGTAGATGATGATGGATATAAGAATTTTTCCAATTGGGTTGAATAATTAAGTTAAAATGAGGAGTTAAAAAATATGTTAGAGCACCCAAAAGTTTTTATATCATATAGTCATAAAAATGCTGATTATGAAAACAAAATATTAGAGTTTTCAAATAATTTACGTGCTGATGGTATTGATGCTAATATAGATTTATACGTAGAATCGCCTGCTGAAGGTTGGCCTCGTTGGATGGAAAATCAAATAACTAATGCAGATTATGTGTTGGTAGTATGCTGTAAATCATATTATCTTAAATGTTATTCAAGTAATAGTAGCAAAGGTGTTTCCTGGGAGGTTAATATACTATACCAACATATTTATGATGCAACCTCTCAAAATACAAAGTTTATTCCAATTATCTTTGAAGAATCAGATGAAAAGTATATTTTGACTCCATTATAGGCATTTACATACTATAATGTTGGAGAAAAAGAAGGAGCTAACAAGTTATATTGGAGATTGAGAGGCATTAATAAAGCTCAAAAACCACCGCTGGGAAAATTGAGACCACTTCCAGAAAAAGAGCGAAGAACGATGTTTTTCTCTTCGCCAATAGATTTGAATAAGTGGAATAGTGCTGGTTGGAAAGGAATGTTGTATTTATTTTATCCTGGATATGTTCCAGTATTGGGATTACTTTACCGTAATTATTCAGCTTCTAAAGAAATATTTAATGAGTGGAAAAAACTATCTAAAGGAGAGGAGTTTGCGGATGAATTTTTAAAGGTTGATTATCTTGTTCCTCCATTTCCAAATGAGTGTTGGGTGTATACGAGTAAAGAGCGTAATTATGGTAAAGGTTATTTTGTATTCATAGGACCTAATGTAGATAAATCAATTAATAGAGCAATAACCTCAGGAATAAAACAAGAAGAACTGCTATTAACTACTGTAAGTAGATACCAATGGATGGATGAAATGAATGGTTCTTATAATCGTGACATGTTTAAAAGTCTTACAGTAAATAAAACAGGATATTATCTTATGCCAATTGGAATTAAGAATGAAAATAAGCCTATTAAAGAAGAAAACTTAATTATTGACTTTAGCTATGCTATTAAAATGAAAAACGTCACATTTAAAAATGGAGATCAAATAAAAGGAAATGATTTTTGTAAAATAGTTTTGAGAAATCCAGAAAATAATGCTTAAATAGAGAATTATTTTACCATAAAGGAGGTCATTAAATGACAGAAAATCAAATTAAGCACCTTGAATTCATACATACTAATATATCTCATATGAATCAGTGTTCTTTTCAAATGAAAGGATGGACTATAACAATTGTTTCAGCTTTATTAGCATTATATGCAGCTAGCATAGATATAAATACTAACCCAAAAGGAAATTTAGCTTTTGTGTTGATTTCTATATTTCCAGCAATCATATTTTGGCTTTTAGATTCTTATTATTTACAACAAGAAAGGAAATTTCGTGGTATATATAATGAGATAGCTAATTTAAATTGTAATAAAATTACCACTGTAAAGGATTTTGAAATGCCATTGAATAAATATAGTGGAGGGGATTATTCTTATATAAGCTCATTATTTTCGATTACGGAATGTTTATTATATTTATCAATTATTATTGCTTTGTTAATTATTGGGATAGTTGTAAGTTTACTATGAATTAAGTGTGATAGTAGGATATTTAATATTTATGTAATTAACCAGAACGCGAATATGAATTAACATAGATTTCATCTATGACTTTATTATACAAGGAGGGATAAATATGTCAGATGAATTAAAAAATATTTTTGTATCACATCAGCATAACGATGCAGACAAGATAGAATCATTTAAAAACTTAATAGGTAAACATGGAATTGACATGAGAGATAGTTCTATTTATGAAAACAAGTTAAAAAATAATGCGAAAAATGAACAATATATTAAACAGGAACTGATAAAACCTCAAATGCGATGGGCTGGGACTGTTGTTGTACTTATAGGTAAGGATACTGCTAAAAGTGATTATGTAAACTGGGAAATAAAGACAGCTGCAGAGATGGGAAAAAGAATTGTAGGTGTTTACCTGCAGGGGGCAAAGGAAGAGGACATACCTTCAGAGTTAATCGAACATGGACATAACTTAATAGGATGGAATGGGGAGAAAATAACAAAAGCAATAGACGGAGAAGATATGGATTGGGAAAAACCGGATGGAAGTCCACGGAATAATAGTCCATTGGATTTGCCACGTTATCAATGTTAGGAGATAAATATGAAATATTATTCGTATGTAATTCCAAGAGATTACGGATTTGCCCCTAATCCTTATTTTGGTTACTGTACATTGGCTACTTGTAAGCCTAGAATTAGGAAAAGTGCACAGAAAGGTGATTGGATTGCTGCATATGGGGCATCAAATACAAAATTATGTAAAAAATTAATTATGTTGATGCGAGTTGGAGAAATACTGACATTTGATGAATACTGGGATGATATCAGATTTACGAATAAGCGCCCAGTTTTTAATCGAGGAATGTTTTGTGCTTATGGCGATAATATATATCATCATATTGATGGAAATTGGATGCAGGAACCTTCACATCATAGTATGGTGGATGGAAGTATTAATAATGCAAATTTAGAAACAGATACAAAAGTAGATCGAGTGTTAGTAGCAACAGAATACTATTATTTTGGAAATAATGCAATAGAAATCCCAAGAGAATTTAATGCTTTAATTGGGTCAGGTCGCAATCACAGAGTGCATACTGACATAAACATAATTGACGAATTGATTAATTTTGTAAGCGAAAACTATGTTATGGGCATACATGGTATTCCTTATAGTAGAGTAAATGGTGCATTTGCTCATTACCGAGGTGAAAAATGATGAGAATGATTTTTTGTAATCCAGAGCTTACTATGAAAAATACAGAGTCTGCAGATATTTTTTTTAAAGAATGTAACGAGATTTTAAACATCTATGTAGCGGATAGGTTGTATATTTCGTCTGTATTTCAGATGAATCAGTTATTGGCAGTTGATGCTAATAAGAATGATATTTTTGTGTTTTTTACAGCTGAAAATGGTGAATATAATGAAAAATTTCTTAAGTTGATACAGAAGTATAATGATGCTAAAAGCAGAATATGGGCGATTGCAATGGAAAACAATCCAGAGTGTAGACGTCCACCTGAGCCAGTATCTGAAAAGCAAAGTTTTGATGTGTCTTGTCGCAATGAAAACAGGAATCCTATGAAAAATAACATGAAGGCAATTGCACAGATTTTTGCTAGAAAGATTATTTCTCAGACATTATCTCCACTTTATCGGGATGAAGTTTTGTATTTTATCAGTCATCGTAGGGTAGATGGAGAACATATAGCTGCAAAGTTGGCTGATGAATTAAAAAGATTGACAAGAGAAAGAAATGTATATCGAGATGTTGTTAATGTTGAAGTAGGAGATGATGCACAGAAAGATATCGATATAAATTTGGAATTGAGCGATGCTATGATTTTTTTACAGACGCAAGAAGCACAATATTCTTCATACATTATGAAGGAACTATGCTATGCCCTTATTAATGACATTCCGATTTTATGGATTCAAATTGATAATTCTTCTTATTCGAAATTGGAAATTCGACCCGGGGAAGCACCTGTACTCAGATATATGAGTGAGGAGTTTGACAATCCGGATAGATTGATAGAAATTGTAGATGAAATAGAGGAGAAGTGTTTTCATTTAATTATGAACTCTTCAAACCAAGTATATTCCCATATTGAATGTTTAATTGATATGTGTAGTGCAAATAAAATTAAGCTTGCGTGTGATATGAATGCGATACTGGCATATGAGGTACAGTATAAGGAAAAGATAAGAGATTTGTATGATACAGGAATTCGAAATCACTATATTCAATGCTTTGGAAGGAATCCTAAAGAACAAGACATTCAGCAATTTGTCAAAAGGGTAAAAGAATCAAAAACATATGATAAAAATGATAGATTATTTCTATTGTCAAATCATGGTCAGCGAGAAAAGCAAGTTAGTGATGCAAAGGTGACAACGGAGAATTTTGATGATTATTTGATAAACATTGAAAATGTTTATGGGAGCAATAGGAAAAAATTAAACAAGAGAATAATATTGTCTGGAGCTTTTCCAGATTGCGATGAGATTTATAAAAGTTCTTTATTAGAGTCTGTATTAGTATATTCAAGAGAAATTATAAAAAAAGGCTATACTTTGGTTTTTGGCGCACATCCAACTTTTCAAAAGCTAATTTTTGATATAGGAAGAATATATTCATCAGATATAAAATATTCTATTGAGATGCATATGGACAAGGCATATATGGTGGATTATGATATAGAAGAGCTACAAGAAAAGTGTACTCTAGTATTATCGGATGGTTTGAAAGAAATGCGAGAAAATATGATTTGTAAAGAAAAGAGCGAGTTGTTAATTTGTTTAGGAGGAAAAATCAAGGAGGATAAATCTCTGCAGGGTGTAGATATTGAAGTAGAAATGGCAAAAAGTGTTGGAATCCCTGTAGCGTTGGTTGGTACAGTAGGAGGTCGTTCCAGTGAATATGCTTTTGAAAGGCTAACAGCAAATGATTGGTCAGAACTGAATCCGTGGAGTAAGTCATTGAATGAGGGACTATTTTACAATGTGAACCATAGGATGATGGTAAAACGATTATTAGATATAATAGAACATGAAAGGTAAGATGATGGAAGATAATTTACAAAAATCTTATACAGGTATTTACGTTTTTGAAGGAATCGATAATGTAGGAAAATCCACAATTGTTCAGAACTTAAAAACAAAAATATGCGAAACAACTGATTATGATTGTATTAATATTGCTTTTCCAGGAAATGAGCCGAGGACTTTAGGTAGTTTAGTTTATGATATACATCATCATAATAATAAGTATTTTGATATGTCAATTAATGACGCTAGCCTACAACTTATGCATGTTGCATCGCACATAGATTTGATTCAACGAAAGCTTGTAGGAGAATGTAGTTCATCAAGTATAATATTGATGGATCGTTTCTGGTGGTCTACATATGCATATGGATTGGCTGGAGAATTAGAAAAGGATGTTATTCACTCTATTATAGCTCCGGAATTAATATATTGGGAAAAGATAAATATTAAGAAAATATTTTTGTTAGAACGTGAAAATCGAGCAAAAGAATATGAGACAAAAAAAGATGAAGCAATCATTCAAAACTATAGAGAACTTGCAAAAGGAAATCCAAAGTGTAGAATAGTTAGTAATAACTGCAGTTTGGAGGAAACGGTGACAAAAATTTATGATAGCATTTTAGGAGGATAGGATTTATGGGATTTGGAGATTTAGAACCAACACCAGTATATGATGCCTATTGGGAATTTGCCGCAAAACGACAAGAGGTTTTCTTTAATCGAATGCTGAATAAGACGTTTCCATGGACAGATGATGAAATTATTCAAAAATATAAATTTACAAATGCATATAGAGCATCAGATCGTGTTAGTCAATATTTAATAAAAAACGTTATTTATAATAAAGAATTCTACACACCTGAAGACCAGTGCTTTCGAATATTGTTTTTTAAGCTATTTAATAAAATCGAAACTTGGGATTATATGGAAAGCAATTTAGGAGAGATTGCCTATTCATCGTATAATTATGAAAAATACAATCAATTGTTAACTCGGAAAATTCAGAATGATGAAAGAATATATTCTGCTGCATACATAATGCCATCGGGAAAAAGTTGTTTCGGATTTGATAAAAAGCATCAAAATAATTTGAAACTTTTAGAATATATGATGAATACAGGATTATCAAAAAAAATAGCACAAGTTAATAATTTAAGAGAATTATACAAAGTGTTGCTTAATTACCCAACATTAGGTTCTTTTTTGGCCTTCCAATTTACCATTGACATTAATTATAGTGAATTGTGCGATTTTAGTGAGATGTCTTTTGTTGTAGCCGGTCCAGGAGCTAAGAATGGAATTATAAAATGTTTTAGAGATTTAAAGGGATATGAATATGAAGATATCATTAGGTATATGGCTGAAAGGCAGGATGTTGAATTTGAAAAAAGGGGATTGAAATTTAAATCTTTATTTGGTCGTAGTTTACAGCTAATAGATTGTCAGAATCTATTTTGTGAAACAGATAAATATGCTAGAGTTGCTCATCCTAATATTTGTGGGTTAGACGATAGAAAAAGGATAAAACAACAATATGTTAATCGAAATTTAAACAAAATTGAATATTTTTATCCACCTAAGTGGCGAATAAATGATAGAATAAATATGTAATAAAAAAGGAGTATTCAAAATGGCAGAATTTATTGTTGGAAAAACAGCTAATGAGGTTTGGAAGAAGGCAGCTGCTAAACTTTTGAAACAGAATAATACTTTGAATGGACGAACAGGTGAGGTATATGAATTGTTGCATACATTCATTGAAATTAAAGAGCCTAGGCAGAAATGGGTTTTTGATCGTATTCCACCTATAAGTGTTGGATATGCATTAGCTGAGTTAGTATGGATAATAAATGGTGAAGATAGATCAGATGTCATTAATGCTTGGAATCCAAGTTTGAAAACTTTTTCGGGAAAAGGTAAGTTTTATCATGGTGCTTATGGAAAAAGAATACGTTATCATTTTGGATTTGACCAGATGGAAAAGGCATATCAAGCATTGCAAAATGTTCCTGAAAGTCGTCAGATAGTGATACAGATTTATGATACGAAGGTTGATTTTCCAGTTGAGAGTGGACGACCACGAGATGCAGATATACCATGTAATGTTTGCTCAATGCTAAAGGTCAGAGATGAAAAATTAGAATGGTGCCAAATTATGCGTAGTAATGATGTGTTATTAGGAATGCCATATAATTTTGTACAGTTTACAGGTATTCAAGAAATCTTGGCCGGATGGCTTAGACTAGATGTTGGTTCATACAACCATTATAGTGATAGCTTACACTTATATAATCGTGATATTTCTAAGATTGGTATAGGGCAGGAAATGAAGATAAGAAATAACGATTCTTTGTCATTGAGTAAGGAAGAATCGGAAAGAGTTTTTAAAGACATATATGAAAGAATGAAGGCTCTTGTCTTTAATGAAGTTACAGAGAAAGAAATATATTCGTTGGCTCAACTAAATTCCGAGCATGAAGCATATAACAATATTATGTTGATTATTGCAGCATATATAGCACACAAAGTTCATTATTCTGATTTGACAAAAGAATTAGTTGAAAAATGCAAAAATAGCGTATATACAACAATGTGGAATAGGTGGGTTAATGAATAAAAATTAATTAATAGATTTTTTATAGTAATATTTGTAGAGTTTAATTTTTTATAAAGAAAAGGTAGCTGTTGTCTTTTTAGATTTATAAAAAAAATTGTCACATTATTTATTTTTTTAAAATTGATTTTTAATTAGATTTTATGAAAATTTTGTCACGTTATTTATTTTTATTTTGTCACAATAATTATTTTTCATCAACAATTCTGTTGTCAATAGAATAATTGAAAAAATTAATTAAATATTTAATATTAAAAAAAAGGTAACTTTAATAAACCTAAATTAAATAAAAGGTTTAGAAATAATTGGTAGATGTATAAAAATAAAATTTATGCAGCGATTAGAATTAACTGCTTAAAGCTTAGACAATGCTCCTCAGGAGTTCTAAGTTTAAAATCTGTTTCATCCCGTAGGACGGCAATATGAAGTTACAAACTTTATGCATAACAGCTCCAATTGCAACCATCTTAGGCTTGGATGAAGACTTTTTAATATAGTATTCATGCAGAATTGGATTTATGGCTTCACCATTGCGTTTGGTTCTAATGCTTGCTAATGCTACAGCAAATATTGCTCTTCTTGCGATTCGAGAACCGCGTTTAGACATATGAACTTCAGTAGCATTAAAGTTACCTGATTGATTTACCGATGGATCTAATCCAAAGTAAGCAAATAACTGTTTAGGATTCTTAAATGAGCTAAAATCACCAATTTCGCACATTATGGTGACAGCAGAAAGAAATCCAATACCAGGAATAGAATCAAGCCAGTAAACTTGTTTAACAAATTCATCTGAATAATTAGCTTCTACTAAACTGTGTATTTGTTCTAAAATAGAGTTTATTGCGGAATTGAGTTCTTCTATTAATTTAATATTAATGGAAATATTAAAGTATATGCTATCAATATTGCAGCCAAAGATTTTTGATGCTTTTGCTGCTTGAATAAGCTGTTCATACTTGATAGTTGCTTTAAATAGCCCTTTTCTAGAGCATTTTGATATTTTCTCTATCACAGTTGTTCTATGACCACGAAGAATTTTATCGGGAGTTGAATACTCCTTTAAAATCATAATAGAAGTAGAACCGGTAATATCGCTAAAGATATCTAGGTACTGCGGAAAAACAGTATGCATGTCCGTCTTTAGACGATTAACATAACTTGAACGAGTATCAACAAGTTCATAATACTTCCTGCAAAGGCTGCGAAGCTCTAAAACAAGTTTAGTAGGTAGAACAGAGGTTTTTAAATCTTTCTTTAAACCAAGTTTTGCCAAACCAATTGAATCGATTTTATCATTTTTTACTTTCCTAATACCATAATTTTTGATAGAATGTATGATAAGAGGGTTAATGACAAAAGCCTCAAATCCTGATTCCATCAGGTAGCAGAAGAGTGGGAAATGATAGATTCCCGTAGATTCCAGAAATGTGCGAGATTTCAAGGAATGCAGCTCTTCCGCTTTTTTAATTTCAGAAAGAGCCCTTTTAAGGGAATCAGAGTTATTATGAATAACTTTAAATGGTTTTAAAATGATATTTTCCTGTGGGTCTACGATAGACATCCAACTAAAAGATGAACCAACATCAATACCTACAGAAATATAATTTTCTAACATAAATAATCTCCTTTCATAGGAATCCATAAACAACAATGAATACACAACCTGGCATGTGACACGGGTATAGCTTAAAGGCTCCCAACCAGCTGAAACATAAATTTTCATTGAATGGATTGACTGTCTACAGTTACAGGTATCGCCTTACGAAGAAGGCTCCCTAGGAGGTGAACGTCTTTCTTCCTATACAATGAAATATGATACCTTATGAATCAGACAAAGTCTATAGGGAGATAAATATATGAAATAATTAAATTTTATTATATGAAATAATTAAATTTTATTAATTGTATAAAGTTGGAGAGATACAACTAAAGGAAGAAAATCCTTTCCCAACTTTTATATAGAAATGTAATTAATTAGCATAGCTTATGCTATGACTTTATTATACCAGGAGGCGTTAAAACATGCGAGAGTATTTTATTAAAACAAAACGGCTTGGTTTCTCAAAGTGGAATGTCGCCGATTTAGATTTGGCTACTCAATTATGGGGAGAAGAAGAAGTAACCCGGTTTATTTGTGCTGACGGTAAGTTTACACAGCAGGACATAATCCGTCGACTGGATACAGAAATTCATAATGATGAACTATTTCACATACAATACTGGCCTGTTTTCGAGTTGGAGACAAATGAACTGATTGGTTGCTGTGGTATGCGGCCTTTTAAATCCGAAATATATTCCTTCGAAATTGGATTTCATCTACGAAAAAAATATTGGGGGCTGGGGTATGCTTCTGAAGCTGCGAAGGCCGTTATAGATTACAGTTTCACTGCTTTTAAAGCGGACAGATTGTATGCGGGACATCATCCGCTAAACGAGGCATCTGAAAAGCTTCTGACAAAACTGGGATTTCAATATATTGGCAAAAACTTTTATGAACCGACAGGATTGTATCATCCGTCATATGAATTAGTAAACCATGGAGTATGAGCATTCGCTCTTGTAGCGGAATTAAAACAAAGCTACAGGAAATCTATATAACAGATAGCCAAACAGGAATTTTGAGAATAGAACCAGTGGAGGAAATTAAAATTTACTTATGAATGATGGATTAAATTCAAAAAAAGTATTATTAATTATAGTATTTGCAATAACATTCTCTATTGCTGTAGTGTTATTTTTGATAGTAGTAATATTTAACTACATGAATAAAGTAAATAGAGATTCTATTTCGGTTACCCCTAATAAATTCTTTTGCCCTCTGGGAAAGGAAATAGATACACCTGTTGTTATCGAGTTAGAAAGCTTAAATGAAGTTTTTCATCAAGATTATGGTGTAGGGGATATGGTGGTTGGTTCCTTTATTTCAGACAAGCCAACACTTGATTTAGCAAATACAATGTATGGAATCTTACAGAACTCTGAGCGAAAAAATGAGGTAAAAGAGATAAAACAAATAGAGATTCCACAAAACGCCTGCTATATTGGCAGTGTGGACACTGCATCAACATCTATAGGTAAGAGTTTCGCATCTGGTTTAGAATTCGATTTATTACATTCAGATATTCAATTATATGCCTGGAATACGGTGTACAAGCTTAATTCAGGAAAGGGAGGGTCGGATATCTATATTATTATGATTTTAAATGAGAATATAATCTATGGAAAAATCCAACAGTTAGGAAATACGAAAATGCAAATGGATATTCTATACGGTGTAGAAATTAAATAACCCACTTTTTATGGCTGACCTTAGATGGTAGTATTAGAAAAATATGAAGCCGCCCAATGGTCATCAGAATCACAGCAACAAGGCATACAGAATCCGTTGTCAAATTATGTCGAAATCAATCGTAATTGGAGGAAGCAGTTTTAATTCAAGACAAACATAGAAAGCTTGTATTCAGAGGAGGCTGAACAATGACGTATATATATTTGATGAACAATGTAAAGTCAATAAATAAGGAACTCATAAAGCCATGTGGGACACTTAAAAGAATTAAAGAATCAAGGTAAGCTTGTATTTTGCGGTCTTTTACGAATTACCCCGGAGGAATGGTCATCTTTTTGGCTGAAGATTTGGCGGAAGCAATAAATATTGCAAAGCATTTCCATTAGTGCCAGCCAGTAAAGCAATTACAAATACCTTTGCTCCACAGGCCACTATGTTCAAGCGGCATCTTTTTTACCGTTCAAGGCAATATGAAAATGTTTGTTTTACAGAACAAATGAAAAACGAAGATAATTGAAAATATGAGAGCGTATTAAAGGAGGAAAGCAATGATATTTGGGTCAGAAAGGTTAAACTTTAGGCCAATTGATCAGGGGGATACGGACGAGCTTTTCAATGTTTGGGGCAACAGTGAGACAATGCGTTTCTGCGGAGGCGTGATTATAAGAGAGAAAATTCCTCAAATAATAGAATACACTTGCAGTCAGTATAACACGTATGGCAATGCAGTTTTCGCGGTAATAAAAAATGATAAGTTCTTGGGCATTTGTGGAGGAAGGCTTGACGAGGATGACCCATTTCATGTTGAGATAGTCATTCACCTTGCGAAAGAATACCAGCATCAGGGTTATGGTACAGAAGCTTTGAAAGCATACATTGCATGGCTCAAGGCTGGTAAAAGGGCTACATATATATACGCTTCAGTACATCCTGACAATCAGGCTTCACTAAACATGGCAAAAAAATGTGGCCTTGTTCAATGTGGTTTCAGGCAGTATGAAGACACAGGCTTTGTGGATGAACCATATTTCGAACTTAATCTTGATTAGAACAATTAAGGTTATTATATGTTACGGAACTAAAGAAAAGCAGATAAGTGATCGCCAAGGACTCGCCAGCTTCAATCGGCATCTTTTTTGACCGTTCAAGGCACGTGGAAACGATAATTCTGATGACGTATTGTGGTTTTGAGGACAAAAAGTAGGTTTTGATCACAATATGTTGTGGTTTGAGAGCAAAAATAGAGCAAAAAAACGGACAAAAAACATCGATTTTTCACCCCAAAAAGGGCGAAAATATAGATGACATAGCCAAAATTCAAATAAAATTCACGATTATAGTGTAGGTTATAAAATTAATATATATATAGGTTTTAGTTTAGTCAACTTAAAAGACTTAAACTAAAGCCTCTTTTTTATACCTAAAAATAGAAAGAGCGGTTAAAAATAATGTCAAAATTTTTTATGTACGGTACAGAGCTACAGAGTATAGAGGTGATGATGATGCTTGTACTAAATTTTATTCCGAGAAGAAGTGGAGTTGTAAAGTCAATCGAAATTATATTTTAACAATTATATAAATCATATAATCATATTTTGACAAATATAATTATATGATATAATATATAGTTATATAAAATATAACTATATATTATATCATAATATTTTTTAGAGTTAAGTTATAAATTTGTAATGTAGGTACTGAGTTTTATAGATTTGTGATTCGGGGATAACATATAATTTCAACATAATAGTTTCCTATTAGAGAAAATGAAAATGAAAATCGAAAATGTGTTGAATTGTATTATATGACATTTCAACAAAAGTGTTTAAATGAAAATGCTAAGAATTTTTGTAGCTAAATATACGCAGCAATGTCACAACATCATATTTGTGGTGATAAGTCTAAAAAATTAAATATTTTAAAATACAGATATTGTTATGTTATACTAAATAATTTTATACCTTTTATATGTAAAAAAAATGTTGCAAAATATGAATCTGAATGGTCTACATATATGACAGATAAAATCGAAGGACATAATTGCAAATAATTCAATTGATAACAATTGTTGTAAAATTTGATGTGTTTTGTTTGGAGGTGATTCCTTTGTGGGTTGATTTTAGATTAATATTTAGTTTTAATAAGTTTTAACATAGGAGAGATATATATAAAATGAAGATATTAAATGATAAGTGGTTTAAATATTTAACCATTTGTACAATATTTATTGCTTTAATTGGAGCATCGCTTAAAATAGTTTTTTCACAAGCGCTGGATTTTCATTTATTAAAAGGCGTAAATGAAAATGGACAAACATATGGCGTAGATTCAGAAGATTCACCGGATCTTATAGCTGCACAAGGCATAGATGGCACATACGGTTATATTTTAAGTAATGATTTAGATGGACCAGAATTTAGCACACCAGAGGAAGCCGTTAATTGGCAAAAAAAATATAATGGAAGACGTGTAATACCATTATATGCAAGTGATGGTAAAACTGTGATTGGCGAATTTGATTTAGAAGCTTCAGAAGATATTGAATAAACGATAAAACCAGGAAAAAAGGAGAAAAAAATGAATAAGAAAAATATCATAAGTTTCCTTAATTTAATTCAATAAAAAATTTGATTATAATTTAACTTACACTATCTGCTAACTCCCAAGCAGAAAGAACAGTTTTTATGGGGGTAATGACTGTAAGTTGAAATTATATAGTAAAAAAATAAAATTAAATGGTGTGTCTACCAGACAATACCTAATAAAAAGGAGAAAACATATGAAAAAGTTAATGTGTATGCTTATTTTAGCGCTTGTGGTTACTAGTATGGTAATGCCTGTATCAGCGGTTGAGAAAGTTGATTATGCTGAAAAGAATGAAGTAAAAGCTGAAAGAGATTTAAGTAATAATATTATATCTCGAGGATTGTTTGATGATTATAACGTTTATAGTGGAGGAGAGTGGATTGTCAATAATCAAAATATAGGTGTTGGCGCGAAAGGTTGGACAAATATAGTTAATAAAAGTGATGGATCATATAGATATCATTATACAAAAGTAGTTGTATATGCAGATTCTGCTGAAAATATTGCTTATCCCACAAGTAAAGTATGGGGAGAAGGTGTAATTGAAGCTACAACCGGTGATTTAGGAAATGGTGCAATGCATCATTATAGGATTTTCTATGGCTGGTAATTACTAAAATATATTAATCATACATAATTATTTAGTTGTAAGTTAATTTATTGAAGTAAAAGTTTTAATAAATTATTTTGCAGGCAAATAAAAAAATGGGTGTCGCATAATTATTATTTCAAAATGTAATTGTGCGACATCTACTATAATTTTGAATAAGAGGTAGTATGACGAAAAAATTAGTTTTGAGTTTCTCAACAATGATTTTATTATTGCAATTATTGTTCATATCATACATTAATTATAATGACTATATTGATTTACAAATAATTACATCAAATTCATTAATTTCAGATAAATCCGTTTCATTTATTTTCAGAAAAGATAAAGCTGAGTCATTAAATGAATTATCAGAATTAATTGAACCTTATCCTAATATAACTCTTTTATCGGAATTATGTAATTTTAGCGATTTGAGAGTTTGGGCAATTTATGGAGACTTCTTTCTGGAGAAAGCTATGAGGTGAGCAAGAAATGAAGATAAAGATTAAAATAAAGACATTGATTCTTCTTGTTTTTGTATTCACACTTACATTTACATGGGTAATACCTACAACAATTCATGGGATAGCAAATCTTTTACAGGATAATGGTTCGGATAAGGCGACCTTTTTTTACGAAAAATATGCTTCTTATCCCACAACCCCAAAGATTAAGGGAAATTATCTTTATGCAAAAAGTCTAATAAAGAGTTTTAGCAAGTACACAATTTTCTATAACGGCTGGGGTGGAGGAGAAAATACAAGTCCTGAAGATATGGAAAGATCAAAAAAGATTCTTCAAGATATTATGAGAGAGATTCCTTATAAGGATAGTGAAAAACAATATTATATTGATTCATATAAAATGCTCCTTGACATGACTATTGCCACAGGTGATATTGAAATGCTTCATAATTGGATTTCATTTGGACAGAAAGCTGATGATGAAAATCTGATGTATATATCAGATGTTTATAATGGATTTTTACTTCATGTAAATGGAGACAGAGATGGCGCGAAAAAGATCGTTGCAAAGTATGAATTGTCAGATTTAGCTGATGTGAAACTAGATATATTAAAGGCTGAAATATCTCTTTTCGAAGGAAATTATGAAGAAGCTAAAAAGATGTATGAAAACATAAGCAGAAACAATTGGAGGGAGTTGCAGGAAAGTAACTTTGGCTCCACAGGATATTATGCTAGAGACTTTTGGTTTGATGATTTGATGAAGGTTTTTAAAGGTGATAATATTATTAAAGGAACAGTAACCTATGAAGGAGAACCTATGCCTTTTGTGGAAATATATGTGCAGAATGCAGACGGAGGATTCAGAACTGTTGGAGAAGGTTATGTTGGCATTACTGATGAAAATGGTAAATTTAAAACTCTTGGACTTAAGGATGGAGTATATAGTTTGGGAATTGGTGTAGAAGGTTCTATTCTTACAAATAAGGTGCTTCAACAACAAGATAAACCTTATTTTGAACTTAATGGAAATGATGGAGAAATAAATTTTGAATTTAAAAATACTTTGAACATAAAAAGGCCAGTGCTTCATGAGAAAATCACAGGAGAAGAATTTACTGTTGCTTGGGATGAAGTGGAAGGGGCTACTTACTATATAGTTGATATTGTAACTTACTCGAATCCTTCAGAAGGAGTTGGTACAATCTATTATACACCAGCATTTGATGAGAATATGAAAATCAAATTTACTGAAAATCAAGCCACCTTTAATACAAGATTGATAAAAGAGGGAATAGGGGGTATGAGTATAGGAGAAGATGGTATCATTGGAGCTAATGCAGTTCTTGGTGCATTCGTACCTGGATTAGAGTATCCAATTGTTGTAAAAGCATACGATGAGAATAGGAATTTGATAACCAGCAGTCTTCCACTAAGAGCTTACTATGACCAAATACCAAGTATTACTGTGGAAGGAAATATTAGTGATGGTGAAAAGTTGATCCAAACTCAGGATTATCCTAGAGCAATTGAATACTATGAAAATATACTTAAGGAAAAACCTGATGATATAGATGCTCTAAGATATCTTATAAAAATCTACGGAATTGGTTGGAAAAATGGAGAGAAAAATATTGAAAGGGCAATTGAGCTAGCCCAAAAATACACAGATGTTTCTGGGAGTAACAGGCTTTTAATCAACATCATTTTGCGGATGGAAACTGATGAAATAAAGAAATATAGTGATTTGTATTATTCAGCTGTTGCAGAAGAAAGAGAATACCAAATTGATAGCTATTATTACTACTTAAGCAAATATTATATTGCGAAAGAAAATTGGGGAGATGCGAGAAAAGCTCTGCAAAATATAGAAGGATATGTACCAGTAAACCTTTTTTATCTTAATATGTATTTTGAAAATTATACAGAGGCAGATGTAAATACAAAATATCTCTATAATTCTCCAATAAAATCCATTGAAGTAAAAAAAGCACTGAAGACCCTTGAAGATATTCCACCGCATAATAATGATAAGAAGATATTCAACAATTTCTTATTAAAACTTGTTACAGGTGTTCAACGTGAGGAAGGAAAGTCTCTTTATGATGAAATTATAAAACAAATATCTAACAGCGATATAAAAACAATTCTTAATGCAATTTATCTTGAAAGAGGTTGGGATGTTAGCTACTAATGTATAATATTAAAAATTATACTTACGAATTTGAGTTGGCTGAATATTTATTAATAATTAAAAAATAGAATTTTAAAATTTGCCCGGGGCAATAACTTGGGCAAATTTTTGTACTTTTAGATTAATTGAGATTAATCAAAACAAAAATAACACTTGCAAAATTCATTGAAAATATTGTAAAATTAGTTAAAAATAATCAAAACACTATTTGCTGACCTAATACGCCGCATGTCGAGACCGTTTGCCTTCTGTCAAGAAAGCAGTCTTTAGAAAATGGCTTAAAATCAAGGTTTGTAGGGGCTACGACAATCTTATCTACTCAAGTCTAGTGTGTATATGGAAACATTCGACGGTGAAATAGGCATCCATATAGGCTCAGACCAGAGTTTGGGTTGAGGCGACAGAATTGATGACACAAAAATGAACCCCTAGAATAACGATAGGGTGTGCAAAGAGTACACTGCGGCAGGATGAAAAACCCTGTCGTTTTTTTGTTAGATTTTGAATTGTGTTTTATAAAGGAATTGATAGGCTCATTTGAATTTCATTCGCTATGAAGACAAGTAAAGTGTTCGAATCTGAACACTTAAAAAAACAAGTAGACTTGCTGACATTCACGCCTAGTGTGTCCGAATGGGTCGATAAAACAAATGCGATTATTCCTAAATTTATATATTAACTTTTACATAACAGAACATTAAAAAATATAAAATCGAAAAGAATAATTGATGCAACTGAAAATAACATAAATTCGTAAATTCTGACAAGTGTGGTTGGTTGTGATCTGCGTAACTAAACATTACAATATTCATAGAACTAAGAAATGTATGAAATGTACGAATTTGAGGTGAATAGATATGTTAAGTGAGAATCTGATTGTATTAAGAAATCTCAAGGGACTTTCCCAGGAACAGATTGCGGAACAGATCGGCGTTTCCCGACAGGCTTATGCAAAATGGGAGAAGGGAACTTCTATCCCGGACGTGGAAAAATGTATGGTACTGGCGGATTTTTTTGGGACGACTATTGATTCGCTGATGCGTGAAAACTCTACTGATTCAGGATTGAAGCTACCGCCTGCTCCCAAGGGAAAATATATCTGGGGTACGGTTACCATCAACGATAGGGGACAGATTGTTATCCCGAAAGAAGCACGAGATACCTTTGATCTGAAAAGCGGCGACAGGCTTGTGGTTATGGGATCAGATGGTGAAGGTATTGTACTGCAGAAGGCAGAAATTTTTGAAGAAATGCTTCGGAGGATAATGAGTGCTGCTGGAAAGGCTGGTGAGTAAGATGAAGATTGCATGGTTTTGTATTCCTGCCCACGGTCATACCAATCCTACTCTAGGACTTGTGAAAGAGATGATTGATGCAGGACATGAGGTGACTTATTTTTCTTTTGAGAAATTCAGGGAAAAGATTGAGGGTACGGGAGCGACATTTGTTCCCTGCGATGCATATGATCTGGATATCGACGCAAAGGACGGCGGCAACAGAGTAGGAAAGGATCTTGCTTTCTCCATCGAGTTGATTGTTGAATCCACTTTGGCAATGGATGGCCTGATGGGTCGGGTAATACCGGATATGAAGCCAGACCTGATTGTTGCGGATTCCATGGCTTTTAGTGGTAAATTGGCGGCAATGAAGTTTGGAATTCCTTATGTTTGTTCCACCACCACGTTTGCATTTAACCGATACTCTGCGAAATACATGGATCAGGGCATGAGAGGTTTGTTCAGCACGCTTCTTGCTCTGTCAAAAATCAAAAGACAGTTGAAAAGGCTTCAGGCGATGGGATATCCGGTAAAAAGCTTTTTAGAACTGATTACAAATGACAATGAGACCAATACGATTGTATATACGTCGAAAGAGTTTCAGCCCTATGCCGAGACTTTTTCTGATAAATACTGCTTCATCGGTCCATCCATTCGTCCAGTGAAGAATCCTATTGAAAAGGCTGCAGAGAAGACGGTGTATATCTCCATGGGTACGGTTGTAAGCAACAGGGAGATGTATGAGAACTGCGTGGAAGCGCTTCGGGGAACGGACTATCAAGTAATTGTATCCATGGGTGAGACGACAAATGAATTCACGAATCTTCCTGAGAATATACAGTTGTATGATTCTGTGGATCAGATGGCGGTATTGAATATTGCGGATGCATTTGTCACACACTGCGGTATGAATTCTGCATCAGAAGGACTGTATTTCAAGGTTCCGCTGGTTCTGTCACCACAGACACCAGAGCAGTGGGCTGTGGCAAAACGCACGGAAGAACTGGGGGCAGGTGTGATGCTGCCAGCTTCCGGAAGGTCAGTGGAGGAGATTAAGAATGCCATCGAGAAGGTGCTGAATGATGGTGCTTATAAAGCAGCGGCAACAGAAATCTCGAAAGGGTTCAAAAGATGCGGTGGAGTAAAAGAAGCCAGAGCATTTCTGGAGAAAATCGTGAAATAGAGCCAAATTTCAGTTTATCGATAAACCCTTTAACGATAGTAGGTATAGTTAAAAAGTGCAGTGGATATGTTTCCGCGAACGTGCATGGCGATATGACATTCATTCTGTCGTGTCGAGCCATGAGGAAACGTGTTTATTGATAGAGAAGAAATAAAAATGTATGAAGAATAAGTAGTTTAAATGCTGTAAAAATTGATGTAAGTCTAAAAAATTGATTCTTTGAAATGCTTGGAATTCATGGAAAGTATGAATTCTAAGCATTTTTAATTTAAAATTAAATGTTTTAGAAAAAGCATTCTAGAAATCATATATTAACTATTGTTTTTTATTTTATAGTATGATAATATTATTTTAGAACATATGTTCTATTAAAAATATGTTTAATAGAGTGAGTTTAGTTATTAAAAAGTTTGAAATGAAAACAATTGTCTGTAAATTTGTGGGTTCTAAGATTCGTATAGGAGGATACTAATGGTTAAGAAATCTGTTAAAGAGACAATTCATGCAAAAGGTTTGGACATTTCAATTTATACAGAAGATTTTCAAAATGAATTTATTTCGCTTACGGATATCGCAAGATATAAAAGCGATGAGCCATTTATCGTTATTAACAATTGGATGAGAGGAAAAGACACAATCGAGTTTTTGGGATTGTGGGAACAATTACATAATCCTGATTTTAAACCTATCGAATTCGATAGGTTTAGAAAAGAAGCTGGATATAATGCTTTTACTTTGTCACCTCAGAAGTGGATAGAGAATACGAATGCTATTGGAATCGTATCTAAATCAGGCCGCTATGGTGGAACATTTGCACACTCAGATATTGCCTTTGAGTTTGCTTCCTGGATTTCAGCAGAGTTTAAACTATATATTATTAAAGATTATAAAAGATTAAAAAATGATGAAAGTAGCAGGCTTTCTCTAGGCTGGAACCTAAATAGAGAGATTTCAAAGCTTAACTACAGGATACATACAGATGCTATCAAAGAAAACTTACTTCCTCCAGAATTAAAACCATTTCAAATTGCTATAACTTATGCTAATGAGGCAGATGTATTAAATGTAGCTTTGTTTGGAGTAACTGCTAAACAATGGAGAGAAGAGAACAAAGATAAGGATGGAAATATTAGAGATTATGCTACATTAAATCAGTTATTGGTTTTAGCTAATATGGAAAGCTATAATGCCATTTTAATTGAGCAAGGCAAACCTCAGTCAGAGAGAATTCAGCTATTGAATAAATTAGCTATTCGACAGTTAGAAGCAATCGAAAAGATCGGTATAGATACAGTAAAAAAGTTGGAAGAAAAGTAATAGAAAATCATATAATATTCTTTTCACCAAGGAAGTAACATATACTTTTGACATCACTATTGTTGCTTCAAGCCATATGGAAACTGTGCTGTTAATAGAGAATAAATAGTTTTGAAGTAAAGGATGTTTGATTTTTATGTTAATATTTAGTTCATTTTATTCCCTTGAATGATGATAAGTTTGAGGGAATTTTTACTTGTTGGGGTTAAAATAATTTTGGGTAAAAATTGGTTCATTAAGTTATGAATCATATTTTGCACAATAATTAATTTGAAGTTTGTACATAATAATGCTATAATAATGAGCAAAAATGAGGCGCTGTTATGCCACAAATTAAACCTAATTGTCACTTGAGGCATGTTGAGATAAAGACGCTTTTTGACCCTGAAAAAAACAGTACTGTAGAAAAATTTTACAACCGGTTAGAAGCGCTTAGCGCAGAATAGCGGTAGTATGGAGGAAAAAATGACTGAATTATTAGCACCAGCAGGAAGTATGGAAGCTTTAAAAGCTGCTATTTCTAATGGTTGTGATGCAATATACTTAGGAATGCAAAAATTTGGTGCACGTGCATACTCTTCTAATTTTGATTTTGAATCGTTAAAAGAGGCTGTTACGTATGCCCACCTGAGGAATGTTAAAATCTATGTAACAATGAATACCATTGTTTTCGAAAACGAAATTGAAGAGATGAAAGAGCAGATGGACGAATTAAATGAGATCGGTGTTGATGGAATTATCGTCCAGGACCTGGCTGCTTTTGATTATATAGTTAAAAACTTTCTTGATATGGAAGCACATTGCTCAACTCAAATGGGAATAGACGATTTAGACGGGACTTTATTATTTAAAGAACTGGGTGCTAAAAGAGTTGTTCTGTCCCGTGAAGTTGAGATTGAAAAAATAAAAGAGATAAGAAAAATAGCTAAAATACCTTTAGAAATTTTTGTTCACGGTGCTTTATGTGTATCATATTCCGGAAACTGTCTAATGTCTGGATTAATCGGTTATCGAAGCGGAAATCGCGGAAGATGCGTTGGTTCATGTCGTAAGGAGTATGAACTAATTGATAAGACAACAGATACATCTTTAGGGAAAAACTATATTCTATCTACTAAGGACTTAAACACAATCGATTATATCAATGATTTAAAAGAAATTGATTCTTTAAAAATAGAAGGTCGAATGAAAGAGCCTGCGTATGTTGCTAATGTAGTATCAAAATATCGCATGGCCCTAGATAATAAAATAACCGAAGAAGATAAGGAAAATCTGAGCAAGACGTTCAACAGAACATTTACTAAAGGATATTTGTTTCATGAAGATAAGAAAAATATTACAAATATCTTAAGACCTAATAACTTTGGTTATGAAATTGGAAGAATCAGCAAGATTGTTAAAGACATGTATGAAATAACACTTACACGTACTTTAAATCAAAACGATACAATCAGAATAAGTCATAACAATGAAGATGTTAATTTAACTGTTGTAAAACTGTACGATAAAGATGGCAATTTAATCAACAAAGCAGATGATGTCTGCTATATAAAAATCAAAGAAAAGATGTCTAAGGGTGATTTAGTATATATAACGAAAAATTATTTCTATTACAAAGAATTAGAATCATCACTGGATATAGAATTTAAGCGGTTTAACTTGGATATTAAAGTGTATGCATATCCAGATTCAAAGCTTATCATAGATGGGTCGGGCTTAGGCTTTAATTATCTATATGAAAGCGAGGAAATACTAGGCGAGGCAATTAATAATCCAACAACAAAAGAGCAGTTAATAAAGCAATTTTCAAGATTAAATGATACTATATTCGAACTTAACCATGTAGATTTTGAGGAAAGCAATGCATTTATTCCTGCTAAACTGTTAAATGCAGCAAGAAGAGATATTGTACAGGGCTTATATGACTTAAAGCTTAATAGCCATAAGAAAAGAACCAAAACATTAACAGCAAAAGAAAAAATAAGCTTTGCCCCTGAAAAACCATACCTTACGGCCTCTGTAACGACTAAGGAACAGTATGATGCTTGCATGAGCTGTGGGATTAAGGAAATCTATTTTGAAAACATTATAAGAAGAAACCAGAATGATTATAAGGAAAAAGAAGGGCAGCTATTAATCGGAGGATATGGCGGAATTTATCACTACAGAAAAACTAATCCTTTTGTTACAGACTACTCTCTAAATGTTGTTAATTCTACTAGTTGCTATGAATTATTTAGATTAGGTGCTGCGCGAGTAACTTTATCTTATGAACTGAATAAGAGACAAATTGAAGATTTAATTAATGCCTATTATGGAGAAAATGACGGCCATCCTGCACTGGAAATGATTGTATATGGTAAGGCTCCTTTGATGTTTACAAAATATTGTCCGATGAAAAAAATGAATCAATGCGGTATTTGCAAAACAAAGAGCTATGAGTTAAAAGATGAGCAAGGAACGTTCCCTATCATTTCTCATGATGATTGTACAACGACTATCCTTAATGGGAAGACACTTAATCTTTTAGATGAGCTACAAAGCATAAAAGGAATCGAGGCATTCAGATTAAATTTCACAGTTGAATCAAAAGAGCAGGTTGAGAAAACCATTGATAAGGCCTTAAGCAAATTAAATGGCAGAGTGGATAAAGCTGTCTTCAATCAGGAAACAGACACAAGAGGACATTTTAATAAAGAGATTTTGTAGGGAAATCAATCCTTTGAATGAAAATTCGAGGGATTTTTTTGTTGTAATTAAATGAATATGTAGGAAGTAAGTGCTTTCACAATATATTATTTAAGATTAACTGAGTAAGACAATAAGTTTCTTTATTGCATGTAGTATAAATTAGGGAGCAAATTATAAATAAAAAAGAGCAGGATGTTTTACCACCACTGCTCAACTGAGTAATTTCCTTATAAATTCATCAATACAATATTTAAAGCAACTTAATTAGCTCTTCTAATTTTTTAGATAAAGTTTTCGCAAGCTCAAAATCAGTATTTTTTAAAGCTAATGCTATTTCTGTTTCCACGGACTTTTTCTTTTGTTCAATTTCTAAATAGTCTTTATCAAAATGTTTGGCATAAATCATCTGTCTGAATTTTCGCATACTCATTTTTCTAATTGTCTTATCTTCAATCATTAAAACATAATCCATACAGTTTACTATAAAGTGATAATCATGAGAAATTATTAAAATTGCACCGTTATAATTTTTAATTGCCTTTTCAAGTGCTATTTGTGAATAGGTGTCTAAATGACTTGTAGGTTCATCGAGAAGCAACATGTTCGCTTTAATAGCTGAAACTTTAGCCAATTGAAGTATATTTTTTTCTCCACCAGATAAAGATCCTATCTTTTGATTAATTAGTTTATCATTAAAACAATAATTTGAAAGATATGATTTGATTTCTTGATAAGTTTCAAATCCAACATCTGCAAACTCTTCAAGTATTGTATTAGACTCAGTTAGTATTTCTCCTTGATTTTGAGATAAATAAGCAACTTTAACATCACCATTTATTTCAATGGAAGCATTATTATTTTTATAGATATCTTTCAATAAAGTTGTTTTTCCTGTACCGTTTGGACCAATAAGAGCTACCTTATCAGTAGATTTAATCTCAAAGCTAACATTTTCTAAAAGTATTTCATCAAAGGCAACACTGTAATCAGTAACTTTTAAAGCAATAGTTTCTTCGATTTTATTATCAGTAGATAAACTTATATCTGGCTGCTTAATATCCACGAATGGTGTTTTAATCCTACGTTCCATTAATCTTTGTTGAATTTTAACTCTGGCTTTCAAGGCTCTTCCTTTAGAAGAATCAGAAAGTTCAGTTGCAATAAATCTTAATTTATTGATTAAAATTTCGTTTCTATTGATTTCTTCATCATCAGCAGCAGCAAGTTCTTGTAACTCAATTTTTGTTTGCAGTAATGAGAAGTTATAATCAATATATGTTCCATCGAATTCCTGGAGTTCCATGTTTTCAAGGTGTAAAATTTTATTAAAACAATGATTCAAAAGATATCTGTTGTGAGTAATAACTAAAATTGTATCTTTGTGAGAATTAATTAAGTTTTTAAGAGAATTAATATTTTCAAAGTCTAAAAACACATCTGGTTCATCCATAATTATTAAGTCAGGACGATTAAGCATTTCTTTAATAACTTGAACAAGTTTAAATTCGCCACCACTAAGCTCAGATATCATTAGATCCTTATGATTACTTAAGTCTGCAAGATTTAGTTTTTTATTAATGTTGCTTTCAAATTCATCACCATTAATTGCATCAAATGCGTCTTGAGCTTGTTGGTACTTTTCCAGCAAGGTATCAATATCCGTAGATGTTTCCATTTCAGCACAAATGGATGTTATTTCATTTTGCAGCTTAATAAACTTTTCGCCTATATATTCAAAAACAGTAGTTTCTTTTGGTTTGTCTAGTTGTGAGAACTGACTTACATACCCAATTCTACAATTTGGGTCTATTTCTAACTTTCCATCAAACATATATTTCTCTGGATCCATAATTATATCTATCAGTGTGCTTTTTCCACTTCCACTTGTGCCTATAAAAGCGCAATGCTGACCCTCTTCTAATGTAAATGAAATCTTATTATATAGATTTTTTTGTGGAAATGAGTAGGACAAGTTTTCAACTTTTATCATATTATTACCTTTCTTTATCATCTAAAAAAGAGCTTATAAAAATAAGTTCTTCAATATATAATCTTCCCAATTGCAGTTTTGTAATTCATTATAATGCATTTAAATGTTTTTTGTTTACCGTGGATAGCATAACATTTTTTATGACAAAATTCAATCATTTCATATTAAAACTTTTCATGAATAATAAAGGTTTAAGTCAAAAATAAAATAAAAAATAAGGAGAATATATGAGTAAGGCTCTTTATATCAAGGCAAAATTAGATCGTACTGGTGTAGATGTTGAAGCTAATTCATATTTCCCTTAGTAATACTTGACAAATTCATTCTACAATTGTAGAATGAATTTAAAAAAGTATCAATACCAAATCTTAACAACCTTAAGCATAAGTTATTGGAGATGATGTTGAATACTTAATTAATATACTAAAGTTAGAGAGGTGTAAAATGGAAGTTATAAAAAAATTGCCTGATAGTGAATTGGAGATAATGATGATAATTTGGGAAGCTGATAAACCAGTATCATCAACTTATATAATTGAAAAGTTAAAGGGAGAAAAGGACTGGGCACATACTACTGTTTTAAATTTTTTAGCCCGACTGGTGGACAGAGGATTTTTAGAAACCAAAAAGGAAGGAAGATACAACTATTATAATCCTCTTATAAGTGAAAAAGACTACTTGCAGAAAGAAAGCAAGACATTTCTAGAAAAAATACATAAAAATTCGTTAAAGAGCCTTGTTGCAGCTTTATATGACGGAGATGCAATAAGTAAGGAAGACTTAGAAGAACTAAGTAATTTTGTGGATGAGGTTTCAAAATCATGAGATGGTTTTATGAGTTATTGTCATTAAGTTTAGGCGTAACCCCAATAATAATATTATTGTTATGCTTTAATCCCATACTTAAGAAAAGATATTCTACCAAGTGGCGGTACAATTTATGGATAGCTGTTTCTATATGTTTGCTATTTCCTTTTTCTTATGTAAAGGATTTTCTGGTATCTTTGAAGATTCCTGAGACTGTGCCAAGTGAGCTATTACCTTCAACTTCCGTTGTTGCTCAGCTGCCAAAAATAAACCACATCAATTTATATAATGTAAATGATAGCCGTGGAGAAGTTTTGTTCGCGATATATTTTTCTGGAGTCATATTATATTTGGTGTATGTAATATTTTCTTATATTGTATATAGACGTGAAATAATTAGATGGAGTAGAAAGACATCAAATTACAAAATCCAAACAATACTTAGAAATGAGAAAAAAAGACTTAATATAGAACGATATGTATCTTTACTTATTAGTAAAAAGGTATCAAGTCCCATGTTAATAGGATTTATAAGTCCAACATTAGTACTACCTTCAGAGGAATATACGCCTGAAGAGTTAAAAATGATACTCACGCACGAGTTGGTTCATCTTAAAAGGAATGATATTTTGATAAAGACCATATTAACAGCTGCTTCTGTTGTTCATTGGTTTAATCCTACAGTACATTTGTTGGTAAAGCAGGCAAACAAAGATATGGAGCAATCTTGTGATGATTATGTTTTAAATGAGTGTAATATTGAGGAGAAAAAATTTTATTGTAATATTATCCTTAAAATGGCTGCAATGAATAACAAAACTTTAGTACCTGTTTTTTCAACTAATATTGTGAGCAATAGAAAAAATCTTGAGTCCAGAATTAAAGGTATTTTTGACAGTTCAAAGAAAAAGAGAGGTATTACTGTTCTGATTGTTACGATATTGCTTGTTATGATATCCGGTACAATATTTAATGTTATCGGTGTAGAACAGCCTGAGAAAATATCTTTTCAAAATGAATTTTTGGATGAACATATGGATTTTATAACTGAGAATAATACTAAAAATGAAGTGAAAACAGGAATTGAAAACACTGAACTTGGAATAATCAGTGAAATTGAAAATGCAGTGCACATCAATGAAAGCAATAAACCGGAAGTTATGGAATATGAAGATTTAAGTACACAACAAGATAATATTCAGCAAGTAGAAAGTAGCATATGGAATTCAAAAGAAATAAAGGAAGAAATAATTGTTGAAAATGATATGTCAGAAATTATAATTGTTGATTTAAATCAGTTGGAAAACCAGCTGCAGGAAAGCGAAATTGTTGAATAATAACTTAAATATTCAAAGGAGATTTATATCAATGCGAAGAAAAATATGTATGTTATTAGTTATTCTGATGATGACTGCAGCAATAATACCTTTAAATAAGGCAGAGGCAGCAAGCAGTGTAAGAGTTTCACTGCCGGCATTTAAAGTAAGATTAAATGGAGTAAATATTGAAAATAATTATAATCAGTACCCATTAATTGTTTATAATGATATTACATATTTCCCTATGACTTATTATGACAGTAGATTTATGGGGCTTGAAACTGCGTGGGATAGCAGTACAGGACTAAAAATAATTAAAACTGGTGCAAATTGGAGTTACCAAAAGTCAAAATTGTCAACAAAAAACGGAAGCATTCACAATGCTCAAATAGCTCCATTTAAAGTTATGGTTAATGGAAAAATAATTGACAACAGCAAAGAACAATATCCTTTGCTTCTATTTAGAAATATAACATATTTTCCATTGACATGGGAATTTGTCGTGGAAGAATTTGGATGGAAGTATTCATTTGATAAAAATAACGGTTTAGTTATATATTCAACTGACAGCGCTCCGTCAGCAGGTCAATTGACATTGCCAATTGTAACTCGTGATACTGGTGATAAAGGAGCTTTTACTATGGCAGGGGATTATTTATACTATGAAGGAGCAAATGGAATCATTTATCAGGCTCCTGTAAATAACCCAGTAAATGCGAAAAAGGTATATAAACTCCCTGAAGCAGAGAATGGTTTTGTATATAGTTCTACATCTCTTAAAACCGATAATGGCAAGGCGTTGCTCAGTTATCACACAGGCGGAGCAATCATGGGGTCAGATCATCTTATATGGCTAAAAGATGATGGCACCTCTGAAGTACTTGATAGAGGATATTCACTAATGAAAATATATAATGATTATACTGTGCGAGTTGTACAAAGATTTCCTTTTAATGAAAAGAATTTACAGATTAGAAAGAATAACGAAAAAGAATATAAAAATGTAGGTAATTCGGACTATTCTTATGGTATGTACATTTATGATATTGGGTCAGGTAATAATAGGTCACGGGGTGGAAGACCAAGCAAAGACTTGTATTTAATCAATAATGATATATATGTGTTGGGGTATTATGGCTACTATTTAGAAGATAATAATGCTGCAACAACAGGTATTTATAGGGTTAACATAAATAGCAATGAACAAGTCAGATTGTGTGATAATGAAGTGACAAGTTTCAAAATAGTTGATAGTACAATATATTTTGCTGACCAAAATAATTTTATTTATAAAGTTCCTCTTAATGGCGGCAAAGCCGAGTTATTGGTAGATCAAGCTGTAAATTTATATGAGGTTTTGGAAGGTAAACTATATTATTCATTGAAGGATAACAATCAGCTATATATATATGGCAATGAAGGACCGGTAAACCCTAGAGGCATTCTCAAGGTTTTAGAAGTACAAAACGGTTACATGGTTGCCATATTTGATAAGGTCAGTGAATCACAATATAAATTAATGATCTTTAATGAAGACTGCAAAGTGTTATATAAATCCATTGAAAATGTATTATTAGTGCGAATAGAAAATGGTAAGGTTGTATTCGTAAAGGACAATTAATATCAGCCACCTGAATGAAAGTATTCAGGTGGTTAAGCAGTAAATAGGATAATTTTAGTTTGTTTATCAACAGGAGGATATGTCACGAATGGTGTTTTCAAGTTTAGTTTTCTTATATTTATTTTTTCCCATAAATTTAATCTTTTATTTTATAAGTAAAAATTACACCTACAGGAATATTGTTCTTTTAAGTTTTTCTTTGTTCTTTTATGCATGGGGTGAACCATTTTTTATTATAGCATTACTGTTAAGTGGAATAATCAATTATTCCTTTGCACTGCTAATAGATAAATACAAAGGTACATATAAGAGTAAAGTTTTTTTGTGGACAGCAATAATAATTGATTTATCTATGATTGGAATATTTAAATACTATAATTTCTTTGTAAATAATATAAACTTTGTGTTTAATACCAATATAGGTTTAAGCTCAATCGGATTACCCATTGGAATATCCTTCTATACATTTCAAATAATATCATATGTTATAGATGTATACAGACAAGATGTTCCTGCACAAAAGAAGTTTTATAAGCTGCTTTTATATATGTCACTATATCACCAATTAATTGCGGGACCTATAGTCAGATATATAGATGTGGCTAATGAAATAGATTACAGGGTTATAACGCCAAGCAGTTTCAGCTATGGAATTAACAGATTTATAATCGGTTTATTAAAGAAGGTAATTATTGCAAATACAGCAGGTCAGATTGCAACCGCTTTTTTGGACAGCAATTTAGATCAGTTGTCAGTTTTAGGAGCCTGGCTTGGAATAATAATGTATACAATTCAAATATATTTTGATTTTTCTGGCTATTCAGATATGGCCATAGGCTTAGGAAGAATGTTTGGTTTTACGTATAAAGAAAACTTTAACTATCCATATATAGCAAATAGTGTTCAAGACTTCTGGAGAAGATGGCATATTTCTTTAAGCTCATTTTTCAAGGATTATGTATATATTCCACTTGGTGGCAACAGAAAACATTTTGTCCGTAATGTTATAATAGTTTGGATGCTGACCGGTCTTTGGCATGGTGCCAGCTGGAACTTTATTGTATGGGGTTTGTATTACGGCATTTTCTTATTATTGGAAAGAAAACTATTATACAGAGTATTAGATAAAATTCCTTCAGTTTTATCACATATTTATTTAATTCTTATTGTTATAATTGGGTGGGTATTTTTCTATTATATCGATATTACAAAAGGATTGAAGTTCATGAGTATAATGTTTGGCTATGGCAATCATCCTTTGTATGATATTAAATTTGAAATTGAGTTTTTAAATAATGTAATATTTTTGATGTTTGCTGCTTTTGCGAGCACACCTATATTCAAGATTATATATAGAAAATTAAATGAACTAATAGTTATAAACAATTATAAGCCGTCCAAGTTGATATTTATATTTTTTAACGCAACAATTTTAATTGTAAGCACAATATTGTTAATTGGACAAACTTATAATCCGTTTCTTTACTTTAGATTTTAGTGAGGAAGCACATGAATAAAAAAAGTCATATATCATATTTAAACGTATTTATATTTTTATTAATAATTTATTTATTTACAATTTTGAATTTGTTGACTCCTAAAAATAAAACAATTTCAGAGGTTGAAAACAGAACCTTGGCACAAAAGCCTGTTTATAGTTTGGATAATCTTTTATCGGGAAAGTATTTCAGAGATTTTGAAAGCTTTTTTGCAGATCATTTTTTCGACAGAGAAAATTTAGTTCAAATCAGCAAAGATATAACTACATTAAAGGGTATAAAAAGGGAAGAGGAAGTATATTTGGTTGATTTTGCAGGACAAAATGTGGGAGGTAATGATAATGAAGATGAAAGTAAAAAACCTGAAGATAAAAATCAAGTAGCTAGCACAACGGGTAATTTGTTAATTTTAAATGATACAGTCATGGAATTATATAAATTTAACGAAGAAAAATCTAAGTTATATGCTGACACGATTAATAAGGTAAGCGGTAAATTGGGTGAAAATGTGAAGGTTTACTCTATGCTGGTACCTATTCAAATTGAATTTTTAACCAATGAAAAATATAAAAATTTATCCGATTCGCAACTCGATGCAATCAAATTTGTTAATGATAACTTTTCGGATAATATAATTCCTGTAGATGCTTATACACCCATTAAGGAGCATATTGATGAATATGTTTATTACAGAACAGACCACCACTGGACAGCCCTAGGAGCGTATTATGGATATTTAGGTTTTGCTGCTACTGCTGAACTTGAAGCTGTACCTTTAAATAACTATAAAAAAAATGAGGCTCAGGATTATCTCGGTCATATATCAACTGTTAATCCGTCTGAAACCGTAAACAACAACCCGGATAATGTAGTTTATTATGTTCCTCCTGTTAAAACTGATATGCAAGTTTTTTACTATGACAAAGAAACAGGTGAAAAAAAATCTTACAAAGGCGATGTAATCAATAAGAAATATGTTTTCTTAGACCAAAAATACGGTATTTTCTTAGGCGGTGATTTTGCACTTGGTGTTATTAAAACCAATGTTGGAACAGACAAGAAAATCATGGTCATAAAAGATTCTTACGGCAATGCTTTTATTCCATTTCTAACACCTCACTACAGTGAAATATATGTAGTTGACCCAAGGCACTATAAAGAAAGTATTGATGACTTAGTAAACAAAAATGGTATTGGAGAAGTATTATTCTTAAATTATATACTAACCACAAACTTTGACAGCTTCATGGACAGCCTCCTAAATTTAACAAATTAATGAATGGAAACTTTATCATTATTTCTGCTCAAGCCATAACTCAACTGTAGTTAAAAACTTTAAGTTATGTCAGTCAATTGATTATGGACGCAAGGTGCTGCTTTCTACGCATACAAAATGCTGCTATTTACAAAAAGTTGGAAGAAAAGTAATAGAAAATCATATGTTTTTTCCCGCCAAAGGTATAAAATATACTTTGACATCATTATTGTCTACTTAAGGCACGTTAAGATGGTAGTAGACGTCAATGGTAAAAGAGTAGGGGCGTGCGAAGTTATTACTGATTAAAATTAATTCTGAGGAGATGAAGCAATGGGTAAAAGAGTTATTGGTTTATTAATGATGATTATTACATTTATCATGGCAAGTATAATCCCTGCTTATGCAGCAGATGTATCAGCAAGTGTCACGGTGACACTCCCGATATTTAATGTTGCTCTTAATAATGTGAACATGGATAACCGTTATAGTAAATATCCTTTGATAGTGTACAAGGATATCACTTATTTTCCAATGACATATAGTGATTGCAGGTTTCTGGGGTTGGAATCCAGCTGGAGGGGTAATCAGGAAGGCTTATTGATAGATGCGACAGATATAACAGCTGCATATTGTCCTTACAGCACAAAGGAAAGAAATAATAGCAGCTATAAAGCAACGATTCCTACATTTCCAATTAAGATAAATGGAAAGTTAATCGACAACAGTAAGGAAGAATATCCAATACTAATATTTCGTGACATTACATATTTCCCAATCACTTGGAAGTTTGCTGTTGATGAGTTTGGTTGGGATTACAGTTTTGATTTGAATAACGGCCTGTCTATAAATTCTAATAACATACATTTGCTTCAGAGCACAGTTCCAAATGACAGAGCGAAGGATACGGAAGTAATGGCAATAGCAGATGGATATGTGTATTATGTAGGCGTAAATGGAACGATTATGCAATCCAAGATCGTTCCCTCAAACAATATTGAATCTCCTGGTGGTATGAACGAGGCACCAGCAAGCAAAGTTATATATCAACTTCCTTTTAACAGTCTAGGGGATGGCAAAGCATATGTCTTGCCCTGGTTATACTCTGAAGGTGGTAATGCTTATCTTACATTTCATAATGGCGGTGCGACAATGGGGACTGATTATCTGTTTCGCCTGGACAGCGATGGAGCAACGTTGATCAATAATTCAAGAAACGTACTGAAGTCTTTCAAAGACAAGGAGTTCCAGTGGTGGGTAGGTCCTGCACCGGGTCCAGGGAATTTATACATGAAAACCCCAAACACAATTAATTCTGCCGAACTAACTTATCCTGGGTGGGAAAAAATTGGATCTACGGATTACATCTATGGCTGGTACTGGAATATAAACGATGTGCCCGGCACTGAGAGCATAAGTGAAGGTGGAACTGGATCGAGGGACTGTTATCTTATTGACGATGATTTATATATCCTTGGGTTTGATACAAGAGCAGCTGCTGATTATATAAAAAATGGCGGTATTAAGACTACAACCGGTCTGTATCAGGTGAATATTAAGACTAATGAAACAAGAAGAATAACTGACCAAGAAGTTACAGGTTTCAAGGCAGAGGGAGATTATATTTATTTCTACAATAAATATGTTGAACTCTTCAAGTATAAAATATCTGAAAAGATTGAATATCCAATACAGGCAAAACTTGAGAGGGGCAATAATTTTATAGAACAGTTTGAAGTTCTTGGCGGTCATATATATTTTGAAAGCGGAGTGGATCATGGATTATATGATTCTAATTATGAAAATATTGGACGGGGCGTGCGCGAATTAAAGCTGACAGGGTCCGATAAGGAATATGTTGCTTGCACCCTCTCAGGTGATAATGAGTTGACTGATAGAATTATACTATTTGATAATACCGGTAAAAAGGTATTTAGATCTTCAGATGATTCATATTCCATAACAGTCGAAGACAACAAAGTTTACTATTTCAATAAAAGCACCAACACAATATGTATAGGAGACTTAAGTATGGCATTAAAATAAGTTGACGCTTTTGTTTAGTGTTCCAGGGCATGATAATGTGACAAAGTTAGGTTAGATTTTTATCATAAGATAACCCGTGAGAAATTTCTAAAACCTCACGGGTTGAATTATACTGAATTTTCTAGAATCTATAATTTGCTGAAGCCTAGTTGCAAGGAACAGGAACAGCCACGTCTAAATGAATCCCATAAAAATTGTTGTATGGAACGGTAAATGTATATGTAGTTAAATGAGGTGCAATACTATATTTCCAGTCAAATTTACCAGGAGCAGGATTACCTTTTGGAGCTGTTGCATAATCTTGAACCTTTAAGTTATCGTCATTGTTAGGATCATCTAAATCATAATAAAATACGGCTCCACCTGTTAGGCTGATTTTTATGGTAACTTCATCGTCAGCAGGTGCAGAAATAGTTGCAGTACCTACTACTGTTCCACTTGAAGGGTTTCCGCCACCGGCAATCAAATCTACTACTTTCTTTTCTTTATCGCGGTGATCAACATACATAGCCCAGTTGCCTCTTTCCACATAACGTGTTCCTTTTGCCCATGCAGTTTCTTCCTGATAGCACATACTTAGTTCGTTATATCCGAAGGTTACGTGACTGATTTCAAATGGCTTTTCATTACTTGGATTTGTAGCTGCATAAAGCCCTGTATCTCCATACGAACCATTTGGATAATAAAATACATTGTAAAAGTCTTTGCCGGCTTTTACCAAGACACATGTTACAGGCCATTTTGACTGCCAATCAAAAGTGTAGCCATTGCTGCTGGTAATGGTAATGATGTTCCCATCTCCGGTAGGATAAGTTCCGTTTTCTGCAGAATTATCTACTTTAAAGGCAAAATCTGGATCGCATTCAGTTTGTGAAATTTCAGATGCTGCATCCCCTACAGTAAGGTGAAGTAAAACTGGTTCAATCCCTAAGCCTGTTGCAGCTAGCGCGGTTAAGCTAGTTGATAAAATACATAGCAAAACAATCAAAATCATTAAAACTTTCTTTGACGTCATAGCAACACTTCCTTTAAATAAATTTTTTGAAGCTTTATCGTTATAATTTAACTATTGGCGCGGCCTGTTTCATGTGTCGTTATAGGAAATATACTCCAAGTCTATGTTTGACTGTATTTAAAACATGTCTTTTCCGACTAAGATATTCAAGTCATCACCTCTTTTCTGAAAATTTAATCTATGACCTGCTGCTTAACTAAAACATAGAATTGTTATGAATCGATTCTTACTATTAATCTTATAAAAACAAAAACCGGCCAATAATGGCCGGTTACGCTACTAGCTAACAATGGAAAAAGCGTCCAAATATTTTCCGTTGATCATTGCTTCCATATAAAATTATTAAATTATAAATCTTACTTAATTAAAATTGTAAATTACTAAAGCTATATATGTCAACATGTTTGCTGCACAATTATTCGACAGCTATAAGAAAAATATTCAAATACTTTGTATTCAAAATGAGAATAATAAGATATAGAGGACGGTCTCTGTGTAGCAACGCGCAACTCAAATTACCATATAGTCAAATATTTCTTCATTTTCATTTTTCTAGACAAATTATATTCTAAACGTTACAATGATAAGCAGTAAAGACTTTCTGAAGAGGCTATTACCTGCTTTATAAACGAATGTACAAAATAAGCTGTATCTATCAATTTACATTCCGGCAAATAGCCGGTTTTTTTGTGCCATTTAGTCATAGGTAAAGAAGTTTTGATATACATATAAAGAATATTTTATTATTAATCTAATATATTAGTTTATCGCAATATAATCTGGGTATAGGTAATTGGTAAGCATAAAATTAATAGGAGGTTAAAATGGATTATAATATTTTGGTAGGGGGGAAGGCTGGACAGGGCATGGATACATTTGCAGGTCTTTTGGAAAAGATACTGCAGAGATTAGGATTTAATATTTATGCTCATAGCGATTATATGTCCAGAGTAAGGGGCGGTCATAATTTCTTTTACATAAGATTTTCTGACAAAGAGCTTTATTCCTACAGTCCCGATGTAGATGTTGTTTTTGCATTAGACGAAGAAACTGTTAAAAATCACAATGATAAATTAAAGAAAGATGGAATCATAATTGCTGATAGTGATATAGCAAAGGATAGCAATATTATTCATATACCACTGAATGAAATTACCGGCAAATTAAAAAATGCTATGGTAGCTAGCACAGTAGGATTAGGTGCAATATTAAAATATTTTGGATTGCCCATGGATGCAGCAATAGAGGTAATAAAAGACGAATTAAGTGAGAAGGTAGTAGAAGATAATATTGCAGCTATAAAAGAAGGATACAATCTTATAGACACGAAATATAATTTAGAAACTAAAATTAATGAAAAAATATTAATCAATGGCAATCAGGCTGCAGGTGTGGGGGCTATAGCTGCAGGTGTTAAATTTTACTGTGGTTATCCTATGACTCCATCTACAGGAGTATTGAACTATGTTGCTCAACATTCTGATAAATATGGAATTGCAGTTGACCAAGTAGAAGATGAAGTGGCTGCACTTAATATGGCATTAGGTGCATCCTATGCCGGTGTCAGAGCTATGACTGGTTCTTCAGGCGGGGGATTTGCGCTGATGGTTGAAGCTTTAAGCCTTGCCGGAATGATAGAAGTACCTATTGTAGTAATAAATGTTCAAAGACCGGGTCCTGCAACCGGATTCCCAACGAGGACAGAACAGGCAGATTTGCAGTTTATGATTCATGCCGGGCATGGAGAATTTCCAAGAATGATTATGGCATTTAGAGATGCAGAAGATGCATTTTATCAAACAGCAAGAGCTTTTAACATAGCAGAAAAGTATCAGATACCTGTATTGTTAATGAGCGATCAGTATTTGGCTGACAGCATAGTTTCTAAAGAGCCTTTTGATTTTAACAAGATCAATATTGAAAGACATATTACTAATGAAATAGACACTGATGAAAAGTATAGACGCTATAAATTAACTGAAGATGGTATTTCTCCAAGGATACTTCCTGGGAAGATAGAAGGACAGGTGGTATTAGTGGACAGTGATGAACACGACGAGTTTGGAAATATTACTGAAAGTGATGAAATACGAATTAAAATGGTTAATAAAAGATTGAAGAAATTTGACGGATTAAGGGAAGAAGTACAAGAACCATGGTTTATAGGAGAAGAATATCCCGAAAATCTGGTAGTATGTTGGGGCTCAACCTATGGTGCAGTAAAAGAAGCAGTATCCAAATTAAATGCTGAAGGGGTTTCTATTGGGGCATTAGTATTTGGCGACATATGGCCATTTCCTACGAAAAAACTCTTGGAATTAAGTAAAAATGCTATGAAGATTATAGATGTTGAACAGAATGCAACAGCTCAGCTTGATAATCTAATGAGACAAGAAGCTCTGATTAAATCAACTGATAAAATATTAAAGTATGATGGAAGACCTTTTAGTGGTGAAGAATTGTATTTAAAAATAATGGAGGTTTTATAATGAATTGTGAATATGAGCTTTATGATCCATCATGGTGCCCCGGTTGTGGCAACTATATGATAAGGACCGCGTTAAAAACAGCTTTAGAGGAATTAGGAATTGAGCCGCATGAAGCAGTGATTGTATCAGGTATTGGTCAAGCGGCAAAAATGCCTCATTATATAAAAATAAATGGGTTTAACGGATTACATGGCAGGGCCATACCTCCTGCTATCGGCATTAAATTATCAAACAAGAACTTAAAGGTTATAGTAGAGTCAGGGGATGGAGATACCTATGGAGAAGGTGGAAATCATTTTATCCATGGAATAAGGAGAAACATAGACATAGCCCATTTTGTTCACGATAATCAAATATATGGATTAACTAAAGGGCAGGCATCTCCAACAACAGCCATGGGTCAAAAGACTACATTACAATTTGATGGTGTCAAGGTAGAGCCGGTAAAACCTTTGGCATTAGCACTTACAATGGGTGCCGGATTTGTTGCGAGAGGTTTCTCAGGTGATATTCCTCATCTTGTTAGTTTAATGAAGGAAGCCATTAATTACAAAGGATATGCATTAATAGATATATTTCAGCCTTGTGTTGTTTGGAACAAGGTTAACACATTTCAATGGTATAAGAATAAAGTTTATCATTTATCGGATGACTATGACTATACTAATAAAAAGCTAGCAATGGAAAAAGCATTGGAGTTTGATGACAGAATTCCTATAGGTATCCTATATAAAGTTGAAAAAGAAGACTATGGAGATAAGTTTGAGTTCATTAAGAATGGACCGGCACTTGTTGATAGAGAACTAAATCCACTTGATGCTGAAAAGTTAATGGATGAATTTAAATAAGAGATTAACGATTGATTTGGAGGAACTTTAATTGGATTATAGTTTATTAATTGGTGGAGCTGCAGGTCAAGGTTTAGATACTTCTGCTAATATATTAGAAAAAATATTAAAGAGGTCCGGGTTTTATGTTTTTACTTACAGGGACTATATGTCTATGGTAAGAGGAGGACATAATTTTACTCAAGTTAGATTTTCTGATAAGGAGATTAGTTCTTTTACAGAAGAAGTAAATATAATATTAGCTTTAAATAAAGAGACAATAGAAGTTCATAAAGACAAATTAAAATATGATGGTAATATTATATGCGGTGAAGAGATAGCAGACGGCGAGAATATAATATCTCTTCCTATTGAAAAAGCAGCATCAAATATTAATCCAAAAGTATATAATACTATTGGATTAGGTGCTATATTAAAATACTTTGGACTTCCGATTGAATTAGCAGAAGATGTATTGAATGAAGAATTCAAAGAAAAAACAGCCCAAGATAATATAGCGGCTATCAATGAGGGATATAAACTAATAGATACTAAATGCAAGTTGGTACCGAAGAAAGAAAATAATATTATAATCAATGGAAATAATGCGCTATCCCTTGGAGCAGTTGCTGCAGGGTGCAAATACTATTGCGGATATCCAATGACGCCTTCTACCAGCATTTTAGGTTATTTTTCTTCTAAATCAGAGGCAGTTGGGATTGCAGTAGACCAAGTTGAAGATGAGGTAGCAGCTCTAAATATGGCATTAGGAGCATCTTATGCAGGAGTTAGAGCTATGACCGGTTCATCCGGCGGAGGATTTGCGCTGATGGTTGAAGCATTGAGTTTTGCAGGCATAGGGGAGTTTCCTGTCGTAATAGTAAACGCACAAAGATCAGGTCCTGCTACCGGAATGTCTACCAGGACAGAACAAAGTGATCTTAGGTTTATAATACATGCTGGCCATGGGGAATTTCCTCGAATGGTAATAGCATTAAGGGACCCCGAGGATGCGTTTTACCAGACAGCAAGGGCTTTCAACATAGCTGATAAACATCAGATTCCGGTAATAATATTGACAGATTTATATTTAGCAGAGTATACAAAGACTTCTCCGCCATTTGATTTTTCTAAAATTAAAATAGAAAGAAGTCTTTGCAGAGAAGAAGACTTAATTGATAGTGAATATAAGAGATATAAAATAACTGAAAGTGGCGTATCTCCCAGAATGATTCCGGGAAAAATTCCCGGTGAAGTATTGTTGATAGATAGTCATGAACATGATGAATATGGTCATATTACAGAAGATCCAAAGCTAAGAACAGAAATGGTACTTAAGAGAATGAGAAAATCTGAAGGATTAAAGAAAGAGGTAGAAGAGCCGTGGTTTATAGGAGAAGAAAATCCTGAAAACCTGATTGTGTGCTGGGGTTCAATATATGGCGCAGTAAAAGAAGCTGTAAATAGATTAAACGTCGAAGGATTCTCAGTTGGAGCCTTAGTATTTGGTGATATATGGCCGTTTCCAAAGAATAAACTTCTAAATTTGGGTAAAAGCGCAAAGAATATAATAGACATAGAACAAAATGCTACCGGTCAACTAAATAGCATCATTAAAGAAGAAACGCCATATGAGTCAAATTTTAAAATATTGAAATTTGACGGTAGACCTTTTAGCGGAGATGAAATATATAGACGATTAAAGAATGAGGTTTTACATTAAGGAAAGATGTGAAAGAAATTGACTAATAGATAAAAAATTTTCAGATATTCCGTAAATAGGAATTGTGCAGTGGGCTTGAATAAATTGTAATTTATATATATAATTAATTTGGAAACATAGTGAATCCTAATTGAAAGGAATGAAAACACATGAATCAAGGACAAGAGATGTTTTATAATTTTTTTATGGAACGAGCAAAGGACGATAAAAAAGAAGAAGCACAAAGACTGTTAGCTGAAAGTTTTGCTCGACAAGATGCTGGTACATTCGATAAGGCATATCTTCAGGAAATAATGCCTCAATATTTTGAAGTCATAAAGACTGAAGCAGCTGAAGAACTTAAACAGGCTATGGAGCACTTCGCTTCAAGGTTATAAAAAAAGTGTAGAGCGGACGTATTGTTAAACAAATACGTCCGTTTTGTTTTTCTTAAAACTTACGGTTTCCTTTTAATGAATGCTGAAGTGACGAACTAAAATAGACGACTATCAAAGTTTATATAAATTATAAAATTAAATACAATTATGCAGGTTGATTATGCGAATAATGTTATTCCGCTTCATGTGAATGATTATAATATTCCTGGATTTTTTTCGGTAATTTGTCTGGAAGCATGGCGAATATTTGATCTTCAGTTCCATCTTTGATTGCCTGATCATAATACCAGCATTTATACTTAAGCATACTCAATACTTTTTCTAATTTATTAATCTCGGTTTCGACAGCTTCTTTTTGTTTTGCAAACAGTTCTTTGCGCTGAGGATAGGATTCACTGCCCATTTCGCTCCACTGCATAAATTTCTTGATGTCCTTTATTTCCAGGCCGGATTTTTTTAAACATTCAATTACGCGAAGTGCTTCAATTTCTTTGTCGCTAAATTTTCGTATGCCAGATGAACGCTGTATGTTAGGGAACAGGCCCTCTTTATCATAATAACGCAATGTAGAAACTGGTAAGTCATACATTTCCGATACTTGTCCTATTGTGTACATAAAATCTCCTTTGAAAAATATTTACAAAAAGTTAAAGTTAAAAAACATCTTGACCTAAAGTTAGGTTTAGATATCAGGGCTATTTTATCACATTCCGATTGGAATGTCAAAACATGTAAAAAATATGTGGCTGCCGATTTAATTGTGGAGAAATGTAAAATGTGGTAAAATAATTTATCTATTATTATTAAAACTCTACGGAACGTTTATTGAATTATACTCTGTCTGCGATTATTCTTAGTAAAGGGAGGTGAATAACTTGGATTGTACCAATGTTGGAAAGCTGATACTTGATTTGCGTAAGGAAAACAAAATGACACAAAAACAGCTTGCTGATGCCATGAACATCAGTGACAAGACTATCTCAAAATGGGAACGTGGTTTGGGATGTCCTGATGTATCCTTGCTAAGTGAACTCTCTCAGATACTAGGTGTAAATATTGAAAAAATATTATTAGGAGATTTAGAACCTAATGATGCAGACGGAGGAAATATGAAAAAAGTAAAATTTTACGTGTGTCCGAATTGCGGAAACACACTGACCGCCACAGGGGATCCGGAAGTTTCTTGTTGCGGGCGGAAACTTGTTCCTCTCATTCCAAAGCCCACTGATGAAATTCACAAGCTAACTGTGGAAGAAGTAGAAAATGATTATTATATTACTTTTTCACATGAGATGAGCAAGACACATTATCTTAGTTTTGTGGCCTATGTCGCATATGACAGAGTGTTTTTAATTAAACTGTACCCGGAACAAAGCGGCGAAGTGCGTTTTCCGAAGATGTACGGCGGAAATATTTATTTTTGTTGTAATCAGCATGGATTGTGGGTGAATGGACGATGAACATAGAAAATAACTTTCATCCCATTGACATACAGACTTGGCCTATGGCACAAGCGTTTCATTATTATACACAAATGGCTCCTACTACCTATACTGTCAATGTGACAATGGACGTTACGGTTCTTCGAAAAACATTGAAGAGTAAGGGATATAAATTTTTCCCTGCATACCTGTATTTAGTTACAAGAGCTATAAGCAAGCAACAAGAACTGCGCATAGCAGTGAATGATGGAATTCTGGGGTGTTGGGATAATCTTACTCCTGCTTACCCTCAATTCCACAAGGATGATAAGACAACATCATTGCTTTGGACTGAATATGATGAGCATTTTGATGCGTTTTATAAGCAGTATATTAAAGATACGGCACAGCATGGGGATAGCCACGGTATATTATCATCAAAGGGTTTGCCGCTTCCTAATGCTTATATCGTATCATGTATTCCGTGGTTTTCTTTCAACAGTTTTTCATTACACAATCATGGAATAAAGGATTATTATTTTCCAAGTTTTGAAGCAGGAGGTTTTACAGAAACGGATGGAAAGATTATGATGCCTCTTTCTGTTACAGTCCACCATGCAACAACAGATGGTTACCACTTAAAAGTGTTTTTTGAGGAATTGCAAAGGACGATGAGTAATCCGGATGAGTGGCTGTAAAAATATGAGCCATAAGGGACGGTTCTCTGTGGCAACTTATAACTCAAAATTCCACAAATAATCATCCATTAAGATAATTGATAGTGTGTTAATATGTCAAGTGCAAGATTATTAAATGGACATGGAGAACCGTCCCCTATGACCTATCAGAAATTTGTAAATAATATATTGTTAAATTAATATTATTTGATATAATAAAATTACAAAGATAAAAACACGTCCCGGTAGGTAGTCCGGGAGCAACAATTTGTTGTCAGTAACCTGCCTCCTTGGTTGTCCGTTCTTTGTTCATTAAATCTTAAAGGAGTGATTATATGAACAAAGTAGCCGGAAGATTACAGGTGTTTTTCGAAGAACCATTTTGGGTTGGAATATTTGAACGAATTGATAACGATAAGTTATCTGTTTGCAAGGTTACATTTGGTGCAGAGCCCAAGGATTATGAAGTACAGGCGTTCATATTGGAAAATTACCATAAACTTCGTTTTAACCCTTCTGTTGATTCTATTGTAGAAGAAAAGGAAAGGATAAATCCTAAACGTTTACAAAGAGAAGTCAAGAAACAGATTAAAAATGCAGGCATAGGATCAAAATCTCAACAAGCTTTGAAACTACAACAAGAGCAAGGAAAATTGGAAAGAAAAGCTTATTCTCGCGAACAGCATGAAGCAAAGAAAGAATTCCAATATAAATTGAAACAACAGAAAAGAAGAGAAAAACACAAGGGCAGATAATTGTCCTTTCTCTTTAGTAACGGTCAGGCTACACATTATTGAGGATATGGTGTTGGATAGTAAATCAGAAAAGCGTAAGGATGCAATGATTTTGCTTCATGAGATATATGGAGTTAACCAATTTATACAGGAGCAAAGTAAAAAGTTTGTTGAAGATGGTTATGATGTTTTTTGTCTTAATATGATTGACAGAGATTCTTTTTCTTACGAAGAATCTATAGAAGCCTATGACTTTTTTATGAACAATGTTGGGTTTGATGTGTATAAAGAAATCAGCAACCTCGTCAAGGAACTAAAAGACAAATATGACAATGTATTTATTATTGGCTTTAGTGCCGGAGCGACTATAGCGTGGAGATGCAGTGAAAATTCATTGTGCAGCGGGATTGTAGCCTGTTATGGTTCTCGTATAAGGGATTATGCCAATACAAATCCCAGCTGTCCGACGCTTTTAATTTTTGCAAAGGAAGATTCTTTTGATGTACATGCATTGACTTGTCAACTTCAAGATAAAAAACATGTATCTATCCTAGAGTGTGATGCTCAGCATGGTTTTTTAGATCCGTATTCTAAACATTACAATAATACGCAGTCAAGACTTGCTGAAGAGGCTATTGCCTGCTTTATAAATGAATGCAAATGAGTATTAAGCATGACCAATTAATTCTATTCTGTAAATAGAATTCAATATTGTGGAAGGGAGTGGTCGTATGAAATTGACAATTGTAATAACTCCATGCAAAGTTAATTAGGATAATTGCATGGAGTAAAATTTGTCTGATTAGCTTTGCACTTTTATATTATTAAAAATAAAAGGAGTAAAGTTAAATGAAAAATAAAAATATGTTAATGTTAGGATATTCAGAAGTTGATATTACACCATCTCACTCAGTGGAAATGGTTGGTTTTGGAAGGGAAGATGAGCGTTCCAGAGGAATTTTACACAATCTTTCAGCACAAATATCTGTATGGAAGATGAATGAAGAAATATGCTGTCTTGTAGCTTTAGATCACATTGGTTTTTGCAGTCAAAATGCTAGTTTCTTGAGAAAAGAGATTGGTAAGATGCTGGATGTTAGTGAAGAGAAGGTTATGTTGTGCTTTTCCCATACTCATTCCGGTCCAAATGAAAGTAAGGAACCAGAGTATTTTCAATTTGTTTGCCGACAGATTAAAAACGGAGTCTTACTAGCAGTACAGAAAATGATTCAAGTCAATGCAGCATGGGGAAATGCCTATTCTGATATCGGCTTGAACCGACGCAGAGATTGTGAGCAACTAGACAGAAGGATTGGAGTTTTAAAAGTTTTCGGTGCAAATGACGGAAAGATAAAACTGTTGCTTTTACGTTTAACTGCCCACGGAAATGTTCTAAAATCAGATAATTATCTGATTTCTTCAGATTATTTCGGCATGGTCAGGAATTTGCTGCAGACTGAATATGGATGCCCGGTGATGACCACGCAAGGGGCTTCAGGAAATGTTGCTCCTAAATACTTCAAATCCATGATAAATCCGCCTGATGCCTGTGACGATCGTTTTATTCGTTCAGATACAGCACTTATGGATATGGCAGAAGAAATTGCAGACAGTATACGCAGGATGCTTGACACCGTCTGTCCACAGCCTGTAAACCAACTTGCAATGTTTTCCAAAACAATCACTCTTTGTTCAGATGTTCCTTCTTATGATGATGCCTTGGACATAGCAGATGATGCCAAAAAGTATTGCGGCATAGATGGAACATCATGGCTTGCTGAGGTAGAAAGACTAAAAAATGCAGGAATTCAGGAACAAAGCGATTCGACGGAGGTTCAATATTTTATAATAGGGAACGGATGTCTTTGCGGAGTTGCAAATGAGGTGATGTGTGAATTTGCCCTGCGTATTTCGAATTATCTTCGCGATGATTACTTTTACTTCGGAGGGTATACAAATGGCTGTACGGGTTATTTTCCTGTAGAAGAAGAATTCGACAAAGGTGGTTACGAAGTTTATTGGTCAATGCTCATCTACTATATATATCATGGCAGGGTTTTTCCATTTCGTCGTAATTCAACGTCTGAGCTTATTCGTTTTGTAGTAGAAAATTCAATGTATTTGAAAAACCGTATTGCTTGCCGATCAACTGATGATAAAGACAATTAAGAGTATATCCGTTAACAGAAATGACAAAGAATTTTGAAATTAATAAAAATCCATTGATTACTTTTAAAGTAATCAATGGATTTTTATAGTTATATATTACTAAGCTTCCTTAGATGACGGTACAAATATGTTCAGCACTGCGTTTAATGCTACTCCCACTATCGCAGCCAGGCTCAAGCCTGTAATTGAAACAGTTTCATTTATCTTTATGCCGATATTGATTCCGGTCATATTTTGGAAGTAAGATCCCCACAAACCTAGTACCAGCACTACAATCATCACCACTACATTTGCTGCATTGAACTTTACATTGTTATTCTTTATGGTTTGAACACCAACAAGTGAAATCATTGAGAACAACATAAGGCTTATACCGCCCATAACCGGTGTAGGTATAGTTCCAAGGAAACCACCAATTTTGGCTACGAATCCAAGAATGATTGCAAATACTGCAGCCAGTCTCAATGTTGAAGGGTCATAGTTCTTTGTTATTGCCAGAACTCCTGTATTTTCACCATATGTTGTATTGGCAGGTCCGCCTATACAGCCGGCTAATAACGTAGCAAGTCCATCTCCAAGAAGAGTTCTGTTAAGTCCGGGATCTTTTATGAAATCCTGGCCTACAACCTGTCCGTTTGTAGTGATATCACCAACATGCTCCATGAATACCGCAAGTACTACCGGAGCAAGAACTGCTACTGCAGGTACACTGAACTTTGGAAGCGTGAATGCAGGAATTGCAAGCAGAGGTGCGTTTACAAATGAAGAAGGGTCTACTTGTCCAAGTAGGCGTGCTACTGTATAACCAACAACTACGGCAGTTAATATTGAAAGCTGTTTGAAAAAGCCTTTACCAAAGAAGTTGATAGCAAGTGCAGTACCAAGAGTTATTGCAGCAAGTACAAAGTTTCCGCTGGCCATACCAAAAGCTGTCGGAACAAGGTTTAAGCCTATGACAATTATCATTGGTCCTATAACATGGGATGGAAGATATTTTTTTATAAAATCTATCCCGATTTTTCTGATTACAAAAGACATTAATACATATATGAGACCTGCAACTATTATACCGCCCTGGGCATATGCCAGATCACCGTTGTGTGCTTCTTTAACTGCTAATATTCCACCGATGAAGGCAAATGAAGAACCTAAGAAAACAGGAACCTTTTTCTTTGTTACTGCATGAAATACAAGGGTGCCTAATCCTGCAGAAACCAACGCAACAGATGCATTTAATCCTGTAAGAACAGGTACCAACACTGTAGCGCCAAACATTGCAATAAGATGCTGAAGCGCAAGAATCACTTTCTTTAATAAAGCCATCCAATCAGTGGTTTTTGAAGTTTCAACTTCCATTTTCTTTAATACTTTTTCTGTCATGATAAAGTCTCCTTAATTTTTTAAATTGAGGAGAAGAGTTTACTCTTTTCCCCTTCTCAGCCTCACCGGACTAATTTAAAGGTGATGCGCACAGAATTTACTTGAAAGTCAATAAAAAAGACTTCTTGCTCCAGCAAGAAGTCACACTTGTCTAATAATTATGTGAAACTCATAATGTTTATCTTGCCAGCCTCTCAGGACTTGTTTAAAGACATTCAATTATTCTATTTTTACAATATTAACACATCTATAGGACAATTGCAATATATATTTATAATAATTTATTGCAACAAGTACGAAAATTTCCCTTATGCAGTAGTGGTAGAAAGACTAATATTATTATGTGAAATATAATTGATGAATAAATTGACTTACTTAGTAACACGTTTTAGAATAATATTATCAAATATAGAAAAAAGCCTCTAAAACAGATGATGGACAGTAAACAGTTCAAGTCCATATATCTGGATAAGCTGTTATCAAATAAAAGTGATATAGAACCTTAATTTCGAGGATAGATTTAGTAGACTAATGTTGAAAAATAAATGATTTAGCAAATTCATGTGGAGGTTATATGGTAGACAGATTATTTCAGATTGTATATACACTGATGAATCAGGAAACTGTTACATGTGGTGAACTGGCAGAAAAATTTGAGTGTTCTACACGAACCATTATGCGTGATATTGATAAGCTTTCCATAGCAGGTGTGCCTGTGTATGCAAATAAGGGAAAGGGAGGAGGCATTAGCCTTCTTTCGGATTTTGTTTTGGATAAAACTGTTCTCACAGATGATGAACGCAGTCAAATTCTTTCGTCACTTCAGGCAATAAAGGAAACCGGATATGGCGAAGAAAAAGAGGTCCTTAACAAATTAAGCAGTCTATTCGGCGCAGATACTCAGGATTGGATCGAGATTGAATTTTCAAGATGGGGTGAGCCTGGTAAAGAAGAAACATATTTTAAGCAAATCAAAGAAGCAATATTAAAGCATCGAATAATAGATATAAAATATGCAGCAAGTCATGTGGAATGCAGTGACAGAAAAGTGAAACCATTAAAATTGTGTTTTCGGGGATTTGCCTGGTATGTATATGGATTTTGTTTATTGCGAAATGATTACAGGTTTTTTAAGTTAAAGCGAATTGCGGATTTATTTGTTACACACGAATCATTTACACCTATTCCGGTTGGACGAGTGCTGAATGAACTGTTTGAACAGAGCAAAGAGGTTATTCATATAAAAATTCAGGTACATAAACAGCAGTTGTATCGTGTTCTTGAGGAACTTCCACATGGGGTCATTCTAGAAGATGGAAGTATGATTACTGAGTTTGATGCAAATGATGAAAGTGCAATCATAAATTATATTTTGTCATTAGGAGCTTATGCTAAGGTACTTGAACCAGCATGGTTACAGGAAAAAGTCAGAGAACAGATTGAAAAGATGATTTTAATATATGAATGAAGAAAAATATTTTATAATAAGACACACCTTGTCATATTATGAATGTTATACTCCTATGGTAATGAAGATTGAATATAGGAGGAAACAAATGAATTATGAAATTGTAACACTGGGAGAAAAGAAAGTTGTTGGTGTGGCTGCAAGAACAGGAAATATGGAGCCTGATATGCAGACGGTTATCGGAGGGCTGTGGCAGCAGTTTTATCAGGGAAATGTTTGTGAAAAGATCGAAGCAAAGGTAAGCGACTATGCATATGGAATTTATTCTGACTACAAGGGCGAAACGTATCAGGTGACAGTGGGTGCAGAAGTTTCAGAATTCAGTGAGAATGAAGGATTAATTTCACTTATAATTCCAAAAGGAAGATATGCAAAGTTTCAAATTGTTGGAGATATGGTAAAAGATGTTGCAAATGCATGGGCTCAGATTTGGCAGATGGATTTAAAGCGCATCTACACGGCTGATTTTGAAGAATATGTAGCTTATGACGGCACAAATTCAACAGTCAATATTTACATTGCAGTGGAGGAGTAAGTCAGGGTATGAAAGATAGAAGGAAAATTTCAAAAATGCAAAAAAATAGCACGGATTAACAATGGGGCTGTTGCATTAAGTACATTTTCTGTCATCCTGAGCGCAAGCGAAGGATCTCATATGTTGAAATGATGAGATTCTTCGGGCTAAAGCCCTCAGAATGACACGATAATAATCACTAATGCAATTGTCCCGTTTTTTGATTACATAATAGCTACTTAGCTTCGTCTATAGAAGACTTTAATTCTTTCTCAACTTCAACTGCAATACTCGATAATTCATCATTATCCATCATTCCAATCAAACTGGTAGGCTTTAGTATTCCGATAAATACTGATGCATTGTCTTCTTAATTTTTTATTGTAATTTTCCTAATTCTTCGCCTAAAAATTTAGCGATGGCACCCATTCCGGAAACTCCGGCTTTACTTTCGGCTTCAGAATTATAGTTAGTGTTAGTATTTACATCATAAGTATAGATTTGGCCTTCTTTGTCAGTTATCATTTCAATTCCTGCAATCTCAATTCCGTTTGCAGCCAGGAATTTCTGGTACTTTTCAAAAATAGGGTTTTCAAAGTTTTCAAGTACAGTAAACTTTGAAGTTACGCTTTCTCCCACAGGGCAGAAAGCATCTCCTATCTGGCAGGCATCGGCAGGACAAAGCTGGAAACCCTCAGAAGTATTTACCTGTACGGAGTAATAGTATTTTCCGCCTATAAATTCGTTTCTGACTATAAATGGAGAAGGTGAATCAATGTACTGCTGAATTAAGGTTATGCCGTCAACAGGTTCTTCAAAATCAGAACCATATACATATTTTTCAAGAGCTTCTATATTCGCAAACTTTTGTACGCCAAGTCCTTTTCCAGCTCTGTTGTGCTTTGTTATAAAATCTCCCTGGAATTCTTTTGCAGCTTTAATAATTTCCTCTTTTCCTACAGCTGCAATTGTTTTAGGTGTACGTATGCCAAATGTGTTTAAGGAAACATATTGAGCTACCTTGCTGACTTCAAGCTTCAGTGCGTTACTGTTGTTTACAACTCTTCTGCCGTGAGCTTCAAGCCAGGAAAGAACAGCTCCCGTAAATTCTGCAGCATATCTGTGGTCTCTTGTATGAGAAGAGGCACTCATTCTGTTATAGAAGACTCCTTCCGGTGGAGCTTGTGATAAGTCCAGCGTTCCTTTATTCAGGAACCACTCTTCATAAGGGAGGTTTAATTTTTCAAATTCTATTCTTAGGGGCACTACCCATTCGTCATTTTCATGAATAACATATATTTTTTTCATTTTAATTATCCTTTCTAACTTATTTAAGCATTACACTTTTAATTTTTATCACTATTAACATAAAACTATCAATGATCGTCTGTATCTAATTTGTATGGATTTGATTATAATTGACAGATTCTGAAAAAACAAGAGGATAATTTTTGTCAGGTAAATAGCTGTCTTTATTTTCCGTGTGTTTTTTAAAATAATTCAATATAAAGACGGAATAAAAGATGATATTACTCTTTTCGAGCTGTACATCTTCAATCTATTTGATATAATATTCTTATGGTCTTAATTAAAATGAGGGGTGACTATAATGAAGCAGGATAAAACAGAATTAATACAAAATGGGGATATGTACAAGGTATTGTTAACCTTATCTATCCCCATTATGATAAATAGTATAATACAAACATTATATAATTTGGTGGATGGAATTTGGGTCAGTAAGATTTCTTCTGTTCACTTTGCAGCAACCTCTTTTGTTTGGCCCATAAATTTTCTATTTGTTGCATTGGGAATTGGACTGTCGGTAGCAGGAACATCACTTCTTTCCCAGTTGCTGGGGGCAGGTAAATATAAAGAAGCCAGAGAATATACGGCTCAACTAATGGTATCATCATTTTTGTTATCACTTGTATTTATGATAGTTGGTGTTGTTACAAGCCCGTATATAGTTAAGCTTATGGGTGGAGAAGGTAATTTTGCTGATTTGGCAAATACTTACCTTAGAATATCATTTTTTGATTTGCCGTTTATGTTTTTATATTTCAATATAAATTCAATAATGAATGCACAGGGAAACACGGTAACCCCGACAATATTAAGTGCCATATCTGCTTTTATAAATGTTGTATTGGATCCGGTGTTTATATTTACATTTAATATGGGTATAGCAGGAGCGGCATGGGCAACGGTGCTATCAAGGGTTGTATTGGCGCTGTTTGGTATTAAATTTATCTTTAATGAAGATTATGATTTAAAACCGGATTTCAAAGGATTTAAATTTAATAAAAAAATACTCAAGGAAATTGTGAGAGTCGGACTGCCGGCTTCTATTGGGCAAATAGGCGCCTCCATTGGATTTATGTTCTTAAATGGCTTTATTGTATCCTATGGAACTGCTACAATGGCTGCTTTTGGTATGGTTAACAGAGTAACTAGTCTTGTAATGCAGCCTGCAATGGGAGTTGGAGCAGCTCTGACAGCAGTTGTAGGTCAGAATCTGGGATCTAATCAGCTTCACAGAGCCACAGAAAGTTTTATAAAAGCCTCAAAAATTGCCTTATTTATTGGTATTATCGGCGGAGTATTAATATTTGTTTTCAACAAACCAATAGTGAATTTTTTTATTCAATCCAAGGATGAGCCGGAAGTAATTATTCAAAGTATAACTTACATGAAGTATGTTGCCTTTTCAATGCCATTGATGGGGATGTTCAGCGTTTTTCAGGGAATATTCCAAGGCTCGGGAAATACAAAATATTCCATGGCCATGGAGGTAGGAAGATTGTGGTTTGTCAGATTGCCCATGATATTGATTTTTAAAAGTTTTTATAATTTTGGACCATCCGGCATCTGGTTTTCAATGAGCTTCAGCAACTTTATAATATGCCTTTATGGTTTGTGGGTATATAAAACTCATGGATGGAAGAGAAAGACAATAAGTGCGTAATCATATGGACGGTTCGGGACTGAAAAACCTATACACTTATTCACTGTCATTCTGAGGGCATAGCCCGAAGAATCTCATATTTTTAACAAAAATGAGATCCTTCGCTATCGCTCAGGATGACAAGTCAGGTGTGAAAAATAATTATGGAGTTAATATGAAAAAAACAATTGGAATTTTTGCTCATGTGGATGCAGGGAAGACTACCTTCACTGAACAACTTCTTTATAATACAGGCAGTATAAGAAATCTTGGAAGAGTTGATCATAAAACTTCAAGCATGGATACTAATGAAATAGAACAAAACAGAGGAATTACAATTTTTGCCGATCAAGGTGTTTTTCAATACAACAATGATACCTACTATATAATAGATACTCCCGGGCATATGGATTTCTCCGCAGAAACTGAGCGGTCCATGTCTGCTCTTGATTATGCCATTTTAATCATAAGCGGAAGCTCAGGGGTACAGGCTCACACAACAACATTATTTAAGCTGTTGAGCTCATACAATATTCCTGTTTTTATTTTTATTAATAAATGTGACATAGAAAGTTTTAATTTACAAGCAATTACAGATGATGTTAAAAATAAGCTTACTGGTGACATACTATATTTAAATTCAGCCGATGATATAATTAATCAACAAACAGCTGAATTTGCAGCAGACAGAGACGAAGATTTTTTAGATTCTTATTTGCAGGATGATTACAGTGCAGAGGATTTATTAGAGACTGTTATCAACATAATAAAAAAGAGACTTTGCTTTCCTTTAATGACGGGTTCAGCTTTAAAGGGGATTGGAATTCAAAATTTTTTAGATGTGTTTTCAAGCCTTTCTAAAACGGAATATGAAGAAAAAGAAGACAATTATTTTATTGGAAAAGTTTATAAAATACGTCACGACGAAAAAGGAATGCGACTCACATTTATAAAAGCATTGTCAGGGAAGCTGCGAATAAAGGATGAATTTACATTTATAAAAGGTGAAGCTTCATCTTCAGAAAAAGTAAATGAAATAAGAGTATATAACGGTAAAAAGTTTGAAAATAAAAATGAAATACTAGCCGGAGATGTATTTGCTGTTGTAGGTCTAAAATCCCCAATATGCGGCACAGTGATAGTATCAGGCGAAACAACAATAGACGGAGTGAGTAATTTTCACTTAACCGCTGCTCTGAAGTCTAAAGTAAACATATTAGATAAAACAGATGTCACAATATTGATGGAAAAGCTACATATTTTAGAATCTGAAGATCCTATGTTATCGGTTGCTTTCATAAAAGAAACAGAGAATATTTTAATCAGTGTAATGGGTAAAATTCAACTGGAAATATTAGAGCAGGTTATAAAATCCAGATTCGGAATATCGGTCAGTTTTGAAAAACCTCAGGTTGAATATAAAGAAACAATTAAATCAGCAGTAACGGGCTATGGTCACTTTGAACCACTTCGCCATTATGCAGAAGTTAAGCTAACACTGGAACCAACTTCCCGTGGTAGCGGCCTTACATATGAAAGTCAATGCCATGTTGACAATTTAATATTAAATTATCAAAATACAATAGAAAATCATGTGTTTGAAAAAGTTCACAAGGGTATTTTAACCGGGTCGCCAATTACAGATATAAAAGTTGTTTTAAGGGACGGCCGAGCTCATATAAAACATACTGTAGGCGGTGATTTCAGAGAAGCTACATACAGAGCGATCAGACAGGGGCTGGAAAAAGCAGAATCTATTTTGTTGGAGCCGTTTTACAGCTTTGAAATTTATGCAGAAGAAACATATATGGGAAGAATAATGTCTGATATACAAAAATTAAGGGGCATTTGTGAAGCACCTGTTCTTAATTGTGGAAATGTTTATATAAAAGGCAGAGGTCCTGTGGAATCATTTATGGATTACAGCGTTGAACTTATTTCATTTACAAAGGGAACCGGAAGCATAAGTTTAATGTACGATGGATACGATGTGTGTGAAAATGCAAATGATGTGATTTTAAGAATAGGCTATGATAAAGAAAGAGATGTGGAAAATACTTCAACATCTGTATTTTGTGCAAAAGGAACTTCTTTTACCGTGCCATGGTATGAGTCAGAAAAGTACATGCATACAATTAATTAAAGTTAACAACTTTATATATTTAGATTATAATAAATATAAAAGATTGACCTGAAATAATTTTTATATATACTAAATTTAAAAGTTGATATTAACTATGATTGAATTATATTAATCAGGTAGGTGATAAGGTGAAAATATGCATTGTAATTACTGGAATAGTTAAATAAAAATATAACTTAGGAGGTTTTTATGGCTATTCCAGATAAAAAAATATATCCGAGAACCAATGACTTTGAAACAGTATATTTGAAAGGTGTAATTACAAATCCCAATATCGTAGTTGACGATTATACAATTTATAATGATTTTGTTTCTGATCCTACGCTTTTTGAAGTGAATAATGTATTATATCACTATCCTATCAATAAAGACAGATTGATTATTGGAAAGTTTTGTTCCATAGCTTGTGGAGCAAAGTTTATTTTTACCAGTGCAAACCACACTCTTAAATCACTTTCAACTTATCCATTTCCGATTTTTTTTGAAGAATGGAATTTAGATAAAAAACATGTTATTTCTGCTTGGGATAATAAGGGTGATATTGTAATCGGTAATGATGTTTGGATAGGATATGAAGCAGTTATCCTATCAGGAGTTAATATTGGCGATGGAGCAATTATAGGAGCTAGAGCAGTTGTAACAAAGGATGTAGCTCCATATACAGTTGTTGGTGGCATTCCTGCAAAAGAAATCAAAAAGCGTTTTGATGAAGAGACAATTAAAAAATTACAGCAATTGCAATGGTGGGATTGGTCTTTTGATAAGATTAGGCAACGTTTGCCATATATTATGGATGGGAGCGTTGATAAGCTGTAATTATAGCATAAGGGACGGTTATCGTAAACCGTCCCTTATGGTTACCAAAGGCTGAGGAGACGGTTCTTAAAAATGTTGAAAAGATGGGTTCTTCGGACCACGCCCTCAGATGACACGGTCAAATGAGACTTTGTCATCAAGTTAAAAAGCAAGCAGCTTTTTGCTATGATTTCTAAATGCGTTTCGATACGGAATTCTAATTGGCTAAAAGATTTAATAAATTGTTAATAACTAGTTTATAGTTATTCAAGACCTATAATGTATTATATAATTGTACTACAAAGATGCTTAAGCTATGGTAGTAAATAGTTTTATAGGAGGGTTTAGAATAATGAAGTTTAGCAAAAAAACAGCTACGGTATGTGCGTTTGTCCTCGGGGCTATGATTTTAACAGCGACAGCATTTGCTGATACAATGCTTGGATCAGGATTTAACAGCTTGAAAAACTCTGTAAAGTCAACTATGACAAAATTGACCGGTGAAGTTGATAACTTCAGTGCTGATATGATAGTGTCTGTTAAAGTTGATGGTAAAGTTATTTCAGAATCAACTAATAATATTAAAATAGATGTTTCAAATCAGGCCGAAGAAATGAGCGAAAGAACTTTAAATAAAGGAAAAATAACTGAAAGCTACAGGTACAATGATATAAACCAAAGCATATACAATAATGCTGAGGATGATTCATACACAGTTGTAGAAAAAAGAAAAAATAATAATGACAGAAAAATAATTGATAATCCTTTTGAAGAAGAACAGGTCAAGGATGCTGAAAAGATTCTTGATGCATTTGTAGGAAACTTACAGGATATAATCCAATTGGAAGAATCAGGCGGAAAGAAAATGTATATTGGAAATTTATCAGACACGCAAATTCCTCCCCTTGCAAATGCCATATCATCATTTGCCTTCAAGTATGCAATTCTTGATGAGTGGAATGCCAAGAGACTGAATATTCCAAGTCCTAAATCAAACATATACCTGGTAAATGCTTCCGGTAAGGCAGTTGAAAATGAAGATGGCATTATAGAAAGTGGTATTTTTACTGCAAGTATATCTGCAAAGGATAACGAAGGCATTGAACACATATACTCTCTGGATTTTTCAATTGACATAAAGGATATTAACAACACAGTTGTTGCAGCTCCAAATTTAGTTGGTCATGAAGTTACATATAACAAAGAAGGTTATGAATTTGACAGCAAATATATCGGTAAATACAAAAATGATATTGTAGAAACAAAAGGCAACTCATTTGAAAAGATTGGAGAAAGATTCATAGAAATCACTTCTGTTAAAGATGGCAATATAAAAGGCAAATATTATGAAGTGTATAATGAGGGGTATAAAGCTGAAAGTATCAGAAGCTTTGACTTTTATTCCAATTATGATGAGTCAATCTATTTTACAAAGCTGCATTATTTAAATGAAAATGGTGAAAAGAAAACCGGAATTATCCATCAAAACGGACAACAAAACATTAACGTATCATTTGATGTTGAAATAGATGAAGAAAACGGTGGGTATTCTTATTCCAATTATGATGATGAATTTGACAGTAACTTTGTAAGGATATTTGAGTAAGCCAAGGTGCAAAAGCCTTGGCTTTTGCACCGTAAAGCTTTAAAGGAGGAGAAATATTGGATAAAGCAATTGTAATTGAAGACTTGTCAAAGATATATAAAAACAATCGCGGCATACAGCGCCTTAATTTAGAAATTGAACGTGGAGAAATTTTCGGATTTTTAGGACCTAACGGAGCTGGAAAAACCACTACCATGAAAATTATGGTCGGCCTTATGAAAGCTGATAAGGGCGATGTTAAAATAAACGGTTACAGTATTTCTAATGAATATGAAAATGCTATGAAAGACATTGGATGCATTGTAGAAAATGTAACTCCATTTTCTTATCTGTCTGCTTATGAAAACATGCAGTTATGCGGCAGATTTCATAATGAAGTTAATGGAACACGAATTGATGAGTGCCTTGAAATCACCGGACTTATTAAATATAAAAATGAAAAAATAAAGAATTATTCCCTTGGAATGAAACAAAGACTTGGTATAGCCATGGCAATTTTGTCAAATCCTAAAATTATAATTTTGGATGAACCTTTTAATGGTCTGGATGTTGAAGGAATGGTTGAAATGAGGGAATTAATAATTAACTTGTCAAAAAAGAATAAAACAACATTTTTTATTTCCAGCCATTTAATTCACGACATAGAGCTTACATGTGATAAAGTTGGAATTTTATATGGGGGGAAACTCATAAGTGTTGAAAAGACCAGTAATATTCTAAAAAACTATTCTTCCTTGGAAAACTATTATTTAAGCGAGGTAGATTTAAATGCAAATTATTAAAGCAGTCTATATAAATGAAATGTTTAAAATCTCAAAAAAGAAAAAAATCTGTACATCATTGATATTCTTGTTGCTGTCTGTTATTGTTGCAGCAATTGTGGTATATTCCTTGAATAACTTTGCAGGAGTAAGTGTAACAGGTAGTTCAGAATTTTCGGTTATGGTTTTGACAATTTTAAGCTACTCACTTTTCCCGCTTTTTACTGCATTTATTTGTATAGATATGTTTGCAGGTGAATTTGCTGATCATACCATTAAATTTACCCTCACTGGTCCTGCTTCAAGACTTAATGTATTTTTGGGTAAAATTCTTGCTATTGCTACATTTATAGCCAGCAATCTTATTGTAGTTGCTGTTTTATCTTTTTTATTTTCATTATTTCTAAATGGAGGGATTTCAAATCCTTTAAGAATAATAATATCTTACATAATGGCATTCTTGCCCATTTTTATCTTTGCATTGACAGTTGTTTTGATTTCTAATTTTTCAAGGGGTACAACAAGTGCCTTTATGTTTTCAATTTTTGTGTTCCTGGTGTTTGTTGGATTAAGTGTGGCTTTCCCTCAAATTAAGAGTTTTTTGTTTACTTCTTCATTTGACTGGTACAAGCTGATTTTAGGAAGCTATATTAATGTTGGAAAGATTTTCAGAATATTTCTTATTTTGCTGGGTTACGGTTTAATGTTATTTGCAGCAGGTTATTATTTGTTTGAAAAAAAAGATATTTAGGATGATATTATGAATTTAAAACAAAGATTTTTAACACAAAGCATATTAATTCTAATAGGTACAATAGTTATTACCGGCTGCTTTGGATTTGCCTATGACTATTTTTACAACATATTAAATGAATCTCATGCAACCAGTGGTGTTGGTCAAACGGCTGTTGTTGTAATTGAGGATGATAATATTGTATATAACAGCGAAGATTTTACTATGCTGCAGATTAAAGAAGTGTTAATGAATCTAAGTGTTGATAATGATTATTATGAATATGAGAATAAAAGATACAGCATAAGTGAAGAGAATTTTATTAAGCAGGATGGAGTTACTTATAGAATAATAACACTTAATGAAGTTATATGTGTTGGTGATTATTATAGATCCTTTATAACCTTTGTTATTATTACATTTTTAATAATCTTTGTTATAGCAAGCATAATTGTTCAGAAACAAAACCTTAAAAACATAATAATTCCAATTACTGATTTGAAAAAGGAAACTGAGAAGCTTAGAATCGGTGAGCTTGAGACAGCAATCACGGAAAAGGGCTATGGGGAAGTGAGAGAGCTTGGAGTTGCTATTGAACAGTTGCGTCTTCAGCTTAAGAATTCAATATATTATCAGCAAAAAGTTGATGAAAACAGAAAGTTTTTAATATCAAGCATATCTCATGATCTTAAAACTCCAGTAACATCCATAAGGGGATATATAGATGGTGTTCTGGACGGTGTTGCAGACACTGATGAAAAGAAAAAATATTACTTATCAAATGCTATTGAAAAAACAAAGATGATAAATACAATGATTGAAGATTTATTGTTATATTCCAAGCTGGATTTAAATCAGATGACATTTGAGAAGGATAAGGTAGATATTATAAAATACATGGACAGCTGTATTGAAGAATGTTCAGAAGAATTCAACCGTGAAAATAAACGATTAATATTTGAGAATAATCTTTCAACTTCATATTTTGTTACTATGGATGTTACAAAATTTAAGCGAGTTGTACAAAACATTATGGACAATGCCAAAAGAAACATTGAAAAGCATGAAGGTCAGCTAAGAATCATATTAAGAGAAACTAATTCCTCAGTCATAATAGAATTTAAGGATAATGGAAAAGGAATCAGTGAACATGATCTTCCGCATATTTTTGATAGATTTTATAGAGCCGACACTGCCAGAGAAGTTAAGGGCTCAAGTGGACTGGGACTGGCAATAGCAAAGCAGATTGTAGAGGGTTTAGACGGACGAATTTGGGCAGTCAGTGAAATTGGTCATGGAGCCTCGATTATTATTTCATTAAAAAAGGTTAGAGACGAGGGAGTGATAATATGAAAAAGATTTTAATTATTGAAGATGATATAAGCATATCAGAACTTCAAAAAGATTATTTAGAAATGAGCGGCTATGAAGTACTATGTGCTTTTGACGGTATCTCTGGTCTTGAACATATTAAAAATGAATGTTTTGATTTAGTTATTTTAGATTTAATGCTTCCTCAAAAGCATGGTTTTGATATATTAAGAGAGATAGCTGATTCAAAACAAATACCAGTGCTGATTGTGTCTGCAAAATCTGATGAAACATTTAAGATTAAAGGGTTAAACCTTGGAGCCGATGATTACATAACTAAACCTTTTGGTATGGGTGAACTGGTAGCGCGGGTGAACAGCCACATAAAAACATATGAAAAGTTAAAACAGGTCCCCAATTCTAATAAGAAGCTGATAATAGTCGGAGCTTTATCTATCGATAAGCAGGACCGAAGGGTTTACATAGATGATAATGAAGTTATCTTAACCCAAAAGGAGTTTGACCTGCTGGTTTTTCTGGCAGAAAATCCTAACAGGGTTTTTGATAAAGAAGAGTTGTTTGAAAGGGTTTGGGGTTATGACTCTTTATCTGACGCCTCTACCATAACTGTGCATATTGCAAGAATAAGAGAAAAGATTGAAACAACTCCTGACAGACGTCAATATATTGAAACTGTCTGGGGAGCCGGATATAGATTTAAAGTATAATGAATATTTAATAGTAAGGCAGGTGGAGTAATGGATATTGAAGCATATTTTAAAAAAGTATATACCGTTGCTTATATGTTAACCGGAGAAGAAAAAATTGCGGAAGAAATAGCTGAACTTGCAATAACTAATACTGTAGAACAATTGAACGCAGATAATAAAGTTTCAGCAAGCATGCTGCAATTGACAATTTTAGAGTTAGTAAAAATTTTTCTTAAAATGCCTAAATCATACAGTGATGATAATATAATAAGTATGCAGAAGGCTTTATTAGCCCTTAAGCCTATAACCAGAGCTGTAGTTATATGGAAAGACGTGTTAGGCTTTAAACTATCAGGGGACATACCTGTTTTTGACTATACTTATGAAGAGCTTGTCGTAGAACTTGTTTGTGGCAGGAGAGAGCTTAAAGAGTATGTTAACTTATGCAATTGCGGCTCTTAATGGGAGGCTTTTATTAGTTATTTTACTGCATGAAAGCATGATTTTTCAGACAATATTGACTGTATAAATTAAAAATATAAAAAATTTTAAAAAAATTTCTGCTTGTACCCTAAACTTTAAATTTATTATTTCGAATTAATCTAATTGGGTGTGGGGTAAAAACTAGGAGATTAAATGGAAAACAGTCAGTACTATTCATCTTCATCGCAGTCGTCAGAGAAAAATAATTCCATACACACTGCTTGGGGAATGGTAATTATTTTTCTAATCATTTTTTGCTTAAGTATTATTAATCATTACGGAAATACAGTCTTAACAGTACAGCTCCTATACATTCCAATATTTATTTCAGTAATGGTTTTTGGAGTTAAAGTTGGTATAGCTACTGCTATTTTTGCTGGAATATCGGTTAAACCATTTATAATGCTGTATGCTATGTCAAATTCGACAAATGCAGCTTCCCTTTATATTACTCAAATTTTAATGTTCTTAGTATCTGTTGGGTTTTTCAATATAATAATAAAATATTATAAAAATTTCAAAGAGCTTGTAAAAGCTATGCCTTATCAGGTCACACATACAGAAAACACCAATGTACTAAAGTTTAATTTAAACAATGTTATAGCTGCAATCAAATATATAAATATTTCTTTTACAATTTTCGAGTATAAGAATTTAAATTTTATTAATTCAAATATTAATTTTATATCTGGGAAAAAAAGTTACGAACTTATTATCATAAATAATTATCCTGAAAACAGACTTAAAGAATTAAATGAAATCATTGCCAGTTAGTAATTAGTTCAGCAGAAAATTTAACACATATAAGAAATTATTTTAGTATTCAAATAAAGTAATTTCTTTTTTTATTGCCGGATGATAAACTTTTAATATCATCTATAGGGGATATATAAGTTAATGGGTAGAAAGTGACGTAAATATGACCATTCGCTATTTATGGTAAATACAAGGACATCTTTAAATGCTACCATTTTCATAGAAAGGAGGGATAATTTGAATCAACAAAAAATTGGCGAATTTATTGCTGAACTCCGAAAAGAAAAAGAAATGACACAGGCAGAGCTTGGTGAAAAACTTGGGGTGACAAACAAAACCATCTCTCGATGGGAAAATGGCAACTATATGCCAGATATATCTTTAATGCAATTCTTGTGTGAAGAACTTGGAATCAGTATTAATGAATTTTTAAGCGGAGAGAGACTCAGTGATGAGGTCTTCCGCGAAAAGGCTGATAACAATATAATTTCTTCTCTAAACCGAGAGAAGTTAGTTCGCAGAGAAAAGAGGGCTAGTGATTTTTTTGAAGGAGCAGGAACAGGTATTTTGTTGTCCACCTTATATTCTCCAGATTCTGTGAGAAGAACAGCAGCTATTATTATTGGTATAACAATGATTTTCATAGGTTGGTATTTCAGAGCAAAATTAGACAGATATATAATTGATAAGTCATAGGTAAGTCATAGGGGACGGTTCTCTCTGGCAGATCAAACTTAAGGTAACTTAAGGTGCCACATAGCAAATTACCTTTAGAATATTTATTGACTTAGATATTTTAAAGGTATATTGTTATGTTAAAAGAAACTTACTTCATGGCATTTACATAATTGTGTTCTTTATATAGCTGAATAAATCTTGTTGTGAAGTCAGCTATAGAAAAATCTATGGAAGGCTGAAAGGAAGTAGCAATATGAAAGAAATGGAAATAATAAGTCCATCATTTATAAATAATGGATACATGCCCAAGAAGCATACTGGTTTTGATGTAGATATTTCTCCAGAGTTTCAATTATTAAATCTTAGTGATAATGTAGTATCTATTGCCATTATTATGGACGATTTGGACATTCCTTTAAGAAAAGCTCTTAACCACTGGTTAATATGGAATATCCCTAAAACAGATAAAATCCCTGAAAATATACCGTACGGTTCGTCAGTATCTTTGTTGAATAATGCAATTCAGGGGGTTGCTTATGGTAGGAACAGGTATAGAGGGCCGAAGCAGCCAGTCTTTGTCAGGAATACACATAGATATATTTTTAACTTTTATGCACTTGATTGTTTCTTAAATTTGGACAGCCATGCAAAAAAGAAAGATTTAATTGAAACTATGAGTGGACATATCATTCAGCAGGGAAGTATAACTGGCAAATACAAAAGATAAAATAATTTTTATTAATAAACTAGCCATAATGAGCTGTGTTCCAAGAATATAATTTATTCTGTGTAAATGGAACGAAGGGCGATTCTTTGTGACAAATCAATAATTTACAATTTCCAGAGAACAGAACTAAAAAATAATGGTCAGAAAGTAGTTCTCAGTGACCATTCAGACAAAACAGAACACAAAAAGTCGGGAAATAATTTTTGAAAAGAGTTAAGATAGTTATACAGACAGGGGTGATGATATGGAGTGGATTGAGGGAATCGGAGAAGCTATCAACTATATTGAGGAAAATATCACAGAAGAAATTGCAATAGAAAATATTGCAAGAAAAGTATTTATGTCTCCTTTCTATTTTCAGAAAGGATTTGCAATGCTTTGTGGTTTTACAGTTGGAGAGTATATCAGACAACGCAGGCTTGCTATTGCCGGCAGTGAGCTTGTTGCCACTAATGAAAAAATCATTGATATTGCACTGAAGTATGGATACGATTCACCGGATAGTTTCACAAAAGCTTTTACCAGATTTCATGGAGTTACACCTACTGCTGTTCGAAGGGACGGGGCAATGATTAGATCTTTTGCTCCGCTGAAAATCAAATTTATGTTGGAAGGTGGTTATATTATGGATTACAAAATTGTTGAAAAAGATTCGTTTACTGTAATGGGGGTATCAAAAACTTTCAATTACGAAAATGCAACTAAGGAAATACCGCAGTTCTGGACAGAACATTATCAAACTGGTAAAGGGAAATATGTTTGCGGAATGTATGGAGTATGTATAGATGAAAGCATGGGTTCAAATGAGTTCGAATACTTGATTGCAGACAATTACAATCCATCTATGGAAATACCTAAAGATTTTGTTACTAAGATTATTCCTAAACACACATGGGCTGTTTTTGCATGCAAGGGTGCAATGCCGAAATCTCTTCAGGATACGAACAAAAAAATCTTCTCAGAGTGGCTTCCTAATTGCAAGGATTATGAAATTGCAGCAGGCTACAATATTGAAATGTATACTGATGTAGCTGATTATCCGCAAGGCAGTCAGGATGAAAACTACTACAGTGAAATCTGGATTCCTGTTAAGAAAAAATAACTGCATAAGGTGGCAAGTCCCGCGCCATAGAGATACCACTTTGGCAATTATATATTAACCTAATAATATACCATTAGAATATTTATGATATTTTAATGGTATATTGTTATATAATTAAAATCTAAAAAGTTTTATGGGAGAACTAAAAGTATTTGAATTAATTAAATTAGGGGGTACTATGTCATATTTTAAATATCAATCTAAAAATATATTTTATGAAGAAATTGGAACAGGTAAGACGTTATTGTTTTTACATGGAAATACAGCATCTTCAAATATGTTTCTTAGCATAGTTGAAAAATATGCCTGTGAGTACAAAGTAATACTATTTGATTTTTTAGGGCATGGGAAATCAGATAGGCTGCAATGCTTTCCTGTGGATTTATGGTATGAAGAGTCCAAACAAGTGATTGAATTCTTGAGACAAAAAGAATACAGTGATGTATTCCTTATAGGAAGCAGCGGTGGTGCGCTGGTTGCTATTAATGTTGCTTTAGAAAATCCTGATTGTGTTAGAAAAGTTATTGCTGACAGCTTCGAAGGTGAAATACCCCTTGAGTTGATTACTTCAAATATTGTTAGAGATAGGGAATTCTCAAAACAAAACGACCAGGCAAGAATGTTCTATAAAGCTATGCAGGGAGACGACTGGGAGAGTGTTGTGGATAATGATACGAATGCGATTGCTGAGCATGCAAAATCAATTGGCCGATTTTTTCATAAACCACTTTCTGAATTGCATGCAGACATATTAATGACCGGAAGCAATGAAGACGAATTTGCTGCTAGTGTAGATAAGGATTTTTATCGAAAAACTTATTCAAAAATGATAAAAGATATAGGACATGGAAATATATGTATTTTTGAGCATGGGTGGCACCCTGCAATGTTGTCTAATCAAGCTGAATTCATTGAAGAAACCTTAAAGTTTTTAGCTGATAAATAATTTAAAAGTAATAACAAGACTATTTAAACAGTAATGAAATGAAATAAAGAAAGATTTACTTCAGAATAGAAGTATAACCGGCAAATATAAACGATAATTACAACAAAACTACATTTTATGTGGAAGTCACAACTTCAATATGAGAGCAATAAGATTGTAAGTAGTCATAGGGACGGTTTCTCTCGAGAAACCGCCCCTATGACTACACAAGATTGCAGGATTCAAAGGCATGCTGCAAATCATCTATTAAATCTTCAGCATCCTCCAAACCTACGCTGAACCTGAAAAAACCCTCTTGGAAAATTTGGGGGTAGTGCGGAAGTTTATCGCTGTCTTTATTATAATAAACAATCAAGCTTTCAACATCTCCTAAGGACACAGCATGGCTAATTAGCTTCAGTTCATTGAGGAACTGCTGATGAACCTGCTCATCTCCTCTGAGATCAAATGAAATCATGCCAGAATACTCATTATGCATAAGTGCTTTTGCCAGTTGGTGCTGAGGGTGACTCTCTAAGCCAGGATACCACACGAAACGAACAGCTGGACTTTCTTCCAAAAAACGAGCGACATTTAGTGCGGTACAGCTGTGCTGAGCCATTCTCATTGGAACTGTAACCAATCCCCGCGCAATCAGCCATGCATTAAATGGACTTAGGATGCCGCCATAGTTAACCATTGCAATTTCCTTGACTTGATCTATTAGCTCCTTTCGTCCCAATACACATCCACCCAAAGAATCACCGTGACCGTTAATATATTTAGTCATACTGTGAATTTCCAGATCTGCTCCCAGCTGCAGTGGAACCATACAAATTGGACCAGCAAAGGTAGCATCCACTGAAAGTAAAGCACCAGCATTATGAGCAATCTCTGCAATTGATTTAATATCGCTGATTCCAGTTGTTGGATTCCCAGGCGTTTCTATGTGAATCAATCGTGTGTTAGGACGAATTGCAGCACGAACGGAATCTGTATCTGTTGAGTCAACAAATGTAACTTCAACTTTATATTTCTCAGGCAGATATTTTCGAAACAACAGATTTGTTGCACTGTAGCATACTTCTGAAATAACTGCATGATCTCCTGAGTTCAAAAATGGTATAAAAATCCCGGTCAATGCAGCCACGCCGCTTGCAAATATGGCACAGTCTTCAGCACCGGTCAATGCACAAAGTTTATCCTGTAAAACCATCTGGTTCACATTGCGATTTCGGGCATAAATATTGCTTTGTGTACCGCTCCAATCCACAGGAGTTCCGTCTGTCGGTATACGATAGTTCGAAGTCATGTAAATTGGCTGATTAATTGCCCCAAATGTATCGTCCCTCCTTACACCTCCATGCACAGCGATGGTTTGTGTTTTTTTTGTTCCTTCCATTGTATCCACTCCTTTTTATTATGTTTACGGAAAAGTAAATTTCTTTCTTCACTTTAAACAAATAATATCACCCATTAATCAATCTGTAAAACAAATGGTTTTGATAAAATCAATCAAAAATTTTGATTGATTTGGTTGCAGTAATAATATATTATGTAATTATCAAATAAAGCTGGAGACCAGGATGGAAATTCGAAACTTAAATACTTTTTTAAAGGTAGCTGCACTGCAAAATTTTACGCAGGCAAGCCGGGAACTGGGATATTCGCAGTCAAACGTCAGTGCACAGATTCAACAATTGGAGCGGGAAGTAGGAGCACAATTGTTTAACAGGATAGGTAAGAACATTTCTTTGACTCAGTATGGTGAAGAATTGTTGCCTTATGCGCAACAAATTGTATCCACTTCATTGCGTATGGAAAACTTTTTAAAGTCTGATGAGGAGCTTGGAGGTACTGTACGTATCGGTGTAGTTGAGTCTCTTTTTGAGTTGCTTATGGAGGACACTCTTATTAGGTTTCATCAACGTTTTCCTCGTGTAAAAGTTGAGCTGGATGTTGATGCTACAGCAACTTTGAAGGATTGTTTACAAAATGGGATTTTAGATGCGGCATGCCTGATTGATGATCCTTTATCGAAAACAGAATGGCGATGTTGGCACGCAGTTAATATTCCGGTTGTAGTCATTGCCAATCCTTCACATCCATTTTCGGAGCGACATGAGATTAAGCTTGAGGAATTGGCTGGACAAGAGTTTGTTTTGATGGAGGAATCGGCTCCATACAGCGTTAACTTTCAACGTATTATGGCTGAACATCAAATAGAATTAAAGCCTTTTCTTAAACTGCAAAGCACTCATATGGCAAAAAGACTTGTTGAAAGAGAGCAATTTTTATCCCTGCTTCCTCTTTATGCGGTACAGTCTGCAGTAGAGCAGGGACATATCAAGGTACTTCAGATTCCGGAGTTAACACAGATGCAGGCAGTTCAGGTTGTACTACACAACAATAAGGTTGTAACACCCCAAGTAGAAGGATTTATGGAAGAACTGAGGACAGTAATTCGCCATAAGGCTTAAGTAATTGGTAAAGCACTCAAATCCAAGACTTTGATAGATATTGCAGGAATAAAAAGAAATTTATAAAAATTTAGTTGACTTAGATCGACTGCTGTGCTAAAGTAGCTACAAGTTGCAACTACAAATTTATATTTTAGTTTTCTAGGGTTCCGCAGTTATACTGGCAGGTCCGAGAGAAAGCGCACAGTTATTGTGTACACGGAAGGATAAAAGCCTGGGAGATATTTTAATAATATTTCTTATGGCTTTTTTATTATTTTTGTTTTCTGTTAAAAGCCATGAGATAATACTATGCTCATTTTAAGGAGGTAAAGTTTATGGAGTGGATTTATTTGGTTACAGCTGGTTTTTTTGAAGTAGGTTGGGCAATTGGATTAAAATATTCACAAGGGTTTACAAAAATGTTGCCCAGCGCAATAACTGTTGCAGGAATGGTTGCAAGTTTTTATTTCTTGTCATTGTCTTTAAAAAGCTTGCCACTTGGCAACGCATATGCAATTTGGACAGGTATAGGAACTGTGGGCACAGTAGTCTTAGGTATTATTTTATTCAAGGAACCTATTAATGTAATGCGTATAATTTGTATTGCATTAATAGTTGTTGGAATCGTTGGTCTAAAATTAATATCAGCAGATTAAAATTCGAACTCAGATTTCACTAATAAAAGATGGTACATGAAGATTTAGTAAAAACATGCAACTCTTCAATTCTTGGTATTAATAATCATAAAAATTAATAGTGTAATTTAAGGAGGATAAAGATTATGGGTATTTTCAGTTATAAAGATGTTTATGTAGAAAACGGGAAAAGGGTGCTAGAAGTTAACATACTTCCGGAAAAGTATTGTAACTTTGACTGCATATTTTGTCCTATCGGAAGGTCACAAAATAAGGTAGATACACAAAAATCATTTGATAAAATGGATAGTTCATTGACTGAGTTGGAAAATATGATTGATAGAACAAAAGCAGAATTGGTATTCATTAACTCAAAAGGTGAAGCTTTAGTTAATCAAAAAATTATTGATATTATCAATATTATTAAAGGTAAAGGGCTTCCTGTTAAACTGCTGTCAAACGGTTATATTTTAAACAGACCAGAGTATGAAAAGATTGCTAACATGTGTGATGAAGTAATAGGTGAGATAAAGGTGAGTTCTAATGAAGATTTTCAAAAAATACAGCGCCCAATCGAAGGTTATACTTTCGAAGAGCATATCTCAAACATGAAAGCTTTCAGAGAGCAGTATAAAGGCAAATTTATATTAGAAGTAACTATTATTAAGGGTTATAATGATGATGAAGAGTCAGTTGAGAAGATAAAAAACATTATTGAGGAGATATCTCCCGGCAAATTAATCATTGCAAGAATAGAAGATGAAATATTTAAGAAAAAACTTGGTTTATCCGATGAACGATTTAACGAAATTTCTAATAAGCTTCAAAATATTTAGTAATGGTAAACAAAGATGCTCATATTTGCTATATTGCAAGAAGGTAAATTGACGATGGATTTATTAGGAAATATTTGGTACAATATATTTAAAAGTAAATGTTTTTCTAAAAAAATAAGACGAAGATAATATATATTTGAAGGGGATGATTGTATGCGCTTAAAAAATTTTATGTGCATGGTGATTTTAATGATGTCTTTATCGGCTTGTTCAAAAGCAAATGACAACATAGTTTCTGACATAACACAGGAAGTTGGGGCTAAAGAAAACGTAACAAATGAGATTGCAAATAACGAAAAACCCAATATTACATGTCAAGACTTTTCAGAATCAATCCCTTTATCTATGTATTATGCAATAGCTGAGCTTTCTGATAATGAATATGAATGTCTTGATCAGGAATTTAAATGGCTTCAATCCTATTTTAATGAAATAACTATGAAAGAGGCCAGTACTAGTGATTTAACTATTTCTTTTGTTGATTGGGTAAGAGAAAATTACGTGAATTTGTCTGATGAAGAAGAGCAAATTCTGGCCAAAGAACAAAATACATTACAGGAATTGTGCCTGATAATACAATTAAGAATCCAAAATAATGAAATATCTCTTATACAATCAAATACTGAAATAGCAGGCACAAATGAAAATCCCATTGATATTCCAAACACTAACTCTAATGACTCAGCTTTTGATTCATCCAATAAATCAACTAAATCAACTGACAAAAACAGTTTAGAATGTCATGCATTAGTTGATTATGATGAAAAACAATTTGTTCACATTGTTACTTCAACCTTCCCTGAAGAAAACTTTTATTTTGATGAGGGAAAAGAACTGCATGTTAAAATCGGGTCTATGATAGACGGGCCCAGCGTTATTATTTATATTTCAGACAGAATTGAACCAGGAAAAAATTATTCCATGGAGGGTGATACTGGGTTTTCTTTTATGAATCCTGATGCAATGTTCAATGCAGGTTTATCATACAACACTATGTTTGGAATTGCAAACTATGATCAGCACACCATTCCGGATAGTCTAGGAGATGCATTGGAAAGTGCAGAACTATGTGTAAAATCATGGGACAGAACCACAGGTATAATATCCGGAACAATAAAGCTTGAAGACCAATTTAATAATGTTTATAAGGCTTCTTTTAATGACAGTTATCTTTCTTTGAATCATCCTACAAGAAGTGATGAGTATATTGAATATCTTAGAAACAGTACACAGCCAGAAAGTGGTCAATACGTTCCTGACGGCTTCACATTGCCTGATGCCAGTGAACTTTTGCCTAAGGAGATTCCATGTCATTATTGTTCAAATGGAAAAGAAGAATGCACCATGTGTGTGGGTGGAACAACGCTTCAATATAAAACAGATCCTTACGGAGGATATGGCAGCTATGCAGAAGTTAAATGTCCTAAATGTGGCGGCGTAGGATGGGTTCCATGTTCATTCTGTTTTGGTGACGGGACAATTTTAGTACTGGAATAGTCATGGGGGACTTAAATGGAAAAAATTTTTAATATTGATGAAATAACATTTGGTGAAAGACTTGAGAATACAGATTATTTTCAAAGAAAGGCTGTATATGGTATTGTAATAAGCAGTGAGGGTAAAATAGCAACAATTGAGACACCAGGTGGCTATTTTCTGCCGGGAGGCGGAATCGAAAACAACGAAAGCCATGAAATGTGCCTAAAAAGAGAATTTCTTGAGGAAACAGGTTATGAGATTACTGTTGGAAATTATATAGGCAGGTCGTCCATGTATCATATAGCAAAAAATTACAGATACATGCATGGCATAGGTTTTTTTTACTTTGCAGATTTATATTTTAGGAAAAATAATGGCATAGAGAAGGATCATAAATTGATTTGGTTAGAGCCATCTGAATGTATCAATTGTTTGTTTTTTAAACATCAGTCATGGGCAACAGCAAAAGCCATGAACATTAAGGGATTAACTGTATAAAGCTTTAATAAGAGAAATCACAGACATTTGTGTAGTAATTATATTCAAACAAAATGTATAGGGATGAAAGTGAGGAAATAGTCAATGTTTAGAGAAATGAGAAGAAACAAGCAATTGTTATCAATGGAGGACACAATATCTGTAATGGGCAGATGTACAAATGGAGTTCTGGCATGTTTAGGGGACGATGATTATCCATATGCAGTTCCTGTTAGTTATGTCTATTATAATGAGAAAATTTATTTCCATTCAGCAAAGGCAGGACATAAAATAGATGCAGTTGCTAAAAACCCAAAGGTGTCTTTTTCAGTAATAGACGAAGATACCATAGTAAGCAAAGAATATACTTCATATTTTCGCAGTGTTATAGCCTTTGGAAAAGCAAGAAT